>NZ_JAYKKN010000001.1:0-1573620 GCF_035117775.1 Cellvibrio chitinivorans
TTCACTTCTTCTGATAATTTGCTTGTCGCCAATCACCATCCGCAAGTGCCCACACGCATTGCTTGATCTGTCTTGTTAAAAAACCGGTTAGCGCTTCGGCTCAACCGTGGGACGCGCATTATACGCATCATCTTCATTTTCGCAAACGTTTCTTTTTTCAGATTTCGCTTGCCGGTGACCTCACGCAAAGCTGCTTGCTTTCGTTTTTTCACCGCTCGCCGCTAAGCGAGGCGCGCATATTACGCTATTTTTTTCGTTTGTAAACCCTTAATTTTCATTAATTTTTTACAAACCGCCGAACATTTACATCAAGCCGCTTTCGCAGCCAGCCATGCTCGGCGAGGGCGCGCACTATATGAATCCAACCCTCGCCGCGCAAGCTTTATTTTCATTTTTTTGGAATTACAGACAACAAAGAAACAACATGCCGACTATTTAGTCGCACCGGTCTTTTTTGCGCCACCAAATACAGCACCAACACCTTTTATGACAGGCGCCGAGAGCGCATAAATTACCGCTATCGCAAATATGCCCTGCTCCTGATAAATAATGAGCGATGCAAACACCAACACCACCAGCAACATAAATGCGAAAGGCACACGCCCACGAAAATCCAGACTTTTGAAACTGGTATAGCGAAAATTGGATACCATCAATAAACCGGTAAGCGCAGTCACTACCGCAACCACAATTCCCCAAGACTCCCCTGGGAAGGATGTCGACCAGACCCACACCATGCCTGCAATAACCGATGCAGCCGCAGGACTTGCCAGCCCGATAAAGTACTTTTTATCAACAACACCGATTTGCGTATTAAATCGCGCAAGACGCAGAGCCGCGCAAGCCATATAGATAAACGCTGCCGCCCAACCCCAACGCCCCAAATCCTGCAACACCCAACTGAACACCACCAATGCCGGTGCAACACCAAAGGACACCATATCGGCAAGACTGTCGTACTGTTCACCGAACGCACTTTGAGTATTGGTCATACGCGCGACACGACCATCCATACCATCAAGCAGCATGGAGACAAAAATAGCGATGGCCGCATGGGTAAAATTACCGTTCATAGCAGAGACGATGGCATAAAAACCACCAAATAAAGCCCCTGTGGTAAACAGGTTTGGCAACAGATAGACACCCTTATGGCGCACCTTTTTCCCGTTTTCAGACACCTCTTCAACCAAGTCCCCAAATGGCAAGGGGTCTTCGTGATCACCGGCATCGATGGGTCTGCCTTGCTCTTGCTCGTGATTAGTCATGATCAACCTCTGTTATGGCGATGGAGCCGGGGGCGCCATTGTACACACCAAATATAGGCTGCATATATTTTCGCAGCATCATTCAGGCGAGATATTCCCGCTTATTTATAAAGGCAAGAAGAACCTGCGCACACCGGCAGTTTGGGATATAGTTTGAAGCAGTCCTCACTATTACTTTGTTTGCCGGAATCTATCGATATGGATGAAATACCTGCCAAGGAATTGAAAACCAAGCGCTTTCAGTTACTTGAAGATATAGCCAAAGAACTCGAAGGGGATATCATCTTTCCAACCTGTTTTGATGTCTCGGTACGCATCTCAAAAGCGATGCGCAGCGATTCAACAGACCTAAAAGAAATTGCTCACGAAATACAACACGACCCATTAGTGACCAGCAAGGTGCTAGGCCTTGCCAATTCTGCTGCCTATAACCCCTCAGCTCAGACCATTACCGATCTTGAAAAGGCACTAAGCCGCACCGGTATTAATACAGCGCGATCGGTTGCACTAGCCTGCGCACTTGCGCAACTTGCGCAGGCACATAAAGCCTCCGTATTTGCAGAGCAACTTAATGAGTTTTTTATCCACAGCCTGAAAACTGCCGCTATTGCACAAGTGCTAGCCAAACAATTTACACCGCGCATCACAGCAGAGAGCGCCCTGCTGGCAGGACTGATACACGACTTAGGGGCTTTTTTTATGCTGCACCGTGTATCCAACTATCAGGAGCTGGTCGAACGCCCACAGACAGCTGCCTATTTAGTAGCTCAGTGGCACGAGAGCATTGGCGCAGTACTTCTGGATGCTCTAGGCCTGCCCGAGGAGATCATCGAAGCAGTAAAAGAAACGGATATCCCTCGCCCCACCATTCAACAACCCAGAAACTTGTCGGACATTATTTATATCGCCAACCTGTTTGCCGGTGGTTTTGCTGAAATGCAGAAACTGGATTTACCCGATCTAACCGAACCTGCGGAGCTACAAAATCCAAACTACACCCAATTGCAAACAGCAATGGATCAGGCCTGTAAAGAGCTACTGAGCTCTTGGTAATAGAGTCATGAATGCATAAAAAAACCCGCAAAAAATGCGGGTTTTTTTATTGCCAAAACAACAACCAGAATTTTAGTTCTTGGTTTGGTCAACGATTTTGTTCGCTTGAATCCAAGGCATCATAGCGCGCAGCTTGGTACCAACAACTTCGATGCCGTGCGCAGCGTTATTACGACGAGCAGCAGTCATTGAAGAGTAGTTGGTTTGACCTTCCAGGATGAACTTCTTAGCGTATTCACCAGTTTGGATGTCTTTCAGCGCTTGGCGCATAGCCTTGCGTGATTCTTCGTTAATTACGCGCGGACCAGTTACATACTCACCGTATTCAGCGTTGTTAGAGATTGAGTAGTTCATGTTGGCGATACCGCCTTCGAACATCAGGTCAACAATCAACTTCAACTCGTGCAAACACTCGAAGTAAGCCATTTCTGGCTCGTAGCCTGCTTCAACCAGAGTTTCGAAGCCCATTTTAACCAGCTCAACTGCGCCACCACACAGAACTGCTTGCTCACCGAACAGGTCAGTTTCAGTTTCGTCTTTGAAGGTAGTTTCGATGATACCGGTACGGCCGCCGCCTACGCCTGATGCATAAGAAAGAGCAGTATCTTTCGCCTTGCCTGATGCGTCTTGGAAGATAGCGATCAGATCAGGTACACCGCCGCCACGTACGAATTCAGAACGTACAGTGTGACCAGGTGCTTTTGGCGCAACCATGATTACGTCCAAATCTTTGCGTGGAACTACTTGGTTGTAGTGAATCGCAAAACCGTGAGCAAAAGCCAAAGTAGCGCCTTGCTTGATGTTTGGCTCGATCTCTTCTTTATACAGCTTTGATTGGAACTCATCCGGAGTCAGGATCATTACTACGTCAGCAGATTTAACCGCGGTAGCAACGTCAGTTACTTTCAGGCCGTGAGCTTCAGCTTTCTTAACAGTTGCAGAACCGGTACGCAGACCAACAACTACATCAACACCTGAATCTTTCAGGTTGCACGCGTGCGCGTGACCTTGTGAGCCGTAACCGATGATGGCTACTTTTTTACCTTGGATGATAGAAAGATCAGCATCTTTATCGTAATAAACGTGCATAACAGACTCCTGTTGGGATATGACCACCCCATCAAATAGGGCAGATTGGATAAAAGGCCGCCAGTGTAGAGAAACACCCGCATCGCGTAAAATGATATATTCGCAATTCAATATTTCAGTTTATGCAACAAAGCTATTAGAGCTGCTTATGGATATCACCAAACTCCGCTTGTTTTGCAATCTCGCCAGCAGCCTGCATTTTGGTCGCGCCGCTGCCAGCTCCCATGTCAGCCCATCCACATTGAGCCGCAACATCAAACAACTTGAGGACGACTTAAAAGTCAGCCTGTTTGTGCGCGACAACCGCTCGGTAGTGCTGACCCACGAAGGCGAACAGTTTCTGGAATTTGCCAAAGAGGTGATTCGCCAGTGGGAGACCTATCAGGAATCGCTGCTCGCACAGGCCGATCAGCTACACGGGCAGCTCAGCATCTACTGCTCGGTCACTGCCAGCTACAGCTTTCTCTACGAAATCCTCACCGAGTTCCGAGTCAAACATCCGGGTATTGCAATCAAGTTACACACCGGCGACCCGGCGCAATCCATCGAGCACATATTGGCTGGGGAAGAGGATATTGCGATTGCCGCCAAGCCCGACAAGCTGCCCGCTGGCGTTAGCTTTAAACCGATCAATAGCTCGCCGCTGATTTTTATCACAGCAAGCAATGAAGACTGGCAAGGAAAAAACTGGGAAGAAATTCCGGTGATCATCCCCGAGGAAGGATTGGCGCGCGAGCGATTAAACAATTGGTTTGGATCGCTCGGCATCAAACCGAATATCTATGCGGAAGTAAAAGGTAATGAAGCGATTGTAAGTATGGTGAGCTTGGGCTTTGGTGTTGGTGTTGCACCACAAATCGTAGTGGATAACAGCCCGCTGGCCGACAAAGTAAAACGCTTTGATCCACAGCCAGATTTGGGGCCTTATGACACAGGGATTTGCGTGATGGAAAAACGCTTAAAAAGCCCGATTGTGAATGCATTTTGGAGCCAGCTACGCGAACCCAATCGCTAAGCGATTAGCGAAACGGTTTACTTAAAAACGGCGAACCCGCCAAACCAAAACGCCAAGGTAAATCCATCGCTTTGGAAATGCCGATACGCGGACCACTTACAACATGAATCGGCGCAAATGCAGGTAATAACTGAAATGGTTTTTGTGCGAGTGATCGCCCATTAAATGCATGCACAATCTCCAACGCCTGCCCTACGCGCCCCGGCCCTGCACAAAGTAGTTTCTCTGATTCAACACCGCGCCGCTCGCGCATTATTTCCAATCCGTGAGTTGGTTGAATCGCACGAATTAAAACACCTGCCCCATGCCCCTCCGGCGAACATACAAAATTCAAACACCAGTGAATTCCGTAGGAGCGATAAACATAAGCACAACCGGGCGCACCAAACATAGAAGCATTGCGCACACTAGGGCCAGAAAATGTGTGCGATGCTGGCTCGGATTGATCGTAAGCTTCAACTTCTACAATAATCCCGCCAACACCATTCACTAAAAACTCGCAGCCGATTAATTGCGGAGCGACTATGTGCGAGGGCTGAGCAAAATCGAATGGCAAACGCTTTGTCATAGCTCTCCCGTACAACTAGCAGAAAAGAAAAAGGCCGATGCTTTTCAAGCATCGGCCTTTCGTTTTTAACGCATCAACTTACAAACTCAACACCTTCTCGCCGCGCGAAATACCGCACACGCCGGTGCGCACCACTTCGATAATCGCTGCATCGCCGACAGCTTGTAAAAACGCGTCGAGCTTGTCGCTCGCGCCTGTGATTTGAATGGTGTAGAGAGTGCTGGTGACGTCCACGATTTGGCCGCGGAAAATATCCACACAGCGTTTAACCTCTGCCCTTTGCGCGCCGGATGCTTTTACTTTGATCAGCATCAGCTCGCGTTCGATGTGCGAGCCTTCGGTCAAATCAACCAATTTAACAACATCAATTAATTTGTTGAGGTGTTTGGTGATTTGCTCGATTTTGTGATCGTCGCCCAAGGTGGTCAGCGTCAAGCGCGAGAGGGTTCCGTCTTCCGTTGGCGCAACAGTGAGGCTTTCAATGTTGTAACCGCGCTGGGAGAACAAACCCACTACACGTGAGAGTGCGCCGGGAGCGTTTTCAACCAATACAGAAATTATGCGTCTCATATCAGGTGCGCTCCGTCTTGCTCAAAATCATATCGCGCATGGATTGCTGTGCAACCTGCATCGGGTAAACGTGTTCGCTTTGATCAACCATGATGTCCATAAACACCACGCGATCTTTCATCGCAAAACATTCTTCCAATTTTTGTTTCAGCTCGTCGCGCTTGGTTACACGCATACCCACATGGCCATAGGCTTCTGCGAGCTTGATGAAGTCCGGCAGCGAATCTTCATACAAACTTTCCGCGTAGCGGCTGGAGTACTGCATGTCTTGCCACTGGCGAACCATGCCGAGCGCTTGGTTGTTCAAACAAATCACTTTTACAGGCAAGTGATATTGCGTACAGGTCGATAACTCCTGAATACACATTTGAATTGAACCTTCACCAGTCACGCACACAACGGTCGCATCGCGATCCGCCATTTGCACGCCCATAGCGGCTGGCAAACCAAAGCCCATAGTGCCGAGGCCACCGGAGTTAATCCAACGGCGCGGCTTATCAAAACGGTAGTATTGCGCAGCAAACATTTGGTGCTGACCTACGTCAGACGTCACGTAAGCATCGCCTTTGGTCACTTCCCAAATCGCCTGAATAACTTCTTGCGGTTTGATTTTATCGCCAGAAGTATCGAAACGATTTTTGGTGTAGATGCCGTGACGCTCACGCCACTCGTTGATTTGCTCCCACCAAGAGGCAAGTGCAGCAGCGTCGGGCTTTTCATCCGACTCTTTGATAAGCGCCAGCATTTCGCTCAATACGCTATCAACCGCACCTACGATAGGCACATCGGCAACCACGGTTTTAGAGATGGATGCTGGGTCGATATCCACGTGGATAATTTTGGCAGTCGGACAGAACTTGCTCACAGCGTTAGTTACGCGGTCATCAAAACGCGCGCCTACCGCCAGAATCACATCGCTGTGATGCATTGCAGTATTGGCTTCGTAGGTGCCGTGCATACCCAACATGCCGAGGAAGTTTTTTGCAGTGCCCGGATAAGCGCCCAAGCCCATCAGGGTATTGGTTACCGGATAATTCAGCAGATCAACCAACTCTTTCAACAAGTGCGAAGCATTACCCTGCACTACACCGCCACCGGTGTAGATCATCGGGCGCTTGGCACCGAGCAACAGCTGTACTGCTTTTTTGATCTGACCAGAGTGACCGCGCGTCGCTGGCGTATAGGAACGCAGCTTCACTTTCTCGGGATACTCGTAAGCAAAGGTGTGCGCCGGATGGGTCAGATCTTTAGGCACATCGATAACTACCGGACCTGGGCGGCCAGTTGCAGCGATGTAATATGCCTTTTTAACAATCTCAGGAATCTCGCTAGCGTGTTTGATCATAAAACTGTGTTTTACGATCGGGCGAGAAATACCGACCATGTCGGTCTCTTGGAAAGCGTCTTCACCAATCAAGTGACTCATCACCTGACCGGAAATAACCACCATTGGAATAGAGTCCATATAGGCCGTCGCAATACCAGTAATGGCATTGGTCGCGCCTGGACCGGAGGTCACCAGCACAGTGCCCACTTTGCCGGTCGCACGTGCGTAACCGTCGGCAGCATGGGTAGCAGCTTGTTCGTGACGAACCAGAATGTGTTTAACGTCTTTTTGACGAAAGATGGCATCGTAAATATGCAGCGCTGCGCCGCCCGGATAACCAAAAACGTATTCAACGCCTTCGTCTTTCAGGGCGCGGATGAGCATATCTCCGCCGGAAAGCATTTCCACAATAATTCCCCTTTTAGGATGTGAATCGCATAGATGCGCGTGTGTCTTTTACCAGAGGGCTGTTACAGCCAAAGGTTGGATGCGGCAAAGAATCACACTGGAAAGCATCGGCACTTAGGGCAGGCCAACGCCGTGAATGATCCACGATCAAAACCCGGCAAGGTCAGGATCGGATCAGCGAAAACCGTGCAGGTAAACAGCGGTTTTCTAAGGTGATGTTCTGGTAGGAACATCGCCAGCAGATGGTTCACCAAGAGGGTGACTTGGTGGGAAGCAGATGAGTCCGTGATTATCGGCCAGCTGCCAGCCATCTGGAGGACTGGCAATTTTGGCAAGATATGCTTCAAAGTCAAGAAATTAACGCCAATTTGCGGATTTTTTAATCAAAAGACTATCTATTTAACTAGATACGAACGCCAAATCCGGAATCGGATTGGCAGCTTGAGCAGCCTCACAGATTTGCGTTTCCCAGTTTCGCATGTTCAGCATAAGGTCTATAGTTGGCGCAGAACTGCCCAAAAAGCCTATGACTAAAAAGGTACAACATGAAACGCGCACAGATTATCGGATGCCTGTTACTCGGCCTGCTCGCCAGCCAATGTGTAGTGGCTGCAAAAGTATATACATGGACTGACAGCAAAGGCGTGGTTCACTACGGTGAGCGCCCGCCCAAAAATGTAAAGGCCACATTGGTAAAAACCCGCACCGGCCATAGCGACCCAACTCCGACCCCGGCGACTGCAGCCCCCGCCGCTGCAACAACGACTGCAACTACGGCTACAGAAGCGCAACCAACTTCTTTAAAAGACCCTGAGCGCTGCTCCAAAGCCCGAGAGAATCTGGCGATATTAAATTCTGTTGCGCGCATCAAAACTGTCAACGCCGAAGGCATTACGGTTTATTTGACTGAAGAAGATAAAGCCAAACAGCGTGAAATTGCACAGCAAGCGATTGACGAAGCCTGCGAATAATCGCAGTTTCGCAGCATCAATAAAAACGGCCATCAGCATAAACTGATGGCCGTTTTTTTATTGGCGTAAGTTTTTAAGTAACGATAATTTTAAGTAACGATAAATAGTTAATTCAATTGTTTGGGATCAAACACGATTTTTTCACCCAGCAAGTGACCATGAATAATTGCGCCGGGCATAAACTTGCCGGCGAGAATATCCTGCGCCAGCGGGTTTTCAATCAGCTGTTGGATAGCGCGTTTTAATGGACGCGCGCCGTACACTGGGTCAAAACCAACTGCCGCCAGCTTGTCCATCACATCAGTATCCAATTCCAAACTCAGCTCGCGTTCGCCCAGACGTTTGCGCAGCAATTCCAATTGAATATCAGCGATGCCGCGAATTTGTTCGCGCCCGAGCGGATGGAACACAACAACTTCATCGATACGGTTGATAAATTCCGGACGGAAATGATTGCCCACCACTTCCATCACCGCATCTTTCATCGCGTTGTAGCGGTTCTCGTTATTTAACGAGTTATTTGAATCATCGCTCACAAAACTATCGAAGCTTACAGTATCGAACGATTTGTCTTCCGCCAATTCCTGAATACGGTCTGAGCCCAAATTGGACGTCATCACAATGACCGTGTTGCGGAAATCCACGGTGCGCCCCTGGCCGTCAGTCAGGCGGCCATCATCCAATACTTGCAACAAAATATTGAATACATCGGGATGCGCTTTTTCCACTTCGTCGAGCAGCACTACCGAGTAAGGTTTGCGGCGCACAGTTTCAGTGAGATAACCGCCCTCTTCATAACCCACATAACCCGGTGGCGCGCCGATCAAACGCGCAACCGAATGCTTCTCCATAAATTCAGACATATCGATACGCACCATGGCATCGGTAGTATCGAATAAAAACTCCGCGAGCGATTTGCACAATTCGGTTTTACCCACACCCGTTGGCCCTAAAAACAAAAACGAACCATTAGGGCGATTGGCATCACTCAAACCGGCGCGCGAACGGCGCACCGCATTGGCGACGGCAACCACAGCTTCATGCTGGCCGATAACACGCTGATGCAGCGCGTCTTCCATACGCAATAATTTATCGCGCTCGCCTTCCAACATTTTGGACACGGGAATGCCAGTCCACTTGGAAACCACTTCCGCAATTTCTTCTTCAGTCACCTTATTGCGCAGCAGTTTCATTTCCATCATTTCGGCTTGGCTGGCCATATCCAACTGTTTTTCCAACTGCGGAATAATGCCGTATTGCAATTCACTCATGCGCGTTAAATCACCTTTGCGTCGCTTGTCTTCCAATTCCAAACGCGCTTGCTCAAGCTGACTTTTAATTTCTTGCGAGCCGTGCAACGCAGCTTTTTCGGCACGCCAGATTTCTTCCAAATCATTCAGCTCACGCTCGAAACGATCAATATCCTGATCGAGTTTGGCAAGACGTTTTCTGCTCGCTTCGTCTTCATCTTTTTTTACTGCTTCGCGCTCGATTTTAAATTGAATCAAACGGCGCTCAAGGCGATCCATTTCCTCCGGTTTGGAGTCGATCTCCATGCGGATACGACTCGCGGCTTCATCAATTAAATCGATGGCTTTATCGGGCAATTGGCGATCGGTAATGTAACGTTGCGACAATTTTGCCGCGGCAATAATCGCTGAGTCGGTGATATCCACACCGTGGTGAACTTCGTAGCGCTCTTTTAATCCGCGCAGAATTGCAATGGTGTCTGACTCATTGGGTTCATCGACCAAGACTTTTTGGAAGCGGCGTTCAAGTGCGGCATCTTTTTCAATGTATTTGCGATACTCATCCAGCGTAGTGGCACCCACGCAGTGCAATTCGCCGCGCGATAACGCAGGTTTAAGCATATTGCCCGCATCCATTGCACCTTCACCTTTACCGGCGCCGACCATAGTGTGCAGCTCGTCGATAAATAAAATTACGCGGCCTTCTTGCTTGCTTAGTTCGTTGATTACCGATTTCAAGCGCTCTTCGAATTCACCGCGAAATTTTGCGCCGGCAAGCAAGCCGCCAAGATCGAGCGATAAGAGACGCTTATCTTTTAAACCTTCCGGTACTTCGCCGTTGACGATACGTTGCGCAAGACCTTCTACAATCGCGGTTTTACCCACGCCCGGCTCACCAATTAATACCGGATTATTTTTGCTGCGGCGTTGTAACACTTGAATAGTGCGGCGAATTTCATCGTCGCGGCCAATCACCGGATCGAGCTTGCCCGCTTCGGCGCGCGCGGTTAAATCGACTGTGTATTTTTCCAAGGCCTGGCGATTGCCTTCGGAATCAGCGTCATCCACATTCTCACCGCCGCGCACCTTTTGAATCGCCTGCTGCAAGCGCTGGGCATTGCCGTGTTTTTTCAGCAACTCGGTAATAGGACCCTGCATTTCTTGCATCAATACCAGCAGCACCGAATCGCTGGAGACAAATTTATCCCCCACTTTTTGTGCGTGGCGATCCGCGAGATTCAACAGGCGCACCATGTCTGGCGACATAGTGACTTCACCGGTTGGATTTTTGATTTGCGGCAGGTTTTCCAGATATTCATTGAGCGCTGTGCGCAAGCCCGCGACATCAAACCCCGCTTGGCTCAGCAACAGGCGCACACTGGCGGCGCCCTTTTGATCGAGCATCGCCAGTAGCAGGTGGCTTGGGTCGAGCTGGCTGTGATCCTGCCCTAGCGCGAGAGATTGGGCGTCGGACAAGGCAACTTGCAATTGATTGGTTAGACGGTCGATACGCATGGATTACCTCAAGCGAATAGTGACAATTCAGTTGAGACAAACGTGGGGGCGCAGAAGGTGATTTCAAGCGGGGCGCGATAGGAATTTACAGGGCAAAATGTCGCGTCTTACTCCCTACCTAAAATCTCTACCTAACATCCCTACCTCACACATCAGCTTCGCCCGCTGAATATATATCTATCAATTACCTATATCAGACCACCCCGATCATGCGGTAAATAACTTGCAAAAATTACAAGCCAAGTGAGCTGTTAACTTTCCCTGCTCTAACGTGCTCTTACTTGCAAGAGATATACGACTGGCGAAATTGAATTTAATTTCTTGGGTCACACCAAAAAACAGAAAAATTTCACCGAAATCATCATTTCACCAAAAATACCAAGAAATAATTTCAGTAATTATCATGCAAACGAAAATTGGCTTCGATATTGCGTAGCAGTATTTGCTCTAACAAAAAATCAGCTTTTGCCAGATTTTTTATGACGAAGAAATTAAATTTTTAGCGAGGTGAAAATTATGAAAACCACCAATCAAAAACACGCAAATTTTTTATATGTCGCATTCTTTGTACTTCTAGCAGCTCTGCTCGGAACCAGCCTTAATGCTTTAGCGGATGTTGATACTGACGATTTTATCGAGGAAGCCTCAGCAAAAGGGATTGCTGAAATTGAAGCTGGGAAACTTGCACTGCAAAAAGCAACCTTCCCGGAAGTAAAAGACTACGCCAGAAAAATGATTACCGATCACGCAACCAGCAATAAAGACCTGCGCGCGCTCGCCAGCAAAAAAAAGCTGGAAGTTGCAGATGATGCTGAACTGACAGCAAAAGCGAAAACTTATATTTTGGAGCAACGCGACGGCGAATCATTTGATGCTACTTACATCAACAATCAAATAGATTCCCACAAAGCTGCCATCGAATTGTACAAAGACGCTTCATCATCAAAGGATGATGATGTACGTCAATTAGCGGCCATTTCATTGCCAAAACTTGAACAACATTTGGCTGAAGCTGAGGCTTTGGTTACTGTATTGGCTAGCACCAGCAGCAATATAAAAGTGGATGATGGCAAAGCTGATTACCACTAATTAAGCGCAATTACCCTAGATGAATTTTTATTTGCACATTACAGAATCAGGCTGGCATGCCTGCCTGATTCTGTAAGTTCCTCACAAACACCATCAAGTTTTTTACATTATTTTTGAAAACATTGTTTTGAATACATGATGGAGGCTGAATATGGCTACCGATAGCAAAGCAAAATACACCGATAAGCAAAAACGCAAAGCACGGCATATTGAAGATGGCTACATGGAAAAGGGTGTTTCAGCTGAAAAAGCAGCAGAAATTGCGTGGGCGACGGTGAATAAGCAATCCGGTGGTGGTGAACGTTCTGGCTCAGGAAGAACAGCATCTGCGGCTAAAAAAGCTGCTGCACGTAAAGACTCGGCTCATCAAGCGGCCATTACACGCAAAGAGAAAGCAAAGCCGAATTCACTTGAGTCCCACACTAAAGATTATTTAATAACACTCGCGAGAGAGAAAAACATTGCCGGCCGTTCATCCATGAACAAACCGGATTTGATTCTTGCATTAAGGCAGGCTGGGCAGCACTAAAAGTGCTGCGGCAATTTTTAACTTTATTCTGCGCAATCAGACTTGTGGATTGGCAGGGGTAACTGGTGGGCGCGGTGTTTCATTTACATCAAAAAACTTGATCGACATTGGATAGTTTTTGATGACGCCCTTATTAGCATCCATCGCCCCCATGATGGTAAACACAATCGAGCAGACAAACAGAATTGCCATGAGGAAAAAACCCACCACGATTAAGCACAGAATTGCGCTGACCAAAAAATAAATCAGCGAACTGAATACCCAGTTCATCACCACCTTGCCCTGCTCATCCACATAGGCATCTTCTTTTTTGGATTGCCACATAATCAGCGGCACGATTAAGCCCAAGAATGGAAACAGCCATGAACAGAATTGGGTGAGATGCAGCACCATTGCATAATCGTAGTTGTTGGTTTTCACAACAATAGATTGCGGTTGCGCACTGGTAGCATGAGCTTGCTGAGACTTAACATTGCCCAGAATACGTTCCTTGGCCTGCTGATATTCCTCCTCACTGATCAAGCCTTTTTGTTTAAGGTCATTCAGTTTTTCAATTTGATCGAGATCCATAAAAAATTTCCTTGTAGATGATGATTTAAAAAAACAGGATTAACCGGCAGCGCGGGCAGCGGCGATAGTCGCACGCACCGCCTCCACATCGGTCAGGGTAATTTCATATTCGCGCTCCAACGCCGTACCGCCCATGCCAACATGGGGATTGCGAAATTCCATACCGCTTTTAATAGTTTTGAGCGAGGCAAAATGCATTTCATCAACGCCAGTTGCGCGGCGTACTTGAGCGATATTATCAACATCGAGCGCGCCGCAGCCCATGATCACAATGCGGCCATCTGCGCGTGCAACTGTATCTTTCAGAATGTCACTGCCTTCAACGGCAGTATCGCGCTGACCACTGGTTAGCACCCTATCAACGCCGCTGCGAATCAAGGCTTCAAGCGCTTCCGCGTAGTCGCGCGTCATATCAAAGGCGCGATGGCAGGTCACTTTCATCGGGCGCGCGGCAACGACCAAGGCTTTGGTGCGCACCTCATCGATCTTGCCATCGGGCGTCAGGCAGCCGATCACTACCCCAACCACGCCCAGATCGCGCAGCGCTTTGACATCTTCCAACATGCTGTTGAATTCGAGCTCGGAATAAAGGAAATCACCGCCGCGCGGGCGCACAATCACATGAAACGGAATGGTCGCGACACGCAGGGCTTCGCGGATTACCCCCAAGCTCGGTGTTAGTCCACCCTCAAGCAAGCTGGCACACAATTCTGCGCGATCAGCACCCGCTTGTTGCGCGGCAACAAGGCCATCGATTCCTTCAACACAGATTTCGATTTTGAACGGGTGTTTTGACATAGCGAGAACTCCAGTATGGGCAGGGGATGAAAAATCATCGGCGCCAAGCGCGACAACAAATAATTTACGCGCCAAAGTTTAGATGCAATCAGTGCCCGATTGGATTCACTTAACAGAAATTTATTCGCGCCAGATCAAGCTGGCCATGCGCCCGGTGGTTTTATCGCGACGATAAGAATAGAAGCGGGTTTCATCGGCATAGGTACAAAAATCGCCGCCGTAGATATCCGTCACTCCCAGCGCGGTTAATTCGGCGCGCGCAAGAGCATAGATATCCGCATAAAAATGCAGCGGGCGTTTGGCAGAAATAAACGCGGCGGCGATTTGATCGGTGTGGAGTTCATTGCGCGCGGCACCAAAAAAGGCTTCAAGCACATCCACCCCCACTTCAAAATTAGGCTGGGATATTGCAGGGCCAAGATAGGCCATGATTTCAGATGCAGGAACAGAAAACTTCTCGATGCCTTTTGCGCAGATACCATGCGCTAGGCTGCGCCAACCGCAGTGCAGTGCTGCGACTTGAGTGCCTTGTTTATCGCACAGCAAAATCGGCAAGCAATCTGCCGTCATCACCAAGCAGGCTTGACCGCGCTGGTCGCTGTAGCTGCCATCGGCGGTGCGCACCATGCCATCGGCTTTGGCATCAACAACTTTGACTCCGTGCACCTGCTCCAGCCACTGCGGGGTCATATCCAACCCCAAACGCTCACATAACTGCGCGCGATTTTTTTCAACCAGCAGCGGATCATCGCCCACATGCAGCCCGAAATTATTACTGGTATAGGGCGATGCGCTAAACCCGCCGGCGCGGGTGCTGATAAAGGCTTTCACTCCGGCAGGTATTGGCCAATCGGGCGTAATTCCAAATGAATCAGTCATCGGCAAGGGTAAAACCGTTATTGAGCGCATCGAGCAGGTTTTTAAAATCTTCCGGCAGCGGCGCAGTCCACTCGGTGTATTCGCCAGTGCCCGGATGCTCCAAGCCCAGTTTGAACGCATGCAGCGCCTGACGCGGAAAACTCTTGAGGGTATCGATCAAATACTGATTGGCGCCCTTGGGGATTTTGAAGCGATTGCCGTAAGTCGGATCGCCCACCAGCGGATGGCCGATATGCGCCATATGCACGCGGATTTGGTGAGTGCGACCAGTCTCCAATTTCACGCGAATATGAGTGTGGCTCGGGTAGCGCTTGGCCACACGGTAGTGAGTTACCGCGCGCTTACCGCCCGCTTTGAGTACGGCCATGAGTTTGCGCTGCATAGGATGGCGCCCCATAGGTGCATCCACAGTGCCGCCGCCAGTCATAGCACCTACGGCAACTGCTTCATATTCGCGGCTCACTGTGCGATCGGCCAACTGCTCAACCAAATCGGTATGCGCTTCCAGAGTTTTGGCGATCACCATCAAACCTGTCGTTTCTTTATCCAAACGATGCACAATGCCCGCGCGCGGCAGGTTGACCAAACCGGGGATATGATTGATCAGCGCATTTACCAAGGTGCCGGTGTAATTGCCCGCCGCTGGGTGAACAACCAAACCTGCTTGTTTGTTGATGATGATCAGGTCGTCGTCTTCGTGGACTATATCCAGCGTGATCTCTTCCGGTTCCCACTCGCCCTGCGCTTCAAGCTCTGCTTTCAGCTCCAGCGTTTCGCCGCCGATTAATTTGTCTTTCGGCTTGGCTACACGGCCATCTACTTTCAGCTGGCCGTCTTTAATCCAACTTTGCAGACGCGAGCGCGAGAAGTCGGGGAACAACTCGGAGGCGATCTGGTCGAAGCGCATGCCATTCATCTGGATCGGCACTTGTGCGCTCAGGTCAAAAACATCTTTCATTAAATAACCTCTAGTGATTGTTTCTGGCTGCGAAAGGAGCGCCAAAAACCGGAATTCAAGAGCTTTTACTGTCGCCAGATTGGTATCCGCCAAGCTCTGTGTTTAAATACCCTGCCCCGCAAATGGGGTCTATGTTTACGTGATAAGAGTCTATAACCCTATGCGAGTTCTGCCCTGTTTGACGCTTAGCGCCCTAGTGCTGCTGACTGCCTGCTCCAGTAAAGAGCCTGAATACACCACCGAAGCGGATCTGTACAACGCCGCCGAAGAGCAACTTGAGCGCAGCCAATGGGAATCGGCGATCAGAAATCTCAACTCGCTGGAAGAAAACTTCCCCTTCGGCACCTACGCCGATCAGGCGCAACTGGAACTTATCTACGCTCATTACAGCTCGGGCGAACCCGATGCGGCTATCGCCACAGCCAACCGTTTTATCCGTTTGCATCCGCAGCACCGCAATGTTGACTACGCCTACTACATGCTGGGCATGGCATCTTTTACCAAAGACCAGGGCATGTTTGAGCGCGTGATGCCGGTGGATAACTCCCGTCGCGATCCAGGGGCAGCGCGTGAATCGCTCGCCAACTTTACCCAACTGCTCAACCGCTATCCCGACAGCATCTATGCCGTCGATGCCAAAAAACGCATGTTGCACCTGCGCAACCACTTGGCGCGTTACGAAATTCACGTCGCTAACTACTACTTTAAACGCGGCGCTTATGTTGCTGCGGTAGGTCGCGGCCGCTATGTGCTGGAAAACTTCCCGCAATCGCCGGCAATTCCCGATGCGCTGGCCGTTATGGTACAGGGTTATCACCTGCTAAAGATGCCCGAGCGCTCTAATGAGATGCTGGAAATCCTGAAACTCAATTATGCCGACTACCCGGCACTCAATAAACAAGGCGAATTCGATTACGACTTTATGTACAACAATGGTAAATCGCCTTGGGTTGCCTACCTGACACTGGGTTTGTTTAACAAAAACGAAGTGACTGGTTTTGATACCCGCAAGCTTTACGACCCGCAATACAAACAATCTACCGATGTGGCGCGCGTCGATTAATCGATTGTTCGCTCGCTAACATCATCCACAAAGGCCGCTTATGCGGCCTTTGTTGTTTTGGGCAATATCAGTCACCCATTTTCCAACCCGAGGTAATCGGGTAGCGGCGATCGCGGCCAAAGCCGCGCTGACTGATACGAATCCCAATCGGCGCTTGGCGGCGCTTGTATTCATTTACATCCACCAAGCGCACCACGCGCTCAACCTGTTCGCGGTTAAAACCTTCATTGATAATCGCCTCGGCGCTGTAGTCTTGCTCGACATACAACTCCAGAATACGGTCGAGGATTTCGTAAGGCGGCAGACTGTCTTCATCTTTTTGATCCGGCGCCAATTCGGCCGAGGGCGGACGGGTAATTACCGATTCAGGAATTACCCCACCCAAGGTGTTGCGATAGCGCGATAAGGCAAACACCAGGGTTTTAGGCACATCTTTGAGCGCATCAAAACCGCCGGCCATATCGCCGTAGAGCGTGGAGTAACCCACGGCCATTTCGCTCTTGTTACCGGTGGTCAGCACCAGATAACCTTTTTTGTTGGAGATCGCCATCAGCAATACTCCGCGGCAGCGCGCCTGCAGGTTTTCTTCGGTGGTATCGCGTTTGGTGCCCGCAAATTCGTCGCTGAGTGCGGCCATAAAGGCTTCATACATAGGCTCGATGCTGATTGAGCTGTAGCGCACGCCGAGGCGCGCAGCTTCATCCTCAGCATCGTTTTTACTCAGGTCGGATGTGTAACGAAACGGCATCATCACCGCTTCAACACGGTCAGCGCCCAACGCATCTACCGCCATCGCCAGCGTCAGTGCCGAGTCGATACCGCCAGACAAGCCCAGCACCACGCCTTTAAAGCGGTTTTTGTTGACGTAATCGCGCATGCCCAGCACCAGCGCTTGATAAACCGCCGCGAGATTATCGAGCAGCGCGGCGCAGGATTGTGGCGGCACAGTGACTTGTTGCTGATTCCACTCCAATCGAGCCGGAAACAGCCCCTCTTCAAATGAAGGTGCACGGAACTGAGTGATGCCATTGGCATCGATCATCACTGAGCCACCATCAAACACCAGCTCGTCCTGACCACCGAGCAGATTGGTGTAGACCACTGGCATCTGACCTTCTTGTGCGCGCTGGGCGATCACGGTTTCGCGCGTTTGCTGCTTACCCTGATGGTAGGGCGAGGCATTGAGATTGAACATCAGCTTGGCGCCCGCCGTTTTGGCTTGCGCCATAGGTTCGGCGAACCAGATGTCCTCACACACGCTCAGCGCGGTAGGGATTCCCTTGAGGTCAAACACGCAAGCTTTATCGCCCGCAGCGAAATAGCGCTTCTCATCAAATACCTGATAATTCGGCAGGCACTGTTTGGCGTATTCAGCGATCAACTGACCGTCACTAATCACACCGGCCATGTTGTACAAGCGTCCATCCTTCTGGCGCGGATAACCAACCACCAGCGCCATAGACAAGTTGGCAGCCATCAACTCCTGTAACGCGCGCTCGATACGCAGGTTCAAACTCGGGCGCAATAACAGGTCTTCCGGCGGATAACCCGTCAGTGTCAGTTCGGGAAACACAATTGCATCAACATCGCCTGCGGCCTGCGCTTCACGCGCGCACTGCAGCACCTTGGCGGTATTGCCGGGAATATCGCCGACAAGCGTATTTATTTGGGCGAGAATCAAGTGTAACGACGACATAGCATTCAAGGGATATGAAAGAGTGGCAGCAGCATTGCTGAAAATAAGTCTGGAATCGCAAGGTAGATGGCAGTATAAGCAACGCGAAAATGGCAAAATTGCCCGCACATCAAATTGCACAGCGCCTAGCCCATAAGAATTATAGGCTCAGGCGATTCAGACCCATGCGATTTAAACTCATGGGATTCAAACCCACAGGATTCAAACCCATAGGATTTAAACATAGGCGCGCATTGTCCGCGATCTACCCTTTTAAAGCCAAGCGGATTTTACCCGCCCGACCAAAAGGACACAGCAGAACACCATGACCTCCAACCTGCTCCACCAGCCGCAGAACTATAACCCCTACGATTTGCTGCGCGTTTATACCTATTACCGCACGCTGCTGGGCAGTGTGTTGTTGATGATGTTCCAACTCCAGTTTGCGCCCAAGGTGCTGGGTAACGACAACCCCGATCTGTTTTTCTACGCATCTATCAGCTACACCGCGATCAACTTTATGACGCTGATCGTGATGTGGCGACTCAAATATTCGCCCTCGCAGCGCAAACTTTTTGGCTCACTGTTAATCGATGTCATCGCGCTCAGCCTGTTAATGCACGCCAGCGGCGGCGCAGTGAGCGGTTTGGGTTATTTGTTGCTGATCGCGATTGCTGCAGGCGGCATCATGCTGCGCGAGCGCATCTCACTCTTTCTCGCAGCCATCACTACCATTGTGGTGATTAGCGAAGGCTGTTATCGCTTTATCTTTTTGGCGCAGGACAATAAAACCATCTTCGCCTCCGGCACGCTCAGTGCGCTCGCGTTTCTGACCGCGCTGCTGTTTCAACATCTCACCAAAAAGATTCGTCTCTCCTATGCCGAAGCCGAAGCTCAGGCCGCCCAAGCTGCGCATTTACAAAAACTGGCGCAGCTGATCGTCGAGAGAATGCGCACCGGTATTTTGGTGCTCAATAAAAATCAGGAGATAGAACTGTGCAATCAGGCGGCCTTAACCCTGCTTGGAACCACACAAGAGTCGGTCAAAAATCTGCATTTGGATCGCGTCCCCGAACTCTATAAAAAACACCAGTCATGGCAGCGCAATGCGAGTGACCACACGCCCTATCTAAAGCTGGAAAATAACAACATCACCGAAGCCAAAATTAATTTTGCGTATCTGGAGCCGGGACAGTCGCCCGATGTGTTGATTTTTTTGGAGGATGTTCGCTCCATCAACCAGCAAGCGCAGCAATTAAAACTGGCATCGCTAGGGCGATTGACCGCCAGCATCGCCCACGAAATTCGCAATCCACTCGGCGCTATCAGTCATGCAAGCCAATTGCTGGGCGAATCAGAGGCGCTCCCTGCGGGTGATCAACGCCTGCTGGATATCATCAACAATCACAGCAAACGGGTGAACCAGATTATTGAAAATATTTTGCAGCTCTCACGCCGACGCAGCGCAAAACCTACCCCCATTAATTTGCAGCAGTGGATTCCAACATTTGTCAGCGACTACAAAGCCAGCAAAAGTAATGGCGAAAAACTAACTATCCAAATCAAAGAAAAAAATATCGGCGAGCCGATGCACGACCACAGCAACACGAACTTCGCTGCAAAATTTGATACCAGCCAATTGCAGCAGGTACTCACTAATCTATTCGATAACGGCATTCGCTACGGCGCTAATCAAAGTGGCAAACCGGATTTGCGCATCGAAATTGGGCTGGACACCAATCAACAGCAACCCTACATCCGCGTGATAGACTACGGCCAAGGTATCAGCGCCGAAAACAGCAAGCATCTGTTCGAGCCATTTTTCACCACCGAAAACACCGGCTCTGGTTTGGGTTTATATATCTGCAAAGAATTGTGCGAGGCCAATCAGGCCATTATTTCTTACCAGCGTACCGAGCAAGGCGAAAGCTGTTTTCACTTGCAGTTAGCGCATCCGGAAAAAACATCTTAAGCCCAAAAAACATCTTAAGAATGGCTCAGGCGATTCAGGAACTCTTATGACTCAAAAACGTGTATTAATCATCGATGACGAACCGGATATCCGCGAGCTGCTGGAAATCACCTTGGGACGTATGCAAATTTGCACCGACAGCGCCGCCAGCGTCGCCAGCGCCAAACAACTGCTCGCGCAAAATCATTATGATTTGTGTTTGACCGACATGCATTTGCCCGACGGCAAAGGCTTGGAATTGGTGGAATTAATTCAGCAGCAATATCCGCAATTGCCCGTCGCAGTTATTACCGCCCACGGCAGTATCGATACCGCGATTGAATCCATGAAAGCCGGTGCGTTTGATTTTATTTCCAAGCCAGTGGATTTGCAGACGCTGCGCAAATTGGTGAATACCGCCATCGAATCCAGCCAGCTAAAACCGCAACCACTCGCGAAAACCACACCGATTATCGGCGAATCAAAAGCGATTCAGGATTTGATTCGCAGCATTGAAAAACTCGCCCGCTCACAGGCGCCCATTTATATCAGCGGTGAATCAGGTTCAGGTAAAGAATTGGTTGCGCATTCGATTCACGACCTTGGGCCGCGCGCACCTAAACCTTTTATCGCCGTCAACTGCGGTGCGATTCCACGCGAGCTGATGGAAAGCGAATTTTTCGGCCACAAAAAAGGGAGTTTCACTGGCGCGCATCAAGATAAAACCGGCTTGTTCCAAGCAGCGGAAGGCGGCACTTTATTTTTTGATGAAGTTGCTGATTTGCCGCTGGATATGCAAGTTAAATTATTGCGCGCAATTCAGGAAAAATCCGTGCGCCCGGTAGGCGCAGCTGATGAAATCGCCACCGATGTGCGCATCCTCTGCGCGACCCATAAAAATCTGGAGGTGGAAGTCAATGAAGGTCGCTTCCGGCAGGATTTATTTTATCGCCTGAACGTTATCCAATTGGCCGTTGCGCCGTTGCGTGAAAGACGCGAAGACATCGCCCTGCTCACCCAACATCTGTTACACAAACTCGCCACCGACATAGGTTTGCCCACCCCCAAACTTTCAGCAGAAGCACAGCGAATGCTCGACAACTATGCCTTTCCGGGCAACGTGCGCGAACTGGAAAATATTTTGGAGCGCGCCTTCACACTCTGCGATAGCAATCTGATTGAAGCGCAAGATTTGCAGTTGCGCGGCACTGATCAGCTCGACCAACTCGCCGACAAATCCTATTCCAACCGCACCACCAAACGAGCAAATAACAACAGCGTCGATTACCCCGCTCGCTGCGCCGAATATTCCTCACTCGATGAATACTTACAGGATGTAGAAAAAGAAATTCTCTGCCACGCATTGGAGCAGGCAAAGTGGAACAAAACCCTTGCAGCAAAACACTTGGGCATCAGTTTCAGATCCCTTCGTTATCGCCTGCAAAAATTGGGATTGGATGACGAATAACTTCACCAAAACCAGATGAACTTCCAATAAAAATGGCCTCATCGCGAGGCCATTTTTCATTGGAGCAAAATCAAACGTGTTTTGTTACCAGCATTTATCCGTGTTATTAACATTGGAACTGGAAAACGCCGCTCTGACTCCCAGCTGATTTAGTGTGAAACGCGCGCAATCACTATCACTGGCTTGCCGCCCACCAGCTACCGGAGTGGCTGTAAGCAAGTAGGTAGTTGCCGTCAAATCTGCCGCATCAGCCACTTTCACTACATAAAAGCCTTCAGTAGATGCTATTCCAGCCGCAGCCTTCACCGCATCAACAACAGCGCAAGTTCCATCTGCCGGGTTGTAGCGACCATGCGCGGTAAAGCAGCGCTGTAGCCGCTGGGCGACATCATTTAATACAACCTTGGCGTCAGAGCGATTGCTTTTCTGCACCTGTTTCAGATACGAGGGATAAGCTATACCAGCCAAAATGCCAATAATTGCCACACCAATCATCAACTCAACTAATGTAAAACCACGACCTGCGTTGCGCATAAAAGCCCCTTATTATTTAAGTTGCCGCCAAGACATGCGACCACGAGTTCCAGCACCAGCCTCACCCACAAATGCCTCAACACTACCACTTAACTCACTACCCAAAATAAATACTCTTTCGCCTGCCATGATGGGAATCAAATCACCCAAAATAGGATCTTGCAGCTCAATATTTGCGTTGTTAAGCAGAACATTAAGTCCAATAAATTTATCGCCCACACCAGTCAACTGCATCAACCAACCGCTGCCGCCATAATCACATTGATTCGGTGATGGAATAAACGTGTTCACAATAAGGCGATCAAAAAGTAGCAATGGTTTTACGATAACTCGCTCCCCCTTCGCTGCACTGGCTGCAGTACCAAATTTAAGATCAAGATACCAACCAGAGTAACGGCTCCAGTCCACCACGGGTATCTCTGTCGCAACAGGTGTTGCATCGGGAGAAACAGTACGAACCCCATTGGTTTCAGCGGTAATCGACTTTTGTAGCAGCGTTGTATTCCGGTTGGTGAGCGATATAGCATTGCCGGCATCTGCAATTGCATAAATGCTTTGCACCGCAGTACTGGAAATATCTGTCGTCTCGGAGTATTTACCAGTACCAAAATACACCATGACTGAAGGTGCGCGATTGCTGCCAGTACCCGCCATTTTGAGCGCATTTCTACCCAATGTCGGCGTGCCCGTTATCGGCTGTGCGGCTCCCGCAGAGTCTTTAACGGTGATAAGACCATCAGGATAGGAAAGCCCCCATCTATCAATAGAAGCATTGTCCAGATTAAACTTCCACATAGTGCCCTTGAGATCCCCTGCATAAGCATAAGTGGATATACCTTGCGAGTTAGGCAGTAGTGCAGTACCGGAAAGGCCATTACCGGTCGCAGTAGAAGTTGCTATGGATTTATAGGAAGAAGGGGTCTGAACATCTATCACAATTAACTTGGCGGTACCGCTATTACTTTCAGTGCCATTACTTAAAACGGCGACCCAACGATCACCGGCAGCAGGAGCAATTAGCATTTTGCCATTGCTGTAGCCCAGGTCATTGCTATAGGTCAATGAGGTATCACCAGCATGAATATCAAAAATCACTCGCGGTGTAGCGCCTCTCGCCAAGGTATCGGTGACATCCAATAAATAGGCTCCACGCCCTCCCGCACCTAAAGTACCTCCAACCAAAGTACGCCATTCTTTAGTGCCGTCACCGTTGCTATCAATATAGGCATCCTCCACGTACAGTGGGCCATCTACTGTGTATTTATGCTGATAATCGATATCAGTCAACGAAGCCAGCTTGGCATAGACACCACGCGGAATATAAGCAAAGAGCTCGGCACCTGTATCTGCATTAAACGCATGCATCATGCCGTCATTGGCACCCACAAAAATTGCTTTAGTACGGCTCGCTTTGGCTTGTACATAATCTTCATAAGTGGCAGCGCCATAGCTGGCCGGCAGTAGGTTGTAGCGCTGGCTGCCAGGCCCGGCATAAGCAGGGTCGGAGTTAACTATATCGCCCAATGGTTTACTGCGCTGACGCAAGCCAGTCTGGTCAGTGCCCATTAACCAATTAAAACGTTTTTGGGCATTATCGGTTGTAGATTCTGATGAAAGCTGTAAAGCCGATTTGAGCGCCGCTGCCGTACTGCCAGCCCAACCAGCAGAGTTCAAATTGACTACAGTTGAATCGCCCAGTGTATATATCCGGCGACCAGATGCGCCCGTCAGGGTTTGATCTGTATCCCATGAAGCACGGGTCGTATTAATAGTGCCGTTGGTGTTGAGAGGGTATGCGCGCATAGCGCCACTCCAGTCATCACTGTTAAATATTGCCTGATAAACCTTGGTTTCATCTTCCAGGCGAGTCGAGTTGGACGCAACGGTTGCCGATGAGCCTGATGCGCCAAAATCACTGAAGAAATTATCCAGTTCTTGTTCAAGCTTGCGTGGATCGGTTGCTTTAAAGTAAGACCCTACTTCTGTAATGGCAGCAATTTCTGCGGTTGTTAAAGTGTCCTCTTTATAGCCACCCCATTTAGCCGCGTAATACAAAGGTGGTTGTAATAAGGAACCGGTAGAGCTTCCTACCGTAAATGTTTTCGCCGCCGCCGCATCTCCTTCGTTGCAATTTGAACAGTCGCCGCCGGTATAACCACCAATACCGGATTGGACATGAAAGCCATCATTGTCTGTACCGCTAATGGTGTAGCCAAAACCCATATTGTTGGGGGTCGATGATGCAACCACATTGGTAGTGACAGTCACACCACCGGTGGATGTAACTGCATAATCAATAGTTCCCCACATATCCTGGTCGTAATCCCCACCGTGTTCGGTATCCTCCCAGTTCACGTAGAGCCGTCCAGAGTTGGTGGAATTAGTGAATGTTTGTTGCACAATTTTAAAATCGACGATTGCACAGTTGGCAGCGGGACTCGGGGTGGTATTACGGCAGGCGGGCAAAATAGTAACCTTAGCACCAGAGGTAGAACCTGGAACTGGCACCACCACGTTAGGAACCGATGCGGCCAGATTGACGCCATAGGTCATTACTTTTTCGCGATTAGCTGCAATACCAGCCGAGCGCGCTTTGTATGCCAAGCCAGCAATTTGATAACTACCCTCCAATCTTGGTGCATCAGGGCAAGCGCCTAATACACTGGATAAAGAGGCCACTTCTTTCGCTGTACACAGCTGGTTGCGATTAGTGCCATTATCACCGACAAAATAGCTATTCCCGTGAATCCCTTCAGCCGCGCCAACAATGTTGGTCGCATCACTAATAGTGCCTATAGTCGCTGGCGCATTGGTGAGATTATCAGCGTCAAACGAGGTCATAGAGGCATCAAACTGCAACACATTGATAGGGGCACAATAGTTACCGGTTGTTGTGGTAGAAATCGGGTCGGTCCAGGTTGCGACCCGATTCAATCCAGCAATATAGCTGGAGTCATCTGAGTCAAATTGCGGACTGCTAGCGCCACTCAAATAGCGCAGCGATTCAAGATAAATTTCGGCTTGAGGGTTACCCCAGTTAGTGCACTGGCCGTTAGCAAAACTGCTCGTCTCCCACTTACAACCATCACTGACAGAGGCACCGGGTGTATTCACTTCATGACGATCGTTGTGGTACAGCCCCTCACTGTAGCGATAACCGTAGATACGCAATAAATCCAGAGTCTTGATGATACTATTGCCATTGCTGGGCACCTGAAAAATACCGTTGGAGTTGATTTCATTACTAATTGAACTTGCACCTTTGCGTAACACTCCACCTGATTTATTTTTCCCGTAGGAGCCAGTCATTAACGCAAAATTTTGTGTGCCTCCATGAACCTGCAATAGCCCGCGCGGTTTTTGCGCCGTGGTGCGGTTGTACTCAAAGCACTTTTCATTATCGTGAGCCGCATCCATTGCCGTTAAGTTGCTGACACAAACCGCGACGCGCGCAACAAACTCCCCTGCCGCTGAGCCAGTGCCCAACTTATGGGCATCTATAGGGCTGTCCGAATAGGCGGGAATCAGACTCTCTGCTGCATTATTTTCATTTTTACCGTCGTCGCCTGAGAGCGTTGAGCCCCATCGACATTGGTAACGTTCATTACTGGCCCACAAGCTGTAATTTCCACGTGCGACACGCATTAACGGGCGAGCACCGACAGCGCTTGTCGCCGACTGTGAATGAGTGGCGGTACCGGGATCCGAGGTATTACAAATGGTGATGCCTGTAGTTTGTAGATCTGCAGAAATATCAGCAGAGAAAGGGGTGAGCTGCGGCAAATCAGCGCCACCATAATATTTTGCGAATGAGTGCGCATCGGTCGGAAGATACGCCCGCTCCAATACTGTCTCAGAAGTGGTATCAGTTGAGCGCATTCCGCCATATAGCATCTTGCGCACAGCATCCATACGCGTCATTGAGGCCCAGTTTAAAAAGTTGCCGCTCCACTGCACAGAGGTTCCGTCGTTACAGTATTTGTTAGCCGAAAAGGCCGCTGGATTAAATTGATTACTGGTGGTGTTGTAGGTGTAGCATTTATAGCTATCGAAGTAGCCGTAGTAGTCGAAACCATGAACATAGGTGGTATCGGGAGCACCATCCGGCTCTTTGCCGTAATTGGCATTCGCCGTATTATTAATGGTTGGGCGACTATCAGTAATATCCGAGAAGTCATCATAAAGTTTGAAATATAACTGATGATCGCGCGACATATTGAGCATGGTAACCGGCTTGACCTGTGCCACCAGAAACAACGGGCTCTGATGCGGCTCTGCTACAGCAACATGTGTGAAAGATAATGCTAAACCGCCGGCCAAGGTTGCAATCCAGGTTTTCGCCATAGCGTTATAAAACGATGTGGTAGTTAACATATAATCTCCAAAACACTCTGGATTAACGGGCAAATGTGGACTGTAAAACCACTTCAGCATCTGAGGTGATACCAAGCCCACGACTGGTTATCCGGTAGTACTCCGCATCCTGAGCTCTTTCTATACTTTCTTTGTCAACGCCACTACCTTGGCTAGCAGCAAGACCTGTCACAATAACTTTCTCTATTGCATAGCGCGGCTGTTCAACTGTTTCTCCAATGGTATCGGCATCCAGTTGCACGCTGTTAGCCCCCCATTGTTGAGCAGTCCAGGCTGTCGGACGAGGGCGAATAGCGCCAGGCTTATTCAAATCAGGCCAATAACCGACAACAGAACCAGAAAAACTGGGCAATACAGGTAAATTCAATAAGTCTTCACCTTCGCGTAAAGCTGCTTCAGATGCCTGAAAAGCAATATTACGATCGCGCATATTGCCCGCCATTCGTTCCTGCAAATCACTACCGCGAATCGACGCCAACCCGATAACGGTTAGGATTAACAGCAGAACCAAACCTACTACCAGAACTGCTCCGGTCTGCTGCTTGATTTCAATAAATTGCGACTTCATAAATATTTCCAGAAGAGATTTTAAAAAGATCGACTACGGATACCGACTGTTGAGCTAAACACTTGACGCAACCGTTTATCGACAGGGTTCGGAGTTACTCCGTCTACCCCTTCAAAGCTATAAGTTTGCGTTTCCGGTAGCACACCATCATCAATACTACTCACGAGTAGCTCAACCCGAAGGGCAACGACTTTTGCCCAGTCAGCCGCAGTAATTCCTGTCGCGGGCAAATAAGCATCCGGCACATAATCCTCATTGGTGTCCACACCATAGTTCACACTCATATCGTCCACGCCTTCAAGCAACTCGAGATTAACGCCATTATTGTTTTGCCAGAGGCTTGGGCGACCAGAAGTTCCAGTCGCAATAAAATAAGTAATGCTGGTCGCCATCAATAATTCTGCGCCAGGCTTAAAAGTTTCCTCATCACTACCAGAGTTGCCGCCCCAGCTAGTAACTGCATTGCCGGGCGTATAATTAGCACCACTGTGAACTACATTGGTGTCCCCTCCGCTAGCCGTTACGTTGGTTGCCTGAAAGACACGAGCTTTGGTGCAATCAGTTACCACTAAAATATCGCCCTGACACAAACCACTCACCCTATCTGATCCATCCGCACAAGCACCCGGCTCAGTACCTAAAAGGGTGACGAACACTTGTGCAGAATCATTGTTCCTATTGATTTGCACTCCCGAGCCATATGCCCCGCGCAATACAAATAAATCGGTACCAGCTTTCGGCAAGGGGCTCAGGCCATGGTTAGCGGGTAAGGTCGCTGCGGTATAACCCATAATGGCAGTACCGAAGTCATATTGATAATTACTACTGTTGTTCAATGTGTTGGTAACAGTCATCTCCGATGAGCGGGATGCACACCCCATGTAACCCGCCATACGAATATCACGAGCCAGAAAATCGATAGCCAAGCGCCCGGTTTCCTGTATGCGCGACAGCGCTTGCTGTGTTGTATAAACCGTTTTACTAGAGATAAACACTTGCAACACACCGGTGATTAAAATCAATCCCAAGGTGATGGCAATCATGAGCTCAATCAGTGATAAACCTTTCTGCTTCTTCATAGATCAGCTCTCAAATAACCGAGGTAAATTCAAATTCACTTGCTGCCTCTGTCGCTTGATCTTCATCCTCGTCATTGAATAACGAAGAATCTTTCCACTTGATAGAGACCGTGCAGATACGGGTGGCCTGCACACAGGCAATTTTCCCTTTTCCCTCCGGCAAATCTTTTTCCAAGCGCTCGCGCCATTCCGCAACATCCGCCGAAGCTACGGCATTTCCAGCAGGCTCCCCCTCATAATCAGCCGTGTACGCAGACAAACGATTATCTGCGTCCGTGCCCCGGTTGATACGCATACGATCCATGATGTCATAAGCATGGATATTCGCCTGGGAACGCATAAATGCGCTTTGATTAAACTGCAGTGATCGAGTCTGTAACGTCGACATCGCCAACAAAGACGTAGCGAGAATCAATACCGTGACTGCGACTTCAATAAGTGTTGCCCCTGACTGTGCACTTTTATTCAACATAATCATCGTCACCTATGGACATGCCTGTTTGGTGGTACTCAGCATGCCCGCCAGTCCCACCAGGATTTGGGTCGCAGCATCACCCTTGCAGTTATTCACGCGGGCAGTAAAACGGCGACCTTGTGTATCCAATCGAGCCAGAGTACCCGTGCTAGTGAAGCGAACAAAACTAATATTTGTTGAACTAACGCTTGTTTGCCCAGTCACCACGGCCAGAGGGTTAAGACCACTCCAATAACGAATAACAGTTCCAATGGTTACCGTAGCGGTATTATCTGCTGCTGCGTCATCAACAAATACCAACCAGCCCTTTGCCCAATTGTCAGCAGCCAAACAGGTGGCCCCATCACTGGATGCACAAATAGAGACACGTTTAGCGCGCTTAACGGCCTCGGCTCGAGCAAAATTCAGAGCACCCGCCAATTCAGTCCCCAATGCGCTGGAGCTGTTATTGCGCATCGTCTGGTTAAAGCTAGGGATAGCAATTCCAAGAACGATAGCAGCAACAGCCAAGGTGACCATAAGCTCAATGAGTGTAAACCCTTTTATTTTTCGCATTTCTTGCGCCTATAAACGATAAATACAGAGACAGGAAGCAAAGTTGTCACCCAAGATCAATTGACAACCTAGACAATAAATTGCGATCAAATTATATTCGTCACACCGTATCACACCCTGTTCAGCAGCTGTTCAGACGTGCGATATCCGGTCAACAAGGACGCATGAACGGCCGCACTTGGGCGGATCCGGTTAGCGACGCATTAACCCATGGAGGGCACCTACTATGAAATCGCAAGGTTTCACATTATTCGAACTCATGATTTGCACAGCGGTTTTGGCAATAACTCTCGGTCTAGCAATCCCCAGTTTATTCGAACAAATCAAAACTATTCGAACCAAGGTAGCAACGCATGAACTTCTGCGCGCTATTGAATCCGCTCGCACCCTCGCCGTGACTAGCAATAAGCGCTCAGTACTGCTCGCCAATCAGAATGACTGGGAGCAAGGCTGGGCTTTATTTATTGATTACAACAACGACGGAGTATTAAACGGTGAAGAAACACTAAAACAACAGAGAAAAGCGCTTAAAGATATAAAGATTCACGCTAATAGCCACGTGGAAGAGTACATCTCATTTATAGGCACAGGAGAAGGAAGAAAAATAGGAATAGAGAATGGGGGCGCATTTCAAGTGGGAACTATAAAAATCTGCCCCGAAACCTCAGGTAAAGGTTATGCCCTAATCCTGTCTCGCGGAGGCAGGACACGAATACAAAATCTGACACTCGCGGAGTGTGCTGAGGTCATCTAACAACCTCAGCACAAGTACCGCATTATTGCCGCAGGGCTTTGGGTAACGAGAAGCTGATATTTTCAGGTGTGCCATCCATTTCGACGGGAGCCTGTGCACCACAGGCTTTTAATTTATCGATCACTTGTTTCACCAATACTTCCGGCGCCGATGCACCAGCGGTAATTCCAATTGCAGTGCGATTTTTTAGCCACTCGGGGTTAATATCTTCCGGACCATCTATCAAATAACTTTCCGTCCCGCAGCGCTCTGCCAATTCACGTAAGCGATTAGAGTTTGATGAGTTGGGGGAGCCAACAACCAACACCAGTTCACACTCCAGTGCAAGTTGACGCACCGCATCCTGACGATTGGTGGTTGCGTAGCAAATATCATCTCTGCGCGGCCCCTGAATTTTAGGGAATTTATTACGCAGGGCTTCAATCACTTTTGCCGTGTCATCCATTGATAAAGTTGTTTGCGTTACATAAGCAAGGCTTTCTGGATCTTGCACCACCAACGCATCAACATCCGCCTCATCTTCCACCAAATAAATGGCACCGCCATTAGCAGCACTGTACTGCCCCATAGTACCTTCTACTTCCGGGTGACCTTCGTGTCCGATCAAAATGCACTCGCGCCCTTCACGACTGTAGCGAGTCACTTCAATATGCACTTTAGTAACTAATGGGCAGGTAGCATCAAACACTTGCAAGCCGCGATCTTCTGCCTCTTTGCGCACCGCTTGGGATACGCCGTGTGCACTGAAAATCAAAATTACGTTATCGGGAACCTGATCAACTTCATCGACAAAAACTGCGCCGCGCTCACGCAATGACTCCACTACGAACTTGTTGTGTACTACTTCATGGCGCACATAAATTGGAGCACCAAAAACATCGAGCGCACGATTGACAATATCGATTGCGCGATCAACGCCGGCACAAAAACCGCGCGGATTGGCGAGTTTAATTTGCGTCATGATCAATGCACCTGAACCGGTTCAATTTTAAGAATGGCCACTTCAAACAAAATATTTCGCCCTGCCAGTGGATGATTAAAATCTACCACTACAACTTCATCGTCAAAACTCTGCACGACTCCAGGTAATTCAGTTTTTTGCGCGTCAGCAAAAGACAACATCAAACCTTCACTTAATTCCATGTCCGGACTGAACTGGCTGCGGGCGATTTCCTGAATATTGTTTGGATTGCGTTGACCAAAACCATCTTCAGGCTTGATCACCACCGTTTTATGCTCACCCTCCAGCATGCCAAACAGTGCTTTTTCAAAACCTGGCAGCAAGTTGCCATCACCGACGGTAAAAGTCGCGGGATCGCGCTCAAAGTTGGAGTCAACCATGTCACCGTTTTCCAGCTGCAATGCAAAGTGCAGAGTAATTTTAGTGCCGGGACCAATTGCTAATTCACGCATCCGCTTTTTTCTCTTTACTGTTTTCTTTACTAAACAACATATCAATAATTAACACTGCGGCACCCAGAGTAATTGCAGAGTCAGCAAGGTTAAATGCTGGCCAGTAATTATCTTGATAATGCACCACAATAAAATCCACCACATGACCAAGCACAATTCGGTCATACAAATTGCCGATTGCACCGCCAAGGATAAACGCCAGCGCAAATGCTTCGCGTGGCTTATCTTTTGCGGTACGTGCAATCCACGCACTTAACAACACACTTGCAGCCAGCGCGATTACCGCAAAAAACCAGCGCTGCCAACCACCAGCATCGGCAAGAAAGCTGAACGCCGCGCCGGTGTTATAAGCCAAGGTGAAATTAAAAAATGAGGTAAACACCAAGGTTTCGCCGTATTCAAATGCGGCTTCGATGGCGTGTTTGCTAGCTTGATCCAAGGCAACAACGATTAAAGCTACCACATACCAAAACCAGGCTTTTTGATAAATTTTTAAAGACATAAATACTCACTTTTAATCCCCTCCCAACCTCCCCTTTTTCAAAGGGGAGGAGTTTACTCCCTTCGTTAAGGTCAGGCTGGTGTTACCCCCGCCCTTTGGAAAAGGGAGGGTTAGGGAGGGATTTAATTAAGCAAACTGGCGCGATTCACCAGCACCATCCACATTTTCTACACAGCGCAAGCAAATGGTTGGATGCGCAGCATTTGCGCCAACGTCAGCGCGGTGATGCCAGCAGCGCTCACATTTTGCATGCTCGGATTTTTTCACCGCCACTTTCAATCCAGCCAAATCCGTTGCTTCTGCATTTTGCGCTTCCGCAAGTAGGCGAATTTCTGCGGTAGATGTGATCAACACAAAGCGCAATTCATTGGCGAGCTTTTGCAATTCCGCTTGCAGTTTTTCATCGCAATACAAAATCACTTCCGCCCCCAAAGAGCCGCCCACTTCACCGGCGGCGCGTTTTGCTTCGAGCACTTTGTTTACCGCATCCTTCACTTCGGCAACCAAATCCCAATAGCTGTCGGCAAATGAATCTGCAGGCATTGCTGGTAATTGATACCACTCGGCAACAAACACATTGGCTTCGCGCTCACCGGCGATTTCTTTCCAGATTTCATCGGCAGTAAAACTCAAAATCGGCGCAATCCAGCGCACCATAGCCTCAATCACATATTGCAGCGCCGTCTGTGCCGAGCGACGAGCAAGTGCATCGCCTTTTACGGTGTACTGGCGATCTTTAATAATATCGAGATAGAAACCACCCAATTCCACCACGCAGAAGTTATGCAGCTTTTGATAGATCAAATGCAATTGATAGCTGTCGTAAGCGGCGATGATTTCTTGCTGCAGATGCGCAGTGCGCGTCACTATCCAGCGATCAAGTTGCAACATATTTTCTGGCGCAACAGCATCAGTCGCCGGATTAAAGCCAGTGAGGTTCGACAAAATAAAGCGCGCAGTATTGCGGATACGACGATAAGAATCCGCAGTACGCTTTAAGATTTCATCGGACACGCTCATCTCGGTACTGAAATCCGTTGCAGCAACCCACAAGCGAAGAACATCCGCGCCCAAATCGTTTACCACTTTTTGCGGTGGAATAACATTGCCGATCGACTTGGACATTTTGCGCCCTTGCGCATCCACCACAAAGCCGTGGGTTAACACAGTTTTGTAGGGTGGCTTGGCGTGCATCGCCATAGAAGTCTTGAGCGATGACTGGAACCAGCCGCGATGCTGGTCAGAACCTTCCAGATACAAATCAGCAGGGAAACGCAAACCAGCGCGCTGTGACAACACCGCGTAATGAGTTACGCCAGAGTCGAACCATACGTCCAAAGTGTCAGTGACTTTTTGGTATTTATCGGCATCGGTGCCGAGCAGTTCAGCCGCATCCAATTCAAACCAGGCATCCATTCCGCCCTGCTCAACTTTTTGTGCAACCGCTTCAATCAAACGCGCAGTTTCAGGATGCAATTCTTGCGTTTCTTTATTCACAAATAAGGCGATAGGCACGCCCCAAGTGCGCTGACGCGAGATACACCAGTCAGGTGAAGTTGCGAGCATGGCATCGATACGCGCCTTGCCCCAGTCCGGCACCCACTCAACACCTTCAACCGCTTGTGCAACTTGATCGCGCAGATTGTTTTTGCTCATGCTCACAAACCACTGCGGCGTCGCGCGGAAAATCAGCGGCGTTTTAGTACGCCAGCAGTGCGGGAAGCTGTGAGTGATTTTGCCTTGCGCGAGCAGCGCATTTTTTTCAATCAACAATGCGACAACTTTTTCATCGACTTTGTAAACGTGATCGCCCGCGAAGATTTCTACGTTCGGGCGATAGGTACCGTGGTCGTCGATGTAATTAAGTGTGCCGATTCCGTATTTCACGCCGACATTAAAGTCGTCCGCACCGTGATCCGGCGCTGTGTGAACAAAGCCAGTACCGGCATCGGTAGTTACGTGATCGCCAAGAATGACTGGCACCTGACGCGCATAGAACGGATGTTGCAGCAGCATTTTTTCCAGCGCTGCGCCTTTTACGCGGCCGACAATTTTATGCTCTTCAACTTTTGCACGCGCAAGCACACTGCCGATCAGCGTCTCGGCAACCAGCAAACGCTCATCGCCTACTTGTACTAATGCATAGTCAACTTCCGCATTCGCAGAAACCGCTTGGTTCGCAGGCAAAGTCCAAGGAGTGGTGGTCCAGATCACCAACGAAATTTTACCGCTGCCGCTTAATTCGCTGATCGCTTTTTCAATCGCAGTTTGATCGACAAACGCGAATTTTACGTCGATGGAAAAAGAGGTTTTATCCTGATATTCCACTTCTGCTTCAGCGAGCGCAGAGCCGCCCACCACGCTCCAGTACACAGGTTTAAAGCCTTTGTGCAAATGACCGTTATCGGCGATTTTGCCGAGCGCGCGAATAATGTCGGCTTCAAATTTGTAATCCATGGTGAGATAAGGTTTATCCCACTCGCCCAATACGCCCAAACGCACAAAGTCAGCTTTTTGACCGTCGACCTGTTTAGCGGCGTATTCGCGGCATTTATTGCGGAAAGTTTTTACATCGACTTTATCGCCCGCTTTGCCAATTTTTTTCTCGACATTGTGCTCGATCGGCAGACCGTGACAGTCCCAACCCGGCACATAGGGCGAATCAAAACCGCTCAGGGTTTTGCTTTTGACGATAATGTCTTTAAGAATTTTGTTAACCGCGTGACCGATATGAATATCGCCGTTCGCATAAGGTGGGCCGTCGTGCAAAATAAATTGCTCGCGGCCAGCGCGCGCGCTGCGAATTTGTTGATACAGATCATTCGCTTGCCATTGTTTCAACATGTCCGGCTCGCGCTGGGCGAGGTTTGCCTTCATGGCAAAACCGGTGTTAGGCAGATTCAGTGTTGCTTTGTAATCGGTCATGATTCACGGTCAACTTTGTTAGCAAAAATTAATTAGAAAAGGTCGAAAAAAATTGTTTGGCTTGAGCAATATCCGTTTGCAGTTGCGTTTGTAGCTCATCCAATGAATTGAATTTTTTTTCATCGCGCAATTTGGAGTGGAATACCACATCGATCATGGCGCCGTAGACTTTTCGCGAGAAATCAAACAGGTGCACTTCCAGCAGCGGCTTTTTGTCGCCGGTGACAGTTGGGCGCACACCCACGTTAGCTACGCCCTGATGCACACTGCCATCCATAAAGGTGACGGTAACGGTAAATACGCCATGCAGTGGCGAGCGATAGCGGCGCAAATGCACATTGGCGGTCGGCACCCCCAGTTTGCGCCCGAGCTGTTGGCCATAGGCGATGCGGCCGCTGATGCTATAAGGCTTGCCGAGCAGCATTTCAACCTTGGCAAAATCACCCAACTCCAATAGTTGGCGGATGCGAGTGCTGCTGACGCGCTCGCCATCTATCTCAAGGGTGCAGGTATCGGTAACGCCAAAACCACGCTCGCTGCCGATTTTTTGCAGCAGAGCGTAATCCCCGCGGCGATCACAGCCAAAGCGGAAATCATCGCCTACCACCAGATGCTTGATCGCCAAGCCATCAAGCAATACGGTTTCGATAAACTCTTCGGCGGACAAGCTACGCAAGCGTTCATTGAATTGAACGCAAAGCACACGCGCTACGCCAGCGGCGAGCAGCGCCTGCACTTTTTCACGCAGACGCATCAGGCGCGCGGGGGCTTTATCACCCGAGAAAAATTCATGGGGTTGCGGTTCAAAGACAATCACCACCGCCGGCAACTGGTGCTGATGCGCAACGGCGATCAGCTGGCGCAATATGGCTTGATGGCCAAGATGCACACCATCAAAGGAGCCGATAGTCGCCACACAGCCGCGATGCCAGGGGCGCAGGTTGTGCAAACCGCGAATAAACGCATGTGCCGCTGGATTCACGCTCTACTTTGACCTCAACCCGATTACCGGAAAATAAACTGCCTGAAAAATGAGGCGGGAAGTATACAGGAGCGGCGGCGCCTGAGCCTACCCCGCCCAAACTTAAGCCCGCGCCTTGAAGTCGCGCAGGCGCACCCCCACTGCAAACAAGGCCAACAGATAAGCCATCAAACCGGCGACACAGACAACCGCAAGACGCAGGATTCGCTCCATCACACCCCATTCTGACCAGAGCGTCCAGAGCGACAAAAAGCCCAGCAAGACTGCTGCCATCGCCAGATTGGCCGCTCCATAGCGCAACCAAAGTTTTGGCCAGTTGCTGGCGGGCGCATAAACCTCTGCCTTGCGCAGACCGCGATAGAGCAAAAAAGCGTTTACATAAGCTGCCAGCGCGGTGGTAAAGGCCAAGCCCACATGCCCTAAACCCCAGAGCATCACCAGCGGGATTACCACCAGCGGTTTCATCAGCATATTGGCGACAATCGCGATAATGCCGAAGCGCACCGGCGATTTCATATCCTGCCGCGCGAAGTAACCGGGCACCAACACCTTGATCAACATAAAGGCAAACAAGCCCAGCGCGTAAGCCTTGAGACTGTAAGACGACATCAGAATGTCGGAGAGTTTCATCTCGCCATGATAGAAAAGCGTGTACAGAATCGGCTCCGCAAGAATCACCAATGCAAGGGTTGCAGGCAGCGCGATAAGCACCACAAAGCGAATCGCCCAATCGAGCATCTGGCTGAATTTTTCACCCGACTGCGCGGCGCTCAGGCGCGATAAGCCCGGCATAATTACCGTCGCAATCGCCACCCCAAACACCCCCAGCGGCAATTCCACCAAGCGGTCGGAATAGAACAGCCAGCTCACGGCACCATCGCCCAGCATGGTGGCGATAATGGAATCCAACAGCAGATTTAACTGGCTCACCGATACCCCAAACAGCGCAGGCGCCATAAGCACCAGAATGCGCTTTACACCGGGGTGCGACCAATCCAGCTTGGGCGATGGCAACAAATGGATTTGCTTTAAAAATGGCAACTGGAACAGCAGCGAAAAAATACCCGCTGCGACAATACTCCACGCCAGCGCGTAAGCGGGACTAGGGAAGAAATCGGCCACCAGCAAGGCAGCGGCGATCATAAACACATTGAGAAATACTGGCGTCACCGCCGGAATCGCAAAGCGGTCGTAGCTGTTGAGAATCGCCCCGGCAAAACCGGTGAGCGAAATAAGCATCAGATAAGGAAAGGTGATGCGCACCAAATCGACCAACAGCGAGAACTTCTCGGGATTATCGGCATAGCCATAACCAAAGATATAAGCAAAGCCGACGGCGCCGAGCACGCCAATCAGGGTAAACAGCAGCAGAATCGAACCGAGACAGCCAGCCACCTTATCGACCAGCTCCTTCACTGCCGCATGAGTGCCCTTTTCGCGGTACTCGGACAGCACCGGAATAAATGCTTGGGAAAAAGCACCCTCGGCAAATAATCGACGAAAGAAATTGGGGATTTTTTGCGCGATAGCAAAAGCATCCATCGCCCCGCCTGCACCGAGAACACTCGCCAGCACTATGTCGCGAATCAACCCCAGCACGCGCGAGGTCATGGTCATGGAGCCGGTAAGTAAGCTGGAACGCAGCAAACTCTTGGGTTTTGGCGTGGGCGGCTGTTCGGGTGATGGGTTAAGAGACGATGATTGCGTTGGCAATTCGGAGTCAGACACGGCACACATCCTGCAGAGGAAAAATATCCCGCATTATCAACGGCTGGTATACTCTGGCACAACACCCGAGCCCCTCAAGGAGATTTACGTGCACAAAGCATCTTATTGGCTTGGCGGTCTTATCGTCGGCACATTATCAATCACTGCCTGCAAGCCTACGGCAGAATCCTCACCCGACGACACCTCCATCGCCACCTCTGCCCCCAGCACAACCATGCACCCAAGCTGGGATGCCGATAACAACGGCATAAACGACTGCGAGACCAACGGCAGCTGCGATCACACCATCGACTACACCAAACCGCGCCCGGCGCCAGTCACAACCCCCACCTTTGAATGCAACAAAGCAGCAGACAGCAGCGTTGAACAACTGATTTGCAAAGACCCGGTACTTGCCCAACTGGATCAACTGCTTGCCCGTATTTACGGCGAAGCTACCGAAAAAGCGGTTAACGAACACCCGCCAACACTCGCAGCTGAGCAACGAGGTTGGATCAAGGGCCGCAATGAGTGCTGGAAAAGCGACGACAAATTCACTTGTGTTAAAGCTGAATATGAACAACGCATCGCCGAGCTACAGGCCCGCTATGAATTAGTCGTCAAAACCGCCCCGGTGCACTTTCAGTGCGGCAGCTCACCCGCTGATGAAATTGTTGTCACCTTTTATGAAACCACACCGCCAACTCTCATCGCCGAACGCGGCGACCAAACATCACTTATGTATTCAGTGCCTTCCGGCAGCGGCAGTAAATATGAAGGGCGCAATGAAAGTTTTTGGGAACATCAAGGCGAAGCGCGTGTAGTTTGGGGCTATGAAGCGCCCGAGTTAGTGTGCAAAAAAGCTGACTAACACCAATTAAAACCGTCTTACCTCGCAAGTGTATTTTTCAACTTAATGTATTACCCAGGACGAACCATGCAACCCAAGGCCGATGCAACACCAGCCATTTCGATAATAGTGCCGATATACAACATGCAGGATTATCTTGCTGAGACACTAAATTCGATCCTTCAACAACGCTTTTCTGACTCACTTGAAATTGTATTAGTGGATGATTGCTCAACCGATAACAGCAAACAAATTTGCGAAGAATTTTTGCGCGCACATCCAAACAAAATAAAATTGATATGTCACGAGCAGAACAGCGGCCTGTCGGTTGCGCGTAACACTGGTTTAGCTGCAATTACAGGTACTTATTTTACTTTTGTGGACGCAGATGACCTGCTACCACCCAATGCACTGCAATCTCTTTACGATGCAGCCATTCAATATAACGCCGACATAATCAAAGGCAACCATCAGACCTTTGATGAGCAAAACTATCGCTCTGCCAACACCAACATTAATCGCACCGAGCTAGTTAAAGGTGCTGATATTTTGGCTACGTTTTTTGCACACAAAAAAACGCGCGGCCACACATGGGGAAAACTGTTTCGGCGCGCGACTTTAGGCCACATTAAAAATACCCCCGGCGTGTTGATGGCTCAGGATTCACTTTACTGCGCAGAGATGTTTGCCTGCGCAAACACCTTGGTATTGATTACCAAAAACGTTTATCAGTACAGACTCCGCAGCTCAAGCGTCACTGGCCGGAAATTCCAAACCGGCTCCTACTTATGGTGGCTGTACAGCATCGAAAACTGCGGTCGCTTTGCCGCCACAGACGCACAAAAAATGCACTACAAAAGTTTGCAAATACGCACTCTGCTGCAACTGGTGCGCGAAGCGCGCACACTTGATGCCAACCAACTACCCGCTGTTATTAGCGAAGTACATGCGCGCCAGACAGCATGGCAGATCACCGGCTTATGCAAGCTGCTAAAAGCCAAATCAAATGCAGAAACACTCATTCATTTCATAAAACTTAAACGCACTCTGCGCAAACTGGAGCAACGCCTGCGACAACACCCAAGCGCACCGTCCAACCTATCCTCCAACAAAGGACACTGTTGACATTCACGCCGCCGCCAGATACTGTACATAAAAACAGTAACAACACTTTCGAGGATTTACACAATGGCAGTAGTGGCCGTTTGGTTATGTGATCGGGATGGCAGCATGTTTGAAGATAGAAAAGTCGCAGAAGAGCACGATAAGTATCTGGAACTGGCCGCCAATATCACCCAGTTGATTGAAGAAAACATTCCCGGTATCGATGAGAAATACAGCGAGGCGATTGGTATTTTGCTGGCGCAACGCCGCGAACTACTGGCCAAAGCCTGTAAAGGCAAGCCAGATGAACTCTTGCAGCCATTCACTTACGAAAAGCCTGCAACCCTGAACAGCACAACCGCCGCCACGGACAAGGACAACTAGGCCTAGCGGTGACTGTAAGCACAGGCGTGCCCACACATGCCTGTGCAGTTGATGGCCGCCCACACTGCCATCAACAACTACAAATAGCTGAATCACCACTCAGCGGTTTGTACGTGTTTAAGGTGTGCTACGTGAATAGCGGGAGAGCGACTCCCCAGCCGTTGTTTCGCTATTTGCCTGCACACCTGCTTCCAACCATCCTCATCCGCCCGGTTGTCAGCCACATCCGCAGCGCGATGCAGGATCGCTTTCGCCACTGCACCTTTCCTAGTGCCAATGACATTAGGAAAACCTCAACGGGTGCGGTGGTTTTTTCGTTAAATTCTCGTCTGAAACTTTTCAAAATTTAGCTTGGCGCCACAAACTTCTTTTATGTTGCTTATTTTTGAATAACATCTCATCTCTGGCCAAGATCACTAATCTGTCATCAAACCAGCAAATTAGCGTCACACTGGAAACCTAGGGTAAGGCTGCTTGGCCACAAGCATTGCTCAGCTACACCCAATCAGCCCCAATTACACTCAGGTTTTCAAAAGGAGGTTTCTATGCTGTATCGATTACAGCAGTTGCGTCGAATTCATCTTTTAACAGGCGCACTCGCGTTAGCATTCACAATTCCTTTATCTGCTTTTGCCCACAAAGATAAAGACCGGGATGATCGCTGGTATCACGATGATTATAAAAATCACCATAGCGACAAAAATAACAGCAGCATCCAGGTTGGTCCGCGCCCGTTTTATTTAGTGGACGACATGGATGAAAGCCCGCTGAAAAAGAAACTGCAAAGCTGCATCAACAGCCCGATGAAAAAAACCAATTTCTCCATTGGCCACCGCGGTGCACCGTTGCAATTCCCCGAGCACACCAAAGAATCCTATGAAGCGGCAGCTAAAATGGGCGCAGGTATTTTGGAGTGCGATGTTGCATTTACCAAAGATAAACAACTCGTGTGCCGCCACTCGCAATGCGATCTGCATACCACCACCAATATTCTCGCCACGCCATTAGCGAATAAATGTACGCAAAACTTTTCACCTTTTGATCCGGTAAGTGGCAAAGCGGCCAGCGCCAATTGCTGCACCAGCGACATCACCCTCGCTGAATTCAAAACCCTGCAAGGCAAAATGGATGCTTACAATCCTAAAGCCACTACGGTAAATGAATATCTCACTGGCACCGCTAATTGGCGCACTGATTTGTACGCACAGCGCGGCACGCTTTTATCGCACGCCGAAAGTATTCAGCTGTTTAAAAAGCTCAATGTAAAAATGACGCCGGAATTGAAATCAGCCAGCGTGCCTATGCCATTTGAAGGCACCTACACCCAAGCCATGTATGCGCAACAGCTGATTGATGAATATCGCCAAGCCGGTGTTAAAGCGCGCGATGTATGGCCGCAGTCATTTGATATTCAAGACGTACGCTACTGGATTCAAAACGAACCGGAATTCGGTAAGCAATCTGTGTATCTGGATGATGCCAACACCATCGCCGATGTACCTACCGCAGCAGATTTGCAGATGTACGCCGATGAAGGTTTCAAGATTGTCGCCCCACCGATCTGGGTTTTACTGGCACTGGACAACAACAATAAAATCGTTCCATCTGAATACGCGCGCAATGCTAAAAAAGCAGGATTGAAAATGATTGCATGGTCATTTGAGCGCTCAGGACCATTAAAAAATGGCGGCGGCTGGTACTACCAAAGTGTTAATCCCGCGATCAACAACGATGGCGACATGATGGATGCTTTGCATGTACTGGCAAAAGACGTTGGCGTAGCGGGAATTTTTTCTGACTGGCCAGCAAGCGTGAGTTACTACGCAAGCTGTATGAATTTGAAGTAATTTTTCAGCCACAAAAAAAGCTCCGGCCATACACATGACCGGAGCTTTTTATTGCCGCACATAATCAGATCGGCTCAGCAAGCAATAGGCTCTCCAAACACTGCTCTTTAATACCGTAAAACGCTTTGATGTCGGCGATCTGCTTCAAGATTCCAGTGTTGTCGCGAGGGGCTTTGCGTTTTTGCGCGAGGATCATTTTGTTTTTGCTGGTGTGTTCGAGTGAGATAAATTCAAACACTTTTGTATCGTAACCGTAAGCTTCCAATAAAAGTGCGCGCAGGCCATCAGTGAGCATTTCCGCTTCTTGCCCTAAATGAATTCCGTGTTGCAACACAGGTGCAAGCAGCGCGGGGCTTTTTAGTTGTGGGCGAATTTGTTTGTGGCAACAGGGCGAGCACATGATGATCTCGGCACCGGTGCGAATGCCCATATTGAGCGCGTAGTCTGTGGCAGTATCGCAGGCGTGCAAGGCGATCATGATGTTGATATTTTGCGCCGAGAAATGCTGCACATCGCCCTGCTCAAATTTAATTCCCGCAAGCGATAATTTCTGCGCAGTCTGATTACATAAATCCACCAGATTCTGGCGCAACTCTACGCCCGTCACTTGCGTTTTTACACCGAGGTTTGCGCTTACATAATCGTGAACGGCAAAAGTTAAATAGGCTTTGCCTGAACCAAAATCGGCGATATGCAACAGCTCGCGTTTATCCAAACCGGTTTGCGCAATCGCAGTGGATAACACTTCAATAAATTTATTGATCTGTTTCCACTTGCGCGACATGGCCGGAATTATTTGGCCATTGGCATCGGTAATGCCCAGCTCACGCAAGTAGGGGCGATTTTGCTCCACGTAGCGCAGCTTGGTGCGATTGTGAGCAAGCTCGGCAGCCACTTGCTCACTTGTTACAGCCGACGCATTTTTGTTGCGATTTTTATTAATCAGCACCTTGCCTTTTTTACTAAAGCTCAATTGGATTTCCCAATCATCATTGATCATGTGCGCGTTGTGAAAATCGCCGCCCAACCATTGCTGCAACTGTGCTAGCGCATCGTCAAGCGCTAAGTTTTTGGTTACGTGATTGGTGCGATACTCAAACAGAAACGACAGCAACTTTTGCTCTTTAATCTGTACCGGGCGAATAGTGATGCGATTCAAGTCCGGTTCGGCTCCCTTGTATTTGGATAGCACCAGCCGCTGCAACGCGTTTGCGGTAAAGGCTTGTTGCAGATCCTGCAGGAAACCGTCGATATCGGGATTGGGGGCGAACTCGGTCATAACATCACTCAACGTCAATAAAACTGAAAAACAACAAAACTGAAAAAACTGGCCGCGAATATACACGCTCAGCAGATCTATGCGCCAACGCGCTAGCCGATTTCCAACCAAATAAATGTTAGCCCTATGGGTTTCATTACGTGCGAAAAATCACACTGGAAACACACATATAGTCTGGATAACCATATTAATATGGTTTAATTGACAATAAGACAACCGCAGCAGTATACAAGTGCACTTCGGAATCACCGCGCAGTGTAAAAACAATAATTACAACGATGTATGTCGCCCGAAAAAACGCCTGTTTGCAATAAACAGGATCGACCTACAGCAGCCATTCACCGCTAACAAGATTATGGCTGGATGGCTAAATATGGAGATTCATCATGCGATTCCTTGATCTCGGCAAAGGTGTCATACCGACACTCATCGGCGCCGCGGCGATTTGCATCAGCAGCGCCAACGCACAAACCCTATCCTCCAACTCCACCGGAACCAATAACGGTTTTTATTACACCTTCTGGAAGGATTCCGGCAATGCCACCATGACCTTGGGTGCAGGTGGCCGTTACACCTCACAATGGACAAACAACACCAACAACTGGGTGGGCGGCAAAGGCTGGAACCCCGGCAACAGCACCCGCACGATTAGCTATTCGGGAAACTACGGCGTCACCGCCAGCCAGAACTCTTACCTTGCGCTCTACGGTTGGACGCGCAGCCCATTGATTGAATACTACGTGATTGAGAGCTACGGCTCGTACAATCCGGCGAGCTGTTCCGGCGGCACCGATTACGGCAGCTTCCAGAGTGATGGCGCGACCTACAACGTGCGCCGCTGCCAGCGTGTGCAGCAACCGTCGATTGATGGCACTCAAACCTTCTATCAATACTTCAGTGTGCGCAATCCGAAAAAAGGTTTTGGGCAGATTTCCGGCACCATCACCTTCGCCAACCACGCCGCCTTCTGGGCGAGCAAAGGGTTGAATCTGGGGAACCATAACTATCAGGTAATGGCAACCGAGGGCTACCAAAGTATGGGCAGCTCCGACATCACCGTAAGTGAAGGTTCTGGCGGCGGGGGTGGCGGTACCAGTAGCACACCAACCAGCAGCAGCGGCACAACCAGCTCGGCAAATAATGGTGGCAGCAGCGGAGTTTTGGTTCGCGCCCGCGGTGTTGCAGGTGGCGAACATATCAACCTGCGCATCGGCGGCGCGACTGTTGCCAGCTGGAATCTGACCACCAGCTTTCAGGATTTGAGCTACACCGGCAGCGCCTCGGGCGATATCCAAGTCCAGTTTGATAACGATGGCGGCAGCCGCGATGTGGTGGTGGATTACATCCGCGTCAATGGCGAAACCCGCCAAGCGGAAGATATGGACTACAACACCGGGCTCTACGCCAACGGCTCCTGCGGCGGTGGCGGTAACTCTGAAACCATGCACTGCAACGGGGTGATCGGTTTTGGCTACACCTACGACTGTTTCAGCGGCAACTGCTCGGGCGGAAGCACTGGCGGCGGCACCAGCAGTGTTGCATCCAGCACCGGTGGCGGTAACAGCAACTGCTCAGGTTATGTCGGCATCACCTTTGACGATGGCCCGGGCAGCAACAGCACCACACTCATCAACCTGCTCAAGCAAAACAACCTGACGCCAGTGACCTGGTTTGTACAGGGCAATTACGTGGCCTCCAACACCAACCTTATCGCCAGCTTGCTGAGTGTGGGTGAGATTCAAAACCACAGCTACACCCACGCGCACATGACCACTTGGACGCAAGCGCAGGTGGCCGATGAAATTAACCGCACCAATCAGGCCATTCAAAATGCCGGCGCGCCCAAGCCAACGCTGTACCGCCCACCCTACGGTGAAACCAATTCCACCATTAATCAGGCGGCACAGGCCGCAGGTTTACGTGTAATCACTTGGGATGTGGACTCACAAGATTGGAACGGTGCCAGCGCCTCAGCGATTGCCAATGCCGCCAACCAATTGCAGAACGGCCAAGTGATCCTGATGCACGACGCCAGCTACAACAACACCAACGCCGCTATTGCGCAGATCGCCGCTAACCTGCGCGCGAAAAATCTCTGCCCAGGCAGAATCGACCCGGCCACTGGTCGCGCCGTTGCACCCGCAGGTGGTAGCACCAGTTCGGTCGCAAGCAGCACCCCTGCTAGCAGTCAGGCCAGCAGCAGCGTTACCAGCAGTAGCGGTGGCAATACCGGCAGCAACTGCCAGTGCAACTGGTGGGGCACCATGTACCCAACCTGCACCAACACCGCGAGTGGTTGGGGCTGGGAGAACAACCGCAGCTGTATCACCACCGCGACCTGTAACAGCCAAGGCCCCGGCGGCGGCAGCCAAATCTGTAATTAGTATCGCTTCACCAATCCCTAGCTAGTCCCTTTTGGCGAGAGCAGTTTTTGCTCTCGCTTTTTTATTTTTAAGCTCGAGCGCACAAATCTACCAACGCTGATTTCAACGTCGGAAATTGAAATGCAAACCCGGAGCGCAACAGATTCGTTGGCACGACTTTTTGCCCTTCCAGTAATAAATCTGCCTGCTCACCCAGCAATAGGCGCATGGCAAAAGCAGGCGTACGCATCACACAAGGGCGATGCAAAACACTGGCCGCCTGCCGACTAAACTCCCACTGACTGACGGCTTCGGGCGCAGTGAAGTTATAAGCTGTGTGCGGTGTTAAATGCTCGTGTCGTTCGAGCTGATACAGTCGGTACAGGTGCGCCATTCCGCGCAATAAATCCTGCACATGAATCCAGGAAAACCACTGCTGACCCGTTGCCAGCTTTCCGCCCATGGCGAGCTTAATCGGCAACATCATCATCGGCAGCGCGCCCTCATGCCCCAAGACCACACCAAAACGCATAATCTTGACGGCTACGCCAGCATCTTTCGCGCGCAAGGCTTCGGCCTCCCACTCCTGACAGAGTTGCGACATAAAAATCGGCTGTGGCGGACTGGTTTCGTTTAAGTCCGCGGCGTCACCTAGCGGTTGAATTCCGTAATAGCCAATCGCCGAGGCCGATAACAGTAACTCCGGCTTATGCTCCGCACGCGCGATCCAATCCACAATGGATTTGGTTAATTCGATACGGCTCGCGCGCAATAGTTTTTTGCGCGCTTCAGTCCAGCGCCAACCTAAAATTCGCGCACCGGCTAAATTCACGATCAGATTCAACACATAGTCACTCGGCAAATCATCCATGCGCGATATGCATTTAACCCTACTGCCCAAAATCACTTGCGCCGCCTCGATACGCCGGGTCAACACCACCAGCTCATGGCCGTCCGCCAACAATGCCTTCACCAATAACTGACCGATAAACCCCGTCGCCCCGGTCACCAACACCCGCAGAGTTCGATCACTAAAATGCGGCTCTGGATTTGATGTAGATTCACTCGACATATTGCACCTCATCAACGCGCAGACAACGCGATATCAGAAACTCCAAGTCAAACACCCAGTTATTCGTCTAAAAAGCGGTGCCGATAATCATCAGATGGCATCGCACATTGGTCGTAACGCCCGAATAGTTTGTAACGATTGCGCGCGATTACGGAGTAACCTGCATCGCGCCAACGTTTAGGCAGCCAGCGCAACACACCCACTGCAGACCAAGGCAAAGGTAGATCGCGCAGAATGGCGATAATCGCATCGCTATGCGTCAGGCAAGTACCCTTGCGAATCAGCACCAGTGTTTCGAACTTTTCCAATAGAAAGCAGTGATGCGCCAGCAATGCCTGCCCCGCTGGCGATTGAACCGCGCACAATTTGAACCGCTGATGCTTATCAAAGCGCAAAATAAATCGACTCCAGTGGTTACACAGCTTGCACACACCATCAAACAAAATCACTTTGTCGGTAGCCGCCAGCACCGGTAAGTCAGCCTTAACGCTCATAGTTTCCATTGCATGGGTTTCCTCTCGCTAAGCATTTTGGCGGCGATCAATGAGGGCCAGCCAAATCGCAGCCGGCACTATTGCCATAACCGCCGCCGCATCCACCCACAAATGCGACCACATGGATTGCTGCAGTGAAATAACAATATCCTGCGGCGCCCACCATAAAATCGTTAATGCGAGTGCAACCCACACCAGCGCATCAGCCGTGCGATTCGCCACGTAAATTAATACCAGCATAAACAATGAAAAAGCCTGCAGCGTGGCGCCAAACAATTTGAACCACCAGAGCTGGATTTCCTTTAATTGCAGTGGCTCGGCTCCACCAAAACTCGCTACGGCCTGTTGGTGGTAATACGTAAGTAACGGCGATTCAGCCCACCAGGTCATAAAAAAAGCGCTGACAATATGCCCCACTGCCACCAGATATAACCAGCGTACCAGCCATACCCGCCCCCTTTCTCGACCCATCGCACTATCAAACATCATTAAACTCTCCCTTGACCAAAATCAAAACATTCTGTAATTTCAGAATATACTGAAAATTCAGGAATTACAAAATGACAACCAATCTCACCCCTATGATCCAATCCTGCATCCTCCATTTTGGGGAGATGGGCAGCCGCTGGGGTATCAACCGCACAGTCGGGCAAATGTACGCGCTGTTAGTGTTAAGCAAAGAACCGCTGTGCGCGGATGACATGACCGAGGCGCTGGGGATTTCGCGCTCCAACGTGAGCATGGGACTGAAGGAATTAATGTCATGGGAATTGGTGAAACTGCAGCATCGCCCCGGTGAGCGCAAAGAGTTTTACTCGGCGCCGGGTGATGTGTGGGATATCGCCAAGACATTGATCGAGCAGCGCCGCAAACGCGAGATGGATCCTACACTGACAACGCTGCGCAATTTATTGATCGAAACACCTGCCAACGCCGATGAAGAATATGCGCAGCAGCGTATGCGCGAAATGCACGAGCTGATCGAAATGCTCACTCTCTGGACGCAGGAAATTCAGCGACTGGATTCAAATCAACTGGGCAAGTTACTCAAACTCGGCAACAGCATCGGCAAAGTGTTAGACATGAAAGACCGTTTGCTCGGCACAACAAAAAAAGACGCAACGAAGTGATGCGTAGGTTGGGTTAGATGCGAGTATGGCGAGCACCGTAACCCAACATGACCATCTTGCACCACCAACCGAAACTCTCTAAGGAGATTCACCCGCAAAAGGATTTCTAGTTAACATTTATCGAGGTATATCATGCTCGACCCTTCTGTGCTTGATCCGGCGCTTGCTCACACCCTGATGCTCTCGCGCATTCAATTTGCGGCAAATATTTCCTTCCATATTTTATTCCCTTCTATTTCCATCGCCATGTGTTGGTTTCTGGTGTATTTCAAACTGCGCTACAACGGCAGCGGCGATGATGTGTGGATGCGTGCCTATCGCTTTTGGGTAAAAGTATTTGCACTCACGTTTGCGCTGGGCGTGGTGAGCGGCATCACCATGAGTTTTCAATTCGGCACCAACTGGCCGGGCTATATGGAAACCGTGGGCAATATCGCTGGGCCACTGCTGGGTTATGAAGTGCTGACCGCATTTTTTCTGGAGGCAACGTTTCTCGGCATCATGTTGTTTGGTATCAATAAAGTGTCCAACCGCATGCATACCATTGCCACATTTTTAGTGGCCTTTGGCACAACTATGTCAGCCTTCTGGATTATTGCACTCAACAGTTGGATGCAAACTCCCGTCGGTTTTGAAATGCGTGACGGCAAAGCATTTCCACTCGATTGGTGGGCGATTATTTTTAACCCGTCTATGCCCTACCGTTTGGCGCATATGCTGATTGCATCGGGTTTAACTGCCGCATTTTTGATTGCGGGTCTATCAGCTTATCGTTTATTAAAAGGCGATCACAAACCCGCACCGCGCCTTGCACTTAAAACTGCCACTATCGCAGCGGCGATTTTAATTCCGCTGCAAATTTTTCTGGGTGATATGCACGGCTTAAATTCACTTAAATATCAGCCAGCAAAAATCGCCGCAGTTGAAGCGGTATGGCACACCGAAAAAGGTGCGCCTCTGGTGCTCTTTGCTGTGCCCGACAAAGAAACTCAAAGCAACAAACTTGCAATTGAAATTCCCAAACTCGCGAGCTTGATTCTCACCCATAAAGCTGATGGCGAAATTAAAGGCCTCAATGAATTCCCCAATGCACATCCGCCCGTTGCACCTTTGTTTTACGGCTTTCGTTTGATGGTCGGCATAGGCATGGCGATGCTGTTGATATCCTGGTGGGGCTGCTGGACTTACTTCCGCAAACAAGAAATATCGCCGCTGCAATTAAAATTATTTGTCGGCATGACTTTCTCCGGTTGGATCGCCACCCTCGCCGGTTGGTACGTCACTGAAATTGGCCGTCAGCCTTGGTTAGTGACTGGCGTACTCAAAACAGCCGATGCCGTCACCACAACACCCGCAGCAAATGTGGGCACATCGCTGGCGATTTATTTAACGCTCTATGTAGTTTTACTCTTTGCCTACATACGTACATTGTTTTTGATGGCCAGAAAATCCGTGCTGGTTGATCGCCCTGAAGAAGTAGAAACCCTGCAAGAAAAACTGGTCGAGAAAAATCTCTGAGGAATCCATCATGACTGATATCAGCAATTTATCCGGCGCTGCATTTTGGCTGCCCGTTATTTTTATCGGCCTGATGGGTTTGGCGTTTTTTATTTACGCAATCCTCGATGGCTATGATTTAGGTGTAGGAATTTTATTACCCAAAGATTCTGAAGCGCAGCGCGATACTATGATCGCCAGCATCGGCCCCTTTTGGGATGCAAACGAAACCTGGCTAGTGCTCGGCGTGGGTATTTTATTGATCGCCTTCCCGCTTGCGCACAGCCAAATTTTATTTCATTTGTATCTGCCTGTTACGGTAATGCTGGCGGGATTAATTCTGCGCGGCGTTGCCTTTGACTTTCGCGCAAAAGCGCCGGCAGATCACAAAGACTTGTGGGATAGGGTTTTCAAAACAGGATCACTACTCGCCACCCTTGCACAGGGTTATATGCTCGGCTTGTTTGTGATGGGCTTTGAAGACTCAATTGCCGCACATGCATTTGCCGCACTCAGTGCAATTTGTGTCACTGCCGGATACAGTTTTATCGGCGCGGCATGGCTGGTGATGAAAACCGAAGGCGAATTGCAAAAGCGCGCAGTTTGGTGGGCGCGCCGCTGCGCATGGTTGATGACGTTGGGAATTATTGCGGTATCGATTGTTAACCCTTTAGTCAGCGATACTATTTTCAACAAATGGTTTGGCAGCTCATTGTTTTTAATATTGATGATTATTCCAATATTTTGCTTTGTGCTGCTGTTTATTGTGGATCGCTATCTACGTCATTATCCCTATGAAAAAGATGCTGGCTGCTGGATTCCTTTTGTCTCTGCAGCGATGATTTTCTTATTGAGTTTCATCGGCTTGGCCTACAGCTTTTTTCCTTATGTAGTCCCCAACAAACTCGATATATGGCAAGCCGCCAGCGCCCCAGAATCGCTAATGTTTATTTTGTACGGCGTGATCATCGTATTACCGACCATCCTAGGCTACACCTTTTTTGCCTACAAAGTTTTCCACGGTAAGGCGACGCAGTTGAAGTACTACTGACTAACCTTAACAACAATCGGTACAAGGGAAAGGACAACAATCCCTTGTGCCCCAAAAATTAAAGCTGATTCAATCAACAAGTTAATCTCAAAGCATATTGATTTCTTTGAGCCAATCCAATGCATCTGCTGTCCATTTGTCTGTATCCTTCCCTTGCTTTTTTACCCCAAAACCATGACCACCAGTTTCATACAACATAAGCTTCACGTTTACTCCGGCTCGCCTTAGTTCCCGATCATAAACTTTTGAATAATGAACAGGGTCAATTGGATCATCTAGTGCGTGAATTAGAAGCGTTGGCGGAATTGCTGATGATATTTCGATATCAGAGTTAAGTTCTTTTTTAGCCATTGCACGCGGTTTTTTATTTTTATGCTCCATCGTCAAGTGCCCAGGATAAACGGGTATAGCAAAGTCAGGACGACTGCTTACCTGATCTGCTTTATCAATTGGCTCGTAGGCTCTTTTTTTAAAGAGCGCACTGGCAAGAACCGCCAAATTTCCTCCTGACGAAAACCCCATTACGCCTATTTTATTTGGATCCAAATCATACTTTTTTGCATGGTATCTAAGGATGGCTATCGCTCTCTGGGCATCTTGTAACGCCATTGGTATATTTGGCGTTTCATGCTGGCGCAATTTGGAATTCCAGCTACATCCAGAATTCGGCACTCGATACTTTAGAATAAAACAATTGATTCCAGCGCTGGTAAGCCACTGGCAAACATCAGCTCCATTAAATCCAATTGTACTTTCCCTGCCTATAGCTACACCTTTATATCCGCCGCCAGGAAAAACAATAACTGCAGTTCCTGTTGATTTCTTTTGGGGGGTGTAACGGATCATTGTGGGATGGGTAATAACAAGCCAAGGATGACTTAATGCGTATTCATCATTGGAAATAATTTCAATTCCAGCCTGCAATACTTTGGAGCTCTCTGGCCATAGAGAAATTTCCTGCGAATATAGCAGTGACGATGACACAGGCTGAGCGGCAGTCATATCTGCTTTTTTAACGGATGCACCTATGCCAAGGCTTTCAGCTTCCGAAGCGAAAGCTATTGAGCAAAAAGAAAATAATAAAAATATTGAAAAAGGGATTCTCAAAAATCTACGCACTATCACCATTTAACCTGCTCCGATTTTTATTTAATCAACCGCTCCGGAAGTTCAACTACATGAATGCGAATCGAGCGGGTGGCGAGATGAACTTCGTGTAAAAAGTACGCAAGACCGATGACTAACGATAGTGTCGATGCGGTAAACAAAAAACTGATTACCCAATTTAAACCTACTTGCAAAATCACTTGCAAAAAAATCACTGCTACCACAATACACACAAATAAAGCTGAGCAAGTACAGGCGGTAATAGCAGCGCTGGCATAGCGGCGGCGACGTTCAAGACGCACCAACTCTTTTTGCCACATTTCATGATTGCCATCTTCATCATGAGGGATTTTGTGTTCCATTAAATCGCGACCGCGATCAATAATGCGCGCTAAACGCCCCGCCATTACATTTAATAATCCGGCGATCCCGGTTAATAAAAATACCGGTGCAAGTGCTAGTTGGATGGCTTGGGCCACATCGCCAAAATGTGCAGCGGCAGTAGAGGTTAGGCTCATAATAATTTCTCTTAAATCATTCAACGCCCGATTGGGCTTATCAAGCGGCACACAATAGCGCCTCAGCCAAAAAGCTCAAGCCTGCGATTAAAACGGGCGCACCGTAATGCCGATACGAAAATAGGGGCTGGATTCCAAATTCGTTTCCAATTCGCTGTCTTGATCCGAATCCACACTCAATCGCCCTAGCCCCGCGTAACCCAAACTGAATTCCCCCCAAAACAATTCGCTCAAACGCTGCTCAAACACAAAGCCGAGATTGAGCTGGGTAAAATCGCGTGAATAAACATCACCATCGCTTGCACTGGCCCAAGAGGAGCCAGTCACCACAGCACCAACTTTAAATGCCTGATCGGGGTTGGGGCTATAGGTCAGTAGTGGCCAAGGCAAGATAGCGCTAATGGTCCAGCGGTCATCCACAAACCAATCAAACGCCGCGTAGGGAAATACCAATGCGCGCTCCAGCGCATCTGTATAAATCAAACCCAAATAGGAGTGGAAACGCGCCGAGTGGCGATAGCGGGCAACATATCCGGCATAAGTAGTACTGGTATCCGCGCGCTCTTGATCATCGCCCAGATTCCAATAGTTATAGACAAACGCGCCCTGCTGCCATTGCTCTGAAGGCTGATTGATCCAAGCAGCCAACACGCCGCCAGTGTAGATAGAAAAGGATTCGGTGCGATTGCTGAAGTAATCCACATCCAGCGTTTCGCCCAGCACCAGCATATTTTTTTGCCCCACCCACACTGGCGTCCCGAACCCTTGCGATAGGCTGCGATAACTCAGGCGGCAGTCGTCTGCCAATGCGGGCGGACATTCACCATCAAAGGTCAGGCCGTTTTGCGCGTTGGTATCCAGATAGCCAATCATCAGCGGCGGCGCGTTGGAGATATTGCGGTCGTAGACAAAATCGCTGGAGATCAATTGATCCATCAGCTTTTCGCCTATCGCCAATGAAGCGGAAGACCAGACACTGCATCCGGCAACCAAAGCTAGCATCCCCAGCCGAATCGGGGATAATTGCGCACTAAGCGCAGGGAGCGACACCCACATTGAAGTTTCCTTGATAAGACCAAACCGGTTTCTACAAGGAACTTTAGTGCAATTACCCTAACCTGCAAAACAAGAGCCAACGAAATGACCGATACACCACTCTATGGATTTTCCGATACATCCTTTCAGGCAGCGGGAGGCATTGATGGCATTCGCCAGTTGGTCGACGATTTTTATACCGAGATGGATACGCTGCCAGAGGCGTTGACGATTCGCAAAATGCACAAAGCCGACCTCACCGAATCGCGCGACAAACTGACTTTGTTTTTATGCGGTTGGATGGGTGGGCCAGTGCGTTATCAGGATAAATACGGGAGCATTAATATCCCGCGCGATCATGCACATTTAGCGATTGGCGAGGCCGAGCGCGATGCATGGCTGTTGTGTATGGAGCGCGCAATTGCCAAACAATCCTACTCAGATAGTTTTTCCAAGTATTTGCTTGCACAACTGCGCATTCCGGCAGAGCGAATTTTTATGACGAGTAAAAAGCCGCAGTAAAAATCACAGCAAAAGCCGCACTAATTAGTGGCTTAACCCGAGCCAATCGCTCAAGGGCTTGATACGGCGCAACAACACAAATTCAATCAGCAATAACGCGATTAATGAGATCGCCATTAACGGCAAAAACGCCGCGAGCACCAGCGTAATTGCCACAACCGTAAAACCCACCTTACCTTGCATAACCCGCGGTGCGCCCAGGCTTGCATCGGGTTTGCGTTTGCGCCATAAAATAAAACCGCTGACGCTAATCAAAATCAAACCAAGGCAAGTGAGTACGCCGAGCACTAAATTAAACCAACCGAAGAGTGCGCCTTCGTGCGCGGCAATTCCTACACCTATTGCTTTATCCAACAATTTCTTTTCCGCAAAGCCGCTTTGTTTTTCGATGCTGCCATCGCCTTTAATCCAAACATCGGCGCGCTGCGGGCGGTTGGCATTTTGCGATGAAGCTTTCCAGGTGTATTCCGTGCGATGCACTTGCGTAGCATGATCATGCTGATGATTAACACTGGCCACACTCAATTCCACTGGCGGCGCCAATTGCAATTGCTCTGCGGTGCGCAATACATCGGGTGTGAGATCAAATCTTTCTGCTGCTTGCGCGCGCCAGTGTTGATGCTCCTGCGCGCGGCTTTGCGTCCAATCCTGCTGCACAGGTTTCATTTCAAAACTGCGCACTTCTTTTAAGGCTGCGCCCCATACCATCGCCCAAGGCAATCCGGTAATTAATAAAAATAAGGCCAGTGATGAAATCCAGATACCGGTAACTGCGTGCAGGTCGCGCCAAAAAATACGGCTGCCATCGCGCAAGCGCGGATACAAAACACCGGCTAGACCCTGTGCATTGCGCGGCCACCACAAATACAAACCGGATACGATCAACACAATCGCCCAGCAAGCCGCCAGCTCAACCAAAACCGAGCCGACATTGCCAATCATTAATTCGCCGTGAATGGTTTTTACCACATTCATCAGCTGCCATTGACTGTCTTGTTTGCCCAATACTTCTGCGGTGTAAGGGTTCACAAATACTTGCCAGTTTTGTTCGGCCTGTACTTTGATCAATACCGCATCGGTTTCTGTTTGCGGCAGGCGATAGTTCAATAGTTTTCCGTTGGGGATTGCATCCAGAGCAGCTTGAATAACTTGATTGGCAGGCAGGTGCTCACCACTGATTGCCAATTCGTTGTATTGGCTTTCCTGCCAACTTTCGTAATAGGGTTTGAATAAATAAATTGCGCCGGTGATCGACAAGATAATCACAAACGGAATACAAAAAATGCCGGCATAAAAATGCCAGCGCCAAATGGTGCGATAAAGCACGCGGGATTGATTTGATTGGCTAACTTGAGTGCTGGCGTTCATTTTATCGAACCCTTTTCTTGTATTTGGAGATGGTCATGTTGGGTTACGGTGCTCGTTGTACTCGCGCCTAACCCAACCTACGGGTGCTCCGATTTTTTATTACATATCGTACGACAGGCTGGCGTAGAGGCTTCTACCCGGCCATGGGTGAGCGACATAACTGATCTCGTTGGTGAGGTTATCCACCCCCAATCCCAGCTCCAAATTGTCGCTCAGGTCGTAAGTGGTTTTGAGGCCGATGCGGGTATAACCATCCTGCGCGCCCATCACGTTTTCTGCGGTGTCGTCGTTTTGCAAACGACCAAAACTTTTATCGGCATATTGCACATTCGCGCTGACATCCCAGCGATCAGTTGCGTGATAAGTCGCCATTAAATTACTGCGCCAGCGCGGCATACGTGGATAGTCATTGCCTTCAATGCTGGGCACATTGGGATTGGTATCTTCAATAGTGCTGTTATCGGCAATAATCGATTTGGTGTAAGCGATATTGAAACGAATATCCAACTCAGGCACCAACACACCGTAGCGATTCACAATCAATTCCACGCCGTCAGTTTCTACTTCATCAACTGCCGAGAAAGTGGTGACAGAAGCAACCGGTGAACCGCTAGGCAAAAAGGAAGTTTGCGATTCAATTGCATCCTGAACGGTTTCAGTAAATAAATTGATGCGCGCGTAACCTGAATCAAATTGTTTTTCAAACATCAGGTTGTGATGTAAACCATTCTCCGGTTTTAAATCTGGCTGAGCTTCAACAGCTGATGAATAGGATTGGCTCTGCGCAAACAACTCCTCCACAATCGGGAAGCGATAGGCTTTTGCAGCAGAGTAGCGAATCAACCAGGTATCCGTCGGAACAAATCCGACGGAAAACTTTGGCGAGAATTGATTGCTGGAAGCATCGTCCACTGCAACCAAATCAAATTCCGGCGTTGCAGCAACATCTTTACTGTAATAGCCGCCTTCACTTTCCCAGCGCTCATAGCGGCCACCCAGTGCCAAATCCCAACGCTCATTAATATCCCAATTCATTTGCGCAAAGGCGGCAGTGATATTGGTTTTGCCGCCGCTGCGACCGGTGAAACCGTTGTTATCGCCTTGCGTCCATGATGTGGAATTGTAGGTATCCAGATTTAATTCGTAAGCTTCGTAGCGCGCGCCGGTAATTAACTCAATGCCATCAACACCCAAATCGGAAAACGTAAATTTCCCCTCCAGTGTTTGCCAGCCGGTATCGTCATAATTAGTGGTTAAGCCATTACCTTGAAAAAGAGGATCTGCGACTGCGCGACTGGATGCGCGGCTGTTGTCTTCCAAAATTCGGAAGTCACTCATATTCATTTCAAAACGTGTGTGCTCGTTTAAATCGCCTTTGATGCGCAAACCCGTCGATAAACTGCGGCGATCCAATTCACTTGCACCCAAGCGCGATGCAGGAACGGTGATAGCCACATCGTCCTGAATAAAATTGCCCGCCCAGACAGTTTCACCATTGGCATTTTTTAAATAGCTGTTAGGTGAATCGCGCAAGGTATTGCGATCTTCATAGGCGATATTTAACAAGCTTGACCAGTTTTCAAAATCGTAACCGAGTTTGATTTTGAAATTGTCCGTTGTCGCCTGCTCAACACCAGTATCACCAAAGTAGTAGGCATCGTTGCCATACACATCCTGATCTTTAATCAAGCCGGTAACGGGTGTGGCATTGGAGAGAGTGCGCTTGCTATCAAAATAAAAACTTTGCGGCTGGCTGTTATTTTCCAAGCGGTTGTAGGAGAGATACACACTTAAATCGCCCCAGCTTTCACTGTGAAAAGCATCGCCGTAGGAGACAAAAGTTTTGTAGCCATCGACATTGCCGTTAAAACCGTAGGCAGAAAAATCCTGTGTGAAATAATCTACATCGATATGCACTTCGCGCTCTTGCGGAATGGCGGTTTCAATCAGAATGACACCGCCCATTGAGTTGCCGCTGTATTCGGCAGAGAAAGGGCCATAGAGGATTTCAACCTGCGCAATTTCGCTCGCGCTCACCATGGTCCAGCGCGGCGCACCGCTCCAGCGGGTTTGCAGTAAATAATGCAGAGGGACGCCGTCGGCGAAGACCATTGAGCGCGGTGTGGCAAACATATTGGAACCGCGCAAACCGAGAGTGCCGTTGGAGTCGCCAATGTAGCGTTTGCGGATCACAATACTGGGTTCGTATTTGACCAGATCTTCGGTGGTGGTGGCGTTGATGCTGACCATGTCTTCCTGCGTCAGCACACTGGTGGGGTTGGTATAGCCAGAGGCCGCACTGTCGCGCGCCTCGCCCCAAACTTTTACTTCTTCTAGATCCTGATTCTTTTTAACGCGCTTTTTCAGCACCTCCTCATGTGCCCAAGCGCCAGATGCCAGGTTTGCCAACGCAATAACCACGGCCAATGTACGAACTCTCACCGATTGCCCCTAATTTTTTAAATTGATAATTATTAGAGGCGCACATTAAGTGTTTAGGCGCGACACGCACAGTGACAAATTGTCGCAGGCAAGCCGATTAGTTTGCCAAATCAACAGCAGCTGCTAGCGCTAATCCAACCAGCGGCGCATGGCGGAGATGTGGGAACCGGTAGATTTTAAATCGCGTAGCGGGTCCATTTCGGCTCGCTGCGTCTTGCGGTTGGGAAGTGGAGAGATACGCAGCAGGTATTCATTCTGCTGAATTTCTATCGATGGCTTGATTGAGGTGACGAAGGATTTGATCGGCAGTGCACCTATATCGCGCGCAAAGCTGTCGAACATTGACCAGGAGATGCTGTTTTTAATTCCAATCGCGGTCACTAGGTTGATAGCCTGCTCGCACGCGGGTTGATCGATCAACCAGTGCAGCATCTTTTTGCCCAACCCCAGATCGCGCAACTCCTGCGCAACCACCACTTGCCATACAAACAGGGTGTGCGGTTCGCTGGGCGGATAATAAGCAGAGACAAAACCGACCAAACGCCCGTGCAAAAATGCGGCGACCGAGGTCTGCGCAAAGTGGCTGCATTGCAGGAGCGTGCATTGCACGGAGTTACCATCTAGCACTGGCGTGGTGGCGAGCAGAGAATTCAGGGCGTCGCCGTCTTTGGCGAGGGGGTGGCGAAGTTCAATCTCATCGAGCAAAAGATCGTTTCTGGCGTTCATAAAAACCTCCATACAGCGTCTTTGTCTACACTGCAGCAGACGTTCAGATCACATAGTTATCAGTCATTTTAAAAGGTGTGGGATGACTCCGACCCGCGCTTATCCGCTCAGGTTCCCCGTCTTTACACTTCTAATAGATTGGATTGCTATATGCCTGAACGCGCTGACTTCGAGTTTTCCGGTCTGCCGCTAGGCAGCAGCCGGATTAAGTTTTTGCGCGGCTTTTTCGTCCAGCAGACGCGCGAAGGCGGGCAGATGGTGCAGCGGTTGTAAGGCAGGGTCTTTGGCGAAGTCGTCCAAGCGGGCATCGCCTCTCACCAAGGCTTGGGTGAGGAACTGAATTGCATCATCAAAATGCCCCAGTGCCGTGTGCGCGCAGGCAAGTTGATAAAACGCGTGAGCATTGGCCGGATCGAGTTGCAGGGCGCGCTGACACAAATTGATTGCCCATTGCGGCTCGTTGTTTTCCAGAGCTGCATCCGCTTTGTAGGTGATAGCTTCACAGTCGCGCGGATTAATCGCGAGAATCTGATCGTAAATCAAAATTTTATTGGCCGGACTATGTTCCTGCCCTGCGCGCAACCAGAGCGCGTGAATTTCTTTGGTGCGTTCAATTGCCTCGCGGTTTTCATCGATATAGGTCGATTTTTCGCGCAGTTGCAATTCAATTTCGCGCAGCCGCCCTTCGTAGGCATCGATCAATTTGCGCAGCTCTTTATCGGCCATGCTGCCCATTTTTTCTTTCATTTCGCGGATGGATGTCCAGCCCACAATCACCAACACCGAACTCACTGCGGCGATGATGTAGAAAAAATTGGAGACGGTGCTAGTGGCGTAACTTACGCTGCGATCAACCGCTTCGATTTGGCGATCGGTAATCTGCTGCACAAACTCCACACGCTGCGCGGCCATATCGGTACGCAGGGATTTTAATTCGTCCAGAATATAACGCTCGGTGAAGGCGCTGTAGAGCGGTGCCTGTAGTTGCTCAACTTGCCGCTCGACTTGCTGCTGCGCCTTTTGCGCAGCAGTGTCTTGTTCAATCTCTTGCGCTTGAATAGCCGCAGAAATGAACAGCGGAAACAACACAATCAGCAATAAGATAAACGCCTTTTTAAAGGCGGATTCTTGTCTCATGCCAACTCTTCCGCTTCCAATTCATAGGCCCCATCCGCGTTATGCACTTCTTTGCCATTTAGCGGTGGATTAAACACACAGGCCAATTCCAGCTGCTCAAATGCGCGCAGGATGTGCTTGTCGTGTTGATCCAATACATAGAGCGTACCCGGTTTGATTTCATGGGTTTCACCGGCGGCAATATCGGTAATTTCACCGTGACCAGCAATGCAGTAAACCGCTTCGATATGGTTTTGATAATGCATGTGCAATTCAGCATCTTTCACAATACGTGTGATGTGAAATGAAAAACCGGTGTTATCACTTTTCAATAACATGCGATTACTCTCCCAACCGGGAGCACTTACGTTGCGCCCTTGCAGGGGCGCATCTGCTAAACGTCGAATAATCATAATTACCTCTTACTTGCGTATTTTTTTACAACTTCATGGGCGCACAATTCAGAATTATCTGAATAGATTTACGCCGTTTTAAGCGAAGGATATTCCTGCAATGCGGCAGCAAAACTGCGTCCCAGAATATTCAAACCTTTCAGCAGGTCTTCTTCGCTAATGGTGAGCGGGCAAAAACATTTCACTACCTGCCCCTTATTACCCGCAGTTTCGATGATCATTCCGCGCTCAAATGCGTGCTGCGAAATCGCATCGGCAATTTCACCCGTTGCACACTCGATGCCCTGCATGAAACCGCGCCCTTTAAGCATGCGCGCGAGCGGTTTATTGGCATCCAAAATCGACTGCAAACTGCGCGTAATAATCTCTGATTTGTGTTTAATATCGCGCTGAAAACGATCATCGCTCCAGTAGGTTTTTAATGCAGCAGTGGCGGTGACAAACGCATGGTTGTTGCCGCGAAAAGTACCGTTGTGCTCACCCGGTTTCCACACATCCAGGCCAGGGTTAAGCAATACGATTGAGAAAGGCAAACCAAAACCGCTGAGGGATTTTGACAGCGTCACTATGTCTGGCTTGATGCCGCTGGATTCAAAACTGAAGAAGCTGCCTGCGCGACCACAACCGGCTTGAATGTCATCCACGATCAACAACATGTCGTGTTTGCGACACAATTTTTGCAGACCTTGCAGCCAGCTATCGCCCGCCACATTCAAACCACCCTCGCCCTGCACCACTTCAACAATCACAGCTGCAGGCAAATCGACACCACTTGAAGGATCGCTCAGCAACTTATCCATCATTTTCAACGTATCTGCATCGCGCCCGTGGTAGCCGCAGAAAGGCATACGCTCAACATTGCCGAGTGACAAACCAGCACCATTGCGATGATGTTCATTACCGGTCGCTGCGACGGCGCCGAGTGTCACACCGTGAAAGCCGTTGGTGAAGGCGATAATTTTTTCGCGGTTTTTCACTTTGCGCGCAATTTTCATTGCCGCTTCAACGGCATTGGCACCAGTCGGGCCAGTAAATTGCACGCGATAATCCAGTTCGCGCGGCTGCAAAATCACATCGCGCAGGGTTTCCAAGAAATGTTCTTTCGCGCTGGTGTGCATATCCAAACCGTGGGCGACACCATCGGCTTCGATGTAATCGAGCAAGGCTTTTTTCAGCAGCGGATTATTGTGGCCGTAGTTGAGTGAGCCGGCACCTGCCAAAAAATCCAGATAGGCATTACCCTGCTGGTCGTACAGGTAACTGCCACGCGCGCGGCCAAATACCACAGGAAAACTACGCGAATAGGATCTAACAGCAGACTCCATCTGTTCGAACACTTTCATAGTTCAGCTCCTCTGTTAACTGAAAAGTTAAATAAAAAAATCATTTTTTTGGTTAACACTTTTTTAAGTGAAATTTTTAAAGTGAAAACTTTTTTTAGATTAAAACCAACCTGCGAACAGGCCGAAACCTGCTCGATAGGAAAAGCAAAAGGGTTGAATTAATCCAGCCAGCGTCTGCCGGGTGGTAAGCGCAAGCTGCTGCGCAAATCGGAATAAGATGCGAGCGATTGCTGCGGACGATTGGGCAAAGGCGAAACACGCAGCAGATATTCATCATCGTGCTGATTGGCAAAATGCCGCTCGCGCTCAAACAACATATCTTTGCTAACTTGCGCCTGCCAAGTGCGCGCAAGCCCTTCAAATAACGACCAGGACGCCTGATTATCAGGAGTAATACTAGTAATCAGATGATAAACGCCTTCGGTAGATGGCTGCGCCACCAACCAATTCAACATGCGCTTGGCCAAGCCCTGACCACGGAATTTTTGGCTGACAACCACCTGCCAGATAAACAGGGTTTCAGGGTCATTAGGGAGCGTATAGCCCGAGATAAAACCCACCAACTCGCCGTTGAGCACCGCCGCGACCGAGGTGTCGGCAAAGTGTTGGCATTGGAGCAGGTTGCAGTAGACGGAATTGGTATCGAGAGGAGGGCTGGCGGCAACCAGCTGATTGAGCTGGAAACCATCGGTTGCGCGCGCATGGCGCAGTTCCAACTCGTCCTTAATATAATCACTTCCGGTATTCATTAAACCTCCATAGTGCGTCTTTGGTGACGGCATTCAATGATTACAAACTCATTACAACACTAATCAATTAAATGCATATTTAACTATGGCAATAACTAAAAACCCGTATAAATCTGCGAAATCACTGATAAATTGAGCAAATTATTACCGCGAATCGAAATTATTTACTTAGTATACAAAGTATTTTTTTACCTGTCCAGCTCCAATCCAGTGAAGGATATGTGACAATACCCGCCGCAACGGGCATGCTGACGCCCAATGCCTCCCGCATTCCGCGATTTATCTGGCTCAAACCTAAACCCGCCATTCCAACCCAACACTGCAATCGGAGATCCATGAGCAGCCATATCGACCAAGTCCTCACCGCCCTGCGCCGCGTGATTCGCGCAATTGATTTGCGTTCAAAGCAATTAGTAAAAACCGCCAGCGTTACCGGCCCGCAGCTGCGCCTGTTGCAACTCATCCGCGACAAAGGCGATGCCAGTGCCAGCCAGCTCTCCGATGCCATGAGCCTGAGCCAGGCCACAGTGACCAGTATTTTGGACAGACTTGAGGATCGCCAGCTGATCGAGCGCATCCGCTCCCAGACTGACAAGCGCAAAATCCACCCGCGCCTGACCGAGCACGGTCACACACTACTCGGCAAAGCCCCCGCCGCTCTGCAAGACAGCTTTGTACGCAAGTTCGAGCAGCTGCAAAGCTGGGAGCAGCACATGATCATCGCTTCACTGCAACGGGTGGCGGAGATGATGGATGCAGAAGACTTGGATGCGTCGCCCTATCTGGATTTAGGCTCGCTCGATCGCCCGATTGAAAAGGACTAAACCCCAGTCATCAAAACATCATCAAAGCTTCGTTTTACCGCCATAGCGCCGTAATAAAGGCTCCCTAAGCTGCGCTCCGAATAACACATTCACCGTTCGGAACCAGACCAATAAAGGAGCCTGCTATGAAGTTGCCGTTTGCAAGATCGCTACGCTTTAAAAGATCGCCACGTTTTATAAGATCACTGCGCACCCACCCTCTCGCCTTTCTCGTTGCCAGCCTGTGCGCAATGTCCGCCAGTGCCAATGTGTATTTTTCGGAATACATCGAAGGCAGCAGCAATAACAAAGCACTGGAAATCTATAACAGTGGCGATAGCGCCGTTGATTTAAGTGGCTATAAAGTTGAGATGTATTCCAATGGCAACACCACAACCTCATTAGTGATCAACCTCAGCGGCAGCATTCCCGCGCAGGGCGTGTTTGTGTTGGCACACGGCAGCGCCGACGCCAGCATCCTCGCCGTCGCCAACCAAACCAATAGCGCCGGCTGGTACAACGGTAATGATGCAGTCGTACTGAAAAATGGCAGCAATGTGATCGATACTATTGGTCAGATTGGATTCAATCCGGGCACTGAGTGGGGCACCGGCCTTATCAGCACCGCCGACAATACCCTTCGTCGCAAAACTTCAGTGACCGCTGGCGACACCAACCCAAATGATGCGTTTGACCCAAGCACTGAGTGGGAAGGCTATGCAACCAATACCTTTGACCATTTGGGCACCTACCAAGGCAGCAGCAACGGTGGTGGAAATAACGGCGGCGGCAACAATAATGGTGGAAACAATGGCAGTTGCGGCGATAGCGCCACACTGATCAGCAGCATTCAAGGCTCGGACGCCAACAGCCCAATGCTTGGCAATACAGTGAGCATAGAGGCGATTGTGGTTGCCGATTTCCAAAACGCGAATGAACTGGGCGGATTTTTTGTGCAGGAAGAAGATGCGCAGGCTGATTCAAATTCGCAAACATCTGAAGGTATTTATATCGCGAGCACCAGCGCCGTTAATATCGGCGACCGCGTGCGTGTAAGCGGAACCGTATCCGAAACCTACGGCTTAACCCAGATCACCACACCCACAGTAACTCTGTGCGCCAGTAATCAAACCCTGCCAACACCCGCAAGCTTTCACTGCCGGTTACATCGCTGGATGTATTTGAAGCGATTGAAGGCATGTCGGTGGCGATTGCACAAACACTTACCGTCAACGAAACCTATCAACTCGGTCGCTACGGGCAGGTACTGCTCGCCAATGGCCGCTTGCAACAACCCACCAATGTGGTTGAGCCGGGCGCTGCAGCAAACGCACTACAAGCGCAAAACAATTTAAATAAATTGATGCTGGATGATGCGAGCAATGTGCAAAATCCTGATCCGGTTATTTTCCCTGCGCCGGAATTGTCTGCGGAAAATACACTGCGCAGCGGCGATACCGTTGCGAATTTACGCGGTGTAATTACCTATGATTTTGGTATCTATCGCATTCTACCAACCGTTGCACCGGAATTTATTAACAGCAATCCACGCCCGTTAGCACCTAATGCTGATTCAGCGGCAAATTTAAAAATCGCCAGCTTCAACGTGTTGAACTTCTTCAACGGTAACGGCACTGGCGGCGGTTTTCCAACATCACGCGGAGCAAATAACACTGCCGAGTTTGCCCGCCAAAAAGCGAAAATTGTCAGCGCATTAGTTGGCTTGAATGCCGATGTAATTGGCCTGATTGAAATTGAAAACGATGGCTACAGCAACACCAGCGCTATCGCCGAACTTGCCGCTGCATTAAATAGCGCAACCAACACCAATGCGTGGAAACATATCAACCCCGGCATCAATAAAATCGGCACCGATGAAATTGCCGTTGGCTTTATTTATCGCAGCGATAAAGCCACTGCCATTGGCCAAACAGCAATTTTGGATTCGAGTGTTGATGCGCAATTTATCGATACCAAAAACCGCCCCGCACTGGCGCAAAGTTTTCGCGTGAATAGCAATCGCGCTATCGCCACCGCTGTGGTCAACCATTTCAAATCCAAAGGTTCGGATTGCAATGACTTGGGCGATATGGATATAGGTGACGGCCAAGGCAATTGCAATATCACCCGCACTCAAGCAGCTACTGCACTGGTGAACTGGCTAAGCACTCATCCAACCGGCGTGAATGATTCCGATTATTTGATCATCGGCGATTTGAATGCCTATGCGAAAGAAAATCCCATTTCGCAAATTCTCAACGCCGGCTACACCGACTTGATTAATTTATTTAGCGGCAGCGATGCTTATTCTTATGTGTTTGATGGTCAAGCCGGTTATTTGGATCACGGCCTCGCGAGCAGCTCACTCACACCGCAAGTGTTGTTTGCATCTGATTGGCACATCAACGCCGACGAACCTATCAGCCTCGACTACAACACTGAATTCAAATCACCTGCGCAAATTAATAATTTTTACGCGCCCGATGCTTACCGCTCATCGGATCACGATCCGCTTTTGGTATCACTAAAATTAGTAATTGATTTGGATGGCGACGGCGACGTGGATAAAAACGATGTACTGATCGTGACCAATGCGCGCGGCAGCATCCCAACTGCATTCGATCAACGCGATGTGAATGGCGATGGCGCAATCAATGCACTTGATGCTCGCGCACTCACACTGCAATGCACTCGCCCCGGCTGCGCCACCAATTAATCACAAACTCATATTAAGGAGATAAAAATGAAAACCCTGTTACGCGTATTTTCAATGCTCTGCTTTGCAGCATCACTCAACGCCAATGCAATCAGCATTGATTTAATTGCCGACAATTCCAACATCAACCTCGGCGACAATGTTGAAATCCAAGTGCGCATCAGCGGCTTGGACGGCACCACAGCACTAAGCACTTATGATGTAAATTTTAATTACGATGCAAGCCAGTTCAGCATCAGCAACATCACTTGGGGCGATTCAGTGCAAGGCAATCAATTGGATTTACTTGGCTTTGGCAGTCTGCAAGACAGCAACAACGGTAGCGGCTGGTTAAACCTGTTTGAATTATCATTTGATGATGTATTTACACTGGAATCACTGCAGGCAAGTGAATTCACTCTATTCAGCATCTTGCTCAACACCCTCGCCATCGGCAGCGGTGAATTTTCACTGACCGCCAATATCTTTGGCGATGCCAACGGTAATGAACTGGTGGCTGATCAAATTAATAACACTCAAGTAAACATCACTAGCGTTTCCGTTCCCGAACCTTCAAGTTTTTTATTGTTGCTTGCAGGCCTACTCGCCATCGCTGCTTTGCGCACCAGTATGTTTAAATCATCAAAGTAATCACTAACAAGCGCCCAATAAAAAGCCCGATCAATATTTAATGATCGGGCTTTTTATTGGCGCGAAACAACGATTAGATATCATTCATGTATTCAATAACAGTCTCAAGCTTTAGCCCAAAAGCTTTATCGTTGTACTTCAACTTATCTATATGATTTTTTAATGCCGAAGTGTCATTTTTATATTCGCTTTTCAATACCCATGCATAGGTACCCACTTTCTTTTCAATTGAAACATTTTGTAACCCTGAATCCATTATTTCCAGCTTTTTCTCAATAGGGAGTCCACTGGCGGACATTGTGGATACAACAGCCCCTACTGCAGAAACTTTCAGATCTGCATCGGAAACGCTCGACAATAGCTCAAGCACCTTATCATTTCCGTGAGGATACAATTTGCTTGCTGCACTGGTAATTGCAGACTCTGTTAACTTTTTATTATTTAAAGATCGAGCTAATCCCAACACCTCGCTATAGTTACCGCGCGCGATTAACTGATCCATCACAACATCAACCGTAAAGCCTTCAACATATTTTTGATTCTCGACGATTAAGGTTTTTGTCTCTAACGGATTCGTTTGTGCATACTCAGTTAACGCGCCATTTAACAAGCCAGCATCCACTTCCCCCTTATGCTGTGCCAACGCATAGTCAAAGGCTTCACGCGGGTTGGACTTAGCTACTGTAACGGCCAGCATTCTGGTCTCCCAATTACTCTGCGAGCCATCACTCTTTTTAAATAACTCAACACCAGCTTCATAAGCGGCCCACTTCCAATCTGGATAAACAGCCAACGCCTGAAATAGATACATTCTCTGATCACGCTGCTGCTCCGCACGAGGAAATAACATCACAAAATCATTTTCATTATTTTGCAGCCAATCAAACATTTGCTCAGGCTGATTCAAAACCAGATTTGAAAATAATGTTTGCGCCAACGGCATTTGATTATCGCTCATTGACGAATTCATTAACGAAATCGCCCGCTCTGGAAATTTACCACTCAAAAACCAAGCTACTTGCCCCTTTAGCAAAGGCTGACTGTCACCCAGAGAGAGCAATAACCGTTCAACCTCGTCAACTGAAAGCTGATCTAATTTTTGAAATGCGCGATAACCTTCAAATTGCGTTTTTGGTGTTTTCGAATCCAACTGTTTCACAATCTCATCCAGTGAATTTGCAGCAGATACTGCCAAGACAGGAGATTCTTTTTTCGCAGGTATCGCCGGAGCATCGTCGAAAACATCACCAGAGACATCGACCGATGATTGGACTGCAGAGGAATTTTGATTAACAAATGGGAAGTAGTAACCACAAAGGCAACCGATTGCGAATACAACAAGTAAAACAAACACCTTGTTCATAGATATTCTCCTTAAATTCAGCCAATACTAAAAAAACAAACCGCCAGTCAATTGGCATTGCTGGCGGCAACTCAGTTAAACCTAATCCAACATTAAGCTCTTAACTCAACACTAAATTATCGCGATGAATTAATTCATTGTCGTCGCGATAACCCAAAATGTCGGCGATTTGGCTGCTGGGTTTGCCGATAATTTTGCGCGCCTCATCGGCGTGATAATTAATTAATCCGCGCGCGATTTCTTTGCCGGTTAAATCTTCACAGATCACCATATCGCCGCGCGTGAAATCGCCGCGCACTGCTTTTACGCCGACCGGCAAAATACTTTTGCCCTGCTCGCGCACTACACGCGCAGCGCCGTCATCCAATACGATGGTGCCGCGCGTTTGCAATTGACCAGAAATCCAACGCTTGCGCGCCGCTTGAGGTTGTTGCTCCGCCCACAAAAAAGTGCCGAGGTTTTCGCCTGCCGCAATTCGCAGCAATGCATTTTCAATACGGCCACCGACAATAACCGTATCCGCGCCGGAGCGCGCAGCGACACGTGCAGCACGCACTTTGGTGATCATGCCTCCGCGCCCCAAAGCACCGCCGGTGCCACCCGCCATTTGCTCCAGACGAGTGTCGCCTGCAGCAATTTCACTGAGCAATTGCGCATCGGGATTGCTGCGTGGATCGCTGTCGTACATGCCTTTTTGATCGGTAAGAATTACCAGCAAGTCCGCTTCAATTAAATTGGCAACCAATGCGCCGAGTGTGTCGTTGTCACCAAAACGAATTTCTTCGGTTGTTACCGTATCGTTTTCGTTAATGACAGGAATCACGTTAAAACCAATCAAGGTTTTCAAAGTAGAGCGCGCATTTAAATAGCGCTGGCGTGACGAAAGATCATCGTGATCAAGCAGCACTTGCGCAGTGAGCAATCCGTAGCGCTGAAATTCCACTTCATAATTTTGAATCAAACTCATTTGACCAACGGCAGCGGCGGCTTGCAGCTGATGAATTTCGGTCGGGCGCGCAGCCCACCCCAAACGGCGCATACCGGCGGCAACCGCACCAGATGACACCAATACCAATTCGATGCCACGCAAACGCAGCTCGGCCATTTGTTTTACCCAGCCGGCGATTGCTTCTGCATCCAAACCTTTGCCATCGTTGGTCAAAAGTGCGCTGCCAATTTTTACTACCCAGCGCTTGGCTTGGGGGATGATCTCTCTTTTACTCATGCGCAAAATACACTTCAAAAGAATTTGTTAATTTTATGTACAAAACATCCAGCGCTTAATGCAACACGCCCGGCGCTATGCCCGGGCGTGAGGTTACACTATTTTTTATTTTTGCTAATCAACTTAGTGATTAACGTAAATCACTTCAACGTCGTAATCATCCTCATTGAAGTCATCGTCGTCATCACCCTGTGCACGACGCGCTTCGCGCTGTGCCTGACGCAATTCTTCAATGCGCTCACGCGCTTCTTGCGCCATTTGATTTTGCAGTTCCAATTCGCGCTCGCGCGCTTCGGGATTGGATTTTTCTTCTTCCCAAATTTCTTCCAGCAAATCCATCGCCTTACCTGCCAATGGCATGGTGCCATCGCGATTTAAAGCGGAAATACGGAATACCGGACCTGTCCAACCCAATTCATCAACAATCGCCTGACAGCGAGCTTCAACTTCGTCGGGCGGCAGCAAATCGATTTTATTGAGCAGCAACCAGCGGTCACGCTTGGCGAGTGTTGGGCTAAATTTTTCCAATTCACTCGCGATAACGCGCACATTGTCAGCGGGATTGGATTCATCTACCGGCGCCATATCAACCATGTGCATCAATACACGACAGCGAGTTAAATGCTTGAGGAAACGCACCCCAAGGCCCGCACCTTCCGCAGCTCCCTCAATAATCCCGGGGATATCCGCGATCACAAAACTGCGATGCTGCTGTACTTTTACCACACCAAGATTTGGTACGAGCGTAGTAAACGGATAATCTGCCACCTTGGGCTTGGCTGAACTCACCGCGCGAATAAAACTGGATTTACCCGCATTGGGCAAACCAAGCATACCTACATCCGCCAAGACTTTAAGCTCAAGTTTCAGATTGCGCATTTCACCCGCAGTCCCCGGAGAGGTTTTGCGCGGCGTGCGGTTGGTACTGGTTTTAAAACGGGTATTGCCCAAACCGTGGAAGCCGCCTTGTGCGACTTTTAATTTTTGGCCGTGTTCCGTCAAATCGCCAAACACTTCTTCGGTATCGGTATCGATTACGGTGGTACCTACTGGCACAGGCAAAAACAAATCGGCACCTTTGGCGCCGGTACAATCTTTACTACCGCCCTTCTCGCCATTTTCGGCGCGATATTTAGGCACGAAACGGTAATCGATCAGGGTATTGAGGTTTTCATCAGCAACCAGATAAACGCTGCCCCCATCACCGCCATCACCGCCGTCCGGGCCACCTTTGGAAATAAACTTTTCCCTCCGGAAGCTCATGAATCCGTTGCCACCGTTACCGGCTTCAACATGTATGGGGGCTTCATCAACAAATTTCACAACACACTCCAGAGGAAAAAAACAGAAAATTAATTTAAATATCGCCGCTCCTGTGCATCCATGCACCCGCGGCATACCGTTCATCCTGAACATAAAAAAGCCCTGACGTTAACGGCAGGGCTTTTTTATTGTTCTTCAATTTGCCCACTGCAAGCAGCAAGCTTGGCTAGGTTTTAGCGCAATATTAAGCAGCAGGAATGATGCTTACGTATTGACGGCCAAAAGCGCCTTTGATTTCGAACTTAACAGTACCGTCCACTTTCGCGAACAGAGTGTGGTCTTTACCCAGACCTACGTTCGGACCAGCGTGGAACTTGGTGCCACGTTGACGAACAATAATGCTGCCGCCTGAAATCAATTCACCGCCGTAAGCTTTAACACCAAGGCGTTTCGCTTCTGAATCGCGACCGTTACGGGAACTACCTACCCCTTTCTTGTGAGCCATTTTCTAGCCTCCTCAATTAACCGTTGATTGCAGTGATTTTCACTTCAGTGAACCACTGACGATGACCTTGACGCTTCAAGTGATGCTTACGACGACGGAACTTGATGATTTTCACTTTGTCCGCACGGCCGTGAGCAACTACTTCTGCAGTTACGGTAGCGCCATCTACAACAGGAGCGCCGATCTTGACGTCTGCACCGTTGGCAACCAGGTAAACTTTGTCGAACTGAACAACGCCACCGGTGGCGAAATCGATTTTTTCGAGTTTGAGGGTTTCACCCACAACTACGCGATGCTGTTTACCACCGCTTTCAAAAATTGCGTATGCGCTCATTGTTTGCTCCAAAGACACACTTGGACGACACGAAGTAGCCGGGCGACATGCCCTATGGCGTTTGGGACTAGCGTCGCATACCTGTATTTACAGGGGCGGCGATTGTATGCCAATGGCACACTTATCTGCAAGCCAAAATCTGTTTATTTTATGATCTGCAAGCCCTTCAGCCACGCCTCCAAAGCCAGCGGCCATTCCGACACACTGCCCTGCCCTTGGATCATCCCCACCCCGTGAATTCCGGTTTGATAGACATGTAGTTCGGACTGTTTGTTGTACTTTTGCACTTCGGTAAAAAACGCGAGGCTATTGCCGACGGGAACTGCTTGATCGCCCACACCGTGCAGCATAAATACCGGCGGGATTTTATCGGTGACCTGATATTGCAGTGAGTTTTCATGCACCAGCTTGGGGTCGGGATTGTCGCCCAGCAGTGCTTTGCGCGAACCGGCGTGAGCATCTGCGCCTTCCAGTGTGATCACCGGATAACCGAGAATGGCGAAATCCGGGCGAGCGTTGATCGCCGCAAATGCATCATCACCATCAAGCTTAAAATCAGAGCGGGTAGTAACGCTAGCAGCGAGATGTCCGCCTGCAGAAAAGCCAATCACCCCCACTTTGGCGGGATTAATTCCCCAACTGTCCGCGTTTTGGCGCACCAGACGCACCGCGCGCAAACCATCCAATAAAGGAGCAGGAAAGCCGTATTCCTGCATCCGATACTTGACCACAAATGCCGCTACACCGCGCGCCGCAAACCATTTGGCGATGTCATGCCCCTCGTGGTTGATCGCCAAGCGCACATAGCCACCGCCGGGAAAAACCACCACGGCAGCGCCATTGGCTTTATCAGCCTCCGGCCAGTAGGGCGTCATAGAGGGATTATCGACCGCATAGACACGCTGGTCTTTTACATGCTCGCGATCAGGACTAACCAAAGGCTTTTCAGCCCAGAGATACATTGGGCCGACAGGTAAATCACGCACGGGATTAGCAACTCCAATTACAGGTAGGCAGGACAATAACAGGGTAAACGCGATCAGGAAGGGACGCGATATAAAAGGCATAGGCTCTCTCGCTCGTTCTTATACTCTTTATCTACTAACAGAAGGTTAAACGAGCGAGAGCTTAGCAAACTGGCGGACAGATAGGGCGATGCGCAATCAATGTCGCAGCTGAGACTCCTCATCACCCCACCAGTGGTGCTCGTGCCAATCCACACGAGTGGGATCAGCAGCGCGCAACAGCCAATCACCGGTGATCAGCTCCAGCTCGGTCAAACCCAGCTTCATATCCTGCCAGAGGCCGTGAGTGTCTTCGCTGATATAGGCTTTGGCGAGATCAACTTCCTCGCCCAGCATTTGCTCGGCGGTCAGTTCCAGCCGGACGAGATCATCTACTTCGTGTTTGATTGCACCCAGAGTACTTTCCGCCCCCACACCTGCAGACAGATCGGTTCGAGAAGCCGGTGTGTGATAGGGGTTATTAGCAGGTTTCATAATCGCAGCCCTCAAAGAGATCCAGATCATTAAACGCATTTACCGAGCGAGCCGAGAGATAAAACATGCGTGGCACGCACATGCTCATCGGCACTGTTTACATTTTAAGCATAGCCTGAATACCACAACCAATATGCCAACACTTGGAAAAACATTTCTGCTACCTCACACTAATGGCGCGGAAGTAAACACTCATTACTGATCGCAAAGAAAACATCATACAAATAATAATGACATCCAGGGATTTCTCGCCTCATGACCACTTTGTTCAGAGCCACCATTATATTTTTATCGCTTCTCGCACTGACATCACCTGCGCAAGCTGAAACACTGACTATTGATGACTTTATTGCTGAGCCCAGCCTTGTAGACATCAAACTTTCACCTGATGGTCGCCATATGGCAGAAATACGCAAGAAGGATCGAACTTCCATTGTGTACATCTACGACATATCCAGCGGCGAGCCCAAACAGACAGGTACTGTAGGAGGAAACTACAATCGCCCATATCAATTGGAATGGGCAAACAATGAACGGCTGTTAGTGAGAATGTGGGCGCCGCTCGTCGTTAGCCACATTAAACGCGCACAAAAACGTGAAAAAGATAAATTTGATATTAAAGAATACGCACATTTCAGCCGTTACGTATCAGTAGACACCAAGGGTAATAATCTCGTACTGCTCAAGGAAGAAGAGCGCGATTTCTTCAATCTGTATCTGGATCATTCCTACATCAAACACACTTTGCCGAACGATCCTCAGCACATTTTAATCAATGGCTACGATGAGGACAGAATAGTCCTTTTTAAAATCAATGTTTACGACGGTACAGCCAAGCGGCTAATAACCGGCGGACCCAACACGTATTTTTTCATTTGCGACCCAAATGGAAAGCCGCTTTACCGCGCAGATTTCGTCGCTTCCAGTCACACTATTTTGCTGCTTCGACTCAAGAGTGATAACACTTGGGAGCCATTTGAGCGTATCGAGTTTGATGCCGAGAATGAACAAGAAATTGAGCCTTGGGCACTGGCTGGCCTATCAAATGAAGGCAACCTGCTCTATCGCAAACGAAATCCCAAAACCGGTTACTACGCGATAATGGAACGCGAACACGGTACCAAACGCACCAGAATATTTGCCGCGCGCCCAGATCGGGATATAGCCGACCTGTTATTCGCGCCCCAAACTGATCAGGTGGTCGGTTATCGCATCGAAGAAGATGTGCTTGTGAATCACTACATTGATCCAGCACTACAAAAGAAATATCAGCAAGTACGCCAGCAGCTAGGCAACTATCAATTTGATTTTATCTCGCGTGACCATGAGGAGCGGCGCCTCTTTGGAGTAGCGGAAGGCATGAATCTACCAGGGACTTTTTTTGCTTATGACAGCCGCACAAATAATTTGGGGTTTTACGGTCATAAATACCCAGCATTAGAACAGGAAAAACTCCCCATTCCTGTCATCACCAAATACAAAACACGGGACAACACAGATATACGCATGTATCTGCTTTTTCCACCCAACTATAAAGAAGGACAAAAATACCCGCTTGTCATCATGCCACATGGCGGCCCGCAAGCACGCGACTTCGCCTATTACGATGAATGGGCAACCTTTATCGCAACGCGAGGCTACATAGTGGCGCAACCTAATTTTCGCGGTTCAACAGGGTATGGACTGTCGTTTGAAACTGCTGGCTACAAGCAGTGGGGCGGACTTATGCAAGATGATTTGGAAGATGCTGCGACACACCTGATTAGTAAGGGCTACGCCTTGGAAAGTCACGTCTGTTTGGTTGGCGGTTCCTATGGTGGCTATGCTGCACTTATGGGGCTAGTGAGGAATGGTGATCGTTATCGCTGCGCCATAAGCATCAACGGGGTTACTCATCTGCGCGATCAACACGCATTTACGTCCAAAAGGCTTAAACCCTTCCCTAAAGTGATCAAACGACTAAGTGACCAAATGGGCGACCCCAAAATAGACAAAGAGATGATGGATGCCAACTCCCCTCTACTGCATGCAAACAAATTTAACGCCCCCGTTTTGATTATTGCGAGCACTAAAGATGGGATAGTTCCGTTTAAGCAATCGGAGCGCATGGTCAAAGCACTTCGCTCTGCCAAAAAGGAAGTTGAATGGCTATCGATCAAAGATGCCTACCACAACCCCTTTTTTCTGGACAAAGACAAACGAGCCATTTATCAGCACATAGAGTCCTTCCTCGCAAAACATCTACAGTAAGCGTAAAGGCCGCCGCCTGTGTTGCTATCGGCACAGGCAGTTGCGCACACTTAGTTGAGATAGCCGCGTTTTACCTGATTGCTACCCCTTTTCAGCGCCATCCCTCTATAATCACCGCCTTTCTCACATATTCACTATTCAGTAATAGGCCGTACACCTCCATGCAAGAACAATACACTCCCGCCGAAGTCGAAGCCCAAGCCCAGCAGTACTGGGAAGAACACCAAAGCTTCAAAGTGGTTGAAGATACCAGCAAAGAAAAATTCTACTGTCTGGCGATGTTCCCCTACCCGAGCGGCAAGCTACACATGGGGCATGTACGCAACTACACCATTACCGATGTGATCGCACGCTACCAGCGGATGCAGGGTAAAAATGTATTGCATCCAATGGGTTGGGACGCCTTCGGCCTGCCCGCTGAAAACGCTGCACTGCAACGCCAAACCGCACCCGCAGCCTGGACTTACTCCAACACCGACCATATGCGCGGCCAGCTGAAACAACTCGGCTTTGGCTTTGACTGGTCGCGCGAGCTGACCACCTGCAAGCCCGAATACTACAAATGGGAACAGTGGTTCTTTACCCGTCTCTATGAAAAAGGTCTGGTCTACAAACGCATGGCGACCGTGAACTGGGATCCGGTAGATCACACAGTATTAGCGAACGAGCAAGTAATCGATGGTCGTGGCTGGCGTTCAGGTGCATTGGTTGAGCGCAAAGAGATTCCGCAGTGGTTTATCAAAATCACCGCCTACGCCGAAGAGCTGCTTGATGACTTGGACAAGCTGCCCAACTGGCCTGAGCAAGTAAAAACCATGCAGCGCAACTGGATCGGCAAGAGTCGCGGCTTGGAAATGCACTTTGATTTGGCGTCTCCAGTTGGCGAATTCACCGGTTTCGATATCTACACCACCCGCCCCGATACCATCATGGGCGTGACCTATGTGAGCCTCGCCGCCGAGCATCCCATTTCCAAACTGCTCGCTGAAACTAATCCAGCGCTCGCGCAATTTATCGCTGAATGCAAAGTGCAATCCGTTGCTGAAGCCGATATGGCGACCATGGAAAAACGCGGTATCGACACGGGCATCAAAGCCCTGCACCCGATTACAGGCGAACCGGTATCCGTGTGGATCGCCAACTATGTATTGATGGACTACGGCTCAGGCGCGGTAATGGCTGTACCAGCCCACGACCAGCGCGATTACGAATTCGCCCTGAAATACAATCTGCCTATTTCACAAGTGATCGCACCCCAAAACGGAGAGGCGATCGACCTAACCAAAGCCGCCTTTACCGAAAAGGGCGTGCTGGTGAATTCCGGCGAATACGATGGCTTGGACTTCAACGCCGCCTTCGACGCTATCGCCAGCACTCTGGAGATGGCCAATAAAGGTCAAGTGAAAACCAACTATCGCCTGCGCGACTGGGGTGTATCCCGCCAGCGTTACTGGGGTGCACCTATCCCTATGTTCAACCTGCCCGACGGCGGTGAGATTCCGGTTCCTGCACACAAGCTCCCCGTGCTGTTGCCGGAAGATGTGGTGATGAACGGCGTCCACTCACCGATCAAAGCAGATTTGGAATGGAAAAAAGACACTCTTGATGGCCAAGCCGTTGAGCGCGAAACCGATACCTTCGATACCTTTATGGAATCCAGCTGGTACTACGCGCGCTACACCTGCCCGAACTTTGAAGGCGGCATGCTCGACAAAGCCGCCGCCGATTACTGGCTGCCGGTAGACCAGTATGTAGGCGGTATCGAACACGCCATCCTTCACCTGCTCTACTCACGCTTCTTCCACAAGCTGATGCGCGATGAAGGCTTGGTGAGCTGCGATGAGCCCTTCGAGCGTTTGCTCTGCCAAGGCATGGTGTTGAAAGACGGCACCAAGATGAGTAAATCCAAGGGCAACACCGTTGACCCGGAAGAACTGATCAACCAATACGGCGCCGACACCGTACGCCTCTTCTCCATGTTTGCCGCGCCACCAGAGCAGAGCATGGAGTGGAGCGATTCAGGCGTTGAAGGCGCTAACCGCTTCTTGCGTCGTTTGTGGAAAGCCGTTGAAGGCCATATCAACGCCGGCACACCGGGCAAGCTTGATGTGGACGCTCTGCCGCAAGCGCAAAAAGATTTGCGTCGCAAAACTCACGAGACCATCCAGAAAGTCAGCGATGACTACGGTCGTCGCCAGACTTTCAACACCGCGATTGCGGCCACAATGGAATTGCTCAACGAAGTGAGCAAACTCGCCGACCGCGCCAATCCATTGGGATTAGCCGTTGAACGCGAAGCTTTGGAAGCAGCGATTTTGTTGCTCGCGCCAATCGTGCCGCACATCAGCCACTCACTCTGGCAAGCGCTGGGCCACAAGAGCATTCCGCTCAACGAAAGCTGGCCGAAACTCGATGAAAGCGCATTGACTCGCTCTACCATCGAAGTAGTTGTACAAGTGAACGGTAAATTGCGCGGCAAACTGGATGCAGCAGTTGATGCACCTAAAGAGCAGCTTGAAGCACTCGCTTTGGCACAGGAAAACGTCCAGAAATTCCTGGAAGGTGTAACTGTGCGCAAAGTGATTGTGGTGCCCAACAAGCTGGTCAACATTGTTGCTAATTAATTTCAATCCCGTTAGCTAAGGGAAATCAAAACAATCCCCCTAGCCCCCTTTTTCAATGGGGGAACTCAGAACTCCTCCCTTTGAAAAAGGGAGGCAGGGAGGGATTAAAAATTCGAGAGCCTTATGAAAAAAATTATCGCCAGCTTATTAGTCCTCACCCTCTCTGCTTGCGGATGGCATTTACGCGGCTCAGCCAGTGGCGATGACAAGCTGGCGATGACCGCGCCGATGAATTTGGTGATTATCGCCAAAGATAATCACAGCCCACTGGTAAACAGTCTGCGTGAATCGCTGCACAGCTACAAAATCAATGAAGTCAAAGCAGCGACAGGTGCAACACTGACACTTAATATCGGTGTGGAAAAATTAGATCGCCGCACTGCGGGTGTAGGTAGCGATGCCCTCACCAGCGCTTATGAGATGACCATGACGGCGCAATACAGCATCAGTAACACTGATGGCACACTCACCCCCAAAGATACTATGGCGCGCACCTCGCGCACCTACAATTACAACGTCAACAATGCTAACAGCGCCGAGCAGGAAGAAGAGTTGACCATGATTGAAATGCGCCGCGAATTGGCACACAGCATTCTGCGCCGCGTGAAAACTATCAGCGCAAAAACCCAGGCTCCTGTCACACCTCAAAAGCCTGCTACAACAACAAAACAACCTCCAGCCACAGAAGCCGCTGCACAATAAAATGCCCAAGCTGCGACCCGAACAATTAGGTGCTGCGCTCGGCAAACAGCTGGCGCCGATTTATTTGGTGTCGGGCGATGAGCCACTGCTGGTTCAAGAGTGCAGCGACCAAATTCGCGCCGCCGCGCGTAAAAATGGTTTTGGTGAACGCGAGCTTTACCATATAGATACCAGTTTCGACTGGGGGCAACTGCTCGCCTCCGCTAACAGCCTGTCATTGTTTGCCGAAAAAAAAATCATCGAAGTGCGTATGCCCTCGGGCAAACCGGGCGATAAAGGCGGTAAAGCATTACAAGAGTACGCACAATCACCCGCGCCCGATAATTTGTTGCTCATCGTCACCGAAAAACTCGACGGCGCCACGCAAAAAAGCAAATGGTTTAAAGCTATTGAAGATGCCGGACAACACATTCAAGTCTGGCCCATTACCCCTGCACAGTTACCGCGCTGGATTGGCGTGCGCTTACAACAATCCGGCCTGCAAGCCGATAGCGATGCTATAGATTTACTCGCCTCGCGCATTGAAGGTAACTTGCTCGCTGCTGCGCAGGAAATCGAAAAATTAAAACTGCTCACTACCGATAATCGCATCAGCTACGAGTTGATGGCGTCGGTTGTTGCCGACAGCGCGCGCTACGATGTATTTGGCCTTACCGATAAAGCGCTGCACGGCGATGCGCGCGCTGCAGTGCGCACCCTGCAGGGTTTAAAAACCGAAGGCACAGAGCCGATCAATATTCTCTGGGCGGTCACGCGTGAAATTCGCGCGCTAGTGCAAATCTCACAAGCGGTTGCGCAGGGCAAACATTTTGAATGGGCAGCCAAACAAGCGGGGGTATGGGATAAGCGCCAACCGCTGATGCAAGCCGCACTGCGCCGCTTAAAACCAGCACAATTACAACAACTACTGCGCAAAGCCAATGGTATCGATAAAGCAGTAAAAGGAATGCGCAATGCAGAGCCTTGGGATGAACTGCTCGATTTAATTTTAAATATCGCCGGTGTGCAAAGTTTGAATCTGCACAACGAGCGACTAAGCTTGAAAACTTAATAATAAGCACTTCAGGTGCACTCAAAAACACACAGCCTGCAATACTGTTTTGTCGAAGTTTTACCTACAAGTGCAATTTAATTTCGCACCGTTTGTAATTTAATTTCACACTCTTTGTAGTTTGACTTCACAAAAAATACGCTCACTACTAATCAGTAAAAAGAAGCAGGAGAACCCTATGTTGTCATTCAAAAAACTCACCCTGAACTGCTGCGCCATCGCACTGGCTGCGCTCAGCCACAGCAGCTACGCACAAGACTCAGGCACAATCCCGGTTAAACGCGCCATCGATTACGATTGGATGTCGGTCGCCACTTGGGACAAGATGCACGCAGAAGATGTGTTAGCAGCGCAGTACGATCAAGTCGATGTGCTGTTCGTGGGCGATTCTATTACCGCAGGCTGGGACTGGAAAATTTGGGAGCAGAATTTTAAACCGCTCAATGCTGCCAACTTCGGCATCGGCGGCGATCATACCGGCAATGTCCTGTGGCGTTTGCAACACGGCGCTATCGGCAAGCTGCAACCAAAACTGATTGTGCTCTTAATTGGCACCAATAATATCGGCGGACTGCAAGAATCAGCAGAGCAAGCGGCAAGCGGCGTCACGCGCGTTGTGCAACAGTTACAGCTCGCGTGGCCGAACAGCAAAATTCTACTGAACGCTGTTTTCCCTGCGGATCAGGATGGCAAATCACCCAAGCGTGCAACCATCAAACAGCTCAACAAAATCATCGCCAAACTGGACAACAAATCGACCGTCTTTTTCAAAGATTACGGCCCGCTGTTGCTGGAAAAAAATGGCAACATTTCGCCTGAAATAATGGCTGACTTCCTGCACCCGACAGCGAAAGGCTATCAAGTTTGGGCAGATGCCATGCTCCCCGACATCCAACAACTTTTGAAATAAGCAGGTGCAGCAATGATTAAACACGTTGTTTCACTTTCTGTTTTGGCGGCCACACTTTTAATGAACACCAACCTTAATGCCGAGACAATCAAGGCCAGCGATGCTCGCATCAGTCTGATGGGGCGCGCACAACCATTGGATAATGGCGGATTGCGTTTTGCCTATCCCGGTGTGAGTGTGTTTTTGAATGTTGAAGGCGCGCAGCTGAGTATGACTGCACACAGCAATTCCGGTAATGGCTGGGTTGATGTGATTGTGGATGATGCTGCGCCCACACGCATTCAACTTGCGCAGACACCAACCAGTTACGAGTTGTTTCGCTTTGCAAAGCCTGGCAAACATAAAGTGCGCATTACCAATCGCACTGAAACCTGGCAAGCCATTTCAACGCTCAACAGTTTTACGTTGGATAAAGGCCAAGTGCTTGCACCATCGCCCTTGCCTGCGCGCAAAATTTTATTTCTCGGCGATTCGGTAACCTGCGCCGAAATGATTGACCGCGTACCCGGTGAAAAATCCAACCCCAGCTGGTCGAACGCACAAGAATCCTACGGCATGCTCACTGCGGCCGCACTCAATGCGCAGGTGCAGCTGGTATGTTACGGCGGCAGGGGTTTGGTGCGCAGCTGGAATGGCAAAACGGATGAATTAAATTTGCCGGATTTTTATCCGCTCACTATTCCCGATCAAGCTGCACCGGTTAATTGGGATAAACAAGGCTATCAACCCGATTTAGTCGTCAGTGCCATAGGTACCAACGATTTTAGCCAGGGCATTCCCGAGCGCGAAGATTACATCAGTACCTACGTCACTTTGGTGAATCAATTGCTGCACGATTATCCCAATACACAAATTGCGTTAACCGAAGGTGCAATTTTAAATGGCGATAAAAAAGCCGCGCTGATTGAATACCTGCGCGAAACTATTTCGCGCGTAAACAACAGCAGAGTGCATCAAGTGACGTCACCGCATTACCCCGGCGATGAGCAGGATGCACATCCAACCAAAGCACAGCATGCAGCTATGGCAGAAGATTTAACGCCGCAACTAAAAGCGCTGATGCACTGGTAAATGTTAATCCAATAGCTAACTGCAACAATCACTACAACAATTACGACAATAAAAAAGGGGCGCGAAATTTCGCGCCCCTTTTTGTTTTTACTAAATTAGTTTTTTACCTCAGTTTATTTTCCTGGACCAAAAGGTTTCATCAACAAAATTAACTTTGGCAACAGTGTTAATGAACCTGCAATCGCCATAAACATCGCAAACGCAGTCAGTACGCCAAAATAAATCGACGGAATAAATTGCGAGAGCATCAGAATCGAGAAGCCCACAATAATCGTGACCGAGGTGTAATACATAGCCCGGCCAATCGATGCGTGTGAACGATGCATTGCCTCTACATAATTTTGATCAAGCGCGAACTCAATACGGAAGCGATAGAAATATTGGATCGCCTGATCCACACCCACGCCCACCACAATTGCCGCAATCGTCGTGGTCATCATATCGAGCGGAATACCCGCCAAGCCCATCGCACCCAATACAGTCGCCGCAGCCAATATGTTTGGCAATATGGCAATGGTTGCGATTTTAAAGGAGCGGAACAACACAATAATCATCAACATGATGGAGACAAATACCACGCCGATGGTGGCAATTTGCGAGGTAAATAAACTTTGCAGCATGTTGTTGTAGAGCACCAGCATGCCGGTGAAATTTACTTGCTCAGGTTTAAAGCCGGCATCGGTAGTGGCGAAATGACGAATTCGTTCTACCAACTCAGCGCGCTTGAGATTAGGCGTTGTTTCAATAATGCGCATAGTGATGCGCGTCTGTTGCACATCGTCAGCTAAATAAGGCTCGATCAAAAAGCCTTTGATGTCATCCGAGAGCATGTTGCGCAACACATTCAATTCAAAGTCATTTAACTTGCCGTTGTTGATGTCGTGCGCCAGTTGATAAACCGTTGCGAGCGATTGTACCTTGCCCACTTCCGGCAGCGACTCCAGATACATATGCAGCTGTTTGATTTGATCCAGGCCAGCTACGCTAAACCAATAACTTGGTTCAGCTTTGGTGGATGAAGCTTCATCAGCAAAAGCATCGCCATCAGTTGCGAAGGGATCTTCCTCCGCAACGTCTTCAGCAAATGGGTCTGCATCTTCGGCAAAGGGATCTTCTTCTGCGGGCGCATCTTCCGCAAAAGGATCCTCTTCATCTGAGGCAACCACTTCGATGCTGGATTTATCGGCATCAAGAATAATATCGAGTGTTACTGTGCCACCGAGTTGGCGATCAATCACACTTAAACCCTGATGGATTTCGCTATCGCTTTTAAAATAATCGACAAAGCGATTTTCTACTTCGAGTTTGCTAATACCCCACAGACTGACGCAACCAACCACCACTGCGAGCAGCAGAATTTTTGCACCGTGAAATTCAGCCAAGCGCGAAAACTGCATGGTGAGCGCAGCGGAATTATCGCCGCGATCTTTAGGTTCACCTTTCGACAAAACCATCAAGCCTGCAGGCAAGAGCACAAACACCAGCACAAAACCAACGGTTAAACCGATCGTCATCATCCAACCGAAATCAATTACCGGGCGAATGCCGCTCATCACCAATGACATAAACGCAACAATGGTAGTGAGCGCGGAATACAAACAGGGAATCGCCATATCGCGCACGGTTTGCACCACCAAATCCGCCTGCGACCATTCAGGATTGAGCGCGTGAATTTCGCGATAGCGCACCACCACATAAATGGTGAACGCAAACACCATAATTAACAGCAGCGCAACGAAGTTGGATGAAATGACCGTGAGCCGCCAATCAATCCAACTCAGCCAACCCAGCATCCAGATTACCGACATCAAACAAGCCGACAGCGGCAACACCACAAAACGCCACTGGCGAAATAAAAACGCCAGCATAAACACCATAAATGCGAGCAGCGCGCCGCCAAATACCACCAGATCACTTTTGATATAGGCGATCATATCGGTGGTGATCATGCTGACGCCGCCGAGGAAAATCTGCGCGCGATCCTGATACTTCGCAACTATATTGCGCACGATTTCTACACGCGCGGCATCCTGCGCAGCAGTTTTGGTGCGATATGCCAAAAAGTCAGCCGATACCTGCTCCAGCTCTTTGGTTTCTTCAACACTCAAACCTTCTTTGTCGCGTTTCAAACGCAGTGCATCGCGATGGCGTGCCATTTGGATGTATTTATCGTTCACTTTTAAATTGAGCAAAATCGCCGAGGTAGTGCCATCGGGGCTCAACAACATATCGCGATAAATCGGGCTGGTTAAAAACTCTTGCTTAACCATGGCGCGATCCACGCCCGGCGTCAGCAATGTGCGCGTGGACTCTTTTTGTTCGGCGAGCGTTCGCATGGGGCTGTAAAGCAGCGGCACATCGATCATGGAATAGACGCTGGCAACACCATCAACACTGGCGAGTTCATCGCGCAATTCTTTCAGCGTATTGATCGATTCATCGGAAAAAATATCGGCTTTGGGCGTGTAGGTGAGCACCAGAAAATCGCCGCTTTGGTAGCGCTTGGAAATCTCGCGCAGATAATCGATGGAGGTATCGTGCTCCAGCGTGAGCGAGTCGGCCGAGGCATCCAATTTGAAATTGGGCATGCCCGCCGCAGCGATAAGAGTGACGAGCACCAATGCGGTCAAAACATGATAGGGGCGGTCAATAACCAGCGCGCGATAAAAGCGGGTAAACGACGAACAAAAACGTGAAAATGTCTGCATGAAAAAATCCAATGGGTGAAATATCCCTGAGCGACACCACCAGCGGCGGGTCAGACGTGAATCCTCCAGAAGGGTGGCGCCATTATGCCAGCCACCCACCGGTAAAACAGTAAAAAGGCCATCAACTCAAAATGGCTCGGGCGATTAGTTACAAAAGTCAGTCGGCGCGCTTATGGCCATCACTGTGGCCAAGTGAACGCTCCGGGCAGAGTAGATCGCGCACCCGCTGCTTTAGTTCCTTGGCTTCGGGGAAGCCGCCATCGGCAACGCGGTCCCACACTAATTGATCATTGAGCCACACGTGAAATACACCGCCAGTGCCCGGGTGCAACGCCACCTCATCCAACTCGCCATCAAAAGTGCTCAATAGCTCCTGTGCGAGCCACGCGGAGCGAAGCATCCAGCGGCACATATTGCAGTAGTGGATGGTCACTTTATTTTTAGCTACTGGCGTTACAGGTGGAGTGGAGTTTTCAGGAATATCAGTCATAAGATTGCCCTTTAGAGCATGAGTTAATAGAATTCGGGAATAAGGTCATGCACAACACAGGATTCGCGCCATGCTCGGCAAAATCAGGGTAGATAGTGAATTAAAGATGATTTAGACGCCAAAACGGAATCTGCCATGCTCAAACTTCATTTTAAGGACAATCGACGCCCCCCGTTATGGGTCGTTGAAAAACTGTTCTCGATTGGCAGCGCAGCAGACAACCATCTAGTAATTAATGAAGAAGGAATCGACCCGGCACACGCCAAGGTGATTCAGGAAAACACCAAATACTTCCTCAAAGATAACAACAGCCGTAGCGGCTGCTTTATCAACGGCCAACGCATCACCCACAAAGAAATCCTGCCCGGCGATATTATCAAAATCGGTACCGCTGAAATTATCGTCCTCGACCCACGCAGCCTGCCCGATAAATCCAAAGAAACCTATACCCCGCCCTGGCGTCTCGTCTCCGATGGCAGCTGGCTTGCGGGCAAGCATTTTATCCTGTCACCCGACCACAGCACGGTGATTGGACGCGGCAACCAGTGCGATATCGTCATCCCCGGCACTCATTTATCGCGCCGCCATACCGAGATCTGCATCGAAGGCAATCATCTACGCATTAAGGATTTAGGCTCCGCCAACGGCACTTTTCTCAATGAGCTGCGCATCGATAACGCCACCGCCAATAATGGCGACCGCTTGCGTCTGGACGTTTACACCTTCCGCATAGTGGCGCCGGATTTGGAAGACAGCAAAATCCGCATCCGCAAGCCTATCGATGAGCTGAGCAAACCGGTTGAACGCAAACTGCCCAGCAGTGAACCCAAACGCTGGAAGACCCGCCCCACCTCCCCCGGCAATCGCATCGAGCCCAAGCTGCAAGCCAACCGCCGCACCGTCTGGCTTGCGCTGGTTGCCGCCGTGCTCGCCGCCATTGCCATAGTGGCGATCTTGTTGTGGTAGAATCCGCGCCCTATCAGCTCGAAGAACACGACCACATCTAGTTTTTTAATCATAAACTTCAGGAACACATCATGAGTTTTGAACTTGTCCCAGCGGGCAAAAGCCTGCCCGATGACTTTAACGTAGTTATCGAAATCCCAATGAACTCTGGCATCAAGTACGAGATCGACAAAGACAGTAACTCACTGTTTGTTGACCGCTTGGTAAGCACTGCCATGTACTACCCATGCAACTACGGTTATATCCCGCAAACCCTGTGCGGTGATGGCGATGCAGCCGACGTTCTGGTGGTATTCCCACAACCAGTACAAGCAGGCTCAGTAATTCGCTGCCGTCCACTGGGCGTATTGAAGATGACCGACGAAGCCGGTGAAGATGCGAAAATCGTTGCGGTTCCGCACGACAAACTGACCACCATTTACAGCGAAGTAAAAAGCCTGCAAGACTTGCCTGCGATCACCCTCAAGCAAATCGAACACTTCTTTGAGCACTACAAAGATCTGGAAAAAGGTAAGTGGGTTAAAGTAGCTGGCTGGGGCGACTTGGAAGAAGCGCGCGCAGAAATCCAAAAAGCCGCTGAAACTTACAAAGCTGGCAAGTAATACCGATATAAAAAGCAGTACAACGCTCGATCAAGTGAGAGCGATCACAGAGGCCACCCCGGGTGGCCTCTGTTCCAAGCGCAGTTAAAAAAACCAGAAATGACAGCGATGTCATGCAGGGAAGAGCATCAGAATAAAAACCAGTAAGCTTCGAATACGAGGCGATAGCTACACGATAACTACACAACAACTACAATCGATAAAAATCATTCTGAGCAGAACAACAATCACGAGGTTTTGAGACCATGCAGCAATCCACTCATAAGCTCTCACTGCGAGAGAAAATCGGCTATTCCATGGGCGATGCCGCTGCCAACTTTGTTTGGCGCAGCGGATTTTTCATCCCCGTTTTTTACACAGATACCTTTGGCATAGCCGCAGCTCACGCGACTATTTTGATTCTGATCGTGCGCTTATCCGACGGCATTAGCGACATCATGATGGGCTCCATCGCCGACCGCACTAATACCAGAAACGGCAAATTCCGCCCCTGGATTCTCTGGTCAACGCCTTTCCTCGCCCTCTTTCTTGCGCTGATTTTTACTACACCAGACTTTAGCTACACCGGCAAACTTATCTACGCCTTCGTGATTTATTTGTGCTTAACGCTCGCCTACACCGCCAACAACGTACCCTACGGCGCACTGATGGGCGTAATGACCGACAGCGTAAAAGAGCGCGCGAGCTTATCGAGCTTCCGTTTTATCGGCGCCTTCACAGGCGGCCTGCTGGTAATGACCAGCCTGCCCGAATTGGTGAGCATTTTAGGTAAGGGCGATGAAGCCGTTGGCTATCAACGCACCATGCTGATTTTTGCAGTGCTGCTGATTGTGTTCTTGCTGATTACTTATAAATCCACCACTGAACGCATCAAACCGCCCGTGCAGAATCACGGTACGTTTGGCGAGGAGATGAAAGATCTCTTTTCGAATTTGCCCGTGATTCTGATTCCGGTTTTTGGTATCAGTTTGTTTATCATCAGCTTGGCAATGCAAGACTGGCCTGCAACCTACAAATACATCGCACTTGGTTTAATGCTCGCCTCTTTTGCTTACACCATTCATTTGCGCAAGAAAATTATTTCTCGTCCGACCGAATCCCTCACGCCAACACAAAAAGATTTGGCTGACCTGCTCACCAATAAGCCTTGGCTGATTTTGCTCGGTGTAGGCATTATGTTTGGCCTGTTCACCGTGGTTCGCCCAAGCGCCGCCAGTTATTACTTCAAGTATTATCTGGAGCGTCCGGATCTGATCAGCGTTTACTTCCTGATCACGTTACTGGCGTCCTTGGCTGCAGCAGTTGCTACCGGCTGGTTATCCAATAAATTCAACAAACGCACGCTGATGATCACCTCTTTTGTGCTCGGCTCCATCTTTAACGGCGCGATCTATTTCGTTCCATCCGAGAATGTCACTGCGATGTTGGTATTAGCCACCATCGGTGAATTTTTTGCGGGCATGATGCCAGTGCTGTTCTTCAGTATGTTGGGCGATACGGTTGATTACTCCGAGTGGAAAAATAACCGCCGCGCAACCGGATTGATTTACTCTGCGGGAACCTTCATCAACAAAACCGGCCACGGTTTTGCGGGCGCTATGGTGCTGATCGTGCTGGCACTTTATGGTTATGACGCAAGCGTTGAAAGCACCATTACTGCATCGGTTCCCGGTATGGTGATGCTGATGACCGGCATTCCGGTAGTGATTGGCATCCTCGGCACCATCTTCACTCTCTGGTATCCGCTAGACGATAAAACCATGAAAGGTATTGAAAGCGACCTGATTAACCGCCGCTTACAAAATCCGCAGTAATTTCACTCGTTTTAACCAATCACACCCGCTGAAAAGCGGGCAATAAAAAATCTCGCCATCAACCGATGCGCGAGATTTTTTATGTGTACAGCAAAGCTTTAATGTTGTGCAGCGCTATCAAAATTGGCGGAGTAGCGTTCAATCCATTCCAGCGCCGCCTCTTCGCTCGTCAACTGCCGCCCTTTTAACGCCAAGCGCTGGCGATAATCCTCAATCTGGCATACCTGCTCCACCATGCGCGTGCGAAAAAACTCATCGTCGCTGGTAAAGCGCACACCCACTTCATAGGATTGGGGCGATTGCTCACGGCGCCACACAATAACACCGCGGCCGTGGTAATCAGGGCTTGTCACAGGAATATCAAACTCGACCATTGTGCCGACTTTTACCGGTTTATCGGTGATAAAACACAAGCCGCCCGCACTCAGGTTGCGCACACGTACGCGCGACTCTTTATCGCCACCGGCGCAAACATGAATAGGAATAGAGGTGGGATGGCGGATATAGGTACGCATAAACAAAAACTCCCGGCCGCAGCATGAATATCACTCACCTGAGTGTAATCCAGCATACCTGCTGCGAACGGAAGCATTTGTTATGAAAACGGGTTTGGTTTAGATCGATACCGCAATTGAGATGGCAGATTATTGCGCTGCAGGTTCGGCAGTATCAGCGCCAGTGCCGCGCAATTTAATTTGCAGCCCTTTCAGGAAGTTGCGCAACACCTGCGATTGGCACTCGCGATAATTGTTGTGCCCCGGCTTGCGGAAAAAAGCGCTCAGCTCGTGTTTGCCCAAGGGAAAACCGGCCAGAGTCATCATTTCCAGAATGTCGTCGTCTTTAAATTCCAGCGCGATTTTTAATTTACGCAGAATAATATTGTTGTTGAGTTTTTTTTCTGGCTCCGGCTGTGCACCTTCGCGCTGACCTCTTTTTTTGTTGATCAGACCATTCAAGAAAATCGCCAGCTGTACATCGTGCAGCACTTTAAAATCCGGGTTTTCTTCATTCTTCATCCAATCGCTAACCTGCTCGCGCGACGCATTGAATCCGCCCGACGCAAACAAGGCCATCATTTGCGAATCACTGAAATCAAAAATAAAACGGAGGCGACGCAGAACATCGTTATTAGTCATGAGCAAAACCTGAGTAGACGAGTGAAGCAGGAGCATTAAGCGCTGAAAAACAGCCGCCAGATTAACATTCCCGCCCCGTTTAGGCGATCTGAAATAGTTGGGCTAGTATTCAGATACCGCCGTTAAATCATGCACCAGCGCGATGGATATTCCTCAATCCACTATATGGAGATGCTTGCCCCTATGACCCTGATTAATATCACTCCGGTGGAAACGCTGACCATCAGTATTCTGGTGCTTTACGCCGGCATGTATCTCAATGAAAAAATTACACTGCTGGGCGATAACAATATCCCTCCGGCAGTTACCGGCGGCGTTTTGTTTAGCATCATGACCGCAATCACCTACCAACTCACCGACATCAAACTCAGTTTTGATATGCAGGTACGCGACATTCTGCTGCTGGTTTTTTTCAGCACCATCGGGCTGGCTGCAAAATTCAATGTATTAATGCGCGGCGGAAAAGCGCTGGCACTGCTAGTCGCGGTCGCTTTTGCCTTTCTGGTCTTACAGGATGTGATAGGCATCGCCATAGCGACAGCCTTTGGTCATCACCCCGCTTATGGTCTGATTGCCGGGAGCATTTCCTTCGCCGGCGGCCACGGCACAGCCATCGCCTGGGGCGCAGAAGCCGAAGCAGCAGGATTGAAATCAGCGCGCGAGCTGGGCATTGCCTTTGCCACCTTCGGCTTGGTTGCCGGCGGTATAGTCGGCGGCCCGATTGCCAAGTGGTTGATGAATCGCTACCAAATACAAACGCCCTTCACCACTCCTCCAACAAACACCCAACCTACATCCGCCCAGCAAGCACCAGACCAAACAGCCAACCAAGCAGCCCAAGCCGCCAAACCGCAATCTAGTGCGGGGCAGCTGCGCACTATTCTTGGGGTATTGTTGGTACTCGCGCTCTGCGTTCAAATTGGCCACAGCGTGAATCAATACTTATCGACCAAAGGCTTCCTGCTGCCCGGATTCCTCACTGCCATGCTCGTTGGCATCTTGCTCACCAATGCCGCTGATGCCCTCAAGGTATCGTTGCACCCGGTCACCGTCTCCAAATTTGGCGAAGTGGCCTTGAACATTTTTCTCAGTATCAGCTTGATGAGCATGGAGTTCAGCGCCCTCGCTCACTCCATCGCCCCCGTCACCGTCGCCCTGCTAATCCAGACGCTGGTAATGACGCTGTTCGCCGTCTTTGTGGTGTTCAGAATTATGGGGCGCGATTACGATGCAGTAGTCATCTCCTCCGGTTTTGCCGGCTTAGGGCTGGGCGCAACACCGGTTGCTATCGCCAATATGGATGCGATTACCCTGCGCTACGGGCCATCGCTAAAAGCATTTTTAGTGGTGCCGCTCGTAGGTGCTTTTTTCATCGACCTATTAAACGCAGTCACCATCAAGTTTTTTTTAGGAATAATTCAAGGCTGGGGACACTAATAACCAACCCAAAAAAATTAAACCTCAAATCATATGGCCAGATTGCTCAAAGATAAGAGATACTCGACTCAGTATTTCGGTTTAGGTGAAAGCCGAGTCAGAGGTAAAAGTTGAGTGCTATGAAAAGTTGGTTAGCGTTTTTAACAATGAAAGCAATGAAATTACTCCCGTTTGGATTACTCCGAAATCTGGGAACATTTTTAGGTCATTGCAATTGGCTAATAAGTAGCCGCGCAAAAAAAACCACACTGACTAATCTGAAAATATGCTTTCCCGATTTGAATCCAGCAGAGCAACGCACACTCGCCAAACAAAGCCTGTGCGAGACAGCAAAAGCGTTTATGGAGGCAAGTAAAATTTGGCAATCTGATTGGAATTGGCTCAATTCACAAATTACGGGTGAATCCAATGAAAATCTTTTGACAGAAAAACTCCAAAAAAATCGCGGCCTGATTGTTATCACCCTGCATCTAGGAAATTGGGAGGTGGCAGCTGCATATCTGGCGCAAAAACTTCCACTAACCGCCCTATATCAAACATCTAAATACGCGAAAATAGATAATTTGATTCTACAAGCAAGGCAAGAAAAAAATATGCAGATGGCCCCCAGTAATCCGCATGGAATCAAAAAATTGCTGCAAGCCTTACGCAATAAACAAGCGATCTGCATACTTCCAGATCAGGTGCCGGATCGAAATACCGGGCGAATAATTTCCCCCTTCTTTAATAAACCTGCATGGACCATGAGCCTGATCCACAACCTAATCAAACGAACGGAATGCGAGGTGTGCTACTGCTACGCACTGAGAGCGGAAAAAGGGTTTCACTTATATGTTGCCGACGCCAACCCGGATATTTTCAATGAACAGCTGGAAATTTCAGCGGCGGCAATGAATGCTGATTTGGAAAACATTGTGCGCAAAGCACCAAGCCAGTATCAGTGGGAATACAAACGCTTTCGCCAACTACCGCCGGAACAATGGGTTTCTTACGATAAATAGCATCCCATCCAGATATTCACGAATCGCGCTTTTTCTTCCAGCGCTTGTAATTAGCAGTGAACGGATACAGCAACTGCCCCAACACACTGCGTGGCAACCGCAGGGTAGTACCGTAATCGGCAGGCCAATGCTCTTTGGGAAAATGATAGGTACCAAACAACTTATCAAACAAAATGGTGTGTGCCGAATAATTGGTATCAATCGCTGGTTTTTCTGAACTGTGATGCCAATGATGAAACTGTGGTGTAACAAAAATATATTTCAGCGGACCAAAGGGAATTGACACATTACAGTGAATCAAAATCGCCTGAAGCGCCGCAAAGGCCACATAAATATTTAACGCCTGCTCATCAGCACCGAGCAAATACAACGGAATCATGACCGTAGCGCGCTCGGAAAACACCTGAATAAAATGCCCGCGCGATCCAGCCAGCCAATCCAAATTCTCAATAGAGTGATGCACCGCGTGAATTGGCCAGAGGCTATGTACCTCATGAAAAGCGCGATGCTCCCAATAAAGTACAAAATCGGCGCAGATAATAATCAAGCCCACCTGCACCACAATCGGCAAAGACTGCACTGCAGCCTGCACGTCAGCGCTTAGCGCCCAATTAAAGTGACTGGCATGATAGTTGGCAAAAATCAAAATGGCAGAAATCGCCAAATGATTAAAGCAAAAATAAAATAAATCCACACCCCACTCGGGGCGCATAATTAGTTGGTCTTTATGCATAGGAATTAATTTTTCCAATGCCATAAACACAAATACAGAAGCCAAAAATGCGAGTATTAGCCAATCCACTCCCAGAGATAATTCACGCGCTTCTACCTCCCCAACCGGAATCTGATACCCGCCCAAAGCAAAACCCACCAAGGTAAAGCCAATCCCGAGCAGTGCAGGAATTTTGTAACGCGCGCGATTCAACAGCAGCGCCAACACACCAAACCCCAAGGAGAAATACATGGCGTACTTGAGCAGCAATTGCAATTGCTCAGCATCATACACACGGCGCAATTCAGTGGTAGTGAGATAAGAAGGGTAGAGATAGGCGAACACCGCCAACAGACTTAAGGCGCCCAACACCAAGGAAATAAACGCGCTAATCCGTCCCTCTCCAAAACGAAACTCCTGCGAAACGTCCTTTTCTACTTGACGCTGCTTATATTGATATTGCTCATCCATAGTGCTTTTCCTTACAGTATGTTTGTTATTTTTTATTCATCGCCCGACCACCCCAAGCAGCAAACAACCTTTTAGGTGATTTAAACAGCCCCAGGTTAAGTAAATAGCTCCTAAAAGCAGCTCCATTTATTCGAGGCAATAAAAAACCCGAAGTTCTTGCGAACTTCGGGTTTTTGTATATGGTGCCCAGACCCGGAATCGAACCAGGGACACGAGGATTTTCAATCCACTGCTCTACCGACTGAGCTATCTGGGCGTGTCCTGCTTGTCGCTAGCGTTTTATGCCGTGCTGCAAGAGGCGCACATTAAACCCGCTTGGCCTTATTGAGTCAATACCGGAATGAAAAAAAAGTCCTTTTTTATCAATGGCTAATTTGTGACCAGAGGCATGAAGCCGATATCTTGCCGACACTAAACTGCAACCATTCGCGACAAAGCCAACCCCCAACTATTACCCCAGACTCCGAACGCTTCCGCTATTTATATGCGCAAAAGGCATCTAGCCGGCTCGCCAACATACCACTCCAAAACGACCGCTCTTCGCGCACCACACAAGCACTGCGAAACAATTTGGTGCGTACGCAGGCCCTTAATTGGTCAGGATTTTAATTTCTTGTCCTTTTGGTCAGTTAATTTCCACTCTTTTCATTTTAGGAACAGAACTTGCTGTAAGAAAAATAACTAAAATTTGGTTATCCATTTTTCTGGAGAGGCAAATGCAATCTTTTATTGAAAACATGCCTAAAGCGGAATTACACGTACACCTTGAAGGCACGCTTGAACCCGAATTGAGTTTTGCGCTTGCGCGTAAAAACAATATTGAGCTGGGTTATGAGACTCCAGAGGAATTAATTGCCGCTTATGATTTTTATGATCTGCCATCGTTTTTAACCATTTACTACGGCGCGATGAAAGTCCTACGCGATGAAGCCGATTTTTATCAGCTCACCTGGAATTATTTAGCCAAGGCGTACAGCCAAAATACGATTTACGCGGAATTATTTTTTGACCCGCAAGCACACACCAGTCGCGGTGTTGATTTTGGAGTCGTGATTCGCGGTATTCGCGCCGCACAGATTGATGCAGAAGCAAAGCTTGGAATCAAGAGCCAATTAATTATGTGTTTTCTGCGCGATATGAGCGCTGAATCGGCGATGGAACATTTGGTAATGGCCGAGCCCTACAAAGATTGGTTGATAGGCGTCGGTTTGGATTCCGATGAAAAAAATAACCCGCCGGTTAAGTTTTCTGCGGTTTTTAAAAAAGCGCGCGAGATGGGTTTAAAACTCACCATGCATTGTGATGTCAATCAGCAGAACACCCTGATTCATATCGGCCAATGTCTGGATGAAATTGTGGTTGATCGCATTGATCACGGCGTTAATTCACTTGAAAGCGATGAGCTTTGCGAAGCGATTAAAGCAAAAGGATTAGGGTTAACTGTGTGCCCGGTTTCCAATCGCTTTGTGGTGCAATCGCTGACATCAAATGAAATCCGCACCATGCTCGATAAAGGCATGCTAGCCACTATTAACTCTGACGACCCAGCATATTTCCGTGCTTATCTGAATGAAAATTTAGTTGAGTTGCAACGTGAAGGAAATTTTAGCAGCGAAGAAATAGCCACACTGGTAGGCAATGCATTTCGTGTTGCATGGCTACCGGACAGCGAAAAAGCAGCTTATTTATCAAAATTGAGCAGCTATGTACAAAACGAATCAATTCAATAAATTCTATTGGGAAATTGTTTCCTGAACTTAAGAGTAAGTTATGCAGCTTTTAACCAAAATTTTTAGCGGCTTTGCATTATTGCTGAGCCTATCCAGCCAAAGTCAGGCTGCTGATAAACCTCTATATTATGAAGCGAATGACACCATCGTTATTCTTGGTGCTGTACCACAAGAAATTCCTGTACTCACTGATGCATTAGAGCAACCCGAGAAAAAATCCCTCTGGGGTATCCCTTATTGGCAAGGCAAGTTGCACGGCAAACCGGTTGTTGTTGCAATTACTGGAATTGGCAAAACTTTTACTGGCATGACCACCACATTATTTATTAATGAATTTAAACCGCGACTGGTGTTGATGACCGGCACAGGTGCTCGTATTAACCAGCAGTTGCGCACCGGTGATGTGATTGTTGCAACCCATACCTATGAGCATGATTACGGCAGCTTGACCAAAAACGATATAGTCTATCGCCCAATGAATAGCCCTGACAATGGCAAAGAAGTAGAGAATGAATTTAAACCCACAGCTTCACTCTTGGCGCTCGCAAAACAGGCAATGGACTCTTACGAGCCACAGACAATTACTGCAAACGGCAGCACTTACAAAAATTCAGTGCGTTACGGTGTAGTGTCATCTTCAGATTTATTTGGTGTTACCCAAGCGCGCATAGATTCTCTGCGCAATAAATTCAAAACCGACATCATGGAAATGGAGTCAGCTCCACTTGGTCATGTGTGTGAAGCTCTCGGCGTTCCCTATTTGATTGTGCGTGCTGGTAGCAACGTAGCTCAGGAAGCGCCTAATGATGATTATCTGCGTCTTGGCCCCATAGCTGCGCGTGAAGCGGCGAAGTTCTCATTGCACTTGGTTAAATTTTTGTAGTGATTTTTTGTAAGTGTTGTCCTTGTAGTTGTTCTTGTAGTTCTCCTCCGTAGTAGTGTTTGCCCGCTTTTGCGGGCTTTTTTTACTTCAATTTTCGGAACTGACAATGCCAAATTCGTGCAATTTTAAAAAACTGTTTTACTCCTCTGTACTGACAATGGCCGCAACGGCTTCAATGTATAGCCATGCAGGTAATTATCAGGATGCAGTTAGACAATTGGGCTACAGCGAATTAGCCACCACCTTTAGCCGCAAAAAAGCACTCGCGCTCAGCACCCTTGCCGATGAAGAAAAATTATCACTCCCGGAATTACAGGCAGCTGCTACCTTGACGCTTTTGGGCGCGCCACTTACCGACCCAACAGCACTAAAGAATTTTGTTGCACACTACAACCAGCCAGATCCAGCCTACATTGGCCAGCTCAATGAACCCTCACTTTATCAGCGCATTGAATCTGAATGGAAAACTACTGCCGCCGTTGCGCCTTCTGCATTTGCGCTGGAGTTGCGCCAGCTAATCGGCAAAGGCATAGCCACTGGCTACAATTTGGTTACATCTCCTTGGCCATTATTTGCAGCTGATCGCCATATTGTTTATGGCCACAGCAACATTGATCACGCGCAGCAACTGCTCGCACTTTTGGCGAGCGAAGGATTGCAAGCGCGCGTTGGCTTTTCGCGCAAAACATCCGCATTTTTATATAGAGATGACTGGGGCACACTCAGCCAGTCATTAATCGATTTGGGCAATAATCGCCGCTTGGTAGAAGCGAGCGAATACGATTTGCACTTTGAATTTCCTAGCATCAATGATAAGGAAAAATTCGTCGCAGCGATTAATCGCTACGCCAAAAAAGATAGTGAAAACCAGACCGGATTAATTCTTGGTTCCTGGTGGCAACCCTTTTATCGCAGTAAAACCTCCGCGGATGGCTTTGCCAGCGCCACCCAAATCGCGGTAAGCAATGGCAATGAAACTGCCTATTTACTTGCACTACCCGCGCAAGCACCAGCACTGGTCAAAGCGATACAGGCGATGAATTCCACTTGGACTGTTAACCCCGAAGCGATTTGGGTCAACCTCGCATTTCATCGCTATTTACAGGGCGGATACAAATAATTCGCCCATACATAACTTTGCTTATTTATCTGACCCAATGGTCAATTTTTTGCATGAATTAACGCGAGCACTTTTGTCAGTACACCGAAAGATAGATTCACACTGACAAGAGTTACTGAAATTGTTTATTTGAATGCAATAAATTGAGGTTATGTATGTTGAATTTGATCGGCAGTGCCGCGCTGGTGTTAGCCAGTTTGATGCTTGCACTCAGCGCCAGCGCTGCGATTCCCGTTAAAGTCGTTGTTGTCAGCATGTTTGAAAAAGGTGAAGTCACAGGTGATGAAGCTGGTGAATATCAACTTTGGATTGAACGTTTAAAACTCGACAAGAAATTTTCTTTTCCTCTCGGCGCCTATGACTTGCACATGAATGATGCAGGCGTGCTCGCAATCTGCACCGGCGGCGGAGTTACTAACGCAACCTCATCGATTATGGCGCTGGGCACTGACCCGCGTTTTGATTTATCCAAAGCTTATTGGGTAATTGCCGGTATCGGCGGTGGCGATCCACTCGATGTATCGCTCGGTTCAGGTGTGTGGGCAAAGCATGTTGTCGATGGCGATTTGCTGTATGAAATTGATGGCCGCGAAATTCCCAAAGATTGGAAATACGGATTAATTCCGCTCGGCGCCAAAGAACCCAATCAGGAATCTACCGGTTGGACAGTAGACACTATCGTTTACGATTTAAATCCAACACTGGTTGATTGGGCCTATCAGCTCACCAAAGATTTTCCGCTTGCTGATTCTCCGGCGATGAAAAGTTTCCGCGCGCAATACACTGGTTTTGAACAAGCGCAACGCGCACCGTTTGTCACCATTGGCGATACACTTGGTTCAAGCACATACTGGCACGGCGAATTATTAAATAACTGGGCGAATGACTGGATGCATTTGCATGCAGGAAAAACTAGCAACTTTATGACCACCAATATGGAAGACAACGGCAGCCTGACCGCATTGCATCGATTGGAAAAAGCCAAACTGGTTGATACCAATCGTGTATTAGTGCTGCGCACCGTCAGCAATTATAGTTTTCCTCCACCGGGTAAAACCGCTGCTTGGAGCACAACTGCCCCCTACCCAGACAACGGCCTGCCAGCAATTGAAGCCGCTTTTGGTTTAGGTAATCAGGTAGTGCAAACACTATTAAAAGATTGGAAGACCTACCAAAACACTATTCCTTCAGCGAAATAAATCCTTGGCGCCTCGCCGCTGATAATTGATCAGCGGCGAGGTTAATTTTTATGGTGATAAGCAAAATGAAAAAATATTTTCTGGCTGCTCTAATTTTTATCAGTTCACTCGCACAATCCAAACCGATTATTTTTGACAACGATATGGCCATCGATGACTGGGCCGCGCTCTTGTATTTATTGCATCACCCCAAGGCTGATGTAATTGCTGTCACAGTCGCGGCCAGCGGTGAATCCCACTGCAAGCCAGGCTTAACCAATACCAATGCGTTGATCGATTTATCCGGCAAAACCCAAAAAGCGATTCCGGTTGCCTGTGGGGATGACTATCCACTCGATGGCTATTTTGTTTTCCCCGATGCATGGCGCAAGGATTCAGACACTCTTTCAGGCGTTGCTATTCCCGCAAGCGACCGCCCGGTTAGCGAAAAACACGCAGCAGAAGTCATTCATGAAGCGATTAGCAAATCGAAAGAAAAAGTCACGCTTATTGCCACCGGCCCACTAACTAACATCGCACAATGGTTAGAAAAATATCCACGAGATAAAAGCAAAATTGAACAGCTGGTGATTATGGGCGGCACTGTCGATGCACCGGGTAACATTATTGTTCCGCTGTTTACCAAAGGCCACCCTAACACCACTGCAGAGTGGAATTTTTTTGTTGACCCTGTTGCTGCCGACATGGTGCTCGCCGCAAAACTGCCAATTGTTTTGGTTGGGTTAGATGCGACTAATTCCGTGCGCGTCACGTCGAAAATAGCTGCAGAATTTAAACAAACTGCCAGTACACCATCGGCAAAATTTTGGGATGCGGTATTGGATAAAAATGATTGGTTTATCGCCAGCAACGAATATTATTTTTGGGACACTCTGTCAGTCATTATTGCGATGGACAAAACCCTCTGCCATGGGGATAAACAACAATTGCGCGCACTTTATCAAACGACTTCCAGCCCTTGGCTGCAAACCACTGATAAAAATATGCCGGATAAAATCTGGGATGGCCAAGAGCGTATGCATCTGGATGCAAAAACCGCCGGCACTTTGGTTAAGGATAAATCCTATCCTGCCATTACCGTTTGTCGCGCAACCGAACCGGAAAAAATCTTTAACACCTTCCGCGAAACACTTAATCAATAACAGCACCTGCTTACATAAAACTGTCACAAACCAGAGGTCACAGCTGCATGCCTCTGGTGTGGTTTATAGACGGATTATTTATTAGCCGGAGCGCTCCTCATGGCGTATCATTCAACGTAAAAACCGCCTCTGGAGCCAGACAATGAGCACCCGACTGGAAGATGATCCCAGTGTTTACAAAACCTTGTTGGAATCCACCAAAGCTATTCCGTGGAAAATTGATTGGAGCACCCTGACCTTTGCCTACATTGGTCCACAGATTGAAGAATTGCTCGGCTGGGAGCCAAGCAGCTGGGTCGGTGTGCAAGATTGGGCGGCGCGTATGCACGAAGAGGATCGCGACCGCGTAGTGAATTTTTGTGTGAGCCAATCCCAAGCGGGCGTTGACCACGAGGCGGACTATCGCGCGCTCACCAAAGATGGCCGCTTTGTATGGATTCGCGATGTGGTGCATGTGGTGCGCAAACCCGATGGCGAAGTGGATTCATTAATCGGGTTTATGTTCGACATTACCGAGCGCAAGCAAACCGAACAGAAATTGGTAGAGCTGCAAAAAGAATTGGAGCAGTTGTCATTCAAAGATGGCCTCACCGGTTTGGCGAATCGCCGCAAGTTTGATTTGTCGATGGAAATTGAATGGCGCAATGCCAAACGCACCGGTCAGCCGCTGTCGTTAATCATGGTGGACATCGATTATTTCAAACAGTACAACGATCACTACGGTCACTTGCAGGGCGATGATTGTTTGAAAGCAGTGAGTAAGGCGCTGAATGAATGCGCCTTGCGCGCGCGGGATTTTGTGGCGCGCTTTGGCGGTGAGGAATTTGTATTGGTATTGCCGGAGACTAGCGCAGAAGCCGTGGCGGTAGTTGCCGAGCACTGCCGTGAAGCGATTGCGAAACTGCAAATCCACCACGCTAAATCCAGCATCGGCCCGCACCTGAGCATCAGCCTTGGCGTGGGCACTATTGTGCCTACGCCTAATGATCAACAGTTAGATTTCATCAACAAGGTTGATCGCCGTTTGTATTTAGCGAAACAAAAAGGCCGCGATTGTATAGTCTCGGAATGTAATATCGCGGAGTGTTAACAACACAATTACTTTTCTTCATTAAATTGTCCGGTACCAGTGACACGCGCAATGGTATCGGCAATTTCACTGCCCTTGCCCTGCAAAATTTCTTGCGGGGTTAAGCCACAAAGTTCATGCGGAAATACCAACCAACGGTCGGTAGCATGCACATAAAAATCAGGTTTGATATCGGTTTGGTTGCGCGAAGGTTTATACCAAGGCGTAGCAACTTTGATGGAGTTGGGCGCATTGCGGCGCGACTTGCGTCTGATCTCATCGATTACCGCTTTAATTGAACGACCAGAGTCGAACACGTCATCAACAATTAATAACTCCTGATCGGCATCGACATTTTTTACGATGTAATCCAGGCCGTGTACACGAATATCTTTGCTCTGTTTATCAATACCGTAATAAGACGAGGTACGGATAGCGATGTGGTCGGTCGCCACCCCTACATATTCCAAATATTCTTGCACTGCGATTCCCACGGGCGAACCGCCGCGCCAAACGCCGACAATAAAATGCGGGCGATATCCGCGCTGAAAAATTTGTTCGGCCAATTTAAAAGAGTCCAATAATAATTCGTTGGCGGTGATGTACAGCTTATCCATGATAAACCCTCAAAATTAAAATTTTATTGTGCCCATTTTTCCAGTGTGCGGCTGAGTGACTCAATCGCGAGTGCAACATCGGCCTCAGTCACTGATTCATCGGGGTGATGACTTACACCGCCTTTGCAGCGCACAAAATACATTGCAACGTCGCAGATATCGGCCAGTGCCATTGCATCGTGACCGGCGCCACTCATTAATTTATAAGGTGAAAGATTCATATCGCAGAGCACGCTGGCTTGCATATCCTGAATCCAGTCAGCACAAAGCACCGCAGGCGCATTGTGAATTTCTTGCCAATTGGCGCTGAGTTTTCTGCTTTCGCAAATCATATCCAGTTCGTGTTGAATTTTTGCAAATGCTTGATCGCGCAGTTGATCGTCGCCCGAACGAATATCCAGCGTAAAACTGGCGTTGCCGGGAATGACATTCACTGCACCCGGGCCGCAGAAAATTTTTCCGACGGTTGCGACAACATTAAATTCTTTGGCGATAGTTTCGATTTGTACAATGCCTAATGCGGCGGCGACTAGCGCATCTTTGCGCATTGCCATTGGCACTGTTCCTGCGTGGCCAGCGTAGCCGGTAATGTCGATGCTAAAGCGGCGCGCGCCAGCGATGGAGGTTACGATTCCCAGTGCGAGATTTTCATCTTCCAGTACTGGGCCTTGCTCAATATGCACTTCGAGGTAGGCGAGAATGTCATCTGCTTTTCGCGCTGCTTCGTGTATTTTTTCGGGCTGCAAATCAAAATCGATAAAGGCTTGTTGCAAACTGATGCCTGCACGATCCTGTAATTTCCACCAATCGGGATTCCAGGTTCCGGCGACGGCGCGGCTGCCTAATAATGTGCTGCCGAAACGTGTGCCTTCTTCATCGCCAAAGCCGATGACATCAATTGCAAAGGGTAAGCGTGTGTTGTTGTCGTTAAGAATTTTTACGGCGGCGATGGCGACTAATACGCCGAGGATTCCGTCGAAGGCGCCAGCGTTGGGTATGGTGTCGAGGTGCGAGGCAAGCAGTAATGTTTTTGCGCAGGGATTTTCTGCTTCATAGCGGCCACATAAATTGCCCGCGGCATCAACCCATGTGTCCATGCCTGCGTCTTGCATCCAAAGCGCCACTTGTTCATTGCAGCGTTTGTGCTCTGGCGTTAAATAAAAACGGCTGATGTTTTCTGGATTCGAGCTGATAGCGGCGAGTTGATCGCACCAGTTCATAACGGTTTTCGCGAGCGCGTTGAAGCTGGTTTCGTTCAAGACGGTTTCATTCAAGATAGTTTCGTTCAAGATAATTTCCGCTAGAGTAAGTGGCGTTTCGGTGCTGAAAACAATTCCGAGACTCGCCGTAAACCCATCCCTGGGGGCTCGATTGCAGCATCCATGCTGCAATCGGTCTCTGAATTATTTACAGCACCTTCACTTCATATCGAACATTTCAGTTTTTAACGAAGTATTGATAGACGGATTAATGAAAGTTTTTGGCGTAGCTGATGAGCTCTTTAATAAAACCTTGCTTTTCACCGTCGCTGATAAAGCTGGAGGTGAAACTGTTGTGTGCCAGCAACAAAGCCTGTTCGCGCGTGAGCGGAAATGCATCGGCGAGCGCGAAGTAGTTGTCATTGAGATAACCGCCGAAATAAGTTGGATCATCGGAGTTAATCATCACGCGCAAACCGGCGTCCATCAGCGTAAATAAATTGTGATCCTGCATCTTGTCAAACACACACAAGCGCACATTGGAAAGCGGGCAGACGGTGAGCGGGATTTGTTTTTCGCGCAGGAACTCCATCAGTTTTGGGTCTTCATCGGAGCGCACGCCGTGGTCGATGCGTTCAACTTTGAGCAATTCAATTGCTTCCCAAATATAACTCGGCGGGCCTTCTTCTCCGGCGTGGGCGACTATGCGATAGCCTTCGGCGCGGGCGCGTTTAAATACTTCGGTGAATTTGCTGGGTGGATGACCGACTTCGGAGCTGTCCAAACCTACGGCGATAATGCTGTCTTTCCAAGGCAGAGATTCTTCCAGCGTTTTCATGGCGCTATCAGCGCTTAAGTGACGCAAAAAATCCATGACCAGTTTGGAGCTGATGCCCCATTCTTTTTTTGCATCGGCCATAGCGCGCAAAATGCCGCTGATCACGGTGTCGAATGGAATCCCGCGCTCGGTATGGCTTTGTGGATCAAATGACAATTCGGTGTGCCGCACATTGTCTTCTTTGCACTTTAAAAAATAATCGCGTGTGAGGTCGTAAAAATCTTGTTCGTCTTTGAGTACCGATGCACCTTGGTACAACAAATCCAAAAAGCTTTGTAGATTGGTAAATTGATAAGCGGCTTCGATTTCTTCAACGCTGTTATACGGCAAGTTGACTTGATTGCGTTGGCCGAGTGCAAACATCATCGCGGGCGAGAGTGCGCCGTCGAGATGCATATGTAATTCGGCTTTGGGCAAGCCTGCTAAAAATTCACGCGAGGCCAGTTCAGTTAAATTAGGTACGCCGGAAAAATCCGCTGCGATTACCGATGGAATCATTGCTGTTCCCCTTTTCTTAAATTCGCTTATACGATGAATCAGTGCAGATTGCGCTAGCATCTTATTTAGAATAGATGCTCAATGCGGTATCCACACCGGCATTGGCCGTTTGTTTATGCCCAACACTGGCCAGAACCGATTCCAGCGCACTGAGCGTTTGCAACACGGCGTCTTTACGCGCGTTGTAACCCATAGTGCCGATGCGCCAGATTTTGCCGTGTAACGGGCCAAAAGAGGTGCCGATTTCGATTCCAAAATCATTGAGCATACTGCTGCGTACCGCTTCGCCGGCAACACCTTCGGGAATATAAACGCCGACGACGTTAGTCATCTTGTGTGCTTGATCGCCGAACAATTTTAAATTCATCGCCGCCAAGCCCTGCGCCATTGCAGTGCCATGTAATTGATGGCGAGCGATGGCGTTATCCATCCCCTCTTCCAACAGCAAGCGAGCACATTCGCGTGCGCCGTAGAGCATGGTGGTGGCTTCGGTGTGGTGATTAAGGCGCTCTTCACCCCAGTAATCCATGATCATACCCAGATCAAAATAATTGGAGGCGATACGACGGCCGCTACCGGCGACGTGATTCTCGGTGCGAATACCCGCTTCGATATGGCGGCGTTTGCGAATCGCTTTTACGGCTTTTTCGCTCAGCGTAATTGGCGCGCTGCCCGATGGCCCACCCAAACATTTTTGCAGGCCGACGGAGACTGCATCCAACTGCCATTCATCGGTATTGAACGGATTGCCAGCGATTGAGGCGGTGGCATCGGAATAAAACAACACATCGTGACGTGCGCAAATTTCGCCGAGGTTTTCGAGCGGTTGCAGCATGGTGGTAGAGGTATCGCCCTGCACTATCGCCAGCATTTTTGGTTGGACTTTTTTAATCGCGTCTTCGATTTCATCGGGCGTAAATACCTCGCCCCATTCTTTGTGAATTTGATGAACTTCAGCGCCGCAGCGCTCGGCGATTTCACACAGCAAGTGACCAAAGCGGCCAAACACTGGCACCAATACTTTATCGCCCGGCTCCAACAGCGAAATCAAAACCGCTTCGATACCAGCGCGCGAGGTGCCGTCGATCAGCATCGTCCACTGGTTGCGGGTTTTAAATACGCCGCGATAGAGCGCCATTGTTTCGTTCATACATTGAGTCATCGCCGGATCGTACTGGCCGATCAACTGCGCGGACATTGCACGCAATACACGCGGATCAACAGTGATTGGCCCCGGCCCCATGAGCAAACGCGGCGGCGGTGAAAAAGGGCGCAACAGGGAAGGATCAACGCGATACAAATCAGACATTACAAGACTCCGAAAAAACACCAATGCACAGAACGAAAAAGGTTTTACACAACGGCCATCGCTAGCCGATTACCTGCATCAACATACGACCGCCGCTGATACAGAGGAAAACGGCAAACACGCGCTTCAACATAATCGGTTCCAATTTCGAGCCGATCCATGCACCCACAGGTGCGAGCGCGACAGTGAGCGGGACGATCAATAAAAAGCCGGGCAGATTGACCATGCCGATCATGCCTTCGGGCGCATCGGCCGGGGTTTTGGCCAGCAACATGGTGATGGCACCGGGAATCGAGATGAGCAACCCAAAACAGGAAGCCGTGCCCACTGCGCGATGGGGCGGATAATTGCAGGCATTGAGTAAGGGCACGCCGATAGTGCCGCCGCCTACGCCCATCATCACCGAGAAAAAACCGACAGTTGAGGCCATAACACCCTGCCCCACTTTGCCGGGCAATTGTTCGGCGATGGGTGGCGACTTGGCGCGAAACAGCATATTCGCTGCGACCAGAAGTGCGACCACACCGAACACGGCGCTGGTCACTTCACCTTTGGCGTGAAGTGCAAAAGCGCTGCCGAGCAATACGCCAACCACCATAAACGGCGCCCAACGTTTGAGCAGATCCCAATCCACATTGCCGCGTTTGTGATGTGCGCGCAGCGAGGAAATACTGGTCGGCACAATCACCAACAAGGACGTCGCGGTCGCCACCAACATCGCGGTGGCAGCGCCAATGCCCATGCTTTGCAGCACAAAAAACAACACCGGCACGATTACGATTCCGCCGCCCACGCCGAGCAATCCCGCAAGGATTCCCGCCGCCGCGCCGGTGGCGAGCATCGCCAGAATGGTTGGCAGCCATTGGCTCATAAACTCACTCATAACTTGCGCTCCAGGCTAGCAACCAAACCAGCGCCGTCGCTGCGCGGATCGCTCGCGGCAATAACATGATCGCCATCACTGACCACTGCACCTGCGTGCCCCATGATTTCACTGTGTGGCGCTACCACCTTGATAGTGTGCTTGCGCGCTTGTAACTGGGTACCCAATTGATCGAACAAATCCTGCTCCATTTTTAAATCGTGATTGCTATCGCCCCAGGTGCGACCGAGTAGCCAGCGCCCGCGGCTGATAGCTTCATCCAGCGGCAGACCGTCGTACATATAGCGACTAAAAAGCGCAGCCTGGGTCTGCGGCTGGCCTTCGCCGCCCATTGTGCCATAGCTGATACGGCGGCCATCGTGCAGCACGGCCAGCGCCGGGTTGAGGGTATGAAAAGGTTTGTAGCCCGGAGTCAGGGCGTTGCGATGTTGCTTGTCGAGACTAAAACCCACGCCGCGGTTGTTCCATACCAGCCCAGTGCCGGGCACAACCACACCCGAGCCAAATTCCCAGTAAATACTTTGGATAAAACTGACCATAGTGCCTTGGCCATCCACGCAGCCCATCCACACGGTATCGCCCGGTTCGGCGACTTGCGGCCAGGGCAGCGCAGTTTCGGTAACACGCGCAGCTAATTGGTCGATATGCTCATCCGCCAGCAGACTCGCCCAGCGCGGACTCAGGCGGCGCGGGTCGGTCACTTCGCGGTCGCGCACCATAAACGCCAGCTTGGTTGCCTCGATCAAACCATGCACGCGCTCGGTTTCAGTCCACTCGTGTTGATACAAACGGTCATAGATCGCCAGAATCAGTAGCGATGCCACACCCTGCGTAGGTGCAGGCAGGTTGTAACAGCGGCCAAAGCGAGTCGATACCGACAGCGGCTTGAGCACTGCCGCGCGATAATTCTGTAAATCCGCCATGCGCAGCGGGCTGCCCAGCTGCTCCAGTTCGCGCGCGATATGCTGCGCCAGCTCGCCGTGATAGGCAGAGTCCAAGCCCTGCGCCACCAGCATGGTGAGCGTATTGGCCAGATCGCGATTGGTAAGGATTTCGCCCTCTTCTAACGGGCGACCATTGGGCATAAATACGCGCTGGAATTCAGAATCAACCGGCTGCTCAGCCGCAAGCTTACGGCTGGCCGCAGCGAGGCTGTGGGTGACGCGAATACCGTCACGCGCCAAGGCAATCGCAGGCGCGAGCAAATGACTCAAAGGCGCTTTGCTGGAGGTGATAATGCGCGCGGTTTGCCAGCCTGCAATAGTGCCGCCCATGTTGACGGTGGCGAGCGCGCCGCGGCTGGGAATCTGCTCAAAGCCTTTGCTTTTGTACCAATCGATGCTCGCCATTTGTGCCGCACAGCCGCAGGCATCAATCGCAATCGGCTCGGCGCCGGGTTTGTGGATCAACCAAAAGCCATCGCCCGCCAAGCTATTCATATGCGGGTAGAGCACAGTGATGGCAGCAGCGGCAGCGATCATCGCATCCACCGCACTGCCGCCTTCACGCAATATTTTCAAGCCGATCTCAGCGGCCTGCGCGTGGGGCGCACTAAAGGCGACTTGGCTCATTGTGCTTCTCCATCATCACCGCAAAGTTCGATTGCCAATTGCAGCAAGGCTTTATCCATATCGCGTTTCCCCAGCAGCGAAACGCCACAGGGCGCGCCCTGATCATTCAATACAGGGAGATGAACCTGAGGCAAACCGGCCAGACCCGCAGGCGCAGTTAAGCCCATCAATTGGCTGCGGTAGTTATCCATCCACTCAGGTTCAGCGCCGAGCAGAGGTGCAGCGCCCGGCGTAGTGGGCAGGAGGATTAAATCGACATCGTCAAACCAGCTGTCGATCTCCGCTTGCAGCAGCGCACGCTCGGCTTCAGCCGCTTGTTGATCGGCATCCGTCAAAGTCGCACACCACTGGAAGCGGGCGTGAATATCGGGTGCGAAAGTTGGCTTTTGGTTGGTGATCCAGTCGCCGTGGGTCTGCCAGATCGCACGTGCCTGCAAGGTACGGAAACACTGGCTGGCGCGATTGAGCCAGTCGCTGTTGAGTAAGATAGGCTTAACACCGGTGAGCAGGGCTTGCTGATTTAGCCAATCCTGATGCGCGGGCGTCCAGAGCGCGCCATTTTGCGAGGGCAATAACAGGGCGATACGCAGCGAAGCATGTTCAGGCTTATTGGGAAACTGCCGCGGGAGATGATCCGGCAGCAGCACTTCACCTACGCGCGCCAAGGTGCGAGCATCGCGCGCAAACCAGCCGACGGTATCGAACAGCGGCGCGAGCGGCACCATATGCTCACTGCTGATCAACCCGTGCGTAGTGCGAATGCCAAACAGGCCGTTGTAGCTGGCGGGAACACGAATCGAACCGCCGGTATCAGTACCGAGGCCAATATCGATATCGCCCGCAGCTACCGCTACTGCCGAACCACTTGAAGAACCGCCCGGTAGACGATCTGGCGCAACAGGATTCAGCGGTGCGCCATAGTGAATATTCAAGCCATTAAGGCTATAAGCGAGTTCGTCGGTTTGGGTTTTGCCGACCAGCTCGGCACCGGCATCGAGCAATTGCGTCACTACCGGTGAGGTGTGTTCAGGAATGGGATGACTGGCCAGCCAGTCGGGATTTCCTGCTGCCGTAGGTAAGCCAGCGATATGAAATAAATCTTTAACGCCCAGCCGCAGACCAGCAAGGCTGCCAGAACCTGCGCGGGGATTGGAATAAGAACCGCGCCATGCAAAAACGCGTTGATCGAGCGACATGTTTAACGCCTTTGAGGGTAACTTACCGGATGAGTTAGGGCTTACGGCATTCCCTCTGAGACACGCCGTGAATACATCCATGTAGGCTCATCTTCGGCATCCATGCCTCAGACGGTCTCAGAGAGAACACCGCAAGCCCTCCGGGATTGTCCAATAACCCAATAAAAAACTATTTCAAATCCGCCGGAGTCGGAATCTTATCTTGGTAAACATCCCAGTTGCCGAGGATTTTATCCATCACCGCCGTACCTACAATGTAAGCCGATTCGAGCGACGCATCCAATCCAGCATAGCCTTCATTTTCAGCAAGCAAATTTTCTGCAGCAGTCACACCCGGTGGTGGCATGGTGTAGTTACTGCCAGTGCGCAATACCATCACGCGGTTTTTATCGACCTTGCCGATATTGTGCAAATAACTCAGCGACAAATAAGTGCCTGTGTCTTCCATCGCCGAAGTCACAAACTCACCCTTGCCTTCAGTCCAGTAATCGGTCCACTTGTTCGCCCATTCATTCATGATCGCGCCGTGCCAGAAAGTCATGGCCGCGAGTTGATCGCCTTTTAATACAAAAGGTTTGCGCTGCGCATTGGGGTGATCAACATAAAGTTTGCGCGTTTCTTCAAGGCTTTCGATATCCGGCAATTCAATATCTTTAGTCAACTGAAATGCCCACTCGGTCAAATCAGGATTAACGCGCAGCATTTCACCCGTTGGTTCCGGTTTTTTCGGATCGTAAGGTTTGGATGTGTAACGCGCGAAATAACCAGTTTCCCAATCGGCCGGAATTTCACGGGCATCAATTTCGTGAGCGAGGTCGCCATCAACTAAATACTCCGCCCATGCAGCAGAACCGATTGAAGCATCTTCCGGGTCGATACCGGCAATGCCCGCAACCAACCAATAGGCATCGGTAAAGTCAAAACGTGGGTCCATGCCCAGCGCCATAGTCGCCGCCGTTGAATGCGCAGTGCCGATACCGGTCACAATGCCCATAACACCGGTTTCCATATTCATATAAATATCGTGAAAGGAATTCGGAAATTCAAATTTGGTATCCAGTTTTTGGCGCTCTTTCCACAACTGGAATTCACCGGCCTTATCGCCCGAGTCTTCACCAATTTCAAACATGGTAACGACGACAAATTTTACTTTGATCGGTGCAGGCGCTTGCACACTGGTCTCCACTTTTGGTGGCGCAGTTTCAGTTGCTGGCTTGTTACACGCGGTTAACATGGCTGCGGATAAAAGCGATAAGAGTGCAACAGATTTGATACCGGGTTTTGTATTTCTCACAAAAAAATCCTCTGAGTTTTCGTTCAAATTTTGCATTCAAACTTTATATTCAAACTCTTTATCGAAGCTATTTATTCAAACGTTATATTTTAAAAAAGGCAGACTATCACACGCGGTGTAATAGCCTGCGCAAGATCAACAACTTAGAACTTAAAGGTGAACTTACCTACGAAGCTGCGTGGCAATTCTGGCAACACAATCGCACTACCAAACAAATCCGGGAAGTTTGCACGGAAGTAGCGCTCGTTAGTCAGATTCTTACCTTGGAAGCTGATTCCCCAAGTATCGGTGCTGTAAGAGATGCCCGCGTTAAACAAAGTGTAAGACGGCAATTTAATTGCTTTGGAGAAACCAGAGTAAGTTGAGTCTGCATGTACCGCACTAGCAGTAATACTGTAGCCATCGCCAAAGTTATAGGCACCGGTAATACTCACCATATTTTCTGGAATACCTGACTTGGTTGCATCCTCTTCATTGTTAACCAGTGTTAGACCTTTCATCACATAACCGTAGTAAAGCGATGGATCAGACACACCAGTCAAGTCACCTGCGCCGAGGAAACCAAATTGCGAGCCGCCATCCAGCGCGGTCAAGTTGGTAATTTCCAAATGGGTCAATGCTGTAGTGATAGTAAAATCTTCAGTGATCAGCAAACGCGCTTCCACTTCATAACCCTTACTTTCAGTGGTGCTGTTACTCACCTGATCCTGCGCACTGTAGTTAGTACGGGTTTGTTCAAAGAACGCCGTAGAGAAGAACAAGCGGTCATCAAAGAAGTTGCCTTTTACACCTACCTCTTTCAGCTCGGAGTCGGCAATTGCATTACCTTCTTTCTTTCCATTTTCTGGATTCTCAATCAAACCAGGTGCAATTTCAGACCCCTGCCCCATGATGATGGTCGATTGGGTTGATGCGGTAACATAAGGAATAAATCCGCCCGGCAACTTATAGGACAAACTCGCAGTCCATGAACCACCTTCGTCGGTATCTTTCGCGGTGAAATCAACATCATCTACACGGGTTTTTTCTGCGATAGAGCTCGATTCCATATCGATCACATCGTAGCGAGCACCCAACAGCAAGCCCAAATTTTCAAACAATGTGTAGTCAGCCAAGACTGCAAAACCATAATCGGTATATTCACCTACCAAGTAGTTTGAATAATCTGAATCGGTACGAGTGGCCAAGAGTTTGCGATCCAATGCTGTTGATGGGCCAGTCAAATCGCGGCGATCAAAATATTCGTAATCAAAGTCATCACCTTGTTTAAAGCTGGTGTAGCGAATACTTGGCGACACTTGATAGCTCGCTTCCAACCAACTTGCATGCTGGGTATCGAAAGCAAAAACAACTTGATCTTCTACTACATAGCTATCAACAAATTGCGAGAAGCCGTAAGCGTTTTCGTTGATATTTTCCAACTCTTCGTAGAAGAATTTGTTGGTGACAGTGAAAGTATCAGACGCCTCATGAATAGTGTCGAAATAGAAAGTGCCAACGGTGGTTTGCAACTTATCATCCGGCGCAACCATCGTTTGGCTACCCTTCAATTTTGCAGTACCAACATTTTCTAACGCCCAAGCCGGGTTCATATCGTCATCTTCAGCTGCAGAACCAGGAACAAAGAAATTGTTGCCCTGATAGCCAGCCCAAGCTTCAAATTCAGCGGGCGAGTTAAAACCATCGCCGTTGGTATCAACAGATTGTGCAGTACCGGTGATGTAGGTGCCGTGGTCGATCAAATCTTGTGTTACACGGTTCCAACCAGCGATTTGGTTACCATCGTATTCATGGTACATACCGCCGAATTCGATACGAGTAGAGGGAGAAAGCTCAACGTTAAATGCCGCTTGCAATACGTTCTGGTCAGTTGCGGAGTTTTCGTAATAGCTGCCTGAGTTTTCAGTTTCAGCATAAATGTAGTAACCAAAATCTTTATCGCCTACAGAACCTGGGCCGCCTACTTCAGCGGTGACGATATTTTTATCCCAGCTACCGCGTGTTACCGAAAATTGACCTTCTGGTTTATCCAAATATTGGCCGGATTCAACGCGTGCAGACTTGGGCTCGAAGTTTAAGTAACCACCAATTTTTGATGGACCGAAAATCGGCGATGCAGGGCCGCGCACGATATCAACGCGATCAGATGCACCAATCGGTGTTGGGTAGTTACCCGGGTTGTTCACGCGGCGCATACCGCGGAAATAAACTTCACCCGGCGTACCGCGCACATCAAGTGAGCCGGCAACACCAAAGAAAGATTGGGTAAATGCACCCGGCGATACCAATACCAAGTCATCGATATCGCTGATGTTGTATGCCTCCATCATGTCGGCACTTACGCTACTCAAACTGCGCGGTGTTTCTTCAATTGGTTTGTTAAAACCAAACGCAGATTTACCTTGTTTGGTCATCAACCCCATGGTGTCACCAACCACCAGAGTTTCTTCTACAGCACCAGCTGCAGCAACAGGCGCAGCAGCCGCAGCGGCTTCTTCTGCTGACCATGCTGAGGTCGATGCAACCACACAGCCCATGCTGATTAACAATGCGAGTTTATTGCGGGTAAAACGGTTGTGTACGGTCATAGCTAGTGCACTCCAATGGTGTCTAATAATGTGTATCAGGACAGCTGAGCGGGATTTTGCAAGCCCTGTGCCATTTCCTGTCCGGTTGGTTACTTTTTTAAGTGATGCACATTAATTTCCTTATTTTTCAATTATTTAAACAAACAAAAATACAATTCAATCGATTAAAAATTAAAAAACATAGAACTAAAAACAGGTTTGAGAGTCGCTTGGGGCGCACTGTTTTTGATGCAAAATAATGCGCCATGCACACGCATTTGAACCAAGATGTTGCACCCCGGAACCATTAATTAAATTCACACAACTTGTAGCGATTGCAGATAAAGCCGTAGGAAACCGGCTTGGTATTTTTCAAGCTGGCCATACCGCTATTGGCAAAAGATTTTTGGAAGTTTTGGATGCGCGAGTCGTAGGTTTTTAATAACTGCGCCTTGATATCGTCTTCCACAAAACTGTATTGCAGAGAGTTGCGACTGAGCAGCAGCAATTCATCCCAGGACAAATTAAATTCTTTCACCGCCACAAAAAATTCATCGGTCAAATTGGAATCCCACATGCCACGATCATCGGTAGAAAGCGCAACAGGAATAGCTAAACGTAAATATTCAGGAAAGGGATGCTGCGAATAGTCGCTCACGTATTCGAGCAACAAATTGGAGATCAAATTGATTTCAACCAGATAGGGGCCGTGGCGCATTTCGCGCAGCAAATCCGGGTCGCTAATTAAATTGACGCCGTGTCCGATACGATCTGCACCCAGCATTAAGGTATCGCGAATATGAGAGTTGGGTTCGTCCACTTCACCCGCGTGAACCGACAGGCGCACATTGTTGTATTTGTGGCGCAGCTCGCGCAGGGTTTTGGTAAAGCGCAACGGATAACCCTTGTCGTTATCTTCACGCCCCACCATATTCACCGCTACGTACAAATCGCGATGGCGCGACACTATGTCGTAAGACGCGCGCAACTGGTCTTCAGCATTGGGCACAAAACGCAAAATGGAATCCTGAAAGCGCACAGTCACGCCGGTTTTTTTTGCATCTGCTTGTGCTAAACGTTTACGAAAAATAGCAACTGCATCATCTTCACTGATGGGCGTGCCATCCGGCTTGAAATAACCACCCGCTTCCAACATGGTCTCCAGATAAATCATTCCCTCTGCGCCAAAGGCTTCCATATTTTTATACAGAATTTCAGCGATTAAATAAGGGCTATAGAGCAATTGATCCAGGCGCTGCCAGTGAGTTTGAAAAAACTCATCGCGCCCTTCGTGTTGATGGTTGAGCATAAAACTCTGCACCCAACCGGCTTTTTCTTTTTCGGTCAGATCTTCAAGGCGTTTGTATTCGCCCTTTTCACATTCAGGTAATTTGTCGTAAGTCGATGCCATCAAATTGTTGAACAGCATTAAATAAGGGCGGCGCGCAAATTCATTGTTACCAAAGTCGCGGCAATTATTGATGCGCACCTTGGTATAGAACTCGTAACCATATTCTTTCTGTGCCAACGCCAACTCATACCACCAGCCTGACATAACCGATCCGCTGATATGGTTGTGTAAATCACCGCCCTTGGGCATCGCATATAAAAAGGTGTACAGCTCTTTATCGCTGGCGGTTTTTTTAAATTGCTCAAACCAGTCGTTGGACGTTGTGGCCTGCGCACCCTGACTAAAAAAGACACCTATGCTCAAAGAAGCGCCCAAGGTCGCCAGCGAAACACAAGCAGCAAGCGCTGCACTGCGCCCGGCAGATACAAATGAATGCAAAACAGAAAAAGACATAAATACAATCTCTGGAAAGGAAAGAGGAATAGCGAGGAAATAATTCAGGGGGGCAGATGCAATACTGATACCAGAGGTGATGTTTCGCGCCAGCAGTGAATTTAGGCAACCAATATCCTGTCCAATTGGACGAGTTTTGTTTTAATCTGGTGCAAGCAAATGTTTTTTGCCCAGTAATATTGCGGCTTTGGAGTAAAAACTCTGGAAATATATAAGCCTGAACGATGGCACAGATATTGATGGGCGCAAATAACAAGCGTGACTCTTAAAACCAATGTGCACAAAAAACTTGACCAAAAACGGTCAACTTTTTACACCTAACACTGGCAGTAATTGATTTATTTTTTGAACGAGCGAATTCAGCATGAGCGATAAAACTACAGCTGCAAAATACCCCCGCGATCTACTCGGCTACGGTGCCAATCCGCCCCACGCAAATTGGCCGGGCGGCGCGCGCATCGCGGTGCAATTTGTGATTAATTACGAAGAGGGTGCAGAAAATTGTGTATTGCATGGCGATGCCGCATCGGAAACATTTTTATCCGAAATTATTGGCGCGCGCGCATTTGAAGCACGTCATATGAGTATGGAATCGCTTTATGAATACGGCAGCCGCGCTGGCTTCTGGCGATTGCATCGCTTGTTTAATAAATATCAACTGCCGGTGACGATTTATGGTGTGGCAATGGCGCTGGAGCGCAACCCGGATGCCGTTGAAGCCATGTTGAAATCCGATTGGGAAATTGCCAGCCACGGCTATCGCTGGATCGACCATCAATTTATGCCGAAAGAAATTGAACGCGAACAGATTAAAACAGCGATAGAAATTCACACGCGCGTAACCGGCTCGCGTCCACTGGGTTGGTACACCGGACGCGACAGCCCCAACACGCGCGAGCTTGTACTCGAACAAGGTGGATTTTTATATGACTCGGATTCCTACGCCGATGACCTTCCCTATTGGACGCACGAATATCCCGAACTAACCAACAATAAACCTCATCTGATTATTCCCTACACGCTCGACAGTAACGATATGCGCTTTGCTGCACCGCAAGGATTTAATTGTGGCGACCAGTTTTTTACCTATCTCAAAGACAGTTTTGATGCACTCTACGCCGAAGGTGAGTTTGCGCCGAAAATGTTAAACATTGGCTTGCACTGTCGCATCATCGGTAAACCCGGACGCATTCAATCGCTGGAAAAATTTATTCGCTATATTTTGCAGCATAACGATGTATGGGTCTGCCGCCGCGATGCCATTGCGCGCCACTGGCATGAACATCACTATCCAACTTAAACCCTAACTTTTTTCAATTTAAACCTGACATTAAAAAAACAAATTACTATTACTAACCACCATTACTTAATAACAAGGAACTTCGATGCTCCGCAAACCTTTTTACTCGCTGCGCGCAAGCGCACTTTTTACTGCTATTTGTAGCCTTGGCGCCTGCAGCACGACTACACCAAACAGCGCAAATACCACACAAAGTTACGAACACTTAAATGCAATTTTGTGGATGCAAACTTCTGCTGAATATTACGCTGCCGCCAGCAGCACCTATGCGCAAGCTAGCAGCACACTCGACCAAGCGCTGGCAGATAAGAACTGGACCGCAGCTACCGAGCAGACATCAAATTATCAGCATTTGCCACCGGCAGTTATTTTGGATATTGATGAAACAGTTCTGGACAACATACCTTTTCAAGCACAGCTGTTGAAAGACAATCAAGTTTTTGAAGAAAAAGGCAACTGGCATGAATGGACTAAATTAGCACAGGCAGAACCTATTCCCGGCGCAGCAGCATTTCTTGCATTAGCGCAGCAAAAAGGCATCACTATTTTTTATGTGACCAATCGCGATGCCAGTCAGGAAGAATTTACGCGCGAAAATCTACGCCGCAAAAAATTGCCCTTGCGCGAGGATATAGACACAGTGCTGACCAAAAATGAAAACGGCTGGAGTTCCGATAAAACTGCACGCCGCAGTTATGTCAGCAAAAACTTCAGAGTTATTGCGTTGGTAGGTGATGATTTTGGCGATTTTGTTAGCGGTGTTAAAGTCGACACAGCCCAGCGTTTTGAATTGGCCAAAAAACACAGCGCCAACTGGGGAAGCAAGTGGTTTTTAATTCCCAATCCAGTTTACGGCTCTTGGGAAGCAGCAATGTACAACTATGATTACTCAATGCCTGCACCAGTAATAACAAAGCACAAGCTTGAGCAGATGAATACCATCAAGTAGTAGAGATAAAAAAACAGTAAATATTTAAAAAAATAGCAGAGCTAAGGCTCTGCCATTGACCAGTCGATTCATAGTAAATCCCGCTCTGTTTTTTATTTTCCCTTAATTGACCAATGCGCATTCCTAATACCCAATAGCGCAAAGTTATGCAGCTTCGAGCGCGAACCCTCACCCAATGCCTTGGGCGGGTAAAACAAGGCTTTACTTTCCGGGTGCTGGATTAACAATTCATCCAAAGCAGCGCGAATTTCACTGAGCATTTTTTCCAGATTCATATCAAAATCAGGACGTTTGCGAATAGTGTGACCCAGCGCGATCAAACGCAAAAAATATTGGTTCGCTAACGCCAGCAATTCATCGGGCAAGGATGAATGCTGACATAATTTTGCACCGGGATGCTGCTGACAATAGGTCAGTAATGCTGCATAAAAACATAGGGGTTTATTCGCAAGAAAAACGAATTCATTTTCTGCACCATAGCGCAGGCATTTGTTTTCCAAATCGATAACCAGCTCAGGCGTTTTGGCCTCTGCGTCATCACGTTTTTCTTCGGCTGTTTTTAGTTGCAGGAAAGGGGCAAAAAATATCATCAATAGCCCTGCAGTCAGCAAAGGATAAAGTGATAACCCTTTCCACAACGGAGGTTGGCAAACTCCCATAATTAAATGAATAGTCTGCGCTGGGAGATAAAGATCGCGAACTATTTGAAGGTGCGCGTGGGATTGCCCATTTGCGTCAAGCTGTTCACTTGCCGCCAAATCCTGCACATTGAAATCCTGCAACCGAATAACGCGCACAGGATTATTCTGTTTGGACAGCACACGGTTTAATCGATCCAGATAATCACTTACCTGTGCAGGATTTCCCGCCATATTCAAGGCAGGGTTTGGCAGAGAAAGACGCGGCAGATCTAACGAAATACGATTTTCCACCGCCAATAGATTGCGCTCGACAGTAAATTCTTGCTGCAATGCCTGCCCGAAAGAAAAAGCCAATTGCAATGCGCAGTAGCAAAGCAAAAAACAACCTATATGTAGGCGGTTTATTTTTTTAAGATTCACAACAATCCCACCCCAAAATACCGATGGAATTTTTATCGCCAGATGATTAATAGTTAAACTTTGCATTAGCGCCTCACTATTTGTTGAGCGCATCCCTCAACAAAACTTAATTCGCCAAAATAAGTCGACTGCTGTTGCTGCGCCAAAGAACCCAACGCGCCCTGCAAAGCACAATACAAGTCAGTATTACGCCCATTCATTTTTAAATACCAACTACTGCCACGCACATCGTTTTCACCAATGGCTTGAATGTAGTTTTCCGAGAAGCGCTCACTGTCTTCTTCAGACCAATAGCTGGCAATAATATCGACTTGATTATTCGCTAATAGCTCGCGCAATCCCGCGTGACTATTGCTATACACAATATTGATTTGATCCTCGCGCAGACCTAGCTCGCGAAACAAATGCATTGGAATAATATGACCGGAACGGCTGGAAGGATAATCCAATAAACCTATGCGTTGACCGAGTAAATATTCGCGCGATAATTCAGGCTTTTCATCGCGTCCGATAAAATAAGCTTGATACTGTCCATAGCTGGCCAACCGTTTATAACCATGCGTATTTTCTGCATCAAAAGCCTGCACAATATTGTCTTTGGTATTAACCAAATCACCTATGCCTTTACCGATGAAAGTGATGTCTGAAACATCGCCACCACCCCAATAAATTTGCACCTGATGATATTGTCGCTGCACGACGGAATCGCCACACAGTAGCTCGGCTAAACTCTGGGCGACACTGCGCGCATTCATGTAAACCGTTAACTTTGGACTGGATAAATTCTTTCCGGCAATACAGGTATAACTATCTTCAATGAGAGAAGGCAATTGAATGGGCTCATTGCTTTGACTGTATTTTCCGGCAAACCACATAGCCAAAAGCGCGCTAAAAAATAGCGCGAACGGAGAGGCCGCCGGTAGAATTTTTTCTAGATTATTCATAGCAATGTGAATGACTAAATTAAAATACTGACTGTGATCCCGAACAGTAAATCTATGCACTCACCCTATGCAGATTGGACTTTTGTTAAACACTTGGTCAACTTTGCAAGTTTCATACCCTCGTGCTTGCGAGAGTTATAATAACGATGAATTATTTCGGTTTTGCTTACGGCAATCGATAAAAAGTGAAAAAGGTCTCTATTTTTTGATTAACCGATCAATTTTTTCAGCGTTAACTCCCGCCAGCCACAATCGATCAAAAAAGAAACATTTTTAAACCTTGCCTATTAGTCGGTTTCCGCACCAAATCGACGCAATTTTCACCACCAATATTTCATTCACGCACCTTATTACCACTCAAGGCTCACCATCAAAGCAGCTTATAAAATAGATTTATTGCCTTAAATAAATTTACTTGTTCGCGCTAACGCCCTGTTTTTTCAGAACTATTCATCAGTAATTCTGAATTGCAACAAGTGCTTTCTGATCTTCCACCCACACACGAACATAGGCTCATTGCATGTTGATCTGGCTGATCAATGCTCTGGTTTTACTTTCATTTTTTTGTTTGTCGTGTGGAGTTTTTTTATGAAGATCACCCGGATCATCGGCGGCCTGTTGTTAATCGCCAGTTGTGAACAAGCCTTGGCGTGGGGACAAAATGGTCATCGTATTGTTGGCCAAATCGCCAATGACCATCTCACCAAAACGACTCAAAAGGCAATTCAACCTTTATTGGGTGGTGACTTATTAGCCGAGGTCAGCACTTGGGCAGATGAAATGCGCTCGGCACCTGAACCATTTTGGCAAAACGAATCCAGCCGCTGGCACTACATTAATGTGGCCAAGCCTGAAGAATTTAATGCCCAGCACTATCACCACCCGAAAAGCATCGAAGAAGTTAACGATATTTTCGGTGGTATTTTGCATTGCGTTGCAAAACTGAAAGATAAACAAACTACGCTGGAGGAGCGTCAGTTCTATTTACGTTTTCTTGTCCATCTGGTTGGTGATATTCATCAACCCATGCATGCAGGTCATGCAGAAGATCGCGGCGGCAATAACATTGCACTCACATTTTTTGGTAAGCCGACCAATCTTCACTCGCTCTGGGACACAGAACTTTTGGAATCACAAAATTTGAGTTTCACCGAGTTCGCATCCTTTATTAATACGCAGGATAAACAGCAAATCAAAACCATTTTAGCGAGTGCACCTGCGGATTGGCTGCGCGAGTCGATGAAACTAAGTGACGAAATTTACCGCTCCACCGATACCCAATTGGGTTATGCCTACATCTACCAAAACCTACCCATTGCGCAACAGCGTTTGCAGCTGGCAGGCATTCGTCTTGCCGGCCTGCTCAACAGTATTTACGACCGACGCGCCAAACCAGGTGTTAGCGCATTAATACCTGCACCGAACAAATAGAAACCTACCCACCACTCATTACCTTCACTTGGGGACTCACGTTATGAAAACACATTTACGTAAGCGCGCTTTGTGCCTGGCAATCGCCGCTGGTATTTCCGGTTATGCACAAGCACAGGACACCAGCTCTGCAATTCTGGGGAAAATCACCGCGCCCGATGGCTCACCCGCTGCTGATACTCGTATCGTTGTACTGCATGAACCTTCAGGTACTGTCAGCGAAGTAAAAACCAACAGCGCTGGTAGCTACTCATTAAAAGGTCTGCGTATTGGCGGCCCTTACAAAATCACCATTGACTCAGATGTTTATCGCGATGCGGAAATGCGCGATCTCTACTTGCAGTTGGGCAAGGTGTTGCGCCTCAATCAAACCCTGCAAGATATAGATCCAAGCGAGCTGGAAGAAATTGTGGTTGTAGGTACGCGCGTTGCCTCAAGCACCAAGGGCGCAAGCTCGGTCTTTAGTGAAGAGGATATTAAAAACACCCCCGCGTTTAACCGCGACATTAAAGATATTGCGCGCAACAACCCGCTGGTTGTTGTAGATGAATCGGGTCAGATGAGTATTGCCGGTAGTAACCCGCGCTATAACAACATCACCGTTGATGGTATCGGCCAGAACGATGACTTTGGTCTTAACTTCAGCGGCTACCCTTCTTCTCGCCCACCAGTGTCACTGGATGCGATCAGCCAAATCAGTGTTGATTCATCGCCCTTCACCGCAAAAGTCGGTGGTTTCTCTGGCGGCTTGATCAATGTAGTTACCAAGTCCGGTACCAATGATTTGCACGGTTCGATTTTTTACGAAAACAGTCCCGACAGCTTAACCGGTGATCCGGAAAGCGGCGATTTGGACTTGGGCGAAGAGTCCACTATGGGTTTTACCCTTGGCGGTGCGATAGTCGAAGACAAAGCCTTCTATTTTATTTCCCACGAATCCTTCAAGCAGGACATGTCTGCGTTGTATGGCATGAATGGCTCGGGTGGCAACACCAGCAACATCACTACCGATGATTACAACCGTTTCTTGCAAATTCTCGGTGATACCTATGGCCTGACCGATACAGTCGCAGGTGGTGCCGGTGAGTCGGATGAAAAAACGCTGGTGAAATTCGATGTCAACCTGAACGATAACCACCGCGCGGATTTCACCTACCAAAAACAAGTTAACGAAGTGGATCGCAATAGCTCTGATCAAGCTTATCAGTTGCGTATGGATTCCAATGCTTTCACTATCAAAACCGAATCGGATACCTTCTCCTCACACATATTCTCCGATTGGAGCGATTCATTTAGTACCGAATTCGGACTGTCCTATAAAGATGTAAACATCGACTCACTCACCAAATCGGGCATGGGTGAAGTGACTGTGAATATCGGCAGCAATGAAATTATTTTCGGTACCGATCGCTCGCGTCACTCTAACAGTGCAGATACCGAAACCTGGCAATTTCATTTTGATGGCACTTATCTGTTAGGCGATCACGAAATGCGCTTTGGTTATCAAGGGCAAAGCGTGACCTATTACAACCTGTTCGGACAATACACCGACGGCGTTTGGGAATTTAACAGCCTCGATGATTTTGAAAATAAAAAGCCTTCGTATTTTGCGTATCGCAATGCCTACACCAACAACGCAGAAGATTTGGCCTATAGCGCTGAGCGCCTCACTCACGCGCTCTATATTGAAGACAGCTGGGCGGCAACCTCGTCGCTATTGCTGACCTTTGGCTTGCGCTACGAGCAAATCGCCTCTGACGATGTACCTAAAGAAAATGCGAACTTTGTTAATACCTATGGATACAGCAATACCGAAAATCTGGATGGTCTGGATATTATTCTGCCGCGCTTTAATTTCTCTTGGGATGTAACAGATAGCGCAACACTGCGCGGTGGTGTTGGCCGTTTCAGCGGCGGCAAACCAAACGTGTGGCTGGCCAACTCATTTACTAACGACGGCATTACCTATGTGGCAGCGCCGAGCAGTGCAACCACTGCTGCGATGAACATCCCAGCGAACGTTGACTTCAATGCAATTCCAGATTCGGTTGAAGCATCGCTGGTTGCTGGCACCGGCAGCACTAACTATGTAGACCCGAATTACGAATTGGAATCTGAATGGCGTTACCAACTGGGTTGGGATCAGGAATTAACAATCCCCTTCCTTGGTTCAGGGTATTTGTGGAGTGCCGAAGTTAACTACGGCGATAAAGAAAACTCATCCTTCTGGGTGGATACGTCACGCGTTGAAGCTGACCGCACAGCCGATGGCGGGCGCATTATTTATGAAAGTATTTACACCGGCAGTCGGGCTAGCAACTACGATTTGATGCTCACCAATGCCAAAGAAGATGGCCGCAGTATTATTTGGACTACCAATCTGAAAAAAGAGTGGGACAACGGCTTCAATATCTTCACGGCTTACACCCATCAGGATATTACTGAAGCAAACCCGGGCACCAACTCCACTGCATCATCCAACTATCAATACAACGTGATGATCAACCGCAACGAAGAGCTGGTGGGCAATGCCTACTACGAAACAGAGCACCGTTTCATATTTAACCTGGGCTACAAAGCCAATTGGTTTGGCGACAATGAAACGCGCATCAATCTTTCATTTGAGCGTCGCTCCGGTCGTCCTCTTAGCTACACACTGGATGCCTATAACGACAACGACTTTGGTGATCAACGCGATTTCCAAAACAGCGACGTTTACCTGCCTTACATCCCAACTGGCCCGAACGATCCTAACATCGACTGGGCTGGTAGTGATTGGCCAGGTGCAACCACCCCGGAAGAAAAATACGCAGCCATGTTGGAAGTTATCAAAGGCGCTGGTTTGGAAGGTTATGCGGGCGGCTATGCACCTAAGTACTCAAGAAACCAACCCTGGATTAACGATCTGGATTTAAGCGTGCAGCAGGATATTCCCGGCTTTGCTGATGGTCACACAGGCACAATTTATTTCACTATCGACAATTTCCTGAATCTGTTGGATAGCAGCCAAGGCAAGGTACGCCGTATGGAATTCGCGCAACAAACGCTATGGGACTACGACGTAAATAGCACCACCAAACAATATCAATACGATGTGCGCTACAACGGCTCCAACACCGCTAACTGGACCGAATACGTTCCAGAGTCTTCGGTGTGGCGCTTGAAGCTGGGCGTTCGTTATAGTTTTTAATTCCCAACCCACTTATGTAATTTCATGAGTGCTCTCCCTTATGAGCGGGTTCGCCCGCTCTTTTTTATTAAAGTGTTTAGAGAATAAAATTTTAATATCCTGCCCTTGCATCATTTCCGTTCCGGTAATTTCATATTCTTGCGCAATTAATAGCAACAGCATCGATCTAAATTGATTCATGCTTTTTACACGAACCTCTGTTCCGCCTGCCTCAAAGACCTGCCGCTCTTGCTCAAGTAAAAGCTGTTTTGCAATTCCTTTTTTTCGATGTGTAGGATGCACTCCACCTAACCAGCTATAAAAGATACTTTCAGTGAGCCAATATCCCAATTTGTAGCCGACTAATACGCCCTCGATTTCCGCCACAAGCGCCAGGTAAATTTTATCGCCAATGCGTTCGGCAAAATAATCGCTATTAGCAATTGGGGATAGTTCGTCTATTTGATTATGCAAAATCAATAGCTCGGATAGAGATGCTGTACGTATCTTCATAAATTTTGGTTATTCACTCGCTAATTTCGTCAAAATGCACTTTACTGTAAAGCATTGACGTTATTCTGGGATATTCCAACTATCTCACTGGCTGGCGCTTACAGCCATCATTCACTAACAGGATATTCCATATTTTTCAGTTTCAAAGGAGGGTTTTATGGGGTCACCTTATCAGGTTATAACTGCACGCATTCGACTGCTCACACTTTTGTGTTTACCCGTGGCGAGTGCGCAAGCTTCATTCTTTGAAGAGTATATGATCGATCCCGAAGATGGCATGCTCGATATGAGCAAATACCTCTCCACCATCCCCGCAGGATTCTTATTAGTACCTACCATTATTACCGAACCTGCAGTTGGTTATGGCGCGGGCGCGGGCGCGGTTTTTTTTCATGAAACGGATGAACAAAAAAAGCAACGCGTGACTCACGGTGGAATGGTCCCGGAAAATATTTCTATTCTGGGCGCAGGCGGAACGGATAACGGCACCTGGTTCGCAGGTGGTGGGCACATAGGCTTCTGGCGCCATGACACCATCCGCTATAAAGGCTTCATTGGTTACCCTTCTGCCAACCTCGATTTTTATACACTTGGCGGAATTGATTTACCCAAACCCATACAGCTGCATGTCGAGGGGCCGGGAGTTCTGCAAGAAATAAAATTCAAAATACCCAACAGCCATTGGTTTGTTGGCGGACGGCAACTTTATCGCAACACTGAAGTGGAATTATCCAAAGAATTTTCAACCGACGGACTCAATGAAAATCAGGCTGCGATAGCAGAATATTTAAATGAAAATCTCAACCGCAACATAACTACATCCGGTGCGGGTCTCGTGGCTGAATTCGATTCGCGCAACAATCCAATGAATCCGGAGACAGGTTATAACTATCGCGCAGAATATCTCTGGTTTTCCGATGCTATTGGCAGTGACATCGATTACCAATCCTATCGTTTGACCGCACTTAATTATTGGAAACTGTCAGAGCAGTTTTATTTTGATTTGCGTGTGCAATATGATGCAGTTGGTGGCGACACTCAAAACCTTCCCGCCTATATTCCTCCCGCGATTAATTTGCGCGGCATCTCCAGAACTCGCTACTCAGGTTATGATGTCGCGGTAATTGAAACCCAGCTCAGTTACAAACATACCATGCGCTGGAAATACCTCGCCTTTACCGGCGTTGGCCGAGCAGCAAACAGCTTTGGTGATTTAAGTGATGCAGAGAATATCAATAACTTCGGCGTTGGCTTTCGTTATTTGATTGCGCGCCGCTATGGTTTAAGCATGGGGTTGGATGTGGCACGCGGTGAAGATGAAAATGCCTTTTACATTCAGGCGGGATCGACTTGGTGAGATATAAAAGTAAGTAAACTAAGTAAAGCTGCCTGATATTTTCGGCAGCTTTACGGTTGCAAAGATATATCAGCAAGAGAATTTATTTAGCCAGCACAAGTGATAAAAATGTCCCGACTGCGCCAAGAATAAGAATCAGCAATAAAACAAAGCCAGTCCACATAAAAATTTTGTATCGTGACTTTTGATTTCTAAAACCTTTTCCGATCTGAAATAAAGCGACTACCAATAGCGGCCAGATAATGCCACCCATTGCGCCACCAATTGCTTCTGGAAATCGACCACCTGAAGCTACAAACTGTTGAAATCCACCGCAAAGCATTAACAACATTGCCAACACAATACAGCTTATCTTTAATAGAGAGGATGCTTTAGTTGAGGAAGTTTCGGTAGTTAAATTTGCGCTGGGGGCAGAGTAAACATCATTGCTCATGTTAGTTCCTTCTTAGTAGGTGTTCATAGATAGCGCCGGGAAAATCCGGCCGGCGCAGCCTACATCAAATATCCAAGCTGGAGCAAGTTTTCACAATACCCGCCAACAGCAGACTGACTGGCTATAAATTTCGCTCAACCCATTCTGTTGTTAACGTCAACATTTCTTCTGCGACTGACTGATCTTCTGCCAAACCATTTTGGCCTAATACATTAAATAAATGATCTGCGCCTTTGACGATTACAAGTTCAGCATCGGTTGAACTCACCGCATCGACCAGTTTGATTGATGACGCATAGGGCACTACAGCATCGGCATTGCCCGCGACCGCAAGTAATTTACCTTGGTAGTTTTTTATTAGTTGCAAGCTATTATTCACTTTGATTTCATCAAACCACTGCAAACCAAAATTTAATGGCTCGGCTCGCCAAGGAAACTTCACCACCGCAAAACCATTTGCTTTTGCCTCTCCGTAATATTGTTGAAAAAAGGGATTGAACGCACCAGCGTCCTGACCTGTAGTCACAGCACTAGACCAGGCAACCAGCGTTTGAATACGTGAATCCTGTGCGGCGACCAATTGTGCAATCAAACCGCCCTGACTAAAGCCCACCAAACCCATACGGTTGATGTCCAACTCTGGTTTCGCGGCAAGATAATCCAACGCAGTGGTTACATCGCGTGTGGCGCTGGTCAGACTGTACTGACGATAATCAACTGGGCTGTCACCCGTTCCTGCGAAATCAATTCGTAAGCTGGCAATGCCTCTGTCTGCAAGATAAACAGCCAAGCGTTGATACAAACCACCGACTTCATTTTTTTGCGAGGCAGTACCGTGCAGCATCAACATCACGGGAAGTTTTTTGTGTTCGGTATTTTTAGGCAGCACTAAAATTCCGGGAATTTTGTATTCGCCGTTATCGATCATTAGCGATTGCTCGCTATAGGTAGATGCGGTTACCGATTTATCTTTACTGGCAGTACAGCCAATCACTGCGAATAACGCAAAACAACATACCAGCAGACGACTTATCACACGCGCAAGTTTCATTATCACCTCATGATTTACAGAGAAAATTAACCTACAAAATCCACACTGCCTTCCACAATAATCATATTCGCGCTGGCATTGGCGTTGCGCAGTGCGTGAATCGGCGCGTATTCAGCGCAAGTAGCCCAGTGATTGGCGGTGGCCAAATCAGGGAATTCCATCACCACCAAACGCTTGGGCTGCCAATCGCCACTAATCACCTGCGAGTTAGCACCGCGCACCAAATAGCGCCCACCGTTTGCAAAAACGGTTGGTGTAATCAGTGCGAGATATTCTTTGTATTTCTCTGGGTTATGAACTTCTATATCGACAATCACATAAGCAGTCATTATTTGCGTTCCTCTTGCTATTGCTACTGCTATTGCGCACTTAACCAGTCGACAAGCGCTTTACGCTCAACATCTGTCATCTGATGAAAATTACCGAGCGGCATATAACCAGATGACAAAGCGGGTAAGGCTCTGACTTTTTGCGCTGCAAGTTGATCCGCAGAGTTTAATAAAAGCCCGGCAGGTGGCGCAGTGAAACCCGGCTGAGTCGGCGCAGCTGAATGGCAATTAGTGCAGTGTACTTGTACCAAATGGGTAATTTTTTCTTGCTCGCTTACCGTTATTGCACCAGCATCTGCATTCACAGCCACTTGTGCAGATGTATTTTCAATTGCTGCAGTTTTTGTGCTGCTCACTTTTGCATTACTGGCGAGCGACATCATCCAACCGATAAAAATGAGCGCGATCAAACTGGTAACCAAAATATAAGGTTTAACAACACCCAAATGTTTCAGGTTAAAAAAGTGACGCGCCCATGCCAGCGACAAACCAATCGCCACCAATGCCAACCACGCATACTCGTGACCATAAATAAATGGGTAGTGATTGCTGAGCATGCAAAACACAACCGGCAGCGTTAAATAGTTGTTGTGAGTTGAACGCAATTTAGCGAACGCCATTGCACAAGTATCCGGCGTTTCATTGTTAGTAACAGCCGCGATAAATTTACGCTGTGCGGGCATAATCCCCCAGAACACATTACCTGCCATCCAGGTTGCGATCATTGCACCTATATGCAAATAGGCTGCGCGCGGTGAAAACAAACAATGCGCAAGGTAACTCGCTGAACCAATTAACAAGAGCAATACAAACGCAAACGCCAAACCGTTTTTAACCAAAGGCGTACGCAACAGCAACTCATAAATCAGTTGTGCGCCGAGTAAAAAACTGATGCTCGCAACTACAGCCAAACCCGGCGATTGAATTAACGTGTTGTACCCAACAAGATAGGTTTGCGCTTGCAGGTAGTACATTAAAATTAATAAGCCGGTTCCACTGAGCCAGGTGCTGTAAGCCTCCCATTTAAACCAGTGCAATTTTTGCGGCATCACCTGCGGGCGCAAACTGTATTTAGCGACTTCATAAATACCGCCGCCATGAATCGCCCACAAATCACCTTTTACACCCTGCTCCGCTTTCCATTTTGGTGGCTCACGTAAACTTAAATCCAGCCAAATAAAATAAAAGGATGCTCCAATCCAGGCGATAGCAGCGACCACATGAAAAAAACGAAACGCAAGATTGAACCACTCTAAAATCAAACCGTCCATTGCAGTACTCCTTGCGCAGCTTCTTTACGTTCAAACGCGAGCTTACCCATAATGTAAGTACGCGCGATATTGTGCTCGTCGCCCAATGTCATTAACGCAAATAATTTTTCCGATAGCGTTTTCGTGTGTTGCTGCCGCATGGCTTGCAATGGTGTTGCACCTAAATTGATAAGAATAAAATCCGCTTCTTTCCCCCGCTCAAAATTGCCAATGCAATTATCCAATTGCAGAGCACGTGCATTACCCAATGTCGCCATATAAAACCCTTTTAGTGAATGCAGATTTTGCCCTTGCAGCTGCAACACTTTATAAGCTTCAGCCAGTGTGCGCAGTTGTGAAAAGCTGGTACCACCGCCTACATCAGTTGCCAAACTAACTGGAACTCCCGCACCCTCCAAGCGTGCCATATCCAGCAAACCACTACCTAAAAACAAATTCGATGTCGGACAAAATGCAATGCCCGATTGCGTTTGCGCCAAACGTTCAACCTCACGTTCACTCAAATGAATGCCGTGACCAAATACACTGCGCGAGCCGAGCAAACCGTAGTGATCGTAAACATCCAAATAATCGACCGCGGTGGGATAGAGCGATTTAATCCACTCTATTTCCTGATGATTTTCCGAGAGATGGGTTTGCAAATAGAGATCGGGATAATCGCGATATATTTGCCCAGTCACTGCCAATTGTTCCGGTGTACTGGTCGGTGCAAAACGCGGAGTCAGTGCATAACTCAAACGCTGTTGCTTATGCCACTGCTCAATTAATTTTCGGCAATCGCTATCGCTGCTTGCGGGTGTATCAAGCAATCCCGGCGGTGCATGGCGATCCATCATCACCTTACCGGCGATCATACGCAGGTTCATTTTTGCGGCAGTCTCAAAAAATGCCTGAGTGGATTGCGCAAAAACAGTGGTGTACACCATTGCCGTAGTAGTGCCGTTTTGCAGCAGGAATTTTAAAAAAGCATCGGCGGCGACGGCTGCAAATTCCGGATCGGAAAATTGCAGCTCGGTGGGAAAGGTGTAGTTGTTTAACCAATCCAATAGTTGCTCACCGTAGGAGGCGATTACGCTGGTTTGCGGATAGTGAATATGGCTATCAATAAAACCGGGCATTAATAAGTGATCGGGAAAGTGTTCACACTCACTCAGGTCAACACCCTGTTGTGCCATAAGCTGTGCATCACCCAAGGCTTTTACGCGGCCGTTTTCGACCAGTAGCACACCATCTTCAAAATACTCAATACCGGCGCCGGTTGACGGATCTGGCATCCCCGTAAAATGTAAAACCTTGGCGCGAAATGCGCGAACATCAGAAGCACTCATAAACAGCCTTAACGACACAATAACGAAATAATTTTTTTAAAACCTTGAAAATCAAATCTTACTTAAACCGAATCAACTACCTCGGTAAGTTGAATAACCATAAGCGTTAAGCAAGAGCGGAATGTGATAATGAGTTTGGGTTTTATCTGCCTGAAAACTGATTTTCACTTCAGGATAAAAGCTGCTGCGCCCCTGCTGCGCGTACCAATCACCTACCGCAAACTTCAAGTGATAAATATCGTCTTGCAGTTCAAAGCTTTCATCCCAATTCATGATGCGGCCATCGTCATCGGTAACACCACTGGCGATGGCAAAGCCGCCGCTGGATTTATGTAAACTCACGCGCACATGTGCAGCCGGCTTACCAGTTTCAAGGTTGAGAATATGGGTAGTGATTGCTGCTTTACTCATAACCGTTTTACTCTTTTTCATTATCGATCAGTTTGGCAAGACGCAATTGGGTGATCTTGCCCTGCTCGCGAGCACCATTGCTCAATTCAATTCCACGCGCGTTTTCAATTCTGCCTTTCAGCAAAGCCAGCATTTCTTCTGCTGACTTGCCACTGGCGCAGACGATAAAAATAAAGCCGTTTTTTTCTTCATAGGTTTTATTCAGTTGGTACAGTTCCTGAATCACCGTTTCGCTCGCCTGCAATACCTGCCCCTGCTCTTGCGTTGCGCGACCGGCGTAGCGCGAGCGCAACAATTCAATATCGCCGATGCGTGCGTGGCCAGAAAATGCTTCCAAAATTTCGGCTTCATTTGCCCTACCCCACACTTGCTGCGCATATTTCTGCAACTCTTCAATACTTGCAAATGGCCGCAAAGCACTCACAGCTTCTGCCCAGGTCTGACAGTGACAGCAGCCGTAAAGTGCACTCACTGCATCTACCGCTGGTAAAAAATTAAATTCTTCTAATTGCATTGGCAGGCAACCTATCAATTAATTTATTCACACAAAATGTGAGTTGCTTGTTTAGTTTGCAGTAAGGTTTTAATTTCACGCCATGAACTGGATTGCGCGCGGTTGTCTGGTGTATTTTGGTAATAGAGACTTTGCAATTGCGCGGCAATGGAAACAGCAACTTCCATTGGCAACTTGCCTTTTACTTCCGGCAAACCAATCGGGCTGTACATATTGTCGATCGCCATACTGCTAAAACCGGCATCGCTTAAACGCTTGCGAAAGCGCAGCGCTTTGGTTTGCGAGCCAATCAACCCCAAGTAGCCCCAGTTTTTTTCTGGCCCGCTGCGTAAGAATTCACTGCACAAAGAAAAATCCAACGCGTGGTCGTGTGTAAAAATCACCGACCAACATTGCTCTGGCAATTGTGCAATTGCCTGTACCGGATCCGCATGGAATTCGTAGTTGCAATTAGCAGGCAACGGTTGCGTCATTAATTCCGGGCGATTATCGATAACCCGCACCTGGCATGGTAAGCCCGCAAGAATCGCCACCAGCGACTGACACACATGCCCCGCACCGAAGAGTGCAATCTGCCATTGGCAAGATGCAAAAGATTCCAACATCACAGTGACATTGCCGCCGCAACACTGCGCAGCTTCTGCGGCAAGTGGAATCGCTTTTAGCAACTGACAGGTTTTGTTTTGCGCAATCAACTCACGCGCCTGCTGCACTAATAAAAATTCCAGCTGGCCACCGCCGATGGTGTCGTAAGTGGTATCGGCAGTGATCACCATTTTGCTGCCTCCGTCGCGCGGTGTTGACCCTTGCGTGTTGATCACTGTTGCGATCACATAAGCGCCACCTGCTTGTTGGCAGTGTTGAATTGCATTTGACCAGCTGAGTAATGCCATGACTATTGCTCCTTATTAAAAGCAGCGCATTCTTGTAACGCCCAGAAAACTCGCTCGGGTGTTGCAGGCGTATCCAAACGTGGACTAAATTGATAATTTGCAATGCTGCTGCAGGCATCACGCAATGCAGCCCATACGGAAATCGCCAACATCAACGGCGGCTCACCCACGGCTTTGGATAAGTGAATGGTGTTTTCCAAATTGGGCTCGTCGAACAATTCCACATTAAATTGTTCCGGCACATCAAATGCCGTGGGAATTTTGTAATTGGCCGGGCTGTTGGAAATAATGCGGCCTTTGTCATCCCACAATAATTCTTCAGTGGTAAGCCAGCCCATACCTTGAATAAATCCACCTTCAATTTGGCCAATATCAATTGCCGGATTTAATGACTTGCCCACATCGTGCAGCACATCAATGCGATCCACTTTGTATTCACCGGTTAAACAATCGATAGTCACTTCACTCACCGATGCACCATTGGCGAAATATAAAAAGGGCTGACCTTTGGCAGTTTCGCGGTTGTAGTGAATTTTTGGCGTGCGATAGTGACCCGTTGCAGAAAGCGCAACACGATTTAAATAGGCGAGCTTGATAAACGCAGGGAAATCCAATTGCTGATCGCCCAATACAACCAGATCATTTCCAAACTGAATTTGTTTAGCCGTGAGATTGAAATGCTCACAAGCAAAGGCAATTAAATCGGCTTTGATGCGATCGCAGGCATCTTTCGCAGCCATACCATTTAAGTCAGTACCGGATGAAGCCGCAGTAGGCGAAGTGTTAGGGACTTTATCGGTGCGGGTGGATGTCACCATTACTCGCGCAACATTTACTCCAAAAGCACTGGCAACAATTTGCTGGATTTTGGTGTAAAGCCCCTGCCCCATTTCAGTTCCACCGTGACTGATTAACATGCTGCCATCGGTGTAAATATTTAACAGTGCACCCGCTTGGTTGAGATGTTTGGCGGTAAAGGAAATACCAAATTTTACCGGCGTGAGCGCCAAGCCTTTTTTCAGTTGGCGATGGGTTTTATTAAATTCAGTAATAGCTGCACGGCGCGCGCGGTAATCAGAACTTTTTTCCAGGCGTTCAATTATAGCCGGCAACATGTGCTGTTCGATTTTTTGACCGTAGGGTGTTTCATCGGCACCGGGTTGATATAAATTTATTTTGCGCACGTCGAGCGGATCTTTACCCAATTTGCGCGCTATATCTTCCATCAGAGTTTCAATCGCCATCATGCCTTTGGGGCCACCGAAGCCGCGAAATGCAGTGTTAGAAACCGTGTGGGTTTTGCAGCGCAAACCGAGAATGCGCGCATTATTTAAAAAGTAGGCATTGTCAGCATGGAACATAGCGCGGTCGACAATACCTTCGGATAGATCCGGCGAGAATCCACATTTGCCCGCGAGCAACATATCAACGCCGAGCAGTTTGCCGTCGTTATCAAAACCTACACGCCAGCGATTTAAAAAATCGTGACGTTTACCGGTTTGAATCATGTCATCGCGGCGCGGCATACGATAGCGCACCGGAACGCGATTGCGTTTTGCAAAGAGCGCCGCCATACAGGCAAGTGGCGCCGCCTGACTTTCTTTACCACCAAAACCGCCGCCCATACGGCGCACTTCCGCAACCACTTTGTGAAACGGAATCGCTAACGCTTCAGCAACTAATTTTTGAATTTCAGTGGGATGCTGCGATGAACTAATCACGTGAATGCCGCCGTCTTCAGTCAAGCGCGCTTCACTTATTTGGCCTTCAAGATAAAAATGTTCCTGCCCGCGCACATAAATTTCACCAGTTAATTGATGTGGTGCCGATTCGATATTTGCATCCGGGTCGCCTTGCAATAACTGATGTTGCGGCAGCACAAAACTTTGCGCAGCGAGAGAATCCTCTACCGTTAATTGCGCAGGCAAATCTTCATAAGTAATTTTTGCCAAGAGCGCGGCGCGCTGGGCGGCGGCAAAACTGGTCGCGGCCACGGCAAAAATTGGTTGGCCGATAAATTCAACAATGTCGCCCGCGAGCAACGGATCGCCTGCATAAACCGGTGCGACATCTACCTTGCCGGGAATATCGTCTTGCACAATCACATCGACTACACCGGGCGCAGCTTTTACCGCCGATAAATCAATCGCAATAATACGCGCATGAGGTTTGGTGGACTGGCCAGTAGCGACAAATAAAGTGCCGGGCAACAGTGGTAAATCATCGACATATTCCGCAGCGCCGCGCACATGTTTGTGTGCGGATTCATGGGCGATGGAATGACCAACGCCACCATTGCCAATATCATTTTTTATAGCGGGTGATAATTCGGCATTAACAACGACTCTACGCATGATCAAACAACCTCTCTTCAATCACAGTGCCGGAGGCTTCGGCGGCAAATTCATAACAGGCTTTTTTGAGCAGATTGCAGGCCATCGCCATGCGGTAGGCTGCACTCGCGCGCACATCGGTCATAGGTGCAAATTCACTGCGCAATAAATCGCAGGCTTGTTCAAGCAGGGCTTCATCGACCACACCTGAATCACACCATGACTGCGCCGATAAAAACTGTTCAGTCGCCGTCGCACGTTTGGGAATACCCGCCATACCGCCGAAAGCGATTTTGAATCCGTCGTCACTCCAACAGAACGCGCCCATTACTGCGGAGATATCATCTTCATAGCGTTTGCTGACTTTGAATAATTTCAGCGGTTTATTCAGATTTGCACGGGCGATGCGAATGCGCGCGATATATTCGCCCTGCGCCAGCGTGGTTTTTTTGTAGTCGTGATAAAAATTCGCGAGCGCCTCAATACGAGTTGCACCACTGCTATTCACAATTTCCAACTCAGCATCCAACACCAATAAATAAGGTGGTGAATCAGCGATAGGCGAAGCGTTGGCGATATTGCCGCCGAGCGTGCCGCGGTTGCGAATCTGGCGTGAGCCCAAGCGACCGAGCAGCGCGATAAACTCAGGTGAAAGCGATTTAAGTGTTTGCTCAATTTGGCGATAGGTTGCGGCAGCGCCAATCACTACCACATCGTCACTAATTTCGATTTGATTGAGGCTGGCGATACGGCTCAGATCTATTAGCTGCGGCAGGGATTTATAGAGCTGGGTGACTTCCAGTATCAAATCGGTTCCACCTGCCACTAAACGCGCTTGAGGATTCGTGGCAAATAGCGCTTGCAGTTCAGATTCGGTTTTAGGCTGCCAAAAACGACTTTCGCCAGCAGACAGGATTTTGCACGAAGCCTCGCTAGACTCGTCATCTGTGCTCGCTAAAGGTGCATCCGGGTCCCACTCTTGCACAAAACTGGCCACTTGGTTAGGTTTTTTAAGAGCTGCAATTCCCGCCTCCACAATCGGGCGATAACCGGTGCAACGGCATAAATTTCCCGAAATAGCATCGAGTACAGCGGCGCGTTGAATGGCGGAATCTGCACCGGCCAGCTCGTCACCCGATGTGGCATGCAAGGCCGTCAGCGACATCACAAAACCGGGGGTACAAAAACCACATTGGGAGCCGTGGCATTCAACCATCGCCGCCTGTACCGGATGCAAATCTGCCCCCTCTGCCGCTAGCCCATCCACCGTGAAAACACTGCAGCCATGCAGGCTGCCGAGCGGGCAGATGCAGGCATTTACTGCGATATAAGCCGCGCTGTGCCCCTCGTCATTACGCGCCACCATGACCGTACAGGCGCCGCAGTCACCCGAGGCACAACCCTCTTTGGTGCCGACTAAATGTTGTTGGCTGCGGAGGTACTGCAGCAGCGTCATATCCGCTGCGGCATCATCCACCTCAACCTGTTTATTGTTCACCACAAACTGCACTGATTTTCCTCCTGCAGATCGATTTATCGCCATTACTTGTTTATAGCAGTTGGTAATAGCCGATATCTGCCAATCTGGTTCATTTCGCCCTTGTTCAGGCATTGCTAACTCCTACGTTAATACCTACAAAGCAAAAGTCTGGCCAAGCAGACAATTTTTTATCGGCTTTTTGCAAAAGCAGGGTTTATCGGGTCGCTGGCACACAAATTGCTCTGGCTTGAATATCTTTTTGTCCAGTTAGTCAGGTTTATAAACAGATGTCAGAAAAAAAGGCGATGCGCCTTGAACTACTCTCCTTAACCAAGGCTTACCCCGGCTGCATTGCGAATGATGCGGTCAGCTTGCAGGTAAGAGCGGGCGAGATACACGCACTGCTGGGTGAAAATGGCGCAGGTAAAAGCACCTTGATGAAAATGATCTACGGTGTAGTAAAGCCCGACTCGGGGCAAATGCAGTGGAATGAACGGGAGATCAGCATCAGCGGCCCGGCGCACGCGCGCCAACTGGGCATGGGCATGGTGTTTCAACACTTCTCACTGTTTGAAACCCTGACTGTTACCGAAAATATCGCGCTCTATTTAACGCCAGCGGAATACGGCACGCTCGATAAATTGCGCGAGCGCATTATCGCCGTGGGCGATGAATACGGCCTCGCCATCAACCCCGACCGCTTGGTTCACAGTCTCTCGGTTGGCGAGCAACAGCGCGTAGAAATTATTCGCTGTCTGCTGCAAGACATCCAATTACTGATCCTCGATGAACCCACGGCGGTGCTCACACCACCCGAGGTGACGCAGCTTATCGACGTGCTCAAAAAGCTTGCGCGCAAAGGGTGCAGCATTTTGTTTATCTCGCACAAATTGCACGAAGTGAATGCACTCTGCGACAAGGCCACCATTCTGCGTGGCGGCAAAGTGACCGGCACCTGTATTCCCAGCGAAACCACGCCAGCGCAAATGGCGCGGCTGATGCTGGGCGATGATTTAACCCTGCAAGATTCCATGCCCGCTGGTACTGCGGGCGAGTGCCGTTTGGCGCTCCAGCAGATCGAAGTAAAACCTCATGATGCCTTTGCGATTCACCTGCAAGACATCAACCTGCAACTCCATGCCGGTGAAATCCTCGGCCTCGCCGGTGTCGCTGGTAACGGGCAGGATGAGCTGGTGGATTTGATCAACGGCGAACTGGCCAGCGACAACGGCAATCTGATTCTGGATGGGCGCGATATCGGCAAAAGTGGCGTGCAGCAGCGCCGCAATCTGGGCATGGCGGTGGTTCCCGCCGATCGTATCGGGCGCGGCGCACTGGGCAATATGAGCCTGACCGAAAACAATCTGCTCACCAGCTACATCAACCAGACTGGCAAAGGCGGCTGGCTCGATTGGCCAATGATTCGCGCGCGTGCCGCCGACATCATCGAACGCTTTAAAGTCAAAGCGACAGGTGCGGCAGCGAGCGCTAAAAGTCTCTCGGGCGGCAACCTGCAAAAATTCATTATCGGCCGCGAAATTATGCAAAGCCCTAAAGTGCTGGTGTGCTTCCACCCGACATGGGGTGTGGATGTTGGCGCCGCTAACCTGATCCATCAGGAGCTGATCAAATTGCGCGACCAAGGCGCAGCCATTTTGGTGATCAGCGAAGATTTGGATGAACTCTATTTATTGGCGGATCGCCTCGGTGCTCTGTGCGGCGGGCGTTTGTCACCTTTGGCGCCCAAGTCAGAAGTCCCGCTCGGCCAGCTCGGCCAGTGGATGACCGGCGAATTCGGCGCCGATATCACCACTCGTGCGGAGGTGACTCATGCGCATTGAGAAACGTCTGCAAGATTCAAAATTGATGGTCTATTTGTCGCCATTGCTCGCACTCGTGCTGACGGTGGTATCGGGCGCGCTGCTGTTTGCACTGCTGGGAAAACCACCGTTAGCCAGCCTCTACACCTTCTTTATCGCGCCGATTAGCGATTTGTACGGTCTCTCGGAACTGGCAGTCAAAGTCACACCACTGCTGCTCTGCGCGATTGGTTTGACGCTCTGCTTCAAAGCCAAAATCTGGAACATTGGTGCGGAAGGTCAGTTTGTGTTTGGCGCCTTGATCGGCGGTGCAGTGAGTTTGCAATTGGCCGACAGCGAAGGCTTTTGGGTTCTGCCTGCCATCATCCTCAGCGGCGCCTTGGCGGGTATGGCCTGGGCGGCAATCGCGGCGCTGCTGCTGACACGCTTTAACGCCAACGAAATCCTCACCACCATCATGCTCAATTACATTGCCGTGAACCTGCTGCTGTGGGCGGTACACGGGCCGCTGAAAGATCCAGACGGCCTCAACTTCCCCGAGTCCGCATTGTTTGCCAGCCAGACCATGCTGCCAGTGCTGTTTGAAGATTATCGCGTCACCATCGCGCTGTTTATCGCCCTGTTTATGCTGGTGGTGATTTGGGTAGTGCTCAGCCGCACACTGCTCGGCTTCCAACTGCGGGTGATGGGCGAGAACCACAAGGCCGCGCGTTTTGCCGGATTCAACGGAAAACAACTGATCTGGTTATTGCTATGTTTTAGTGGCGCAATGGCCGGTGTGGCAGCGATTTCCGAAACCAACGGCCCGGTCGGCCAGCTGATTCCTACGCTCTCGCTCGGTTATGGCTATGCCGCGATTATCGTGGTGTTTATGGGGCGTATGCATCCGTTTGGAATCCTGCTCGCCAGCTGCTTGTTAGGACTTACTTACCTCGGCGGCGAGATGGCGCAACTGGATCAAAATCTGCCCAAGTCAATTACCGGATTATTCCAAGGCATGCTGCTGTTTTATCTGCTCGCCTGCGATCTGCTGATCAGTTACCGCTTGGTACCCAATTCGCCCACCAAAACTGCCGCTCTCGACAGCGCAAATTAGGCATGTGTTATGGACATTAGTTTGATAGAAAACATTCTCTTCGCCATGGTGCGCACCGGTACGCCGCTGTTGTTAGTGGCGCTGGGCGCGATGATGTCGGAGCGCTCCGGCGTGTTAAATCTCGGCCAGGAAGGCATGATTCTGGTCGGCGCCGCCTGCGGATTTATTGCCGCCTATGCCGGTGGCAGCCTTGGCCTTGGTGTGCTTGCAGCGGTTGCGGCTGGCGTCGCGGTATCGCTGGTGTTTGCCTTTATCGCGCTGACACTTATCTCCAATCAGGTCGCCACTGGCCTTGCACTCACGATTTTCGGCACCGGCTTGAGCGCCTTTCTCGGCGCGGCTTACGTCGGCCAAACCGTCACCGGTTTTGCACCCGTCGCCATTCCGCTACTGAGCGATATTCCACTGATCGGCAAAGCCCTGTTTGCACAGGATGCGCTGGTCTATCTCTCGCTGGTTTTATTCGTCGCCGTATTTGTGGTGATGCGCTATACCCGCTTGGGATTAATTATTCGCGCCGTGGGCGAAAACCCCGATGTCGCCCATGCGCTAGGCTACAAAGTATTGCTGGTACGCTACTGCGCAGTCATGTTCGGCGGCGCTATGGCCGGTTTGGCGGGCGCCTATTTGTCGCTCGCTTATACGCCCATGTGGGCGGAAGGTATCGCCGCTGGGCGCGGTTGGATTGCACTGGCGCTGGTGGTATTCGCCAGCTGGCGCACCGAACGCATTCTGCTCGGCGCATGGCTGTTTGGTTTCGCCAGTATTTTGCATTTGCTGCTGCAGGGTTATGGTTACGAAATATCGCCCAACCTGCTCGCCATGTTGCCTTACTTGGTCACGATTATCGTGTTGGTGATGATGATGTATCGCCAGCAAAATCAGGGCTTGTTTGCACCGCGCTCACTCGGGCAGCCCTATCATCCGCCCAAATAAATAATTGTCATCGATTTGCACGTTAAAAAATTAAACACTACCAGAGGAAAAGTTATGGCTTCGCCCATCCGTAAAATAGTTAGCAGTTTAATTGGTGTTACCGCCGCATCACTCTTGAGCATGAGTGCCAGTGTTTTTGCTGATCCATTAAAAGTTGGCTTTGTGTATGTAAGCCCGATTGGCGATGCCGGTTGGACTTACCAACACGATGAAGCGCGCAAAATTGTGCAGAAAGAATTTGGCGATAAAATCGAAACCACATTTGTAGAAAGTGTTGCTGAAGGTGCGGACGCCGAGCGCGTGATTCGCAATATGGCATCACGCGGATACGATCTGATTTTCACCACCTCATTTGGTTACATGAACCCCACCATCAAAGTGGCGAAAATGTTTCCCAAAGTAAAATTTGAACACGCCACCGGCTACAAAACTGCCGCAAACGTCGGCGCTTATGAAGCGCGCGATTACGAAGGCCGCTTCCTCGCCGGAATGGTTGCTGGTGCCATGACTAAAAAAGGGGTTATCGGTTATGTCGGCGCCTTTCCGATTCCAGAAGTGATTCGCGGCATCAATTCCTTTATGCTCGGCGCGCAAGCGGTTAACCCCGATGTAAAAATGAAAGTGGTTTGGGTAAACACCTGGCACGACCCAGCAAAAGAACGTGAAGCGGCAGACAGTTTGGTACTTCAAGGTGCCGATGTACTCACCATGCACACCGACTCAGCCGCAGTGATTCAAGCAGCAGAAGCCAAGGGCATATACTCCGTTGGTTTTAACTCGGACATGAGCGCCTACGGCCCTAAAACCCATTTGACTTCATCGACCCAACACTGGGAGAGCATCTACAGCGCGAAGATCAAAGCGGTGATGGATGGCAGTTGGAAATCGGAAAAAATTTGGGACGGTTTGAAAGAAGGTGCAGTACAACTTTCGCCAATCAATCCAGTCGTACCGAAAGAAATTGTTGCAAAAGTAGATGCCTATAAAGCAGAAATCATCGCCGGCACTCGCGCAGTTTACCAAGGTCCGATTTACGATCAGGCAGGTGAGTTAAAAGTCGCCGAAGGTAAAACCCTGAGCGATGAAGAATTGCATCAACAAAACTGGTATGTAAAAGGTATCGACGGAAAAATTCCAAAATAATTTTATCTACCGAAATGCGGCATCACTGCTAACAGTAACCGCAGTGATGCCGCGATACAAAATCTCGTAAATACAACAGTGTCCATTAACGGTAATAGCAAGAATAAGGCAGCAAGACTATGGTGACGAAAAAAGCGGAAGCAACGGCCGACTTTAATCCAACCGAAACGCCCACCGGAAAATATAAACCCGGGAAAATTCGCGATCGCAATCTGACGAACATTATCAATGCGGCGGAAGAAGAATTTGTACAAAACGGTTTTCGCGGTGCGAGCATTCAAAATATCGCCGACCGCGCAGGCATCCCCAAAGCCAATGTGCATTACTACTTTAAAAGCAAAGATAATTTGTATGTAACGGTGCTCGATAACATTATTAATTTATGGAACGACGTACTCGGTGAAATTACTGTGGATGATGATCCGGCTGAAGTGCTCGACCGTTTTATCCGCAAAAAAGTAGAACTGTCTTACACCCATCCACGCGCATCCAAATTGTATGCAATGGAAATGATTCAGGGCGCGCCGCATTTAAAAGGCTATATCCGCACCGAGATGCGCCAGTTTGTGCGCGGCATCGCGCAAATTATTGAACAGTGGATTGAGCAGGGGCGCATGGATAAAGTCGATCCTATGCATTTGATTTTTTTGATCTGGTCATCCACCCAACACTACGCCGACTTCGATGTAAAAATTCTGACGGTAATGAACCGCGCCGAATACGAAGCGGACATGATCAAAGAAATCTCTGATTTCTTAAGCCAGATGATTTTAAAAGGCTGCGGATTAACAGCGCCCGTTCAAGCAGAACCAGAACTGGAAACCATCAACTAATTTTTCCCATCTTTAAAACAGTGATTTGTCAGCATGACCAGTTTTTCTAGCAGCACAACAGGCACCAGTGTCTGGATTAAAAACCCACTCGCCTGTTGGACAGGCAACACGCAGGACGCCAGCAACGGCATAGTGATTCAAGGCAACACCATTATCGAACTGGTCGCTGCAGGGCAATCGCCCGACAGTGTTTATGATTTCAGTTTTGATGCATCCAACCATGTAATCCTGCCGGGCTTGATCAACTGCCATCATCACTTTTATCAAACGCTCACACGCGCATTACCGGGTGCACTCAACAAGGAATTATTCCCTTGGTTGCAAGCGCTCTACCCTGTGTGGGCGAATCTAAATGACGATGCGATTTTTGCATCAACACAATTGGCACTGAGCGAATTATTGTTATCCGGCTGTACAACAGCTGCCGATCACCACTACGTTTTCAGCAGCATCATGCCGCACGCGATTGATGCGCAGGTTGCTGCCGCAAAAACGATTGGTAATCGCGTTACTTTAACGCGCGGCTCCATGAGCCTCGGCCAATCCAAAGGCGGCCTGCCGCCCGATACAGTGGTAGAAAGCGATGAAAAAATTCTCAGCGAAAGTGAGCGTTTGATTAATCAGTATCACGACACCAGCGAAAATTCCTTTTGCCAAATTGCGCTCGCGCCCTGCTCACCTTTTTCGGTCACGCCCGACTTAATGCGCGCAACTGCACAGCTCGCGCAAGAAAAAAATGTGTCACTGCATACGCATTTGGGTGAGACAGAAGATGAAAACAATTTCTGCCTGCAACAATTTGGTATGCGCCCGGTAGATTATTTGGAAGATGTAGGTTGGTTAAATGATCGCGTCTGGCTCGCGCATGGCATTCACTTTAACGATGAAGAAGTCGCACGCTTGGGCCATGCCTGTGTCGGTGTCTGCCACTGCCCTACATCGAATATGCTGCTCGCTTCAGGCATGTGTCGCACGCGAGATTTACGCAGCGCCGGCGCGCGTGTCGGTTTAGGCGTAGACGGCTCCGCCTCCAACGACGGCTCCAATATGATTCAGGAAGTGCGCCAAGCCATGCTGCTGCAAAAATTGCGCTACGGCTCCGCAAACTTCACTCATATCGATGCACTGCAATTGGCGACTAGTGGCAGCGCAAAATTATTACATCGCCCCGAACTCGGCGAACTCGCCGTCGGCAAACAGGCCGACCTCGCCTTATTTAATTTAAACCAAGCCCGCTTCTCCGGCCACGGCGACCCACTCGCGGCACTCATTTTATGCGGCGCCCACCAAGCGGATTACGTCATGGTCGGCGGTGACTGGAAAGTCAAAAATGGCGAATTGGTCGATGTGGACATTAACGAAATTATGTCGCGCCACGGCATCGCCGCAAAACGTTTACGCGAGATGGTTGCGCATTAAACTCGCCTGCTACTTTAGTTAGCAAAAAGCCCGCTCATATTGCTATGAGCGGGCTTTTTATTTTTTCTACAACCTTATCTTTTACTAAGCCAATTCAAAAAGCCTTTTACATAAAGCCCTCAATTGAATCGCTATTATTTCTGCTCTGGCGGAACATAGCCTTCGGCTTCATCGACTTTTTCACCGGACAGAAACTTTTCCATCTGTTCAGTTAAATATACTTTGGTGCCCATTTCCATTACGTTTAAACGTTTTTCATTGATCAGCAACGTCTGGTGTGCCATCCATTCTTGCCAAGCTTTTTTGGAAATATTATTAAATAAATCCAAGCCTTTGGCGCCTGGGTAGGGTGGCATATCCAAGCCTTCCAGTTCTTGTTGGTATTTGCGGCAAAAAACCATGCGGGCCATAGGTATCTCTCTTTTCTTTAAAGGTGTTTCACTTGGATTTAACAGATGCGTTCTTGCGCGTTTTCATTTTTGCAGTTGCTGCGCGCGGGTCTAGCTGCGCCAATTTTTCCAGCAGTTTTTTTACTGGTGCAGCCAACCCCAGAGCATCGGGCTGATGGGGATTGTACCAGTGTGTGGCGGCTTCACCGATAGTTTGCGGTGTTTTGGCCAATTGGATTAACACTGGCGTGATATCCAAATGGTAATGGCTGAACGTATGACGATAAGTATCCCACTGTTCCTGCGCGATCACCTCACCATAATGATCTTCGGCATATTCCTGCGCATCCATTTCACTCGCCAATTCGGGAAAGCTCCAGAGCCCGCCCCAAATACCTTGCGCCGGGCGCTGTTGCAGCAATAAATCGCCTGCAGGATTGCGCAACATGAGCAATTGCACCGATTTTTCCGGCAAGGTTTTTTTCGGTTTTTTACCCGGATAACTCGCCGGATTACCCTGCCCGAAAGCAACGCAGCCCATATTGATCGGGCACAGCTCGCACTTGGGTTTGCTGCGCGTACACAAGGTCGCGCCCATATCCATCATCGCCTGGGTGTAATGATTAGCGCGGATTTTGGGCGTGTAATTTTCGGCGATCTCCCACAACTGATTGGCTACATCCAACTGCCCCGGCCAGCCATCCACTGCGTGATAGCGCGCAAGCACACGTTTGACGTTGCCATCCAGAATCGCTGCGCGCTTTTGAAAGGCGATGCTCACAATCGCGCCTGCGGTTGAACGGCCTATGCCAGGCAAATCGGCCAAAGCATCGACAGTCGCTGGAAACTCACCGCCGTATTGATTCACCACCACCTGCGCGCACTTGTGCAAATTGCGTGCACGCGCGTAGTAACCCAAACCGGTCCACAAATGCAGGACTTCATCGATAGGTGCAGCCGCGAGCGACTCCACATTGGGGAAGCGTGCAATAAAGCGTTCAAAATAGGGAATGACGGTAGTGACCTGGGTTTGCTGCAACATGATTTCTGACAACCACACGCGATAGGCGCTGATGTCTTGCTGCCAAGGCAGATGTTTACGCCCGTGCTTATCAAACCATTTCAAAATGGACGCAGAAAAAGTGGATGCCATAAAAAATCAGGGAATGATGAGGAATGGGCGCGAATTCTAACAGGCCAGCACACAACTGGCCGAGAGAATTCACGCTTATTCGGCCCTTATTCCGCAGTGGTCTCGGAAGCGGCTTCGGGAACAGATTCAGAAGCGGCTTCGGCTGCAGCACTGCTGGAAGCGGAAGTGCCAAGACGTTTATTTAAACTCTGCTGTAACTTATCGAAGAGTTTGGTTTTTTCCTTTTCGACTTTTTCTTCCAGCTCGGCTTTTTTCTCCTCGTATTTTGCACCATGTTTTTCTTTGAGCTTGTACACAGCGTAATCTTTGGTCAGCTCGGTTAATAATGCTTTATCGGGACGGCAATCACTCAACGGATTAATTTCCGCAAAAGAACCTTTACAGCGCAGCAATTCCAAACCGCGCTCCAACCAATAGGTGTTGCCAATGCTACAACCGTTTGCACTGGTGCTCACTGCAACCTGTTCGGAAGTGACAGTATCGGCACTGTCTTTTATTAACTTGAAGGGTAATAAAATATCGTAGCTATCAGTTGCGAGATTAATTTTCCCGCTGGAACCTAACTGCAATTTTTCTACACCAGCATTAAAGGCTTCGATGGTAACCACTTCATTGCGTAGATTAATGTTGCCCGACAACTCACTTAGCTCGGTATATTCTTCCCAAACTTTTGTTGGATCTTGAGTCTGCGTAACCATGTTCACTAGTTTGCAAAACTGTTGTTCCAAATTGATTGGAGATACTCGCACCTGAGCACCCGAAAAAGTTGCGGTGCTATTCAGCGCCTTTATTAATTGGTTGACGGATTTACCTTGCGTAGTACCTTGTGCGTGCGACTGAATCGCGCCTTGCAAACCGAATTTGGAATCCATCTCCATATCTTTTAACAAAGGTGCCAATTCCAAACCTTTTACGTCTGCATCAAACTGCACCTGCGCCTGTTTGCCACGCGCATCCATTTTCCCTTTTGCGGTAATCGCACCGGCATAGGCATTTGCTTTGATATTTGGTTCGATAATGCCATTTTTCGCAGTCAGATTTAACGCAACATTTTCCAATAACATCTGATTAAAAATCAGTTTCTTTAACGCCAGCTTGGCGTTCACATTTAAACCGCGCAACATTTCCAGCGGCAGCTCCACATCCTCTGCTGGTGCAGCAGTTGCAGAAACCTGCTGAGGTGTTTCTGCTGGAGGCGGCAAATAGTCATCTGCATTTAGTTCATTACCCTCTAACACCAATTTAAGCGCAGAGGTGGAAAAATCGGTCACAGCTGCACTGCCGGAAAATTGCGTGTCATCCAGAGTTAATTGCAAATTATCGAGCGCAACATTGTTGCTGGTGCCTGCAACCGCAGCTGAAAATGCAAGTTTACTCAGTGCATTGTTATTTGCAGTTTCCAATTCGGTGCCCAGCGCGCTTAGCAATTTACGTGCATTGGTTTCAGCTAATTTTAATGTGCCTTCATAGGCGAGATTGTTTTGTAGATCAGTCAGGATCAGTGAGTAGTCAAGCGCAATTGTTGCTTTGTTATCGCCGCTCAACTCCAGCTGCAATTGGCCGTCATCTAATTTTATATTGCCCATCGCATTATCAATGCTGAGCGTATTTTTGATGGATGCTTGCAATTCCAGTTTATCCGCAGCCGCTTGTTCAAGCGCTATCACAAAAGAAGCATCAAATGGGAAGGGTTCAGCGCGAGTATTAGCATCGGTCATGGTGAGATTAATATCACGCAGCGATATTCGCTGACCGTTTTGCTCATCCTCATATTGAATTTGCGAGTTGCTCAAACTGATTTTTTCAATGTCCAGCTTCAGCTCGCTTGCTGTCGAATCTGATGCAGCAGAAGGTGCAGATTGCGCATCCGTTTTGGATTGACTCAGCGCCTCCCAATTACCTTTACCGCTTGCATCAACTTTCAACGAAATCGCAGCGCCATCGACCAATACATGATCCACCTGAAACTCGCCGGAAAATAACGGCATCAATGCGAGTAGTAGACTGGCCTGTTTTAATTCAGCAATAGATTGATCGGGGGTTTCCAACGCGGCGACGCGCACATCGTTTACTGCCACCCCCACACTCGGCCAAAACTTCCAACCTAAATCACCATTAATTTGCAGGGCGATGCCCTGATCTTTGGCAAGTGATTCAATACGCGGCTTGAAGCTGTTGGCATCCACCAAAAACACCAACGCAAGTACAAGAATGAGCAACAACCCGATCAATGCGATAAGGCTTTTTCCTAATAATTTCATAGGATCTCCTTATAAATTATCTAATTAACTTGAAGGCAAGAATTAACAAGATGAATCAACAAAATAATTGTCGATAAGTTTATTGACCCCCGCATGGACGATTTTGTTCAGCCATGCGGGGGAAGAGATGAGAATGCACTGCGAATTTTCAATGAATTATTGCGCATCCGTCAGGTGCAATTTGCTGATATCCGGCACCACTGGTTTAACTTCCGGTTTTAATTGGCCAAGGTCGCTGCCCGCTGGCGCAAGACCATAATCGGCCACATCGACAATGGCGGGGAGCACAATCGGGCGCTCATCCTCGGCGAGCAAATCACTGCCTGCCTCTGCGATACCCCAGTCTTCCAGTTCAATTTCAACCAGCGGCAACTCCCATTTTTCATCGGCACTGATCAGATCGGCACCGACGGCAGCCAAGCCCAAATCCGGCGCAACTACGGGTGCGATCATATCCTCAAGCACTTCAGCGGCATCAACCAGATTCCCCTCGGCCGGGCGCAAGCTCAGATTGGAGATATCTACCTGTACTGGCGCGGCAACGGCAGGCCGCTCTTTGGCAAGCAACAGATCGGCACCCAAGGGCGCTAGTGTCCAGACTTCCGCCGCACGACGCGGTACAGGTGTTGGGCGCGGCGCCACATTCGCGGGGCTGGCAGCACTGGAACAGACTTCCACCATCGCGCCCGCTTTGAGCAGGGCATCGCGGTATTTATGGGCAGTTGCTTCATCCAGCTTGCGTTTGAGTGGCACCGGACGCCCGGTGAATAACGCATCGATTTTGGCGGCATCTGCTTTAAACAACTGCTGCAAGCGGGCTTTTACATCGGCCAATTGATGACCAAAGACGATGTCGCCGCGGAAGATAATGTCGAACTCGGGAACACTCATAGTTTAAAAACCTGCAGAAATACATGTTTGAAGCATAGCATTCCTCGCGCCAAATACCGGCCAAACCAATCACACCCTTTTGATGGCAGGAACAGATTGCAGCGGGAAGGAGAATAAGGGCAATAAACAATGCGGAGAATGTAACCAAACAGTATTACACCGCGCTGGCGATTCACGCTGATGGCACCCATACTCAAGACCTATACCAATAATCTGTACATCAATAACGCGTATAGCAATCGATCCCTATAGAAAGGAGTAGCAATCTATGTTGCCCTTTATGCAGAAAAAATCGCACGAAGCCCGATTAGTAGAGAATGGTGCCCTGAGCGCACAAAGCAACGCGCGTATCAAGGTTGAGCAGGACATTACGTTTCTAACGGACCGCATCGCGGCTATGCAGGCGCACCCGCGCCCGAATGAGATGCTGATTGAGCACTATCAATCCATGCTCAAAAGCCGCGAGTCAGTACTGAAGTGGCTGCTTGATGGATGCGATGATGAAACCAGCAGCACCCAATCGATGACGGATCAGCGCAGCGCCTGACACCGCATCAAGCAGGATCAATCGTCGCTGAGGTGATGATCCATATCCAGCGCGGGCGATTCACCTTTGGGGCGACCAATCGGTTTGGCTGGCACGCCGGCGACTGTTGTGTGCGGTGCAACTGCATCCAACACCACACTGCCCGCGCCGATTTTTGCGCCCTCTCCTATCTCGATATTGCCGAGAATTTTTGCCCCTACACCAATTAATACACCGCGCCGAATTTTCGGATGGCGGTCAGTCTTCATGCAGCCACTGCCACCCAAGGTGACGCTGTGCAACATAGAGACATCATCTTCTATCACCGTGGTTTCACCGATCACAACACCAGTGGCGTGGTCGATCATAATGCCGCTGCCAATACGCGCACCTGGGTGAATATCTACATCAAAGGCTTGCGATATTTGATTCTGAAAATAGAGCGCCAGCGCGTTGCGCCCCTGCGACCACAGCCAGTGCGCAATGCGCCAGGATTGCAGCGCGTGATAGCCCTTAAAAAATAAAAACGGCATACAGAATTTATTGCAGGCGGGATCGCGCTCGCGGTGCGCACGAATATCGGCGCGCATCGCCAGCTCAATCTGCGGATCAGCCTGCATCGCCTCACTAAACACCTCGCGCAACATCATTGCCGGCAGCGCTTGACTATCGAGCTCATTAGCCAAATGAAAACTGATCGCCGCTGCAAAAGAGGCGTGATTCAAAATACTGGCGTGATAAAAACTGGCGAGCACCGGCTCATCGGCGCTCGCTTGCTGCGCCTCGGCGCGAATTTCTTGCCACACATCAAGGTGCGCAAAATTATGTGCGGGTGTTTGCATACTCATTCCAATCCAAATCGATTCTATCAACGCATCTTTTCAATCAAAGCGCCTTTTCAATCAACACGCCTTTTCAATCAGCGGCATTAACTCATCCATCGAGAAAAATACTTCAGCGCCCAGCGTGCGCATCTCGGCCAACAGGCAGTTGTCGCTGCCGTCGGCGTTGGGCGGGCAGTAACCCAAGGGGCGCATGCCTGCGGCAACGGCGGCTTGAATTCCGGTGAGCGAATCCTCAACCACAATCGCTTGCGTCGGCTCAACATTTAAGGTTTTTGCAGCGTGCAAAAATAAATCCGGAGCAGGCTTGCCGCGCGTCACATCTTCAAAGCTGAAAACACGGCCTTGCACGTAGGGCATGATGCCGGTTTTGGCTAAAGTCATACGCATTTTTTCATGCTTGCCGTTGGAGGCGACACAAAAGGGAATTTGCTTTTCTTTCAAGGCATCCAGCACCGCCATCACTCCTGCAACCGGCTCTAATTCCTGCTCGCATACCACCAATGTCTGCAATTGCACATGACGCCAGAACTGGGTTCCACGCTCGGTTTTTTCTGCATCAGTCAGCGATTTCCAATCATCCAGTTGCGACAGCTCTTCAGTGATCATACGGATACAATCGGCCACGGATTTTCCGCGATAGGTTTCCAAAATAGTTTCCGCACTCAGCTCGACCCCAATCTCTTTCAAACAGTCGCTCGATACCCGCGCGGAAATAATTTCACTGTCAACCAACACACCATCGCAATCGAAAATCACTAACATACTTACCTCTTTTCACTTAAGGACGCGGGATAAGGCACTTTAAATAACAGCGCCAAACCCACTACTAAAAATACAATCAACGCCGCCATGCCGATACGTGCAGAGTCGGCATAAAGCGTAAGGCTCGCCACTGCCATAGGCGCTAAAAATGCGGTTGCGCGGCCAGCGAGTGCATAAATTCCAAAATAACGCCCCGCCTCATCGACACTCACACTGCGCGCCATAAATGAACGCGAGGATGCCTGTACCGGGCCAAAGGCGACACCAATTAATAAACCGAACAGGATGTAAGCTTTTTCGGCGGGTGTCGCAAATAAACCGCCCGTATCGGCGCCGGAAAATTGAATCAACCCAAACAGTGAATAACCCGGGCCGGTCGAAATAATGCCGAGAGTGGCGATAATCAGGCAGATCAAACTCAGCACAATAACCTTCTTCGAGCCCATGCGCGCATCCAATCGCCCGGCATACACACAACCGCCAATCGCAACTACCAACAATAAAATTCCGTAGATACCCATCTCAATGGTCTGCCAACCAAACATGCCCGCGGCAAAGGTGCCGCCCAACGCGAGAAGGCCATTAACGCCATCTTGATAAATCATGCGCGCAATTAAAAATCGCAACAGGCCAGCGCGTCGCTTCAATTCCTGCAGCGTATTTTTTAATTCGCCCATGCTCGCCGCTATGGCAACCTTCAATGGCATTCCGGTTTTGCTGTCGGGCGTCAACAAAAACATGGGCAGGATAAAAATAAAATACCAGAGTGCGGCGTAGGGGCCAGTGATGCGCGCATCTTCACCCTGCGCGGCATCCAATCCAAATAAAGGTGCAATGCCGAGCAGGGTTTTCCCCGTCGCCGGATTACCGGCAAGAAACAGCAATACACTGAACAACACCACCAAGCCGCCCAGATAACCCAACCCCCAAGCAGTGTTGGAGACGCGGCCAATATCCTGAGGGGCAATCAAACGCGGCATCATCGAATCGTTAAATACAATCGAAAATTCTGCGGCCACCATCGCCACAATTATGCAGAGCAGAGGCAGCCATAATACCGAGCCGGGTTCGGCAAACCACAGCAAACTGAGCGCGATAATTTTTAGCAGCGCAAAAAACGCGATCCAACGTTTGCACCTACCGGTTGCATCTGCAATCGCACCCAACACCGGAGCCAGTAGCGCAATCGCAACACCGGCGATAGTCACGGTATAACCCCAAGCCGCCTGCCCGATCACCGGATCAGCAGCCAGGCGTGATACAAAATAAGGGCCGAAAATAAAGGTGATCACAACCGTAAAAAAAGGCTGTGCCGCCCAGTCAAATAACATCCAGGCGCGAATCGCTTTTTTGGATGCAGGTGGAGTCAGGTCAGAGCGAGTCAAAAGTTATTCCTTATTATTGATTAGACACAAAAATAAACCGCGCGTAGATCTCATCCAGATGTGCAAGCACAGTCTCTTTCAATTCCAAATCGGTTTGCTCCAACTGCTCGCGCAGTAGCTCCACCGAAAACTGACGCGCAAAAATCGTCGCTAAAGGCGCATAGCTTAAATGCCAGGGCTCAGGCGCAACGCCACCAGTATCCTGCGCATAAGGGCGGATAAAATCGCTATCGCCAAAACTCAACTCATTACTCAGCCAGCGATGGAACTCTGCGAAGGGGCCATCGCCTTGCGTCTCTTCAACCGTTAATTGCAATTGATAAGACGGATCAAGTTGCACTGCACCATAGACATCAATATCCGTCCCCCAGTGATGGCGCGATGCTCCCGGCAGCGCCGACCAACGCAAAATCGCAAAAACTTTTTCGCGCGCAGATAGCACGTGAATATCAATCGGCACACCCGCGTCATTTAACACCGGACGCAAACCGCGCGCCTTGTTATTCCAGATCATTAATTGTCGTTCAAAGCCGCGATAACTACTGGCCACCTTCAAGATAAATCCGGCGCTGGCGGCGCGCTGCGCTAACAGATGTAACGGATCGAGCACTTGTCGGTGCACACGGCATGACAAAAGCGGCGATTCCACCAATTCGCGCTCATCCAAGCCTAATAGCAATTGTTGCGTCCAATCACTCATGATGTATTCCCAGCAGTCTTATATTTGGAGATTAAAATCCGCGCACACTTACTGCACCATTGCGTTGCATTTTCACAATGACTTATCACGATTTGCACTAGAGGCAAGAGAAAACAATTGCACAAGACTTGCAAGCATGTAAGATAAGGCGGCGCTATAAACGGAAATTTTCAAACACAACACCTGATAAAAAATAATAAATGGAGATTGCATACAATGACCGTTAGTCATAGTGAGTTATTGCAATTAAAGAACCTTGGAATGGCATCAGTAAATATCTTGCGCGCAGTAGGGATCAATACCCTCGCTGATCTTAAGCGCACCGGCGCTGTTGAAGCCTATCGCCGCATTCGTGCGCGCGACATCAACGTCTCCAAGGTCATGCTTTACGCCCTTCAAGGTGCACTCATGGATGTGCACTGGAACGATATCCCCCCCGACCTAAAAGCCCAACTTGTCAGCGAAGCCGAATCGCCCGGAGTAGATAATTTCTCCAAAGCCACTGCCTGACGACTTGATCAAAATCAGATTCGGTTAACAGACTGAGGTTTTAAGCGCAATTTTTTCCCCGACACAGGCTACACTAAAAGCGCCTTACTAGCGCTTTTTTGTAACCGAGGGGTATATGCATCTTCCTACCAAGCAGTCCGAGTTAATGTCTGAGCTGGCCGCCAAGATGCGCGGCCTAACCGATCTTTTATGCGCCCAAACCGCACCCGCTGATGATTCCTTTACCATTGCCGCCAGCGACGATATTTTTGCCGATATCCCACCCACCCGCACCCTGCTAATCCTTGATGGACAGGTTGATTACTATCTTCACAACAAATTAGTGATGCGCTTTGAAGAGGGCGATTTACTCGGCTTACCGCGCAGCCTCAACCTACCCCAAGGGCAATTCAGTTGCAGCAGCCCGGTCAAACTTCAAGCCTATGAGCGCGATGCACTGGTCGAGCAAGCGAATAGCGACCTTAAATCCCAGCGCAATTGGGCGTACTTACTTTTATGCAACATCAGCTTTTACGAGCAGGCATTAACACAGGAATTGCGCACCGAATTTCAACCTTCAGCGGGTTTTCTGCACTTTCGTGCAGGCGAAACCATCATCAACCAAGGCGACCTTGCAGATCGCGTTTACACATTACTGGAAGGCACAGCCGATGCAGTCTGCGATGGCGTAAAAGTCGGCGAGATCAATCCCAATGAGATTTTCGGCGCCTTGGCGGTTTTCACCCGCCAACCGCGCATGGCGTCGGTCGTCGCCAGTAGCGATTGCACCGTTTTGGCGGTACGCAAAGAAGAGTTCATCACCTTGATTGAATACCAACCGCAAATCTGTTTGGGGTTGATTGAAGAAATGGCAGCCAAAATCAATCAATTGAATGGTCAATTACTGCAATTAAAAGGCGCTTAGTAGCATCCGCCCAACTTAAATAAGAATATTTCTCAAAAAAGCTTGACCAGGATAATGAGAACGATTATTGTTAACTCACTGCTGCACATCATCTCCCGTACAGCAGTCGAGTGGATTCAATAGTCGCCCTGCAAGTCGGTTACTGTATCTGCTCACCCCTAGGGTCTTTCCTCTCCGAAAGTCTCTCGGCTAACACGGTTGCTTGGGCCGCCCCTGTGGCGGCCATTTTTCTTCCCGCCTCTTATTTTCCGTTACGGATTTTTTACACTTTTTCCTTTCTTAACCTATTCGCGATTGAAATTCTTTTGCGTTGTACACATATACTCGCGTGACGTTGCGTTCAGGCAACGAATAATCAATTACCGGGAGAGACTATCGTGTTACGCATTGGCTTGTTTTTATTAACCAACATCGCTGTCATGGTTGTGGCGGGCATAGTGTTGAGCTTGCTTGGGGTAGGTAACTATCGCACTGCAGGCGGGCTGGATTTATCAAGCATGCTGGTGTTTTGTGCCGTGTTCGGTTTTGTCGGCTCATTTATTTCGCTTTTTATGTCTAAGTGGATGGCCAAACGCAGCATGGGCGTGCAACTGATCGAACAACCGCGCAACGCCGATGAACAATGGCTGGTAGACACCGTCACCGAACTCTCCCAAAAAGCCGGTATTAAAACGCCCGAAATCGGCGTTTTCCCTGCACAGGAATCCAACGCGTTTGCGACCGGCTGGAACCGCAACGATGCGCTGGTCGCCGTGAGTCTCGGCTTGCTGCAACGTTTTGAGCGCGATGAAGTGAAAGCCGTGCTTGCGCACGAAATCGGCCACGTCGCCAATGGCGATATGATCACCCTCAGCCTGATTCAGGGCGTGGTAAACACTTTTGTGATGTTCTTTGCTCGTATCATCGGCGACTTTGTTGATCGTGTATTACTGAAGAATGAAGACGGTCGCGGCTTTGGTTTTATGATAGCCACCATAGTTGCTGAACTGGTATTGGGCTTCCTCGCATCAATGATCGTCGCCGCATTCTCACGCTACCGCGAATACCGCGCCGACCATGCTGGCGCGACTTTGGCTGATCGCGGCGCCATGATTCGCGCACTGCAACGCTTGCAAGCTGAATCCAATGCAGGCGTTGAAAGCCCGCTGCCAAGCAGCATGCGCGCCTTCGGTATCAGCGGCGGCGTGCGCAATCTCTTCGCCAGCCACCCACCTCTGGAAGCTCGTATTCAAGCTCTGCGTGACAACGCGTAATTAACAACGGAGTGGCAATAATGCGTTGGTTGACCTGGTTACTGGTGACTTGCACAAGCCTGTTAGGCACGGCAGTGCAGGCATTTTCGACTGATGATGAACGCAACAGTGTTGAAGTCTTTGACGCTGCGCGCCCGAGTGTAGTGTTTGTTACTAATCAGCAACTCGCGCGCGATCCCTACTCTTTCGATCTGGTGACTGTGCCGCGTGGTTCGGGCACCGGTTTCGTCTGGAACGACAAGGGTTATATTGTCACCAACTACCATGTAGTCGAAGGGGCGCGGCAGATCACCATCACCATGCAAGATCAGTCCAACTGGCCGGCAGAAGTAGTGGGGTTGGCGCCAGAGCGCGACCTTGCTGTGCTCAAAATCGATGGCAAAGCCAAGTTGCACGCGTTGCCGCTGGGCGATTCCAGCGACTTGCGTGTCGGCCGCAAAGTATTGGCGATTGGCAATCCCTTTGGGTTGGACGCCACTTTGACCACTGGCGTAGTTAGCGCATTAGGGCGCGAAATAATCTCCCCGAATCAACGCAAAATTACCAATGTGATCCAGACAGATGCAGCCATCAACCCCGGCAACTCAGGCGGCCCACTACTCAATTCCGAGGGCAAGTTGATCGGCGTCAACACCATGATTTACAGCCCCAGCGGCGCCAGCGCAGGCATTGGCTTTGCGATTCCGGTCAATACCGTGAAAGAGGTCGTCCCCGAACTTATACAACATGGCCGTTTGGTGCGTCCGGTACTGGGCATTGCAGTTTCACCCGATCATTGGGCGCAACAAAGCGGCATTGAAGGCGTGGCGATTTTGCGAGTTGAGCCGAACTCCCCTGCAGCCGAAGCCGGTCTGGAGGGTGCCAAACGCAACAGCTGGGGTCAAATTACGCTGGGCGATGTGATAGTCGCCATTGAAGATTATCCCGTCGCTAACGATGATCAACTGCTGAGCGCGCTTGAGCACTACAAGCCGGGTGACAAGGTCAAGGTTAGCGTCGCACGCAATGGCAAGCTGCTCACCCGCGCTTTGCGGCTGGCTGCGCCCAAGCAATGACTGAACCCCAGCTCCGACTCTGCTCACTGGATGAGATCGTCGAAGGTGAGAGCAAAGGTTTTGTACTGGGTGAACGCAAGCTATTTGCGATCAAGCAGCAAGGCAAACTCTATCTTTACCAAAACCGCTGCCCGCATCTGGGCATTCCGCTGGAATGGGTTGCAGACCAGTTCCTCGACAGCAGCGGTAGCATGATTCAATGCGCCAACCACGGCGCGCTCTTTGTTATCAAAACGGGAAAATGCGTTACCGGCCCCTGTAGTGGGCGCGCGCTTATTCCCGTCACTTACACCCTGGACGCAGGAGACGTTTTGATCCCCCGCGCATAACCGCAGCCGCTAGCCCCACGGAGAAACCTCATGCAGAACTTCATATTTTCCAATCCGACTAAAATTGTATTTGGCGAAGGCCAGATCAAAGAAATTGCCAACCTTGTTCCCGCCAATGCTCGCATTTTGCTGACCTACGGCGGAGGCTCCATCAAAAAGAACGGTGTTTACGATCAGGTAGTCAAAGCACTAGAGGGCAAAACCTGGTTTGAATTCAGCGGTATTGAGCCTAACCCGCACTATGAAACCCTGATGCAAGCGGTAGAGTTGGTTAAAAAAGAAAAGATCGATTTTCTATTGCCCGTCGGCGGCGGCAGCGTTATCGACGGCACCAAATTGATCGCCGCTGCGGTGAACTTTGAGGGCGATCCTTGGGATATCTTGGCCAAACATCAGCCTTTTCATTCTGCCTTACCAATCGGCTGCGTGCTGACTCTGCCTGCCACTGGCACTGAGAGCAACGGCAACTCGGTGATTACCAAAGCCGCGACCCAGGAAAAGCTCGCCTTCGGTAGCCCTCTGGTCTATCCGCAGTTTGCAATACTTGACCCGACGACCACTTACAGTCTGCCTCCGCGCCAAATGGCCAATGGCGCTGTGGATGCGTTTGTGCACATCATGGAGCAATATCTGACTTATCCGGTAGAAGCCAAGGTGCAAGATCGCTTCGCCGAAGGTCTGTTGATGACTCTGATCGAAGAGGGGCCCCGCTCGCTCAAAGAGCCAACTAATTACTCAGTACGCGCCAATGTGATGTGGGCTGCAACCATGGCGTTGAACGGCTTGATTGGCGTAGGCGTCCCCCAAGACTGGGCAACCCACATGATCGGCCATGAGCTCACCGCCATGCACGGGCTAGATCATGCCCAGACGCTGGCGATTGTATTGCCGGCGGTGATGCAACATCAGCGCGAGAAAAAACGCGCCAAATTGCTGCAATATGGCCGCCGCGTATGGAATTTAAATCACTCTGATGAAGATGCACTGATCGATGCCGCCATCGCAGCGACCAAAGATTTCTTTGAATCTATGGGCACCCCAACTACCTTGAGCAGCTATGGCCTTGGCCGCGACATCATCCCCAAACTGGTGGATATGCTAGTCAAGCACGACCTGCTGGCCTTGGGTGAACACGGCGCAATTACGCCAGAGGCATCGCGCGAAATTCTGGAGCTGGCTGCTTAAGCTGAATCAATAAATTCTTCGCAAAAAAAAGCCCCGCAGCTCGTTTTAAGCTGCGGGGCTTTGTGTATAAACGATAGAACTTACTGACGCAGTATTTTATTCACTATCGAAGTAGTTGAGCAGTTATCGAAAAAACTCAACACCTTCACCGAGCCGTTATAGGCTTTGACGATTTGATTGCCGACTACCTGATCCTCGCTGTAGTCACCCCCTTTGACTAATACATCAGGCTTGATACGGCGCAACAAACGTTCAGGGGTATCTTCTTCAAAAGGCACCACCCAATCGACTGATTCCAATCCAGCGAGCACAGCCATACGGCGATCCAACGGGTTAATCGGACGACCGGAGCCTTTCAGGCGGCGAATAGAGTCATCGGAATTTACCGCCAGCACCAATCGATCACCCTGCTTACGCGCCTCTTCAAGATAGCCCACATGGCCGGCGTGAATAATGTCGAAACAACCATTAGTAAATACAATTTTTTCACCACTGGCGCGGGCATCATCCAATGCCATCAACAGCTGATCTTCAGTCACAACACCGCGTTCCGCCCCCTGCTCAGCAATTACCGCACGGCGCAGCTCCGGAGTACTCACAGTCGCAGTACCCATTTTGCCGACCACAATACCCGCCGCCAAATTGGCCATAGCCGTAGCCTCAGGTAGGGTTTGCCCTGCAGATAATGCCGCAGCTAAAGTAGCGATAACCGTGTCACCCGCGCCAGTGACATCAAACACTTCGCGCGCGCGCGCAGGCAAATGCAATTCCGGCTGATGGTGGCGCAATAGTGTCATACCCTGCTCACCACGAGTAATGAGTAACGCCTGAAGATCCAGCTCATCCATCAACGCCTCGCCTTTATCCACCAAGTCTTGCTCGCTGGTGCATTTACCAACAACAGCTTCAAACTCGTGAAAATTAGGCGTCAGAATGGTTGCGCCGCGATAGCGGGTAAAGTCTTTGCCTTTAGGGTCCACCAACACTGGAACCCCGGCTTCGCGCGCGATACGAATCAACGTCTGGCAATCGGGCAAACTACCTTTGGCATAATCAGACAACACCAGAGCATGCGTCCGGCCAATCAAACTTTGTACTTTACTGGGGAACTCAGAGCTGTCACTTTCATCGAACTTTTCTTCAAAATCCATGCGCAGCAACTGCTGATTACGGCTCACTACACGCAATTTAGTAATGGTTGGTTTGGTGCTGGATATTTGTAGATTGGTATGAACCTTGGCGACACGCAGGCGCTCGTACAGGATCTGGCCAGCTTCATCATCGCCAACAATAGATACCAATGACACGCGGCAGCCTAGCGCCGCCATATTCAAGGCTACGTTACCAGCGCCGCCGGGGCGATCTTCAGTTTGCGCGACATTAACAACAGGCACAGGTGCTTCAGGTGAAATTCGCGAACTGGCTCCATGCCAATAGCGATCCAACATCAAATCTCCCACAACTAAAATGTGGGCACGCTCAAAATAAGGCATTGTCAGATGCATACATAACTCCGATAGAAGTAATCCATTAAGACCGCATGTCCAAAAAATCAATTACTGCCAATTTTTACTTGTTAAACATCCACTTGCTCAGACAATGGCTCATCGTCATTAAATTGCTTGGCATGAAGCCGTGCATAATGACCTTTTTGCTCTAGTAGCTGCGAGTGAGTTCCCTGCTCAACTATCTCACCATGATCCATCACAATAATCCGGTCAGCCTTTTCAATTGTAGACAAGCGATGGGCGATCACAAACGTAGTGCGACCATCCATCACTATATCCAATGCGGCCTGAATAAAATGTTCTGATTCGTTATCAAGCGCCGATGTCGCTTCATCAAGGATTAAAATTGGCGCATCTTTTAACAGAGCTCGAGCGATTGCCAAACGTTGGCGCTGCCCACCGGACAATCGTGCGCCAGATTCACCAATCATGGTGTTAAACCCTTCAGGCAACTGCTCGATAAAATCTGTCGCATAAGCGGCATCAGTCACACGACGGATGCTGTCCATGTCACGCGCCTGCAAACTACCGTAGGCAATGTTGCCGGCAACCGTATCGTTAAACAGTGTGACTTGCTGATTTACCAGCGCCATATGGCTGCGCAGATTTTGCAGGCGATAATCGCAGATGGAAATACCATCAATCAAAATGTCGCCTTGATCAGCATCGTAAAAACGCGTGAGCATATTCACTAAGGTGGATTTACCACTACCGGATTTTCCTACAAGTGCCACAACCTCACCTGAACGAACCCTCAGATTGATATTACGCAACGCGGGTTTATCCTGACGTGGATACGTGAAGCTCAGCTGTTTGAATTCAACATCACCTTTGATCTTTTCAACTTCATAGGTGCCCGTATCTGTTTCAGAGGGTTTGTCTAGCAAACGAAAGATACTGTCAGCGGCAGCAACACCTTTCAAAATCATGGGCGCAACATCACCCAATTGTCGAATTGGATTGACGATCAAGCCAACCGCAGTGATATAGCCAATAAAGGCAGCAGTGCTATCCATTTGCATAAAACTTAATGCTGCATAGATCAGCAAACTCATAGATACCGCAATCAATAAATGCATGACCGGCGCGTTAGCTGTGCTAGTCACAATAATTTTCATATTTTGGTTGTAGTTCTTTTTACTCGCCTGTGCGAAGCGATCCTGCTCATAAGCTTCGCCACCGAAAGTGCGCATTACTTGGTAGCCATTGATCATCTCGCTGGAAACCTGCGTGATATCACCTACAGAATCTTGCACTTTGCTGCTGAGGCGGCGCAGGCGACGAGCCACTTTGGTCACTATGATTCCTATCAGTGGCGCAACCGATAAAAATAACAACGTAAGTTTCCAATCCAAATAAAACAACCAAATCAATAAACCTATAGCTGTCGCACCTTCGCGAATACCTTTTTTAAGTGCGTCGGTGGCCGCTACAGTGACACCGTTGATGTTGTAGGTGATTAATGAAATTAAATGTCCGCTGGGGCTTTCATCAAAGGTGCTGACCGGTAAACGCGTCATGTGGTTAAACACCTGCACGCGCAAATCATTGACGACGTTAAACGCCACCTTGGCCATGTAATAACCGCCAATAAAGATGCCCAATCCACGCAGCAAAGTAGCGCCCACAATTTGCAGCGGCACCAACCAACGAGCCGCAGGATCGTTGGATTCAATTGCCTTTACCAACTGCTCCATAACATGGGAATAGGCAACGTTTGCAATAGCATAGAAGATGTAACCCAACACACTTATCGCAAACCAAAACACATAGGGTTTCAGATAGCGCAGCAGACGACTATAGATGACCATAGCCGAGATCTCTTGCGGTTTGCTATTTGTTTTTATCTCCTGCATATCCTGCCTTTTTATTTACCCTAAAAAATTAGTCTGAGGTTATAACAGACTTAGCTCCAAGTACCAGCACCGATTAATTGCTCAACCAAATCGCGATAAGCTTCCCGATATTGTTTAATATCGTAATTAGTTAATACCCGTTGAAAATGAGCAGAGCCTTTTTCACCACGGGCCTCAGATGTAAGAGCATAGTGAGCCCCCATTGCATTACTGATTACATTTATATCGGCACAATCAATCGCATCACCGCAACCAGCAACAATGCCTCTAAGCGGCTCAACATTATGAACAATAGCAGGCACACTCGCTGCCATTGCCTCTAACAATGCGAGCCCAAAACCTTCAGACTCAGAGGGAAACATAAATACATCCAAGGCGCGAACTACGCGAGCGGCTTGATCGATATAACCAACTAATCGAACTTTGTCTTCGAGATTGTGCTGATTTACATAACTTTTTAATTGAGGGTATAACTCACCATCACCAATAATCGCCAAAAAGACATTCTCTTTTTGGGCCGCGAAATGTTCGAACGCCTGAATCAATTCCAGATGCCGCTTGCCCTTTACACATCGACCTATAGTGCCAAAAATCAGCCCATCTACTGGAAGATTCAGTAGTGCTCTCGCCTCCGATTTTGTCATTGCTGCCGCAACAGCGGCATTTACATCAAGCGCATTATTGATGGCATAAGTGTTGTGTTCATGAAGGCCGCATCGTGCACTAATAAGGTAGGAGCGCACCGCATCCGATACACCAACCATCGTCCAGCGCGAATCCAACATCAAGCGCATCCCCCAGCGGCGCATAGGGCGATCAAACTCACCAAACGCGTGAATAATGCCGATGCAAAACGGGGCGGAGATAGAACGGCCCAGCTGCATCAACAAATGCACTGGCTTGTACATATTGGCAATCACCACATCAAATTGATGCTGCTCAAAAAAAGGCCGTAGCTTTCTGATCGCTTTTAGCCGCAGCCCCTTATAGTCGGTTTTATCCAAGCCAAAAAAGTAACACTCGTGCGCCAGTTTATCAGTAGCATTAGGCTCCCCTGCTTCCAAATACGCCAAGGCAACCTGATACTCCTCAGATGGAAACGCATTGACCAGTTCGGCAGTAAGATAAGAAATACTTTCTATATGCCGGGTTTGTACGATCAATATTTTTTTCAAGAAAGGCCCCGCCGATGACGCATCACAAGCCCGGCTAATAATCCTGCTGGCACCCAATACATAAACCATTGGTCATCTGGGCGGGTAAGCAAACTGGAGCCATTAGTCATCAAGCATAGACATCCAAATATCCACCAAATGTAGAGCGGCATAATGTTTTCATCGCGCACAAAACTGCGCACCATCAACAATCCATGCCATACCGCAAGTAATAGACCAACAAGACCGCAATAGTAAAAAATATCAACCCAGGAATTGTGTGCATGATGATAAATATCGCCATTGGTCAATGTTATGCGAGAGTTTTGTTCATAACCAATCCCAAACAAGGGATGCTCAAGCCCACGCTGTAGCACATCGCGCCAGATTACATCACGCATTGAAAATGAAATGCCACGTTGCTCCAATACGGCAACAAAATCCAACGCCCAAAACAGCGCGGCGACGCCAATTGCAGCAAGCATTAATTGCATCCCCCAAATAAGTAACCGGGGTTTCAACAACCACAATGAGAGACAAACACTAACGATTAACGCCAAAGCTGCGCCACGGGTCTGTGAAAATAATATAGGCAGACAACAAATAAGACTTGCCACTAGAAAACCCAAAGAAATTGTCAGCTTTTTTGCCTGCAAGGATTTGATATACGCCAAGAGGCCAGCCACGCCATAAATTTGCGCAACAACGGTTGAGTTTTCAATCATGCCCAAGCCCAACAAGCGGGTTCCTAAGGTGTTATTGCTATAGACATAAAAATACAACACTGTAACCAATGCGCCGACCATAGCTACTGTAATGATCAACATATACAGTCGCTGGATATTGATAGGCTTGTGATACATCAACCATGCAACACCGCACAGCCAAATCGCCAGAAACACCCACTGTTTGAAAAAGAAACCAAAATTTTCTGCATTACCCCACAAAGAGGCCAATACAGAATAAGCGGCAAAAACCAGCGCCGACAAGGTGAAATACCCGCCATACTCTTCAAGCCGCCAAGTCCGCCAAGGGATAACTGCAACTACAGGCAAGAGCACAAAGAGATAGAAAAGATTACGGATAAGCGCTGGGCCTGACGCAAAGAAAAACGACAAAATAAATAGATAAACTCCAAGACCAATCCATTTCAGACAAAACGCTTCACGCCGATCTTTTGCTAAAAAACCTAATTGCATAACTGTATCTATCTCTATAAATCCGAATGATTGGATTTTCCTAATGACTTAGTGCCCATAGCTTCAATAATGGCCACTATCTTTTCATGCATATCAAAAGTATCAGCCTGCTCGATAAATTTGTGCGCATGCGCGCGCCACTCATCAGAGTCTTGCGCGGCAATATCGATAATCGCTGCTGCCAACTGCGTATCTATGTCGTCGCTTGATAGCACTTTGCCCATCTGCCAAGTATTGATGTAGTGAGCATAACCGCAGACATCGCTGGCGATTACCGGTAATCCGGCTACCATCGCTTCCAACAATACGGCACCGGCAGCTTCACTGTGAGCGGGGTGCAAGAGTACATCCGCACTCCACAACAAAGAGGGAATATCATCGCGTGCGCCCAAGATCACCAAGTGTTCGGCAACCCCCAATTGCTGCGCCAAACGCAGATAGGGCGCAGCATCATCTTGCCCGGCAACCCACAACTGGCAGCGAGCTTTTAACTCTAGAGGCAAACTTGCCAAGGCGCGCAGACTGCGCGCCAAGCCTTTGCGTTTAAAATCCGAGCCGATCATTAACATCACGTAATGATCATCGCTCACGCCCATGCTCATTCGCACTTGTTGGCGCTGATGGTCATAATCGGGCGGCATAACTCTATCGCGTTTAACGCCCGGCGGTAGCAGATGCAAACGTGAATCCGGAGTCTGGTAATAGTGTTGGAACGCCAGCTTTTGTGCAGGCGATATCAGTAAGATTTCTGTGTTACCGGATGCATCAAACACCGCGCGCTCCATCGTCAAAAAAGCACGACTACGACTACTCCAGCGATAAAACCAGTTGCGTTCTTCATAGACTTTTTGCGCGAAACAAGTATCTGCCGCAAAGTAGACATCAAGGCCGGGCATTTTGTTAAACCCGATAATCACATCGCTATCGACGGGAATCGCTTGCGCGCAGCGCGCCGCAAATATTTTGGCGCGTTGATGATTAGAAATGCCACTGGTGGGAAGTAAAACTACCGCTAAATCTGCCGGTATATCGCCCTGCCATTCACGAGTGTAGATGGTAACTTCATGCCCACGCTGCTGACATGCGCGCACTACCGCGAGCATATCGCGCTCCAAACCACCGTAGGGGAAATAATGGAACAGAGTAATCGCCAGTTTCATTGGCTCAGCACTCTCCCCGCGCGATCAAACGCTGCTCGCGCTGATACAACTGCTCTGCCCGCTTTACTATCGCCTGCAATAATGTTCGCTGCTCAAGCAGTACTTGCTTGAGCGGTTGCGCAAAATAAATCCGCAAAAAACGGCAAATGTCTTTTTGAGTAACGCCCAAATCCATCGCCGAAAAATAAATGCTCGCTAAATCCTTTACCACCCAGCGAAACGGCACTTTGTTTCGCAATTGCGCACGATGTAAATCCACCAAATACAACGATGAACCTGTTTGTTCATTATTAAAAGCCGAGACATCCAACATAAAATGGCACAGATACAAATCGCGATGATTGAGTCCTTGCTGATGAATCCCTCGCGCTATTTTTGCCACTGCATCAATCAACCGGCGTTTACGAACAACATCCAATTTAGGATGCGCACGTAAAAAATCATCCAACTGAACAACGCCTGCGAGTTCTTTAGTCACTATAAAAGACAAACGACGCGCCGGATTAATTCCCATCTCACCATAGGCAACGGGAGTCAAACTGGGCACGCCAGCAGCTTGCAAACAATTTAATGCTTGCCATTCGTTGCGCGCGCCAATCACGGGTAAGCGGCCGCGCACGAGATTTTTAACTATCTCTCCCCAACCAACACCCGTATGCAGCTTGCGATAATAGGCTTGGCCATTGAGCTCAAAACGCAGTGTCTGGCGCCCGGGAACTTCACGTGCGACTGCACCCGATAAATTTTGCACCAGCTGAAACACATCCTGCCCATTCCAAGCAGCCCGCAATTCATCGCGCAAAACCAATATCTGCCCTGACGTATTCGACATCAGCTTACTTGCCCTTCAGGGTGAATATTCACCACATTTATTACACCCGATTGCGCCATCAATTCATCCAGCGCCAGCATCACCTGCTGCGGCATCAACTCGCGCAAACATTTGTGATGCACCTTCGGACACTCGCGCTCAAAACAGGGAGAGCACTCAATTTTGTTGCTGATGATACTCACCTGCTGTCCCAAAGGCGGCGTGTGCTCAGGCGAGGTTGAACCAAAAATAACCGCCAAGGGTTTTTGCAGAGCGGCGGCGATATGCATCAAGCCAGAATCGTTACTCAACACTAAATCGGCGCAGGCCATTAATTCAATCGCCTCACCCAAACTGGTGCCACCGGCAAGGTTGTAACAATGCGAGCGCTCGGCATCGAGTAACAACGTGCAGATCGATTCGGCAACAGGATGATCCTTTGCCGAGCCCATTAACCACACCTGCCAACCGGCGCGAATTTTTTTATCGGCGATTTCCGCAAAATAATGTTCCGGCCAGCGTTTGGCTGGGCCGTATTCAGCACCCGGGCAGAGTATTAGCAGCGGGCGATCCAGCTGCAATGCGAATTTTGTTAATAATTGTGGTCGATGTGCTTCATTAATTTGCAGCTCAGGAAAGGGAAATTCCTGCAGCGGCGCAGCGTCTTTCGGTAGCGCCAATGCGGCGTAGCGTTGCACCATGAGTGGATAGCGTTTTTTATCCAATACTCGCACATCATTTAGCAGACCATAGCGCCATTCACCGCGCCAACCGGTACGCAGGGGGATTTTTGCAAAGAATGGAATAAATGCAGACTTCAAGGAATTGGGCAACGCAATGGCCTGTTGATAGCCCTTATCTGCCAAACTCTGCCCCAGCCGACGACGCTCACCAAAGCCAAACTTTCCGTGGCCGAGCGGCATATCAATCACTTGATTAACTTCGGGCATACAGGCGATAAGTTGGCGCGTCCAGCCTGAAGCGAGTACATCGATTTGCACTTGCGGATTGCGCAGCTTGAGCAATTTAAACAAGGTTTGCGCCATCATCATGTCGCCGATCCACGCAGGGCCGACAACCAGAATTTTTTGGATTTTTTTCAGCTCGGCAGGAAAATCCATCTCACGCATAGATGACAGCCCAGTCTTTATCACAGATCAAACACATAAAAATGCAGCACCAAAACAATAACGGAGCCATTCGGCTCCGTTATTGTGGCGATTATTTTGCAACCGGCGCCAACCAGTTGGTGTGCTCGGGCAATTCGCCGCGCACAGATTTGAAATACAACTCTTGCAAGCGAGTGGTAATCGGGCCGCGACGGCCTTCGCCGATTTGACGGCCATCCAACTCGCGAATCGGCAATACTTCTGCCGCAGTACCGGTGAAGAAAGCTTCGTCGGCAACGTAAACTTCATCGCGCGTAATACGCTTTTCTTTGATGGTGTAACCGCAGTCAGCCGCCAAATGGAAAATGGTGTTGCGGGTGATACCGTCCAAGCAAGAAGTCAGCTCTGGTGTGTAGATGATGCCATCGCGCACCAGGAAGAAGTTCTCGCCGCTGCCTTCTGCTACATAGCCTTCGTTATCCAGCAATAAGGCTTCTTCACAACCGCTGTCCAGCGCTTCTTGCAGCGCCAGCAGTGAGTTGATGTAGTGACCGTTTGCCTTCGCTTTACACATAGAAATATTTACGTGATGGCGAGTGTAGCTGGAGGTGCGAATGCGGATACCCAAGTCGCGTGCTTCCGGCGACATGTAGGACGGCCAGTGCCATGCAGCAACCATCACATGGACTTTCAGATTGTCAGCGCGCAAACCCATACCTTCAGAGCCGTAAAACGCCATTGGGCGCAGGTAGGCTTCTGCCAAACCGTTTTCACGCACGACCATTTTGTGCGCTTCGTTTACTACATCTTTGGTGTAAGGCATTTTCATGCGCATGATGTGCGCAGAGCGGAACAGACGATCAGTGTGTTCTTGCAGACGGAAAATACTGGTACCCAGTGAGTCGCTTTTATAAGCGCGGACGCCTTCAAAAACGCCCATTCCGTAATGCAGTGTGTGAGTTAAAACGTGAACCTTGGCATCGCGCCATGGGATAAGTTCACCATCAAGCCAAATAACGCCGTCGCGATCGGCAAAAGACATAGCAGCTCCAAAAAATTCTGTGTGTTCGAAAAGTTCTGTTTGTTCGAAAACGTTCTGTGTATTCGAGGAATCAGGGACGCAGCCGCAGCTGCGTTGCACTCAGTATTCAGGGCGACAATTACTGCTGATCGATTAACCTGTGCCACAGTGCTGTGACTTGCTGGCGTTCGCTCAGGAAATGATTGTCGCCTTCCAGTACCGCCTCCTGACGCTGTAGCGCGAGGCGGTGCCCGGTGGATCGATATGCTTTGTAAGCCGCGATCAGGTGGGCCACGGAGTCGGCATCGAGTAAGCCTGCCTCTTCCAGTGATCCGAGTATGCGAATGTTGTCCGTGTACCGGATGATCCCGGGCGCTTTACAGGCCCAAGCCAAGGCCGCGTATTGAACCATAAATTCAATATCCACGATACCACCGGCATCCTGTTTCAAATTAAATAACGCCGGTGTTTTCGGGCTGTTTAGATGGTTTGGTTTGGATTTTGATTCGCTTCCTAACTGCTCGCGCATCTTGCGACGCATGTCGCCCACATCCACCCGCAGCTGATCCAAATCTCGCTCGCGCATCAAGATGCGCTGACGCACCTGTTCAAACTGTTCACCCAGCTGCTCATCGCCCGCCACTACCCGTGCGCGCACCAGCGCTTGATGCTCCCAAGTCCAGGCTTCATTGGCCTGATACTTTTCAAATGCGGTGAGCGATGACACCAGTAACCCCGAATTACCAGAGGGACGCAAGCGCATATCCACTTCATACAACTTGCCCGAGGGCGTATAGGTATTGAGCACATGAATGATGCGCTGCCCGAGGCGGGTGTAGAAGGTGATATTGTCGATCGCGCGCTCGCCATCGGTGCTGAGATTGGCATCGGTATTGTGGATAAACACCAAGTCCAAATCCGAGCCATGCCCCAACTCAATACCGCCAAGCTTGCCATAGCCGACGATCACAAAATCCGGCGTCAAATCGACCGAGCCATCGGCGCGGCGCGGGCGACCGTGGCGCTCGACCAAGTGCTCCCAGCTCAGCTGCAACACATGCTCCAGCACCACTTCGGCGATGTAAGTCAGGTAGTCGCTCACCTTCATCAGCGGTAGCGCACCAGTCACTTCACTCGCCGCCACGCGCAAACCATGCGCAAGACGGAAATAGCGCAGCGCTTCCATATGCCCTTCGAGGTCATCCCAGGTCAGGCGCAGCACATCGCGGCGCAATTCATCGCGCAAGCGGGATTTATCCGGTGGGGTATAAAGGCTCTCAGGGGTCAACAATTCATCAAGCAAGGCGGGATATTGCGTAATTTGATCGGCGATAAACGGGCTAGCCGCGCAGAGGCGGATCAACTGATGAATCGCTGTGGGGTTTTCCACCAAGAGCACTAAATAAGCGGTGCGGCGTGCTACCGCCTCAATGAAAGGCGCAATTCGGGCAAAGGTTTCCGCGATAGTTAGCGGTAACTTACCTGCACCCGCCTCCTGAAATAGCATATGCAGCAAGCGCGGCACAAAGGCATCCAAACGGGTGCGACCGCTGGCTTGCATCGACAGGATTGCGCGGCTCGCGCGCAAGTCAGCCAGATTTTTTACTAGCGCCGGCGCCGAATCTACATCGCGCGCCTCCAGCACCTGCACCGCATCATCACCTTGCAAACTACCCTCCCATAAACTCAAGCAGAAGTTCAGGGATTTCTGGTCGATAGATTCCTCTTCATCAGGCGCGGCGATTACCGCTTTGAACTCGGCATTCACGCGTTTGCGATAGTCACTCAGCACCGCAAAAAAACTATCCCAACTATCAAAGCCCATCGCCCATGCCAAGCGCTGCTGACCAAGCGGATCAACCGGCAAGGCTTGGGTCTGTTTATCCTGATAACCCTGAATCGCGTGCTCGGTATTGCGCAGGAAAATATAGGCTTCCAAGAGCGCCGCGCCCGTGCCCGGCGGCAGGTAATTCTCCTGCTCCAGAATCGGCAGCAATACCGGCACTTTACGCTTGCGCAGATTCACATCGCGCCCGCCGCGGATCAGCTGGAATACCTGCACCACAAACTCCACTTCGCGGATGCCGCCCTCGCCCAGCTTTACATCCAAGTTCATACCTTTGCGCTGCACTTGGCGCGCGATTAACCCCTTCATTTCACGCAGGGATTCAATGGCGCTGAAATCGATATATTGGCGATAGGTAAAGGGCTGCAGCATCTCGCGCAGATACTTGCGCGCGGCTTTTTGCTCCTCACCGCCCGCCATAGCCACGGTGCGCGCTTTGATCATGGCGTAGCGTTCCCACTCGCGCCCTTGGGTCTGGTAATAATCCTCCAACCCCGCAAAACTCATTGCCAGCGCGCCGCTTTCTCCGTGCGGGCGCAGGCGCATATCCGTGCGAAACACAAAGCCATCGACCGTAATCGCATCGAGGCTTTTAATCAGTCGCTGGCCGAGTTTGACGAAAAACTCCTGATTGCTCACTGCGCGCGAGGTGTGATTGGTTTCGCCACCTTCAGGGAAAGTAAAAATCAGGTCGATATCAGAGGAGATATTCAGCTCCCCCGCGCCCAATTTCCCCATGCCCAACACCATAAACGGCTGGGTTTTGCCGGAGTCGCGCCCGATTGGCGTGCCATAGAGCTTTTCCAGCGCGCGATAGTGGTATTCCGCCGCCAGCTGGATGGATTTATCCGCAAAGCGCGACAGCTCCGCCGTCACCTCGCTCATTGTCGCTACGCGATTCAAGTCGCGCCAAATGATGCGAATCATCGCCTTATTGCGCTCGCGGCGCAGGCGCGCATCCACATCAGCATCATTAAGTCCGGCATTGACCAGATTAGCAAAAACGGCCAAATCCTCATCCGTCTGTGCGCGAAACAATGCGCCCGAGGCAATCAAATCCAACAAAAATGCGGGCTTTTGCGCTGAGGTTTTGGCGATAAATTCACTCGCCACTAACGCGCGGGTTAGCTGCCCAGAAAATTCATCTGCACTGATAGTTGCGGGTAAAAGATCGCGCGGATGGGTCAGATTTTGATTCTGGATGGCGGTTTCAAATTGCTCCCAATAACGCTGGGCGGCGGGCTGCAACTCGGCGGGAACGCCGTTGAAATTCAGCATAACAATAACTCGTGATGGACGGTGTTTGAGAGGAATACTAGCAGCGGATTAAGCATGGGTGCCATTGGCCTCTGAGGTTTCAGCCTGCGGCAAATTAATCCGCCCCAGATTCTGCTCAATCCAATCCACCAGATTGCGCACCTGCTCAGCCACCTCGATACCCACCGGCGTAAGCTTGTATTCCACATGGGGCGGCACCACCGGCAGGGAGCGGCGATCGACAAATCCATCCGCCTCCAGCACTTGCAGCGTCTGCGCCAGCATCCGCTCGCTCACGCCGGTGATCTTGCGGCGCAACTCGCTAAAACGATGGGTGCCGGATAAGAGCGCAACCAGCACCAATACTCCCCAGCGGCTGGTGATGTGATTGAGGATCAGACGCGAGGGGCACTTATCGGCAAACACATCGCCCGCCTCCAGCGCCTCACTGATTGAGTTGTAACTGGCCGCAGGTGAATCCACCATCAATTCAGATTTTTTCATACTTACCTTTTTGTGCGTACTTACTAAAAGTTAGCTTGATTGCTATTCTGCTCTCAACCTGGGGCACAGGCAAGTCTTCAACATCTACTTTTATGAGGTTCATCATGATTGCTATTACCGGCGCTACCGGCCAACTTGGCCTTTTAGTTATCGACCAACTACTGCAAAAAATCCCTGCCAACAAAATAGTCGCACTGGTGCGCAGCCCAGCCAAAGCGGAAGCACTGAGCGCACGAGGGATTCAGGTTCGCCAAGCAGATTACACTCAGCCCACCAGTCTCGAATCTGCATTGGCGGGTGTGGAAAAATTATTGCTGATCAGCAGCAGTGAAATAGGCCAGCGCATCCCCCAACACCGCAATGTCATCAACGCAGCGAAAAAAGCCGGTGTAAAACTCTTGGCTTACACCAGCATCCTCAACGCTGAAAAATCCATTATGGGCTTGGCATTTGAACACAAAGAAACCGAGCAAGAGATCAAAGCGTCTGGCATTCCGTTTGTATTCCTGCGCAACGGCTGGTACAGCGAAAACTACACTGCAAGTATTCCCGCAGCACTGCAATTCAACGTGTTTCTGGGCAGCGCAGGCGAAGGTCAGATTGCATCAGCAGCGCGCAGCGATTATGCAGCTGCAGCAGTCGCGGTGTTACTGGGCGATAATCACGCTGGAAAAATTTATGAACTGGCTGGCGATACTGCTTATACACTGGCAGAGTTTGCCGCTGAACTATCGCAGCAGACCGGAAAAAATATTCCCTACAACAACCTGCCCGAAGCAGAATACAAAGCTGTTTTGGAAGGTGCCGGACTACCTGAACCCATTGCTGATTTGCTAGCCGCATCAGATGCCGAAGCGGCGCAGGGCGCACTGTTTGATGACTCGCATCAACTCAGCCAATTAATTGGTCGCCCTACAACACCACTGGCCGATTCAATCAAAGCTGCATTAAGCGCATAACACTACTTTGCCGAAACAAAAGAGGATTCCCCATGCTGCGCATCGATTTTATTTCCGATATCAACTGCCCCTGGTGCGCACTGGGGCTGGCCGCATTGGGTGCAGCAATTAAACAGCTAGGCGATGAAATCCCACTGGAAATTCACTGCCAACCCTTTGAATTAAATCCGCAACTCCCCGCAAGCGGCGTAAAACTGCACGATTATTTGCAACAAAAATACGGCATGGGCGATGCACAAATCCGCAGCGTTCACGAAACTATTGCCGCACGCGGACGCGAATTAAATTTCACTTTTGCCGAGCGCGAATTCTTATGGAACAGTTTTAATTGTCATCGCCTGTTGTATTGGGCCGAGCAAGAATATTCCGCAGAAAAGCAATTGGAGTTAAAACGCGCACTTATGCAGGCTTATCAAGGTGAAGGGCGCGATATCAGCCAAATTGAAGTGCTGTTGGATATTGTGGCTGCGAGCGGATTGGATAAAAACAGAGCAGCCGAGATCCTTGCTAGTGATGAATTTGTGCGCGATGTACGTGGGACACAACAGGCTTGGGCTAACGCAGGAATCAGCGCCGTCCCCAGCCTGGTATTAAATCGCCAACACTTATTACAGGGCGCACAAACGCCCGATGCTTATGTGCAGGCATTGCGCGATATCGCCCAACAACAAAAAAATTCTTCATAAACCCAACCAGGTCACATTTTCTGCGCAGACTGAATCCCAACTTCACACACATAAAAAAGCATTAAGTTTTTGTTCATCCAACTCTTGTTTACATGGAGTCATGTAAACAAACAGCACAGGCTGTAGGAGAGAAAAAATGAACAAATCGATGATGATTGGTACTGTCTTGGGTGTGGGTATCGCAACTGCAGGCGGCGCTATTGGCAGTTATCAAATGCTGACTGCCGCCGATTACGCTGAAGTGATCAGCAGCACGCCTATCGTCAAAGAAACCAAAATTCCGCACGAAGAATGTCGCGATGAAACGGTAGTGCGTCAAAAACCGGTTCAGGATGAAAACCGCATCGCAGGGAAAGTAATTGGTGCAGTGGTAGGCGGCGCGCTAGGTCATCAAGTTGGTGGCGGCAATGGTAAAAAAGTTGCCACAGTTGCAGGCGCAGTTGCCGGTGGTTATGCAGGCGATAAAGTACAAGGTAACATGCAAAAAAATGATACCTACACGACTGTTGAACAGCGCTGCAAAACCACCTACGAAACCCGCGAAGACATCACCGGCTATAAAGTGGTTTATTTGTTGGATGGAAAAGAATCCAGCATCAAACTGGATTACGATCCCGGCAATAAAATTCCAGTGGAAAACGGTCAGTTACAATTGGCACAAAACGCGGAATAATTTTTTTCGTTAATCCATATTGAAAAAGCCCGTCGATTGAAAAATCGACGGGCTTTTTGTTTGCGCGGAGTTTTATTTTTAATAACCAGGTTTACTCATTATCTACATCAGATTTTCTACTCGCGCGCGGATGCGCCTTATCGTAAACCTTGGCCAGATGTTGAAAATCCAAGTGGGTATAAATTTGCGTGGTCGAAATATTGGCATGGCCGAGCAGCTCTTGCACCAAACGCAAATCGCCGCTGGATTCGAGCATATGACTGGCAAACGAATGGCGCAGCATATGCGGATGCACCGGATTGTCCATGCCCTGCTGCGCACTGAGTTGTTGCATACGCATTTGCACTGCGCGATGACTAATGCGCTTGCCACGCTGGGTGGTAAATAACGCTGGCTCATCGGGTTGCGTATAGAGTTTGCGCGCTTCCAGCCATTCGCGCAGCGCAGTTAACGCGTGCGAACCAATCGGCAAGGTGCGGGTTTTATTGCCCTTGCCGGTGACGGTTAACATACCGTCATGCCAATCAATATCGACCAAATTCAAACTCGCCGTTTCCGCCAAGCGCAAACCTGATGAATAAATTAATTCGAGCAAAGCGCGGTCGCGCTTGTTGATAAAGTCATCACCTTCGACTTGAACAAACTGCGCCGCCTGATCGGCATCCAGCGTTTTGGGTAAAACCTTGGGCGACTTGGGCGCAGCTATGCCATCGGCAAGATTGTTTTTAAGCCAGCCGCGTTTGATACAAAACTGGAAAAAACTGCGCAGCGATGACAGCCAGCGCTGCAAACTTTTCCCGCCCAAACCCTCACGATGCAATTGCGTCACGGCCATGCGCACATGATTAACGCCAAGCAGATGCAATTCACGAATCGATTTTGATTCGCAAAATAGCTGGAATTTTTCCAGATCGCGCGCGTAGTTGGTTTGGGTGTGAAGTGAAAGCTGCCGCTCGCTGCGCATATAGGTATAAAACGCAGCAAGCTGTTCACTAAAAGGCAAGGATGTAGCCGGTGGAGAAAGGTCAGTCATACATCTCCGTTGGGCAAAAGGAGTTAGCGAGGCAAATATTTTGGCAATAAACGATTGAGCACTTCGGCAATATAACTCAAAAACAAGGTGCCCATACTAGAGCGATAGTATTGTGGGTCGCGGTTACCGATACTAAGCAGACCAAACGCGCTGCCGTGAATCAGCGGAACTGTAGCAATAGAACCTATTTCGCTGGCGTGTTCGCCAAAAATAAATTCCATTTCTTTTGCACCCAGAGTACCGCAGACAGCGCGACTGTTTTTCAATAAAGGCCCAAGGTTTTCACGCGCTTCACTGATGCTTACCACGCGCGCCTGACTACTGGGGATTTTGTCGCTGTTGCCAAACAGAATCACACTGGTGAAATGAATATTAAAATCTTTATCGAAGCTGTAGTGAAGCGCATCGATAATATCGCCCATGTCCTGACCTTCCAACAAGCTCAGCACCAAGCGTTTACTTTTATCAAACAACTTGTCGTTGTCGCGCGCGTTGTCGAGCAGTTTGCTCAGGCGATGGCGCATATCGATATTGCGTTCACGCAGAATCGCCACCTGCCGCTCAACCAGTGACACGGCAGTACCGGATTCATGCGGCAGACTGATTTCTGCAAGTAGGTCGTGATGTTGCTCGAAAAAATCCGGGTGCTCGCGCAAATAAGCTTCGATTTGTTCCGGTTCCAGTGGATCAGCGAGCGTTGGGATTTTTTCGTTCATAGTTCCTACTTTAATAGCGTCTATTTATTAAATTTTTATTTGTCCGTGGAAAACCGTAACCGCAGGCCCGGTCATAATCACCGGCTGGCCTTCGCCCGGCCATTCAATCTGCAAACTGCCACCGGGCAGATTTACTTTGACTTTATCATCGAGCAAACCGCGCAAGCGCCCGGCAACAACAGCACCGCAAGCACCGGTTCCGCAGGCGAGAGTTTCGCCTACTCCACGCTCGTACACACGCAAATTAATTTCATTGCGCGACAGGATTTGCATAAATCCGGCATTCACGCGCGCAGGAAAACGCGCATGGCTTTCAATCAGCGGGCCAAGCTCGGCAACGGGCGCAGTGCTTACATCATCCACCACCAATACACCGTGAGGATTGCCCATAGACACAGCGGAAATGTCGTAGGTTTTGCCAGCGACTTCAAATGGATAAATCACTGCTTGCGCATCGGCAACAAAAGGAACTTGCGCCGGTTGCAAACGTGGCGCGCCCATATCGACGCTCACCTGCTCATCTTTTTGCACACGCAATTCAATTAAACCGCCCGCAGTTTCAACACGAATAATGCTTTTGCCTGTGAGTTTGCGCTCGCGCACAAATACTGCAAAACAGCGCGCGCCATTGCCGCAGTTTTCTACTTCGCTGCCGTCGCAGTTAAAAATGCGATAGCGAAAATCCACGTCCGGCGCTGCGGGAGTTTCCACCAATAGGATTTGATCGCAACCCACACCAAAATTGCGGTCGGCGATATAGCGAATTTTTTCCGGTGTTAAACGCACGCTTTGGCTAACGCCGTCGATTACGACGAAATCGTTACCCAAACCATGCATTTTGCTAAAACGTAAACGCATTTTATCTTCCACTTAATCCGGCCAGTTATTCCGGTAACAGCATTTCGCCGCGAATCATATCTTCAAAGGTTTCGCGCGCGCGCGCCAAGTGCATTTGATCGCCATCGACAATCACTTCAGCCGCACGGCCGCGCGTGTTGTAGTTGGAGCTCATGCTAAAACCATAGGCGCCAGCGGACATTACCGCCAGTAAATCACCCGGCTCAATGGCCAAGTCGCGATCTTTACCGAGGAAATCGCCGGTCTCACAGATTGGACCAACCAGATCCCATTTTTTCACGTCGCCGGCGTGCGGTTTTACCGGACGAATGTCTTGCCAAGCTTGATACAAACTTGGGCGGATATTGTCATTCATGGCCGCATCGATCACCGCAAAGTTTTTGTGCTCGGTAGGCTTGAGGAACATCACTTTGGTGAGCAGCACGCCCGAGTTGGCAGAGATAGAACGACCCGGCTCAAACATCAGCGCTAATTTGCGATCGCCCAATTTGGTTTTGATTGCGGCCATGTAATCTGCCACTGGCGGAGGAGTTTCATCGCGATAGGTCACGCCCAAACCGCCACCCAAATCCAAGTGGGAAATGGTGATGCCTTTGCTCGCCAACTCATCGACCAGAATCAACAAGCGGTCGAGCGCATCCAAAAATGGGGTGAGCTGAGTGAGCTGTGAACCGATATGGCAGTCCAGACCTTTGATCGCCAAACTTGGCAATTGCGCCGCGCGCGCGTACACCGCTGGTGCGCGCTCAATGGCGATACCGAATTTGTTTTCTTTTAATCCGGTAGAAATATAAGGATGCGTGTTTGCATCCACATCAGGATTCACACGTAGCGAGACATGAGCGACTTTGCCTTTTTGTGCGGCCACTTCGGCAAGCAATTCCAACTCAGCTTCCGACTCAACGTTAAAGCAGAAAATACCAACATCTAACGCGCGCGCCATTTCCTCTGCGGTTTTACCCACGCCGGAAAATACGATGCGCGATGGCTGACCGCCAGCGAGCAGAACACGCTCCAATTCGCCACCAGAGACGATATCGAAACCGGCGCCGAGTTTGGCGAGCATATTTAAAATCGCCAAATTGGAATTCGCTTTGATCGCATAACAAATCATGCCGGGGTGCGAGCCCAAGGCCTGCGCGTATGACAAATACTGCTGGGTAAAAGCCGCGCGGCTGTAAACGTAACAGGGCGTACCAAAGCGTTCGGCAACGGCGGCGAGCGGAGTATCTTCAACGTGGAGTTCGCCATTGCGTTCAGTGAAATGCTGCATATGAAATCTCGATCAAAAAAGCGGTCTGGGGCAGATAGTGTTTAGGTATTAATCCGGCGCTGCGGCCGAACTGGTTTGCGCTTGAGTCGCTGCGGCAGATGATGGCGCGGCAGCTTCAGGCACAGCTTTCGGAGCAGATACTTCCGGTTGCGGCTTGGCAGGCTGGGGCAAATACAGCGGGCCTTTTTGGCCGCAAGCACCGAGGCCAAAACTCAAGCCAAGCAAGAGGAATACAGCGGTAGTTTTCATAACCAGAGTCCGATTGCGCCCCGCTATAAAGCGGAGCCGGGATAAAAGACGGGGCAGTATAACCCTGCACTTGCAGGCTCACAACAAAACGGGCGCCATCCATTTGGGGCGATTAAGCGAGGAACAGGAAGTAAAACACTAGGAATATGGAACGAAAAATACCGGAAGGACGGCCATCGCTCTTCGTTGAGCGATATGCCAAAAAGGCCGAGCCTCAGCCCAGCCCCAGCGCTTGCCGCAACTCATCTGCCGATACCAGAACACCATCGGCAAGCAGGGATAGCTTTTGAATAACCGCTTTTAACTGCTCAACATCAGCCAGAGATTCTGCAGTTTCCAGCAGCTGCCACGCCTCTTCAGTTAAATCCAGCTCCGCCCCCAAGGCCAGTTCGCGAATATAAAACTGCGCCAAGTCTCGCACATCATCGCGCCGCTCAGCCAAGCTTGGCAGACGCAACTCTTGTGTATGTTGCGCCAGCCATTGGCTTTGAGCACCGCCCAAGGGCGCATTCTCACTGCTCAAACTCATAATCAGACGTAAACTCTCAACGCCATCGAACGAGAGCTTACTCACCTTCAACCAAAAGCTGCGCAGCGCCTTAAAATCGGTATCGCTAAGTGCATCTATGTTGCGGATAAACAAACTGCCGCCGCGCGCAAAAGTGTGCAGCGATTGCAAAATACTCACGGCCGAATCCGCCTCCCACTCACGGCAATCAGATTCGATAAAAGGAGCAGTATCGGTGCGCGACAAACAGTGCAGGCTGCGCGCGGCAATCACTTTGCCGCAGCCTTTGTCGGCGCGAATCAATACCGGCTTGCTCCCTTTGGCCAAAAGATCAATCCGTTGATCCAGCTGGCGCAATGCTTTGCTATTGCCGACCCAATAACTCTGGTCACCGTAAATATGAATAGCGCGATAGCGTGTTTGGTAGCGGCCAATGGTGCGAATAATTTCATCGGCCACCAGCGTCAATTCCTTATTGAGCTGCGCCTGCGACAAGCTTGCATCTGGCCCGACTTGCGCCACCAAATAACCCAAACGCTGTGGCTGCCCTTGCGGCTGCTTGAAATTAAGCGACAAGCTAAACGCCTGCGCGGCAACAAAATGCTCAAAGGGTGATTCAGCTACTTCTTGAGTGGAGATAAAAAATTCCTCAACGCGCCCAACCGCAGCCAGTTGTAAATCCCGCTCATCATTCACCAACAATAAGTGGCGATGCCCTTGATGGGTCACGCAGCGCAGAGTGATGGCAGCATGGGTCAACCCCAAACGCCCTACCGCCGAGGTCAGAATAATCTTGCACAGGGTGACAAAGCTTTTATTGACCGGCACCCACTTGGCAGTGGTGGACTGGTTAAACTTATGGATAGCACGGGTGAGCGGCTTGTTTTTCAATGCAGCTTGAAACAGGGCGATCATGGCGACAGTCTCGTAATTCGTGCAGACATAAGTGGGAAAATCGTGGCATCTTGTGGCAATCTATAGCCCTTACAAGCGATTGCCCATTACAGGGGATTACAGCTCACATAAGGCGCGCAGCCAGCATTCATATAAAGGAGTGAAGAATCGGCAAGCTGCTCCTTAATGGCTGATTACTAAAAAAGCATTTTTACGCGGAAAACTTATGGCTTATTTGCTGGATGTCGCTGCCGGGAGCTTCTTTCCTCTCGCGCCCCATCACACCTTCGGCAGGCTTGCGCCCGCTGTGAACACCCACATCGATAAACCCTACGTATCCAAATTACACGCGGCGATTGAATGGAATCACAGTCACTGGCGCATCAAAAATCTTGGGTTAAATGGCACCTGGGTTAATGGCGTTAGCCTCGGTCAGGGCGATAGCCGCGATCTCTACCTTGGCGATGAAATCCATTTTGCCGAGCTGACTGACCCCGGCTTTACCGTTATCAACCTCGCGCCCCCTGTAGATATGCTCTGGCCGTTGGAGCAAGACCTGAGCATCACCGAGCCAATTTATCTCTCGCGCTACCACCTGCTACCCGATGCCGAACAGCCGGAACTGGCATTGTTTTTCGACGAGCCGAGCCAGCAGTGGTATCAGGAGCCCTTGCATCAACACAATGAAATTGACGCGCCAGAATTAAACGATGGCGACCTGGTGCAATTCGGCAACACCCATTGGCAATTTGTGCGCGCGCAAATTTACGGCCCGACCGAAGTAAAATCCTCGCGCCACATTAATGATTACGAATTTATTTTTACGATGAGCTTGGATGAAGAAACCACCCAACTCGAATTACATAACCAGCAAAGGTTGGATTTGGCGATACGCACGCACCATTATTTGTTACTGCAACTCGCTCGCCACCGCGCCGAAGATGCCGAACGCGGATTGGATAGCAAAAGCCAGGGCTGGGTGTACGCCGATCAACTCGCGGCAGAATTGGGTGTTGATGGCACTCACATGAATATCCAGATTTTCCGCGCGCGCAAACAATTGGCCGACAGCCTGCCCGACACCCAAGGGCAACAATGCCTGCTGGAAAGGCGCGGCGGAAAAATTCGTTTTGGCTGCGAGAAATTTAAAATCTACAAAGGCGAAACGCTCACCCTCGCCTCGCCCTGTATGAGCTGCTAATCGCTGAATGAATAATTCCACTCCGCCATCCAACTCCAACACAAGCACAACTGAGCCATTGCGCATCGGCCACTACGAGCTGCGTCAGTGTATTGGGCGCGGCGGCATGGGCTTGGTGTATCGCGCGCGCGACACAAAGCTTGAACGTGAAGTGGCGATTAAATGCCTGCGCACCGAATTATTTGAAGATCACTACGTCGAGCGATTTAAACGCGAAGCCTTGCTGCTCGCCAAATTAAATCACCCGAACATTGTGCAGATTTACGATTTTATCGACACCACTGATCAGCTCGCGCTGGTGATGGAATTGGTCGATGGACAAAACCTGCAAGCCTATCTGCGCGAGCATATTGTCTCCATCGCCCAACGGTTGCAGTGGCTTGTGCAAATTACTGAAGGGCTGGCGGTTGCACACGATGCCGGCATCGTCCACCGCGATTTAAAAACCGAAAACATTCTGATCAACCAACGCGGCCAAGCCAAAATTACCGACTTGGGCATCGCCAAATCGCAAGACTTTAAAGGCACGCTGACGGATCACGTTGCAGGCAGTTATTGCTCCATGTCGCCCGAGCAGGCGATGGGTGAAACCATCACCTTTAAAAGTGATTTATTTTCACTGGGGATTCTCGCGTATCAATTGCTGTGTGGTGCGCATCCGTTTGGCGATACCAGCAACAAACTGCAGACCATGCAGCGGATTATTTCGCACCCGCCTACTGCGCCGCAAAAATTCAATCCGGATTTACCCGTTGAATTTATTGACCTGCTCGGCCAGCTTTTGTCTAAAGATCCCGATAAGCGCCCGGACAATACGCACTGGATAGCAGCGCAGTTTGAAAAATTAAAAGCCTTGAGCTGGCAAGAAAATGCGCCGGGCGATGACACTCAAGCATTAGTCGCGCCTTTGCCATCCACAAACACTAAAGCTTCACGCACGCAAGATCACCCAACCTTCGATACTCGCTTTGTTGCAATGCCGACCACACCCAAAGTATCTGCATGGCAAAAACTTAAAAGTTATATCACCGCGAATAAAATCGCCGCTGGTTCTGCGGCAATCAGCTTTTTGATTATTGCGGGAGTTGTGGTGTGGCAATTACAGCCTAAACCGCCAAAGTATGTCGCAGTCATTCCACCAACACTAACCGCAAACGGAATGCAAGCACCACAACAAGAGTTAATTAAAAATGCCATCTACGAGGCCGAGCAACAAGCTATAGCCCAATCCAATGGGTATTACTTAATTTCACGCAGTGAAATGCTCGAGCTTGGCGACAACAAACCGACCACTATTTTTGAAGCAACTGCGGCAGATGAGCTCCTTACCACCGATATAGAGTGCAAACAAACCACCTGCACGGCAATGATATCCCGCTTGGTAAGGAGCGACACCTCTGCATCAGCAAAAATAATTACCTCACAAAAAGCCACAACCGAGTTACTCACTACCGACTTGGCCGCTATTGCTGAGCTTATACACTCAAGTTTTGAAAAGCTGTACGGCAATAAACTGAACGTACAAGAGCAGACGATACCTACGTATGAATATGATACTGCCATAGCTATTTATAGCGATTACTTGAAGAATGGGGCAAATGAGGCAATGCTTTCCACTCTGGGAGCGCTAAGCCAATCCTCAAAAGCATCCTTGAATATACAAACCATTTTCACCGAAATACTGCTGGATCTGTATTACAAAACCGGCGACACCAAACTTTTAGACCAACGTGTTGCTTTTATTCTCGACAATCAAAGTCAGCGCATCTCACATCTATTAAATCTCCATGCAATTTATTTAGCCAAAAGAGATTTTGACCAAACGAGGAAAGTGGTTGCGCAGCTGAAGTCAATAGGCTTGGGCAATGCTCACCTCAACGAGCTGCAGGCACAAACATTAATACTGAGTGGAGAGTACCAGCAGGCGATAGATATTTTGCAAAGAGCGCAACAACTGCGCGAAACCCTCAGCAACAATTATGCTTTGGCGCTCGCTTATTTTTACAAAGGCGATTATCCGGAAGCTAACACCCACTTGGAAAAAATATTGATTTTCTCCCCTGAAAATTACAAGGCATTGAAACTAAAAGGCATTATTGCACTGAGCAACGGACAGACCAAAGAAGCCATTGCAGCCTTTGGGGAAATCCTTAATAAAAACGAAGACATATCCATAATGAGCAATCTGGGATTAGCTTATTTATTAGAAAAAGAACATGAAAGCGCTTTTCTGCTATTTGAAAAAGCCTACCTGCTCGCACCTGAAAACCCATCGATCCTACTTAATCTGGCTGATGCGGAACGTTTGGCAGGGCTAGAGTCAGCCAATAAGAGCTATCAGAAATTACTGCTAATGGTGGAGGACAAAACAGATCGGGAATCGCTGCTAGTGACGGCTCAAGCTTATGCTCAACTGGGCAGTTTTGTAGAGGCTGCTACCACCATTCAAAAGCTGTTGCAAACCAACGCAGAAAGCGTGGAGACCCAATATACTGCATCCCTTGTTTATGCCTTGGCGGGCGAAAATAACTCTGCCATTGCGAATGCGCGGAATGCGATTAAAAATGGCTTGCACCCGATATGGTATGACTTGGAATGGTTCACGTCACTTTGTAGCCATAAAGATTTTAAAACCCTGCTAAGAAAAGATAGCCAGCAATGTCTTGCAGCCAGATAAAAAAAGCTGCGTCATTACATTGCTGGCAGTTATCCTTAAGGCTTTGGCGGACGATCAACAATAATAATTGGATCGCCTGACTCATATATTGAGACAACACCGGTTTTAGAATCTGTGTACGAAGCTACAAATCCAAATGGTGCATTTTCCTCATTGTTTTCCAGCGCCTGGACATAAACCAATAAGGTAAAGCCATTATCGATAACCTCCACAGCGATATCATTGTATGGGTTTTCATCACCGTGATCGGTTGCAACACCACCTAAAGCAAAACGCCAAGTACCACCAGTAGCTGGATTTTGCTGTATGCTCACAACTAAAATAGCTCGCTCGAACTGACGCTCCAATGCAGATGGATTTAATTCAAAACCAACAGTTAAAGTAGAAATATCAACAGCACTACCCGGAGTTGAAAAAATCCAATCACCGGGGCTGGTCGCTGTTGGTAGCGCAGGAGTCAGATTGAAGAACTGAATAACCTGCCCACCTCTAGGAACATCAATTTCAAAGCTGCAATCGCTCCCCAGTTTTTTCTTACCTTTTTTTGCAGGCGCTTTTTTACCTTCTACTTTTTTTACTGATTTTTTCTTTGAATCTGCCATCGTAAATATTTCCTGTTAATTGCATGTGTGAGTTCCCTAGGTGGTCAACACATCAAAAATAACGGCCTTTTGATGGTGTGCCGCGCGCATCCTTGAGCGCGACTAAAAAACATTGCCAAACAAGCCTAGCTTAAAAATACCGAATCATTGGCAATTAATATTGATAAACGACTGACATACCTATGGTGCGCGGGCGGGTGATGTAATCAAACTTGCCTTGATCGCCGTAGTACAGATCGGTGCGCGCACCGGTAATGCCGCGCGTGTTTTCGATATTATTCACAAACGCACCAACACGCCAATTACCCAGTGTTACACCCGCGCGCGCATTGGCGGTGGTGTAGGCATCGAGCACACGATATTCGTAGAAGTCTTCATTTAATGCGGTGGTGACATCGCCGATACGATTAAAACCAATGCTGGCATCCCACACAGCGCCGTTGAATTCCTGATTGAAATCCAGCGACAAACTCCACTGCGTGCTCGGTGAACCCGGCAAACGGTCGCCATCGTAAACACCAAGTTCTTCAACCGACTCCGTCAGCTCAGCATCTATATCGGAATAACCAAGGCGCAGAGTAAACGCATCGCTTAATTTTGCTGTTGCATCCAATTCAATACCTTGTGATTGCGCATCACCAGCGTTGCCTTTGATACCGCGACCATCCTCACTGGTAGTACTAAACTGAATATTTTCCCAATCGATAGTGAACAGCGCGACATTCAATTGCAGGCGCTGATTCAGCCAATAGGAATTAAAACCCAGCTCATAGTTAGTGCTGCGATCCGGCGCATAAAAGTGCTCAGACGCAACGGCAGATTCAGTGATATTTGCACCGCCACGGCGATAACCTTCACCTACAATAAAATAGGCTTTGTGATCGTTGCTGAAACGATAGGTGGTGCTGAATTTTCCGAGCGTGTCATTAGTGTCATCATCGCCATTTTCACAACCACGTTCATAAGGGTAAAGAGCAGAGCAAGTTTCCAATTTATCCTCGTAGCGGAAATAGCGCGCACCTATGCTCGCCTCCCAGTTTTCGGTGAGGTCATAAATCAGTTCAGCGTAGGTAGAAATTTCATTAAGAGTTTCATCTTGTGTCGCGTCATAGTCGATGTCGCCGGGGCGATCTTCGCCGATAAATGCACCAAAGCCGGGAACGGTTTCTTTGTAAATGAGACCCATATCGTCGCGACTATAAAATCCACCGACCAACCAACGCAGGCGCTGATCATCTGCCGAAGCCAAACGCAGTTCGGCGCTGTCTTTTACGACATCGACATTTGCCGCAACTACACCGTACATATCCTCATAGAGGGTGTAATAGGCTCCGTAATAGTTGTCGAGAAAAATAAAATAATCCGTTTGATCCCTGCGATCACCGTATTGATAATCGTAGTGGTTCAAGCTCGCGGTCAGTGTTGCCCAACCCATTTCATATTCGGCATCGATACTCGCCAGCTGCAATTCGCCTTGCATAGGTTGCAGGATGCGACTTGATGCTGTGTATTCATCTCCAGTAAAACTTTCGTTGGCTGCCTGACGGTCGCCTACGTTCACTTTTTGATAGTCGTACATGGTATTGAGCGAGAAATTATCGCTCGCTTGCCAAAGCAAACTAATGCGCGCCTGTTTGGTTTCGTCATCATTGATGTCGTCTTGCGCACCGGAAATTAAATAGGGGTTATCGATAAAACCGGCGTTGTCGGTTTTGCCCAATAAAAAACGCAAACCGAGAGTGTTGTCGATCAACGGCGTGTTCACGACTAAATCGGTATCGTAATTGAGATCATCGCTGTGATCGGTTTGCGACAGTTTGCCGCTCACACGCACTGACTGTTTTTCCAAATCCGGTTTGGCGGTCACGTAGCGGATCAAACCGCCGTTGGATGCATTGCCGTAAAGAGTGCCCTGCGGGCCACGAACCACTTCGACTTGCTGCAAATCTTTCAGATTGAATGAAGGCGGTACAAAGTAACCTTGCAGCGGAATGTTATCGACATAACTCGCCACCGTTGAGCCATCCCCGCCCAAATCATTATCACCCACTGAATCAGTGCGCAGGCCGCGAATAATTAATCCTGTTGGGTTGCGCGGACCGGCATCCACAATCGAAAAGCCGGGCACCTGCGCGGCTATATCGCCAATATTATTGATGCTGGAAAAATCAGTGAGCACGCTGATGGCGCCGGTGAAATCTTGCAGATTTTGTTCACGCTTGGCGGCGGTAACTGTCACCTCTTCAACAGCAGGCGCAGCTTGTACCAACATAGGAGCACCAAGCAGAGGCAAAACAGCGCAGGCCAGCGCCAGCGGTTTAAGGCGATGCGTTCGGGACAAAGTGTGGCGATTGATCATGAGCATTACTCTTTTGTTGTAGTGGAAAAATTTAATTTGCTGCCTCATCCTTTGGCTGCTGACGATATTCGGATGGTGTTTTCCCTACCAACTTTTTGAAAAAAGTATTGAAGACGGATTTACTGTTAAAGCCGACTTCCAGATAAATATCGGTAATGGTTTTGCTTTTGTTGGCTGGATCGAGCAAACGCTTTTGCGCTTCCTCAATACGATAGCCATTCACAAATTCGTAGAAATTCAAATTGAAGTGACGGTTGATAATCATCGATAAATCTTTGGCGGGCGTGCCGAGCGTGTCAGCGAGCATATCGAGCGTCAGATCAGGATTAAGATAGGTTTTTTGGCTGCGCATGATGCCGTCGATCTTGGCGGCGTATTCGGGGTTGAGCAGTTTTTCCTGCGTCGATTTTTTAGGCGCGTCTTTTCCTTCCTTGCCATCTTTTTGTTTCACCGCTTCAAAATTGCTGAAGTAGCGCATGCTGGTAAATACCAGCATCGTCACCAAAAAGAAGAGCGCGTAGTTGCCGCTCAGGCCAATATATTCAATCGGGTTGCCCTGCGGGTTGGGGTGCTGAAAATCAAACCCGGTGAGGTAGCCAATAACTTTGGCGCTGGCCAGTAGCTCGTGCATCAGAGTGATGACCATAAAGCCCACCACCAAAATCTTGAGCCAGAGAATATCCACCTTCTCAATATTGGAGTGAGTGGTTTTGAGAATGTCTTTGTATTTAAAAATCAGCATAAATGCCGCTGCGCAGTAAATCACACGCAGGGTTTTGCATAAGAATTCAGCGGTAATGTAACCGCCGCTGTACACAAACGCTTCAGTATTGATCCAATCCAAACGCACTTCAGCCGGATAGCGATAAAACGCCAGAATCATAAACAGTGCAAATAATCCCAGCGGTATCAGGTGCAGATAATCGCGTGGGCGCAGATGAAAATCGCGGAACACCAGCGACTTCACATAAAAGTAGAGCAGCACTGCATCCAGATAATAAGCAGAGGCACCAATAAAATAGACCTGCGGCCAATGTGTGCGCACCTGAAGTTTAAACTCAGCGCCCCAGAGAATAAGTTCGTGCAAAGGAATCAATGCATGGGCAATCAGAAACGCAGCGAGAAAGTAATTGCTGGTGTTGTTGGGCGGATTAGTGACTATGAGCAGCAAAGCGAAAAAACAGCAGAGCATTGCCGTCATCAACAGGATGACATCGTGAAAATTAAATACGACCTGGTTGAATTGCATCTTGGTTCTCTCTCCTACGCCCATGCTTTGTATAAGCACTTTTGCCGATGGGCTTATCGTTTTTGTTGTTATACCGCTCTTAATTGGCGGCCATTGTTGGTAGTCGCTAGCAGCCGGATACTATCGAAGATGACGCCATCGAGCCACAAAAAACCGCGTACGAGGGCTACTACTCGGGCGTACGAGCGTTTTTCCAATAGTCGAACCCGTTCGCCTGTGATTTTTTAACAGGCAAATTTTGCTCTCGAACGACAAGTGTCCGCCCCTCCCTTAGCCTAGCAGCAACCATACCCGCCGAAGCCTACAAGGAGATGAAAGCTGCGCCCAAGTCCCATAGCTTCCTCTAGCAACGTTAGTGTCTGAGGAACCCTTTGCCGATGCAGCAATGCATCGGCTTTTTTGTTTGTAGGCGGCAGAGCGCAAAACCGGTAGTATCCGGCCTCATCTCATTTAATGAGAACAAGGAATAACGCCAACAAGGACAGGAGCAAAAGCCGTGGCAAACAGCATCATCAAAACCAATTCTGAATACAAAGATTGGCTCAAAGGGATCAAACAATCCTTTCTACAAACCCAACTCAAAGCCGCCATCAGCGTAAATACTTCATTATTAGAGTTTTATTGGCAGCTGGGCGGCGAGATCATCGAGAAACAAAAAAGCGCACAATGGGGCGATGGTTTCCTCAATCAGCTCAGCCAAGACTTAACGGGAGAGTTTCCTGACATTCAAGGATTTTCAAAGCGCAATTTAGAATTAATAAGGCGCTGGGTGCGTTTTTGGTCTGATACATCAATTGCGAAACAAGCTGTTTCGCAATTACCGCAAATCCCATGGGGGCATAATATTGCCATCATGCAAAAGTGCCGAAACCACGCCGAAGCACTCTTTTACGCACAAAACACCCTCAAACACGGCTGGAGTCGCAATGTACTGATACACCAGATAGAAAGCGGCCTATATCAGCGCGATGCCAAAGCCATCACCAACTTCGAGCAAACACTGCCACCACTGCAATCTGACTTAGCCTTACAAACCCTTAAAGATCCCTACGTGTTCGATTTTTTAACCCTCACCCAGGACTATAGCGAGCGCGAGCTGGAGCAGGCATTAACGCAACACATCACTCAATTCTTACTGGAGCTAGGTGCCGGGTTTGCCTACGTCGGCAAGCAAGTCCCATTAACGGTTGGCAGCAAAGATTTTTATCTCGATTTACTCTTTTATCATCTCAAACTGCGCAGCTATGTTGTCATCGAATTAAAATCCGGCGACTTCGCGCCTGAGCACACCGGAAAACTTAATTTTTATTTAACCGCTATCGATAAACAGTTAAAAACCGAGCGCTATAATCCCAGCATCGGGCTATTACTCTGCAAACAAAAAGATAAACTTGTCGCTGAATATGCGCTCTGCGACATTAATAAACCCATAGTGATTTCCGCTTACCAGCTAACCCAAGCCCTGCCAGAAAATTTGAAATCCAGCCTACCCAGTATTGAAGAGATTGAAGCGGAGCTTGCGAAGGATTTATGATCCCCTCACTGGCATCTATTTCCCCTTGAAATAAACTGTAATATGATCGGCACGCTAAACCACATAACCTTTGTGGTTTAGCGTCACAGGAATGACCACAGCAGTTACAGCCCAATGGATTGGTGTTACGGAAATTGGATACACGACTCGGCTGCTATGGAATTATGGATATCAAGCACAACCTCCCCCGCCCCAATTCTCCATTTATTTTCAGCCGTATTCGTAAAAATAGATACTCATCTGATTTTCTAAAAATTTAGATTTTTAATGATTTGAAAAAAGAGAAATAAATGTCTGATCAAGAAAAAATAAAGCCTACATGCTTCGTTATACAATCATTTGACGGTGGAAAATATGATCGAAGATATTCGGAAACCATTAAACCAGCTCTAATTAAAGCCGAAGTAGAACCACAAAGAGCTGATGAGATTCTTGGCCTAAGCCCAGTGGTGGAAAAAATCGAGACCGCAATCGAATCAGCTTCAATTTGTATAGCTGAGGTAAGCGAAGACAATCCTAATGTCTGGTTAGAATTAGGTTATGCTTTAGCGCTTGATCGACCAACTGTAATTCTTTGCGATAAATCCAAAAGAGAAAAACTACCATTCGACATACAACATCGCCCCATCATATTTTATAGAACAGATTCGAGGAGTGGGTATGAAGAACTTGAGAACAACATCGTTAAGTGGATTAAAAACGAACTCTCCACTTCGCGCCGCATGAATTCAATCAAAGTCCTCAACTCTGGCAGCAATATCAAATCTGATCTAGAAGATTATGAAGTAGCAATTCTATCGTCTGCTTTTACTTTTTGGCCAACAACTGACGGTGGAATACCTCACTGGAGACTTGAACAAAATCTTAAAGAAATGGAGTTTACTGAAATCGCATTAGCTTTAGGTGTAACCGGCCTAGTAGAACGTGGACTTTTAACTCAAAAGCTTCTTATCGATCACAGCTATAACAATGAAGAATATAAAGTTTATTTGGTCACTAATTCTGGAATCCAGTGGATGCAACAAAACAAACAAAATTTGATTGTAAGGCAAACTAAAGCCGCAACAGAACCCACAAATATAAAAAAAGGCTCTTTTGATGATGACATACCCTTCTAGCCCGGAGAGATGGTAACTACATTGAACAGTTTTAATAAAACAAGGAATTAAAGTATGAAATTTTTTGCAATCATTTTTTTAGTTTTACTTGGCGGATGCTCATCTAATGCTGCCAAAGAAACACAACCCGAAAAAGCAATGGAAGTTACCACCATCCAAAAGGAATATACCCCCCAGATTTGGTCTGGCCATAAATCATTGAATATATCTGCTGAAAAATGTGCAGAAAAAGGCGTAGCGATCCTTGAGTCGCTGGGCTTCAATCAAGTGGTAAAAAACGGTAACTATATATACGGCAACTACAGCAATAATCGCGCTGCAATTAAATGCGTGTTGGTAGGCGATAAAACCTTCGTTTACGCAGCAGTAGCAGGCCCGCAAGTTAAGATTGTTGAGAAGTTGCGTAACGAAATAGTCTGGCAGTTATAAAAATTTATCTTGCATTAGTAAGTAGCCAGCATGAAACCTAACGAAATGTGGGAGTTTTTATGCAATCCTGTACTCCACTAACCTCCATACAGGCTACGCAAACATCATCAGGAATGATTCATGGGACTCGATGCAGTAGAAACCATACTTTGGGCAGAGAAAGAGTTTGAAATAGATATTCCAGATTCTGATGCAGCTAACATTGTGACCGTCGGGCAATTTTCCGCTTACATTCACAACAAGCTATTAATGAAACAAGGTTTTAAGGCACCGTCAGAAAAGATGGTTTTTGAAAGAGTGAAAACATTTTTGGTAACGCAGTTTGAAATGAAGCCAGAGTGGATAACTCGCGATGCGGAGTTTGTTAAAGACTTAGGAATGAGTTAGGCGTTTTTTTGTTTTACGACTGAAGCCGATACACCAATGTATCGGTTTTTTGTTTTTATACGCCTCGGTTTTATCTTGTCGCAAAATTCATCATAGAAAATCGATTTCTGGCAGCGGTGCTTTTTTGTATCTATCGTTATACGCGTCAGTTTATTTATTCGATGTACTTTCTATTTGTACAAGGAGCGCTTTGATGAAGATACAACACACACTGCTTTACTGTGCCATGCTGGGGATTTTGGCAACCGCCAGTGCGCCCTTGATGGCGGCGAGCGATGCTGAGATCGAACAGCTGCGCAAAGAATTGGCTAATGCGCAGAATGCGATTCGCCAGCTGGAAGCCAAGATTAATCAGATCGAAAAAAATGCGGCGCGTGAACAAGCCAACGCACCGCAAGCCACGACTGAAGCGCTGGTGGTGATTACTGAAGAGAAAACTTCAGAGCCCAATCTGGAAGTTTACGGCTTTGGCATGGTCGATTACGTGCAGGACTTTAACCGCGTTAACCCCGCATGGGACTCCACTCTGCGCCCTTCGCGCATCCCTACCACTGAAGGCCAATTTGGCAGCGATGGCCAAGCGATTTTGAGTGCGCGCCAAAGCCGCTTAGGTGTGAACTACAAGTTACCGCTCGGCAGCGAAACACTGGTCACCAAATTTGAGTTCGATATGTTCGGCGTAGGTTCGGATGAAGGCCAAACCACCATTCGCTTGCGCCACGCTTACGGTGAGTGGGGCGCGTGGCTCGCAGGGCAGACTAACTCGCTGTTTATGGATGTGGATTTATTCCCCAACGTGATCGATTACTGGGGGCCGTCGGGCATGGTGTTTTTGCGCAACCCGCAAATCCGCTGGACGCCAGTTAAAGGCCCGTTCACTTTTGCCGTGGCGATTGAAAACCCCGGTGTCGATGTGGATACCAGCGGCCCCTATTCCGGCTCGGGCATTCAGGGCAATGAAACCTTCCCCGACATTACCAGCCAAGTGCGTTTTAACGAGGATTGGGGGCATATCCAACTCGCCGGGATTTTGCGTCAGCTCGATTATGAAAACCTGAACACTGCTGACAACAAACCTGAAGGCAGCGAAACCGGTTGGGGTCTCGACCTGACTTCTAATATCTACTTTGGCGATGACACATTGCGCTTGGGCGTGGTGTACGGCGAGGGTATTGCCACTTATATGAACGACGGCGGCATGGATATGGGCACCGAGCGCATTTCCAATGAGCCAATGGGCGCAGTGCCGCTAACCGGCGTGGTTGCCTATTACGACCTCAATTGGAATGCCCAATGGAGTACCGCCTTTGGCTACAGCTATACCGAGGTGGATAACGAGCGCTACCAAGCGGGCGATGCCTTCCACAAAGGTGAGTACGCCTCGATCAACCTGCTCTATACGCCATCCACCCCCATCATGATGGGCGTTGAATATCTTTGGGGGCAGCGCACCGATAACGACGGCGATACCGGTGACGACAACCGCCTGCAATTTTCGATGAAATACAGTTTTTCCAGTTTGGACTTTTAATTCATTTGCGGATGCCTGAACGCATCCATAAGGAGATAAGCATGTTACCCACGCTAAAAAAATCCGCCCTGCAGCTAGGCATCGCCTGTGTATTGGGTTTTATGTCATTGGGCGCAGCGGCAGTTGAGCTCAGCAAAGCCAATATCGAAAAGGCGATGAGTGAAGCCTACGCCAAGTACAAAGGTTTGCAGGAGGGTGCCAATGCCGACTACATACCCGCGCTCGCCAAGGTAGATCCCAACATTTATGGCATTGCGGTGGTCACTGCCGATGGCCAGATTTACACCACGGGCGATATCAAATCCGAAGTCTCCATCCAGTCCATCTCCAAAGTATTCACTATGGCGCTGGTGATGGAAGAAGCCAGCCCAGATGCGATTTACAGCAATATGGGCGTGGATGCGACCGGGCAGGTGTTCAACTCCATAGTCGCGATTGAGCAATACAAAGGTGCCGAGATGAACCCGCTGGTGAATGCCGGCGCCATCACCGCCACCAGCATGGTCAAGGGCAACAGCTATAAACAAATCTGGGGCAAGATTATCGGCACCTACGACGAGTTTGCCGGGCGCAAACTCAGTGTGTTGGATGACATCTACAAATCCGAAGCGGCGACCAACCAGCGCAATCAAGCAATTGCATCGCTGATGTCGGCCTATGGCCATATCAAAGGCGACTTTTTGCAAGCAACTGACATCTACACCAAACAGTGTTCGGTCGGCGTGAACGCAAAAGACCTTGCCACTATGGCTGCCACCCTCGCCAACCGCGGCAAAAATCCACTCACCGGCAAGCAAGTGATCAAGGGCGATAACGTGCCGGAGATTCTGGCGATTATGTCTACCGCTGGCCTCTACGACGACTCGGGCAAATGGCTGTACAGAACCGGCTTGCCCGCCAAGAGCGGCGTGGGCGGCGGCATTATCGCGGTCTCGCCCGGCAAGTTTGGCATTGCCGTTATCTCGCCGCCGCTGGATGCAGCCGGTAATAGCGTGCGCGCGCAAAAGGCAATCGAGTACATCTCTAACGCTTTAGGCGGCAACCCTTACGACGTTCCTGCCAAATAACTGCACTCTGGCCTGATGCAGCACAGCATCAGGCCATCTCCGCTCCGCTCTAATCCAACTCCAGCTCTACTTCAAACCCTATTCCAGCTCTCCCCCTATAAGCACCAAATCACCTTGAAAGCCGCGCCAATTGGCGTTCGGGTAATTTATCCGAACGCTTTTCCCTGCCATTCCCATGTTCCAGTTTCACTCGAACGCAAGTGATGCGGTTCGAGTAAGTTTAGTCGGGCGCATGACGTGATCGCTTGGGGCAGGATTGCCCCAACCTTGGATGTAATCGGCTGTCGGCCGCCGGATTCCTCGGTTTTGCATCATCAAAATAAAAGTCATCACAATAAAAAGAGAACCCGCTATGTATTCAAATAACGACAAACAGCAACACAACCAGCTCCACAACCAGCACTACAGCAAACGCAATCCACTTGCGCTCAGCCTGCTTAGCGCCTGCATTATTGGCCTGGTCGCCTGCGGTGGTGGCAAAGGCGAACACGGCGTGCGCGCATCTGATAGTTCGCCCAGCTCGTCATCGGTCACCTCGTCATCGTCTTCATCGGCTGCACCTGTTGCAGCCTGCGCAGAGTCGGATGGCGAAGGTCTGACCATGCTTAAAACCGACGGCAGCAAATGGGTCAAAGCCAGCGGTAATCAGGTTTGCCTCAAAGGTACCAACCTCGGCAACTGGCTGGTGCAGGAATTCTGGATGATGGGCCAAGGCGGCAATGGCGTACACGACCAGTGCACGCTCGAAGCCAAACTCACCGAACGCTTCGGCTACGATGAAAAAGAGCGCTTGATCAAACTCTTCCGCGACAACTGGATCACCGAGCGCGACTTTGATCAGTTACAGGAATTCGGCTTTAACGTGATCCGCCTGCCGATTTTGTGGAGCGTGATCGAAGACGAAAAGAACCCGCGCACCCTGCGCGAAGATGCTTGGCACTACTTGGATTGGGCTATCGCTGAAGCCAAAAAACGCGACATTTATGTGATCCTCGATTTGCACGGCGCGCTCGGCGGCCAAACGCCTAATGATCACACCGGCTGCTCTGGCCAGAATCAGTACTGGACTAACACTGAGTACCAAGATCGCACCAAATGGCTGTGGGAACAGATCGCCACCAAATATAAAGATGAACCCGCCGTTGCCGCTTACGACCCGCTCAATGAACCTTGGGGTTCAACCGCGGAAGACATGGCCGAGCGCGTGACCGAACTCTACGAGACGATTCGCACCATCGACGACAAACACATCATCATGCTGCCCAGCCACTACGGCAGTATTGATGCCTATGGCGACCCGGCCGAACAGGGCATGACCAACGTCGCCTTTGAACTCCACCCCTACCCCGGCCTGTTTGGCGATAGACCTAACGACAGCCACTACGACATTCACCGCGACTGGCTCAAGTGCGGCCAAACCGGCACCGCTGGGGTATGCGATTGGAATACCCGCCTGACTGAACTGGCCACTCCCATGTTGATGGGTGAATTCCAGCCTTGGCAGGGTGCGGGCGCAGGTGAAAACGACTTGGGCGGCAAAATCGGCGGGGCGACCTACGATATTTTCGCCTCCTACGGTTGGGCATCGACCAGTTGGGCATACAAGCTGGTGACAGTTGCGGGCGGCCAAGGGCAAGGCACTTGGGGCATGGTGACTAACGAGATCAATACCAGTCTGGACACGGGTGTCGGCCTGATCACCAAAGCCAGTACCTGGGATTGCAACAACTGGGACTCCAGCTTTGCCGACGCCTGCGCGAAGAAAGCCGGCACCATCACTGCCGGTGGTACGGGCGATAAAACCTACTATCTGGTGATCAAAACCGGTGCCAACGGCGGCGCTAATCCGGATGTCACCTTCGATAGCATCAGCCTGAAAAACACCGCTACCGATGCAGAACTGCTGACCAACGGCAACTTTGGCGCAAGTGGCGGCTGGTCGGAGCTGACCATCAGCGGCGCGCTCGATTTCAACTACAACAGTACCGATGCAGCTAAAGCGCCTACAGGTAGCGAGGGCGCAATACTGCACATCACCCGTCCAACTGGCGTAGAAGGTGAAATCAACGGCGCGCTCTACCAGCAAGTTACCCTCACCGGCGGCCAGACCTACAGCTTCAGTGGTGTGTTTAAAGGCAATGGCAGCGTAAATACTTGGGCGGAGATCTACCTGATCGAAGACATGCCTGTGGCCGGTAAAGATGTAGTGGATAACGCCGGTAAGGTGGACTTTGCCAGCGCGCCGATCGAAGACATCGAAGCCCTGTTCAGCAGCTATGGCGAAGTGGGCTATGACGTAAATGCTGGCTTGGCCAAGTGGCTGGTGACGGATGAGCGCAACGATGTATTCGACTATCCCGAGCGCCCGACCAATCTGGTACTGACCCAAACCGGCAACAGTGCTGCATTGACCTGGGCTGCGGTAGCGGGCGAAGGCATCACCTACAACGTCTACCGTTCCAATCTCGCCGGTAACAAAGGTGAACTCATCGCAGAGGACTTGACGGTACTCACCTTCACCGATTCCGGTTTAAGCGAAGAGGAAACCTACTACTACTCGGTTGCCGCCAAAAACAGCATCGCCGAAGGCTACACCAGCGAGCAGGCCAACACTCCCCTGCTGTATGTGCCTGTGCCCGCCAAAATCGAAGCGGAAAAGTTCACTGCCATGAGCGGCGTGCAGACTGAAAACAGCGGCGATAGCGGCGGCGGTTTGAATGTCGGCCACTTTGAAGCGGGCGATTTTGTCGAGTTCAAAATCAAGGTCGAAACCGCAGGCGACTACAGCATCGATTATCGCCTCGCCAGTCAAACCGGCAGCAGCGGTTTTGAAGTGCTGATAGATGACCTGGTGGTCGACACCCAAACTCTGGACGCCACCGGTGGCTGGCAAACCTACATCACCAAAACCAGCGCCAGTTTTGCATTGACCGAAGGCAACCACACGCTGCGCTTCCGCTCAATTGGCAAAGAGTGGAATTTCAACTGGTTTGAAGTGAAAAAGCTGTAACCGCACAAGCTAAAAAACTGCACCGGGCAACACGCCCGGTGCGGTATCGATTTACCTGATCGCTCATCCAAACTAGAGAACTCACTATGAATAAACACGTTAAAAAATTGGTCATCGCCCTCGCCTTGGCGAGTCCCGCATTGGGAGCCTATGCCGCGGACAGCAGCAACAAAACCCTGAGTGTTTACACCACCGCAAAAGACACCAATCAAAAACTGAGCCTCGGTGAAAAACTCAGTTTTAAAGCGGCACAGCAAAATCCGGAGACGGACGTTGCGATTTACGTTAACCCAAACAATACCTATCAAACCTTTTTGGGATTTGGCGGTGCAGTGACCGATGCGAGCGCTGAGACCTACGCCAAGCTCAGCAGCAAAAAACAAAAAGAATTTATTAAGGCCTATTACGATAAAAAAGATGGCATCGGCTACAGCCTGTTGCGCACCACTATTCACAGCTCCGACTTTGCCAGCGGCAGTCACACTTACATCGACGAAGGCGATAAAGAATTAAAAACCTTCAACATCAAACACGATCAAAAATATCGCATCCCTTTGATCAAACAAGTGATCAAAGCAGCGGGCGGAAAAATCACTACCTACGCCAGCCCCTGGAGCGCGCCAGCGTTTATGAAAGACACCAACAACATGTTGCAAGGCGGAAAATTACTGCCCGAATACAACCACGCTTGGGCGCTGTACTACACCAAGTTCATCAAGGCTTACGAAAAAGAAGGCATCCCGATTTGGGGGATCACTATTCAAAACGAACCTATGGCCAAACAGACCTGGGAATCGATGATTTACACCGCCGATGAAGAGCGCGATTTCCTCAAAAATCATCTCGGCCCGGTAATGCAACAAGAAGGCTTGGGCGATAAAAAAATTATTGTCTGGGATCACAACCGCGATCTGATCACTCATCGCGTCAACACCATCATGGCCGACCCGGAAGCGGCAAAATATGTATGGGGCGTGGGCTTCCACTGGTACGAAACCTGGGCGGGCGGCAAGCCGATGTACGGCAACGTAGCCGAAGTTCACAACGCCTACCCAAACCTGAATTTACTGGTGACTGAAGCTACCGTAGAAAAATTTGATGCTGCGCGTTTCCACTACTGGCCAAACGCCGAGCGCTACGGCGACTCGATCATTAACGATTTCAATTCAGGCGCAGTGGCCTGGACTGACTGGAACATTCTGCTCGACAACAAAGGCGGCCCCAACCACGTAGGCAATTTCTGCTTTGCACCAATCCACGAAAACAATGGCGAGTTGATCTACACCCCGACCTACTACTACATAGGTCACTTCTCCAAATTTATCCGCCCGGATGCCAAACGCGTCAGCGCCGTACCCAGCCGCAGTGTGTTGCAAACCACCTCATGGTTAAACGCCGACAACAGTCTCATCACCGTCGTCATGAACAGCGGCGACAGCGCAGTTGACTACCGCTTATACATCGGCGATAAAGAGACCCGCGTGAGTATTCCTGCTCACGCGATGCAGACATTGGTGTACTGATACGTCTATCGATCACCCTTGTTTGAAAAAATCAGGAATGCTATTCGGTCATTACTAAAAACAAAAACCCGCTTCGGCGGGTTTTTTATTGGCGTTTTTATTGAAGGTTTTTTATTAAAGGAAAGGATTTAATGCTCTTGGCTAATGCCCAATAAAAACAGGGTGTCGTTACTGAAGTCTTGCTCGTGTGGCCACTCAATCGCACCTGAAACTACTTTTACTTGTTTGAAGTAGCTGCTGTCTTTTAATTCGCGAAAGACACCTTTTTCCAGATAAGGAGCCACATCAAAAATTTTTAAATCCCCATTGGTAAACAGCAGCTTGAGTTTGTAGTTATCCAAAGGCTCTACACTTTTTACAAAAGGGTTCATTTGATTACCTAGCGCAAGGGATCAATTTTAAATACGGGTTCGCCATTTAACGCCAATGCCCAATCAGCCATGAGTTCATCTTTGTGAATCTCAATCCAAGCAGTGACTAATTTAGCTTTGTTATTGGGCAGATTTCCTGCGATCACTTTTCCCGAAGGTATAGCAATTACCGCCCTGTGATCCTGATATTCAACATGGATATGCGGCATATCATGTTGCTGATTATCAAAATAATACATACGGATGATTAAGCCATAAAACATGGAAATCGTAGGCATAGAGTTTCTTCCTTGAGTGCGTGAGGCACTGATTATAGCCGCCCTTAACAAAAAATAATCCCCATGCGCTGTTAGCGAACACTATTGGCTGGCACACTTCGCAGGGTTTTATCCACTTATAACAAAGGAATTCTGAGATGAAAAAAATCGCCCTCTTGGCGGCGGCCGTGCTGTTACATGGCTGCACCACTGCAGACACTATTATCGCTACCGATAGCCTGCCCAAAGCCGATAAAGAAAAGCTGGCTGCTGTTACCCAAGCGCTGCCGGCGGAACATCAAGCGCGTTATCTGGCGCGCCATCCGGTGGAAACGCTTTCATTCTTCGGCATTAAACCGGGCGATACGATCATTGAAGCGCTGCCAGGTGAAGGCTGGTACTCCAAAATCCTGCTTCCCTATATCGGTGATGGCGGCCGTGTGATTGGCGTGGACTACAACTTTGATATGTGGCCAAAGTTTGGCGCTTGGGGTGCAGACCCGAAATTTTTAGCCGAGCGCAAAGCCTGGACTGCACAATGGCCAAAAGATGCCAAAAACTGGGGCGCTGAAGATGGCACCGAAATTGAGGCTTACACCTTTGGCACCCTGCCTGAGAATTTGACCGAAGAAGTCGATGCAGTGTTATTTATCCGCGCCCTGCACAATCTCAAGCGTTTTGATGCCGAAGGCGGCTACCTGAAACAAGCGCTGGCCGAAACCCATCGCGTATTAAAACCGGGCGGTATTGTCGGCATAGTTCAGCATGCAATGGCCGAAGACAAACCCGATGCCTGGGCGGACGGCAGCCGCGGTTATTTGAAACGCTCGGCGATCATCAGCTTTATGACCGACGCCGGATTTGAGTTTGTGGGCGAAAGCGATATCAACAAAAACCCCAAAGATGATCCGCAAGCGGGCGATAACGTTTGGCGCTTGCCACCAAGCCTGAGTGGCACCGATGCGCAAAAAGCCGTAAACAGCAAAATCGGCGAATCCAACCGCGTGACACTGGTGTTTAGAAAGCCTAAGTAATCACTCACAAGATCGTGATTCACCCTTCGCAGCTTGGCTGGAACGCCAGCCAAGCTGCGCTCTCAAGTCCCCAGCACTTCCGGTTTCAAATTTCAAAGTTCACCTTTCGGTTTCGGCTTTTAATTTCCCGTTTTGAGCACTGGCACACTATCGCAGGCGCCAGTTGTCTTGTTATTGCAGCGATTTCAGTCTTACCATGTAACCGATTACAAATCTCCAGGCTCACATCTGATAATAACGATTAGCGCTGATCTCCAGACAGCCACATAAACATCAGCAGAGCGTCGCGAGCGAGTAATCACCCGGCAGACATGCAGTCGCCAAACCTCCAACAATAACCCTTTAATTGCAGCACTTTTGCCTGCAAGGGCCTCATGCTGCCCAAGGAAAACCACTATGAAACAGCTAACCAAATCACTAGTGTCAAAAACCGCTCTGGCACTGGCAACCTCGGCCATGATGGCGCCGGCATTTGCCGGTTGGTCGGTCAGTGGCACCCAGATCCTCGACCCCAATGGCAATAACTTTGTATTTCGCGGGGTCAATCATGCCCACAGTTGGTACACCAGCCGCCTGAATCAATCCATGCAGGATATAGCCGCGACCGGCGCCAACTCGGTACGTGTTGTGTTGAGCAATGGCACCCAGTGGACGCGCAATAACGGCGCCGATGTCACCAACGTGATCAACCAATGTAAGGCCAACAAGCTGGTGTGTGTGCTCGAAGTACACGACTCTACCGGTTACGGCGAAAGCGCCGCCGCGACGCATATCAGTAAGGCGACCGAATATTGGCTGAGCAGCGATATCAAAGCCGCCATCACCGGGCAGGAAGATTATGTGATCGTGAATATCGCCAATGAACCCTTCGGCAATAGCACCTCGGCGTCCACTTACACCAGCGACACAATCACCGCCATTAAAGCCCTGCGCAGCGGTGGTTTGACTCATCAATTAATGGTGGATGCAGCCAATTGGGGGCAAGATTGGAAAAATGCCATGCGCGATAACGCTACCAGCATTTTTGCGGCCGATAGCCTCAAAAACACCGTATTTTCCGTGCATATGTACGAGGTTTACGGCAATGCGAGCATTGTGCAGAGCTACCTGAGCAGCTTCCAAAATAAAGGATTGCCGATTGTAGTGGGTGAGTTTGGCGCTGATCACGGCGGTAGCAATGTGGCCGAAGAGGCGATTTTGCAGTACGCGCAGGATATGGGCATCGGCTATCTCGGCTGGAGCTGGTCGGGCAATGGCAGCTGCTGCACCTCGCTCGATATAGTCAACAACTGGAACGCGGCATCGCTCAGTACTTGGGGCAATTACTTGATCAACAGCACTAACGGGATCAAGGCAACATCCAAACTAGCAACGCATTTTGGCGGCAACCAAAGCTCATCCAACAGTTCTTCTGTTGCTTCATCGACGTCTAGCTCATCCGCGCTCAGTTCATCGAGTGTCGCATCGAGCCAAGTATCAAGCAGCTCCTCTTCACCCAGTTCAGGCAGCAGCTGTAACTGGTACGGCAACCGCTACCCGATCTGCGTCACCAGCGACAGCGGCTGGGGTTGGGAGAACGCGCAAAGCTGCGTGGGTCGCACCAGCTGCGCGTCATTGCCTGCCCCTTGGGGGATTGAGGGTGACGCGAGCAGCGCGGCATCCAACATGAGCGTGGCATCAAGCTCCCGCTCAAGCAGCTCGGTTGCTTCAAGTGTTGTGTCCTCGCCTGCAAGTTCAGTCGCCTCCAGCACTGCGAGTGGCGGCTTGAGTTGTAGCTATGTGATAAGTAATTCCTGGGGATCAGGCTTTACCGGCGCGATTCGCATCACCAACACCGGAACCAGTACCAAATCAGGCTGGACAGCAAATTGGCGTTATTCCGGCAGCAACCGCATTACCAGCTCATGGAATGCAACCTTGAGCGGCAGCAATCCCTACAGCGCAACCGGTGCAGGCTGGAACAACAACATAAGCGCGGGGCAAACCGTGGAATTTGGCATTCAGGGCAACACCAATGGCGGCAGCGTAGAAACGCCAACAGTGACTTGTAACTGACGATGATGTAAATCCATCGTGCATAAAAAAGCCGCCGCTTTTATCTCTAAAAGCGGCGGCTTTCTTCGATCGACGATGCAGGAATATCACAACATTTTAAGCAGCTCTTTCACATCGCCCACGTGGCGGCGACTGATGGTCGGGCGCAACTCTATATCGGCCAAGCGAAGTTGATACTGTCCCTGCGCATTTCTCTCCAGCGCTTCAATATGCTTAACCGCCACCAGCGAATTGCGATGCACGCGCACAAAACGCGCGCCGAATTCTTCTTCCAATTCTTTCAGGGTTTCATCCAATAAATGTTCACCAGTGCGATGGAAAACGGTGACGTATTTTTGATCAGCGAGGAAGTAGCGAACATCATCAAGCGCAATTAATTCCACACCGCGCCGGGTTTTGGCGGCGATATGGGTGCGCTGGTTTTCGGCTTTGGGCACGGTAGTTTTTTGCGCGGCCACGCGCTGGATTTTGTTGAGTTTGCTCGCCTTATCCAACACCTGTAACAACTGCTCGGCCTTCACCGGTTTGAGCAGATAACCCACGGCATTAGTGCCAAACGCATCCAGTGCGTATTGATCAAACGCGGTGCAGAAAATTACCGCCGGCGCATCTTCCAGTTCAGCAATATCCTGCGCGAGACTCAAGCCATCGCGGCCGGGCATACGAATATCCAGCAGCACTATATCCGGGTCGTTTTGGGTGATGGACACCAATGCGTCTTCGGCGTTGTCGGCCTCGGCGATCACGCGAAAACCGTCGATTTTTTCCACCATGCGCACCAATCGCTGCCGTGCGAGGGGTTCGTCATCAACGATCAAAATGTCCATGCTGGTGCTCTCTTCTTATGCTGGGCGATTACAGGGTTAAAGGGCAAAAAATGTAAGTGGTATATATGCCATTTTCCGCACTGCTGGACAGGCGCGCGGCAGTGCCAAAGTGTGCAGTCAGACGGCGGCGAATGTTATCCAGCGCCATGCGATTGTGGCGCTGCCCGTGATCATCGGCGGGCGATTTGCGCTTCACCAACAGGTAAGGATTGCTGATCACTATGCCCAGCTGCTTATCATTCTGGGACACACGAATGGTAATTTTGCCGCCCTTGGGCAGCGGTTCTATGCCGTGGAAAATCGCGTTTTCCACCAGTGGCTGCAACATCAAACTGGGGATTTTCACCTGCGGATTGCCGCTGTTGATCTGCCAATCCACCTGCAAACGACGCCCTAATCGCAACTGTTCTATATCCAGATAGTGTTTACACAGCGCCAGCTCACGTTCCAGCGGAATCAAAGTCGGCTCGGCGAGACTGGCGCGGAACAACTCCGATAAATCCTCAATCACCCGCTCGGCGGTATCCGGCTCAGTGGCGATAAGGCTCGCGATGGAATTCATGCTATTAAATAAAAAGTGCGGGCGAATGCGCGATTGCAGCGCTTGAATCCGCGCCTGCATCTCCGCCTGCTGCTGGTTGCGCAACTGCTGTTGCAGATACAAATAGCGCAGCAAAATGCCCGATAGAATCGCGGCGATAACCATATTGTTCAGCAGTAACCAGCCATCCAACGCGAAGGGATGTTCATCCTGAAAGGCCAAATCGCTGGTGCCATAAATAACCACCTGCCCCGCAAGGCACAACACCAAAGCGATGCCCAACACCAGCGCGTAAGCGACTGCGCCAGCGCGCGCATGCTCCTGTCGCCCCAGCCAAAAACGCAGGCGACATAGGGCGATAGCGCTGAAGACGACGATCCACTGCACCTGCACTGAGATCATCGCCAGCTTGTCCCAGCTGAAATGTTGCAGGCCAGATGAGGCCGCAATCGTCAGCAACAGCGCCAACAATTCCGCCACCAACACCAGAAGAAAGACCGATTGGCTGCTGCACAAATCCGGTAAAAAAGGCGCAACTGGCTCCGCCTGCGGCGAGCGTGGCGGCATTAGCTTGTTGGTGGTTTCTGTCTCTGGTGCAGTCATGACAAGAGCGGCATCCGTTAGTAGGTCTTTTAAACAGGCATTGAGCTATAATGCGCGGCCCCGGCACTCGCGAATTAGCGTCATCAGGCGCCACTATGGCTGCCAAGGTGAATCTTAGCCTAAACGCGCCCGTCGCCTCCTTCATTCTTTCAAGATTGTGGACACATGCTCATGAGCCAAAACGATCAGCCAATCAAACCCTGGGGCGGCCGCTTCAGTGAAGCCACCGATGCCTTCGTCGAGCGTTTTACCGCCTCTATCGGTTTTGATTACCGCCTCTACCATCACGACATTAATGGCTCCATCGCCCATGCCACTATGCTGGCGAAAGTTGGCGTATTGACCGAAGCCGAGCGCGACCAAATTATTACTGGTCTGGAAGAGATACGCGCCGAAATCGTGGCCGGTAAATTTACCTGGTCGGTTAGCCTTGAAGATGTGCACATGAACATCGAAGCGCTGCTGACCCAGCGCATTGGCATCACCGGTAAAAAACTGCATACCGGCCGCTCGCGTAACGATCAGGTGGCGACCGATATTCGCTTGTATATGCGCGACGAAATCGATGCTATCGCCAAAGAGCTGACTCGTCTGCAACAAGGCATGCTGCAATTGGCCGAAGCCAATACCGATACCATCATGCCCGGCTTTACCCATTTGCAGACCGCCCAACCAGTGACCTTTGGTCATCACATTCTGGCCTGGTTTGAAATGCTGCAGCGCGATTACAGCCGTTTGCTGGACTGCCGCAAGCGCATGAACTATTTGCCATTGGGCGCCGCCGCTTTGGCTGGTACGACCTACCCAATCGACCGCGCCTACACCGCACAACTGCTCGGCTTTGAAGCGCCGACCGAGAACTCGCTCGATTCCGTAAGCGACCGCGACTTCGCCATCGAATTCTGCGCCTTCGCCAGTATCCTGCTCACGCACATGTCGCGCATGAGCGAAGAGCTGGTGCTTTGGACTTCATCGCAGTTCAAGTTCATCGACCTGCCCGACCGCTTCTGTACCGGCTCATCGATCATGCCGCAGAAGAAAAACCCCGACGTGCCCGAACTGGTGCGCGGTAAAACCGGTCGTGTGAACGGTCATTTGATTGCCCTGCTGACGCTGATGAAATCCCAGCCACTGGCTTACAACAAAGACAATCAGGAAGACAAAGAGCCGGTATTTGATGCCATCGATACAGTAAAAGATTGTCTGCGTGCGTTTGCGGATATGGTACCGGCGATTCAACCGCGCAAAGCGGAGCTTTACGAAGCGGCCAAGCGCGGTTTCTCTACCGCAACTGACTTGGCGGATTATCTGGTGCGCAAAGGCGTTCCATTCCGCGATGCACATGAAATCGTGGGTAAGTCAGTGGCCTACGGCGTAGAGACCAACAAAGATCTGTCGGAGATGACGCTGGAAGAACTGCAGCAGTTCTCCACCGTGATCGAAGCCAACGTATTTGAAGTACTGACGCTGGAAGGTTCAGTGGCGGCGCGCAACCATATCGGCGGCACCGCGCCTGTACAGGTGAAAGCCGCAGTTGAGCGCGCCAAGGCGAGCATCGCCAGCCGTTAATCGATCTTTTCTGCACGCACAAAAACGCCGCCCTTGGTATCCATCGGCGGCGTTTTTGTTTGTCGTCAAATCCAACATTTAATTCTGTTCACTACTGGTATTTGCACCAAAGTGGACTAGGCTTTAAGTCCGGCAGTATGTTTTTTATCCAACCCAACTTTATCCAACCCAACCAAGACGGATAAAAGGGACACGCAGGCTATGGGCGATAAATCTCTCCATTCAGGCGCTACCGAAACAGGCGCAACTGAAGAGGCACTGGCAGCCAGAATCCGGCAGCTGGAGGATGAGCTCGCGCGTTTGAATGACCGGGACATGCGCCACCGCTATGCGATGGAAGCCAGCAGCGATGGCACATGGGATTGGCATCTGCAGACCAACAAGATTTATTTCAGCCGCAGCTATCTGCGCATGCTCGGTTACGACTACGAAGACCTGCCCGGCAATCTGGATACCCTGCGCGATTATTTTGTCCATCCCGACGATGTGGATGCGATGCTCGCGGAGTTCCAATCTGCACTTGAAAACTGCTGCGAATCGCTACAACTTCAATACCGAATGCTGCACCGCAATGGCGATAGTATTTGGGTTCACTCCAAAGCCAAATTTTTTGAGCCAGATGCACAGGGGCGCGCCACTCGCTGTGTTTGCGTCAACACCAATATTTCCGATTTTATGACCTCGCATGAGGAGCTGCTCAGCGCCAAAGCGCAGGCCGATCTCGCCAGCAAAACCAAAAGTGAATTCCTCGCACGCATCAGCCATGAAATTCGCACGCCGATGAATGCGATTATCGGCATAGGTTATTTACTGCATGACACCAAGCTTGATGAGCAACAGAAGAGTTATCTCTCCAGCATCAATTCAGCCGCAGATTCACTCTTGCAGATTATTAATCAACTACTCGACTTTTCTAAAATCGAATCCGACCGCGTCATTCTTGAACACGCGCATTTTGATCTGGATCAGCTGTTTGAAAAAATATCGCGTCTGTTTGAAATTAGCGCGCTGCATCGCACCGTCAATATTGTGTACGACATCAAATCCGATGTGCCGCGTTTTTTGCGCGGCGACGCTTCGCGTTTGAGCCAAATTATCGGTCACTTAATTAACAACGCATTTCAATATTCCGATACCGATCAAGTATTGGTGAAAGTCACACGCAAAAGTCAAACCGCAAAACAGGTGGTACTGGAATTTACCATTGAAGATAATGGCTTGGGCATGACCGATGAAAAACTCGCGCATATAAAAGAACAACTGGTGTTTAACAAATCGACGCAGAGCCATGAACACACTACCTATGGCCTCGGTATTTGCAGCCATCTTGTGCATTTAATGCAGGGCGAATTTGCGATTGAATCGCAACTAAACCAAGGCTGCAAAGTGATCTTTAGCGCGGCATTTGAACACAGTCATTTAGGTGAAAAAACACTGGTGAGCCATCCACGCGATTTAAACAATATTCGCGTGTTAATTGTGGATAGCAACACCATTGCGCGCACCATTATCGCGAGCACAGCGCGCAGTATTCATTTGCAAGCCGATGAAACCGACAATCCGCTGATCGCCCTTGAACGCATTCGCCAAGCGGATAATCTGGGTAAACCCTATCACTTCATTTTGCTCGATTACCGTATGACCGGCATGACTGGATTGCAACTCACCAACATGATCAAATCCGATCTCAGTCTGAAACACAAACCACGCATTTTTTTAATTTCTGCCTATCACCGCGATGAAATTTCCAGCGCCGACCCCAACGCGATTTTGGTCGATGAATTTTTAAGCAAACCAGTAAGTGAATCGCGCCTGTTTGATGCCATCAGCCAAACTATTGGCCGAGAACAAATACTGCAAGACATCAGCCCGGAAACAACAGCTCCCGGTGATATTGAAGAGCTGCTTGAGAATGCGCGCATCTTGATTGCCGAAGACAACATCGTGAACCAACAAGTGATTCGCGGCATTCTCAAACGCAAAAAAATTATCTCGGCCATCGCCGCCAATGGCATAGAAGCATTAACACTATTGGAAAATACCAGCGAACCGTTTGATGTAATTTTGATGGATTTGGAAATGCCGGAGATGGACGGTATAGAAGCAACACAGCGAATTCGCGCGGGCAAATTGCGCATCAACAAACAACAACACAGTATTCCTATTATTGCCGTTACCGCGCAGGCCATGCGTGGTGACCGCGAGCGCTGCTTGGCAGCAGGCATGAACGGTTATTTATCCAAACCCGTCAACCCTGAATTGCTCTACAATACGCTCGCCGATATTCTGCGTAAGAAAAAAATTACTCTCGGAAACTCTCAACACTAAACTCCATGTATTCACGCCCAATAGACATACACGATATCGATGAGGGTGTTGATCGCAAACAACTCAATCAGCTCAAGCAACGATTTCTCACGTTGAATCAGGTGCGCTATCAACGCACGCTCGATGCATTACCCGAACGCCAGCAACAATTTTTTCAGTTATTACCGCTGCTGTTTCATGTAAACCACTCCATGCTGCCGGGCTATGTATCGCATCGCACACCTGCCGGTATTTATCAGTACACGCCTGATGCCGAGGTTTTGCGCACCGCTAAAATACTGGCGCGCAGCTTTCAACATCAACGCGATCTCAGTGAAAAAATATTTCACATAGATGCGTTATTTATTATGGGCAGCGTTGGCACCATTGCCCAAAATGACAGCAGCGATCTGGATGTGTGGGTATGCCACAGCCTCGATGAAAATCAAACAGAATTTGCAGAACTGGAACGCAAGTGCAAACTAATTAGCCAATGGGCAGCACAGCATATTCATTTGGAAGTGCATTTCTTTTTAATGCGTAGCGATGAGTTTTCGGCACAAACGAGCCAATCGCTCAATAGCGAGGCAAGCGGTTCGGCGCAACATTTTTTATTGCTGGATGAGTTTTATCGCACTGCATTGTGGCTCGCCGGAAAAGTTCCACTCTGGTGGTTTATTCCTGCATCGCAAGAAGCCAACTACAGCAGCTATCGCGAAAAACTTTTGCAGAAGCGATTTATTCGCCACACAGATGTAATCGACTTTGGCGGCTTGCCATATATCCCTACCAATGAATTTATCGGCGCAGGTATTTGGCAACTCTACAAAGCCATTGAATCGCCTTATAAATCAGCACTCAAACTTTTACTGCTGGAATTTTATGCCAGCTATGAACAATCTGGCCAAGCCCCCGAGATAAGAGCAACCAAAACAGAAATAACTGAAACAGGAACAACCGCAACAGAAGCCACCAAGGCGAACGAAGGCGAGCCACTTGCACTTAGCCTAAAGCGCGCTATTTATGCGCAGGAGCCAGATGCAGATGCACTTGATCCCTATGTCATGGTTTACCGGTGCATTGAGCAGTATTTGCAACAACACAATCAACTACAGCGCTTGGATTTAGTTCGCCGCTGCTTTTATTTTAAAGTGAACCGGCCTTTGTCACGCATCAGCCGCACCAATAAATCCTGGCAGCGACAACTGCTTGAAAGCTTGGTCAAAAGTTGGAATTGGTCAGCACATCAATTACACATGCTCGACAACCGCGCTTACTGGAAAGCACCACACGTCATTAGCGAGCGTGCACTACTCGTCAACGAACTTAACCAAAGTTACCGACTGTTAAGCGAACTGAATAATCATCACCAAAATGAGATTGCTATTCGCAGTGATGAATTAATGGTTCTCGGCCGCAAATTGCATGCAGCCTTTGAACGCAAAGCGGGAAAAATTGAATGGATAAACCCCGGTATCTCGCGCGATTTAAGTGAAGACAATCTGTGTTTTATTCGCCACCACGATGACAATGGTGAGAGTTGGCAAGTAATGCGTGGCAGCCAGCAGGATTTAACTCTGCGCAATATCAATGTGGAGCCGATTAAACGCTCACGCAGTCTGGTGGAATTATTGCTCTGGTGCCACGCGAATGAAGTACTGGCAAGGCATACTAAAGTCGATATTATCGGCGCCGCCTTTTCGCTCAACCACACCCAAAGGCAACAACTGATTCACGCCTTACAACACTGGCTGCCGATTCCATTAACGGTTGAACACCAACAATTTACTCGCCCTGCCAGTATCGAAAAATTACTAATCATCGCCAACACCGGGGTTGAGCCTCAGCCTGACTTGCATAAAAAAGGCATGCAAATGCTAAGCAATCAGCGCGATGCATTTGGCTACAGCGGCCTGCGTGAAAACCTGATGATTAATGCTGATGTAATTCAAATCAATTCCTGGGGCGAGTTAATTTGTCGCCATTACGAAAATGATGCTCTGGTAAATTGTCTGCAACACTACTTCCGGTTATTTCCCCCCGGAAAGCATTTTTCATTACCCGAGTTAAGTGTGCGCTGTTTTAGCAGCAACCAAGGCAGCAATATTGCGCAGCGACTGACTGAGTTATGGCGTGATTTGATTAGCTGCTATTACTCCGGCTCGCATCCACGAACCAGCCGCTACCTGTTAGAAATGGGCGATGAATATTTACTACTGCAATTTGTACATCAGCAATTGCAAATTCATCGTTTTAAAAGCTATGAACAATTACTGGAAAAACTTTCACAGGCCCAGCTTGAGTTCAGCCCAATAGTGATTGATCGCTATGGCCTGCGCGACAAACCCTTGCGCATTATGTGCGAAAAAATTAAACAGTCTGGAATCTATGTGTTTTATCAGCATGAAAACACTCAAGCAAAGATCACCATTGTCGATGAAAAAGGCTCAGTCTTCTCAACCACAACTGAATATCACGATCAGCAGACACTACTGCGCCCACTAATCACTTTTATTAACGCGGCCTTGCGGCGGCAGTCGCTGGACAGTCATCACTCCAGCACTGACACCAAAGACATTTATATCTATGAATTGCTAGGCAACATCAAACAACAGCAAGGGCTGGCAGAACGCCGCCAATTGCAAAATGATTTAAGCCAGCTGCACTTTATCAACATCAAAGCTATTGCCGAATTGGATATCGATCAAGAATTACGTTTTACTATTTTTTGTAATGAGCAGGAATTTTCCGCACTTGCCTATGGCGATGAGCTATTTAAAGCCGTTGCTAACTATATTATTCGCAGACGTAGGCACGGCGAGCGCTACCCTTGCTACATAACCGACCTCGACTTATCGCTCTGCCACGAAAGTCTCGCACAACAAACCGGTATACAGTTGGGGCATTATTTACAGCTAAAGTCCGAGCTGGAAAACAAACTCAATATCGCGCTAAGTTCACTTTAATATTAATTTTTGTTTAGTCTCAAGCAGCACATGCACAAGTCATGCATAATCCCAACACCACTATTTTTAGCCATGAGCACTCTCAAAAAAAATCTAAAAAAATACAAAATCATATTAACCAAGATAAATATTGAGATAAATCATGAAAAAAATTCTACTATTAGTTGCTTTAACAACCCTAAGCATAAGTCACTGGGTGCAAGCTGAATCACTGGTCGGCACTTGGGAGCTGGAATACGCCATTTACAAAAATGAGCAAGGTGAGGTTGTTGGGGAGATAAAAGACAAAACTACCCTGTCCCGCAAAATCCTGTCGGAGCAACATTTCACCTTTATCACCTGGGATAACACCGGAAAGTTTATTGTTGCCGCTTCAGGGACTTATACATTTAAAGGTGAGGACTACAAAGAAACTGTGGATGTCACTTCAGAAGCACGACTAATGGGAAAAACCTATCACTTTAATGGCGTGATCAAAAAAGACCTGTGGATTCATAAGGGCATGGAAGATGGAACGCTGATCGAGGAACACTGGCGCCGCGTACAATAATTCGCCTTAAAAAATCCTGACAGATTGCCCTGTCAGGGTTTTTCACCTCGCAAGTCACTCTAATAGTTCAATCAATATCCAAATGAAAGTCAGCGATTTTCATTTCAATACCATTTACTTGAATTGCAACCCGATGCATACCGGCGTAATACCTACGGGTCGTAATCGGTTTGAATGAATGCAATTTATTAATCTGAAAAATTTCGTTTGTAGCCATTTCAATATTTTTCAGTTTAAAAACCTTCCGCGCTAAATCTCCATTGGCTTTCATAAAATAGATTACGTAATCAATCACCAAGGTTTGCGCTTTTTTGCCTCCACTAATTGAACAAGAAAACCCAATCGCTTCGCCTTGATTAATCCGGTTATTAGTTAACACAATTTCACTCAGGCTAACTTTGGGTTTTTCTGTATATCCCAACAGCGGAAATACGCGAGCATCTCCCGCTTTAATCAGCGAGCGCAGTGCGTGCTTAACTATCCAGTCAGTATGTTCGTTCCCATCAGCCAGCCAACGCTGGCACAGGCTAATCACCCACTCAGGATTATCTTTACTGATGTCATTAAGATTGTTCGCAACCGAGCGACGCACATAAAGACTTTCGTCAGCTTTTAGCTTTTCCAAAATTGCTAATAGCGGATCAGGGTCGCGAATAAATTGCGGCAAACGCATACCCCAGGGTAAGCGCGGGCGCGAACCCTCCGATGCCAAACGGCGCACATGCTCGGATGGATGCTCGCACCATTCCAATAATTTTGCGTAGGTAATATTTGTGTGCTCTTGAATAAACGGGCGTATTGCAAATTCGGCCGTAAATAATGGCGTTAACTTTTCCAGAGTTTTTAATGCTTCTTTGGGATGCTGTAACCCGTGAACCGCAATGTAATCAATTAACGGCCAAGCAGCAAAACCTGCTTTGTTATCAGTAACACTACCCTTATCCCATACCGATGGAAGTTCCTGTAAATGTTTGCTGAGTTTTTTAAACGGCAAATTATAGTGACGATGCAATACTGCAATCAGGTGATGGACGCGTGCTTTTAATTCAAGCCCATCAAGACCGATCTCCGCATCTTTTTGAAAGGCTTTGGCATTAAATCCGGGCACAACCAATGCCACACTGGAAGCAATGCGCTTGATCGCAGGCTTACCCAAGCCATCTTTCATCAGCCCACTCGTTTCGACATCACCCATAAAAACTCCTGCAAAGAGGCGAAAAATAAAAACTGCGATCATAAAAAAAGCTGCTGTCAGTTACTGACAGCAGCTTTTTGTGAAGCCAAAAATAAATCAACTCAATGCCAATTGAATATTAAAACAGGTTCCGTTTTGTTCATCGGAGGTCACCGCCATTTGCCCCCTGTGGTGCTCGGTAATAATAAAATAGGAGTAGGACAAACGCTGTTCTACCGGACAAGTTGAATCGCGATTGGTCAATGCAAAAAATGGCTGGAAGATATCCAGCTGCTCATTTGCAGTTAAACATTTGCCATTGTGTTCGATCTTAATCCAGAGCGAATCGTAGAACTCACCAATTTCAATATTGATCCAAGGCTTATTGCTGTCATCCCAAGTTTTTGCATTGAGCGCATAAAAGGAGTTACGCATCAAACGCACAAAAACTTGTTCCAACTCTGCGGGGTAACAAGGAATTTGCGGCAGGGATTCAGCGAAATTGCGACGAATATTAATGTGCTTAAACGCGAGACTATCAGCATCGGTAAACAATTCCGTCGCCAGAGCGATGCTGCGTTCCATGATGGGCGCAATATCGACCACTTGTTTGCTGTCGCGATGACTGCCTGCAAGATCTAACAGGTTTTGTGCAATTGCTGTTGCCTGATGCGCACTCAGCCGCACAGTTTCAACCTCCTGCAATAAAAAGTCTTTTACTTCACCCAAGTCAGCTGCTTCAATCTCGGCGCGCGCACGCGTCACACGCGACAAAATCGCTTTCATTGGCATGCTGATATCAAATGCCATCGCCGATGCAAGCTCACCCATCGCCGATACTTTATCGCGCTCGGCAACTTTATTTTCCGCATTGACTTGCTTGGTGACATCGGAAATCAAAATCACTATGCCGGTATCAACGTGATTAACGAGCGGGTAGAGAGTGATGTCAAAACTGTATTGGCCGCGCTGGGCGTGTTTAAGATTCAGCGTTTCACCGGAGGTCAGAACCGAATTTACTTGTTCCTCTGTGAGGGTGATAGCGGCATAGGCACTCCACAGATTTTGCCCGACCACATCGTTAAATGGGCGCCCGGTGATCTCTTCAGCTTTTTTGTTCCATTGGGTGACCTGCAATTGCTTGTTTAAACCAATCAACATCACCGGCATGGAGTTAACAATACTGCCAATGTAGGCCTCGCGCTCCTGTAATTCCGCCGTGCGCGCAGCTACCCGATCCTCCAAAGTTGCCTTGATATCGGTTAGGGCACGATTGGAGCGCATGGCGCGCAAATGCGCACGAATAAGGAAGATAAGCGCAATCCCGAGCGAAATGATCAAAATACCGGCACTGGTATTGGCGACGTACTGCCACTTGGTACTACCGTCTGCCTCGCGAAACACATCGAGCATATCGGCAAAAGCACTTGTACTCAGACAGGCAAGTGCGATGAAAACCAAGGCTTTTTTCATAGGGTAAATCTCATTACTGATGAGGATGCGTAAACAGGAAGGGAAAATCATAACCTCCACTCCTTTGCCTGAACCAAAAAGTCCGGGATATATGTTCCGAGGGGGCAAATTCCACAGCGAGGGACGAATTCTACAAGATGCGCCCGCGCCACAATAGCGTCACGTTAAAACAATAGCGCAGTGTTAAGAAAATAACGCCGCTCTAAGAATAGAAGCTTTATCGCTTTCTTGCCGCCTATCGCCACACTCAAAGAGCGGCATCGTATTTGCAGTTATTTGCAATATCGTTCCGCAAAACGGGTTCTGGATTAATTTTCGTAAAAATTTGTGCGCCAGCTGCCATGAGGGGAATCACTGTCTACACTGAGACAGCTGTGAGCAGGTATAAACTAATCCCGCCTCTGCAACCGTCACTTAAAACAACACAGCCAGCAGCATTAGATCAACCCGATTAATTGTGGCATCCGCCGTTTTACGACCAAGGAGCGCGTTAGATGACGACAGATCCTTTTATGCAGGCCGCCATCGATGAAGCCCGCAAAGGCCTTGCAGAAGGCGGTATTCCTATAGGTTCAGTACTGGTGATCGATGGCAAAATCGTCGGACGCGGGCATAACCAGCGCGTACAAAAAGGCAGCTGCGTGCTCCATGCCGAGATGGATTGTCTGGAAAATGCCGGGCGCCTGAGCGCGCGGGATTATCGCCGCGCCACCCTTTATTCGACCCTTTCCCCTTGCGATATGTGCAGCGGCACTGTGCTGTTATACGGCATAAAGAAAGTGGTGATTGGCGAAAATCGCACTTTTCAGGGGCCAGAAGATTATTTGCGCAGCCACGGAGTGGAACTGGATTTACACGACAATGCCCAATGTTTACAAATGATGCAGGATTTTATCGCACAGCAACCCGAGCTGTGGAACGAGGATATAGGTGAATAGTATTTATATTGCGCTTGCGGCTTTATTTGGCGTAGCGGTTGTGATCGCCGCCGCAGTACATATCAACCGGGTCAATCTGAAACTACGCAACATGGTGCGCTTAATGCGCAGTGCCGATGTGTGGCAGCGCGGCCACAACAATGTGCTGGCACAAATAGTGGCAGATGATGCCTTGGAAGACATACTGCTCGGCATCATCGTCGGTGTGGAACACCTCAAGCCCGAGATGACCTGCAGCATTTTATTAGTTGATAGCACAACCAATACCCTGAAAGTCGCTGCTGCACCCAACCTGCCCGAGTTTTACAATCAAGCAGTTGAAGGATTGCCCATCGCCAAACCACTTGGCTCCTGCGGAACGGCTATAGCTAACGGCCAGCGAGTGATCACCAGCGATATCCAAAACGACCCGGCTTGGGCTAGCGTGCGCGATCTAGCCGCTAAAGCAGGGCTGGCCTCCTGCTGGTCCGAGCCGATTATCAACCGGCGCGGCGAAGTCTTGGGCACCTTTGCGATTTACCAGGCGCAAATTGCCGAGCCCACTGCTGAAGACATCCGCCTGATTGAAGAGTCGGCCTACCTCGCTGAAATTGCCATTGAACGCAAACGCGCATTGGAAGCTCTGCGCGAGAGCGAAGAACGCCACCGCATTATGGCGCAGCACGACGCACTGACCGGGCTACCCAACCGCGCCCTCTTTGCCGAGCAACTCAAGCAAGCGCTAAGCTACTGCAAACGTCACGAGCGCGTGCTCGCGGTGATGTTGCTCGACCTCAATAAATTCAAACCCGTCAATGACCAATACGGCCACGCACTGGGCGATGAATTATTAAAACAGGTCGCCAAACGGCTGCTAGGCGCAGTGCGCACCTCGGATACGGTCGCGCGCATCGGCGGCGATGAATTCGTAATACTGCTGCATCAGATCGATGACTTTCATCAGGCCAATATCGTCAGCGAAAAAATCCAGCAAATATTGGATGAACCCTTTTTAATTGAAGGCATTCCGATTCACATCGGCTGCAGCATTGGCACTGCTTTTTATCCGCATGACGGTAGCGACTTATTAGAACTCACTAAAATCGCAGATCAACGAATGTATGAACACAAACATACATTTGCCGTTGCACGATAAAAAAGATCGCTAGAAATATAACTGCCATATAAAAAGAGCAGCTATAAAAAAGGGCAACCCAAAGGTTGCCCATTAAACCGACTCATGAAGCAAGCCGAAGAAGAAGGGAGTGAACACACAACAAAAAACGATTACGCCTGCACTTGCACTAAACCATCATCTACCCGCACAGGAAACACATTCACTTTGTATTCCGGTTTTTCCAAACATTCACCAGTACGCAGGTTGTAATGCTCTTTATACAGCGGTGAAGCAACCACCACCTCATCGCCAATCGAACCAATAATGCCGCGCGACAATACATTGGCTTCACCAATCGGATCAAAATTCGATATTGCAAACACTTCATTCAAACGGCGCGAACGGAAGATCGCCACCTGCTGATTATTTACCAGCGCACAGACGCCAGTGTCGGGTAGCAAATCCTCAATTTCACACACGCTAATCCAGATTTTATCGCTCATGATTTTTCTCGCTAAAAATTTTGTATTTGAATTTTTCTCACCCTTTGAAAAGGGGAACCAGAAAAGATTTAATCCCCCTACCCCCCTTTTTCAAAGGGGGAACCAACTCCTCCCTTTGGAAAAAGGAGGCCGGGAGGGATTAATCCACCAACTCAACAAACTGGATGTTCTCGTTACTACGCTCTAGTGCAGTAGCCGGGCGAATTTGTTCGCGCTCTACCACGTAAGCGAGATTGCTGTCAGTCGCATCGGTATTAATGAAGTGTTTGAATCGTTTTTGCAGCTCTTCATTCTCAACCGTGGTTTTCCATTCACATTGGTACTGACTGATGTTGTAAGCCATTTGCTCTTCCAACTCAGCACACAAGCCCAACTTATCGTCGATCACCACTTTCTTGAGATAATCCAAACCGCCTTCCATATTCTCCATCCACACAGACGTACGTTGCAGACGGTCACCGGTGCGGATGTAGAACATCATTACGCGGTCGATATATTTAATCAGGGTTGCATCATCCAAACTGGTTGCAAATAAATCAGCGTGACGCGGGCGCATACCGCCGTTACCACACACATACAAACTCCAACCGGTTTCAGTGGCGATCACACCAAAATCTTTTGATTGCGCTTCAGCACATTCGCGCGTACAACCCGACACACCAAATTTAATTTTGTGCGGTGAACGCACACCTTTGTAGCGATTCTCCAGCGTGATTGCCATGCCCACAGAATCCAACACACCGTAACGACACCAGGTTGAACCCACACAGGATTTCACCGTACGCAAAGACTTACCGTAGGCGTGACCAGTTTCAAAACCAGCGTCAACTAATTTTTTCCAGATGGTTGGCAACTGATGCAATTGCGCACCAAACAAGTCGATACGTTGGCCGCCGGTAATTTTGGTGTAGAGCTTGTACTCTTTCGCAACTTGACCGAGGGCAATTAATTTATCGGGAGTGATTTCACCACCGGCAACGCGCGGCACGATTGAGTAGGTGCCATCTTTTTGCATGTTGCCCAAGAAAATATCGTTGGTGTCTTGCAGGCCGATGTGTTTTTTGTCCAACACATATTCGTTCCAGAAACCAGCGAGAATAGAACCCACCGCAGGCTTACAAATATCGCAACCCAAACCGTGGCCGTGTTGATCCAACAAATCATCAAAGGATTTAATTTGTTTGATGCGCACTATGTCAGCCAATTCCTGACGCGAATGCGGGAAGTGCTCACAGATATGATTACTTACTTCTACGCCGAGTTTTACCAGCGCAGAATCCATTACTTGTTTGGTCAACGCTGAACAACCGCCACAACCAGTTGATGCTTTAGTGATGGATTTGATATCGCCCATAGTGCGTGCGCCGCCGTCTACTGCGCAGCAAATTGCACCTTTGCTTACATCAAAACAGGAACAGATCATCGCTGCTTCCGGCAATGCATCTACACCGATTGCCATACCGCCACCGCCTTCAACGTTTGGCAGAATCAAGCAATTAGGATCTTCCGGCAAATCCATTCCATTCACACACATTTGTTGCAATGTGCCGTAGGCTTCTACGTCGCCCACCAACACTGCGCCCAACAATTTTTTATTGTCGGCCGACACAATCATGCGTTTGTAAACTTCATCTACATCGTTGCTGTAGGTGTAGCTCAGTGAGCCGGGAGTAGTGCCGTGTGCATCGCCGATGGATGCCACATCAACACCGAGCAATTTCAACTTGGTGCTCATATCGGCACCCATAAATTGATCGCTGCCGCCGGTGATATGGGACACAGCCACTTTTGCCATTTGGTAGCCGGGTGCAACCAAACCGTAAATGCGGTTATTCCACAGTGCACACTCACCAATGGCATAAACATTTTCGATAGTAGTTTGGCAATTGTTGTCGACCACAATACCGCCGCGCTCACCCAAACCAATTCCGCATTTACGCGCGAGTTCATCCTGCGGACGAATACCGGCCGAGAACAAAATCATATCGGTTTCCAAATGACTGCCATCGGCAAAATTCATGCGATAGCGCGAGTCAGTACCAGCAACAATTTCATTGGTCGCTTTTTGTGTGTGAACTTTCACACCTATATCTTCAATTTTGCGGCGCAGCAATTTACCGCCACCTTCGTCGAGTTGTACCGCCATCAAACGCGGAGCAAATTCCACTACATGAGTTTCCAAACCAGCGGCCTTTAATGCAGCCGCAGCCTCCAAACCAAGCAGACCACCGCCCACTACCACACCAATTTTACTTTGCTGTGCCGAGGCAGTAATTGCTTCCAAATCTTCAATGGTGCGATACACCAAACAGTGTTCACCATTGTTGCCGGGGATTGGCGGAACAAACGGGAATGAACCTGTAGCGAGAATTAATTTGTCGTAAGCTTCGCGACGGCCGGAAGCAGTGATCACTTCTTTGTTGTCAAAATCCAGATCGACCACTTTATCTTTTAAAATAAATTCGACTTTTTTCTCGTTGTAATAATCTTCGCTGGTGAGCATCAGATCTTCGGCAGTTGAGCCGGAAAAATATTTAGAGAGCTGCACGCGATCATACGCAAGACGCGGCTCTTCCGAGAAGGTAATCACCTGATACTGATCGGCATCAGCGTGATTTACCATGTTGTCGATAAATTTGTGCCCTACCATGCCGTTTCCGACTACTACAATGCGCTTCTTCATATCTGCCTCACGGTCGTGAAATTTTTGTATTAACTAATTAGGGTTCTTTAATTCAGAAAGTTATTCGCCAAGCAACACATCAAGCCAACAGGTATTGCGCTTCAGCGGTATAAGCCTGCTCTGCATTGGCTTCTACACAGGCTTGTAATTTCTCGCGCATGCGCACCACCTCGCCTACGATAATCAGCGCTGGCGATTGCACTTGCTCGCGGATCACATCCGCAGGGAATTCACTTAAAGAAGAAATAATGTTGCGTTGATCTTTACGGCAACCGTTTTCGATAATCGCAACCGGCGTATCCGCAGCCAAACCACCGGCCAATAATTTTGCAGAGATTTCATCGGCGCGAGTCAGGCCCATGTAAAACACCAAGGTATGTTTTAGTTGCGCAAGCGCATCCCAATTCACATCCAAACTTTTTTCGGCATGGCCAGTGACAAAAGTACAGCCTTGAGATAAACCGCGATGAGTGAGTGGAATGTCTGCATAGGTGCTGCAACCGGAAGCAGAGGTAATGCCGGGAATTACATCGGCCTCAATACCAGCAGAGCGCAGTTCCAACAGTTCTTCACCACCGCGACCAAATACAAATGGGTCGCCGCCTTTAATTCGGCACACATCCAAACCCAACTGCGCTTGCTTCACCAATAATTGGTTCAGATCTTCCTGCGCAATGCTGTGTTGGTTTTTGGCTTTGCCGACATAAAAAGCGGGAATATTTTTAGGGAAGAGTGAACGAATTTCTTCGCTCACCAAATAATCATAAAAAATCACATCCGCAGCATTAATTGCACGCAGCGCCTTAAGCGTAAGCAGCTCGGCATCGCCCGGGCCTGCACCTACCAGCCAGACTTTTCCAGCACGATTTCGCTTGCTGTAGTCATCACTTTTTTTAGCTTGTCCATCGCCACCCGCACGTGCTTTTAGCATCGCGGATGGAAGAACTTCTACACTGGCTTTAAGGAAACTGTTCATGGCAACACCTGCGTTTTGGTTACACAGGAGGTTTTGCAAAGCCAATGCCAGAACGTAAAAAATGCTTTGAAATAACTATTTATTGATTATTTTCAATAGCTTACACAAATTCAAAAATCACAAAACAGGAGAACGGCAAGATGCGGGAGATCATATAAAAATCAACTTGTGATTTTTATTGGTGCAAGTACGCACCAAACAAAAACAAATTCGATTTTTTCTATTTTGCAAAAACGCACCAATTAGAAACAAATAGATGGTGCACTGCGCACCAAATAAAAACAAAACACTGTTTTTTGGTGATTTTTAAGGCAAACAGTATAGGGCCAGAATCCGCCAACCTCTGAAAATTATCTCCAGACAACTCACTTACGGGTATAAACTCTACTAAATCACCATTTTGGAACAGCATCTTTTCATCCGTTCTATTCGATCTGGCGAGACACTTGCAATACGAGCAAGCAGACAAGATGACTCGCCCAAGGAACAGAAAACGCCTTGAGCGATCAACACACCAAAGGTAGAGTGCGCTCAAGCCACAGAGGTCGCCTAGACTATTTGTTAGCAACCAGACGCTCTTTATATAGGTAATAGATTCGCCCCCATGCAACTGATCGATAACTTTGGCCGCACCATCAACTACGTCCGCCTGTCAGTCACTGACCGGTGCGACCTGCGCTGCGTTTACTGCATGGCCGAAGACATGACCTTTCTACCTCGCGCCGAGGTATTGAGCATTGAAGAATTGGCAACACTGGGCGAAACCTTTGTCGGGCTGGGCGTGACCAAACTGCGCATTACCGGCGGCGAGCCGCTGATCAGAGGCGGCATTATTGATTTGCTGGAACGACTGGGGCAGTTGCCCGACTTAAAAGAACTCTGCCTCACCACCAACGGCACTCATCTGCCGCGCTATGCACAGGCAATAAAAGATGCAGGCGTTGAGCGCATCAATATCAGCCTCGATAGCCTTAATCCCGAACGTTTTCGCCAACTCACCCGCTTTGGTGATATCAACCAAGTATTGGCCGGGATCAAAGCCGCTCAGGCCGCTGGCTTTAAACGCATCAAACTCAATTGTGTTGCACTCAAACACTACAACACAGATGAAGTGCCCGCGCTGGTGCAATTTGCGCTGGATGAAGGGCTGGATATCAGCTTTATTGAAGAGATGCCGCTCGGCCGTATCAATGAACACGGCCGCGCGGCAGAGTTTGTCAGCAGTGAAGAACTGCGCGCGAGCATCGCACAACATTGCGAGCTACAGCCGGTCTTTTCCAAACAGGATGACGCCGGCCCGGCGCGTTACTGGCAAGCAAGCGGTTACAACTCGCGCATAGGATTTATCTCACCCCATTCCAATAATTTTTGCAGCAGCTGCAACCGCGTGCGAGTGACTGCCACCGGCCGATTGTTGTTGTGCTTAGGGCAAGAAAACAGCGTGGATTTGCGCGAGACGTTGCGCACAAGCACAAATCTGCACACAGATTTGCGCACGCGCATTATCAATGCCATGCAGCACAAACCGGAAAAACACACCTTTGATTTGGCGGACGAACCGCAAATCCTACGCTTTATGAATATGACGGGAGGGTAATGCAACCCCCTCCCGACCTCCCCTTTTTCAAAGGGGAGGAGTAACTCCCAAACAACGATAGATTAATACTTGAAAAATGTGCCTTCGTTTTAACTCGCGAACGGCTTTTTAGAATAGCTTCTCCCCTTTGCAAAAGGGGAGACCGAGAGGGGATTATGTCAGCCCAAAAAGAATTTCAACCACTGCACATTTGTGTACTAACTGTATCTGATACCCGCACGCGCGAAACCGACACCTCCGGCCAGCGTCTGGAAGATTTATTAATCGCCGCCGGTCATCAGTTACATGACCGCAATTTAGTGGTCGATGATATTTATCAAATCCGCGCAGTGCTTTCCAACTGGATTATTGATCCGCTTGCACAAGTGGTTTTGATTACCGGCGGCACTGGTTTTGCGGGGCGCGATTCCACCGTGGAAGCAGTAACGCCCCTTTTTGATAAAACCGTTGTTGGTTTTGGTGAACTATTTCGCCAAGTGTCCTTTGATGAGATAGGCACTTCCACGATTCAATCGCGTGCGACCGCGGGTTTTTCCAATCGCACACTGATTTTTTGCCTGCCCGGTTCAACCGGCGCCTGCACTACTGCGTGGGAAAAAATTATCAAAGAACAATTGGATAGTCGTCATCGCCCCTGCAATTTTGTCGGGCAACTCAAAAGCAAAACTCCGGCATGAGCGAAAGCAAAAAAAATTCAGGAGCACGCCTGAAAACACAAGCGCGCCTAATGCTGGACGATGAAATTGCCTTTGGCCCCGGCAAAGCAGAGCTATTAGTGGCGATACAAACTACAGGCTCTATTTCGGCAGCGGGAAAACATCTGGGCATGAGCTACAGGCGCGCATGGTTATTGGTCGATGCCATGAACCGCTGCTTCCAGCAACCTTTGGTGGAAACCGCAACGGGCGGCAATCATGGTGGCGGAACGCAATTAACTGCATTGGGGATGGATGTACTGGAGCGCTATCAGCAATTACAGCAGGAGTTGCGCGCACTTAACGAAAAACACTTTCCAAACTTTGCGCCACTATTACGAAAAAATCCGCTATGAAAAAAGCCGCTGCCATCGGCAAATTAAACTGTGCGTTCGGATAATTTTCCACTCTGCATAACAAAACAGGGCGCATCTAAAAATTCGACTTCGCTTAGCGCATGAGTGACATAAAGCATAGGAATTTTGCACTCGTCGTAAATGCGCAAAAAAAACGGCAAGATTTGCTGCTTTAATCTTTCATCCAAGGCCGACAAAGGCTCATCCAACAACAATAATTCCGGTGAATACAAAACGGCACGCCCCAAGGCGACACGCTGCTTTTCGCCGCCGGATAATTGCGCAGGCTTGCGCTCTAACAGCGAGCCTATCTCTAATAGTTCAACAATTGCGTCAACAGTAAAGCGACGTTGCGCAGGCGCGATATTATTAAAGCCGTAAACCAGATTATTGCGCACCGATAAATGCGGCAGCAGTTGGCCATCCTGAAACACCAAACCTATATGGCGCTGATGCGCAGGCACCCATGTGCGCGCACTGGTGTCACAAAGTGTTTTGCCATTGAGAATTATGCGGCCATGCTGGGGTTTTAATAATCCAGCGATTAGCGCTAGCAGCGTACTTTTGCCACTGCCAGAAGCACCCAGCACACCACTAATAGGTGCAGAAAAATTCTGCTGAATTTGCAAATAGAAATCATCGCGCCGAAACGCCAGATTCAACTCAAGCACGACGCACTCCCAACCAACGCTCGGCGCGGCGAGTTAATAGATTACTTAATAGCAGCGAAAAAAATGCGAGCGCGAGACAAATTGCAATCAAGCGAAGCGCCATTGCATCGCCATCAACTTGATGTGTTGCAGAATAGATCGCCAGCGGCAATGTGCGCGTCTCACCGGCGATATTGCCGACAAACGTAATAGTCGCACCAAACTCACCGAGCGAGCGACTAAATACCATAATGGAGCCAATTAAAATACCCGGCAGCATCAAGGGCAAGGTTACAGTACACCAGACTTTTAATGGGCTTGCGCCGAGCGTGCTCGCTGCCAATTCCAAGCGGCGATCAATCATCTGTACCGATAATTTTGCAGCCTGCACCATCAATGGAAATGCAATCATCGCCGAGGCAAGTACCGCGCCCTTCCAATTAAATGCCAGCTCAATTCCAAAATTATTTTTTAGCCATTGCCCTGCCGCACCTTGAGCGCCGAATACAACCAACAATATGTATCCCGGAACTGTGGGTGGCAGCACCATTGGCATATACAAGACTGCTTCCAATGCAGGTTTGAAAAAAAATTCTTTACGCGCAAGCAACCAGCCAAAAAAAATGCCCGGCAAAGCGCATAATAAAGTTGCGCACAGCCCCACTTGTGCGGATAACAAAAGCACATCCCATTCGGCTTCACTTAACAACATAAAAACTTAACAACATAAAAAATCGCAACATAAAACTCACTCGTTCACTGCAAAACCGTAGCGGATAAACACATCCGTAGCAGCAGGCGATTGCAAAAACTGCCAAAAGGCTTGCGCTTCTGGCGCTGCATCTTTTGTCAGCGCACCGGGATACACAATTGGCAAATGTGTTTCCGCGGGAAAGCTGGCAACTAGCTGCACTTTTTTGCTCAACAATAAATCGGTTTGGTAGACAATCCCCAGATCACATTCACCGCGTTCGACAAATGCCAAGGCGGTGCGCACATCTTCAGCGCCAACCAAACGCGGTTGAATTGCCGACCACCAGCCATAAAACGTCAGCGCCTGTTGCGCATATTTTCCTACGGGTACATGGGCTGGGTCGCCAGTGCACAATTTGCCATCGAATGCCCCGATAAAATCAAACTCTTTTTCCAACCGAATCGACAGCTTGCGATTCATTGGCGCAATCAAAACCAATTCATTAAGCAACAAATTTTTGCGCGATGCTGAGTCCAGCAATTGTCGCTCATCCAGGTAATCCGCCCAGCCCTTGTCTGCCGAGATAAAAATATCGGCAACTGCACCATGCTCAATTTGTTTGGCCAGCGTGGATGAACCTGCGTAAGAAGTTTTGATATTGATATCAGGATGCGTCTGTTCATAACGCTGACTCAGCTCAGTTATCACATCGGTCAAACTGGCCGCTGCGGAAATACGTACATCCTTTGCCTGCGCAACAAGAGACGCGCTCATCCATATCCACATCAAGAACAGGCACCAACAATTCTTGTTTTTAATCACCACATAATCCTCATTCATATCGGCATTAAATCGTCGTTATATATACTTGGATACAATGAGATTTCTGTCAAGACAACCCAAGTTGGGGCATGCATAAAACCCAGCGCACCAATTCAGACCTCTATTTGCACAGAAATAGTCCGGACAACCCTTATCTAGCCTTACTGCCGCTGTTGAAGTTCTCTGGCAAGCTAATTGCTAATTATAAAAACCTGCCTTTTTAGAGGCTTTATTGCAGCTGTTGTGAGCGAGTTTCCATGAAAAGTTCGTTGCTCTTAGATACAGCAGTGCCCTCACTGCTGGCTGCCATGGATGCGTTAACGCTCGAACCGGATTTTCAGATTTTTTTTAAAAAAGCCGCCGCCGCGGTGCGCACCCTGTTGGGCGCCGATGGCACTGCTTTAATTTTGCTAGATGAAGAAACCCAAACCTTTGAATATAAATTGTTCGAAGGTGAGCAGCAGCATTTGCTCAATGCGTTCAAGGGCTTTCGCTTTTCATCCAAGACCGGCACCTCCGGGCGTGTGCTAACCAGCAAAACCAGTATTTTTACGCGCAATTATCCAGGTGCGCCCGATGCAATGGGGCAATTGGTCGATGCGGGCTTGCAATCCAATCTGGTGATTCCGCTTATCTCGTCCGACAAAGTATTGGGTGTGCTCGCTTCCTCCTGGTTTTCGCACACTGGCTCGGTCGCCAATGTATCGCCGCAATTGCTCACACTGGCAGAGCGCATTGCCAGCCAGATTGCCGTGGCCTGTCATCGCGAACAGCTGGAAAGCCAGCTGCGCTCACTCGCAACTATTGATCCTTTAACCAAGCTGCTTAATCGCCGCGGCATTTTGGATTGCGTTGATAACAGCCTGGAAAAGCTCAAACGCTACAATCGCAGCTTTGCCTTATTTTTTATCGACGTAGATGGGCTTAAATCCGCCAACGATCATTGGGGGCATGAAACCGGCGACATACTTTTACGCGATGTCGCCCAGCGTTTAGCGGATGTAGTGCGCAAAGGCGATCAGGTTGGGCGTTTGGGCGGCGATGAATTTTTAATTGTTGCCGAGTGCGATGAATCCCATATTGATATTCTCGCCAAACGTTTTTTGCAGGCGCTGCGTATTCCCTATGGTCAAGGCCGTAAACGCGGGCGTTTGAGCGGCAGCATAGGTGTAGTGCTTGCCCCACAAGACGGCGCAGATGAAATCAATTTGCTGCGCAAAGCCGATGCCGCCATGTACATTGCAAAAACTCAGGGCGGCGATCGTATTCAGCGCGCCTCGCGCAAAGCGGAAGTCGCGCAGGACTCTCAAATCTCGATTGTGGATGTAGAGGGAGCACTGGAGCGCAATGAACTGCAACTCTGGTATCAACCTATTTGCCAATTGCAGGATTTATCTGTCGTCGGTTTTGAAGCACTGTTACGCTGGTGCAAACCCGATGGCGAGGTCATCAGCGCAGGGCCAATTATTCAAGCATTTGAAACGGCGCGCGGCGATTTAGAGTTTCGTTTGGGCAATTGGGTGTTGCGTGAAGCGGCGCGTCAGATGCTGCTGTGGAATAAAAATTCGCTCACGCCCGATATTCATATCAATATTTCTCCGCGCCACTTTTTGCATCCTTCCTTTTTATTGGAGCTGCAAAATCTCTGTGAGCAGCAACCAGGTTTTGGCGAAGCTCTGATAATTGAAATTACCGAAACTGCAATGCTGGAAGATTTGGAGCGCGCCAAACGTATCATGCTGCGCTGCCGCGATTTGGGTGCACGCATGGCGGTAGATGATTTTGGGACAGGTTATGCATCGCTGACTTATATCAAACGCCTGCCGCTGGACATGATTAAAATTGACCGCTCTTTTGTCGCTGATTTACCAAACAACAAAGTAGATTGGGATATCACCAAAGGCATAGTTTCCATCGCCCACGCATTAGGCTTGGCGGTAGTTGCCGAAGGTGCGGAAGAATTTGAACAGATTGGCAGCTTGCGTGAATTGGGCTGCGATCAGGTGCAGGGATATTTTATTCACCGACCCATGCCATTTACAGAAGCCAATGAATGGCTAAAGCAAAAAACATCGCGTGTGGCCATGCGGGAAATACATGCTGCATCAAACGCATCGGCAAGAAAAATAAATGCCGCAGCAAATGATGAGAAAGAATTTGCGAGAGATGTGAAGGACGCGAAAGAAAAGCCGCGTGGCACGGCATCTGTGATTAATAACAATTACCTGTCAGTTGCAGCGCGGCAAATCCAACAGGCATTTGACCCGCGTTTCAGTATTGCGCCGCGCACTAAAAATTGCGGCAGCGCATAACGCAGCATCAGACACAGTATTGTTTTAAATACAGTTTAATAGTGCACAGGCAATCGTTTTAACATTGCCTGACGCGCAGCTATCAGGTCTTTGTAGGTTTGAATCATATTGAAATTGACTTGATTGCCATTCAATTTCAATTCGGAAAGATTGCGTTCGTAATCTGATATTTCGCGCATCAGTTTGTCACGCATCAAATCAGAGTGCTTGGTGTTGAAATCCGCTTTTAAGTTTTTGCTTTCTCTTCTCATTGTAAAACTCCCTAAGAACAAAATATGCATCGTAAGTATGTGACATTAATTCTGTTTCGCTTTTAGCTCCTGCCTAGTGAAGACTAGACCAAAGACATAACAATTAACCACCTTGAACTTAGAATATTTTATTCTCGGAACACCAGAGATTCGGTTATAAAGCAAACATTAGCTGGCAAAACTTTTCCCCGATAAAACCTATTCTCCCGACAAAAGTCCTTCCCAATCGAAGTGTTTATCGCCCAGCGCATAAAAATGCGGATTGAGCAGATCATCTCCCAAGTTATACACCAGTGCAGGCAAATCAGGCGTTGCGCGCACAACACGCCCACCCGCAGCCTCCAATACCGCCTGTGCGGCTGCGGTATCCCATTCCGATGTCGGCGCCAACCGAGGATAGAAATCGGCGCGCCCCTCTGCGATCACACAAAATTTCAGCGAGCTGCCAGCATTGGTCGTTTCTATTTCGCCCGGCCAACGGCGGGTGATGGCAGTCATCAAATCCATAGTTTCCTGAGTACCATGCCTGTGACTGAGCAATACGGTAAAGGCCCTGGCTTCAGAAAAGCGCTCCGGCAGTGACCGCACCGCAATCGGTTCACGATTTTTGCCCTGGATATATTTGAATGCCCCAAGGCTGCCGGGGTCGCGCGCATCCAACACGCCCAGATAAGTCACATCCGTAACCGGCACATGTACTACTCCCAAACGGGTGCGATTTGCTTGAATCAGGGCGATATTGACCGTGAACTGGCCATTACCGGCGATAAACTCTTTGGTGCCATCAAGCGGATCGACCAGCCAGTAAGTATCCCAGTGTTGGCGATCCACAAATTCGGGCAACTCCCCCTCTTCCGAAATAATCGGCACCGGCAGCAACTTGGGCAGTTCGGCACTGATTAGCTGATGCGCCGCCAAATCCGCCGCAGTCAAGGGCGACTCGTCAGTTTTATGCTCGATGTTGTAACTCTCGCGATTATTGTAAATCGCCATAATTGCTGCGCCCGCGCGACGACTAAGATCGACCAGTTGGTCGATCATGTCTGTTGTGACGGGATGGTTATTGTTCATCTGCTGCCTCTCCTGTTGTCTCTCTATTGCCCATTAAAAGTCAGGGCAAATCCACTGTTGGCTCAGTAACAGGATAGTTCCCCGCCAGCCATTCACGTGCCATAAATAGGGCGGCGATACTACGCCCTTCGCACACATCGGCGCGCACGACCAGATTCATCAAATCCGACAAAGGATATGGCACCACTTCGATGGGCTCAGGCTCATCCCCCTCCAAACGCTCGGGGTACAGATCCCACGCCAACACGATATTGATGCCGTGCTCCATATAGGCGGGCGATAGGTTGATGCGCTTGAGAAATTGCAGCTTGCGTGCGCCATAGCCCACCTCTTCTTTCAGCTCACGGTTAGCGGCATCCAGCAGGTTTTCCCCCTGATCAATCGCCCCTTTCGGCAGCGCGAGGTGGTAATCCTCCAATCCGACCGCATATTCACGCACCAAAAGCACCGTATTTTCGTCGAGCAGGGGTACAATAAGCACCGCCCCCGGCCCACCCGAGCAGAGTTTTTCATAGGTGCGCTCTTCACCGTTACTAAATCGAAGGTGGATTTCATCGGCGCGAAACAGACGGCTGCGCGCCACTGTGGATCGTTTCAAAATGCTGGGTTTGGTCGGCATAGGTAGCATCAATAGAATGTGTAAAAAGTGGTAGAGACAATTTTATGATCAATTGGGACTTAATAGATACCGTCATGCTGGATATGGATGGTACCTTGCTCGATCTGCATTTCGATAACTTTTTTTGGCTGGATCACCTGCCCCGCCGCTATGCACAAATTCATAATGTTGATCTCACCAGCGCGCAACAAAAATTAGCCGGGGACATTCGCCAGCACGAAGGAACGCTCAATTGGTATTGCCTAGAGTTTTGGTCAACTGCGCTAAATGTCGATATCACTGCACTGAAAGAAGAAATCAAACACAAAATCCAGATTCGCCCTCACGTCGGCGAATTTTTGCAGCAGCTGCGCGCACGCGGTAAAAAAATCCTGCTAGTGACCAACGCACATCCACACGGCTTATCGCTTAAAATGCAAGTGACCAAAATCGATCAATGGCTGGATGTGATTATTTCATCGCACGAATTTAAAGAGCCAAAAGAATCGCAAAAATTTTGGCAAGAATTGCAAGCGCGTGAGCAGTTTGATCCTGAGCGCACCCTGTTTATCGACGACACAGTGCGCGTGCTGGATTCAGCTAAAGCATTTGGCATCAAACATCTGCTGGGTATTCATCAACCTGACAGTAAAACTGAACGTCGCATGGAGCAATATCCAGCGATTCACCATTTTGACGAGATAATGCCATCGGCAATTCATTCATGAGTAAAGCAAAACACGAACAGGAAGACGAAAAAATCCGCATCGACAAGTGGCTCTGGGCCGCACGTTTTTTCAAAACCCGCAGCCTCTGCAAAGAAGCTATCGATGGCGGAAAAATTCATTGCGATGGCCAGCGCATCAAACCCAGCAAAGAAGTGACTGTTGGCTTGGTGTTGACCATACGCAAGGATTTGGATGAGAGAGTGATTGTTGTAAAAGCGCTATCCGATCAACGCCGCGGCGCACCAGAGGCAGCACTCTTATATGAAGAAACCGAAGAGAGCATAACCGAACGCGAAAAACGCGCCGCTGAACGCAAAGCTGGCCTTGGTAGCTACATCATCAGCCATCAGCGCCCCAGTAAAAAAGATCGCCGCCACATACATCGCTTTCAGCGAATTAATTTATTGGGCGACGAAAACTAGAATTTTTTGTTAAGAGATTAAGCAATGCCAAGCAACGATTTACTGCACCGTTTTTTATTTGATGACTGCGATATTCGCGGCGAAATTATCACGCTGGGCGATAGCTATCGTGAAGTGCTAAGCCACAACTCACACGCGCCCGCTATTCGTCGCTTACTCGGTGAATTTCTTGCCGCCGTGGGTTTGTTATCCAGCACATTAAAGTTTGATGGGAAAATTATTTTGCAAGCGCGCGGTGACGGCCCGCTCAGCACAATTATGGCTGAATGCAATCATCACAACGACTTGCGCGGCATAGTGCGCACCAATGCCGACATAGCGCTTAGCGATGAACTTGCCGATCATGGCAACTTGCAACAGCTGCTCGGCAACAGCGTACTGGTGATCACCATAGAGCCACAACGCAGCGAAAATTTCAGCGGAAAAATTGAGCGCCACCAAGGCATAGTACCTATGGATGCAGATAACCTTGCAGGCTGCCTTGAACACTACTTCCAGCAGTCAGAGCAACTGCCAACCCGGCTGTGGTTCGCCGCCAGTAATGACACTGTCACTGGCTTTTTGATTCAAGCGCTACCACAACAATTAATCACCAATAGCGAAGATAATCGCGACAAATGGGAAACGATTAATGCTCTGGCAAGCACAGTTAAAACCGAAGAGCTGCTAGAACTGGATCATCAAACTGTATTGTTCCGTTTATTCAACGAGCATCCATTGCGCCTGTTTGAGCCTAAAAACTTACGCTTTGCCTGTAGCTGTTCGCGCGAGCGTAGCGCAAATGCACTGCTCTCTATTGGCAAAGAAGAAGTGGAGGAATTGCTGTTGGAAAAAGGCAGCATCGATATCGACTGCCAATTCTGCAACCAGCATTATCATTTTGCCGCCGAGGAAGTACGCCAGTTGTTAGGTGGCGATATATTGCACTGATCGATCCAAACCTAAAGTAGGCCGCAAAATAAAAAACGCACTCTCGCAATGAGAGTGCGTTTTTTATTTTCAGGATATTTATTTAAATATTTTATTTAAGCTTGCGTGCGCGAAATTTTCTGCCTTTCAACTTTCCATCGGATAACTGTTTTAACGCGGCACGCGCAATACTCTGATCAACCGCAACATAGGCGGTGTAATCAAACATATCGATTTTGCCAATTTTTTCAAATGGCAGACCGGCATCCTTAGTTAAGGCGCCGATAATATCACCGGGGCGCAGCTTGTCTTTCTTACCGCCATCAATATTCAAGGTCACCATTGCAGGCTCAGGCAACAGCTGGGAGCTTAGACTGGGGAGAGCCTCTAAGGTAATCGACTGTTTCATGTAATCTTCAAGGCGATTAATTTTGTGCACTTCTTTTTGTACAACCAGACTCAACGCCAAACCCGATTCGCCCGCACGGCCGGTGCGCCCAATGCGATGCACATGCACTTCACTATCGCGCGCCAAATCCACGTTGATAACGGCATCCAAACCTTTGATATCAATACCGCGTGCAGCAACATCAGTTGCGATCAATACCGAACAACTTTTATTGGCAAAGCGCACCAAGACCTGATCGCGCTCTTTTTGTTCAAGATCACCGTGTAACGCCAATGCACTTACACCTTGATCGCGCAAGTAATCCAATAATTCATCACAAGCAACCTTGGTATTACAAAATGCGATGGAACTTACCGGGCGATAATGCGCGAGCAAAGTGAGAACTGCGGGATAGGATTCATCAGTCGTTTGCAGCTCAAAAAAATGCTGCTCGATATTTGTTTCAGTATGAATAGCTTCCACTTTCACCATCTGCGGATCGCGCTGATAGCGGGCGCTGATTTTTTTAATATCATCCGGGTAGGTCGCTGAAAATAATAGCGTCTGACGCTCGGCATTACAGGCGGCTAAAATAGTTTCCAAATCATCCGCAAAACCCATTTCCAACATACGATCCGCTTCATCTAACACCAGCTGATTGATGCTATCGAGTTTTAATGTTCCTTTCGCGATGTGATCAACAATACGACCAGGTGTGCCAACAATAATGTGCGCGCCTCGCTCAAGCGAACCTATTTGCGGACCAATCGAAACACCACCGCATAGCGTCAACACTTTTACGTTGTGTGTTAAGCGTGCAAGGCGACGAATTTCTTTGGCGACCTGATCCGCTAATTCGCGTGTTGGGCATAGCACTAATGCCTGCACCCCAAAAAATCGCACATTTAATTTTTCCAATACTGGAATACTAAAAGCAGCCGTTTTTCCGCTACCGGTTTTTGCCTGGGCGATAATATCTTGCCCTTGCAATACCAGCGGTAAACTTTGCGCTTGAATTTGGGTCATCTCGCTATAACCAAGGGATTCAAGATTAGCGAGCATGTCTGCGCTCAGTGGCAGTGAAGAAAATGCAGTGGTAGTCACGGGAGTCTCTGAAGAGTCAATAATTGCGTAGATAATGGCGGCAGAATACCAGTAAAATTCGTGCAAGTCGCCCGCCAATCGGCACTAACAGATTTCCGGATTAGATCATTGAATATGCAATTACATCGTTTATGGAAAGCCATTGCCGTCCCATTTTTACTTGCAGGCGTTTTTAATAACGCTGCTGCGCAAGATGAAACTGAAAAAAAATGGGAAATTGGTGTCGGAGTCGGTGCTGTGTCAGGCCCGGATTATCGCGGCTCCGATGAATATCGCAATTTTATTAGCCCTATCCCCTATGTTGTCTATCGTGGAAAAATTATTCGCTCGGATCGGGAAGGTATTCGCGGCAATTTTTTACGCACCGATCAATACGAATTTACTTTTAGCGCAGCAGCAGCAATTACTCCCGATGCCGATAAAAATACATTGCGCGAAGGTATGCCGGAGCTGGGCTCTACCTTGGAATTAGGGCCATCATTTAATATCAATTTAACTGGCGCCAACCTCAGAGAAGGATGGTACGTACAAGTTCCCTGGCGAGCAGTTTTTGCGATAGGCGCAGATGAATCCGGCTATATTGGCTCAGTCTTTCAACCGCAATTAGTATTTCAACACGCATTCAGCCAGTGGCGTTTTAGCTATCGCGCCGGCGTTTCATTCGCAAGCGACAGCTATCATGATTACTACTACGAAGTAAAACCAGAATACGCAACCGAAACTCGCAGCTATTTTGATGCAGATGGCGGTTACAGCGGCTGGCACAACAACATCGCATTTAATCGCCAATTTAATTACAACGGTATTAACACGCGACTGGCGCTATTTATTCGCTACGACAATATTGTCAACACTAATTTCAGCAACAGCTCACTAGTAAAAACTGATCACGTTTACCGAGGTGGATTTGCTTTTATTTGGGTGATTAAATAAAAATTCCAGCTTTTATAAACGACGCTTTTTTATACACGGCGTAACAATCCCAATGTTTTAATTAACGGCAGCGCTTCAAACAAACCGGATTGCTGCGCTAACTGCCAAATTTCAAATGGCGGGCGACCGCCATCCGCAGGGTTGGGGAACACATCGTGAATTGCGAGCCAGCCGCCGCGTACAACATGCGATGCCCAACAGCGATAATCATTTAATGCTGCTTCCATGCTGTGCCCGCCATCAATAAAAACCATTGATAAAGGTGTTGTCCAATGGCGTGCAGCCAGTGTTGATGGCGCCACTACTGGCACCACACAATCCTCCAAGTTTGCACGTAACAAGGTGTGACGAAACTCGCGAAAGCTATCCATTTTCCCGAAGTGATTATCGTAGAGTTCCGGATCATGATATTCCTCACCCAACTGATGCTCTTCTGATCCGCGGTGATGATCAACAGCAAACAAAACATTGTTTGTTTTTTTACAAGCGCTACCGAGATAGACAGTGGATTTCCCACAGTAACTGCCAATTTCCAAACAGGGGCCAAGGGATGCAACGCTCAATGCATACTCGTAAAGTGCAGCCCCCTCTTGTGGATCCAAAAAACCTTTTACTGAATTTATATCAATTGGCAGCATCGTTTCTCTCGCTCATAATCATGCAATTATTCTAACAGACAAGATCAACCAATTTGCACGGTTATCTTATTCAAAATTAAATCACCCTATTTCACTTCAAAAAACCTATGCGCCGAAGCAATACACCCTATTTGATTAAACGCATCTGCAAGGCCATCAACCAATGGTATGTAAAACGTTTTATCGCACCGCAATTTGACAGCCTTGGCAGCATTCCTGAAATCGCTCATCCACGCAGCTTGGTTATTTTTGGCCGCAATATTCATATGGGAAAATATGCGCAAATTATTTGCGCAAGCGATAACTGTGTGCGCCTTACAAGCTGGCCAAGCAAACAAGCCGATGCGGAAATTATTATTGGTGATTATTGTTTGATTTCACCAGGCGTGCGTATCTCATCCGCAAAATCCATTCGCATTGGCGACAACTGTATGCTCGCTGCCAATGTCATCATTAGCGATAGCGACTGGCATGGAATTTATAATCGCATCCGCCCGTTTCGCTGCACCAAACCGGTAACGATTGAGAATAATGTATGGCTGGGCGAACGGGTAATCGTCAACAAAGGTGTGACTATTGGTGATAATTCAGTGATTGGCGCAGGCTCAATCATCACCAAAAGTATTCCTGCAAATTCTGTTGCGGCGGGCAATCCGGCAAGAGTAATTAAAACAATCAATCCAAATCGAAGAATGTTAAAACGGGAATTGTTATTCAGCGATCCTGAACATTATTTTTATAATCAGGATCAGCTGGATAAATTTATGCTGGGGAATAATGGCTGGTTAAATTGGTTGCGCTCACTAATCAAACCTAACATTGATGATTAAACGCATAGCTCAATAATTATTTAAGATCGAGAGCAATTCGTAGCAGCGCTGCAACTGAAATACCATCGGTGATTTCACCGCGTTTTACCATTTCTATTGCATCAACCAGCGGAAGGTTTTTTACTTCAATATCTTCAGTCGCTTCAAGCTGCTGCTCTCCCGCATACAAATTGCGTGCGACAAAAACCACACAGAATTCGTCAGTCACTGAATTGGACAAATGCATAGTCATTAATTGCTGCCAATCATTTGCACACAGGCCAACCTCTTCTTCCAACTCGCGCTTGGCAGCGTTTAACGGCAATTCACCTTGCGGGCAGCCGCCTTCAGGAATCTCCCATGTGTATTGATTCAGCGCATAGCGACTTTGTTTTACCAGCCAGGTGTTGCCTTCATCATCAATAGGCACAACACCTATGGCTGTATTTTTAAAATGCACCACCCCATAAATTCCATCGGTACCTTTTGGAGTGATCACTTCATTGTGCGTGATATTAATCCAGGGATTGTCATAAACCACTGTGGATGTTTTTGTTTTCCAGCCGCCAACTTTTTCACTCATTTAATACAACTCCAATGAATGTTAATGCACACGATGTGGATCAAGCTCAACCTGGGTAATGCGCGAGCCGAGCATAATTACACGACCAAAATAGCGGTCGGAGCCAGATACAGTAAATTCGAAATAAAATGCCCGCCACAGCGATAACTTACCTTGCTCGTTACGCTTGAACCACAGGCGACGCAAGTAGACAGTTTCATCCAACAACTGCACCTGCATTTCCTCGCAGCGTTTTTGTGCCGCGAGATAGGCGCGATCTTTTACCAGAAGCGCGCCGCGCCAGTAATAAATGGCAAGCACAATCACTGTGAGCCAAAGGACAGATTGCAAATCAAACATGGAGGGAGGCCGATAAGAAAAACGACAGGAGCTATTCACCAGCGATTAGGGTGAATAGGGTGTAAGAGAGGCGGCTGGCGACATAGCAAATATCACCAGCCCTAAAACAGCAAAGGGTGATTGATCACTCAATCACCCTTTTGTAGCTCACTCAAATTAGAGTGGAGTTACGTTTTCTGCTTGTGGACCCTTTTGACCTTGGGTTACTTCGAAAGTCACTTTTTGACCTTCTTTCAAGGTTTTACGGCCAGTGCCGTTGATTGCGCGGAAGTGAACGAATACATCTGCACCGCCTTCACGCTCAATAAAACCATAACCCTTGTCATCGTTGAACCATTTAACAACACCAGAGACTAGATCTGACATAGCTTCCTCATCTTGCATTTAAAACGTCAGCGTAGCTGACCGAACAAAAAAACCGACTTTACTAAAAGCCAGAGTGAAATAGCTTGTAATAAAGCTATTGCTCAGGTCGGGTACGTCCAAGTGTCTTGAGCAAGCAATCGGTTGTCTTACAAAAGTCTAGTCTTGGGGCGGATCTCAATCTGTAGCGGTTCAAAATTAAAACACTCGACCAGATCGAGTCAAGCAGTTATCGGCGAATTTAGAGAATATCGACACTTTTTGTAATGCTGTGTATGAGGCACACAATTAATCGGGCATTTTTGGGCTGTCGGATTTTTCTTTGCCATTATTTTGTGCAGCTTTTGCAGTCGCTCTGCCCAGAGTTTCGTGCAAAAACAGTGCAACGGGAATTAATGCAAAGCCAATCATCATCACATGACGTTTAATGCTTTGAAATTCATAACCTTGTTTTGCCAATTGATAACACGCAAGCGCCCAAGCCGCTGCAGCAAAGTATCCCCAGCGCTGTTGCTTAAAGACACCATAGGCAATTACCGCGGTGACCGCTGCTAAAAAAAAGCCGTAAGCATTTAGAAATGAAATAAATCCACCAACAGCTGCAATTAAAATAATTAACAGCAGCACATTTAATACGTTTGCAACAATCATCAGTTTCGACATAAAAGCTTCTTCAAAAATGTTACTTTTCTACACCATACAACTGCAGAACTGCAGAACTGCAGAACTGCACTCAAATAAAACCACCTTGTATTTCAAGAAACCCCCAAGGCGGTGTTGATAATAATTTTTTTGATCGCTGCGACTGAATTTAGCTGACGCATACCGGTGTTGCGCAGCCAGTTGGCAGCGAGTGTGCGATTGCCAAATAAACGCTTGAAACCTTCCATTGCCGACATCATCCCCAAGTTCCCCGCTAATCGTTGACGTTGGTAGCGACGCAAAATGGAATAGTCGGCAAGAGGGATTCCACGCTCCAGTGCGCGTTCGATTTCCTGCGCGAGCGCGATCACATCCAGCAGACCTAAATTCACGCCCTGCCCCGCAAGTGGATGAATGTTATGTGCGGCATCGCCCACTAAGGCAATTCCCGGCTGGATATAAGAAGTAGCATGACGCTGGCGCAGGGGAATGGAGTAGCGTTTATCACAAGCGATGACCTTGCCCAAGCGCGCTTCAAATGCATCGGTCAGGCGCATGCAGAAATCAGCATCGTTCAAGCTCATCAACTCTTGCGCGAGCGCATCATCGGCCGACCAGACAATCGAACATTGATGCGCATCGCCTTCATTTTGCAAAGGCAAAAACGCCAGAGGGCCGGTGTGCATGAATCGCTGCCAGGCGGTAAATTCATGCGGATGCTCAGTGCGCACAGTGGTAATAATCGCCTGCTGACCGTAATCCCATTCGCGCGTAGCAAAGTTACCCAGCTCACGCACTTTGGATTGCGCACCATCAGCGGCAATCAACAGTGCTGTGGTAATTTCATTGCCATTGGATAACTGCACACGCACTTGCGGGAATTCCGGTTGCGCCGGAATCACCTGCACAACTGCCGCAGGTTGAATCAAAACAATATTCTTGTGCTGCGCCATACGCGCGCGCAGTTGATTCACGATCACCGAGTTTTCAACAATATGCCCGAGATGTTTTTGCTGCACTTCTGCGCAATCAAATTCAATCGCCGCCGTGCCTTCGCCGTCCCATACTTTCATTTCGCGATAGGCGCAAACGCGCTCGGCGACAATGCCATCCCAGCAGCCAATATCCGCCAGCAATTGTTGCGATTTATGTGTGAGCGCAACAACACGCGGGTCAAAATTATCGCCACTAAAATGCGGTAACTCACTGCTGGCTTCAATCACCGCGATACGTAAATTCTGCGCAGATTCTGTTTGTGCGATGGCACAGGCAAGAGATGCACCGACTAAACCGGCACCGACAATTACCAGATCGTAATCGTGCAGATCAGATTGCGATTGATCAAATCCGGCTGACGATTCCACTGCAACTTTTTCATCCGCAGACTCAGGCCCATCAACCGCATTTAACAGCCATTGAAATTGGCGCCCCGCCGTTCCCATGGTTTGCGCGATCAATTGTTTTTTAATCAGCGGGATGGATTCAATACTGAGCAAACCGAGATGACGCATGGCGATCAGCGGCAATTGATCGTTGGAAAATAAACGTACCAACTTATCGCTGAATTCGATGGTGAGTTGTTGATCCAGAAATTGCCTGTCGATATAACGCTGCAACAGCGTTAAATCGCCAAGTGATTTTTTCTCTGCAATACCTTCGCGCAAGGTTTCAACCAGACACGCACAATCGCGCAATGCCAAATTAAAGCCCTGCCCTGCGACAGGATGTAAAAAATGCGCGGCATTGCCGAGCAACACTACATGCGAGCGAATTTGCTCTTGTGCTAACACCAATTGCAAAGGATAAGAATAGCGCTTGGCAACGCGCGTAAACTTCCCTACACGATAACCAAAACGCTCCTGTAAATGCGCCAGAAATTCTGCGTCACTACAGGATTGAATTGCCTCTGCATCAGCCGTAGGCAGTGTCCACACCAGTGCTGATTGCTGCGCATTAACTGATTCACCCAAAGGTAAAAGAGCGATTGGCCCTTGGTCAGTAAATCGTTCAAACGCAACGCCTTTATGTGGCTCGGAAAATTCCACATTGGTGATGATCGCCGTTTGCCCGTATTCGCGCACTTGAGTACCAATACCCAATTGGCGGCGCACCGCGGATTCACCGCCATCAGCAACAACAGCAAGCGCGGTTTTAATTGCAAAGGTTTGTGCGTCAGTCGTAATACTGAGCAAAGCGCCATCAAGCTGCGGCGTTAATCCGGTGACTTTTGCCGGAGAAAAACACTGGATATTGGCTTGCGCTTGCACATGGCCAAGCAACACCTTGCCCAACCATGCGTTTTCAATGACATAACCAACTGCATCGAGATTATTAGCAGCGGCATCAATCACCCCACCTAAAAAATGTCCTCGATCTGAAACATGTACCTGTGCAATCGGGGTGATGTGTTGCTGCAAAATATTCCACAAACCCAACTCACGCAAAATTGCCGCAGTACCGAAAGAAAGTGCGGTTGAACGCGCATCAAAGCTGGATTGAAAATGGAGTTCATCCGATTGTGCAAACGGCTGAGCTTCGATTAGCGCAATACGCAATTGCGGCTGACTGGCGGCAAGCAAACTGGCGAGACTTGTGCCCACCATGCCGCCGCCGATAATGGCAACATCAAATTCGAGTAATTGGGTCATCAACTTGACCTGAGTTAAATGCCCCCAAATCGACTTCGGGGCAATATTTTTATTGCGCCATCAAGGCTTCAATTTCAGCGACGGTTTTGGGAACGTCTTTGGTAAGAATTTCATTGCCGTCTTTGGTGATTACTACATCGTCTTCAATGCGAATGCCGATGCCGCGCCATTTTTTCGCAACGCGTTCATTGTCGGGCGCAACATAAATGCCCGGCTCAACCGTCATTACCATGCCCGGCTCCAGCACGCGCCACTCGCCGCCGACTTTGTAATCGCCGACATCGTGTACATCCATCCCCAGCCAATGGCCAGCGCGATGCATATAAAATTCTTTATAAGCCTCGTTTGCGATTAATTCTTTTACATCGCCTTCAAGCAAACCGATTTTCACTAAACCTTCGGTGATAACACGCACAGTCGCTTCGTGTGGGTCATTCCAGTGTTTGCCCGGTTTACATTCGGCGATAGCTTCGAGCTGCGCTTGCAAACAAATGTCGTAAAGCACTTTTTGTTCGGGCGAGAATTTTCCATTCACAGGGAAAGTGCGGGTGATATCGGCAGCGTAATAATCCAATTCACAACCGGCGTCGATCAATACCAGATCGCCATTTTTGAGCGGCGCAGAATTTTCAATGTAATGCAGGATGCAGCCATTTTTTCCTCCGCCGACGATGGAGTTGTAGGCCGGAAAACGCGCTCCGCTCATTTGAAACTCGTGCATGATTTCAGCTTCGAGTTGATACTCCATCACGCCAGGTTTACTCGCTTTCATTGCACGCACATGGGCGCGTGCCGAAATTTCACCCGCTTCTTTCATCACGCGCAATTCGGCCGCACTTTTGAATAGGCGCATATCATTTAAAAAATGACTCAAATCCAAAAATTCACCCGGCGGTGTTGCGCCCGAGCGAACTTTTGCACGAATAGTGTTGACCCAATCCATTACGTGTTTATCGAATTCGCTGTCTTTACCCATTGAGTAATAAACGCGCTGACGGCCTTCGAGCAGACCCGGCAAAATTTCGTCGATATCATCGATAGGAAATGCATCGTCCGCATCAAATTCGCTGCACGCACCTTCAGGTCCTGCGCGATAGCCATCCCAAATTTCCCGCTCGCGATTGCGTTCGCGCACAAACAAAACGTATTCACCGTGATCGCGGCCGGGAATTAACACCAGCACCGCTTGCGGCTCTTCAAAACCGGAGAGGTATAAAAAATCGCTGTCCTGACGATAGTGATATTCGGTATCGCGGCTGCGCGGGCGCTCGGGAGCAGCAGGCACTATCGCAATGGAGTTTGGCTCCATCTGCGCCATTAATTGTTTACGACGGCGGGCAAATTCGGTTCTGGAAATTCTCATAACAACACGCGCAACCCTTTTTATGATCTAGTCGATTAGTGTAATTGATTGGACGCAGGCGCCATGCTGGCAGGATTGATGCGCTCATCTGCGTCAGCTGCAAACTCAAGGTAAAGCGAGTTGACTACCATGCGCACATATTCCGTCACTTCCATATAATCTGCTTCAGCGCTCGGCTCATCTTCTTCATCCGCTTGAATTTGGACGATGTTGGCGATGTCTTCCAGCATCTCTTCAAACTCTTCGGTGATAACACGCTTGCCTTGATGATCAACACTACCAAAACCAGTGAGGAAACCGTGACACCATTCGCTCAGTGCACGCACACGTTCATTCAGCAAATTGTCGTCATCCGGCAGCATTAACTTCAAATCGAATTGGCCGCGCAATTGATCGCAGGTGGTGTGATACAAACGGCTCAGCGCAACGCGCACTTGCTCATCGGGCGCGGCGATAAAATCGAGAAACTCCACCGCTTCCAACAACCAATTAATTTCACTCAAGCTAGCGCCGCCAGCCAATTTTCCGCACAACAGGCCGTGCAATTCTGACGGGCTATTTAAAGTGCCCAAGGGCGCCAGCAGGTTGGCGAGATCATCAAAATTCAGGGGAGTGAGCAGTTGCTCGGGGGAATTGGTATCAGTCATAAAAGCCTCTCAATCGCAGTGGGCGAATGCTATCACGATTGACCTTGGCGACTCTTCTATCTTTTATATAGCCTTTTATAAGGTTGATGCGGCTCAAGTAAAACCTGTTTGTTTATCATTTAATAAGGCGTAACTTCTCGAATTCACATTAACTTGAGCTATGCGATTGACCCCCCGCCAAGCGCGCAATATAGTGGGCGACCCGCGCTATTTATTGGTTATTTATTATCATGTCTGACGATCTGTTACTCGCCATCGAAACCAAACTGGATAAGCTGATCTTGTTGTGCAATCGCCTGCAACAAGAAAACAACGAGCTTAAAGCCCGCGAAAGCGAATGGCAGCGCGAGCGAGTACGTTTGGTCGAGAAGAACGAATTGGCGCGCAGCCGCGTAGAAGCCATGATCACCCATTTACGTAATCTGGACGCTGAGTAATCGAGGCACCGATGAGCAACGAAACCGTATTTGTAAAAATCCTCGATAAAGAGTACCAAGTTGCCTGCCCGCGCGAAGAGCGTCAGGCACTGGTGGAATCAGCGCAATTGCTGGATGAGCGTATGAAAGCCATTCGCGGCACAGGCGCGGTAATCGGACTGGAGCGCATCGCAGTGATGGCGGCGCTTAATCTGAGCCATGAATTATTGCAGGCAAGAACTTCAGGTGACAGCGGCGATAACCCAGCCAACCGCAGTGATTTATTGCGTTTAAATGAAAAACTGGAACGCGGTTTAGCCAATCTGGATTAATCGCAACCAGAAGTGTAAAACACACTGTTTTACCAGCCCCGTTTAAGACGATTAATTCCTAAACACTTCGATAAGCCAAGCATAATTTCATTTGCGGAAGGCCACCAACCTTGGGTTATACTGGCGCCACGCCCTGGAATGTTTGCAATCCAACAATGTCCTTGAGCCGATAAATGTTAGCCCGGCAGTATCTCGTTTGAGCTTGGTGTGCATGTCCGCCTGACGGAAAGCCTAAAAAGCCACAGGTATCGCCACCTTGAACCTTTGGGTTCAAGGCCAGCTTGGTACGCGGCATTTCGGGGTCTCTTAACTCACTTCTGAATCGCTTATCGCAAGGCTGTTTTGTTAGTTTATGACCGACACGCCTGATTCCCCATCCCAGCAAACTATTACCGATTCCTCACAGACCAAAAATCTGTTGCGCTGCGAATTGCGTGCACGCCGCCGTGCGCTGAATCCCACGCAACAAGCTCAAGCATCTACGCACCTACTGCGCCAATTGATGCAATTGCCACAATTTATGCGCGCGCGCTATGTGGCACTTTATATTGCTAATGATGGCGAAATAGATCCCGCACCGATTGCGCAGCAACTGTGGAAAATGGAAAAGCACTGCTATTTGCCCGTACTGCGCCCCGGCAACAACAAAGCCATGTGGTTTGTGGAATACACGCCCGACGCACTGCTGACCAAGAATCGTTACGGCATTCCCGAACCGGATTTCCGCCAGCAACATAAATTGCCTGCAACCTTGCTCGATGTGGCGTTAATGCCACTGGTTGGATTTGATCGCACAGGTGCGCGCTTGGGCATGGGCGGTGGTTTTTACGATACCACCTTCGCCTTCAAGCAAAAGAAGCAGGGCAACAAGCCCTATCTGATTGGACTGGCTCATAGCTGCCAGCAGGTTGAATCGCTCGCGACTGATAACTGGGACATTCCGTTATTTGCCGTCGCCACTGAACGCGAAATTATTCTGACGCAGAAATAAGCACAGCCCACAAATAATAACTCCCGCCGGGGCGGGAGCTATTATCAAAAATTCCGTTTACTTACCTGTTACTTCTCAGAGGGCGTTTCGACAGCAGCCTCTGCATAAGACACTAACGCGCCGACATCCAACAGGGTTACACATACTCCAAGGCAAAACAAAAAAATTACGACGGAGACGACATCAAATTTCATGACGGTAACCTTGCACACTATTATTTTTTAAACTGAAACATACTCCCTCATTGCCAACACCGCGGCACCATGCCGGAGGTGTGAACAAATAATAGGCAAGCTTTTAGCAGAATGAAACATGTGCCAAGACCAAAATCGCAAAATAACGCACAAAATTATAAAAATAATGCTTTTTATTAGTAGATTTTTAGCCAATCACAGAGAAAGCCTGACACAAGCAAGCCAAATACAGAAGAAACACACTGAAGGAGGCGACAGAAGAAGTACTGCAAAAATCAGGAATGACAACGAAAGCACTAACAGAAAAGAGACAAAGCGCATCCTTGCGCTGGTCGTATTTGAAAGAATGCGCTTAAGGCGCAGCAGTCACTACACGGCTGGTTGCATCACCTAAACGGCTGCGCAACATTACTGAGCCAGCTTTCACCGGAACAGCACCTGTATAGGCAACCCAAGTTTCACCCTGATTCAAGCTGATTTCAATTGCCAGACCTGGCAATGAGGTATTGGCCAACAGCTCGCCCTTTTCGATCACTGCACCCGGTGGCGGCAGGTAGAAATCGCCCCCTAAAGCCGCTAGTTTTGGCAACTCTTTATTGGTCAGCTGCACCGCAAATGTGGCCCAGTCAGCTGCGCGCGCAGCAGCATCGGGTCTGTCGCCTTCCCATGCAGCCTTGTGCCATGCACGCTCAGCCAAGGGAACTAAACGTGGATAAATCATCTGCTCCAACTGTGCCGCAGTGCGAATAGTTTCACTCCAGACTTGCCCCTGTATACCGCGCAGATTTTCCGGTTTTTCCAGCTTTGGCATAGCGCGGCCGACGAGCGCTTCCAAGTCATCAATTGGGGTGCCATTGCGAGTTTTATCGGCGTTGGCGTAGAGATTATCCGGCATAAAACCAAACACCTTGCCGATATCGGTATAACGCGCTGCCCAGTAGTAACCACGCTCTTCCGGGTTGGTTTCATGGGGATGGTCGAAGTACAAGTGCGTCGCCGCCGAAATGATTGGCTCATAACCCGCGTTCGCCAAACGATAAGCGCGGTCAGCAACGCCCCACTCCCAGATGTTATCCCACGCATTTGCCAATACGTGTTTGTTGGCGAATTGGCTGCGGTTGAAGGTGTTGGTGGCGTCGTACATCAAGCCATCTTCCCAGCCCGCCAAGTCCAAGCCACGCATAGCGGTGATCGCCGCAACCTTACTCACAAAATAAGGTTTAAGGTCGCCCGGCCCGGCAACGCCCATTTCACCTTTGGCGAAAAGTGCATTGCACGCGGGTGATGCAGTCCATGAACCGGCGCCGGTTTCATCGCCGCCCATATGGAAAGTGACGAGCTTGGTACCCGCTTTGCGATACATTTGTTGCAGCTCGTACACCACTTTATCGACAAACGCATAGGTGGATGGCAAGCAAACGTTGATCGAGTTATCGGTGTAGTTTTGTACGGTGAGGTACTGGGATTTGTCTTGCGGATCGGACAACAAATACTGTTCAGCTTCGGCTTTTTTGCCCGCTTTCAGCAGTTTTTTGTAGCGCGCTTCCATCGACTTCACCGCTGCACGCGCATGACCGGGCATATCGATTTCAGGAATAACCTGGATATGGCGCGCGGTTGCAAACTTCACAATCTCGATAAAATCATCGGTTGTGTAAAAACCATTACCAGAACCGGATTTGTGCGGGCCTGTACCCAATTGTGTGAGCAGACAGCTGGTTTCGCTCAGATCAAAACAGCGCTGCGCGCCCACCTCGGTCAGCTCCGGCAAACCGGGGATTTGCAAACGCCAGCCTTCGTCCTCAGTCAAATGCAAATGCAACTTGTTGAGCTTGTAGCGCGCCATCTGCTCGATCAAACGCAGAGTCACATCCTTACCGTGGAAGTTGCGCCCCATGTCGTACATCATGCCGCGCCAGCGGTAGCGCGGTGCATCTTTCGCACTCAACTGCGGCACGCTGTGGCTGGCAGCAACCTGCGCGGGCAACAGGCTCAACACACTTTGGATACCGTAAAACGCACCGGCGTTATCGCTACCGACGATGGTGATATTGTCAGCGGCGATATTCAGGCTGTAGCTCTCAGCTTCACCGATAGCAGGATCTACCTTCAACTCAATGGTTTTGGCCGACGAAACCACCACTCCACCAGTTGCATCGGGAAGCGACGATTTGCTTTCCAGCTCGATACCCGCCGCTTTTAATTGCCCGGCCAGATATTTCGCCTCGCCCGTCAGACGACCGGAGTAACTGATTTTCCAGCTGTTATCGATGGTAGCGGTGCCTTTGCGATATTTCACTTCAGCGGGGGTGGGGATAATTTGGGGAGCGGTATCCAGCTTGGCCGCAGCCTTATTGACCGCGAGGTTATCCTGATAGCGCGATGTCGCTGTGGCGATTGGGTAGCGATCATCCGCAAAACGCTGCAATTGCTCAGGCTTGGTAAACGACTCGACAAAATCCTTGATGTTTTCGGTGTCGGTATTGGCAAACACCTCCGCCGTTAAACCCTGCTGGGTGATAAACGCGCGCGGCATAAAATCGGTAAAACTCACCATGCTCGCGCTGGCGGTGTAAGGCACTTGCACACTCGCACCCTTGGCCAAACCTTTGAAGCTCGCAGTGGGCGACAGTTCATGCAAATCGCCCTGCACATGGCGCAGGCTCAAACCTTCAACTTGAGTCGAATCCAACTTGCGCACCGAATGGAAGTAGATTTTCCAATCACCCGCGCCCGCAGGCAAAGCGGCATCTGACTCGTTATTCAAAATCACATGGGCTTTTGGTTTGTCGCCAAGGTTACTGATCACCCCAAAACGCAACTGGGCATTTTCCGCAAACTCGCTGAGTTGTTGCTGACTGAGATTGGCGGCGAAAGCGCTCTGGGCAAGCCCCAGCGCCAGTGTCAACGCGCCCAAACGCGCAAATAGAGGACGACCTGCAGATTTCATCGGATGCTCCAGCCTTTTTATGTAATGAATTCGTATATTGGTAAATACGCACGCGCGATGGCGCAATTTTATACTGACAACGTTGTCCAGATTACACCAAAAATCCGGTTTCGCCAGCGTCTGAACATAAATTAACCCTTCACCAAATCAACTAAGGATAGCTGCTCACATCTAAAAGTCTGGACGATAAAACGACAAAGGGCGCCGAAGCGCCCTTTGTCGATAACACATCACTTTAGGTTTAACCCAAAAAGAACTTGTAGGCTTCATTTTTGGTTTCATCCCAATAGGGATAATTCAGCTCGTTCAAAAACGCTTTCAGCTCGGTGTAATCCTTCTTCGGCACTTGTAGCCCTACCAATACGCGGGCAGCCGCTGAGCCGTGGTTGCGATAGTGGAACAGCGAAATATTCCAGCGACCGGCCACTTTGGTGAGGAAGGTCATAAGCGCGCCCGGGCGCTCGGGGAACTCAAAGCGATAGAGAACTTCATCGGTGATCTGCGGAGCATGGCCACCAACCAAGTGACGGATATGCAATTTCGCCAGCTCGTTTTCAGTCATATCTACTAAGTCGTAACCCTGCGCGCGCAACTCAGCAACCAAATCCGCGCGGTCAGTACCACCAGCCGCGACCTGCACGCCCACAAAAATACGTGCATCGTTTTCGTCAGCATAGCGATAGTTAAATTCGGTGATATTGCGCTTGCCCAGCGCCTTACAGAATTCTTTATAAGCACCGCGACGCTCAGGGATGGTCACTGCCAAAATCGCTTCGCGCTGCTCACCAATTTCAGTGCGCTCGCTGATGTAGCGCAGGCGGTCAAAATTGGTATTGGCGCCACTGTCGATGGCTACCAGCGTCTGACCGGTGATGCCTTTTTCTGCCACATACTTTTTCAAACCTGCGACGCTGGTGCCGCCCGCCGGCTCGGCGATGGAGCGAGTGTCTTCAAAAATATCTTTGATGCCTGCGCAAATTTCATCGTTGCTTACGGTGATGCATTCATCGACGGTTTTGCGCAGCACACGGAAAGTTTCCTCACCGATTTGCGCCACAGCGATACCGTCGGCAAAGATGCCTACTTGTGGCAGTACCACGCGCTTTTTCTTTTCTATCGCCGCTTTTAAACAGGCCGACTCTTCCGCTTCTACCGCGATAATTTTGGTGTTGGGACGCAAGTATTTCACATAAGCCGCGATACCCGCCGCCAATCCGCCGCCGCCAACGGGAACAAAAATGGCATCGATATGACCGGGATACTGGCGCAGAATTTCCATCGCCACTGTACCTTGGCCAGCAATGACATCCGGGTCGTCAAACGGATGAACGTAGGTCAGCCCCTTTTCTTCCACCAGTTTTTTAGCGTGGGCAGAAGCTTCGTCGTAGCTGTCGCCATGCAATACCACTTTGGCACCGCGCGCTTTAACCGCATCGACTTTAATCGCCGGTGTGGTGCGCGGCATCACAATAGTCGCCTTAACTCCCATATGTTGCGCACCCAGCGCCAAGCCCTGTGCATGGTTACCAGCCGAGGCCGCAATCACACCGCGCGCGCGCTCATCTTCAGAGAGCATTTGCAGCTTGTTGTAAGCGCCGCGCAATTTGAACGAAAACACCGGCTGCAAATCTTCGCGTTTGAGCAGTACTTTGTTGCCGGTGCGAGTCGATAGCAAACGGGCGTAATCGAGCGGAGTTTCTATCGCCAGATCGTAGATACGGGCGTTGAGGATACGTTTTATGTAGGTTTCAGGCATGAGAAGTCTTGCTTAATAGAAAGAAAAAGTCGCCGCAGTGTAAACAATTTAGCCGCCGCTGGCACGGCGAATATCCGTATAATGTGGCAAGTTTTTCGGCAATCACCCACGAATTTCACTCGTAGCCATCGGTGCGGGTTTGGTGATCGAGACTGTCTGAGACAGGGACGTCGAAGACAAGCCCCCATGGATGGGTTTACGGCGCGTCTCGATCACCAAACCCGTACTGATGGCGAACTCACAATAGCAAAATCGAGATCACCATGACCCAAGATCAACTCAAACAAGCCGTTGCGCGCGCAGCGATTGAATACATCAAACCTAAACTGTTCAGCGATTCAATTATCGGCGTGGGCACAGGTTCGACTGCTAACTTTTTTATCGATTATCTGGGCGAAATCAGCGATCGCTTTGCCGGTGCTGTAGCCAGTTCCGACGCCTCGGCCGAGCGCTTGAAAAAACTCGGCATCGACGTGCTCGACTGCAATTCAGTGAGCGAGCTGGTGGTTTATGTTGATGGTGCCGACGAAAGCAACGCTTACCTGCATTTGATCAAAGGCGGCGGCGCGGCCTTAACGCGCGAGAAGATTGTGCGCGCAGTTTCCAAAGAATTTGTGTGCATCGCCGATGGCAGCAAATGGGTCGATGTGCTGGGCAAGTTTCCGCTACCGGTAGAAGTTATCCCTATGGCGCGTTCTTATGTTGCACGCGAGCTGGTGAAACTGGGCGGCGCACCTGTGTATCGCGAAGGTGTAGTGACGGATAACGGCAATGTGATTCTCGATGTCCACAATCTGCAAATTGTCGACCCAGTCGGTTTGGAAACGGCCATCAACCAAATTACCGGCGTGGTCACCAACGGCCTGTTCGCCGCCAAAGGCGCAGATGTTTTATTGCTTGGCACCAGTGAAGGCGTTAAAACCATCTTTTCTCGCTAAACCTGTGTAAAAAATATACACACCTCCCTGCTTGTCGCCTGTTCTTTCCTATACTCGAAGGGTCAACTGACCTTTCGAGCACCCCCGAGGCATTTATGTTTTCCCTATCGAGTATTCAAAGCCGTCTGATCGTTGCTGTCAGTGCCGGTGTATTGCTGTTTATCATCATTAGCGGCATTGCCATTTCCCTGCTCAACCAAGCGATTGGCGATTACAACCAGCTAATCGCCGGCTCAGTTGCACAGGAGCGCAGCATCAACGCCATGAACTTCAAATTCAAAGTGCAGGTGCAGGAGTGGAAAAACGTGCTGCTGCGGGGTAAAGATCCACAAAAACTGGCGCAATACTGGAACCAGTTTGAGGAGATGCACAATGCCATCCAGCGCGAAGGGGCTGAGCTGGATTCGCACTTAAGCGGCGATAGCCATCTCAAAGTTGAAGCCTTTTTGCGCGCGCATCAACAGGCATTCGGTCGCTATCAAACCGGATTGGAAGCTTTTAAAGCAGCGGGATTTGATGCCGCTGCGGGCGACGCGGCCGTCGCTGGTATCGATCGCGAACCAACTACCCTACTGCAGGAATCCGCGGAGCTGATCAGCGCTCAGGTCGCGCAAACCACCGAACACAATTTAGAGCGCAGCCAGCGAGTTTCCTTTTGGGCGAACAGTTTGATTGTATTGGGCGCGATTGCGGTGGTGTTTTTGGTGCTGATGATTCTGCGCAAGAGTCTGTTGCAGCCGCTGGCGCTGATCAATGACCACTTGGGTCAGCTGGCCGACGGCAATTTCCGCCAGCCGCTGCGTTTTAGCGGCTCGGGTGAGCTAGGGCGTTTAAGCGCAAATATCGATAAGGTGCAGCAAAGCGTGGCCGAGGTGATTACTGCCGTGCAGCAATCCATGAACACCCTGACCCAAGCCTCCAATTCCATCACCAAAAGCTCCTCGTCGCTCGCGGGTTATGCCGATGAAACCCACCACGCGACCGATCAGGTATCTGCCGCCATCACTGAAATGAGCAATACCGTACAGGAAGTGGCAACTAACGCCAGCGGCGCCGCTGAAGCAGCGCAATCCGCAGACGACAGCGCCCGCAGCGGTTTGAAAGTGATGGATAACACCCTGAATGCGATCAACTTATTAAGTAAAGAGGTGGATCACGTAGGTACTGCGATGGACAAGCTGGAGCAGGATACCAACCGTATTGGCAGCGTGCTCGATGTGATCAAAAACGTGGCCGAACAGACCAATCTGCTGGCGCTCAACGCCGCCATTGAAGCTGCGCGCGCCGGTGAACAGGGGCGCGGTTTTGCGGTGGTCGCCGATGAAGTTCGCTCACTCGCCAAACGCACCCAAGACTCCACCGCCGAAATCCAGCAGATCATTGAAGCGGTACAACTGGGCGCCGCCAAGGCGATGCAGGCAATGAAAACCAGCCAGGAAAAAACCGATGTTACTCTGGAGATGGCAGGCCAAGCGGGGCAATCGATCAACCAAATTACCCAATCCATCTCGTCGATTTTGGGCATGAATATGCAGATCGCCACTGCCGCCGAAGAGCAGAGTTACGCGGCGGAGGAGATCAACAAAAACGTGGTGAAAGTGGCCAACCTGATCAGCGATCTCAACCGCGATGCACAACAGTCGGCGCAGATTGCGCGCCAACTGGACAGCACCGCCAAGGGCTTGGAAAACCAGATCGCGCACTTTGCGATTTAGTTTACCACCTGGGTGTTACGCAAACCGTAGACATAAAAAAACCGGGCAATCCCGGTTTTTTATTCATCCTTGAGAACTACTCACCATTAGTCACGGCGGCGTAGGCGTCCCAAACTCAGCATTCCTAAACCCGCCATCAGCAACATCAGAATTGATGGCTCTGGCACGGGAAACTGTTGGGTTTCGGGCGGGGTGTAATCCCAGTAAAAGTTATGGATTTGACCAGAACCGGTGTAGGACTTGGCCGCCAGTGAACCATCGATATCGTTCATGATGCTGACATCCGCATCGACCGCCAACACATTGCCGCGCCAGCCGTTGCCCAGATTCAAGCTGGTAGCATCGTAGAAGTTCCACAGAATGTTGTTGTAGTTGCCAAAACCGCTACCGCTCAGGTTGACTGAACCCGGGTTGCTCAAATCTGTACCAGAAACGTTAATCACCACATTGGCGGCATTGCCAAAATCCAGCTGCCAGTTGGCGTTGTTGGCAAACAGGTCTGCGCCAGCAATATTGAATACCACCAAGCTGGTCGCCAGACCGCTGTAACTCAGGCTAGTACCAGTTACATCGCCAGTGATGCCGAAACCGCGATAAAAATCTGATTCATCGCTCAGGTCACTGTAAAAGCCATCCAGTTTATCGGCGACAGCAGTAACATCATCCAATTTACGCACACAGGAATTCTGCGCTAAACCTGACTCGTTGCAGTTCAGATTAGTAATCGATTTGGTGCCGCCATAACCCAAATAACCGTTTTGGATAGTCAAATTAGGCGATTGCACATTGCCTATCACTTCAACGTTATTGGTGGCGTTGAAAGCGGAATCAGTGAGGTGCGAGCCAAATTCACCACTGGAATTCAGGTCGCCACCGATAACGGCTTGGCCGTAAACCTTCACATTACTGGTGGTATGCAAATCGCCAAACAAAATCAGGTTGTAATCGCTTAAAGGGCCGGCGGCGGCCAACATCGGTAGCGAGGTCAGGCTCGCAATACCGAGTAGTTTGGAATAAAAGTTCATAACAGAGTCCATGCTAGTAGTGTTGTATTCTTTTAATAAGCGCTACTCAGCACAGACCGTGCCTATTTTAAAATTTCGTTGCGCATCAATGATAGGCGCCAGTTTTTGCCAAACTCATCACACTAAAGTGTCAATTTCGCCGACACTTATTAAATGACAGCGCAGGACACCCGCCAATCAATAAAAATAAGCAATTCGTATCTGTCACCGCAATTAACAATCCCCAGCCAAAAAACGGTTGAGCCACGCGATACTTTTGCCTAGCCTTGCGCATCACCTCTACGCAGCGATCACTATGGAATTCAGCTTTCCCGCCATTGGCATTGTTCACTCCTGTTTTAAGGAGAAATTCGGTATTCCACGCCAACCCGGTTTGGCACCGCTGGCGCGCGCCGAGATAGAACTGCTCCCGCCTTATGACGACAAAAGCGCCTTTGATGGACTGGAGGGTTGCACTCACCTGTGGGTGCAGTTTGTATTCCATATGAACAGGCATGCAAACAAGCGCGAGGAGTGGAAACCCAAAGTCAAACCGCCGCGTTTGGGCGGCAATAAAAGCCTTGGCGTATTTGCCACCCGCTCGCCTACCCGACCGGCGCCGATTGGGCTGTCGGTGGTGCGTTTTGAAGGTGTGATCGAGTACGAGGGAAAATTGCTGGTACAGATTAGCGGAGTGGATTTGCTGGAAGGCACGCCGGTGCTGGATATCAAACCCTATGTGCCCTATGTAGATGCAGTGCCAGACGCCCAAAACAGCTTCGCCGCCGCGCCACCGGAACTGATCGCTGTGGATATTCCCGCCGATCTGCTAGCACAGTGCGCCGATTACCAAACCCGCACCGGCACTGATTTGGCCGGACTTATCACCCAAATCCTGCAACAAGACCCGCGCCCGCAGTATCAGCAACCCGACCCTGAGCGGATTTATGGCATGAAGTTATTGGATCTGGATGTGCAGTGGCGCTACCTCAGCGATGGCCAATCGCACCGGATTTGCCTCTGCGCCATTCTGCACAGCGCAGAGTAAATCCAAACAGTAAAAAACCCCGCGCAGCTCTCGCCACGCGGGGTTTTTCTTGCGCATCCGCCTTACTGCGGCAGTACGCTCATCAAAGCAGTGTTCAGCAGGTCTGCAGTCTCTGGCATGGTGCCGTTTTGCAGATAGCCAACAGCGATGTTGGTGAATTGCGAAATCATGTCCGGACTCAAGCCCAGCGATGAGAATTGCGATACCAGCTGCGATGCCGCTTTGGTACTGGCGCTGTAGTTAGCTGCCGCACCCAGAGCGCTACCCAACAAATCATTCTTCTTGGCTGATTTAACCGCAGGTGCGGCGGCGAGCAGTGCATCGGCATTAGGGATAGCACTGAGCAGGGAGCTGTAATCGCCACCGCTCATCAAACCCTGCGCGGCTTGCAGAAGCGAACCCATTCCGCCAGTCGCTTGAGTTTCAGTCACACCCAGCCCTTCAGTCAGCATAGGCACCAGCGCCATAGCGGTTGCGGCAGTATCGCCCGCTGCTGTAGCGGTGGTAGTGGCAGCGGTGGTCGCAGCAGAGGTAGCCGCTGTTTTCACAGACTCCGCCTGCGCGCTTGCTGTCGCTTTAGCCTGTGCTTTCAGGGTGTCCCCAAGGCTCATTTGCGCATGCGCTTGTGTACTGATAAAACCAACCAAAGCGATTGAGAGTAACTTTTTCATACAAGATGGATCCTTTTACGTGTGAAATAACGCGTGCAGCATAGTCGCTTAACTAAGCCATCGCCACCCGAAATCGAAATTTTAGTTATTAATCCTGAGCGACTTTCGCTTGCTGCACTGCGCGCTTGGCATCAATCACCATCCAGTAAAACATGCCCAATCCAGCAGCAGATAAGATCACTCCCACCCAGCCGGTGGAGGCATAACCCAAGCCGGCATCAATCGCCAAGCCACCCAAAAACGCACCCGCGGCATTGGCAAAGTTAAACGCTGAATGGTTCATCGCCGCCGCCATAGTTTGTGCCTTACCAGCAACGTCCATCAGGCGAATTTGCACCGCTGGGCCGATGACAACCACAGTGCCCACGCAGAATACGGCGATACAGGCGAGCCAGAGTACTGGCGCGACCAAGGCGAAGAAGGCGCAGGCGATCATCGACCAGATCAGGCAGCGCTTGATGGTGCCGAGCAGGTCGCGGTCGGCCATGCGTGAGCCGAAAATATTACCCACCACCATGCCCGCGCCGAACAGTGCCAACACAAAAGGCACGCCCATTTCGGTGAGTCCGGCAAGGCTCATCAGCGTCGGTTTGACGTAGGAGAAGATGGAAAACAGGCCGCCGAAACCAATCGCACCAATTCCCAAAGTGATCCACACCTGACGATTGCCAAACATCGACAACTCATGGGACACACGGCCACCTTCCTGCGCCGGTTCATAGGGCACGAATTTGACGATGCAAATCGCCGATGCCAATGCGATCACTCCCACCAGCACAAACGCCGAGCGCCAGCCGAGCCATTGCCCAAGCGCGGTGGCGATGGGGACACCGGCGAGTGTCGCAATTGAAAGCCCCAGCATTACATAGGCCACCGCGCGGGTGCGCATATGTGCTGGTGCGAGCGAGGCCGCCACGAGCGAGGCGATACCAAAGAAGGTGCCGTGCGGAAAGCCGCTGAGCAGGCGCAATACCAGCATCAACTCATAATTTGGTGCCAAAGCGCTGGCAATATTGGCGATGGCGTACAACCCCATCAGAAACACCAACATGCGCGTGCGCGACCGGCCGGTGCTCAAAATCGCCAATAGCGGGGCGCCTAACACCACCCCCAAGGCGTAGGCACTGATCGAGTGCCCGGCCTGGGGGATGCTAATCGCAAGGGAAGAGGAAATTTCGGGCAGTAAGCCCATAGAGATAAATTCGCCCACACCTATCGCAAAACTGCCCAAGCCCATGGCGAGGAGCGCGATATAGAAAGTAGTGGAGGGTTTTTCGCGGGTGAGTTCAGGGGAAGAGCTGGATGATAACGAAGGGGGTACTGACGATGACAAATCCTAAAACCTCAGGAAGGGGATTTTCTACAGCAGACAATCCGAGCGGCCATTATAGAGGCCCTTTGTTGCTGAGTAATGTTGTAAATAACTATAAGCGGGCTTGGTGTGCCCGCCCCAATGCTTTACGTTTTAACCGATGGGCATGCCTTCTTGCTCTGCATCATCGCGTTTGGCGACTTTGTGCTGATCTTCGCTATTGCCGATTTTCCAGTAGCTGGAAATATACAAGTGCGATTTGGCGACATCCCGCTCGCGAAAAAACTGGCGCAATACGCGCATGCTCGCAAATTCACAGGCCGCCCAAACCGATACTTGCCCCTCCGGCCATAACAACTTATCGAGATAATTGTGCAGGGTCGCACCCTCTGGGTCGGGCGTCGGGTTGATTACCCAATGCAGCTGTACTTGTTCAGGATGCTCCAGCGGCTGGATATCCGCCTCGCTGTGCACTTCCAGCAGCGCAAAGCCGCGCGCATCGGGAGGCAACTGCGCCAGATTGACGCTAATCGCCGGCAGCGCGGTCATATCGCCGACTAACACAAACCCATCCGCTTCCAGATTGATCAGCTTTTTGGAGCCAGGGCCGCCCACCAGAATGGTATCGCCGGGCTTGGCGTTGAGCGCCCAGCCGGAGGCAGGCCCGGCGATATCGTGAATCACAAAATCTACATCGATTTCGGTCGCGCGCTGATGGCGAACCGTGTAGGTGCGCATCAGCGGGCGGGCTTCGCCCTGCTGGGGAAACAGCAGTTTGATATAGGCGCTTTCCTGATCCGGTGGAAAACCTGCAAGTTCATCGCCCCCCAGGGTTATGCGCAGCATATGTGGAGTCACATAGGTTGAGCGGATGACCTGCAAATCCCGCGGCGCGGGGCGTCTCGTTTCTGATTTCACTTCGAGTCTGATTTCGGGTTTTGCATCAAATGTCATTTCAGTTATCTCCACTGGTCGCGAGGGATTCATCGCCTTTGAGGTTTCCTGCCATCATCTTGGCGATGCGCATAAAGCTGGCGATTTCATCGTCCGTCAGGCGTTGCGTCATACGTGCGATGGTTTGGTTTTCCAATTCCGAAAGCTGCGCCATAACCGCTTCACCTTGGTCCGTCGGGCGTAGCAACTGGCTGCGGCGATCTGCAGGGTTATCGACTTTGATGATCAACCCTTCATCCAATAACTCTTTGAGCACCCGGGTGATTTGCGCCTTATCACGCTGCATACGGTTGCCGATGGATTGCGCGGTGCATTCGGGATTGCGGCACACGCCTTTAAGCACACGGATATGGGTAATCGGCAGCGCGATTTCCTGTGCGCGAATCGCCTCGCGCAAACTGCTTTTGTAGCTGTGCACCAGATGATGCAGAGCATCACCGAGGGAATTGCCTGAGGATTTGGGTCTCATAACACCTCCAATTAGTTGACATAGTCAACCATATAAAAATAAGTTGATAGTGTCAACCAAAAACCCCATACCTCAGTACGCCCACCAACTGTTATGTACCAGAGCACCTTATCTGCCACTGCTTTTCCCGCAGTCGCCTGTGATATGATGCGCGCCTTTTTCAGCCAGCCGTGTTCAGTCCGGCCTCTTCCCGTCTCCCGTTCGATGCCTCAGCTCCCGGAGACGCCGCTGCACCGATTTCACAATTTAGGAGTTGTTCCCATGAGCAAGACCTCGTTAGACAAAAGCAAGATCAAGTTTCTGTTGCTGGAAGGCGTACACCAGTCGGCGGTAGATACCCTGAACGCGCAGGGCTATACCAACATCGATTACCTGAAAACCGCACTGGGTGAAGATGAGCTGATCGAACGCATTCAGGATGCGCACTTCGTTGGTCTGCGTTCGCGCACCCAACTGACCCGCCGCGTATTTGAAAATGCGCCCAAGTTGATCGCTGCTGGCTGCTTCTGCATCGGCACCAACCAAGTGGATTTGAAAGCCGCACAAGAACACGGTGTTGCGGTATTTAACGCGCCCTACTCCAACACTCGCTCGGTTGCCGAGTTGGTAATCGCCGAAGCGATTCTGTTGCTGCGCAATATTCCTCAGAAAAACTTTGTGTGCCATCGCGGCGGCTGGGATAAGTCTGCCGTTGGCTCTTACGAAATTCGCGGCAAGACCCTCGGCCTGATCGGCTACGGTTCTATCGGTAGCCAAACCAGCGTATTGGCTGAATCGCTCGGTATGAAAGTGCGCTTCTACGATGTAGTCACCAAACTGCCTCTGGGCAACGCTTCACAAGTGCGCGAATTGGATGAACTGCTGGCGACCTCTGACATTATCAGCCTGCACGTGCCAGAGAATGCATCGACGCAAATGATGATTGGCGCGCGCGAAATCGGCCTGATGAAACAAGGCGGCATTTTGATTAACGCCTCGCGCGGAACTGTTGTCGATATTGATGCCTTGGCTAACGCGGTTAAATCCGGCCATATCGCTGGCGCTGCTATCGACGTATTCCCGGAAGAGCCAAAAGCCAATGGCGATGAATTCATCAGCCCGTTGCGCGGCTTGGACAATGTGATCCTGACTCCGCACATCGGCGGTTCCACTATGGAAGCGCAGGAAAACATCGGTGTCGAAGTTGCTGAAAAGCTGGCCAAGTACTCCGACAACGGCACCACCACCAGCTCGGTCAACTTCCCGGAAGTTGCGCTGCCTGGTCACCCGGACGCACACCGCTTGTTGCACGTACACGCCAACGTTCCGGGCGTGCTGTCGAAGATCAACAAAATCTTCTCCGACAACCAAATCAATATTTCTTCCCAGTACCTGCAAACCAACGACAAAGTTGGCTATGTAGTAGTGGATATCAACTCGCCTTACGATGAAGCCGCACTGGAGCAATTGAAGGCGATTGAAGGGACGATTCGTTGCAGAGTGCTGTTCTAAGTCGCTGCAGAGTTTTGCTCTAATCCTCGCAAACAGACATCAGTAAATAAAAACGCCGCAATCTGAAAAGACTGCGGCGTTTTTATTTGCGCTGAATCAGATTAACGGTGGCTCGCCAGCCAAGCGGTGGCATCGACCACGCTGAGCGGTTTACTCAGGTAATAACCTTGCCCTTCGGTACAGCCTTGGGCGCGCAGCCATTCCAGTTGTTCGAGGGTTTCTATGCCTTCGGCCACCATATCGCGCTTGAGGTTGCGGATCAGGGTCATCATGCCGTGTACCAGTTCATCGCCCTCTGGTGTACCCAAGCGGCGCACAAAACTCATATCGATTTTAATGATATGGAACGGCAGTTTTTGCAGGTAAGAGAGCGATGAATAACCAGTGCCGAAATCGTCCATCGCCAGCGTAATGCCCGCGCTCGCCAACCGCTGCAAGCTGGCCAGTACAAAATCCAGATTTTCCATTGCCGCACTTTCGGTGACCTCCAACTCCAACTGCGCCGGATTCACCCCGCTTGCCTGCAACTGCGCCAGCACGCTATCGACAAAATCGACTCTCGCCAATTGGTTCATGGAGATATTCACCGCGACCCGCCCCAATGGCAGGCCGTCATCCACCCAGGTCTTAATCTGTTGCAGCGCTTGCTGCAGAATCCAATCGCCGAGTGGATTGACAAAGCCCGACTCTTCAGCCATGGGAATAAACTCGCCCGGACTCACAAAGCCATCAGGCGCATTCCAACGAATCAGCGCCTCAAAACTATCACCCATGTGATGGCTATTCAGCGCTACTCGCGGCTGGTACACCAATTGGAACTCGCCCTGCGCCAGCGCCTGACTCATGCGCCCAACCAGATATTGGCGGCGGCGCCCCTGCTCCATAAAAGTTTCATCAAACCGAACAACCTGCCCGCGCCCGCGGCTTTTGGCCTGAATCAGCGCCGACTGCGCCTGCTGCAACACTTTTGTTGGCACCCGCACCAGCGCTGTCGGCAGATAACCCATGCCGGCGCTTATCTCAACTACCAAGCCCTGCCCCAGATCTACCGGCTCCTGAATCAGGCGATGCAAAGCCATCATCCGCTCCTGTTGAGTAGTGACAAACACAAAATGATCGCCTTCAAAGCGCACGCCAATTTCATCGGACTGCAAAAAACCAAGCAAGCGCTGGCCGATGGATTTGATCACTTGATCGCCCTGTTCGTGGCCAAAAGCTTCATTGATACGCCCGAGGTTATCCAACCCGATCATCGCTAGCATCATGGGTGGGAGCTCGGCCAATTTTCGCAGCAGATGGGAACGGTTGGGCAGGCCGGTTTTCTCGTCGTGCGCGGTTAACCATTCCAGATGCTGCGCATAATCAAGGCGTTCGCGGCGGTTTTGATAAATGTAGAGCAGGCTAATGGCACTTAACGCCAAGGGCAAACCCACAGCGCCCAGAGGTAAAGCATCGATCAACCCCAGTCGCGCCGCCATTCCCTGCATACTTAAGATGAAGTAAATCAGCAGTGTCACGGCCACCATTGCATCCAGCCAAAAACGTGTCTTCCACCAGGCGATCCACATCAGCAAAGTCGCCCAACCCACCGTCAAGGCAATCCAAACCGCGCATACCACTATCCAGGCACCAACTTCGGCATCCACACCAACCAGTGTTTCCCCCCAAGGAAAATGAACAGACTTGAATCCAGAAATCGATTGATACTGCAAACCATAGGGCAACAAGGTGTTTGCCACTAATAAGGCGAGCAGGAACGACGCCAGGAGCCAAAAGAACCATCCCAAGGGGTGCATGACTCGCCGCAAAACAAACCACAGTAAAAGCAGGATCGCAATCAACGCAGATGCCACACCCAGTTTGTATACCGGGATAAAAACGGCTAAATCCGCAGCCTGAAACTCGTAAATTCGACAGCCAACAAACACGCTATAAAGCAAGCTGATCAGCGATAACACCAGATGCTTGCTGTAATCACGCTGCGTAAAACAAACGATCACATGGTAGAGAAATACGGAGATCAATATGCCGATAATGGCACCAGAGATAGGAATAACTATCGACACACTTGTCTCCGCAACAGAATGTACATATCCAATTTACTCAAGTGACAGCAGACTCATTGTGCAGTCGCGGTACGACGTTTGATCCAGATAGCGACAAACTCCACGCCTAGCACCAGCACCACACCCAGCAGTGCCCAGAGAATCGCCAAACCGAGCGTCGGCTCATTGCCAGTCACTGCCAGATAATTAAACGGGCTCAGGTTTTCCTGTTGCAGTACCACGGTGCGGCCGTGGCTATCAGTAGTAGTAAGCAAGGCATTTTTCCACGGCCAGGTGACGTAGAGCGAACCCACCAAAAAGCCGATCAGAACTGCCAGCGTTTGGTTGTGATAAGACTTGAGCAGCCAGGACAGGAAGCGCGAGAAAACAATCAAACCGCTGATACAACCCAATCCAAACCAGATCAGCTTGCCTATTTCAAAATTGTGGATCGCCTGCAAAAACACTGGGTACAAGCCCACTAACAGCAGAATAAAGCTGCCGGAAATACCGGGCAGGATCATCGCGCAAATCGCCACAAAGCCGCCGAGGAACAGAATCCAGCCGTGGCCGGGCAATTGCGCGGGCGCCATAAAGCTGATCGCCAGAATAAAGAGTGCGCCCAGAATCAGACCGGCAAACTCCACCAGACACCAACCGCGCTGTTCGCGTGCGAGGTGATAGATAGATGCAGCGACCAAGCCGGAGAAAAACGCCCAGACCAGAATCGGGAAGCTATCCATCGCAATCAAGACAATCGCCGCAAAGGTTTTCAGGCTGATCAAAATACCGCCGAACACCGCCAACAAAAAATTGCCGTTGATGTACTGCCAGGTTTTGGCAATGCCATCGCGCTTGAGCATCACCAGCACCGCAGGCGTGCAGCGTTTTAGCGAGTCCAACCATTCATCGTAAATGCCGGTAATAAATGCGATGGTGCCACCGGAGACGCCGGGCACGACATCCGCCGCGCCCATACACAGGCCTTTAAGCAGGATAAAAAGATAATCTTTGAGGGTGCGATTGGTTGGGCGCAAAACAAGCTCCTTTTCTACAGAGGCCGTAGATATAAATAGAGATAAGGTCAGGAAGTGATTGAACTGGCGCGAGTGTGCCTGATGCTTGCAGTCATGGACAAGCGCAGCTCATCAAGCATTCGTAAAATATATAAGCTGCAGAAACCTATCAGGGGTTAGCAAAGTAATAGGCGATAGCGCTAAACACCTGCGCGCGCAGCACACCCACTTCATTCACTAACTGATGGCCGGCGCCGGGGATAAGTGCAAACTGCGCGTTGGGCAGCGCGCGCTGGATTTGCTTTAGGTTGTAGCGCCAATCCACCGTCATATCTTCATCGCCCTGCACTACCAAGAGCGTGTGATGCAGCGGCGGAAATTCGCGGAATTGCGCATCCCAAGCCTTCATGGCGCCAACCCAGCGCACAGATAAAGTTCGCGATTGCAGGCAGTCCTGCTCATCCACAAAGTGAGTGAAAGTGAGATCGTGAGAGCTGTGCGAGGAGCCGCGTGCAAGGCGTTTGATAAACCTGTGTACGAGCGCGTAGAGAATCCGCCCGCGCGCCCAAGCTCTGGGCAAGACTAAAGGGGCACACAGAGCGATGCGCTCAAAGTGCGGCAATACCCGCTCGCGTTCATAACGCCAAAGATAATTCAGCAGAACCGCGCCGCCGGTGCTCTGCCCCAGCGCGAAATAGGGTGAAGGCAAAAGGTTTTTAGCCGCGCTGAACACCGCATCAAGCACATCGGCATACTGATCAAACGAATCTATCGCCACTCGCTCGCCGCTGCTTAAACCGTGGCCGGGCATATCAAACGCCAGCACCGCCAGCCCCTGCTGCAAGCCAAATTCAATCGCATTGCTAAAAATCCCCACGTGGTCGTAGTAGCCATGCACGACCACCAAAGTGCCCTTGGGATTGGAGGGCAACCAGTATTGAGTGGCGATGCGAAAACTACAGGCATCCATAGCGCCAAAACCATGTATCAGGTCGGGAATTTCTTTTGCGAAATTGATGCCGTAAAAATCCAGATAGGTTTGCACTTCGGGCGAGCTGGTCCAGGCGCAATCCTGCCCGAGATCAAAATGAATCGGCGGCATCTGCTGCAACAGCGCCTCACTCTGACTATGATTGAACTGAACCAAGGGTGTGACCGGGCGCATACAACAAATCATCCTCGCGATTAAATACGCAGCAAAAGCCCGAAGGCTTGCAACATCAGCAGACGCATCCACTATAATCCTGACCCAACCCACAGACTAATCAACTTGATTAGATCAATCCAGACCTAAAAACACATAACAACGACAACCAGGGTTTGATCGACATGCAAAAACATATTTTTAATATTCACGATGTGATCCTGTTTATGACGGTCGCAGAGTGCATTCTGTTAGTTATTTTTCAGGCGATACTGCCGGTCAAGAATCAACTCGCCAACCGCTTGCTCAGCGTGTTTTTACTCTCCATCGCCATCAGCTCCGCCTGTGTGATGGTGCTGTGGAATGACGATGTCAAAACTGTTGAGCTATTTGATGAAACCTTCCTGCCCTACTTTTTAGTCATCACCCAATTGCTCAAAGGGCCGATGCTACTGTTTTACGTTATTGCACTCACAGAAGATTCCTTCCGTTTTGCGCGGCGGCATTTACTTCACCTTGTACCCATCGCAATAGCAGTAATTTGGCTACTGGCCTTTCAAATCGACAGTTCGGATTTGCGCTTTAAAACCCTCGGGCAAACTGAAAGCGAACGGCAAATCGCCAATTGGGTTTGGCATTTCATCAAAATCATGCCTTTCTTTTATGCACTGGCTGCGGTGAATCGCGTGCGTTTGTATCGCATCAGCCTGCACAATCAATATTCCAACTTTTCGCCGACTGAACCTACCTGGCTGAATATGTTGAGCCTCGGCTTTTTGTTTACCTGGAGTTTCTCAATTCTGGTACATGTGATCGCCAATACCGTTGCGATTGCCGCACCCAAAGTATCTGATTTATTCGGCATCACCGAAAACTACATTATTTTTATTTTGATCAATGCGCTGTTTATCAACAGCGTGGTGCACACCCACAAACTGCTGACCACCAAACCGGAAACCACGCGCGATAAAGTCGATGAAAAACTAACTGACTCCGCCATCCAACAAGTGCAGCAGGGAATGGAAGAGCAAAAATTATTTTTGAAACAAAACCTCAATATCGAGGAATTTTCCAAACGGATTAATTTGCCGGTCAAAGAAGTCTCGGCGGTAATCAACAAACACTACGGCACTAACTTTTTCGAGTTTATGAACAGCTATCGCGTCGAGGAAGCCAAACGTCTACTCGGCGACAGCCAACACGCCGACATGACAGTGATGGATGTACTCCTACACGCAGGCTTTAACAGCAAGTCCGCATTTCACCGCTTTTTTAATCGTTTGGTAGGCATGTCGCCAACGGAATACCGCAAGCAGTGCAGCGGCAAACTGGCTAACGGCTGATCATGTAAACGCGCGGATGATCAGCATTAATCCGCGCGCATAACACAGTTACGGCCGGAGTGTTTAGCTTTGTAGAGCGCTTCGTCGGCAGCGCCGTAAGCGATGCTGAAATCGGCACCGGCAGGCGTCCAGCTCACACCGAAACTGGCAGTGATCGGGTGCGTACCGGGCAAGGAAAAATTCCAATCGGCGATAGTTGCGCGCATTTGCTGAGCGAGCTGGAATGCTCGATCTCCATCGCAATCACTTAACAACACGGTGAATTCTTCACCGCCGACCCGGCCGATAACACCGGTTTGTGGCACGCATTTGGCAACGGCTTTTACTACACCACAGATCACTGCATCGCCTACCAAATGGCCAAAGCAGTCGTTGACCTGTTTGAAAAAATCTATATCCAACACGATCAACGCCAAACCATTTTCACGCAGCATACGGTTAGCGCGTGCGATCACCGCACCGCGATTGAGAGTGTTGGTAAGTGAGTCGTGCGTTGCGCGATATTCCAGTTCGCTGGCCAGCTCATTGAGCCGACTATTAAGCTGATTCATTTCAAATTCTTCGCGGTCGCTGCGCCGAATCAAACGGCGTGTTTCGCGCAGCAAGCGCTCATAACAAGTAATCAATTCACCCAGTGCAGCGCGATAACTCGCGGCATCGCCAGCGTTATTGTCATGCACCTCACGCGCAGCAAAGAGCGCGAGGTTTTCCTGGTCAAAAAGATCGGGATCTGACTGGGACATAGAAAAATTTAAGCGGCTTGCACCGCGTGATCAATAAAAGTGAGATCGGGAAAATCGTCGCTCAGCTCCTGACCGAACTCCAGAATCGTATCGTCCTCTTCATCGTGATACCAATTCACGGCGATGTGATTGCCCGCGTGATGTGCATCGTTCAGCGCTTCAAAAATATTGAACAACATTTTGGTGCTGGAGCTATTGAAATAGGCCAGTGCGATATCAACAGTGATCAGCGTTTCTGCGCAGCTCGCCAGATATTCATGCAGGGATTTAATAATATCCCCATAAAATGCCGCTGCATTTTCCGGGTAGGATTCACCGCGAATGCTTAAGCGATGCTGCGCAAAATCAAAATTAACTTCGGGTGAACTGGGCGTTGCAGCAATGTAGAGATTGTCCATTAGAAATTCTCACTCTTGTCTAACCAAATAAAGTTCAGATAGCCGCTTTCAAATAAAACATCGCCGCTTGCGGGCGCTGCTCCATCGGCCAAAATTCAAACTCCAGCGGCTCGCAGGCGTCGCGCGCCATAGTTAAAAAACCCAGGCCAGCGCCTTTGCTACCCTCGTGAGTTTCACCGCGCAGCGATTCTTTATAAGCGCGTTTAATTTCATCCATGGTCATGCCGCGCAGTGCATCCAGGCGCGTGCGCAAATCATCTGCGACTTGCGCATCTATAGGGTTGGCGCAGAGCAAAATATATTGGCCATCCTTTTCGCTAATGCACACAGAACCGTGGCGCATTTCGTTATTCATCTGCTCATCCGGCGTTAAGGCATCGGCCGAGTAGTGAATAATGTTTTGTGCCATTTCGATAAAAGACGAAAATAATTTGCGGCGAGTCGGGCCATTGGCACCGCTCACTTCCAATTGCAATTTCACCGCGTCGGCCATAGCCGCTACTATGTTTTGCGAGAAATACCCAACGTAATAAAAAATCACCCGATGCTGTCGGGCAATTTCACAAAACGCGAGCTGGTCATTCACTATCGGGGAGTTACTATTCATTGCGCTTCCTGAATACGAAAACAGAAAAAAGTTAAATCGTCGCGGCGACGATGCTGCCCCTGCCACTCACCAAAGGCATCGAGCATGGCTTTATTAATATCACTGGTTGAACTGTGACGATGGGCGAGCAACAGCTCGCGAATGCGACGTTTACCAAATGCGATAGCTTTAGGGCCACCAATTTGATCGATCAAACCGTCAGTAGTGACAAACACCAAACTGCCGTTGTGCAGCGACACACTGCGGTTGAGCCAGGTGAAATCCATAGGACTGTTGACGTAGCCGACGCCCTTGCGGTCGCCATCGATCATCTCCACGCCTTCAGCGCCCGGATGCAACACAAATAAACTCGATTTGGCACCGGCAAATTGCAGTTGGCGCTCAGCGGCGTTGTACCAAAAAAAGGCCGCATCCATGCCATCGTCTGATTCGGGTGTGGAATCAACACCATCAATCTGGCCAAGCATTTGTTTGATACTGCGATTCACATTGCCAAGCAATTGCGATGGGTTATGCGAGCCAAGTTGATCGATGGCCTGCGCCAAACTGCTGCTGGCGATGAGCGTCATAAACGCGCCGGGAACACCGTGGCCGGTGCAATCCGCAACTGCGCCAAACCAGCCATTGGGCTGCGCAGCAAAATGATAAAAATCGCCGCCGACAATATCGCGCGGCTCCCACACCAAATCCGCATCCGGCAAAATGGCCTGCAAAGTTTCGCGCGAGGTGCGCAACATGGAGCGCTGAATTACGCTCGCATATTCAATACTGTGCGTAACCTGACGATTGCGCGCCGCTTGCATATCGGCCACTACGCGCATCAATTGCAAACCGTGACCTATGCCGGCAAAACGCCCGTCGCGAGTGATAATAAAACCATCGGCCAGCGCCTTCTCTCCGTACTCGACGGTCTTAAACGTGAGCGCCTCTATATCCATGCCCGCATCCACCACCAGCGGTTCTTTATCCATAAACGCGATACAACTTTTGCGGCCGTACAATTCGCGATGAAAGGGTTTACTCATCTGCGATAAAAAAATACTGCGGCTGATCAAACCAATCGGCTTGCCATCTTCCGTCACCGGCAAACTCATCAAATCGCGATGTTTGGTAAACACATCAAACACCTGCTCATTGCTGTCCTCAGCGCTGACCGATGGCACTTCTACACATAAATCCTGCGCCAGCGGCTGCTGCATAGCCGGACGATAACTCACAGAGGGGATTTGCATCATTTGCATGTCGAAAGCCGTCAGTTATAACGAAATTAATCACTTACGGTTATTTAAAGATCATCTATAAATAACCAAAAGTTTTGATGGTGGAATCATATGCCAGTGGCATTACAGTCCCATGACGGTTTTGTGACGCAATTAACGCTTTGCACTTCCAGTGCAAATAACTGAGACCACGGAAAAAAATAAGCCGGCAAATGCCGGCTTATAGGGTCTAACTGATTTATTTAGCTTATTCAGATGATGCTTAGGGTTTTTCTACCAAACGCACATTGTCAAACACCACATCCATAGCGCCGGATGGCTCTATCACAAATAGATTGGTAATTGAGTTGATGTTTACTATGCCTGCAGGATCAATTGAATTGCGGCGCGCAATTAAATCGGCAACGCTGATGCTGAAAGATCCCCAGGTTCCATCGGCAGGTAGCGGCACATTGACATCGCTGAGTTGTGGCCAACCAGTATCCATTTTTATTAATAATGTTGAGTCGGCAGCTTTGCTATTCACTTTAAAATCAAATTTCAATTCACCGCTAGCAACCCAGTGATTCAAACTCACGGGTGCATCAATCACGTGAAAAGACACATTACCTGCGCCGCCGGTTTTAACTACCTTGAATACATTGCCGTGGCCTTCTTCTGCGACGGTTGATGTGGTGACGTTCGCCGGGGTGTAAACCTGAATATCCAAACCGGAACCTATAACATCATCGAATACTGAATATGATGGCAGGGGTGCAAACACATCAACACCTGTACTCGCCTCACCTTCAATTCGAATATTGTCGAAGGAAACATCAATTGCGCCGGTAGAATCAACCACAAAAGTATTGGTGATAGACGCGAGATTCGCGCGCCCGTTGCCACCATTCATTGAGTTGCCATTATCTTTAAGATCCGCGAGGGAAATGCGAAATTCTTCCCACACGCCAAGCTCGGCAACAGCAACTTCTACATCGCTAACATTCGGCCAACCGCTATCAATTTTCACCAACAGTTTTGCACCGTCAGCTTTGCTATTTACTTTCACATCGAAAATTAATTCGCTGTCACCCGACCAACCGGTTAAGTCAGTTGGGTCGCCATCAACCTGTAAATAGGCATTGCCGCTCGCACCGGTTTTAACAATATTTAATACATTTCCGCGACCTTCTTCTGCTACTTCTGAAAATGTAACAAACTTGTCAGGGTTGTATGAATTGACGAACAAACCTTCGGTAACTTCATCGCCATACATCAGCAATAATGGCGGGCCGGAAAAATTGACTTTGCCAATACCCGGGCGGCGATGCCCCGGAACCTGCTCTACATTTTGCTCAGGATCTTCATTAAAAGTAGCGCAACCTTTTCCATCGACAGGTGAACCGCTGCATTGATAAACGCGCACAAAATCCACTTCCATTTTTTGCGGGAATGCACTTTCATCAACGCCTGTGTTATTCACAGTGCCAGCCCAGTTACCGCCAACGGCAAGATTCAACAACATATGAAATTTTGAATGGCGATCAAAAGGCGCACCTTCTGGTGCATTCACTAACTCATCACCTTGCAGATACTGGCCGTACCAACCTGCTTGGGTTTGAGTGGCAAAGTGAACGTCGTCGACATACCAGCGAATTTCACCTTCCTCCCACTCAACCGCGTAGGTGTGGAAATCATCAGCAGGGTTCGCATTGTCGGGCAATGTATAAGCTGCGCCTGCATTCACATTGCCCGGCCACACGCGACCATAATGCAAAGTGCCGTGCACGCGCGCTTCAGGTGCACTGCCATCGGTAACGACTTTTAAGTTGACCGCTTCCATAATATCGATCTCACCACTGGCCGCCCAAACACCGTAAGGTGAATCGGTTGGCAGCATCCAGATCGCTGGCCAAGTGCCTTGTCCTGCCGGTAATTTCGCGCGAATTTCAAAGCGACCGAAAGTCCACTCGGCAATATTTTTAGTGCGTAAACGCGCAGAAGTGTATGGCAAGGTTTTAGTGCCAGAGCCTTCACCTTCAGCATTATCTGAACCGGTAAAATCTTCGCGCTGCGCAACAATCGTTAATACACCATCGCCAACATAAGAGTTGACAGCGCGATCGGTGTAACACTGTTGTTCATTGTTGCCGCCACCCCAGCAATTTTTTTCGTGACTCCATTTATCGGTATCGATTGCAGTTCCATCAAACTCGTCGCTCCATACCAATTCCCATTGGGGTGTAGAGGAAGAGGATGAACTTGTTTCTGTTGATGACGAAGATTCAGCAATAGCCGAACTAGCTTCTGATGAAGATACTGCAACAGAAGATGAGGAAATAACACTCGACGATGACAAACTTGCTGCGCTGGAACTCTGGCCTCCGCCATCAGATCCACCACAACCGGCCAAGCCGACGACGGTTAAAGCTACGCATATTTTTGATAAAACAGGAGTAAATCCTAGCTGTTGGTATTTCATAGTGACCTCTATTGTTATTGTGTGAAAACCGAAAAAACGAGCGAGAAAAACAAAGACTAAGGATGTAAAAGAAGCGCGATTTACTAAAAGAAAACGTAAAAAAGAGCTGTAGTAATTATTTTTTATGATTAGCCGGTGGAATAAACTCCACCGGCAGAGGGAACAACATTATTCAGCGCAGGCAGGAGCCGTTGCATTTTTTTCGATGCGCACGTTGTAAACAGAAACATCCAAAGTGCCGCTGGTACTCAGCATAAAGGGCGCAAGAACCATATCCATTTTCACGCGCTTTTTCGCCAGGCATTCAAGCGCAAGACTCACGCTTGTCCATTCACCAACAGTTGCAGCGTTGAGTTGATCGGTAATGGCAATATCGCCACCGCAATCGCTGCCGCAATACATTCCTACATTTACTTCTGCACTGGGTTTGGCATTCACTTTTACATCAAATACCAATGCACCTTTGCTTTCAGCATAGGGAGTAAAGTCAGTGCGCGTGGTGGAGCCGAGTGTAACTGTGGCTTTTGCGGAACCATCAAACTTCAAACGACGCGTGTCTTCCTGAACCGACTTATCTTCAGATGAAACAACTACCGCACCCAACTCACCGCGACTGGTAGTGACCGGCAACATGTTGTTGAGGTTATCGAGCAATACCAGAGCCCAAGGGTTCATAACACGCTGATTAAAAATCGGCGCTATATCAGGAGTATTGGCAGCAACAGTTTGCGCAGCAGTTTCATCGAGTACAGCGGTTTCGGTTTTATCGTTGTAAGTCAAACCAAAATCGTAAGCAAATTGCGGCGCGTAGTTAGCATCACCCAGATTCAAAGGCGATTGTGTTGGCGATGCTGGCCATGAAAATGGCAGCTTGCCTTTTACATCATAATTGACCGAGCCATCGGCGTTGGTGAGCACCAGATCGGCAACACCTGCACCTTCAGAACCGGGCAGCCAGATAACCGCAAAGGCATCAGATGCATTGATAAAATTGTTGGCCCAGAGTGGACGACCGGTAATAAATAACGAAACCACCTTGATGCCATCGGCTTTTAATTTTTTTAGCAGCGCCAGATTTTTTTCATCTTTATAAATCAGTGCGGCAACATCACCTTGCATTTCCGCGTAAGGGTCTTCACCAAATGCAACGAAGGCAACATCGGGTTTGGTTTGATAATTTCCATCCACATTTAACTCAACCGAACCACCAGCAGCTTTAACAGCATCGGCAATACCTTGATAGATAGAAGTGCCACCGGGGAAGTCGGCATTTACATTGCCAGTGCCCTGCCAAGTTATGCTCCAACCACCGGATTGTTTGCCGATATTGTCAGCGCCATCACCCGCCACCAGAATTTTGCTGTTGGCTTTTACCGGCAAAGTTTGTGAATTATTTTTTAACAACACAATAGATTCACGCACCGCTTGCCGCGCTATAGCGCGATGTTCAGAAGAACCAATTACATCTTTTTTACCAGCGAGTTCGCGCGTCGAGGGCGCACCCTTTTCAAATAAACCGGCACGCAATTTCACGCGTAGAATACGCGCGACTGCATCATCCAAACGCGTCATGGAAATTTCGCCGCTGTTCACTTGCGCAAGGGTGTTGTGATACAGCTCTTTCCAGTTGGCATCCGGCGCCATAAAAATATCGAGCCCGGCATTGATGGATTGCGCACAACTCACGGGCGTACAGCCAGGTACAAATGCATGGCCAGCCCAATCGCCTACCACCAAACCATCAAATCCCATTTGGGTTTTTAATTGATCGGTCAGCAAATATTTACTGCCGTGCATTTTCACTTCATTCCAGCTGCTGAAAGACGCCATCACCGTTTGTGCGCCAGCGGCCAGAGCAGTTTCATAACCCGCATTGTGAATACGCACCAATTCTTCTTCAGTGATTTTTGCATCGCCGCGATCAAGCCCACCTTGAGTACCGCCGTCAGCCAAAAAGTGTTTGGCAGTGGCGATAACATGTTGCTCGCTGAAGGCATCTTTGCCAGCAATACCTTGCAGACCTTCAACCATAGCGCCGCCGTAAGATTTCACTACAGCAGGATCTTCAGAATAGGATTCGTAAGTGCGACCCCAACGGTCATCGCGCACCACCGCAAGCGTTGGTGCAAAACTCCAGTCGATACCGGTCACCGCAATTTCCGCTGCGGTTGCCGCACCAATTTGACGAATCAGATCCGGGTTGCGCGCAGCACCCAAACCAATGTTATGAGGAAAGAGGGTCGCGCCGATAATATTGTTATGGCCGTGTACCGCATCAGTACCCCACATAACCGGCACTGGTACGCGACCATTCTCGGTACTCATGGATGCGTTATAAAACGCATCGGCCAAAGCGATCCAATCTTCTACTTTCGCGTGTTTATTTTCGCCGGGGAAAGAACCGCCGCCGTTTAACACCGAACCGATTGAATATTCGGTAATGTCCGTCGGTGTCACATGGCGCAATTCGGGCTGAATGAGTTGCCCCACTTTTTGTTCAGTGGTCAACTTGCCGAGCAGTTCAGTAATTTTTGCTTCGATTGCCGGATCTTTTTTTATCGCACTTTGCACACGTGGCCAAAGTGATTCGCTTGCGTTATTGGCAGCTTGCGTTTCGATAGTGTTCGCAGACGTGTTACTAACAGAAGCAGTTTCATTTTTGTTATCGCATCCGCTCAGGGCAGCAAGCACCGCAAGACTGCAGGCGGCCAACACACCCGATTTGTACAAACTAGGCATAAATTACCTCGCAAAAAAATTGTAAAAAAGCCCCCGTATCCAGCTAGAGGAAGAACACGGGGGCTAAAGCAAGGAGAGTTAACAAGGAGATTGGATTGGCATTTACCCGTTCATGCTTGCTAACACCCCGGGGAGACCTGACATCACCCTAGGGTTCATCTGCTGAACAACACCTCAGCAACAATTTCGGAATGGTTCAACCACTGACACATGCCGAAACTTGTGAATGAATATTGGCTGAGCACAGCAAAATCGTCGTCCCACTTTTGTAAACCTGCGGAACATGGGGCGAATCACTTTGTGTTGGGGCGAAACTGCGACTAAACGTTCGAGCAAAATCCGCAAAATGACCCGAGCCGAACAAAAATTTGCGCGAACGAACTCTGCCAGCAAGCTGACAGAGCAATAATTAATCGATTGCGCTAAAAATAGAACCCGATAAAAATCGGGTTAGTGAGAAGGGGACATTGCTTTGCAGTAGTGATCAATAAATTGTTGGTGGCTGGGGAAGCGCGCTAAATATTGGTCGTGTTCTTTTTCGATACTGGCGAGTAAACGCTGCAATTCGTCAGCGGATAATTTATCGGCAACCGGATGATAAGCAGAAGGCGTTATGCCCTGCCCCAACATCACCTGCTGCCAGGAACCTTCGTGAAATAATTCGTCCTGCTCTTTAAATACCGAGGTGGTATTTTTATAGATGGAAATTTTTTGCGCGAGCGTGTCGGGGATCGACATAGTGCGGCAGTAATTCCAGAAATCACTGTCGTTACGCTGGGTAACATGATAATGCAAAATAATAAAATCGCGGATGCGCTCATATTCAAAACGCGACTGGCGATTGTATTCATCTACTTCAGCAGGATTAATCGCGTCGCTAGGAAACATTTTGATCAGGCGTATTATTCCCGTCTGGATTAAATGCAAACTGGTGGATTCGAGCGGCTCCAAAAATCCGCTTGAAAGGCCAATCGCAATACAGTTTTTATTCCATTGTTTAATGGCTCGCCCGGTGCGGAATTTAATCAAACGCGGTTCGGTGCGTGGCTCGCCTTCCACATTTTCTAACAATAATTTTTTCGCATCATCGTCACTGATATAACGGCTGCAATAAACCAAACCATTGCCTACACGGTGCTGCAGCGGAATTCGCCACTGCCAACCGCAGTGATGCGCAATTGAGCGTGTATAGGGAATCGGTTCGCCAACTGATTCAGTTTGCACAGCCAGCGCCCGGTCGCAAGGCAACCAGTGCGACCAATCTTCAAAACCCGTGTGCAATGTATGTTCAATTAGCAGTGCGCGAAAGCCGGAGCAATCGATAAAAACATCCCCCGCAATTAACTCGCCGGATTGCAAAGTTACCGACTCGATATAACCATCTTCAGTGCGTGTTTGCACGCTATCGATCATGCCTTCTATACGCTGTACGCCGCGCGCTTCGCTGTAGCTGCGCAAAAAGCGCGCGTAGAGTCCGGCATCAAAGTGATAGGCATAGTCCACACCGGAATTGGGGTCGATCAAAAATTGATTGTTGGTCGCGGCGCGAATATTTAATGAATAATCAAAATAACTTTTAGCGATTCCAAGCTGACTGGCTTTCAGCCAAAAGTGCTGAAAGTTGGCCATCCACGAATCTTTACCCACCAAACCAAAGGGATGCATATACACATCGCCCTGTGCGCCCCAGTTTTCAAATTGAATGCCGAGTTTGAAGGTGCCTTGGGTGGTTTTTAAAAACTCTGCTTCATCGATACCCAATAATTTATTAAAGGATTTCACCGCGGGAATGGTTGCTTCGCCTACACCGACAGTGCCAATTGCATCGGATTCAATCAGGGTAATCTGCTTGGTGGTGCCGAAAGCGTTTGATAGGGCTGCCGCTGCCATCCAACCAGCAGAACCGCCCCCCACAATAATAATTCGATTATTTTTTTTCATTTTTTCTATCTATATTGTTTATATCTTTATTTTTTCTTCATTTTTTGAAAGCCGTGATTAACGGTTCAGACGATTCAACAGCTGCGCGCGTAAACGGCGCGCGGTCATTTCATCCATATTGCTGAGCATACCGCGTTTTTCTGCGGGAATATGATCAAAGCGATTATCGTCATCGCTGAAAATGTAATAGTCGAATAAATTTTTCCAGTGCTGGCGCTCATCCGCTGGCAGCGAACGGAGATTCATAAAAGCATGATTAAACGCATCTAAAGGAGAGCCTATATAAGACGGAAACCCAACCCACCAATAATTCACCATCAGATTAAACGGCATTAAACCCTCAACGTGATGCCACCACATGCTAGGAATATAAATCGCATCGCCCTGTTCCAGTTCGGCAATTTGTGCATTGGCCAGTGCTTCGCGGTAGCGCGGGAATTTTTCAAAATCGGGATTGTGCATATCCACCATGCTGATGGCTTGCCCGGCCGGATTAAATTCCAGCGGGCCGATATATAAATTTTCCAACTGATTAGGAGGGAATAACACAAAGCGACGTTTGCCGATTACTACACAGGCGATGTTGTCCGGCACATCATGGTGCGCCGACACTATAGTTTTATTGCCCATCCACAAACTGACGCGCGGTTTAAATGAGCCGATGGTTAAATCATTTTCTGTGCGAAAGCCCGGCACGCAGGCATCTACCGGCATTGAATCTACATAGTAAGCGCGCTTGGAACCGGCAGCGTGTAATTTTTTAATGTTTTCATACACGCCGGTTAAAGGTGAGCGAATACGCTCATGGGAAAATCCGGTGAAATCCTGATTGTAAAAAATTTCACCTTGATTATCGCTCGCGCCAATGGCGGTATTGACCAGTTCACCATTATAAAATTGGCAGAGATATTGATAGGCGTCTTCATCGGAATTATTGGCGGCCTTGACTATAGGCCAGTTTTTTACCAGACCTTTTAATACCAAGGGTACGGTGGATTCCAACACACTTGAGGGAATTGCGTCAGGTTCAATTCCATCCAGTACTTGGATTGGTTGCATATTTGCAAACATCTTCTGCTCTCCAGCTTTTTCTTTCTTGTATCAATACCCGTTGAGATGGGTTTTATTTATGTAGCAATTTATTTAAGGAGCAATTTATTCTTTTTATTGATTAGTTTTTTGATATTGGCGAGTGACGCGATTGAGATGTAAATCAGTTCCAGAAAATTTTGTTTGTGCAGGCGCGACAATTGTTCTGCATTCAGATCGCGCAATACTTTTTCATTGATAGTGTAAAAACCGTTCATTTCAATTTTCTGGTTATTATCCAGCGTAATTTTTAAGGTGAAGGGTTCCAGTAAATCTTCCGCCTGCAAAATATCGGTAAAGCGTTTACATACAGTAACACCATTAATCAATTCGGCAAGGATGGAATTGATTTGCTCCAGATAAGGCGAGTTGCCGCCATGTTCCAGAAAAACCGGATTGCCGCTGGCAAGGCTCACACGCGGATGTTCAACATCAACATGAATCACCGGTTCGCGCTGCCCGGTCTCGGCGTTTTGAGTATAGCCAATCGCAAACGGAATGCGTGCTACAGACAAGGGTGTGTAAATGTCTTCCTGACAGAGATCGCCGACAAATAAATTTTCGGCGGGCGAAAAACCAAACAGCGCAACCGCTTCAAATTGATTGCCACTTGCAGTGCGACGAAAAAAAATCGGGAAGCAGGCTGCGACCTGACGAAATTCCCACGGGATAATCGGCGCATAACCAATTGCCTCGCCACTCAAGGGCGCGGCATTTTGAATAATTTTTAAATCCTTATGGGTGACATTATTGAGTAATTCGTTCTTGGCCACACACAACTCCCGGATAAATCAAAAAATTAAACTGTTTTTAAAAAGAAAAGGCCGCCCTAAACAGCGGCCTTTCCTTGTATCAAACTAAAAGCTAATAAAAAACGTTTACGGTGCAGCTCTGGCAAGGCAAATTTATTCGAAAAAGCGGAGTTTATTGAAATAAATGAGCATTTTTAGAATAAATTTAACGCCGCCAGAGCAAACAAGTTAGTTTTTCTTAGAAGTTGTAGCGAACACCCAAGTTATAACGCGCACCATATTGAGCAGCAGATTTAAGCTGGTTTTCATAACGCGCATACACACGTTGTGACTCGTCAGTTACGTTAAGACCTTCCACAAACACAGTCATACCTTCAGCAAACGGCAAGTCGTAACTCACCATAATATCGACCTGACCGTATTCTTCGGTGTAGTAAGGCGTGTTGCCTTCACCGAAACCGTTCAAGAAAGTATCACGCCAGTTGTAGGCGATACGCGCTTGCAAACCGTTAGCATCATAGAAACCAACCAGGTTGTAAGAATCGCTCAAGCCGGGCAGTGCAAACTGGAAATCAGTCGATGAGTTATCAACATCAATATCGCTTGATACAAAGGTGGCGTTAGCCTGCATACCAAAACCCGATTCACCAAACATGTGCTGCACCGCCAATTCCCAACCGTGGAATGAAGCCTGCTCCTGGTTCTCCGGTTGTGTCATGTTGAACAGCGCCAATGGATCATTGTTGTTTTGCACTATGTGCTCATCCACCGCCAAACCTTCGTTGGCTTTGATGCGTTCAACCACATTGGCATCGGTTGGTGTAATACCTTCACTGATCAATTGTTGGCGCGCCAGATCTGCACGTGGCCCTTGCGATGGATCGCGCAGGTTGCCCACTTCACGCGGGGTAATAACGTCAACGATAAAGTCATCTACGTTCTTGTAGAAGAAACCAGCTGACACATAGCTGCCTTCGTCGTAATACCATTCCGCTGACAGGTCGATGTTATCGGCCATAAAGGGTTGCAGATCGGGGTTGCCCGCGGTACCGGTACGCTCACCCGGTTTTGGACGCGTGGTCACGCTGGTAGTACCAATCATGCTGCCAAGGAAAGGACGGGTGATAGAGGTGCTGGCACTAAAGCGCCCAACAATATTGTCAGTGACATCCAGAGAAACATCGATGCTCGGCAACCAAACACTGTAGTCGCCGCCAACTGAGGTATAGGAACTCTCGTCTGCCAGATTGAGGCTCCACTCAGTTTGGTTAATCCACACAATTTCTTCCGGATCGCGCTGGAAGCTGTTGGCCTCAATGTCCGTGCTTTCATAACGCATACCAGCCGATGCTTTAATTGGCATATCGTATACATCACCAGCACTATTGATCTGGAAATAAGCACTGGTAGTTTCTTCTGTCACTTTGTGATCGCTAACCGGATTACCATTTACGTCCGGCTGCATGGCACCTTCACCGAAGTTAACGCGTTTGCCAGTGGTTTTAGCCCACTCGGCTTCAGCGATAGATACGCCGCGTTCAAAATCCCAGGAATGATAGAAAGGCACGTTGGAGCCGCCGCCCGAGAAGGATGGGGTCAGGCCATTGAGTTTGTGCTCTTCAAAAATATCGTCCGGGTACAGATCCTGATTGCCACCGTACCAACCCGCAGCGATCTGCCCGGTACTAAAGGTACGCCAGTGGTTGACGATCTCGGATTGCCCCACACCAAAATTGATTGAGGTAATACCGGAATCCTCATTGGTGTCAAAGGTGCCATCAAATTGGAATTGGGTAACTTCCGATTTATTGTTCTCAAGGTTTGCCTCGCCAAACAGCGAGTCGTAAGACGCTGCGGTCGGCATGCCATCCACAATGCCAGTACCCGGTCTGAAGGTAACTTCCATATAAGGAATGTCAGCCCCTGCGGTTGCATCGTAGGTTTTTCTGTCGATAAACGGCGCAGCCAAGATAAAGAACGCATTTTGGCCACGACCAACACCACCATTTTCATTTTCGGAATTGTGGGCGTCGAAGATAAAGCTCAGGTTATCAGTTGCTTCCCATTCCACATTGAAGCCAATCGAATTGCTCTCGGTTTGGCTGGTGTTGAGGCGGGTGTTGGACGCAAAGTCATCGCCAGCTGCAGTCAGCTTGGTGATGGTGCCGTTTTCGTCGATTACCACTTCGCGCGCATCACTACCGGAATCGTTGTAGTAAATACCGGTGCCGGTGTTAACGGCGGTCACATCCACTTTCGCGTAGGTGTAATCCAAAGTTGCTTTCAAAGTATCAACTGGCGCGTATTGCAATACCAACTGGCCATTGGTGCGCTCGCGGTGCCAGTCTTCAATGCCGTAACCAAAGTTGCGTGGGTAATAGGTGTTGCCGTTTGGATCGGTGCGGTTATCGGTCACATCCACTGTCGCACCGGCGTTGGCTACGGCAGTTTCAAAATCGATATTGTTGCGCCAGTTGTCGATACTCGCGCTCACAGTGCGGTTATCGCGCTCCTGATAAGAACCGGAAATCGATACCCCGAAGGTGTCATCGGCAAAGGTGTTGCTGAAAATACCGGAGACTTCGGGAGTAACGTCATCACCCACTTCGTTAGTGGTATCCATTACCGCTTTGGCGCCGAGGCTCGCCTTGAGGCCGGGATTATCCAGCGGGCGCGCAGTTTTAATATTCACCAAAGCGCCAATACCGCCGCTAGGACGAGTGGCACTGAAGGTTTTATAGACATCTACACCGCTGACACTTTCAGCGGCCAGATCGGAAAATTCAAAACTGCGGCTTTTGCCCAGAGTAGGCATCTGGCGGCCATTGAGGGTAATCAGGTTGAAGTCCGGGCCAAAGCCGCGCACGGTAATCTTGCTGCCTTCGTTGTTTTGGCGATCGATAGATACACCGGTAATACGCTGCAAGGATTCCGCGAGGTTGGTATCCGGGAACTTGCCGATGTCTTCGGCGGAAATGGCATCAACTACGCCGGTTGCATCGCGCTTGGTATCCATTGCGCGCTGCAAGCTGCCTTTAATACCGGTTACGACCACTTCTTCGATGTTGCCGTCCTGCGCGACTGCAACACCCGTCATGCCGACCAGCGCCGAGGCGACTGCAGTGGCGAGCAGCTTTCTTTTGAAACCAGTTGATTGGCTTTTAAAACCAGTTGATCGTGTTAGTGTCTTGTTCATGGAGTTCTCCATTTCATTATTGGTATGAAGTTATTGTCGACCGAATCTTGATGGTGGTTCTCTCATCCCCCCCTGCCGAATCGCGACTGCTTTCTAGCAAGTTCATAATTGCAACTGGTTCACACAAGTGTCGTCCCACCTTAAAAATCACTTGAACCTGACCCATGTCACTTTTTGCAGTCATAACTGGGAAAACAGCGTTTCTTTATTTATCAACAACTTAAGCTATTTTTTAGCGTTACCAAGCGTGGGAATTTTCTACTCAACGAAAAAAGTGGGACGCATAAAAAAACCCTGACCGAACTTCTTCGGTCAGGGTTTTGGCGTTTAAAGCCGGTGATTTACAGCAGCTCTTACAGCTTGGTAATACGGAACCAGTTCAAATTCCAACCGCCCTGTTGGGCGAAGATTCCAAGGCTGTAAGTCCCTGCATTGAGGGTCACTGTCTGGCTAACCGTCGTCCAATTTTGCCAGCCACCGGTCGCTGGAATGGTGACATTACCCAAGACGATGGAACCGCCATTTAGATCGGATGACAGCAGCGATCCCGATGGGCTTGCCACACGATACTCAAGCTTGTAGCTGCCAGTGGTTGGAATGGTGATGTTGGCGTAGGCCATCCAATCGCCCGCATCTATATAAGCCACATTCTGGCCACCGCCGGTATCGGTCGTCGCTTCAGTTTGTACGCCATTCATCGAAGTAAAGGCTTCCGCTTGTACCAACTGGGTAAATGCCGGTGCGGAGCTTGAGGCAACCGAGCTGCTAGTAGCTGGTGTGCTGGAAGTCGATCCGCCAGAGCAGCAAGTGAATTGCGCCCATGCAGTGTCGATTGCGCCAGCGCCTTGGGCGATAGTGAAGAAGTAGTTCACCGTCGCACCCGCCGGAATACCGGTCAGCGTGTAGGTGTTGTTATTGCTCGCATTGGTCATGCGGATATTTTGTTGCGCGCCACCATTGATGGTGTAGTGAATATCCGCCCAAGCCGCGTTGTTGGCGTGGAAACGCACGCTGGTGCTGCTCAACACTGTATAGCCGTAAGGCGCCGCAGGTGTAGAGCTGGCAACCGATGAGCTGGCTACTGATGACGGCGTAGATGAAGCCACACTGCTGGATGACGAGCTAACCGCCGAACTGCTGGTGCCCGAACAGCCTGCACCGCTGGATACCACTGATTGACCAGTGCGCTTAAAGGCATAACCTTTGGCGGGAACCGAGAAACTGGTGCCGTCCGAGTAGGCCACATTGAGCGCCGAGCAGCCAAAGTTGTAGGCGATATAAGTCAGCGAGCCATTCTTATTAAACGCCACTGCCGCCGGATGGTTAGCCGTAAGCGCGCCAGTACCCGTCGCCAAATGCCCCAACTGCTTCATGGTGTAAACCCACTGATAGGTATGGGCTTTGGTTTCGCCCTGCTCTGGCGTCAGGTTGTTCAAGCCATAGGCGAGCATATCGTCCAGCGCCGCTTGGCCATTGGTCATCGCCCAGATATTCCACCAGACATCGCGCCATTGATCATTAGGCAAGCCCGAAGGTTTACCGTTGGATGACTCGCTCAAACCGAGACTGACATAGTTGGTGAGGTAGTCCGCATGTTGACCTATGTGCAGCACCAGCGGGCTAAGCGGCAGACCTTGAATGCCGAGGATGTGTGCATAAGCGCCCGAGAACCAAGTCGAGAACACATGGCCGTTGCCCCAGATAATCGAGGTGGTGGGCTTGGTGTAAGTCGATGAGAAGTTGTCGTAATCGCCACCCAAGCCTTTAAAGCGGTCGATATTGTTCCAGTATTCCCAGTAGGTCGCGGTGGATGATGCATGCAGATACATACCGCGATCTACCAAGGCATTGTTGCCGGTGATCATGCCGTAGAGCACGATAGCACCGTAGGCGTTGGCCGCTTCGGAGGTGGATTCGTTGTTATTGCCCAGCGCAAAGTTGGCGTGACCTGATGCCCAGGAGAAACCGTAAGCAGGGTCGAAGTTGCGCAAGTAAGGGAACATGGAATCATCGCGACCGGCGGCGTAATCGCGGATCAGCAACTCCACCATCGGGCCGTATTGGGAAGATCCACACCAGCTGACATCCACACGGCAGATTTCCGCTGCTGCACGCACAAAGTAACCGTAGTGGAAGTGGTGGTCGTTCAACTGTTGTTGTGCGCCGAAGGATTCATCAAACCCGAGCAGCGTGTTCCAGTTGTTGTCGTAAGCGAAATATTTGGTGGTATCCAAAGCACCGGTGGTATTGGCGCGGAACCAATCCTGCAACTCGCCCTTCAACCAAGTAATCAGCTGATTCGCCTCAGCCGTCATGCCTACGGAGCGGGCGATAGCGGCAAGTTCAGCAACCTTGCCGTAGTTTTTGCCTGCCCAATAGGTATCGGTAAAGGTGTTCCAGTTGGCACTGCCCTGGTTGATAAATTCCGTCACCAGCGCGCGCAGTTGAGTGACGTTGTAATCGCCAATATTTTCCGGGAAATAAGGCAGCACACCCACGTAAGGAATGGTGTAACTAAAGCTGCTGGTAGTCGCAAACTTGGTCACCCCACGCGCCGAGCGCACCTTATAGCTGGTCACGTCTTGGGATGAGTTCTTCCAGTGCAAAGGCAGCAAACCCGCCATAGTGGTGACGTTGGCGCCATTAAATTGGTATTGATGGCTCACAGTCACCATGTTGGTGGCGCGATTAACGCTGTAGTTGATGTTGACCTTGTCCACCCGTTGGGTCGCGTATTGCGCAAAGGCAGAGATCATCGCCGCCGATGGCGTGCCCGTCAGCTGCGGCAACCAAGCCACGGTCATGCGCTTGCTGGCATTGCTCACGCCGATACTGTTGCTATTCACGCCGCTGAAAGTGGTCGCATCGTGACCCACAATCAAAAACGCATTGCGATTGCCCGCCACGTCTGTCCACACACCCAGATTGTTGCCACTTTGGTGGAAAATTCCTTTTTCGCCGCCGTCAGCTGATTTGGTGCGCACCACCAGATTTCCCTGCAAGGCGGTGAAATAAACATAGGGCGAACCCTGTACAAAGGTCGCTTCCATCACTGCCGTAGAACCACTTTTCCACTGTACAGTCACCGAGCCGTCACTGTAATCCTTGAGGAAGGCATCGAGGTTGGAATAGGCCGAGTTGCCAATGGCGATACCATCAAACACTTCACTGAAAGGATCGGGAATCGCATAAATAGTGTCGTTAGTGCCGGTGCGCAATCCACCCGGAATCCCCAACAGCCGCACACCGCGCTCGGTAATGCGCGCGGTAATCGGGTCAGGCGTGATATAGCCCGCATCGGTAGACACACCGATCTTCATCTCCCCCATAAACGGGATCGAACCCCACCAGCGGTGAGTCATGGTCGGTTTGGTGCTCGCGGGGGAAACTTCTTGTGGGTAGATGGGCGTTGGCGCGCCAATCGGATTGCAACTGCTCACGCCGGGTTTAACCACGCCCGCATTGTGGATCCAGTTGCCGTAGTCCACGGTGCATTTCCAGCCCGCGGTGTTGATGGTATCGCTGATATTACCTGCGCCGTAATTAATGATGGCCGCTTGGCTCGCATGGGCAAAACCCAGCGCGCCCAGCACCAGCAAGGCTCGTTTGATTCGATTCATAATATTGACCCAATGGTTGGTATTAATTATTCACACTTATTCAACTTCAAACCGGGAGCACTGAGCCTCTGGGGTACTGCGTCAACTTCACTGTTATTGTTATTAAAGCCCCTATTGATATCAAAGCCCCAATGAGGCCAGATTGTGCTCCAGCCCCTGCATCCTCTACCTCCGCGCCGCACAGGTCGTCCCATATTGGGCTGCAAATGCAAACTGGGCGTGTCTCACTTTGCTGCATATAAAAGGGGAAATACAAAAGCAGGCAGATTTGTCGCATAAGTTTTCGCCATTGCTCATCTTGGGCTAGGCTTAAAACTGCCGGAGCACGCACATATTTATTCGGCGCGAATAACGACAATAACCAATAAGACGAATGGCGACCAAAGCGGAAGGAAAGATGCCCCAAAGAAATAACAGCAAGGTCATTGATCGGTGGCGATATCTGATATTGATAGCAGCAGTCACTATCGGCAGCTACGCACAAGCAGAGAGCGAAACAACTACCACAGATGCACTGACACAATCGAATTCAGCGCCCATGACCGTGCGCTATTACGATCGCGGCCAAAAAGATGCACGCCACGCTTATAAATTTGCCTTGATTAAACGCATCCTCGAAGTTACTCGCGCCGATTTTGGCGATTACGAGATAGTGCCCTTTAGCGAGGAACCCAGCGCCAAACGTCAGGCATTGCTAATCAGCGAAGGTAAAATTCTCAACCTGCTCTGGGCGTCACCGGGGACGGTGATTGCACGTGCCGATGTAATCACAGTTCCCGTAGATATTCTGCGCGGTCTGCTGGGGTATCGCGTGTGTCTGATTAATCCCGACAATTTCCCCAATACCGAAAAATTGACATCGATCAACCAGTTACAAATTGCACAAGGGCTCAACTGGGCCGATATCGACATTTATAAACACAACGGCATCACACCAAAACAAGCTCCTACCTTTGAAGCCCTGTTCGATATGCTGGCAGCAAAACGTTATGAGTGTTTACCGCTGGGCGCCGATGAAATCATGCACACCTGGCGCCACCAAAAAAATGAGTTTCCCTTTTTAGTCGTAGAACCGCATATGTTGATTTATTACGACTACCCGATTTATTTGCACATCAGCAAACAATTTCCTGAATTAGCAGAACGGATAAAAACCGGATTGGAAAAACTGCAGCGCAGCGGGGAATTTGATCGTTTATTTAAGCAGTACCACGCAAAAGATTTGGCGCTACTGCAACTCAACCAACGCAAAATATTTTGTTTGAAATCGCCCTACTTACCCGAGCAAGGGCAATGCGAAAAGCGTTTGGATTTTCCACGCTAAGCGAATAATCAAAATACACACGCACATAAAAAGCTGCCCAACCTTTTCAGATTGGGCAGAAGGAGTGCTACGGACGAGTAGCTTAGGGAGGATAGATTTCACCACAGCAAGTATTGCTAAACGATATTTAATGAGTCTATGTGCTGACAGGGAGAAAACAATTATCTTAAGTGACAATGTTTAAAATACAGACGCAGCACACAAGGCAATTGTGTGCTGGTATACAAGAAGATAGGAATTGCGTTACCGCGTTAAATGCAGCGATTAATAATTAGCGCTCAATTTTATAAACAATATCTACACTTTGCGCTTCGCCGGATTCAGCCTCCAAACGCAAATGTTTAGTGAGTTGATATTCCATTCCCACACTAAAGGCGCGGTCAAAAATCCCCACCACATAACGCACTAATAATTTCGGGGTGAGATATTTACCAATCCACAATTGGCTCTGCTCGATACCGTCATCGGAATTGATTTCCAATTCATCCAAGTGAAATAACTGGCTAATACCCGAGGTAAAACCGCCATCGGAATCCATGCCCAACCCACCCATAGCACCTAACAATACCGATGTATCCGCTTTACTCATTTCACCTGCTGGCTTGCCGGTCATTAGCATCATCATTGCCTGGCTTTCAGAGTAATCCGATGGCACTGAGTAGACATGCGCAACCGGGCGCTGCAGTGTTCCAGTGATATCCAAGCCCACTTCCGCATCATCCGCCGCTTTGATAATACGTGACGCACGAATATCCAAGCCCGGGTTTTCATAGGAGCCCTGAAACACTAAACGACCGCGATCAATTTTGAGTGACTGACCGTAAGCTTTATAACTACCATCCACCACACTGACATAACCACTGGTAAAAAATTGTCGCTGCGGTTCTTTCTGCAAATTCAACTCACCGGACAATTTACTGTTCAAACCAAAGCCTTTGAATTGCACATCATTGCCCAGTGACAATTTCAAGTTGATGGCAGTGTCCACCACCGACTCTTCTTTTTTCATTCCTTGATCGTTGATAATCACCGCGTCACTCGACACCTGCGTCGCCGATTCCGGCAAGCGTTTTATATTCGCGCGTGCCCAGGGAATAATTGCAGAACCGGATAGATTCATATTGCTGGCATTGGCAGTGACTTTTATATCGGGACTAAGTGTGGCTTTCAATTGCGGAAGCGATACCACTTTGACATTAGTGCCGTTCAAAAAACCTTGCAGCGACCAATCCGGTGTACCGATTTTATTAATGTCGCCAACTAATGAGAGAGTTCCATCACCCGACTGCAAGCGACTCATCACATTAATATCACCCGCTTGAGTAGAGGTAATATCCAATTCCATATTGGTTAAGTCCAAACCCAAGCGCGGCAAATTGGCAGTGCCATTATGCAAACTGATATTGCCCAGCACATAGGGTTTTGCAAAAGTGCCACCCGCAGTGAGATCCGCACGAAAATCACCTTTGACATCATTGGCGTAAGGCAACACAGTTTCCAGCGGCGCAAGATTGTCAAATTGCATCAGTACTTTTCCATCGACAATTTTTTGCTGCACCAAATCCAAATTCGCATTGGCATTGATAGTGCCGTAACCTACCCACTCCATTGTCGCTACTGCATCAAAAATCGATTTTTCCAGAGTGGCGCGCACACCAAAATTTCGCCAAGCGTATACTTCCGTCGTACCACCAGCATATTGGTAGCGCAGCTCCGCATTGCGTGTAGAAATATTGCTGGTAAGTTGCGTAGTGGCGAGCGAAAAATCTTTACTGGAATAATGCACTGCGCCATCCATCACACCGGCAAAGAAAACTTCTACTTTAAAGAAGGATAAAAACTGACGCAGCGGAATTGAATCCAGTTTTGCATTAGCGGTCGCACCAGACTCTTTGACCCATTCACCATCGAGGCATAATTGCGGCAGCGAATATTTTTTTACGCCGGATGACGGCAACTGCTGGTTTTGATCCAGCCATCCGTAGGGACTTTTCACCGGTGACTGATTGGGATTCCATTCACCAATAAGCTGCTCACGCGCCAACAAATCTGCATCTTCCACAATTCCCGTCAGGTTAGTGCGCGTAGTAAAGCACTGGGCACCCAGCGTCACTGCATCGGCATTTACTTTTATGGGTTTACTGGATGTCAGCCACCAACGCGGAATTTTTTTTGCCTTGACCGAAAACTGTGTCAGTTTTCCAAGCCATTCACCTTCACGATAACCGCCTGCCAATTTGAGATCGGCATTACCATAGCTAGGATTTTTTACACTCGCAGAAAATTCGTGTTTATTAATAGAGCCGGCGCCATCCACGTTGATGGTTGAAAAACGGTTCTGCGCCAAGCGCAATTGTTTTGCATTAAACGTTAGCAGATAGCCCTCATCGCTTAACTCTGCAACTAGCTTATTGAGTGCATTAGCTTCTGTTGCTTGCTGTTCTGTTTTTTGCTGACCTGTTTTTTTCTGCTCCGTTGCTTGCGGATCAACTGATTTTTTATCAGCAGTCTGATTTTTTGATTTGGTTTTTTTATTGTCAGCTTGCTTGTTTTTATTCTCCGCCGTTTGCTCGGCCATAGCTTCAACAACTGATTTTGGCGCAAGCGATAAATCCAACTGATCTACGCCAAAGCTGCCAAAAGCAACATTTTCCATATTTGCCTGCATTTGAACGCGGGGCTTATTTTTATCACCCCGCAATTCACCTTGACTAAAAACACTGCCGCTTACACGTTCATCCAACTGCTGCAACAAGGGTGCATTGACCATCCAATCCAGATGAAAAGTATCGCCAATTGAGCCATTTACCTGCACACGGTTAGCACCGACAATGACATTAAGCGCATCGCTATGCAGCGTTTTGTTTTCCAGAAAAACGTTTCCACTGGCCTGTAAATTGACGCCGCGCAATTCACCTGAGGCATTTAAATTCTGAACGTCTGCACGCAAAGCGCCATCCTGCAATGTCCCTTGCGAGTCAAATGCAAGATTAATATTGCTCGGCCAATTTTCTATCAAACTGGCTAAATTTAATTTTTTTGCATCGGCATTAATTTGCCATTCAACTGTTGGCAACCAGCGCACATCACCCGTTAAACGCAAACCATTTTCACCCTGGGCGCCCGGCCCCAAAGGTGCTTTTGTGGCTGTTGCGCTGGCAGCGGCAACATTAGTTGTAGATGAATTAGTTGCAGTTGAATCAGCAGCAGAATCAATAGTCGCATTCACCAATGCACTCGTGTCCGCACTAATAACCTCATGCAGCTCACGAATAAATAAATTGCTAATATGAACTTGCTCTACACCGCCATCAACAGTGGCAGTAACCGCCAACGCAGGGGCGTCGGGCAAATGTATATTGCCATCCAACTGCGCTGAATATTGTTGCCAATGGCCAGATGCAGTTAACTTTCCATTCAAAATAGGTTGCGGCTGCTCGGGAATCCACCATTGCGCGGGCAAAGTTTGTTGTTGCCACTCCGCCATCAAACTCATTACTGGTGTTATTTGTAGCTCTTGCTTTTCATTAATCACTTGCACTTTGGCATCGGCAGTCAGAACCATCGGCAAACTGATTTGATTATGCAACTGTACTTCATGCAAATTGCCGTTTAATTCAGTCACGCCCATATAACCCAATGCAGGCGCCGCATCCGGATCCTCATCATCCACCATCGGCTGCCACTGCCATTGCAGCTCTGCTTTAGAACCGTAGGGAAAACGCAAACTGGTAATGCCACTTAAATACAAGGCGTAATCATCGTGCAGCAGGGCAAGATTGTTGTAGCGCAAATTAAAGGTGCCCAAACTTAATGAACCACTTAATTTTTGCCAATGCAGTTTGGTTTCGTCCTGAATGAAATCGATATTGGTAACAAGCAACTGATCCAATTGAATCCGTATCGGCAATGCTAGCGACGGCCATTGGCTAAAGGGCTGCGGATCAGATTTTTCTTCTGCCGCAACAGGAATCTGTATAAACAGTTTTTTTGCTTGTAAAGATTGAATCGATAAAGTGCTGTAAAGCAGAGCAGCAGGCTTCCAGCGAAATGAAACCTGTTCTGCGCGATATTGCTGGTCAGCAAGAGTGTAATCAATAAAATCCAAATCCAGGCCAGTGCGTAAATCCCCATTAATTTTACCCACGCGAATATCGACCAGGCTGGCAAGACGCTTTATTACCCAACGGCTTCCGGTTTCTGTTTCAACCAGCGCACTAATGCTGGCGAGCAGGATCAGAAAAACCGCGAGAAAGCTTAAAAAAATGTTACGAAGTTTACGTAAAATCATTTATACAACTATCAATTCGTTTAATAACCAATCTATTCAATATCCATGTGGTTATAAATCTGGCCCCATGGTGATATGTAAACGCCAACCTTTATCGCCATCAAGCGCTTTGGCAACGTCCATACGAATCGGGCCTATAGGAGAAATCCAGCGCGCACCTACACCGGCACCGCGCATTACATCAATCTCGGTATCATTTGCCGCATTACCTGCATCAAAAAATACAGCTGCGGCCCATTTGGTATCTTTAAATAAATAATCGTATTCGATGCTGTTAACCAATAAATTATTACCGCCGACTACAACCTCTTTCATGGTGCCATCAGGCTGCATTACTTCTTCTGTTGGCCCGAGCGATTCATAGTCGTAACCACGCACACTCGCATCACCACCAGCATAAAAGCGTACCGATGCAGGCACTTCACTAAAATCATCCACCTGAGTCGAGCCCAATTCTGTGCGCAATAAAATACGCCCGAAAGAAAAGCCTTTTACATATTTTGCGCGCAGATAAAGCTGCACAAAACTGAAATCAGACCCCAAGCTTTCCGGTGAACCGGATAATTTACCCAACACCGACCAGCCCCATAAGGGATAGGGTGCGCCATCAGTTTTCGTGCGCGTAATAGCCACCGAGGGAACCAATAGATTAGTTCTGGTTTCAGGATTAGCGCCGATGGTTGAATCTTCCTGTTCAAAATCCAGCGCGTAGGTTTGCAGCCATTTGTTGTCTTGATAATGAGTGTAGCTAGTACCATAGGTATCTTTATAACTGCGTTTGGAATCGGTAATTTCCCGATCATATCCAGTATAAACTCGCAGAAATTCATAGGCGGGGCGGCGCATGGGAATAGTGTAGGCAAGCAGCGCTGAGGTTTTCTTTTCGGCTGCATTAATATCCGCCGCTATAGAATGACCGCGCGAATTCACATAGCGATCATCAAACCCCAAAGTCACACGCGGCCCCGTATCGGTTGCAGCGCCAAGACCCACAGAGTATTCACGGCGCTTACGCGCTTCTAAATGTATATCGATAGGAGCCTTTTCATCATTCAGCGCCTGCATATCGGGCGCGACAGTTGCGATAGCAAAATAATTGCTGGCGTTATACATATTACGCAACTCCAGCAACTCATCCGAATCGTAATAGTCGCCTTCCCTGATATTAAAATAGCGCCGCAAAAAATCATCGCGCAAAATGTTGTGACGCAATCTAATTTCGCCAATGCGATAACGCGCACCGGTGTTGTAAATTAATTCAATGATGGCAGTTTTTTCTTTGGTATCGATGGAAATTTGTGAGTGCTGAAATTCCGCATCAAAATAACCATGCATAGATGCCCGTGTACCAAAGCGGGCCTTCAAAGTTTCATAACGGCCATGATTTAAACGATTACCCACTTTAATTCCGGGCTTCTCGTAAATATCGTTAAAAATTTTATCTTCCCTGCCCTCACCATGAATTTCTATACGAATTTCTTTCACCAACACAGGGTCACCGGGAGTAAGAGCGATCTTTAACCCCCAGCAATCTTTTTCGTTGTGCAATTCCGCATCGTATTCAAGCTCGTAATAACCCAGGGCTTGGGAGGCCGCTTGAATTTCACTTTCGGCATCGGCGAGCAATGAATGCAAACGCCACATGGGCGTTTTGCAACTTTCATCGGCAATCGACATATGTTGAAGAATATTCTCGCGCAGGCTCTTTGTACCGCCCTCAAGCTCGATTTCAGGCTCGGCAGCCAGCAGGGGCAATGCTATCAGCGCAAGCAGAAGCGCGAATCCGCGCGCAAAGGTGGAGACAGAAGTCAGCAATTCCGGAATCTTCTTAATGGGTGGAGTCAAGCGCTACTTTAACCGCTAAACCCCAGGGCTAAAAGGCTAATTTAGTGACAATCTTGTAGGGGTAATTGTTCCTTAGGATAGCTATAATTCAGCTCTTTGCACTGTGCGCGAATACTCATAGAGCGTGCAGCCTGAATAGCCCTCTGTTGGAATTGTTTTATGCTCAGCTATCGCCATGGTTTTCACGCCGGTAATTTCGCCGATGTACTCAAGCACAGCGTATTAATTCACATGCTGGAGTACATGACTCAAAAAGATAAACCGCTGCGCATTATTGATACCCATGCAGGCGCTGGTGTTTACAAACTATCTGGCCCACAGGCACAAAAAAATCGTGAATTTGACAACGGCATAGGCCTGCTATGGGAAACCAAACAGCAGCCTGCAGCAATTGCAAAACTGAACGAATTGGTGCGCACAGTGAACAATGGCGAGCAATTACAACTTTATCCTGGCTCGCCGCTTATCGCACAAACCTTAATGCGTGCAATTGATCGCCTGTATTTGCATGAATTACACCCGGCAGATTTTCAATTTGTGCGCGATGCTATGCGCGGCGATAAACGCGTCAAGGTATTACACGAAGATGGCTTTGCCGGTTTGCAAGCTTTGCTGCCGCCGCCTGATCGCAGAGCATTGGTTTTGCTTGATCCATCCTATGAAGTAAAAAATGATTATCAGCATTTGGTAAAACAAATTGTGCAGGCACACAAGCGCTTTGCCACTGGCACCTACGCGATCTGGTATCCAGTTGTGTTGCGCCAGCGCATTGATGAAATGGAATTGGCGTTAAAAAAATCCGGCATTAAAAATATTCAATTGATGGAGTTTGGTTTACACGCCGACAGTTTTGAACACGGCATGACTTCAAGCGGAATGATTGTGATCAATCCACCCTGGACTCTCTGGGGTGCGATGGAAGAAGCATTGCCTTGGCTGGTTGATACACTCGGCAAAGATGGGCAGGCGTTTTATCGACTGGAACAACTGGTAGCTGAAAAATAAAGTTTTAATTAAAAATCCAAAATTCAATTAGTTGACGAAAAGCGATGAACACAACCAATTCGAATAAACCGCTCAGCACGGCCATGCGCGCTGCTATTTTATCGGCAACGATATTCCCCGGCGCAGGCTTATTTTTCTTACGGCATTATTTTCGCGGTTTTATTTTCGCGGTGCCTGCAACGCTAATCATCGTAATGATTTTCAAAAACCTATTCGATACTGCAATTGCACTTAACCGACAACTAGCTGCTGAAGCAGCTAAAGGCAATTATGCAGTTGATATCGGCCACCTCTGGAGCAGCCTGCACGCATCTCTATTTAATTCACCTTATTGGGATCAAGGAAAATGGATTTTATTAGCTAGCTGGATACTGAGTATTATCAGCTCTTATTTTGCTGGTAAAAAAATCGATATCGCCCAAGCCAAGTTACAACAAAACTCTTAACGCGCGGAACAAAAGATGCATCCATCCATTATTTCCATTGGGCTTTTGTTTTGCAGCAATATCTTTATGACCTTTGCCTGGTATGCGCACTTAAAAGAACTAAACCAAAAGCCATGGATCATCGCCGCACTAGTCAGCTGGGGGATCGCTTTATTTGAATACCTCCTGCAAGTTCCTGCAAATCGTATTGGCTACACAGTTATGAGTGTCGGGCAGTTAAAAATATTGCAAGAAGTCATCACCCTAAGCGTATTCGTCCCCTTCGCTGTGTTTTACATGAAAGAGCCATTAAAACTGGATTATCTTTGGGCAGGCCTGTGTTTGTTGGGCGCAGTATTTTTTATGTTTAGGGACAAATTATCAGCCTAAGAAAACATCATTAAGCCAAACAAAAACGCCGCAACATAATTGCGGCGCTTTACATTAAGTTAGAATGCTTAGCGCAATAACCTAGTCATAAACGCACTGTAAGGGTCTTCGGCATAATCGCCAAATGGCCCGCAGTATTCAAAGCCAAAGCGCTCATAGAGTTTTCGCGCTGGCTCAAAAAAATCCTGTGTTCCTGTTTCAAGACTCAATCGTTTGTAATTGCGCTCATTCGCCGCAGACAATATATGCTCCATCAGCTTGATGGCGACACCCTTGCCGCGATAAAGATTGGATGTGCGCATGGATTTAATTTCTGCATGGTCTTCACTCAGCTGCTTTAATGCGCCACAACCAGCCAGACTTTCACCATCCCATACTGACCAAAAAGTAATTTCCGGCTTGCGTAATTTATCCAAATCCAGAGCATGAACGCTTTCCGGAGGAGATACCGCGTACATATCATCCAGATGCTCTGTCAATAAGAGTGCAACTTCCGGGCCACGCAAATCATCAACTTTAATCAACACGACCAGTTCCTTTTTAGATTACTGATTATTTTTAAAATTTAATTTAAATGACATTTTTTATTATCTGCAAATCAGCTGTCGCCTGCTGATACTGCGCTGGCGTCCATACAGTTCGATTGCACATACTTTTTAATTTATAGCTCGATAACTCTTTATAGAGAGACTCATGCAATTGTTTTACAGGAGCATATTCCCCCAATTTGCCACGAAGCTGATTAATAAGTTCCCAGCCAAACTGGGTAAGTGCGACAGATTCACCTTCTATCGCAATCACACTGGTATACAAAAATTTATTAAAGGCTTCAGCAAGCTCATCCAACTTCAAAATTTTCCCGTCAATTTTTGCACAACAGGCTAATAACTCAGTACAAGAATCTGCACTGCCTCGCTCGGTAAAAGCGAGACCAAGTAATATCTTGGCATCTATAAGGTTAAATCTATGCACTCTAGTTTCCTGCTCTAATCACCATATTAATTTGCTTTGGCAAGATTATTCATCCACTTGCGGCTGGCGATGCGTTTTATGACCGGAATAAATTTCAGACCATCCTCTAAAAACATCAGCGCGTAAATATAGATGAACGATATTTTGGTGAGGAAGACGACAGCAATATAAATTGGCAAGCCAAATACCCACATGACTATAGTATCGGTGATTAGGGTAAAACGGTTGTCACCGCCAGCACGCAACACACCTATGATACGCATCATATTGATTACTTTAACCCACACCAGCAAACAAAAAACGCCCAGAGTGCCGAGTAATAAATCTGTTGCCGATTCACTTAGCTGGTCAAAAATGTTCAAGAGCAAGGGGCGTAAAAACCACAACAATGCACAGAACACCAGCAGCAATACAAAAGTAATCCGATCAAAAAATTTATGCAGATGCCAAGCCGTATCATTATTGCCTGCACCCAATTCACGTCCGATTAAAACTGCAGATGCATTGGCAAGCCCGACAAACAATGCAAAAAATGCGCTCTCAATCGGGACTATCACACCCATCACCGCCAAGGCTTCAGTACCGGCGTAACCCGTTGCCAAATGATAGGTAGAATTTCCCACTGCCCAAATTGCATAGTTAGCAACCAGCGGCATTGAAAACGCAAGGTAGCGATGAATTTGGGTTTTATCCAACCCCATTCGCAACTGTGCAATGCTTAAAGCAAAACCGTGTTTTTTTGCGTAAACCCAACCCACTACAATCAGCAACTGCAATGCACGCGAAGCCAAAGTTGCCCAAGCTGCGCCCGCCACACCCAACGCAGGAAAACCCCAGTTGCCAAAAATTAATGCATAGTTTCCAAGGATATTTAAAATTGCAGCAAACACACCGGCAACTAGTGGCATGGTTGTACTACCCAGCGCGCGCAGCGATGCCTCGTAAATCACAACCCACTGGGTAAACAATAATGCGGGAGCGGTAATGATGAGATATTGCGCCGCAAGCGATACCACCTGCGCATCGGGATTAATCCATCCAACCCAGGTATTGGATGCAAAACCGAAAATAAAAACAAACGGAATCATCACCAAGGTGCCAACCAATAAAGTCACTGCGAGCGTGCGTTGGCAACTGGCAAAATCTTTTGCACCTATGTACTGCGCGATCAAAATACTACAACCGGTCGCCAGACCACTCATCAAGACCAGCAATAAAAACTGGATTTTTGCAGCCAGCCCCACAGCGGCAATAGCATTTGCACCCAAGCCACCAACCATGATGACATCTGCCATACCGAGCAAGGATTGCAGTAACATCTGCGCAGCTACAGGTAATGACAATACAATCACGCTGCGCCAGAAAGCGCGCTTGTCATTAATAGAAATTAATTCAGGAGTGGAAACCACAAGAAAACTCCAAAGAGGATCGATGTATCGAAAAATGATACTCGCTCAGTATAGAGTTTTGGATTGAATAGGATTGTTAAAAAGTGGTAAGACGCTAGTTGAGTTTGAGGAGAAATCTAATCAGTCGTCTTCCGTTGGTTTGTTTAATTCACTACCACAACGAGAACAATAATCAGCTTCCCGTTCGTGCCCTTTTTTACCACAGTTAGGGCATTTAACTAACAGCTCATCGCGTCGCATTTCACGTGCTAGTTCTGCAGTCACAATTCCAGTTGGAACCGCAATAATCGAATAACCTGTTAGCATCGCCAAAGACGCAACTACCTGCCCGAGCGGCGTTTGTGGTGTTATATCGCCATAACCTACCGTTGTGATTGTGACTATCGTCCAATAGATACTGCGCGGAATGCTGGTGAAACCATTGGCCGGCCCTTCAACCACGTACATGATCGAACCGAAAATTGTTGCAAACACAATAACCACAAAGAAAAAAACCGAAATTTTTCGTCGCGCCTGAAACAGCGAACGAATCAGTACATTAGCTTCATCCAAATAATGAATAAGTTTGAGCACACGAAAAATTCGCAACACACGCAGTAAACGAATCACCAACAGATAGGTGATATCGGTGAAATATAATCCGAGATAAGAAGGGAGAATCGATAATAGATCCACAATGCCGTAGGCACTTTTAATATATTGCCAACGGTTGGGAGATGAATAAATGCGTGCACCGTATTCAATGGTAAATAACAGGGTAAAAAACCATTCAATGGCGGTGAGATAAGGAGCGTAACGCTGATTGATGATTTCGACGGAATCAATCATCAATGCAGCGACGCTTAACAGAATTGTATAAATCAATAAAACATCAAAGAGTTTGCCTGCAGGGGTGTCCGTACCAAAAATAATTCTGTAAATCCGTTCGCGCAGAGTCTCTTTCATAATCGGCTCAATTAGTTACCCGATTTCTCACTGTCTTGTTCTTGCCCCGCCAAACCAATACTCAGGCGATAGTATTCACTTGCACGTTGATGCTCACCCAATTGCTCCAGCAACTGGCTCATTTCCATACTCGCATCCAGACTTTTGTGTACATTTAAACTGCGCTGGAAATATTCACGCGCAAGCTCGGGCTGCTGATTGCGCAGCATCAAACGCCCCATGGTCAACAGCAGTACAGGGTCTTGCGGTTTATTTTTCAGCCATGCTTCTACAGTGCGGATTTGGCTGTGTATTTCTTTTACTTGTAAGCGGCCATATAAATTCACCAAAGGCTCATACCAACTATTGGAAAGCGCTTTGCGAATAATGACTTCCGCTTCCTGATCCTGATAATTTTCTATCAGCGCTTGTGCGTAAGCAGCAATTGCAGCTGGTAATTTTTGTACTGCACGCGGGTAAGACTTCCACAGGTTTTGCAGCATGGGCATACGCTCAGCGATCAACAGTGATTTACACTGGCTACTAAGCGACTTCATTTTTTCACAGGCAAGCAGAACTTCTAATTCTTCAAACTCAACATTGGACAATACTTTTGCTTTGCGCATTGCCGGAAACATTTCTTCCAGCGCGCGCCAATTTTTCTGCGCGATATAAATATGATGCATTAAATCCAATACCGCTGGCTGACGCGGCATTTTGATATCGATAGGTTTCAAAATACTTATCGCCTGCTCATAACGCCCAGCCTGTACATGCAGACGCGCGCGCGTCAATGCAACAGGTAGTTCGCTGTGATGAATAGCGAGTGCCTTGTCGAGAATATTGTCAGCCTCAGCCTCGTCGCCCATTTCAAAACTGCTGCGCGCTGCTGCAATATAATTTGCAAGTGGATACTCTACTTTATCCATGGTGCGCACCAGCTTCTTATGCGCAGCAAACCAATCACCAGTGAGATAATCAACCATGCCGGTTGCGGCACGTTTTTGCGCACGCTCAACGCTGCCGAATAAAAATATCTCGCGGAAACGACGCACCATTTCCACGCTGCCAAACAGTAATTTGCGCAAAAACCACAACGCCAGATAAAGCAACACCACCATAAGTGCAGCAACCCAAAGGGTCATTTCTATCGTTTTGGTGCCATAGGCAATCAGCAAATAACCATCACCGCGCCAAAGCAGAAATACCAGCGCACAGGCGAGTAGAACAAAGGCAATGGCTTTTAACAGACGACGTCTCATTAGCGCACCCCGCGACGAACTGCAGCCATTTTTTCACGCTTGGCGATATATTCGGCTAATGCAGCAGATGAGTTGCTAAAGTTGGTCAAATCAGGTGCAACTTCTTCTTGCTGCAACGCTTGCAACTCTTCCAATACCGCCGTTGCTTTTTCATTGAGGCTGTAATATTGGTTAATCCAGTTTTGCGCTTTCACCAGACTCTCCTGATAAATTCCCTCTTCATTACGCAATAACGCAACCTGCGCCTGCTCCAACATCAAACGTAAATTTTGCTGCAAATATTTTTGCTCAGACGGCGGCAATACCGCATTGATTGTTTTACCGTGATCACGCACCCGCACATAGGAACCCAACTTGTGCAGAACGCCATAAAAATAGCGCGTCATTTTTTGTTTGAAGGTTTCGTTTTCAGGAACGATTTCTTCTTCCAAAAGTGACTCTTGTGCACCCAATGGAGTGATAAAGGGAATGGCATCGATTTGGTTGGAGACAGCGGATAGACGCAGATAAATTCCCTCGCGGTCAATCACTCCCACCAACTTCAATACTGAAATTTCTTCTGCCAGCAATTTGCGCACGCCCATCAAATCAGCCTGATCAATTTCACGCAACACATCATCAGCAGAGAGCGCTAAGGCCAAGGCATTTTGGCTATCTTTTTCAAGTAGAATACGTTGATCTGCCAAGCGCAGTAAATACTGCGCTTCCTGCAACTTCCACTCATCGCGATTCACACTGGAGAGCGACAGCAAGCGCGCGTTATTGTTATCCAATTGTTCTGCCATATCATTCAAACTGGATTGAATAGCCGATTGCTGCTCAACAAATTCTTTATCCAAGGTATCTTCCATTACCTGCTGACGAATTTCTGCTTCTTGTATTTTTTGATCGACCTGCGCGCGCAGCTCTTCAATCAATTGCTGCTGACTTTGTGTTTGCTGCCAGCTATAGAAACCGCCAAAAAATAAGGCGGCGACAATTAACACCACAAAAAACCACAAGAGCGCAAAACTCGCTGCGTTTTTCTTGTCTGTCGCTGATGCGACTGAATTTCCCGCAGAAGAAGCAGATGACGATGTAGGCGTAGATACTGGGTCAGTATTGGTTGACGGCTGGATTGTCGGTTCGGTATCAGTCACTGTGTTAATCCTGTAATTAAATGCACTCTTGTGTGCGACAAAAATCTAACAAGGCCGCTGTCATGGCACTATCGGTAGCGTTTTCAGCGCGGATAATTCGCGCAAACCCAGCTGCTTGCGCAGTGTCAGCAATTCGCTGACTGGGAACCAGCACAAACAAATTACGCAGCCATGTTGAAAGCGATTGCTGTTGCGCCGGCGTAAGCTGCGCTAGCGCTGCCAATAAATTTTGCAGGCTCTCACCGCTATGTAAACTCATTACAATATTGGTGCTTGCCGCTTTGGTATCTGTCATCAATTGTAATAATTGTTCTGGTGCCTGCGCTGGCAGCACTCGCTCATACAACTCACAATAATCGACCCAGGCACCACGTTCATGCAGCTTTTCAGCAAGATGACCGCGTCCGCCGCAGCCGCGAAAAATAAGAATTTTTTCGCCATCAACATCTTGCAAGTGTTCAGCATTGAGCAAATCTTCGCTGGTCATACCGCCACTATTGCTAACGGCCAAATCCTGCACGCGAACGCCGTAATCAGCCAATTTTTTTGCTGTTGTAGCACCCACCGCAAAATAATCGATTCCGATTGGCAACTGCGGCCAGTAATCTTCAAGCCATGTCATACCGCAATCGACGGCATTCTGACTGACAAAAATCACCTTTTGGTAGAGATCAAAATCCAGAATTTTGTTTTTGATCGCCCGAATTTTTTGTTCGTCGCTAACGGCCACAATATCTAACAGATTGACTCGCGCGCACTCAAAACCCAGCGTTTGCAAATGTTCAGCCCAAGGTGCCGCTTGCGCTTCAGGCCGGGTGATAACTACACGAAAGTCTTGCGCTGAACTGGCCATAATTAATCCGCGCTGGCGTAAACCTCGGCGAGAATTTTATCGGCGCCAGCCGCGAGCAGCCGCTCGGCCAGCTCAATGCCCATTTTTTCGGCATCGGCAACTGAACCGGAAATTTCATCAAACAGCATTTGATTGCCATCGGGCGAACCAACCAAACCGCGCAACCATAAACCTTCGCCCTGATGAATAGCATAGCAGGCGATAGGCACTTGGCAGCCGCCTTGCAGGTGACGATTCATAGCGCGCTCTGCCAAGACTTGCTCGGCTGTCGCTTGATGGTGCAAAGGCTTCAGCAATTCGATTGTTGCTGCGTCGTCGATGCGGCACTCAATTCCCACAGCGCCCTGCCCGCCCGCAGGCAAGCTTTGTTCGGGAGTAATGAAAGCGCGAATGCGAGCCTGCAATTCCAATCGGATCAGACCTGCGGCCGCGAGAATAATTGCATCGTATTCGCCATCATCCAATTTTTGTAAGCGCGTCTGCACATTGCCGCGCAAAAATTTAATCTGCAAATCCGGGCGATAAGCCAATAACTGGCATTGGCGACGAAGGCTAGAAGTACCGACTACCGCGCCTTGAGGCAAGTCATTGAGTGAATTAAAACGATTGGAGACAAAAGCATCGCGCGCATCTTCACGCGGGCAAATCACCGACAATCCCAAGCCCGCCGGAAATTCCATAGGCACATCTTTCATGGAATGCACTGCAATATCCGCATCACCTTCCAACAGCGCCTGTTCCAGCTCTTTGACGAACAATCCCTTGCCGCCCACTTTGGCCAAAGGCACATCGAGAATTTTGTCGCCGCGACTGGTTAATGGCACTAATTCAACCACTAAACCCGGGTGATGTTTTTCCAATTCAGCTTTGACATATTCAGCCTGCCAAAGAGCAAGCAGGCTTTTACGAGTGGCGATACGCAGCGGGCGCGCAGCAGAGTAAGTCATGATAGAAGTACACCAAGCAAATATTGGCCGTCATGATAACACTCTGACCTATAGAAGGACGAACCCAAGTCTGTACCGTAAAACTCTGCGCAAAAAAAACGCCAGCACTAAGGCTGGCGTTGTGGGCGATCTGATCGCAGCTTATTGGCCTGCTTTCAGCAACTCCCAGTATTTTTCGTAAACCAATACGGTATCGCCCAAGTCCTGATGGAAGCTGCCCTTGGCAATATCTTCCGCGGCAGGGAATACGGTTTTGTTGTTGCGCAGCGCTTCATCGAGCAGAGCAATACCGGCAGTGTTAGGTGCGGCATAGCCCAATTCTTCGATAGCAGCTTTGGCACTTTCAGCACGCAGCATAAAGTCGATGAACTTGTGTGCGTTTTCTACGTTGGCCGCGCCTTTTGGAATTACAAAGCTATCAACCCACAACACCGCCCCCTCTTCAGGATAAATGTATTGCAGATTATCCATCTCCTGCTGTGCCATATAGGCTTCACCGTTCCAGATGGCACCAATACTGACGTTGCCTTGGATCAATGGGGTTTTGGGTGAGTCAGAGTTGATCACTTTGATGCTTGGCCACAGCGCTTTCAGCTTTTCATACGCGGCTTTGATTTCTTCTTCATTGGTGCTGTTGTTTTGGAAACCGGCAACACGCAGACCTACGTAGAAGTTGTCACGGACATCGTCCATGATCATCAACTTGCCAGCATATTCAGGCTTCCACAGGTCAGCCCACTTGGTAATCTGGCTTGCATCAACATCATTGCCATTGATCGCAATTGAAGTCGCACCCCACAAATAAGGAACACTGAATTCGTTATTTGGGTCGTATGGCTTGTTCATCATGTTGGCGTCGAGGTTGCCGTAATTCGCCAGCATGTCTTTTTTGATTGGCTGAATCAGACCTTCTTTGCGCATTTTTTCAACGTAGAAGGTTGACGGCACAGCAACGTCATAACCCTTGCCATCCATCAATTTGATTTTGGCGTACATCGCCTCGTTACTTTCGTAAGTGGCGTACTCAACTTCGATGCCGGTTTCTTTGGTGAAGGCTTCCAACACAGCGGCAGGAATGTATTCAGTCCAGTTGTAGATCACTACTTTTTGCGGGCCAGCAGCGGGAGCAGCCGCTTCAGATGCAGCAGGTGCAGCGGTAGTTTCTGCAGGTGCCTGAGTCTCAGGCTTATCGGAACATCCACTGATCAAAAGTGCTGCGGTTAGAGCCAACCATTTTTTCATTTTATTTATCCTCACGTAAAAGAAGTTGGGAAATAACAACCAGAGTCAAAGAAACAACCAACAAAATTGTCGAGATTGCATTTACTTCAGGCGAAACACCCACCCGCACCATGGAGTAAACCTTGAGCGGCAATATTTCATAACCAGGGCCAGTCACAAACGCACTGACGATCACATCGTCCAATGACAGGGTAAAACTCAATAACCATCCCGCCGCGACTGCAGGCAATGCCAGCGGCAGGATAATTTTCCAGAAAATACTGCTTTCAGATGCGCCCAAATCCCGCGCAGCCTCCAGCATTTTCATATCAAACCCCTTCAAGCGCGAGTAGACCGCCACTATCACAAACGGCAAACAGAAAGTGATGTGGCCGATCACCAAAGAGACAAAGCCCAGCTTGATGCCCAAGGTCATAAATACAATCAATAAGGAAATTGCCATCACAATCTCGGGTGTCAGCATACTTACAAACACCATCGAGGACAGCAGCGCCTTACCTTTGAACTGGTAACGATGTAATGCAACAGCAGCAAGCGTGCCAATGATTGTCGCCGCACTCGCCGCCACTATGGATACAGTGAGGGAATTGAGCGCCGCAGTCATCAAACCATCGTTGTTCCAAAACTTCTCATACCACTGAAAAGTAAAACCGCCCCAGCGAATACCATACTTGGATGCATTAAAGGAGTTCACCACCAGCACCAAAATGGGGAGGTAAATAAGCGCGAGCACCAGGCCCATGAAACCCCATCTAAAAATCGGAGCCATCGAGACCTCCCTGCTTGCTTACAAAACGTGCAGCGCGGAAATACAGCCAGAGCATAAATCCGAGCAGCACAATCAAAATCACACTGAACGCGGAGCCAAACGGCCAATCGCGCGTGTGCAGAAATTGGGTTTTAATTACGTTACCGAGCAGCAGGTTTTTAGCGCCGCCGAGCAGGTCAGAGATGTAGAACATCCCCATCGATGGCAGCAGCACCATCAAACAACCCGCCACAATACCGGGCGACGTGAGCGGTACAGTGATATGCCAAAACCGGCGCAAAGGGCTAGCACCCAAGTCTTTGGCGGCGTGGTGTAAACGCACATCCAGCTTTTCCAACGCTGAATAAAGTGGCAACACCATAAAAGGCAGCAGGATGTAGCAAAGGCCGAGGATTACCGCGAATTGGGTGTAGAGCAATTGCAGCGGTTTGTCGATTAACCCCAAGCCAATTAACGACTTATTGATAATCCCCTGATTACCCAGAATGAACTGGATAGCGTAGGTACGCACCAGCGAGTTAGTCCAGAAAGGGAGGATCACCAAAAACAGAATCACCGGCTGCCAGCGTTTGGGCAGGCTGACAATCGCCATCGCAAAGGGATAGCCGATAACCAAGCACACAACGGTTGCCAGCAGCGACATGCGCAGCGAATCCCACAGAACCTTCAAATAGAGCAGATCGAGGGTGCGCACATAGCTATCTGCATTGATTGGCAAACTGACGGTCGCCTGCGGATCGCGTGTTAGAAAACTGGTAAGAATTACCAGTAGATTGGGAAAAAAGACAAACAGTGTCAGCCAGACACTGGCAAGTCCAATCGCCCAAAAGCGAAATGGGCCAAGATTAAGCTTCATAAGGCAGTACCACTTCCCAGCCCGGCACCCACTTGATGGCGACCTTTTGGTTGAGACTGTAATCAAATGAAGGATCATCTTCGTCGAAGAATTCGCTGGCGATCATTTCAATGCCGGATGGCAGACGAATCAATGAATCGAGGGTTTTACCTTTGTAGTTGCGCTCTACCACTGTGCCTACCAGATACTGGTCGGGGTGCGGATCATCAATGTATTCAACACGCACATCTTCAGGGCGCAGTAGCACATTGACCTTATCGCCCACTTTGAAATTGTGTTCGGCGTGCAGGCGCCACTTAAGACCTTCAACACGTACTTCGTATTCGTGATTGCCATCAACTTCGATGATTTCGCCTTCAAGCTGGTTTATCTCGCCGATGAACTTGGCCACAAACAAATTAGCGGGCTGCTCGTAAATTTCGCGCGGAGTACCCAACTGCTGCACCTTGCCTTTGTTCATGACCACTACGCGGTCAGACATAGACAGCGCCTCTTCCTGATCGTGGGTGACATAGACGAAAGTGATGCCAAGCTTGCGCTGCAAGCGTTTGAGTTCGATCTGCATTTGCTGGCGCAGTTTGTAATCGAGCGCCGAGAGGGATTCATCCAACAACAGGAGTTTGGGGCGATTCACTACTGCACGGGCGATGGCTACACGCTGCTGCTGACCACCGGACAATTGCGCTGGTTTGCGCTGCGCAAAATCACCCAAACGCACCATTTCCAAGGCCTCCATCACGCGCGGTGCGATTTCTTCTTTCGCCACACCACTCATACGCAAACCGAAGGCGACATTGTCGAACACGGTCATGTGCGGAAAGAGCGCGTAGCTTTGGAATACGGTATTGATCGGGCGTTTTTCTGCGGGTACAGGCGCTATATCCTGACCGTCCAACTGGATTACACCTGTGTCTGTTTCTTCCAGACCCGCGATCATCCGCAGCACTGTGGTTTTACCGCAACCGGATGGGCCTAGAAGAGTAAAAAATTCGCCGTCAAAAATGGTGAGGTCGAAATTATCGAGAACTCGGTTACTGCCATAGGTTTTAGACAGATTATTGAGAATCAGCAGGGCGCGCGGTTCATTCACCTCGACAGAGCTCCTCTAGTTATGTGGCCAACGTATGGCAGGGGAAGAAGTCACGTGCAGGCGCGCCCGAGACGATTTCAGCTCGCAAAGCGGACAGATGTACGGCTGCGAACCTACGCAAAAGAGCGGTCATTCTACTTAACTGGGTAGTTAAAAATCCAGTATTTAGCGGCGCAAAAACCCGCCCGCGCCAGCCATTTAAACCCAGGGATTTACAGCAATAACCAACGGGGCTAACACCCCTTAAAAACAAATCGGCCCCAATGCGGGGCCGATAGTAAAAATGTGCTTTTTAGATGGGACGACCACCGTAATCCGGGGTCGGCTTTTTTGGTGGATCGGCGGTGACATTCGCCGGTACTTCGTTAATTTTTCCGCCCTTCGCTAAAAATGCGGCGATTTGCTCTTCCAGCTCATCGCGCGCCTTTTGGCGTGAAGCGATACTGAAATCTTCCAGCGCTTCGGATTCTGCCGCAGCTTTGGATTTGGATGATCCGCCAGAAAAACTGGCCTCATCGCTATCGAGCGACTCGTCCGCGTCTTCTGCGTCCTCTTCCCCGTCTACGCCAGTCTCGTCAATATCGTCGTCGTTAATGGGGTCTTCATCAGTCATAATGTCACCTGAAAACTTGTACAATGTGAGTTCTTAGTATTGTTCATTTCTGCCAAGCCCAATGAGCTTCATTCAAGGCTTCGGCTAATTTATAGCGCAGACTCTTTTAAACGTCATGATCATTGGCTATGAATTTTTAGGCTTTTTTTGTCTTACAGACAGCCATCGCGGCGGATTTTAGTTATTAACTATTACCAAGTCTAGCGCCTGCAACTGGCCCAAGAAAAAGTGACAAAAAAGCATCAATTGTTAGGATTTTTTTGGTTAGTTAACACACATTAATTGCTTATTTATTACACCTATGAATTTCAAACATATTGCAAAACATTTCCCTGAATTGTCATCACTGCCCGCCGCCGAACAGCAAGCACTGATTGCTCAGGCATACCAAAATACTTTTTCAGCCGAACACAAGATGAAAATCTGGCGCAACAATTTAATCAGCGCGCTGATTATGATTTGTCTGTGCTTTGTTTTTGTGTTGGTGCTACGCCCGGCGCTGGGTATGTCGCAACAAACCAGCGCATTACTGTTAATGCTGATTGGTCTGCCCGCGTATTTTTACATTCAGCATCGCCGCTTTATTAAGCAGCTGCGCACCAACTTGCAAGAACTCCTGCCGCAACACCTGCGCAACAACAAATAATCAGCCATAAAAAAACGCCGCTACCAAGCGACGTTTTTTATTTGCGTTAGCGATACAAATTCGCTAATCGCGCCCATCAAATGAACCCGATCAATTAAACAGCGTCTGAACCGGTTTCGCCGGTGCGGATACGGATAATTTCATCGAGCGGAGCGATAAAGATTTTACCATCGCCGATTTTGCCGGTTTGTGCTGCTTTGGTGATGGCCTCTACCGCTTGCTCAACCATTGAATCATCTACCGCCAATTCAATTTTTACTTTTGGCAGAAAATCTACAACGTATTCAGCACCACGATACAGTTCAGTGTGACCTTTTTGACGACCAAAGCCTTTCACTTCAGTCACGGTCATGCCTTGCACACCTACGTCAGACAATGCAGTGCGCACGTCGTCGAGTTTGAAGGGTTTTACAACAGCGGTAATCAGTTTCATTATTAATTCCTTTGCTGGAGTCTTGTGAATGCTGGTGCCGGAAGCTCAGTGCGCGATCTGCCTGAATCCGGAAACGTGAGAGTAAAGATACACCCAAGTTTCACACATCAACAACAACTTTATAGCGGGTAAGGTATTTGCTCGCCGCCGCTGTGGCAACGGCGAGCGGTTAGCATTACTTGGTGCGAGTGAATTCTGGGTATGCTTCCATACCGCACTCAGCCAAGTCAACGCCTTCAAATTCTTCTTCCTCGCTTACACGGATTCCAATAACCAGTTTGATGATGAACCACACCACCAAGCTTGCAGCGAACACCCAAGCAAAGATCACAGCTGCACCGATCAATTGACCGAAGAAAGTTGTACCTTCTGAGGTGAATGGAACTACCAACAGACCGTAGAGACCAGCAACACCGTGAACAGAGATGGCACCAACCGGGTCATCGATACGTACTTTATCCAGCGCCAGAATACTGAACACTACCAACACACCAGCACCCAAACCAATCAGAGCAGAACCCAGTGCACTTGGAGTATCAGGGCTTGCAGTGATTGCAACCAGACCAGCCAGAGCACCGTTCAGAATCATGGTCAAATCAGCCTTGCCGAACAGCAAGCGAGCAACAATCAGCGCACCGATCAAACCAGCAGCGGCAGCAGCGTTAGTGTTCAGGAACACCATTGCAACAGAGTTAGCATTGGCAACGTCGCCCAGCTTCAATACTGAACCGCCGTTGAAACCGAACCAGCCGAACCACAGGATGAATGTACCCAGAGTAGCCAAAGGCAGGTTAGCACCGGTGATTGCATTTACTTCACCGTTAGGACCGTATTTGCCCTTACGTGCACCCAGCAACAACACACCAGCCAGAGCAGCAGCAGCACCAGCCATGTGGACGATGCCTGAACCAGCAAAGTCTTTGAAGCCGAATTGATCGTCAAGGTTCAGACCGAATACACCTTCTGCACCCCAAGTCCAAGAACCTTCCATTGGGTAGATGAAACCAACCATTACCAGAGAGAACAACAGGAATGCCCAGAGCTTCATACGCTCAGCTACAGCACCTGATACGATCGACATACAGGTAGCAGCAAACACAACCTGGAAGAAGAAGTCAGAAGCACCGGAATAGATAGAACCACCGGTGAAACCATCTTCGCGCTCAGCGAAGCTCTTCAGGGTTTCGGTAACGTCCACATCGGCGATACCAGTTAAGAAGAAGCTGCCGCCGTACATGATGGCGTAACCAGATACCAAATACATGGTGCTTGCAGTACCGAACAGCACTATGTTTTTGGTCAAAATTTCGGTGGTGTTTTTAGCGCGCACAAGACCCGCCTCAAGCATGGCGAAACCAGCCGCCATCCACATCACCAAGGCACCGCATACTAAAAAGTAGAAGGTGTCCATCGCGTACTGAAGATGATAAATATTCTCTTCCATTGGTTGTTCCCCGTCTGTTTATTAAAAGTGAATTACAACGCTTGGTCGCCGGTTTCGCCGGTGCGAATCCGCACCACCTGCTCCAAATCAGATACAAAGATCTTGCCGTCACCAATCTTGCTGCTGTTAGCAGCCTTACTGATGGCCTCGACCACTGAATCAGCTTCAGCGTCCGAGATGGCAATCTCCACTTTGGTTTTCGGCAAAAAATCCACCACGTACTCTGCCCCACGGTAGAGTTCGGAATGGCCTTTCTGACGGCCAAAACCTTTTACCTCAGTCACGGTCATGCCGTGCACACCTATATCGGAGAGTGCTTCACGCACCACATCCAACTTAAATGGCTTGATGATCGCTGTTACCAATTTCATTGATCGCGCTCCTAAAAAAATCCCCGCACACAAGATGCAGGAAGCACCGGAAAGACTATCGAGGGGCAAACTACCAGGGTGCCAACCTCACAATTGGTTCATTCGCGATTTTGCACAGAGCAGGCCAATTTCATAAAACCCATATAAATCATTAACTTAGATATAAAACATCAAGCAAACAGAAAAAATATCCAAGCCCGAATACAAGTGTTGCACCATTTTTGAACAACGCAACAAACCGCCAGCACCAGTTTTGAACACAGTCACCAAAAGCCACATTTATCGCCACCAGAACAAAAAATCAGGCGCCACGACTAACGGCTGCGGGTGCGATGAGGGAAACCAAGGGGTAAACTGCACGGATTCACCGGAACAGGAACACACCTATGATCAAAGATCTGGCTCAACGGCTATTAGAGGAAATCCAGAACCAACTTCCCCAAGGCGACCAACTGCTCCCCAAGCGGGAATTGCATTTGGTATTGCAATCGGCATTAGCGCGTTTGGATTTGGTCACGCGTGAAGAATTTGATGCCCAAGCAGCAGTGCTCCTGCGCACTCGCCAAAAACTGGAAGCGCTTGAACAACAATTGGCGCGACTGGAACAATAGACTGACGCCAACTGGCCAATTGTGTTTGGCCATCAGCTTGTTTTATAGTCAGTCGCGCACAGGTTCAGACGAGATTGCCGCAGGGATTTAGACGTAGCACTGCTCGCCAAACCACCAAAAAATCGTTTAAAAACAATCACAAGGATCGTCAATGTCACTCGCCATCGTAAACTCGCGCGCCAAACTTGGCATCAACGCCCCGCAGGTCACCGTTGAAGTTCATATCTCCAACGGGCTGCCCAGCCTCTCGATTGTCGGCCTGCCCGAAGCCGCCGTAAAAGAGAGCAAAGACCGGGTGCGCAGCGCGCTCATCAACAGCCACCTGGAATTTCCCGCCCAGCGCATCACCGTCAATTTGGCACCTGCCGATTTACCCAAAGAAGGTGGCCGCTACGACCTCCCCATCGCCCTCGGCATACTCGCCGCCTCGGGGCAGATTCCGCTGGAGCAATTGGAGCGATACGAATTTTTGGGTGAGTTGGCGCTCTCGGGCGAGTTGCGCCCTATTAGTGCAGCGCTGCCAGCAGCGCTCGCCTGTGGGGATGCGGAACGTGACTTGATAATTAGCACAGCCAACGCACGTGAGGCGGCATTCAGCAGTATTACGCGCGTCTTTGGTGCAGAAAACCTTCTGCAAGTCTGCGCGCATTTGCACCAGCGCGAAGCCCTACCACAAGCCGAAGCGGCGCAAGATAGCGGCAAATTCGACGACAATCTGCTGGATATCCTCGATGTAAAAGGCCAGTCCCACGCCAAACGCGCATTGGAGATAGCCGCCAGCGGCGGCCATAATTTGCTGTTTTACGGGCCGCCGGGCACCGGCAAAACCATGCTTGCCAGCCGCTTACCGGGAATTTTGCCCAGCTTGAGTGAGCGCGAGATGCTGGATGTGGCCGCGATCTATTCAGTCGCCGCCCAAGGACAGGATTATCAAGGGCGCCGTCGCCCGTTTCGCGCGCCACACCATACATCTTCCGCGATTGCACTGGTTGGCGGCGGTAGCAATCCCAAACCGGGTGAGATTTCACTTTCCCATGCGGGTGTGCTTTTTCTCGACGAGTTACCCGAATTTCCGCGCAAAGTTCTCGAAGTTCTGCGCGAGCCGCTGGAAAGTGGCGAGGTGCGGATTTCGCGTGCGCGCAGCCAAGCCTGTTTTCCGGCGCGCTTTCAGCTGGTCGCGGCCATGAACCCCTGCCCCTGCGGCTATCACGGCAGCGACGCCAATCGCTGCCGCTGCACGCCCGATCAGGTGAAACGCTATCGCGATAAGATCTCGGGGCCGCTGCTCGACCGCATCGACATGCATGTGCCGGTGCGCAGCCTGCGCCAAGGGGAATTGCACAATAAAACCACGGGCGATAGCAGCAGCGTGATTCGCACACGGGTTGAGCAGGCGCGCGCACGCCAGCTTGCACGCCAAGGTAAGGCCAATCACCAGCTCAGTGCGCCCGAGTTAGAACGCTATTGTGAGCTGATGCCCGCCGATAAGCAGTTACTGGAACAGGCAATTGAGAAGCTGGGCTTATCGACCCGCGCCTACCATCGCGTATTGAAACTGGCGCGCACACTGGCCGATATGGCAGCGCGCGAGCAGGTGAATACAGTGGATATCAGCGAAGCATTGAGTTACCGCACACTCGACCGCCAGCCGAGTAGCTGAGCCTCAATTAGGGCGTAGATGCTGGTGCGCAACTGATAGTTGCAGCCAGCCAAGAATATCCTCGTAGGATTTGGGCGATGCAAAATACTGGCCTTGCATAAGGTCGCAGCCCATTTCCTTGAGCCACTCTTTTTGCTCGCGGGTTTCCACCCCTTCGGCCACTACCCACTTACCCAGGTTATGCGCAAGCGCAATCATCGCCGACACCAAGCGCTTGTCGGTATGGCTGCGATTTAACTCCTGCAGGAAACCCAAATCGATTTTGACGGTACTGATCGGCAAGCGCTGTAAATGCAACAGCGAAGAGTTTCCCGCGCCGAAGCTGTCGAGCAAAAAATTGATGCCAAAAAACGCCAGCGGACGCATACACAGCGACACCAGCTCGATATTGTCGGCAAACACAGTTTCGGTGATTTCAAACTCGATATCGCCGGGTTGGATATCGTTATCGGCGAAAATCCGCGCAACTTCATGTACCAAATTGTCATCTTTGAATTGACGCACCGAGAGTTTGATCGCCATCATCAGAGGCTCATCCCAGCAGGATTGCAGTAATTTCAAGTCGTTACAGGCTTGGCGAATCACCCAGTAACCCAGCGCATTGATGATGCCGGTCTCTTCCGCGGTGGCGATAAAATCGCTTGCGTCTACCAGCCCCTGCCCCGGTTTGTTCCAGCGCAGCATGGCCTCCAACGCAACCACTTTGCCGCTGCTCACTTCCACACGAGGAACATAATGCAGCACAAATTGCTGCTGCCGCAGCGCCGCACGCAGATCGGATTCCAGACGCAGCTGACGGCGCACATCCTGATTCATTACCTCGGTAAAAAAACGGTAGCTGCTGCCCGCATCCTGCTTGGCTTTATACATCGCCATATCGGCATGCTTCAGCAAAGTATCGGCATCGCGCCCCGCCTGCGGATAGATGGCGATGCCGATACTGCAACCCACCACCACTTCATGGCCGTTGATATCTGCGGGTTGCTCGATGGTTTTGATGACTTTTTCGGCGAGATGGGCGACATCGGTATTAATGGCGATGTGCTGTAGCAGCAGGGTGAATTCATCGCCGCCGATACGCGCAACCGAGTCGCTGCGGCGCAGGCACGCATTCAAGCGCTCGGCGCAGATGCGGATAATCGCGTCGCCCGCATCGTGGCCGAAGTTATCATTTACCTGCTTGAAGCCGTTAAGATCGACGAACATCAGTGTAAAACTGACATTGTCGCGCTCGGCCAAATGGATCGCGTGTTCCAGCCGATCAAGGAACAAAATGCGATTGGGGATATCGGTCAGCGGATCATAATGTGCAAGGCGGGTGAGGTGCTGCTCGGTGCGCTTGCGCTCAATGGCATAGCGCAAAGTGCGCTCCAGCAGCTGGTGATTAATTTGCCCTTTGACCAGATAATCCGCCGCACCCGCGCGAATCGCCTCGCGGTCTACCTCGGTTTCCATCTCATCGGTCATCACCACAATCGGGGTCTGGCAAGCTTGCACGCGCGCGGCATTGAGCAAGTCGCGCGCATTGGCAGTGCCCCAATAATAGTTGAGCAGTGCCACATCAAATTCTTGCGATAAAATCTTGGTGAGTGCGGATTCCAAGCGGTCGCACCACGCCAGTTCGTACTCTACATGACGAACTTGCGACAAGACCTCGGCGATGAGCTGATATTCACTTCGCTCCCGGTCGATAAACAAAATTTTTACCTTCTTTTCCATCGTTCTCTATCCCTTTCAAACGCATACTTGGCACAAAATTCAGCGCTCGCATAAACAAATGGTAGCAGCCACCTGCCCCAAACTGAACGCTGTGTATAGATCAAATGGCCGCTTAAAGCCCCAAGTTCCGGTCTTGTAGTTATAGCGCTAGCATCTACGCGCCATACCGCTCCCAAAAGCTGGGTTACCACAAGGCAAGTTCAGCTTGTTAGAATGCCCGCCCAATCATTACCCGATTCAGCTCAAGGCCCCGCACCGTGACTCAACTCAACCCCCGCCAAAAAGAAGCCGTCCTTTACATCGATGGCCCCTGTCTGGTGCTGGCGGGCGCGGGCAGCGGCAAGACCAGTGTGATCACGCGCAAGATCGCCTACTTGATCGAACAGTGCGATATTCCCGCACGCCACATTGCCGCGCTCACCTTTACCAACAAGGCTGCGCGCGAGATGAAAGAGCGCGCCAGCAAGCTGGTCAAAGGCAGCGCCTCGCGCGGGCTGACGGTGTCCACCTTTCACAACCTCGGGCTGAATATCATCCGCCGCGAGCACAAAAGCCTCGGCTTTAAACCCGGCTTTTCAATTTTTGATTCCGACGACGCCCGCTCGCTGCTTAAAGAGTTGATGCTCAAAGACGGCGATCTGGATAGCGATCATCTCGATCTGGTGCAGAATCAAATCTCCAACTGGAAGAACGATCTGATCATCCCCGAGCGCGCCATGAGCATGGCGCAAAGCCCCGGTGAGCTGACCATCGCCATCATTTACCAGCGTTACAACCAAGCGCTGCGCGCCTATAACGCGGTGGATTTTGACGACCTGATCCTGATTCCGGTGGAGCTGTTCCAAACCAACCCAGAAGTGCTCCAGCGCTGGCAGCGCAAAATTCGCTACCTCTTGGTGGATGAATATCAGGACACCAATTCCAGCCAATACTTGCTGGTGCAACTCATTGTCGGCAACCGCGGCGCACTCACAGTGGTGGGCGATGACGACCAATCAATCTACGCCTGGCGCGGCGCTCGCCCCGAAAACATGAGTCTACTCAAGCAGGATTACCCGAGTTTGCGCGTGATCAAACTGGAGCAAAATTACCGCTCCACCAGCCGCATCCTGCGCGTGGCCAACCATCTCATCGCCAACAATCCGCACGAATTCGACAAGGCGCTCTGGAGTGAGATGGGCTTGGGTGATCCAATCCGCGTCATCCGCTGCAAAAATGAAGAGGCGGAAGCCGAGCGCATCGCCACCGAAATCATCACCCAACGCCTGCAAAAGCAGTACAAGTTCCGCGATTTTGCCGTGCTCTACCGCGGCAACCATCAGGCGCGCCTGCTGGAAATGAAACTCCAGCACCACCAGATTCCCTACAAGATGAGCGGCGGCTCTTCGTTTTTTGGTAAAACCGAAATCAAGGATGTGATGGCCTATTTGCGGCTGATCGTAAACCCCGATGACGACAATGCCTTTTTGCGCGTGATCAACACCCCGCGCCGTCAAATAGGCACCAGCACGCTGGAAGCCTTGGGCGGTTACGCCACTGAACGGGAGATCAGTTTATTTGCTGCGCTCGATGAAATTGGCTTACAAAGTCGCATTCCTGAGAAAAATCTTGAGCGTTTACAACGCTTTACACATTGGCTGAAACAGGTCGGGCAGAACTGCCGGAGCGACAACCCGGTCAATGCAATCCGTGAAATGCTGAGTGATATCGACTACGAAGGCTGGCTTTACCAGAACTCCAACACCCCCAAGGCGGCGGAAAAGCGTTTAGAAAACGTACATTATCTGGTCGAATCCCTGCAAAAAAGCCTCGATAAAACCGCCGATGATGACGAGGACGAAAGCACGCGCATTGAGGATGCCATCGCCAAACTGGTGTTGCGCGATTTGATGGAGCGGCAGGAAGAAGAGGACTTAAGCGATCAGGTGCAACTGATGACCCTGCACGCCTCTAAAGGTTTGGAGTTCCCGCACGTGTTTATGGTGGGCATGGAAGAGGAGCTGCTACCCCATCGCAATAGTATTGAAGACAACAATATTGAAGAAGAGCGCCGCCTGACTTATGTGGGCATCACCCGCGCCCAGCGCACTCTGAGCATGACCCTCGCGGGCAAACGCAAACAGTTTGGCGAAATGAGCGAAACCACCCCCAGTCGCTTTTTGGATGAACTCCCACCCGAGGATGTCGAGTGGGAAGGCTTTGGCGAACAGAGCGCCGAGAAGAATACCGCCAAAGGTGAAGAAACCCTATCCAACCTGCTTAATCTGTTCGATTAACGATCCCCCAGACCAGCCCCCTCCCCCAAAAAATCGCACCACTTTACGAAAACAGTCACCAGTTTGCGCTTAACGCCCAAACTGGTGCGCATTTTTACCTGTGAAAGTCGACCATGGCGCCTGATGCCTCCCTCGGGCGCGCGTCTGTTCTGCAACAAAACCAGCAAGACCAACAAAAACCATAACGACTGAAAAACACGAGAGGTAGCAATGTACACCTACAACAATAATTCTCATCGGCACACCACGGCCACAACCATCCTCAAAACAAAAGCCACCGGCTTTTCCCGCTCGCTGCTGACCCTGTGCATTATGGCGCTGACTGCGCCGGTAATTGCCCAAGATGCACAGCTTGATGGCAGTGTGGAAGAAGTTACCGTCACCGGCGTGCGCGCCAACTTGCAAAATGCGCAAGAAATTAAACGCAACGCCGATACCGTGGTGGATTCCATCTCCGCCAACGACATCGGCTCGCTGCCCGACCGCAGTGTGCTGGAAGCCATGCAGCGGGTTCCTGGTGTATCCATCGAGCGCTTTGCCTCGGCCAACGACCCCGACCACTTCAGCACCGAAGGTTCGGCGGCGGTGATTCGCGGTATGAACGCCACCCGCTCGGAATTTAACGGGCGCGATTCCTTTACCGCCAACTCCGGCCGCGGCCTGAGCTTTCAGGATGTTCCTCCCGAGTTGATGGGCGGTGTGGACATCTACAAAAACCAAACCGCCGACATGATCGAAGGCGGCATTGGCGGCACCGTCAGCCTGCGCACGCGCAAACCATTTGATTCGAATGACCGCGTGCTCGCCATCTCTGCCGACTATTCCTATGGCGATATGGCCGAAGACTGGACGCCCACCGTATCCGCCCTGTTCAGCGACCGCTGGGACACCAGCGCCGGTGAATTTGGTGTGCTGTTCAATGTGGCCGATTCATCCCTGACCGGCATGTCCAACGGTATCCAGAGTGATGCCTATGTGAAATACGACGCCGCCGTACTCGCTGGCGCCGAGCGTTTTGTCGGAGAAGATGGCACTGGCAGCGTGTGGATGCCCAACGGCTCCAACGCCCTGATGAAAACCGACGAGCGCGACCGTCAAGGCTATGCCGCTGCCTTCCAATGGGCGAGTAACGACGACACCCTGCTCGGCACCTTCCAATTTATGCGCTCAGACGCGCAGCTGGACTGGACCGAATACGCGATCAAATACCAAGGCGGCTACTACGATGAAGGCGCCAAACAAGACGTGCGCCGCACCCGTCCACTCGAAGGCACAGAACTGGAATTTGATGACCAAGGCATCTTCCTCGGCGGTGTTTTGGTGGATTCAGATGGCTGGCGCGCCGCCGACGGCAATACCAATCGCATCCCGCGCGCTTGGGGCGATGACCCGGTGAATATCCCGCAGTGGGGTCACATCTTCTCCACCGACACCCGCTACAAAAGCACGCGCACGCTGGTGGATGACTACTCGTTCAACCTGAAATTCACCCCCAACGACAACTGGGAATACAGCCTCGATCTGCAATATATCGACGCCAACACCGAAGACGATGACGTGACCGTGATGCTGGCGACCCACGCCATGCAGGATTACGACACCCGCGGCAGCACGCCTTCGCTGACGTTGATCGAGCCTTGGAACGGCTACCGCACCAACAACCCGGACATCTACGCCACTGGTTTCCCCGGCTTTTCTGATGATCCGGCGGGCGACAGCAACTACTTCCAGGACCCGACTTCCTATTTCTGGCAGGCAGCGATGGATCATTACGAGCGCTCCGAGGGCGACTCGCTGGCCGGTCGCATCGACATCAAACACAGCCTCGATGACAACTTCATCACCGCCATTAGCGGCGGTCTGCGCATGGCCGAACGCGAGCAGACAGTGCGCTCATCCATCTATAACTGGGGCGCACTGGGGCCGCGTTGGCAATCGGACATCTACTGGGCAGATTTGGAAAAAGTCGCCGGTCAGGAATACGTGCAAGTGGATTGGAGCGACTTCCATCGCGGCGGCGTTTTGACCATCCCCGGCAACGGCATGCTGCACGCATCGCCCTCGCTGGTAAAAGAGGTGATCAACGGGCGCGAACTGCTGGCGGATGCTGGCTCATTTATTCCCGCCAACCAGCGCGCGGGCACTACCGACTACTTCACCCCCTCGGAAGTGTATGTGACCAAAGAGACCAACGAAGCCGCTTACGTGAAGGTGGATTTCGGCTCGGAGGATTACGCGCTGCGCTTTAACGGTAACATCGGCCTGCGCTATGTGCGCCTTGAGCGCGATGCCCTCGGCTCGGTGCAATACCCGGATTTGGTGCCGGATTACGCCGCTCCTGCCGATATGAACCTGCCGCTGACCGCCGCATCGGTAGATGCTTGGGCAACCCAAGCCAGTCAGGCGCTTTACGATCAGGGCGGTTACGCCGATTTGGCCTCGGCACGCGCAGCCTTGATGGCGATGGATTCTTCCCGCTGGGCGAGCGATCCCAACAACTACCTGAGCAATGACGAGCGCGGCTTTGGTAATAATGCATTTACCGCCCAAAACGCCATCGCCGACTACTCAGCTACCCTGCCCAGCTTCAACTTGAAAGTGGAGTTGACCGACGACCTCATCACCCGCTTTGCGGTGGCCAAAGCTATTGCCCTGCCGGATATGGAAGCGGTGAAAAGTCAGGCGAACCTCAGCCCGATTGGTGTGACCATCGAACAGCCGGAACAAGATCCGAATAATCCATCTGCAGGCGGCGGAATTTTGGGTGCGGAAGTCGCAGGCTGGCGCGGCAGCTCGGGCAACCCCGGCCTCAAGCCGATGGAATCCACCCAGTTTGATGCATCTTTGGAATGGTATTTCGCCAGTGTCGGTTCACTCACCACCACGCTCTTCTACAAAGACTTGTCCAACTTCTTTGTCTACGGCACCTTTGAGCGCAGCTTTACCAACCCGGTATCCGGCGTGACCCAAACCGTGGAAGTGGAAGGCACACGCAACGGTGGCGACGGCACCATGCAAGGTTTCGAGATTGCCTATCAGCAGTTCTACGACATGCTGCCCGCACCTTGGGACGGCTTGGGTTTGCAGGTGAACTACACCTATATCGACGCCAGTGGTGTACCTAACAGCGGCGATGCCAGCTCCGACGGCTTTGCCGGCACCGCAACCGATACCGGCGCGCGCGTTGATCTCGGCAAAGTGCCACTGCAAGGGCAATCGGAAGACACCTTCAATATTGTCGCCATGTACGACAAAAATGACTGGTCGCTGCGTTTGGCCTACAACTGGCGCTCCAAGTACCTGCTGACCACACGCGATGTGATCAGTAAGTACCCTCTGTGGAACGACGACGCCGGTTTCCTCGACGGCTCAGCCTTTTACAACATCAACGAGAATGTGACCGTCGGTTTGCAGCTGACCAACATCGCCAACACCCAGACCAAAACCATCATGATCCTCGATGGCGAAGGCGCTGAAGCTGGCCGTTCATGGTTCGTAAACGACCGCCGCGCCGCGCTGATCCTGAAGGCGAATTTTTAACATAGACAATGCTCCAAGCCAGCATTTGCCAACTTGGAGCATTGGCTTAGTTAGATACGCGAATCACAGACTAGGATCTGGGCCACGCTCAACAAAGGTCGATAGCACCACATAGCTTCTGGTGCTATCGACACCTTCAATCTCCTGAATCTTGCCAAGCAACTCTTCCAGCCCTTCGGTTTCCCGTACCCGCACTTTGAGCAGGACGCCGCTATCGCCCGCCACCGTGTGCATCTCCTCTATTTCGGGCAAATTCCCCAAGGTTAATAACCGCTTACTGCTGGCGACATTTTTTGCGTTGACCAATATAAATGCCAACAAGGTACGCCCCACTTTGCAGCCATCGATCTTCGCTACTGTGGCTTTGATGACGCCATCCCGCTTCAGGCGTTTTACCCGGTCGTGAACAGCCGGCGCAGACAAATGTAATACCTCGCCTAGCTCGGTGTAGCTCCGCGAGCTGTCTTCCGAGAGCAGGGCTAATATTTTTCGGTCTACATCATCCAATTTGGCGGGCTGATGTCTGATCTGCTTAATGGCATTCGTTTCTTCATTTTCATTAGGCATTTTCACTTTTTCCCTTAACAAAGTTAGGCATATCATGCAAAAAATCATCGCGTTTAGCTATAGGAGTGAGTATGCCTCTCGCATTATGGGCCCTTGTTATAGGGGCTTTTGGTATCGGAACCACTGAGTTTGTCATCGCCGGATTGCTGCCTGCTATCGCAGCCGATTTCGGCATTAGCATCCCTGTCGCTGCCTATTTGGCAACCAGCTATGCACTGGGCGTCTTTGTCGGCGCCCCGATTCTTACCCTGCTAGGCAACCGTACATCAAAGAAAACCATGCTGGCATTTTTGGCACTGCTATTTGTTGTTGGTAACTTTGTCACCGCCATTGCCCCCACATTCGATATCGCCATTCTCGGGCGGATCATCACCTCATTAACCCATGGCGCTTTCTTTGGCATAGGGGCAGTACTTGCGGCGGAAATGGTGCCAAAAGAGCAGCGGGTTCGCGCCATCGCCTTTATGTTCTCTGGCCTAACGGTTGCTAACTTGGTGGGAGTTCCTGCCGGCACCTGGCTTAGCCAAGCGTTTTCCTGGCAAGTGACTTTTTATGCCATTACCGCGATTGGCGTGGCGACGTTTATTGGGGTAATCACACTGATCCCATCCACCCCCAAACCCAAAGCGCCGCGGATTCGTCATGAGTTTGCTGCTTTTGGTAATGCAAGAGTGCTGCTGGCGATGGGCATTACCATCCTTGGTCCCGCAGCTTTTTTTACATCGATTACCTACATAGCTCCGATGATGACTGAGGTCGCGGGCTTCAGTGAAAGCGCAATTACCTGGCTATTAGTGGTGTTTGGTTTAGGCCTCGTGGTCGGAAATTGGTTAGGCGGCCGCTATGCTGATCGCGCGCTGATGCCAATGCTTTATTTCACTTTGTTAGCTCAAGCGGTTGTGCTTTTCGTTTTCAATTTTGTCGCCAGCAGCCAAATCGCCTCGGTAATTTGCATCTTCTTAATGGCAGCATTTGGCTTCGCAACCGTATCGCCCATTCAAAAACTGGTTATGGACAAGGCCAAAGCTGCCGGGGCGCCAACGCTGGCCTCAGCAGTAAATATCGGCTTGTTTAATCTTGGTAACGCCCTTGGCGCTTGGCTGGGAGGTCTGGTAATCGCTGCAGGTTTAGGTTTTACGGCACCGAATTGGGCGGGAGGGCTGCTGTCGATGGGTGCGTTGGCGCTTGCGATTGTCTCGGGTTTATTAGATCAGCGAGCGATAGAAAATACATCCTCGCCAGCACCCCAGACACTTTAGTTGCTTCGGATGTAATGCATCGACCTTAGTAGCACATCGACAAACAACGGATAAAAAAACAAAAAACCCTCGTCATGTCACCATGACGAGGGTTTTTGTTTAGCGGAAAGGTCTAACGGCGCAAGTAAATTACTTACTGCCATCTACCATGTAATCCACCGCTGCTTTGATTTCATCGTCCGAACAAGCAGCACACATACCTTTTGGTGGCATGGCGTTAAAGCCATTAATCGCATGGGTATGAAGTGTATCCAACCCTTTGGCGATACGCGGTGCCCAGTCAGCGGCGGTGCCGAATTTAGGTGCGCCCATTACGCCTGCACCGTGGCAAGTGGTACAAAACCCAGTGAAAACATCCTTACCAGATTTAGGGCCGGCCGCGGCAGCAGGTGCTGGCGCGGCGGCACATTCATCGCCCTGCATACAGGTTGTGCCTACAGGTGCAACACGCGCCTGAATTTCGTCGTCGTTCGCAATAGCAACACCGCTCACCATGGCAGTCATTAACAGGATTCCGAACAGTTTTTTCATGTGGCTCACGGTAGTTTCCTCATTGGTCTCAGCCGCCGAAACAACGGTTTCAGCTGGCCCATTATAAATTCAGGAAGATCGAGTGATCTTTGGGCGCGCATTATAGCGGCAAATACCCACACAGGCGATGGCAGTATTTAGATACAAACGCCCTATTAAATAATAGCAACAAGATTTACGGAGATTTTCGTTAAGTTTTCTCTATGGGTGTCAGCTGTTATGCTTATTACAAAGGTTTATACGCCCGCGATAGGATTCTTATGAGTATGGAATATAACAGCGTTACTCTGGTTGCTTACTTTAGCGCCGCCGTTATCTCGGCACTGCTGACCGCGACCTATCTGTTCCAGCTGGTGCGCCACCAAAAGACCTGGCTATTTGCCGGTGCGGCGGCAGTTCATACTCTACATTTGAGCGCCATTGCGCTTTCTTTTTCCGCAAATCCTATTCCGCTCTACCTACTGATCATCCTCGAATATCTTCACTTTAATGCTTGGGTGTTTTGTATCGGCCTAAGCCTCAAGCGCAATGCCCAGCGTCGCCAGCTACCTGCCAGTTTGCAATTGTTGTTCACCGGCGGCTGGCCAATTACCGCACTGGCGGTGGCTATGCTGTTTCTGCCCAATACGAATCAGACCGGTCTATCTATTTGGTTCGCGCTGGGGTTGGCAATTATTGCGCTGGTGAGCGTAGAACAGCTTTATCGCTACGCAGCCGAAAATGATCGTCAGATCAAACTTTTGTGTATGAATCTGGCGGCGATCTTTCTCTACGACATCTATTTATTTACTCACGCGCTTATCTTCAAAGGGCTCGACCCTATGCTCTGGCAGTCGCGCGCGGCCGTGTCCATCGCCACCTGCCTGTTTATGGCGCTGGGTGGGATGCTCTTATTGCAGCGCAGTGATCGTCCGGCCAACTTCAACTTATCGCGCCCGATTGCGTTTTACACCACCTCACTGGTTGGGGTCGGCATACTGATCACCGTGTTGTCACTGGGCGGCTACTATGTGCGGCTCTACGGCGGCAACTGGGGCACGGTTTTCTACAGTTTGTTGCTTGTGGGCGCGGTGCTCTTGATTGCGACTGTGTTTGTCTCCAGCCGTATCCGTATGCGGCTGTCGGTGCTGATCAATAAACACCTGTTTCGCTACAAGTACGATTACCGCAATGAGTGGCTGCGGCTGATCAATTATCTCGCCCAACCGGCAGAGCCAAGTGAGGTCAACCAGCGCGCCTTTATCGCCGTTGCCGCGCCAACCAAAGCGCCGGGCGGTGCTATCTGGCTGCGCAAACAAGGGTTCTACGAACCTGTATATCGCGCCAATCTGCCTCACTTTGTCGATTTGCAAGAAGAACCTGTCGACAGCCCGTTCTGCAGAGCATTTATCGAATCCGAGTGGGTATTCATTCCCGATAGTGGCGATAACGAAGCCCTTAGCCAGCACAATGAAGTGCTCCCCTGCTGGGCGCACAATATCCCCGACCTCTGGCTGTTGTTCCCACTGATTTCAGGCGAGGAGCTGGTCGGCTTTATGGCGCTAACCAAACCGGCGGGGGATGAAAGCCTCACTTGGGAAGATCTGGATTTACTCAAAACTATGGGGCGCCAGATCGGCAGTTATCTCAAGCGCCATCAACAGGCAGAGCAGCTGGCCGAAGGTCGCCAGTTCGACACCTATAACAAGCTGGTCGCGTTTATTATCCACGACCTGAACAACCTGATTGCGCAACAGGCACTGGTGGTGCGCAACGCCGAAAAACACAAAGGCAACCCTGCATTTATTGAAGATGCGATCAAAACCATCAGTAACTCTGTGGATCGCATGAATAATTTGCTTAAAAAATTGCGCCGCGACGACTCGGATCTGGTCAAGTGTTTGTCGATCACCGACGTAGTGCATCAGGCGTTCAATGAATGCCAACGCGGTAGTCCGGCGCTCACTGCCGATATCCAGCCCAACTATCGCACTATCAACGCCGATCAGGTGAGATTGGTGATGACCATTACCAACTTCATCAAAAATGCGCAGGAAGCGACGCCAGACGACGGAAAAGTTCATGTTACACTCAAAATAGACGACAACCGGGCCATCATCGTTATTGAAGATACCGGCTCGGGCATGGATTGGGATTTCATCCATAACCGCTTGTTCAAACCTTTTGAAACCACCAAATCCGGCAAAGGCATGGGAATTGGTGTCTACCTGTCGCGCGAATACATCAGTGATCTCAATGGCACATTGAACGTCGCGAGTGAACCGGGGCAAGGCACCATTATCACCATTAGCCTCCCGTTGAATAAGGACCAATACAGCGCATGAGTAAATCGCCCGCCACCAAACCTATCCTGCTGATCATCGAAGATGACAGCGGCCTGCAAAGCCAGTTGCGCTGGCACTTTGACCAATACGAAACCGTAGTGGCCGATAACCGCCAAGACGCCATCGCCGCCCTGCGCCTGCACGAAGCCTCGGTAATTATTCAGGATTTGGGACTGCCGCCCGATGAAGATGGCGTCGATGAAGGCTTTAAATGCATTCAGGATATTTTGCGCATTTCGCCCAACAGCAAAATCATCGTGATGACCGGCAAAACCGACCGCGACAACGCCCTGCGCGCAGTCGCTATGGGCGCCTACGATTTCTACCAAAAACCCGTTGATCCAAGCACCCTCGACCTGATCGTACAGCGCGCGTTTAATATTTTTGAGCTGGAAGACTACAACCGTCGCATTAGCCTATCGCAGCAGGAACCGCTGGAAGGTCTGATCACCAATGACCCGCAGATGCTGAAAATCTGCCGCCAGCTGGAAAAGATTTCACCCACCACTGTGACCTGCACCCTGCTGGGTGAAAGCGGCACGGGCAAAGAGGTAATCGCACGCGCCATACATCATTTGAGTCCGCGTAAAACCAAACGCTTTGTTGCAATCAATTGCGCAGCTGTGCCTGAAAACCTGATCGAAAGCGAACTCTTCGGCTACGAAAAAGGCGCGTTTACCGGCGCCAACAAAACCACCCTTGGCAAAGTAGAAACCGCCAACGAAGGCACCCTGTTTCTCGACGAAATTGGCGATATGCCACTCAATTTGCAGGCAAAACTTTTGCGTTTTTTACAAGAGCGAGTGATTGAGCGCGTAGGAGGGCGAGCGGAAATCCCCGTGGATGTGCGCGTTATCTGTGCAACCAATAAAAATCTAGAAGAGATGGTGAAAGACGGCAGCTTCCGTGAAGACCTGTTTTATCGCATTTGTGAAATGACCGTGATCATTCCGCCACTGCGCAATCGTCTCGGCGACAAAGTATTACTGGCGCGCCACTTCAAACTTAAATTCGCCAAAGAACACGGTCAGAATGTCACCGGATTCACCCCCGATGCCACAGCCGCCATCGAAAATTACCCTTGGCCGGGCAATATTCGCGAGATGGAAAATAAAATAAAACGCGCGGTTATTATGGCTGACGGCAAACATATCACTCGCGAAGATTTAGGTCTGGCAGAAGCGGGCGAACTCTCGCTCAATTTGCGCCACGTACGTCAAGAAGCGGAAAGAGGCGCCATTTTGCGTGCACTCAGCATGACCGATAACAATATTTCTGCCGCAGCCAAACTACTCGGTGTGACCCGCCCCACTTTTTATGACTTGATTAAAAAGTATGATATGAACCAGCAGTGCTTAACTGGCGCAACTGATACCGAAGAATAAGCGATCCATTAGCTCTCACCCGGATATCAACCCCATATAGATATTTGAAATAAGCAACTGAAAGTACGACCAAACCATCTATCACAATAATTGTTTGGTCTTTCGCGAAATACACAAATAACTCGCTGGACTATCCACGGTTTTCCCACATCGATGCTAAAAATACATACGCGGATTGACCCGCTTCTATCCAGCATGAGGCTCGGGTTTCTTTTTTTAGTCTGTAGGTATTGAGATGTATAAGTACGTGACCAAACTGGCCACTTGGGCTTGCCCAATTTTAATCACTGTTGTGCTTTCAGGTTGTGGTGGCAGCGGCGGCTCAAACGAACCATCCAACCAATCCGTGATGCCAAACGCTGTTACCCCGAGCTCCACCGCTACAGCGAACAAACCCGAAGACCTGCCAAGCAGCAGCTCGGTTAAATCCATCTCCAGCGCCAGTGTTAGCTCAGTCGGGATAAGCGCGATTAGTAGCTCCTCTAGTAGTAACTCTTCTAGCAGCTCTTCCACTGGCACAATCTACGTGAACTCCATCGACGAAAGTCACTTCCTTAGCTCCAGCTCCAGCTCCAGCTCCAGCTCCAGCTCCAGCTCCAGCTCCAGCTCCAGCTCCAGCTCCAGCTCCAGCTCCAGCTCCAGCTCCAGCTCCAGCTCCAGCTCCAGCTCCAGCTCCAGCTCCAGCAGTATGTCTTCATCCTCGGTTAGCGCTAGAAAAATTACCTGGAATCATCCAAATCAACGTGAAAATGGACAATATCTTGAACTGAGCGAAATCGGTGGTTATGAAATCCGCTATCGCACCACGGCCGATAGCAGTTTCACCTACGTCACTCTAGCCGGCAACGAGATCACCGAATACACACCATCGGTAATTGAAGGGCTAGAGTTTGAAATTGCTGTTTTTGACACTCAGGGTATCTACAGCAAATTTGTAAAAATACAGTAGAGCCATCAGGCCGCTATTGCTTTTTGGTTGATAGCGGCAATCAAACTAGCGTCCTTTAATGAGTCCGCGCTATTATGCGCCAGATCACAAACAACCGGACTTATTGTTGATAGCGCTTTCTTATGGACTTGAGCAGGACTTTCTCCCAGCTACGTACGGCGACCCCACTATTTGCAGCGATTGCGGTTGTTGCACTTCTCTATGCCCCAAGCCTGCAGACACTCTGGAAAAAATGGGTGCTATGGGATCAGGATCTGGCTCATGCCATCCCCACTATCGGCGTAATGTTGGTACTGCTGGCACGTAGATCCTATGAGCAAACCACCACGAGAGAGCCACCAAACACCTTTTACTGGCTGCAAATTCTCGCCCTTACAGGCTGCTCCTTCTGCTGGTATGTCTTTGAAAGCCTTAGCATCAGCTTGCCCGCATATTTTGCCCTGATTGCAATCCTCTGCCTTTTTATTAGCACCAGCCTCTCAAGGTCGACACTTTGGGCAACACTGCCCTACATAGCACTGCTCATTTTCACCATCCCCATCTGGGCTGAATTAACCAGCATATTGGTCAAACTCAGCAGCCTGATTGTCGGACAAGCAGTAAAACTCAGCCAAATTACTGTTTTATTGGATGGCAACAGCCTCTTCTTGCCCAGCGGCACTATCTATATTGCCGATGGCTGCTCAGGGCTTCGCTATCTGATTATTGCGCTATTGATGGGCTACATACTGATTCTCATCAATCAATACAAATCTGGTATGGCGCTAAGCACCATGCTGATTGCGCTAGCGCTTGGATTACTCGCAAACTGGTTACGCATCTATTTACTGGTGTTGATTGGTTATCACACAGAAATGACGAGCAGCCTGATGAACGACCACGAATCATTTGGCTGGGTCGTATTTGCCTGCATACTGATTCCGGCCATTTATTTTTCCCCCGTATCCAAACCGCAGAGCAGCACTATAAACATCCCCCAACAACCACGCTTTCTGCCACTACTTCCACTGGCCATAGGCCCATTGCTGCTTTTTATAAGTAGCGGCAATACAGCGAACCACAATCCACTCACGCTGGAATATCTCGCCCAGTACCAAGCCGCCACAACTCAAACAATAGGCGCTCGACTGGATGCCCAGATTAACCATAAAGAGCGAAAAGTAATCGCAATGGATGGATTAACCATAAACGTCAATTTATTTACCAACACACCACAGGGAAGTAGAGACGAAATAGTGCCATTTATCGGCAATATGGTTAATCGGTCAGAATGGGTACAGGAACAATCACTCGCGAATGTTAGCGGTTTTAAAATTGAGATTTTCAAACATATTGGCGGGACGCAACGTATAGCTGTTGCCACCCAATATGTAGTCGGCACTATGCACACCAGCAATTACTGGGCAGCAAAATTTATCCAGATTATTGCCAAAGCAAACCATGATAATTATTTTGGTTTAATCGTCGCACAAACCAATTGCAACAGTGACTGTACTGGTGAAATAGTCCAATTGACGAATTCCTTACCCACAATTGGTGCGCAACAGCATTAACAATGTGTGTTATTTCGATTTCAGTAACGACAGTATTTTTTTCTGAAAAGCTAATCCGACACCGGAATGTACCGGCAAAGTCATAAATCGGCTGGCAAAGGATTTGGCGTTGTTTAGTGGCAGCGGAACACTTACTAATCCTGCCACGCCTTCAATTTGATCTATAGCCACCTTATACATTGCCGTAGCACCCAGCCCCTCTTTTTGCATGCATGTGAGCAAAGTGTCTCTTGCCTGCGAGTCGGGACATAGCAAAGGATAACGCAACAATCTCTGACAACGGTCTGAATAGACAGCACCAAACTGCTGTAAGTCATCAGGAATTTCACGGTTATATTCTTGCTGCAAATGATTATCGCACTGCGAATAACACTCAAAATTTTCAGTTAACAATGAGAGGCGATAATCATCCATCCGCGTTATTTTTTCTAGCGGACTATATTTTGTCTCCCCCAAACGCATAAATGGATTGCGATTTAATAAGATGTAAAACTGTGGGATCAGCAGTAAGTTATAGGCTCTCGCCTTCAACTTTACTAATGCGGGTTTGTCGGTTGGTTCTTCAATTTTTTGCAGGAGTTTTTTATCCAGCGGCGTTTTGGATTGCAATAATCCACCACCCAACAAACTCAATGGTTTTCCGCGCCCAAATGAAAAAGTTACATAGTCGGCATCAAATTTCATTTGAGTCTGAGAGACAGGAAACCACTGCGCGTTATCCACAACCAAGCGAGCCTGCAATCCCAAATGGGCGATAAGCTCGCGTATTTGCGCAATCCGTTCACTAACTCCTAAAAAATTAATGGCAATCACAGCCACAACCGTTTCATCCATCACGGTACGCAACGACTCCAAATCATAAGCTGGATCGTTTCTCGCTATATCCACAGCAACAGGCTCAACACCCGCAAACACACAGGCAGCAACTAGATCAGGACAACAGTAACCCGGAATAATGGCGCGCGGGCGTGTCAGATGAGGAAAAGAATTTTTGGCATCACCAAGCGCTAAAGCCAAGGCTGATGTGCCTGAATCAACCCAATACTGATGCGATGGCAACAGTTCAGCCAATTTATTTCCCGATGTAGCCCCCAGTGAAATTTTATTTCCCACCGGAGGAAGGTCGCCATGTAGATTCATCGCGCAGAAGGTTTCCAAGTTGTCATGCGCTGACCGGCGAGAAATTTAATTGAAGCATCCAAAAGTGCAATATTCACTTGTACGAAAAAATACACCAATTTAACGATAGAGATGGATTGCAAACCCGGTAAAAAATGCGCGACAACGGCTAGGCCATAAAATGCCAATTGTCCTAAAAATAAAAATGAATAAAGCACACCACTGCTAGCAATCAGCGCATTTAGTAAGAAGAAGAGCAACAAAAACCAAGGCGTTAGCCAACGCATTAACTTATGAGAAATTACCTGAAAGGAAAAGAATCCAAACTTACCAAAACCCAATACCTCGGCGTGACGCGACAAACCAGTCATGCCACGAATAACTGTTCTGATTTTACGCTGGTATTCTTTTGATGGATCCTTCAAGTCCTGATAAAAGCCCAGTACATCAGGAGCAGTAACCGCCTTCAATCCTGCTTTGGCTGTATTCAAGGCAGTATTGAAATCACTAGGCGAATGAATATCCCACTCATCGCATAAGGATTTTCGCACCGCAAAAAAAGAACCACTTAAACCCACCAGCCCCGCTAGTTTGGACTCCTGACGGCGCAGCCACATTTCATATTTTACGTAAGCACCCTCGCCAGCTACTGCACCATCTTGACTGATAAAACGATCCTCACTGGAAACAGCTCCAACACTTGGATCTTGAAAATACGCCAGTAACTTTTGCAAAGCATCAGCTGGAATTTCTGTCGCCACATCGCTAAAAACAAGTATTTCGCCTTTTGCCTCTTTAATTGCACACTGCTGCGCATGCTCCTTACCTAAACGCTCTGGCGCACGCACCAAACGTACCGATTGCGCAGCATATTCACTCACAATATTATCGGTATCATCCTCCGAGCAATCCGATGCGATGATGACCTCAAGATCCGCATCACTGACAACCAGCTGTAAACTGTTTTCAATTTTCGCACGGATTCTCGTCTCTTCATTGTAAGCAGTAACAATCAATGAAAGGCTGTTAGGGGAAGAGTATTCGGCGGCAGCATCTCGCGCAGGCTTGACTCCAGATTTAAACACCAATAAACGCAGAATGACCGGATAAATAAAATAGCTATAAGTAGCTGCGATCCCAATTAACCAAAATAAAAATGTTAACATCAAACCCTCTCTTTTTTCCCTAACACATCAAGTGAAGTTGTCGCCCCATGTACGCCACTGCAGCAACACCGAGCATCAATAATCCAAGCGGGATTCTAACCTCACGCCTCAAAGTTTTGCACATTATTTCCGGAGATCTTTGGGCTGGCGCAGAAACGCAAGCATTTACACTCATTACAACCCTAAGCAGAGATTGTGACATCATGGTTGCGGTGATGAATCATGGCGAGCTTGAGACACGATTAAAACGGGCTGGCATTACTACTGTGGTTATCGATGAACAACAACTCTCAAGTATTCAAATAACAAGGCGCCTCATTGAAGTTATCAAACAGTTTCAACCCAATATTATTCACACCCACCGCCAGAAAGAAAATATTCTCGGCTCCATCGCAAACTTTATTGCCAGTAAAAGCATCACTCGCCGAATCGCCTCAGTGAGAACAACGCACGGCGCGCCTGAGCACAAAACATCTGGACTAAAAAAAGGCATTATTTTGCTGGATAATTTTTGCGGGAAATACCTACAAGATGCGGTCATTTCTGTATCCGAGAATCTTTATATACAACTAAAAAAAATCTTCCCGGCAAACAAGATTCAGGTAATTCAAAATGGGGTTGATGTGGATAAACTCCGCCAACAAATTCCGGCAGACGATATAAGCTCAATACCAGATATTCAATGTCACATTGGCATCATTGGCCGGCTTGAACCAGTCAAGCGCGTCGACCTTTTTCTCCACTCCGCACAGCAGGTTATTGCCAAACATCCAGACATCAAGCTGCTTTTTCATGTTATTGGCGACGGGCGACTGAAACTGGAGCTAATGAACCTCGCCCAACAACTTGGCATCCACCAGCAGGTTATTTTTCACGGCCACAGAACCGACTCCATCAATGCAATTGCCGCGCTAAATATAGTCATCATGTGCTCCGATCACGAAGGCACACCAATGACCGCCTTGGAAACGCTTGCCTTGGGCAAACCTTTAATTGCCCATGACGTAGGCGGATTGAGCGAAATTCTAAGTGAACAGCCGGAGCTACTGGTTGACGCACACACCCCTGAAGGCTACAGCGAAAAGATATCGGACCTTTTGCATCATCCCATCACCACCCAACTTAAAAGCATCTATACCAGCCAAAAAAATGCAGAGCGGACTCTCTTTTTGTACCGAGCCATAAACAATAAAAATGTCGAATAAATTTACATTCAAAAATCCTGCACTCTATTCAACCAATTGTTTTAAAAGGATTTTTTATGGTGGCACGATCTATGCTCATGAAGCTTAACGGCCCAGGTTGGTCGTCAATCACTCACAGATCATGGAGATAGACAATGAAACTCACAACTAAATTACTTGCCGCAGGTGCGCTACTTGCTGCAGCCCAAGCAAATGCCGTAGTTATCGACTTTACTTCAGCGCCATGGGATTCTGCCGGAGGCCTAACCAGCTACACCGACGGAATCGTCACTGTTACCGCAGGACCAGCAGGAGAAAAACTCTATTACGATGCAATAGATGGCCTAGGAGTTGACGGACTCAAAGAACCTGATGAAATAGATCTTACAGAGTTTATCGAAATCTCATTTACTAGCGACGTGTGGGTCGAGAAAATTTTTATCACAGATTTTTTTAATCGCGCAAATGAACCTGCAGGAGATGGAAGCGATCCCGTACGTGGCGAGGTAGCCTATATATCATTTTGGCTAGACGGCGTAGAGTTAATAGCACCCAACTCCCCACAAACAATTTACGGCGATAATTCAGAGCAAATAAATGGAGAGCAAACTCTCAGTTACGCACCACTGGCAATAGTGTTTGATACAGTCAAATTCTCCACTGCAGGAATAAATGACGATCTCTCAGTTAAAGGACTTGAGTACTTTATAGTTCCTGAGACACAAACAAATGTCCCAGAGCCTAGCATTGCTGTTTTGCTTGGCCTTGGGTTGATGGGGCTTGGCTTATCTCGTCGTCGCCAAGCGAAAAAAGCATAATAAATCGCCCCCTGCACCATAGTTTCCCTCAAAAAGCGAGCCTCATTTGAGGCTCGCTTTTTTATTACCCCCCCCCAGTTGAACTGCAATCAACCCTTAGTAATCCTTGTGGTAGAATTGCACGCCTACAATAGCCATTGGCGCATTAGTATTCGCGTGAGACTAATGCACAACCTTAATAGACGACCAAGGAAATGAAACCGACTAAAGATATACTAATTGTCGATCTGGCAGAATCCGCTGGCGGATCAACTGCAAGAGCGATCGATGTAGCTATCGAGTCGCCGGCCTATAATTTTTATATTTGTACATTACATCAACTGAACAAGCTTTACTCGCGAAAGACCACGAGTAATATAAAAAAAATCAGGCTATTTTCATTTTACAACTACCCTAAAAAATACTCGCATACGCAAATTTTACTTAAAGCTACCTCCAATCGAATTCTGTTATTTTTTGGAAAAAAGATACTTGCCTTGATTGATTTTGCAAATGAAATATCACTGAAAACGCAACTAAGATTTAAATTAGCCGGAAAAAATATAGACATAGTACAAGCCAATACTGGCGTCCACTTTTTACCCTATGCAATCGCCAAGGCGAAAAAAGCGGATCTTATCTATTACTTTAGACATTGGGATGAATATGGATGGGCCCAGGGAAAAATGCTAGATAGCGCAAGGCTATATTTATTTGTTGGTGTGAACCTTATGAATCGCTTTCTGAAAGATCTGAAGCTCGACCTCAAAAGATGTCACGTAATTCACTCACCTTTTGATGCAACTGAAAGACGCCAACAGGAACCCCCGCTCTTGGATAGCGACGCAGCCCTATTCAAAGACAAAGATAGAAAAACAATTCTATCTATAGGGCGCATATGCCCTCAAAAAGGCCAACATATTTTGTTAGAGGCAATCACACAACTCTCAGTTCACTGCCCTCGCATTAAAGTCATATTCGTTGGTGCGGCGGGAAAATCAACTACAGAAAGAAATTACGAGAGAAAATTAATCGATTATGTCTGCGCCAATAACCTTTCCGACAAAGTCAGCTTTATAGGTTACCGCGAAAACCCTTTAAAACTACTTAGTTTTGCAAATATCGCCGTGCAAACACCCACCTATTTTGAAGCGCTAGCAGGATCACTAGTTGAAGCACTCCAGCTTGGAATTGCCACAATTAGCGCAGATATCGGCGGCGCCAATGAAGCAATCATTCAAAATGAAACTGGGCTGCTATTTCCCGCTGGAAATAGCAAAGCACTCGCCGAAAAAATTGAACTGCTACTGACCGATGACGATCTGCGGGAAAAAATTGCGAAAAATGGACAAATTTATGCAATAAATAAATGGGATAAATCTTCCATATGCACAAAAATGCACAACGCGTACAACGGCAGCCTGACCAGCATAAATTAACGTCAAAACCATCAACCATTCTTTAAACAGAAAAAAATCATAATGTATATATTAAATATCATCAAAAATATTTATTCGGTTTTAAGTAAAGAACAACGCAAGAAAATGCTACTACTACAAATTTTTTTCGCTTTTTCTGGAATAGTTCAGGTTGTCGGCGTCGCAAGTATTGCCCCCTTTATTGGACTGATCTCAAATCCTCAAGCGATTGAAACCAACCAATTTTTTTCATATTTGTATAATTACGGAAAATTCACTGATCACCAATCCTTTATTGTTGGATTCGCCTTGTTGTCAATGCTGATGATTTTGGTAGCAAATACAGTCAATGCTTTTACATTATGGGTGCAACTGCGGTTTTCGGTTTATATCGGAGGAAATATACAGCTAAGACTTTATGACACATTTATCCGCAGAGATTATCTATTTCACAAAATGCATAACTACAATAAAGTTATTTCAATAATTTCATCTGAAGCACCACGTTTCATCTATATGGTTCTTCAGCAATATTTAAATTTATGCAGCCAGCTTTTTGTTGCCGCAATTATTCTCATCGGATTAATTATATTGGATCCATTTATTGCTATGGGATCCGCAGTTCTCATTGGCCTTGCCTACATAACCACTTATGCAATCATCAAAAAATCACTTAAACATCACGGCGATGTAGTAACACACAGAAATAAACTCATTCAAAAAATACTTTCCGAATCCTTTATTGGCATAAAAGACATAAAACTCAACTCTCTTGAGCACAAATACACAACAGAATTTCACAAAATAAATAAAACCGGACTTGAATCAAATACCTATATAGCTCTATCCGGGGATCTTCCCAGATTCGCCATCGAAACAATTTCTTTTTGTGCGATATTACTTTTCGCACTCATGCTGCTGAATGACAAGGGAAACAACGCATCCGTTGTTTCAATATTAAGTATTTACGCCTTGGCTGGTTATAAGTTATTGCCAACAATGCAACAAGTTTATAAATCGATTTCTGTGATAAGCGCCAATGGCGCTGTTGTTAACGAGCTGTCAAATCAACTCTCCGTAAGCAATAAACAAAAACCAACGATACCAGCTCAAAGCATTCCATCGATTGAAGCCATTAGTTTGCATCAGGTTTCATACCAATACCCAAACACAGAAAAATTGGCATTACAGAATATTTCCATCCGTTTTGAACGAGGCACACTTAATACCATTGCAGGCCCTTCAGGGTCAGGGAAATCAACACTGGCTGATGTCATTCTTGGCTTACTTCACCCTGCAACCGGTGAATTAAAAATAGACGGAAACCTAATTACCAATAACACCGAACTTGAGGAGGCCTACCAAGCAAGCATTGGATATGTACCTCAACATATCTTTATATTGGATGACAATGTCATTGCAAATGTGGCTTTTGGAATAGCGGAAAAAGACGTCGATCTTGCTCAGGTCACCAAAGCATTAGAACAAGCCAATGCGTTAGATTTTGTATCCAAACTTCCCAATGGAATTCATACCAGTTTGGGACAGGATGGAAAACTCCTCAGCGGAGGCCAAAGGCAACGAATTGGCATTGCGCGAGCACTTTATCGTGACAACCAAGTTTTAGTATTGGACGAGCCCACCAGCGCACTTGATATTCACTCAGAACATGAATTAATGAACCTTTTAAATCAACTAAAACAAAACGTTCTGACTATTGTGATATCCCACCGTCCGGCGGCAATTAAATTGTCCGATAACATCACGCTTATTACCGATGGGCAAGTCGAAGCGCATGGCTCCTACAGCCAGTTGCACAGTGAAAATGAACATTTTCGGACCATGATTGAGAAAGGATTAATGAATCATGACCAATAAATCACGCCTGCTGATATGCGTGCCGGACTTTCCTTTCCCGGCAAGAAAAAATGGTGTATCCATAAGGTACGCACCAATATTGACTGATCTGAGTCAATATTATGATATCCATTTAATTTGTATCAGTTCCGGAACACCTATTGAAGCCGACTTAGCACTGGCACAGAATTTATTCCGCACCATAGACATCTATACGCGAAAGAAGACAGCTATACCACTTATAACCAAATTGTGGCGCAGAATTGCTGCATTAAATTTTCTAAAACCCAACACACCCTTCAATTATCTTTGCTATGACGCTGAGCATATTGAAACTTTCATCCGCAGCAAAACCTCTGGCACAACCTATGATTCCGTAATTTGTGTTCTTGCAAATTACGCATCGATTGTAAAAAAGACTGTTAATGCAAAAAACTATGCGCTGGATTTTATCGACTCCCCCTTTGCAACCGCCCAACGCAGCAGCCTCAGAAATCCGCTAGCACTATGGGATTTATACATAATAAAAAAGTGGGAAAAAAATCTCATACAAGAATATGACAAAGTTTCTTATGTCTCGCCTTTGGATAAAACAATTGGCGCCGGAGATCTCACACACCTAGCTAAAGTTTCTTTAATTCCCAACGGCCTTTATCTGGAAGATTTAACCGATGAAAAAATAACATACCCAACTAAAACCATCGGCTATTTGGGTAATATGAGTTACCCCCCAAATATTCAAGCCGCAAAAAGGCTATTTAAAATTTTCTCTGAAAACGCCGAAAAAATTCCGAACACTAGCCTGGTAATTATTGGCCGAGATCCAACACCTGAAATTCAACGCCTCGCTGAAACACCAGGCGTGATAGTGACAGGAAGTGTAGAAAACATATGGCAATTCATTAATGGCATAGATATTTTTGTTTTCCCCATGGAGATTGGCAGCGGTCAACAAAATAAAATTCTTGAAGCAATGGGGGCTGGCAAGATTGTCATCACCACAAATCTTGGAAATTCAGGAATTGGGGCGACCCCTCTTCAAGAGATTATCATTGCAGATAATGACTCCGAAATAATTGATAGTATTTCAAAAACGCTATTGGACCCAAGAAAATATAGTTGCATCAACCAAAGCGCCAAAGCATTTATTGAATCCAACTACAATTGGCCCGAGATTATAGCCACCTTTAAAAAAAGAATGATCGGATAATATCAAGGCAATAGATTCAATTAACAAGTGAAAAACATTGTCGCAACAAAGGAACACATAGCCAAAAATGACTGAAGAAAGGTTTCATACAAATAACTTCAACCTTATTCGCCTACTCGCAGCGCTGCAGGTGGCTCACTACCATCTTGTTTCTATATATGCTGAAAGCATTACAGTAACTCATGCTTTTATAGTCAAATTTTTGGGCCTTTTCCCCGGCGTACCGATATTTTTCTTTATCAGTGGATTTCTCATTAGCCGCTCATGGGAAAGAAGCGAAAGTGCAAAATCTTACTTCGTGAAACGTGCGGCAAGAATTGAACCGGCACTAATAGCAAGCATTGTTTTCGCGCTGGTTTTAACATGGGCAAGCGGATATTTTTCTAATAACCCAGATGTATCATGGCTTAAAATCATTGAAGTAATACTAGCTAAAGCGACCATACTGCAGTTTTATAACCCGGAGTTTTTAAGAGACTATGGAGATGGAGTCCTTAACGGCAGCCTTTGGACAATAACCGTCGAAATTCAATTTTATTTATTACTACCAATAATATATCTGGCATTTTTCAAAAAAGGCTCAACACTAATCGCGCTAGCACTTATAGGAATTTTCGCTTTAATTAACGGAGTTTATGATTTTCTGCACGATGACTTCAGCAAAAATATTACTTTTAAACTTTTTCATGTCAGTTTCGCGCCATGGTTTTTTATGTTTTTAACTGGTGTTTTATTCCAGAAAAAATTCAATTTTTTCTATAAAGCACTCAGCGGTAAATTCATATTCTTACTACCATTCTACATCTTGATTAGTTTCATAGCTAAACCATTACATGCCGACTATGGCAACTCACTTAACCCCATTGTTTTCGCCATACTCAGCTGCCTAATATTTTCTGCAGCATATTCCCCTGTCAGAATTAGTGACAAGTTACTTGGGGGCACAGATATCTCTTACGGAACTTATCTTTATCATATGCCAATCATCAATTTTTTTATTTATCTAAATTTTCCTAAAGATTATTTAACAAGTGCATTTATATTTATCCTGATAATAGGAACCAGTACTGCTTCCTGGTTCTTTATCGAAAAACCATGTTTAAATTTCGCGAAAAAGCTCAATGTTAATTAGGGATAGTTCAATGTCATCTACCAAGGGAATACTAATTGTATTTCATACATCTTCCAATGCCGGTTATGCAATGACCGCATTGGAAAAAATGTTCTTTAACGTTTGCTCCGCTATTACTAAAGATCCGAGTCACGTTCATTTTTCTTTTACCGACATATCTTCTGGTCGCCCAAAAAGTTTGCCAGAAGATTTTGATCGATTTATTAGGCTTGACCATCAAGACAAGGGGACTTTCAAATGCGCAAAAACTTATATATTAAAAAATAATATTAAATATGTTTTGTGCTTTGATGTTCAACCAAGAGCAAAAATATGCAGCTTTCTCAGATCTTGCGGAATAGAAAAAATTGTTTCCTATTGGGGATCCACCATTAGCAGCATAAACCCTCCACTAAAGCTATTTTTGAAAAAATTGGATGTAATACTTGCGAGAGCGAAACCAGATCTTTTTATTTTCGAATCGGAAGCAATGCGAGAACTAGCAATACAAGGCCGTGGAATTAGCGCGCAACGAACCACCGTAATACCAACCGGCGTGGACACATCAAAATTCGAGCCGACAGAAGAGTCTGATATTTACGTTAGAAATACTTTTGGAATCCCTCCGCATGCAAAAATTGCGTTTTATTCTGGCCATATGGAAGAACGTAAAGGCGTAAAAGTGATTATCGAAGCCGCCATACATTTGGCAAAACATAGACCTGAGCTACCTATCTACTTTTTAATTTGTGGCAATCGCCCTGGAGAAGAAATTAAATTTATGACCATGCTTGGCAATAGCCCAGTACGCAATAAAGTTATCTTTGGTGGCTATAGAAACGACCTGGCTTTAATAATGCCCGGTTGCACAGTGGGAATTGTTGCATCTACAGGATGGGATTCATTTCCTATGTCAACACTGGAAATGGCTGCATCAGGGCTCCCAATCGTAGTATCTCACCTACAAGGCTTGGTAGAGACCCTTGATGAAGGCAACACTGGCTATACGTTCGAACCGGGGAACTCACTCGCTTTAAGTGAAAAAATCACAAAAATTGCTGATGACAATGAACTACATGAACGACTCTCAAAAAATGCAATCAGCCGCATAAATCGCTCTTTCACGGTGCAAGTACAATTCGATCGCTTATACAATCAATTATCTTCAACATTTCAATAATCGGAAAATCTATGGACAGTATATCAATTCTCAATGTTTTATCTGCTTTGCCTAAACATGAGCCAATTTATTACCGCTCAAACCCTGGCAATGCAGGAGACTCTTTAATTGCCTGTGGTGCTTTTTTGCTTTTTGAAAAACTTGGTCTGGATGTACGCTTAGCAGACACTGCAGATTTTGATGCTACAGGGAAAATAGTACTCTATGCGGGAGGAGGCAATCTGGTTGGATATTATTCTGAAGCTAGGGATTTTATTAGTAAGCACCATAGAACTGCTAAGCAGTTTATTTTACTGCCCCACACAGTAACTAGTAATGAAGATCTTCTTGCCGAGCTAGGCAGCAACGTTATTTTATTCGCTAGAGAGAATCATACTTTTCAACATCTATTGGAACATGCCCCTAAAACTCAAGTATTTTTGTCAGATGACCTAGCATTTTATATTTCACCAAAAAGTATAATTTCATCTCATAAACTTAGCTTATTTAAATGCGTTTTAATGAAAATTAAATTCAAAATAACAAAGAATAATGACGAGTTTTATAAACTTCCTAGACCAATAGCCATGCTAAGAAACTCACTTTTTGAATTTAAAAGTTCGTTAAATCGCAAAAAATCAGGCAACTTCTTCAGAACAGATGTTGAGCGGGCATCTAATTTTATCCCAGAGGATAATGCGGATCTTTCACACATTTATGAATACGGAACCAGAAATAGGGACCTCTGTTTTTATTCAGCTGCAAGACTTATGAAACACATAGACTTATTTGAAGAAATTAACACCGATCGCTTACATATATGTATTGCAGCAGCCCTATTAGGTAAACGAGTAAATTTTTTCCCTAATTCTTATTTCAAATGTCGAGCAGTATATGAAAAATCACTTAAGGATAAATATATAAATGTAATATGGAATTCAAAATCATCCTAAGGAAAGAACCATGAAATATAAATTTTTATCGATCGCAAATGACATTTGGTATTTTTATGCCAGACCATTAGCTGCCATATTGTTATATTTATCCGCAAAAACCTTACTTTTGTTAAATTTTAAACGTGCCTCAATATCATTTTCGCTAGCCACTAGCCGCTACAAAAATATTTCAGGCAATAACATATTGCTAAAATCATTACTGGGAAATAGTTTTAGTGATTTAGATGCTAGTAAAGGTGTGCAACTTAAAGAGGCGTCAGGCCGATCTATAATTTTAAGATGGCCTGAAATAGACCAAAATAACATCTTTTCAAAAGGTGTTTTATTAATCACGTTTACAAAAACATTTTCCTACTTTATTCGCAATATCGATATACAACAGCTGCATAAATATTTTTATATTGTGCTGGAACCAAGCTGGTCTGGTTATGCAGATCCCGACATTCTTGGCTTTTTTAATAAAAATGAAAAGGTAATCATTCAAAGCTCTGAAATTCAAGATCGTATTTTGCTTAATCATTTTCTTGAATACTGCATCCCTGTGAGCTTCGGGGCAAGCGATTGGGTTAACCCGGATATATTTATTAAAAATGAACTTCCTAAAATTTATGATTCGGTATACATAGCAAACACCAACCCTATAAAAAGAGTTTATCGCTACCTCAAAGCAATTAAGAACATTGTTGAAAGAAAAGATCCAAACTATAAGGCGTGCCTTGTTTGCGCTTCTTGGGGGGGGGCAGAGGAGCTTCTAAAAGAACTTGTTGAGAGCTTTAAATTGGAAAAAAACTTAAAGCTTTTGTTTTCACAGAGCAGATCACAAGTTATTAATATACTTAACCAAAGCAAAGTGAATATTTTGCTTTCTCTTAAAGAAGGCAGTAATCGTAGCCTTTTCGAAGCATTATTTTGCGGCACTCCAGTAATACTGGCCAGCGAAAATATTGGTGTAAATAAAGCTTATATTAACGAGCATACAGGTTTGCTACTCGACAATTCAGCACTGGAAGATGGATTGTGCTGGATGAAGGAAAATTATACGCTTTACGATACCCGAAGCTGGGCCATGGAAAATATTTCACCCAATATCTCCACGCAAAAACTGTGTGCAGTTATAAATAACAACTTTAATACAAGCATTGATTCTCTATTTGTAAAAACCAATAGCCCGGAGGTGTGCTACTTAAACTTCGATAATATTGACCACGCCCCCTATAGCATGAAGGTGCTGGAGTTGTTTATCACTAACAACTCCAATTCACACTCAGATACAAATAAAGAATTACTTTTACAAAAAGAATTATTTTTCCAGAGCATTGAGAAAAAAAAGGCTTACCAATAGGAAAAATCTACTTCAACCTTTCAGCAAGGACGCAGGACGCTTTTTTCTTCAGCCACTACACGCTCTCAGTTTAACTGCCGACTGACAATTCAACACTCGACTCACCATCTACATTTGACAACATGAACTTATCTCACGTGCACTGAACAGATACACTAGTTGTTACTGCTTTATATTCATTTCTTAAAATCAGCTCATCTTCAAGCTGACTACTCTTTATGCTGTGAATTAACGCATATCCATTTTCTTTCAATATAGCTGCCGGCATTTCAGGCTCTTTATACCAAACACCAAAAACATCACCCGACTGATTGAAGCAACCCATTTTATATCCAGCCGCGTATGCCAATATTGTTACTATAGAATCCTCACCTAAATAACTTCTCTCGAAGAGATCAAAGTGGTCCATGTATCCCAAGCGCGCCCACTCACGAATCAAATCAATTGATACCGCATAAGCCCCCCCCATGATATGAACACCATATCTATAGCCGTTGTCCAACGCCCGCCTGAAAACATTTTTTCGAATAAAGTGCAAAGAAAATGCTTTAAATTTGAATTTTCTTACAGCCAATAAGGAATTTTTCCACAAGGGTTTTTTATGTACATTCTCCACTCTTGACTTCCAGTCATCAAAAGCAGCATCCCTTGAGACCCCCATTGGCCAATTAAGAAAGGTTCCAGCCACCCCTACGTGATCACTGATATTAAAAAACTCATTCACTCTCTGCGCAAATGGGTTTATACAAAAAACATCCGTGTCCATTTTTACTACAAAATCGACATCCAAATAGCGGTACACATACGAAAAGCCATAAATCATACCTGCCGCATGCCTATCAAACAAAACCTTACTCTTTCCATATAAAGGGTTATTTATTACATGAAAAGTCTTGAATTGTGAATGATATACATCCAACTGATCTAAAAGCGTATTGCCATCATTGATTATTAAGAAGTTTGACTCATTAAAAGAGTTTTGTTCGTGCAGAAGAATAGAGTCCAATAAGTCAGTCAACCTATTAATTTCCAACTGACCAGGACCCAGTAATAGTAAAATTGCATATTTCATTATAAATGCTCTTCCAAATTAGTTAGCGCTTACCACAAAAAACTACGCTCTATATATTCATATTAGAATCGATACCGCCTTGAGCCCTACCTCTTCCTATCAAGAGAGCCTTGCTCACATAGATACCCGAAAAATCTTCTTCGTATCGCACAGAAGCCAGCCTCTAAGTTCCCATATCTCTTCCTAGGCTTGACGTATCTCTACAATCAAAAACCATATATGAAATAAAAATATACTTACAAGTGATAAACATGCTTTTTTAAATTCATATATTTTTACACGCAATCTGCCTTTCCAGTGGCATCTTAACCTTTCTGCATTAAACTATAATGATATTCGGAGGTGTCATCATGTATAAAAAACTGTTCATTTTGGCTACATTATTAGTTTCATTACCACTAAACGCTGCAGAATTTTGGGTGTCCCCTGTAGGACTCGACACCAATGACTGCCGCACACAAGCTACTGCGTGTAAAAGCATCCAGCGAGGTATTAGTCTATTAACCGCAGGTGACACACTGTACATTAAAGCCGGCCTTTACAAAGAAAACTCCGGCCAAAGTAGCTTTACTAAACGTTGCGGCTGGTTTGATCCAGTAGTCGCCAGTTTGTGTATTAACACTTCTGGGACTCCTGAAATGCCAATCACCATTTCGGCTGCTCCCGGTGACGAACGTAAAGTGATTATTGACAGTGAAAAGACCCGCGCAGGCGTTCAGATTCAAGGCAAAGACTACATAGTATTTAATGGTCTAACGTTTAAAAATCAATTCACAGTAGGTATAAGCAGCTGGGGACAAACCGAGAACGCCGTAGCAGATATTGCCCGCTTGGCAGAGGGCATCGTGATACAGAATTCCAATTTTTTTAATACTTATGGCAATGCTGGCGACAACATATCCTCTATTGCCATGTGGGGCTCCAAAGACTGGGTAGTGCGCAACAATTTAATAGATGGAGTATACGCAGGTGGCACTACTGTTGCGGCAGGAATTCAATCCTATGGTGTTATTAATGCCCTGATTGAACACAACACAATTCGCAATGCCGGTTTCGGAATCTTTTGGAAGGATCACTATGTAAAAGACTCCACTACTAGAGAACTGTGGCAGGAATCGGAAATCAGATACAACCTCATTGATGCGCCCAAAGTCGGTATTCGCGTAAGCATCCGGGGCGATAAGAGCCCTGAAGCTGGGCACAACCACTTCCACCACAATATTATCACCGGTTTAGACAGTAATGGCATAGGTATAGAATATGCTATGGCTGGTGCGTATGCGATTAGCGGCACACTCACTGTTAATAACAACCTAATTGATGGCAGGGGCAAAACAGGATCGGTTGGTCTTTCTGTAGACGCATCCAAAGATGTTAAGTTTTACGGCAATATATTGAGAGGCTTAAATGTACCGCTGCAACTATTAAAATATAGCGACACCAAACTTCCCAGTTTGACTTATGCAGCCTCCAATATTTACGACAGCAAAGTGACCATTATCGCAGACAGATATAGCCCCACCTCAAAAATGTTCGACTCTCTTACTAGCTGGAAACAAGTCCAGACGGGATCACTCTCAACTGTAAACACCAACTATCCCGACGCCACAAGTATCAGCGTAAACTCTGATTTGTTGTTTCAGGATCTAAGCAAATACAAATATCAAACAACATCAACCGCACTTAACTTTATGGGATCTGAAAAAAATGCTGGCCCATACGAAACAGGTACAGAAACCATCGGAATAACTTTTCTAGCGCCAGATCGGCCGCCTGAGGCAACTCTCGAATAAGTCACAAAAACTCAGCCAATTATTGATTTAATAATTGGCTGAGTTTTTGTTTGTTTAAAGCATCGCCTTCAATATATTTTCGTTTAACCGACTGCGCCTTCTCGCGAATTTTATCTATATCTTCTATGGCTAATTCCAACTTAGCTTTAATATCTTCAGGCGAATTATCTGTAAATAACGCGTAATCGCCAAAGTAGTTCACGCTAGCGGCATTATTTGAAAGAAGCACAGGTACCGCAACTGAAATCGATTCGTAAGCGCCGCAAACTAAGCAATCCTTGCGAGTTGTCAAATCGATATTGATTACCGATTCTATTAATGATCGCCAATAGTCTTCTTCACTTAAATAACCCAGAAATTTTATCCCAAATGTCTCATAAGATTCTTTTGGTTTTTCTAATTTCGACTCTTTTATCCGGCCAGTAACATGCAATTCATAAGTCTCACGCCACAAGCCGGTAGCAATAAAAGCATTTAAAACATTATTTATCGGCTCATCGTCAGCCCAACTAGAAATAAATAAAATATAATTTTTAACTTTAAAGTCATGTATAACAGATGCGTCCGACGCAGGAATTGGGTCCGGAAATGCAAAAGGCCGGCCCCCCATTTCCGTTACCGTGCCAAACAAGTTAGTGTTTGAAACTAATGTAATATCAATAGATTTACAGATAAAACGATTGAATTTTCTTAACCTGCCCGGCTCAAGAGCGGCATTATGAAAATCTCCAACCACCAAACAGTTCGGTTTCAATTTTTTGTAAAGTGCACAAACCAAGCCCAATACAATTGACGGATTTTGGAAAAAAATTATTTTGTAATTTCCAGACCTCAGAATGGATATTGTTAAAATAGCTAATTTTAAGTAGCGTACAATTCTTGATTTATCTGACCTCAGCTCAACGTAGTTACAGCCCAACAAATTCGCCATGGATATGTTTCTTACTTGATGTTCCCAAGTTATCCACACGCTATTTTCCTTATCCACGTTATTTCCTCTTAAGTTTTTCGATACGATCTATCAGCTGATCAACAGCATGAGCAATTTGCATTAAGCAATTGCGCGCATAAAGTTCTGGAGCCGCATAAGGATCATGTATATATGCAGCAAAAGGCGATGCATTAAGCCCCAGCAATGAAATTTCTTTTTTGGCACTAATTAATGAAATTTTTTCAAGGTGAGACGGCTCCATACATACATATAAATCGCCATCGCAAGGAACAAAATTTTCTATTGCAGTGGTTCTATGCCCGCTAAGATCGACATCCATATCCAGCGATAAGCGACTAATGCGTTGATTTGCTTCAACGCCAGAAGTAGTATCAACACCCAAAGAGACGCAGGGAATATTTGAGTGCTTTTTAAAATACCATTCAGCAAAAGCACTACGGCAAATATTGCCTTTACAGACAAACACAACTCGCCCAGGGCGCTTTGATACCGCACCACATTTGAAATGGTAGCCTGCCAAGCTCGCCTTTATTGCAAAAAAAACATAATTTAAAAAAGCCTTTCTTCCGCCAAATTTTGTGGTCAAAAAAGACCTGCTTTTTTCCAATAACCCATGCGCATAGAGAGAAAAATATTTTTCATAGGTAACCTGCAAACTCCATTTTTCTCTAGCGTCCTTGGCTGCATTATTTGCAATTTTGATGCGCAATGCATGATCATTAATTATGGAGGTAATCATCTTGGCCAAGTCACTACTATCATTGTTAGCTGCTATCAGCGCGGAATACCCATCCCGAATAACACTATCGACTCCGCAATCAGTGACTACAATTGGCAAACCAACTGACATTGCCTGAGTCAATGCTAAAGGGTGCCCCTCGGAAGAAGAAGACAATAAATACATATCTAATGAGTCAAGATACTCGGCGGCAGAATTAATAAATCCGTGCCAAATAATCCTGCTCGATAGCCCCAACTCATTTGCCAATTCTCTACATTCTTCCGCTAACTGATTTTTATCATCCCCCGCAATATGCAAGACAACATCCAAACCAAAACTATTTACCAATTCATCAAGCATTTTTATTGCAAGAGGATAATTCTTTGCCTTTCTAACATTACCCAAACAGCCTATGTGTACAGGAGTAGAAAGCTTCTGATCAATCTTTTGCGGAAATACAGTTAAATCAATACCATTTTGAATGACCATTAGTTGCTTAGCGGAAAACCAACGGCTGTCATTTAGCCCTTCATACAATTGCTGCGTGACTGCAATAATTTTTTTTGCTCCCATCCGAATTGCTAAAAACTTAGCCGCACCAAAGCGCTCTTTTTTAGAAATATCTACAAAGCCATGAAAGGTACAAAACACAGGGATTGATGTTATCAATCCTGCCATACTGGCATACACATTCGAACCCAGTAAGTGGGCCTGGATGAGATTAACGTTTTCTTTTCTAATTAACTTAATTAAAAACTTAAGATATGAAAAATTGAAAGATCCCTTACAGTTGTAAAAGTACGTAGTGACTTCATGTTTTCTTAATTGTTCGGCAACCCATCCCTCTCCTCTTACCAACGCGATAGATCTATATTCTCGTTTTTTAGCTTCATTTGCTAACTGGATGAAAATGGTTTCTGCACCACCAGGCCCGGTGGTATCAATAATGTGCAATATAGTTTTCTGTGCACTCATTTTTTATTTGATACCTCAGCTTTATTCTCAAGGAATCCATCTTTATCTTGTACTGCATTATTAAGGGAACCAGAAAACATCAGCATCAGATAGTTATAGGGATAAAACGCAACTGACATAAAAAAACCACCAATAATAAATACAATATTTGCAATATCCAATCCAACAGAAAAACGGTAAACCCAATGCTCTTTGATAGCATCCCCTCGTTTTCGTAATTCTTTGCGGGTTCGGATATTGAGGCGGAACGAATAGAAATACATAATCAGGTAAGTGATTAAACCTATACCACCTTGCTCACTTCCCACCTCAACCAAAGTATTATGCGCAACTTCCAAGCGATTCCCCCAAGACATTCCCTGTGGGATGGTGTGGCGATAGTAGGCGTGAAAATAGTGCGCAAAACATTTGTAGCCAACACCTACGATAGGATGCTCTTTAAACATCTCTACTCCCCCAGCCCAATAAGTCATTCGCGACACAGAAGTGCTATCTTCCCCGGCAGATGTAAACCTCGCCTTTTGCCCTTCAGGCAATAAGAGAAAACCTAAATAGCAAACAAACGCGCCAACAAAAACATAGCGAATTTTAAATTTTCCACGCAGTATAAAAAACAAAAATAATCCCACTACCAAACCGAGCTGAGAAGCTCTCGAACTGCCAGCCAAAACGGTCATAAAGGCAGTTAAGGGCAATAGATAATAAATTTTGGCGATGTGACGATTTTGATATATGACCGACAAGCTGATAATCACCAACATCGCCATCATCAGTGACAGCTCACCTGAATTTTCAAAAAATCCACGCGGACCAGCAATTCCGTAATCCTTAAATGCAAAGCCTCGCATAACCCAGGTTTTCGCACCAAAAAGCGAAATCTTAAATAACACCAGAAAAAAAAGAATAAGGATCAATCGGAGTTGATGCAAAGTTCTGATGCAGGAAGTAAACAGCAAAACCTCCAACATCCATATAAATACAGTGTTTATATTTCTGAACGAGAGATCGCTATCATAAGAAAAAAATGAGGATATAACTGTAGAAAGAGCAAATAACAAGACAACAAAATGAGTCATTTGATATTTCAACTGGCTCTTCAACAGGCCATAAATAAGACCCCCTATAATACATAGCTGCGTCCACGGCAAGACATCCAAAAATGGATATATTGCCTGCGGCCGTAAATAAGAGAATATGATATAGCCGGCCGCACAATAGAAACCAAAGTTTTCGTTTTTACAATCGCGAAAATAAACCGAAAAATCATTCAATACAGACTTGGCGCCCAAAAGCATGGCCATTAACTCCATTACTCATCTAATCAGCCCGCTTTATAAAACCGAGAGGATATTAATCACACAATCTAGCGGATACATTTAAAGTACTTCAGGTAAAATCGAATCGCAAAGTACATTATTTCTAGAGCCTTTCGAACTTTACTAGTTGGCCAGACATCATTCGAAATAGCCTGCCTCAGTGCCAATAGCTGTTGAAATTTTTTCAACTGTAGATCTGGTTTGGCTTTCACATCACAGAATACATCTTTAAAAAGCCACAAAGGATTACGATTTAAAATGCAAGGAACAGCCTTCTGCTTAGCCAGTGCAATTCCAATCGAGGCGCCTTCACCAAATTCAAATAGCCTCGCTGTAGTGTATGCAGCACAATAATCCCAAATGGCCAAAAAATTTGGCACATCGCCAAAATTACTATTTACAACAAAAAAAGGTTCATTTACAAAAATGACATCTTCAAATTTTATTTTTTTGTATTGCGCTATATCGCTCAGAATTTTTCGGCGCCGCATAGGTCCATTTAATTTATTTTTATTCTTTTCACAAATAATTTCTGAGGCTAATTTATTATTAAGATTTTCACCGTATATCGCTGTAAAAAAAATTCCGTCTTGCATGATCTCGGAAAAATTAATCGCACTGATAATGCGGCAATCAGCGTCCATATAGATGCATACATCGTGATGCCGGATTGCTGCTGCGATAACTTGTCGCTTATCGTGATAACAGGATCGAATTCCAGTGGGGTGATACTTGATGGCCCTCACATTTGGCAATACCCTAAAATATTCAGGCTGATCAGTAATCACATAAAATTCAATATCCGGGTGCCAACACAACAAATCTTCGGCAAGCAGCTTTGCATGGACTCTAAACTGAAGTCCATAGGCCAGAGTTCCAAAGCAAATGCGCTCACTCGCGATACTCATAAAAAATCCTTAATAGATGTATCAGGTGTAACACCTGCATAACGATGATCCCTACTCATGTGATTATCAAACCCTCTAGTAAGGTCAGCCCCTCACACTTCAAAAATCACATTGATCATTAAACATTTTTCAATCAACGCATGAGATAATGAAGGCGAATTTTAATCCAATAACCAAAAAACCTATAGCAAATTGATCTCAGCCCCTCGATATTAACGAGCGAGGCACAGCCTAGCATAAGCTAGAGGCTGTTTTATGTTGCAAAGGCTCATCAGCCAAAAGATGCGCCCCATATTTACAAGGACAATACTGATACGCTATGCAGACATATAAAATTCTGGTGCTGGATGCAGCTCAGCGTAGCGCGCTTGCCGTTGTCAGATCGCTTGGGCAAAAGGCTGTACTTAATGTGTATACAGCCGAGGCCTCCACTCAAGCCCTAGCAGGCAGCTCTCGCTACTCACAAGCTTTTTTTTCCTGCCCTAGCTCTACCTACGCTCCTACTGAGTTTTTGGCATGGCTGGAACAGTTGCAGGAGCAGGAATCGTTCGATTTGATCATCCCAGTTACCGAAATCACCAGCCAATTATTGTTAATGCATCAATCGGAACTTAGAAATATTCAGATTCCTTTTGCACCCTACGAAAAAGTGATGGCGCTAGCTGATAAACATCAGTTACTGATTCAAGCCGAAGCATCTGGCGTCCCCATCCCAACTTATCACTGGCATCAAAACACATCCACCATACAACCAGAGAAGCTGAACTATCCCTGTGTAATAAAACCCTGTCTGTCACGGATTTTTTCCGAGGGGCGATGGCTTTCGACGACCGTACGTGTGCTGCATTCAGCAGCAGACTGGCAGGACGCATTGCGTAAAGATCACTATTTGCAACAATTTCCCTTTATGATTCAGGAGTTTATTCCGGGCTCAGGTGCGGGCATTTTCGCGCTATACAATCAGGGGCGACCTGTTGCCTTTTTTGCACACAAGCGACTGCGAGAGAAACCGCCGCAGGGCGGGGTCAGCGTACTCAGCGAAAGTATCGAGATAAATCCGCTACTAAAGACTTATACAGAACAGCTTCTGGATCATGTAGGTTGGCATGGTGTTGCCATGATCGAATTTCGCATAACGCCAGACGGAAAACCCTACCTGATGGAGATCAATACCCGATTTTGGGGTTCTTTACAGCTTGCAATAGATTCTGGAATAGATTTTCCATACTGGCTTACTGAAATTTCTCTTGGTCTACCCATTACAGCCGCAGACGAATATCGCAAAGGCCAAAGGTTACGCTGGCTGCTAGGCGATTTAGATAGCCTATATTTGGTATTGAAAAGTTCAAATAGTATCTGGTGTAAAATGCGCTCTATTCTGTTATTTATTATACCTTCGTTTAATACCCGCCATGAAATCAATCGCTGGCGCGACATAAAACCAGCTATTTTTGAGCTCAAACATTACATCTTACAGCTGATGGGGCGCTGATACAGGGATATTCCAATGAAGCAAATCATCAAACAAGGTTTTTCAACTGCAGCCAATTTGCTCGGACCACATCGACTTGGCAACTTTAAAAATTCCCCCAAACTTTGGGTGCTTATGTATCACCGAATCTTGCCAGCGAATGACATTCGATTTAACCTCGAAGAGCCCGGCATGATTGTAGAACCAGATACATTTTCAATGCACTTACGTGAATTGAAGAAATATTTTGATGTGATGGATCTAACCGAATGGCTGGACTTGCGTTTAAATAACAAGCCAATACCTGCCCGAGCCTGCGCCATTACCTTCGATGACGGCTGGCATGATAATTATGAGTACGCTCTGCCTATCATTAAACAAGAACAGGCTCCTATAACGTTATTTGCGGTTGTCGAGAAAATTGGAACTGATTTTCAGTTTTGGCCCAACATTGTAAATATGCTGTTACACAGCAATGCGATCTCGTTACTACATCAATGCCCGCTTTTCTCCCAAATTAAATCTATCATCCAGCAAAAAGATTTTTCATCAAGAAAAGAGCAAAGTGCACATATTATCCAGGCATTAAAACGCTTTTCTGACGCAGAAATTTTTGATGCTTTAGATAATTTAAGATGGCGAGAGTACATTTTCACTGAGCCGCCAAGAGCGCTAATGAACTGGGAAGAAATAGAAATAATGGAAGCTTCTGGCCTTGTAAAAATCGCTTCGCATACGTGTAATCACAAACGGTTAAACGCTCAGCTACCGATCAATGAACTAACACATGAAATTGCATCCAGCAAATATATTTTGCTGGATAAAATCCCAACCGCAACGAATATTTTTTGCTTTCCAAATGGCGATTACAATTCAGCTGCACTCAACCTTGTCACCGAAAATTACCGTGCAGCTGTAACCACCCGAAGAGGTGTTGTTGATGCCTATAATACTCCCGTACACGAACTATCTCGCATAGGAGTACATCAGCAAATAAGTCACACCCCAAAGCTTCTGGGGGCCCGCTTGTCCGGATGGATTTAATATGCGCAATAATCCCTTAATCAACATTTTTGCATCACCCTATGTAAGCAAGATTATGAGCTGCTTCCTTGGGCAATTTGTAACGATTTATATGATGCATCGACCTAGAGCAACCAATGGAGCCTATGAAGGCACAAGTCCAGAACTGCTAGAGCTTTACATCAAGCAGGCACAAAAAAGAGGGTTTCATTTTGCATCGGTCGAAGAACTGATTGTTGATGCATTATCGGGGAAAAAACAGCAACACCCTACATTATCGTTCACCTTGGACGATGGATATCAGGATCAACTCGATAGGCTAGTTCCTGTTTTACTGCAATATAAATGCAAACCAACGCTATTTGTAATAGCCAACATGATAGATACAAACGAATGGCCTTGGGATGCAAAGTTAGCCTATGGCATTTGGAATACCACTACAACGCAAATTGAATTACGACAAGGAAATTCGTTAAAAACGCTTATTTTAGATACCCCAAGCAACCGAATATCGGCAAGGCGCCAACTAACCACTTATGCTAAAAAATTACCGAACGCCCAACTAGAAAATTTTTTATCCGAAATACTTCCTCAACTTAAAATAGATTTCTCATCCCCTCCAAAAGAATATCAACCCGCATCATGGAAAAGTCTCCAAGAAGCAGAAACCAAAGGGCTATACATAGGCTCCCATGGCAGCTCACATAGGGTATTCAGTGCTCTGAGTGATGCAGAAATTACTGCAGAATTGGAAAGTGCGAAAGCTACTCTGGAAAAATACATCAAAAATCCATCACGTGTTTTTTGCTATCCATCAGGGAAACTGTCTGATTTTTCTAAAAGCCATAGCAGTTTACTCAAAAACGCCGGCTATATAGGTGCATTAAGTTCTATCCCAGGAAACCCAAACTATAAAACAATTCAGTCAGCACCATTTAATATTTGCCGACATAGCATCCCTCATAATCTGAATACATTTATTCGATATTCATCTTGGCTCGAATATCTTCGCAGCAATATTTAATAGGCATATTTATTTCATGAGTTCGATATTGGAACAACAGCTCACCGCACTTAAATTATTAAAAACAGAAAAGGGAATTATTGCAGGAAAATTTAAAGACTTACTGAAAGATTCGGATGAGTATTTACAGCAACTGAAAAAGATGAAGGATATATCAGCGAAAATTAAATTGCTTGAGTCCCAAATTAAAAGCATCGCTAGCGAAGATCCCACAAGAACCGCGACACAAAAACAACAATTGTTAACTCCATTCTTTGATCTTACCAGTGAAGCTGATTTCGATGGCGAAATCAGCACGCAATTAACTCCGTTACACGAAGTAAACGACTGGCAAGATTTTGTTAGTAACAATCCCAGTAGCCTACCAAGCCACAATTCTGCGTGGCAACACATCATTCAACTTAGCTTTCAACACAATTCACTCCTGTTAAGTGCGCGCGATGCTCATGGTCAATTGTTAGCAGGAATCCCTATTACGATATTAACCTCCACACTTTTTGGTCGATTCGGGGTGTCAGTCCCCTATTTGAATTATGGGGGAGTGGTCAGTAGGTTCCCAAATCTTCACGAACGCCTGGTTCGGGAACTGGCCGACATACGCGTAGCGTTAAAATTAAAGTTTATAGAAGTACGAAGTATTTATCCCAATTTAGAAAAAGTAGTGTCACTGAAAAAATTGGGTATGATTCTGCCTTTGCCGAGATCTAATCAGGAATTAGAGCAACAACTGGGCAGCAAGCTGCGCGCGCAATACCGAAAAGCAGAATCTTATTCACCTCAGTTTGCCATAGGCAAAATGAACCTATTGAATGATTTCTATTCGGTATTTTCTCAAAATATGCGCGACTTAGGCACACCTGTTTACCATAAAAAGTGGTTTGAGAATATTTTAAGCCACCCCGGTATAGCCGCGAACATTGCGGTCGTATATATACATGGAAAAGCAGTATCTGCAGGCTTTTTGATTAAGTCAGGAGGTATTATGGAGATTCCCTGGGCCTCGACATTAGCATCAGCCAATCAGTTTAACGCAAACATGTGGATGTATAGACAAATACTCGGTTTTGCGATTGAACAAGGTTGCGAGTTTTTTGATTTTGGCAGATCAACTCGCGAGGCGGGCACGTTCAAGTTTAAGAAGCAGTGGGGCGCTCAACCGTGTCAACATTATTGGTATCTAATTGCGGATGAAAACGCACCATTACCTGAATTGAATCCGGACAACCCCAAACTGAAATTACTAATCAGTATTTGGAAACGCCTTCCTGTATGGCTAACCCGCATTATCGGCCCTGCAATTGTCAAAGGTATCCCCTAATTAAAAAACAGGCTAACGCAATGAGAAATGGAGCAATCGACTACTTAAAGATAACTATGGCATTTTTTATAGTTATGCTTCACGGAGGATTTCTTGCAGATTTTTTCCCTAAACAGTCTTATTTATGGATGCAAGGTCTCTTCAGGCTTTGCGTACCCTTGTTTTTTCTTATAGCGGGATTTTTTTCTGGCGATCAGGAATACATCAATTTAATAAATATATAAAAAGACTGCTAGTTCTATATGCTGCATGGATGACTATCTATTTACCATTTTGGTGGGAGTGGGACTCTACAGATCATTTATATAGTTGTCTTTTAATAGTAAAGAAGATCCTAGTCGGTTATTTTCACCTATGGTTTGTTCCTGCGCTTATAGGGGCGGCCTGCATTGTCAAACTCTGCGAAAGATATAACAGAATAAAACAATTATTTTTTCTAGCTCCTTTTTTATACTTGATAGGTGTAGTGCTTCAGTATCTTGCAAATGCAAATTTAGACATCTTCTCAGAATATCAAAGGGCACTCGATTCACCTTTAGCAACTCGCAATCTTCCTTTTTTTGCCTTACCTTTTTTTGCTCTGGGGTGCTGGATTTCTCAACGCCCCCTGATCGAAATAAGCTCAAAGTTTCTCGCACTGAGCTCAGTAGCAAGCCTTATTTTTTTGTGGGGTGAAATATGGTTTGCAAACCAGACATTCCCTGGAAAAGGCTGGACGCTACTTATATTTTTGTATCCCGCATCCTGTATTATTATATATTGGATATTAAGTCTTCCTAATATTAACAGCTTTAATATCGGAGCTTGGGCCAATGGGATCTACTTCATCCACGCATTATTTTTCGCTCTAACCTGGAATTTCGACTTAAGCCAAACACCAGCAACACTGATAACGGCTGTCATGAGTCTTTTATTCGCAGCAATTATTTACAAAATTAGTTTTACCAGAAGGATACTACTCTAGCTTGCGTTTTATCCAATAAAGCACCTTTAGAGGAAAGGATCGCACAACCATACTGCTGATGAAGGTGCATTCAGCATTGGCTAATAACTTTTTATAATTTGAGTTTTTCCCATCACCCGCCATAAAATCATAAAATAATGCTGGAGATGTGAAAGCTTTTTCTATTTGGTAACCAAAATGTAAAGTGCCCAAAGATATGCCATCGCTAAATTTTTCCAAGTAGCCAGATTGGACATTATAAATTCGCTGTTGATAGGCCACATCTAAAACTGCTGAAATTGGTTTTTCATTTTGATAGATAATCGATAAATCAATTTCTCCACCTTCACTACTAATATTGTGCAGAAAGTCAGTAATTAGCTTACGATTTCGACCTTCATAACACACCTTTCCCCAACGCTGCAGATGAAAGCCGTTTAGCACATCAAGGAATCCATTCACATGCGGCCAGACGTTTCTAACCTCTATACGACCAAGTGACACCAATCTTTTACGCTTATTGAATAGTTTGAGTCGTGTGCTTCCACTGAGTGATGCCAGATATTCGGAGAAAGTAGTTTCTTTTAAACTAACTGCATAGCTAGTCGCACTGTCTCGTACGACCACATCCAAACCAAAGCGTTTAGCACACAACAGAAGCTCTTTATGCTGGGGGGAATTGCTAATAAGATCCGGAATCCATAACTGATCCCAAGAAAATTTAAATGCAGAATTAAACAGGCTACTCATGCAGCCAGAGGGTGGATAAAAATATTCGCTACGTAAACTTCTTGCCGCTGTTGTTGAAGCTCCAGCTAAAAATATTGTTTTGAATCTTAGCGGCTTAGCCGGTGTGTAAATATATGAATACCAATTGTCATCCTCCTGAATACTGCAATCAGAATTCAAACCCAAATTCTCTTTTGAAATACCTGAAAGGTCACCCCAACTTTCCTCCCAGGCATTTATCCAAGCAGACGTTGCGAACAAGCCAGGTTGATTTGCCTCGGGAAAAAAATCAGACATAGCAATCTTCAATGTATGCTGTAATAAAACACTGAGTGGAAGAGCAGCTCACTGCTATCCCACTTATTCATTTCTGTTATTGCCGACTTTTTGCTTCTTTTAAGTGATTCGCTATTTCTTTACTTTCAGGATCCAATAGTACTGCTTTTGTGAGCAATTCAATGCCTTTTTCCAGCTCACCGCTTTCTACTAAAATCCACCCATAAGTATCCACAATAGGAGCAACATTGGGAGCCAAACGATAGGCTTTCTTTGCATACTCAACAGCACGTGGATCCTTTTTTTCGTAATATAGCCAAGCGAGATTATTTAGTGCAGCGGGCATCTGCGGATTAAGAGCAACCGTTTTTTCGTACCACTCCAGCGCTTTATCAGAATCATTTTTACTTTGCGCTGTCACTGCCATCATTAGTGGTGCTGCTTTGCTTTCAGGCAAAAGTTCAACCCATTCATTTAAAAATTTTTCGGCGTTTGTTTTTTCATTTGCTCTTTGGTAAAAGCCGAAAATTTGTTCCGCAACAATATCCAAGGGTTTTGCCTTCCATGATTCAAGATATAACTGAATACCCTCTTCATTTCTTCCTTCCGCCAATCGAATCACTCCCTGAAGAAATAGTCTTTCGGCTTCATTTTCAGGAGTAGTAACAAATTGATCTAATAGTTTTTGTGCTTCAGGGATATTCTGCGCAGCAATCTCAGTTTCTATTAAGCTTCCTAAAAAGCTAGCATTTTCTGGAGAAAGCTTAACCGCCCTCATTAGGCTTTCGCGCGCCTCAGGCAATTTATTCTGGCTTCTAAACTGGACACCTTGTAAGCGATGTAGATTAGCAGCCATTTTTTTCACATTCGCACCCTGTTTGCTTCGCTCTAATGCAATATCCATATGCTTAATTGCATCTGCAAGCTGATTTTGTGTTGTGTATATTTGTGCGAGCACCACCGACGGCTCCCAGCGAGCAGTTTTACTTTCCAAATTCAATACAAATTTAACAGCCTCTTCTTCACGATTAATTTTTCGCATTTGCGAAAACCAACGGCTATAACCAACAGCCATACCCGGGTCTTCTTCAAGTGCAAATTGCCAAGCAGTGACAGCTTTTTGTGTCAAGTTTTGTGCTTCGTAAAGCTGCGCCAAACCAGCATAGGCGAGGCTTTTTTCACTACTCTCACGAACAGCTATCGCTTTTTCGAATTGGACTTCAGACTCTTTATAATTTTTTTCCTGAAACTGATACCAGCCGGAAAAAAAATAGCCGCGAGAGCTTTCTGGATTTTTTTTCTTAAGGAGTTCAATTTCAGATAAAAGCTTTTCCTTCTGCTCATTTACCAGCAAGGCCTTGAAATAAGATTGCTGTATATAAAAATCATCAGCTTGCTCTTGATAAGCTTTTTGCAGTTGAGCAACAGCTTGTTCACGTTGCCCCAACATCATATGTCTATTGGCAAGAGCAATTCTGATTCTCTGCTGCCGCGAATCCAGCGCTAAGCTTTTTTCAAGAACTATAACTGCATCGGTACTTTTAGGATCTTTATCTAATAAGGCCAACCCATAAGTTGCTAACACTGTTGGATTATTGGGTTGGCTATTGACAGCATTTTTAAGCAGCACAATTGCATCATCGATTTGATTATTGCGAACCTTAACTAAAGCAGCAGCCTGCAACACCGATGGAGCAGCAGTTTCAGGGTCGATAAACTCATCAAACAAATCGTCGGCTTTTTGATCTGAACCTTGTTTATACTCTATTAACCCCAACAGCGTTCCTGTGTTCTTGTCGTTTGGGAACTGCTCTCTCAATTCACGTAAAATTGCTTCCGCTTCGGAAAAGTTACCTTGTTGATAAAACTCCATTGCATCATTAAAACGCTGTTGTGCAGCACTCCCTTCTGGATTCGATTCAGCAAGAAGTTTTTGATAGGTGTAGGCTTCGCTAGTGCGCCCTTGTTGAATTAATGTATCGGTTAAAAGACTAATTACCAGACTTCTCCTACTATTCATAATGTCTGTTTTTTTCAGCATTCCCAATGCATTTGTTAGATGCTGTTCTGCAGCATCTAAATCCTTTAAGAAAATACTGACATTCGCCATCAAAATTAAGGAATCAATATTGCTTGGGTCAGCGGAAACAACATCATTTAATTCAATTTTTGCATCTTCAATATTGCCTTTTGACAACAGATAGTTTGCTTTAATAAATTTTCCATCCGATTCTTTTCCGCCGTTAGCAATAAATTCACTTAAAGCATTTTCGTATCCATCTTTATTACCTAGATAGATATTGGACATTGCATTAAGCCATGTTTGGCGCTGTAGGTTTTCAGGGGCATTCTTATCTGCGGGATAGGTTGACGTAGTATTAATTACTGATAGATATTTTTTATTTAAATAATAAGAGTTAGCCAGCTCAGTGGAAACCTCAGGAATTTGCTCTACCACGGTAGATAGTAATTTTTGTGCCGTTTCATGCGCACCAATTTCATTATAAATTTTGGCTAATGCGATATATCCTTCTGGAGAAGCTGGCATCAACTGTATTGCATTTTTAGCCTCAATAATTGCGGCTCTATACTGCCCTTGCTCTCGATAAACCTTCGCAGAGCTAACATGACGCTGTGCGTCTTCTTGATTCTTCTCTTTTTTATCCGCACATGAAGAAAAAGTCACGCAAAGCAAGACAACGATTATTTTTGTAATGCTATTCATTTTTTTCACCACTTAATCCGTATTTTTATTAAAGACGCCTTCTCAAATTCAGTTCAACATATTAAAAACCATACGCCAAACTAACACTATAGACATTTTCCGTATAAGTCCCTGCTTCATCCAGAGTTGAGGTTTCTCTATCTTCCCTTCTACCTCCAACGGTTACATTCAGACCATTTGAGAAGTAATAGGCGTAGTTCAGCGAAATCGAATCCAATCGGTAGTCCTGTGCGACCAGTTGATTCTCAAAATCAACATCTGACCTAGCCATACTCAAGGACACATTAGCTGTAGTTGATAACGCATATGCAAAGCTCACGTTAGAATTAACGCTTAATGATTCTTCATCTTTCTCAAGGTATTTATCTTCAACCGCAACTACCCCGACACTAAGTGCGCAGCGAGAACAAATAACATTAGTATGCCAATTTAACTCTACAGATCGACGATCTATGCGATCCAAATCCATTGAAAAGCCGTCACTATCCGGCAACACAAATGTATTTTCCATATTTCCGTCGCCATAGGATGTATCCGTCAATAATCGGCTAGCCGAAAGATCTATTTGATTGTAGCCTGCAACATAAGCAGCAGAAATTTTGTATGAAGGAGCACTTTTAGATTCATTCCCTTCTGATTTATTTTCGTTATAGCCAACTGCCAAACTGTATTTTAATTTTCGCAGTTCTACTGCATAAGCCAGCATTGAACTAACAAGGGAATAATCAGAAAGTGCATAATTGTCGAATTTAATGTCCTGTTGGTTAACAGAGAGTTGCAGCGTGCTGGTGGGTGATAATAAATGCAGCCACCCTAACGAAGCACCATTTCGTTTTGAATCTTGCTGCCCATTATCCGGAAAGCTGACACGCTCAGATTGTCCGCTCAATAGCAATTTGTCTGCTTCCGACAACTTAATTCGTATCTCTGGGCGGGCAGAAATAATATCTCTTGCCTCCTGATTTCCAGTCAAATCAATAGCATCAGGAGTCGATAAAAGCATTCTGCGGGAGTGACTTAGTTCTAAAGCCAACAGATCCTCTGCTTTTCCAAAAGTAACGCTTGATGAACCATCAGCGTACTCTTCATCATCCTGAGATCCCTCAGCATATTTCTGCGCGACCAATTGATAATTGACATCAGCATCAAGCAGCCAATTGCTGTAGTCCGCCACCACTGCAAGCTGATACAAATCCTGTCGTTCATCTATTGGATTTTGAGCTTGTTTAAGGGTGTTATCGGAAAACAGACTCGTCGCCGACAGCGAGCCATTTATTTGATTAGCGCATACCTGACTACAACATAGAAATAACATCGACACAGGAAAAGCGTTTTGAAAAAACTGTTTTTTACTGTGCATGGTTCGCCTCGTCCATTAATGATTAAACACAAGCCCTGCGAATTTTTCTTTTCCTACAGCATCGACTGCAGAAAGAACCTCATCAGTAACCACTTTACCAAAGGGAACCACTAACAATGCATGATCACAATATTTTGCCAGAATTCTGGCTTCTGTTGACTGCTGGATACTAGGCGCATCCAATACGATGAATCGGTCTGGATAACGTGATTTTATTTCTGCAACAAGCACCTCCATGCGCTTGGAGTTAAAAAACTCTGCAGCAGATTCACTCGCCCCGCCAGAGGGGATAACACGCAATCGCTCAACACCACTGGGATAAATTATATTTTTAAGTGGTACTGTGTAGTCTATTAAATAATTCGATAAGCCAGCTCCTAATGTTGACGTTATGTACCTATCGACATCAGAGCTGTAAGGATTACAGTCAACATAAAGTGCAGTTTTATGCTGATCCAGTGCAAAGGTTGCTGCAAGATTAAAACTAAAATAACTAGATGGACTATCGGCAGCAACTGATGACACTAACACAACCATATTGTCAGAGTGATGGCGACCTAAAAGCTTAATGCGAACTTCACGAAAAGCATTTAATACTTCGCGCTGGCGCATACCGGTAAAAATTATTTTTTTCTCATACAGTTCATCCTGATTCCACAATTGAGGCATGTCCATATTTTTAATTTTTTCACGCTTGCGATGCTCCAACACCGCACTTTTAACCAGATGATCACTTGCCTCAACAAGCGCATCTACGTCCTCCATGAGCTGGGTTAAATCTTTCTCTTTTCGCTTATCCATTACGCTGCCCCACGCATTAATAAATTCAGCCTTTTACAAGGATCCAATAAATAGATATGGCCAGATAACACATCATACCTATTGCAACCACCGCACCAATTAAAAGAACATCCTTTTTTAATAGTCGCTCGCCGATCGGAGATTTGTAATGAGGAACCACGCCTAACACTTCGATATCAGCGGGAAGCTGCCTTTGCAATGCTCTCGCCGAACGCAAATGAGGATCAACCAAAATAAACAGAATTAACAAACCCAATGGAGCCATAAATGCCAAAAAAGGACCAGCAAGAGCAAAATGAATAAAATGCAGCCCAGATGGTTTTAATGGAAATGCCGCAGGCTCCTGAATGCGATAAGAAACACCCTGACCCTCAATATCAAGGGTCATAGATACCCGAGCGGTTTCTTTGCGCTGCAGCATTTCTTCATACACTTTTTTTGTTACATCATAGTCACGCGTCAAATCGGAAAGAGTTGCCTGGCTTGCAGCAATTCTCTGCTGCCTTGCATACTCATCTTCCTGCAAAGAAAGTAGAGATTGCATTCTTCTTTTTTGAGAGCGCAGACTTACATCTGCATCAGCAAGTTGTTTGCGTAGCTCTTCGTATAAAGGGTTCTGCACTTTATCAGAGCTTGCATAAATATCTCCTGCGGATTGAATTTTTCCAATAGCGGTGTCCAGCTCCGCAATTTGAGCCCTCAACGAAACCACATCAGGGTAGTTTTCTTGATAGCTCAGAAGCATTTGTTCCAATTGAGCAATAAGCACTTGTCGGCGCTGTTGTAGCTCTTCAACCTGTCCTTTTGCCTGCAAATATTGCCCTTCCGTATTAAGTTGCTGCTCAATGGTCGTGATGCGCGACTGCGTTTCTTCAATGGTTATTTTTAACCCTTCAATTTCCTGGCGTAGCGACGCAATACGAGCACTTACAGCATCTTCACTGCCGTCGGTATTTTTGGATTTAAACTCTTTTAATTTCTCCTCTGCTGCTTCAAGTTGCTTTTTATAGGTCTGCACTTGTGCATCAATGAAGTTATAAGCACCTACGCTTTCATCGCGCTTACGCTTGGCGGTATCCTCAATAAACACATTGACTACAGAGTTTAATACTTCAAATGATGTATCCGGGTTTGTTGCTGTATAACTAAGTTGTACATAGTTTTCATTTCTTTCACGTGCAACCCTTACACCACTACGCAACTGCTTAACAATGGCATCCTGCCTATTTTCTGAATCAGCTGCAGCTAACAATCCAGCTTGTTTTGCCGTTTCAAGCATTATTCTGCGCGTATAAATTACTTCACTCGCCTGTTCGGACCGATCAATTTTAGTAATTTCCGCCCGCCCTTTTAACAAGGGTTCGATAATATTGGTCACATCGGCAAACAATACGACCTTGGTTGTGTAGCTTTTGGGCCATAAAAGCCCGACCACTAGAAACAAGTAGGCAACCAATAAAAACACCGCCGCACACCAAAACCTGAAACGAATCAGCTCTGCACGCAATGCAACCAATAAATCTCTTAGATATGCTTTATCCATGAACTATCTCTATTGGTGATCCATATAATTGAATTGTAAGTATTAAAAACTTCTTTCTGGCACAGTCACTATATCGGACGGTTGCAGTGCATAGTTTGTTGTAACGTCACCGTCATTGATCAAGTCATCCAATTTAATTGAATATACTTTCACTTCATCATTTACTTTGCGATAAAGCTTGGCTTTATTGGCAGAGGCGTATGGGTTAGGGCCACCCGCCAATAACACCAAATCCAGAACCGTCATACCTTCACGATAGGGAATAGATTGCGGATTGGTAACAGCACCGGTAATGCGCACGCGACGCTGGAAATCAGAACTGCTGGGGTTTGCCACAATGACAGTTACCTGTGGGCTTCGAATATAAGTGGTTAAACTGGTTGTAATATTTTTTGATAGCTGATCGGTAGTTAAATCTGCGGCAACAATATCACCTATCAACGGCATGGAAATTTTTCCATCCGGGCGAACAGGAACACTCAGAGATAATTCGGGGTTGCGCCATACGTTAATGGACAAGTCATCCCCCACACCTATTTTGTACTCTGCCAACACTGCCACTGGACTTTCAGTAGCAGGCATTTGAGCCGTTTTACTGGTACTGCATCCCACTACAACAATTAACACTGCCACCACTGAGAAAATACGGCATATAGTTTTCATTAGAGCATCCCTCGACAATAAAAATTAATAGACGCTGATAGCGATTAGTGAACACCTTTTCCTAACAAAATGATTTCTACGGTTTGAATCATGATAAGCATGTCCATAAAAAAACTATGGTTCTTGGTGTAATACAAATCGTACTGCAATTTATTTTTTGCATCTTCGACGGATGCTCCATAGGGGTATTTTAACTGCGCCCACCCCATGAGACCCGGCTTCACCTTGTGGCGCATTTCATAGAAAGGAATTTGCTGCGACAGATCCGCGACAAACTCCGGACGCTCCGGACGCGGACCGATAAAGCTCATATCTCCGACAAATACGTTATACAGCTGGGGCAATTCATCCAATCGCGTATTGCGAATAAACGCGCCAACACGTGTCACCCTCGAATCATTTTTTTGCGCCCATACAGCACCATTTTTTTCTGCATCCTGTCGCATGCTGCGGAATTTATAAATGCGAAAAGCGCGACCATTCAGGCCAGTACGGGTTTGGTGATACAACACCGCCCCAGAGCTTTCCAGCTTCACCGCCAATGCAGTCAGCAACATAAACGGCCAGAGCAATAATAGAAACGCCGATGCCAAAACCAAATCAAATAAACGCTTGGCCAACATACGACGCTTTGAATATTTAAAACCGTCGGAAAACAACATCCAGCCAGGTTGTAATAGTGAAATATCGATCTTACCCAGCTCGCGCTCACAAAAACTCAATGCATCGCTGGATGGGATACCTGCGAGCTTACAATCAAGGAACTGACTCAGTGGAAACGCATCGCCGCTGGTGCGACGGCGCTCATCGGGAGAAATTACTATTTCTGAAATCTGTAACTGCCGCGCAAAGGCCAACCAATCTGACGGTTCTCGAATAACAAGATTCGGATTCACCTCAACTGGCTCGCTGGCACTGGGAATACAACCAACTATATTGACCCCCAGTACATTCACATCAGGTGCGAGATCAGCTAACAATTTATTGGCTTTTTGACCAGCGCCGTAAATCACCACCCGGCGCTTCAGCTGATCGACATCGACAATTTTGACAAACACCCAGCGTGATGCACACACCATAAGTGTAGAGAGCAGAACGCTCCAGAAGATAAGCGATTGCGCGATAAACGTGTCATCGAGCAATAAATTAATTAGATAGAGGGAGAGACTGCCTAGCAGAAAAAAGCTCACCATGGTGCGCAACACCATGCTCGAAAACCCCTCGCGCACCAAAGCCGTATATACGCCCATTGATAACGTGCAGCAGCTCAATACTAGTGCGAGCGTAATGATCGGTTGCCACTGGTAGGATGAAGATTCATTTATATCAGCAGCAGCGTTGCCACCCAGGCTTTGAATAAACCAGGTTACACCTGCAACAATCAGCGCATCCATTACCCCTAAATAAAGGTATGGAAGATGAATGTAGTGCTTATTGAGACGAATGTAGGACAAACCCGATTCCTTCAAGTTGACATGTCAAATAATGCTGATGGCGCCGGATTATATCAATATTTGTGACAGGTTTACGATTTATTCCCGCCGGTAATTTTTCCTTGCGCATCCATAACAAATTAGCATTTGAACATACGGCTTTTGTTTAAACTTAAAGTGGATATGATATTTTAGCGACTTATTTGAGGACACACCTTCCCGCTAAGGAATAATCATGTTTGCAAGCAACCCAAGGCTCTGCGTTATCGGCTTAGGCTATGTCGGCCTGCCACTGGCGGTCGAATTCGGTAAAAAAGTTACTACCATCGGTTTTGATATCAATCAGACACGCGTCGCCGAGTTGCGCTCAGGTATTGACCATACACTAGAACTCACCACAGAAGAATTACAGACAACTACACAACTGAGCTTTACCACCGACGAAGCCGATATCCGCGGCGCCGACATCTATATAGTCACAGTCCCCACCCCCATCAACAACAGCCATCAGCCAGATCTGACCCCACTGGAAAAAGCTTCAACCTTGCTTGGCAGGGTAATCAAAAAAAATGCCATTGTTGTTTTTGAGTCGACGGTATATCCGGGCTGCACCGAAGAGGTTTGCATTCCGATTATCGAAAAAACTTCGGGTATGCGCTTCAACGAAGACTTTTTTGCGGGTTACAGCCCTGAGCGAATCAACCCGGGCGATAAACAGCGGCGCATTCACAACATTGTGAAAATTACTTCCGGCTCCACACCTGAAGTGGCCGATTATGTTGATGAGCTCTATCGCAAAGTTGTAGTAGTCGGCACTCACAAAGCCAGCAGCATTAAAGTCGCCGAGGCAGCCAAGGTGATCGAAAATACCCAGCGCGACCTCAATATCGCGCTGGTAAATGAACTGACTCTGATTTTCCATCGCTTGGGAATCGATACACTCGAAGTGCTGGAAGCCGCAGGCACTAAATGGAACTTTTTACCTTTCCGCCCCGGCTTGGTGGGCGGTCACTGCATCAGTGTCGACCCCTATTACCTGACACACAAAGCACAACAGGTGGGCTACTACCCGGAAGTCATTCTCTCGGGTCGACGCGTCAACAATCGCATGGGGTCTTTTGTGGCCGACTCAGTGATAAAAATGATGACCAAACGTAAATCCCAAGTAGTGGATGCAAATGTATTGATCATGGGCCTTACCTTTAAAGAGAATTGCCCAGACCTACGCAATACCGGGGTTATCGACATCATTGAAGAAATGCGCGATTACAACACTAACGTGCAAATTTATGACCCTTGGGCAGACCCGGCCGAAGCCAAACACGAATACGGGCTGGATTTAATCGAAAAGCCCACTCCTGGACACTATCAAGCCATCATTATTTGTGTTGCTCACGACGCTTTCCGCGAACTTGGCGAGGCTGGCATTCGCGCACTGGGCGCCCCCAACCATGTGCTTTTTGATGTCAAACACGTATTACCCAAACATGCTGTAGATGCGCGACTCTAATATGAAAGTTCTGGTGACGGGAGCTGCGGGCTTTATCGGTGCCGCACTCAGCCAACAGTTGTTGGCACGCGGCGACGAAGTTATCGGCATAGATAACTGTAACGACTATTACGATGTAAAACTCAAACAAGCGCGACTGGACCTGCTAACGCCCCACCCCGGCTTTACCGATGTGCGTATCGGACTAGAGGACAAACAGGCAGTTGACCAAGCATTTAAGACCTACCAGCCGCAGCGCGTGGTCAACCTCGCTGCACAGGCAGGCGTACGCTATTCGCTGAGCCACCCCCAGACATATATCGATTCAAACATCACCGGTTTTTTAAACATTCTGGAAGCCTGCCGCCATTTTGGTACCGAACACCTGGTGTACGCCTCCAGCAGCTCGGTCTATGGCGCTAACACCCGTATGCCTTTTGCAGAGCAGCACATCGCCGATCACCCGGTTAGCCTTTATGCCGCAACAAAAAAGTCCAATGAGTTGATGGCGCATACCTACAGCCATCTATTTCAGATTCCCACCACCGGCCTGCGCTTTTTTACCGTCTACGGCCCTTGGGGGCGCCCGGACATGGCTCCGATCCTGTTCGCCAATAAAATCGCGCAGGGCAAAACTATCGATGTATTCAATTTCGGCCAGCATCGCCGCGACTTCACCTATATAGATGACATAGTCGCCGGGATTATTCACAGTCTGGATAATCCCGCTCAACCGAATAATCTCTGGTGCGGAAACACTCCTGACCCCGCCAGCTCTGCTGCCCCCTACCGCATTTACAATATAGGCTCCAACAGCCCGGTAGAGCTGCTGCGTTTCATTGAACTGATGGAACAGGGACTGGGTAAAACAGCAGTAAAGAACTTTTTGCCCATGCAGCCTGGTGATGTACCTGACACCTATGCCAATGTCGATTCACTAGCCAACGCCGTTGGCTACACCCCCAAAACTTCCATCGAAGACGGCGTGGCACGCTTTATCGAATGGTATCGACAGTATTACAAAGTGTGAGTACCACATATGCAATCCACCAGTAGCATCAACAACCGAGTTATCCACGCTATGACCGTAGACGTGGAGGATTACTACCATGTCGCCGCCTTTGCCAAGGTGATCAAACCGAGCGAGTGGGATAAGTGGCCATCGCGAGTGGAAGCCAATACCCATCGCCTGTTGCAACTGTTTGACGATGCCAATATCAAAATCACCTTCTTTATTCTGGGCTGGGTCGCCGAACACTATCCCGAGCTGGTAAAAACCATTCAGGCGCAGGGGCACGAGATAGCGTCTCACGGTTACAGCCACCAACTTATTTATAAGCAAACCCCAGACGTTTTTCGAACCGAAACCGCCAAGTCCAAAACCCTGCTGGAAGACCTCACCCAAACACCCATCACCGGCTATCGCGCGGCAAGCTACTCGATCACCCGCAAGTCACTTTGGGCACTGGATATTTTGGCTGAGCTGGGTTTCACCTGGGATTCCAGCATCTTCCCGACCCGCCACGATAATTACGGCATTCCCGGCAGCCCCGAGGAACCCTATCGCATCATCACCCAAAATGGTGCAGCACTGCTGGAATTTCCGCTCACCACCGCCAAGGTACTGGGGCAATCGGTTCCCGCAGCAGGTGGCGGCTACTTCCGCCAGTATCCTTATTTATTGTCAAAATGGCTGTTTGAGCGTGCGAGTCACAACCAATCCAAACCCCTGATTTTTTATTTGCACCCTTGGGAAATCGATCCGGAACAACCACGCATCCCCGATGCCAGCTGGTTCAGCAACTTCCGCCACTACACCAATTTGCATCGCTGCTTGCCAAGACTGGAGCGAATGCTGGGCGATTTTCAATTCGGCACCATGAGTCAAAGCCTCGGCTCTGCACAAGTTACCAGGGAACTAAGTATTCATGATCTGGGGACGCAATAACTGGCACCAAATCTGCCTTAGAAATCCTTGCGCTGGGAACACCTAACCTAGACGCAACCGCCCAAGGCCAGTAGAATCGCCGCCCTCATGTCAGATTGATCCAGCACCCGTAGCTCAGCTGGATAGAGTAGCGGCTTCCGAAGCCGTTGGTCACAGGTTCGAATCCTGTCGGGTGCGCCACATTCAAACTAAAAAACACACCAGCCATAACGCAGCAGATTGTCGTCGCTTTCCTTATTGCAGCCTTAACTGCATAATCCGGCGCGCAGCCTGCCAAACACTCGCCCAACACAGCCAGGAGCTTTACCATGACAGGATCACTGGAACATATCATTGCTGCGAGCGGAATTAGCTTTGGCACCTCAGGTGCACGCGGACTGGTCAGTGACTTTAGCGACGATGTGGTCGCTGCTTTTACCCAAAGTTTTTTACGTGTGATGCAAGCCGAATTTGCGGTTAAACGCGTCGCCGTCGGGATCGACAATCGCCCCAGCAGCCCGATTATGGCTGCCGCCTGTAGCGGTGCCGCCCAAGCATTGGGCATCGACGTGGATTATTACGGCGTATTGCCCACTCCCGCGCTTGCCTATCAAGCTCTGCAAGATCAGATACCAGCTATCATGGTGACCGGTAGCCACATCCCATTTGACCGCAACGGTTTAAAGTTCTATCGCCCCACCGGCGAAATCACCAAGGCCGACGAGCAGGCAATTGTCAGCACCAACTCCGAATTAATCCCGTTTAGCAGCGCCTTATCAGTGGCAAATCCACTGGCAGCGACCAACTATATCAAGCGCTATACCGATGTATTTTCGTCCGGGATTTTGCAAGGATTACACATCGGCCTCTACGAGCATTCCAGCGCCGGGCGCGATTTGTACGCCGATCTCTTCCGTCAACTTGGCGCCGAAGTCACCAGCCTTGAACGAACCGACACTTTTGTCCCTATAGATACCGAAGCCGTTGCCGAAGTTGATGTCCAGAAAGGCTTGGCATGGTCAAAAGAGTTTGGCTTTGATGCAATTTTCTCGACCGATGGTGATGGTGATCGCCCACTGATTGCCGATGAAACCGGCACTTGGCTGCGTGGCGATATTGTCGGCCTACTCTGCGCACGCGAACTGGGCATTGATGCTCTGGCTGTGCCCGTCAGCTGTAATACCGCGATTGAAAAATCCGGTGTATTTAGCGCCGTTACCCGCACTCGTATTGGTTCGCCCTATGTGATAGCTGCATTGGAAACACTTGCACCGGAATATCGCGCGGTTGCCGGCTTTGAAGCTAACGGCGGCTTTTTACTGGGCTCTGATGTCACTTTAAACGGCAAGTCACTTAAGTCGTTACCAACTCGCGATGCCCTATTACCCGGTATCGCCCTGCTCGCGGCGGCGGCCAGCACCAAGCTTTCACAGCAGGTAGCCAGCTTGCCGGCGCGCTTTACTGCCAGTGATCGCATCCAAAATATCCCCACGGAAAAGAGCAAAGCGCTAATTGCCGAAGCAACCCAAGATAGTGCATCACTCTTGCACCAGCTGGATATGGCAGATCGTCAGGTCGCAACCACCAACACTACTGACGGATTGCGCCTCAGCTTTGTTGATGGCGACATCATTCATTTACGACCATCGGGTAATGCGCCCGAATTGCGCTGTTATGCAGAGGCAAGCAGTCAACCGGTTGCTGCTGCGCTGGTAAAACAGGTACTTGCAGCTCTGCGTACCCAGTTACAATAAGCGTGTCAGGCTGATACTTTTCTCTGGGTTATCAAAGGGCGATATTTGCAATGAAAGTTACCGTTTTTGGCATTGGCTACGTCGGCTTGGTACAAGCAGCCGTTTTGGCAAAAGTCGGCCATGATGTGGTCTGTGTCGACGTTGATGCTGCCAAGGTAGAAGCACTGAAACAAGGGCACATCCCTATTTATGAGCCGGGCCTTGAAACTCTGGTAGCCGAGACATTTGCGGCTGGCCGATTAAACTTTACTGTCGATGCCGCTCTGGGGGTAAAACATGGCGATATACAGTTTATCGCCGTAGGTACACCACCGGATGAAGACGGCTCTGCCGACCTGAAATATGTGCTCGCCGTTGCCAGCACCATCGCCGAACATATGGAATCGCACAAAATTGTGGTAGATAAGTCCACTGTTCCAGTTGGCACCGGCGATAAAGTAAAGGCTCGCATTGCCGCAGTGCTGGAAAGCAAAGGCAAAAACAAACTTACTTTTGATGTTATCTCCAACCCGGAGTTTTTGAAGGAAGGCTCCGCAGTTAACGACTGCATGAAGCCAGATCGCATTATTATCGGCACCGATAATAAAGATGCAGAAGACATGATGCGCGAGCTATATGCTCCTTTTAATCGCAATCATGAAAAAATGATTGTTATGGATGTACGCAGCGCAGAACTGACCAAATACGCCGCCAACTGTATGCTGGCAACCAAAATCAGCTTTATGAACGAAATGGCCAATCTGGCTGAAATTCTAGGTGCCGATATTGAAGCCGTGCGCCACGGAATAGGCAGTGATCCACGCATTGGCTATCAGTTTATCTACCCTGGTGTAGGCTACGGCGGCTCCTGCTTCCCCAAAGACGTACAAGCATTAATCCAAACGGCCGATCAAATTAAATTTGATGCCAAGGTCCTAAAGGCGGTTGAAGCGCGCAACAACGAACAAAAGACCACACTTTTTGCTAAAATCCACAAACACTTCAAGGGTGAGCTGCAAGGTAAAACCTTTGCTATCTGGGGCCTTAGCTTCAAACCCAATACCGATGATATGCGCGAAGCGCCATCGCGCGTGGTGATGGAAGCACTTTGGGCTGCTGGCGCCAAGGTTCAGGCATATGATCCGGAAGCGATGAACGAAACACAGCGCATCTACGGCAATCGCAATGACCTGTTGCTGTGCGGCACCAAAGAAGCTGCGCTCAAAAATGCTGATGCACTGGTAATCGTCACCGAATGGCAAGCCTTCCGCGCCCCGGATTTTGATCTACTAAAAGAGCTGCTCACCCAAGCCACCATTTTTGATGGCCGCAACCTTTTCGACCCCAAACGTTTGACCAAGCGTGGATTTACCTACTACTCGGTGGGTCGCCAATAGGCGCCCACTTTTTGTTTGATGTTGAGATGCCCTCATGAAAATTTTGGTTACCGGCGGTGCCGGATTTATTGGCTCAGCTGTCGTACGCCATATCATCAATAACACGCAAGATCAGGTTATCAATCTCGATAAACTTACCTATGCTGGCAATCTGGAGTCGCTTGCCAGCATTGAGGATAACGAACGCTACAGCTTTGAGCAGGTTGATATTTGCAACCGCGCAGAACTTGATCGGGTATTCGCGGCACATCAGCCAGACGCAATAATGCATTTGGCTGCAGAAAGTCATGTTGATCGCTCCATCGATGGCCCTGCTGCCTTTATTGAAACCAATATCGTCGGCACCTACCAATTGCTTGAGGCCAGTCGCAGCTACTGGAATGGTTTACCCGATGCACGCAAAGTGGCATTCCGCTTTCACCACATTTCCACCGATGAAGTCTATGGTGATTTGGAGGGGCCGGAAGATCTGTTTACTGAAACAACCCCTTACGCCCCAAGCTCACCCTACTCAGCAAGCAAAGCCAGCTCTGATCATTTGGTTCGCGCCTGGCGTCGCACCTATGGGTTTCCGACAATCGTCACCAACTGCTCCAACAATTACGGCCCCTACCACTTTCCAGAAAAATTGATCCCGCTGGTCATTCTCAATGCCCTCGAAGGTAAACCCCTGCCGGTATATGGCAAAGGGAATCAAATCCGCGATTGGTTATTTGTAGAGGATCATGCACGCGCGCTTTACAAAGTCGTAACAGAAGGTGTTATTGGCGAGACTTACAATATCGGCGGTCACAACGAGAAACAAAATATCGAGGTGGTCAATACCATCTGTGAACTGCTCGATGAGCTGCGCCCACTGAGCACGACTGACCTGCCAATCCAAGCTCACAAAGAATTAATTACCTTTGTGCAGGATCGCCCCGGCCACGATATTCGCTACGCCATTGACGCAGGAAAAATCAAGCGCGAGCTGGGCTGGACACCGGAAGAGACCTTTGAATCAGGCATCCGCAAAACCGTAATCTGGTACCTCGATAATTTAAACTGGGCACATCGGGTTCAGGATGGCAGCTATCAACGTGAACGTTTAGGCACACAACAATAAACACAACAGTGAGTCAGCTCTACATAGGGTTGGCTCGCCATCCATTGATAAAACCCAGGATTTTTTATGAAAGGTATTATTCTCGCTGGTGGCAGTGGCACCCGCCTTCACCCTATTACCAAAGGCGTCTCTAAACAGCTGCTGCCAATTTACGATAAACCCATGATTTATTACCCGCTTTCGGTATTAATGCTGGCGGGCATTCAGGATGTGCTAATCATCACCACCCCCGAAGATTCAGCCAGTTTTATGCGCCTGCTGGGTGATGGTTCGCAATTTGGCATTCGCCTGAATTACGCAGTACAACCTAGTCCGGACGGATTAGCCCAAGCGTTTATTATTGGTGAAGGCTTTATTGGCAGTGATAATGTCTGCTTGGTATTGGGCGATAACATCTATTACGGCCACGGACTAACCGAACATCTGCATAGCGCCGTTGCCCGTAAAACCGGCGCAACTGTATTTGGCTATCACGTTAGCGACCCAGAGCGTTTTGGTGTAGTTGAATTTGATGATCAAATGCGTGCTATTTCTATCGAAGAAAAACCCAAACAGCCCAAATCGAACTATGCGGTTACCGGCTTGTACTTTTACGATAACGATGTTGTGCAAATCGCCAAAACGATTAAGCCCTCCCATCGCGGCGAGCTGGAAATCACCAGTGTCAATAATGCCTATCTTGAGCGTGGCGATTTAAATGTCGAACTCCTCGGGCGCGGCTACGCATGGCTGGATACCGGGACTCATGACAGCCTGTTAGAGGCCGGACACTTTGTGCAAACCATCGAGCATCGCCAAGGCTTAAAAGTCGCCTGCCTTGAAGAAATCGCCTTTGCTAACGGCTGGATTAATAAAGAACAATTAATCGCAGAAGGCAAAGCTTTGTCAAAAACCGGCTATGGCCAATATCTGCTCAAAATTGCGGAGCAAAGCAAGGCATGAAAATTTTAGTCACAGGTGCCAACGGTCAAGTTGGCTACTGTCTGCAACAACAGCTGCAAGCCAAAGGGTGGAACTATGTCGCACTCACCCGCAATGAACTGAATATTAGCGATGCCCACGCCGTTGAAAAGAGCGTTGCTGAAATCAAACCCACCGTCATCATCAATGCAGCCGCCTACACCGCAGTAGACAAAGCCGAACAAGAAAAGGAAATTGCCTACGCAATCAATCGCGATGGCCCGGCCAATCTCGCGCGAGCAGCCAAATCTATTAATGCAGCGATTCTGCATATCTCTACTGATTATGTATTCGCTGGCGATGCCGAAGGTAGTTATCGCGAAGATGCCCCAACCGCACCGCAAGGCGTATACGGTCAAAGCAAACTTGACGGTGAACAAGCTGTTATCGCCGCCAACGACAAGCACATCATCCTGCGCACTGCATGGGTATTTGGCGAGCACGGCAACAATTTTGTAAAAACCATGATTCGCTTGGGTCGCACCAGAGATGCCCTCGGCATTGTTGCCGATCAGGAAGGCGGGCCAACCTACGCTGGCGATATAGCTGCTGCACTACTGCACATTGCACAACAATATGCAGAAAACAAAACCATTAGCTGGGGCACTTACCATTTCTCCGGTCTACCCCACATAAGTTGGTTCGGTTTTGCCAAGCAAATTTTCGCCGAGGTACAACAAGCGGAGATTTACGATAAACCCATTCCACGACTCAACGCCATCACCACTGCCGACTACCCGACGCCAGCCAAGCGCCCAGCAAATTCCAAACTGGACTGCAACAAGCTTGAGCAAGCATTTGGTATTGCACCCAGCAATTGGCAATCTGCATTAAAAAATATTCGCGCTTACTCCGTATAAGGTTTCCGCATGAACATTATCAAAACTGAAATTCCCGAGGTTATTATTTTTGAGCCAAAAGTATTTGGCGATGAGCGCGGTTTTTTTCTGGAAAGTTTTAATCAAAAAATATTTGAAGAAGCTACCGGCTTAAAACGTGATTTTGTACAAGACAACCATTCCAAATCCAGCAAAGGTGTACTGCGCGGATTGCATTACCAACTGCCACCTATGGCGCAAGGTAAGTTAGTGCGCGTAGTACAAGGCGAAGTATTTGATGTCGCGGTCGATATTCGTAAATCATCACCCACCTTTGGAAAATGGGTGGGAGTGCATTTGTCAGCAGAAAATAAACGCCAGCTGTGGATACCGGAAGGTTTTGCCCATGGCTTTTTAACACTGAGCGATACCGCCGAGTTTCTCTACAAAACCACCAACTATTACTCCCCTAAAGATGAAGGCGCTATTGTCTGGAATGATGCAACTCTGGCTATCCAATGGCCGGAAGCCGGTGAGATTTTGGTATCCAGCAAGGATCAAATCGCCCCCGCATTTAACAATGCAACTTATTTTGAATAATCCTCTTTGAGTAAACTTTCGTGAAATTTTTAGATTTTATTATCCTGGTCGATACTAAAGCCAAAATGAGTTTAAAGGCCGAAGCCTCCAAACTCTATTTAAGTTTTTTATGGTGGATTATCGAGCCGATTCTATTTGTACTCGCGTTTTATTTTGTCTTTGCTATTTTGCTAAAAACACGGCAAGAAGATTTTTTACTGTTTTTGATGTGTGCCAAAATACCCTACATGTGGTTTTCCAAAGCAGTCACGACAGCCTCGGGTAGCATTGTTGCAAATCGGGGGATTATTAGCCAAATCGACATCCCCAAAACCATATTTCCTTACGCGGCGATTCAAATATCGCTCTATAAAGAAACACCGGTTTTTTTATTGCTTTTTGCCATGTGCATTTATTACGGCTATATGCCTTCAATTGAATGGCTGTGGCTGATTCCATTATTTGTCGCGATGTATTTGATGATAGTTACCTTTGGATTATTGACCGCCATATTGGTTAGTTATGCCGATGACATACGAATGGTCATCAACATGGGCATGCTCTTCTTGATGTTTAGCAGCGGCATCTTTTTCGATATCACCAGCATCCACCAACCTTTGCAAGATTACTTATTAACCTGGAATCCCCTCGCTTTTCTGTGCGACGGTTTTAGAAAAGTGCTTATGAATAAAGGCACCTATAATATTAACCATTTGCTAGCTCTGCTTGTGGTCTTCTCAGGCGCTATTGCTGGCTTGCATTTACTGTATCGCAATATTAGCCGCACATTGGCAGCACGAGTGGTGAACGCATGACCGATGTAATCCTTGCAGCTCAAAACGTGTCACTCACTTACAAAAGCGGCAACAAAGGCTTTTTTTCCAAATTCACACACCAAGCATTAAAAGATGTTTCTTTTGATCTGACCAAGGGTGAAACCCTGGGTATTTTAGGAAAAAATGGTGGCGGCAAAAGTACCCTGTTGCGCATTTTAGCGGGTATTATCAACCCCAGCTCCGGCAGTGTCGTCTGCGCCCCAACCACGACCAGAGCACTGCTTACGTTAGGCCTCGGATTTATACCTAATGTGAGTGGTCGCGAAAATGCGATTTACTCTGCAATGCTACAAGGTGCCAGCCGTAAACAGGCAAAATCCATTCTCAATGAAATCGCCGAATTCACTGAATTAGGTGAGTTTTTTGATCAGCCAGTGGACACCTACTCATCAGGCATGAAAGCTCGCCTCGGGTTTGCGACCGCGATGTACACACAGGTTGATATATTGTTTATTGATGAAGTACTCAGTGTTGGCGATGCGCATTTCCGCAAAAAAGCAGAAGCGGCAATGTTAAGCAAACTAACCGGAGAGCAAACATGCGTGTTTGTTTCGCACAACTCAGACCAAGTAAATAAAGTCTGCAATAGAGCCATTTGGATAGATGACGGAATAATCAAAGAACAGGGTGATACAGCAACAGTTGCACACCATTACAACCTGTTTATGCTAGAAACCTCCCAAAAAATATAGAGTTAATTATGTCAATACAAATAACTAAGCATGTTAAAAGTAGTATTTATCGCTTTGACCAAATATCTACACCCTTGGAGCAGTCAAAAAATCGTTTAGATTTTTTTTCTAGCGAATTATTTGGAAGCCAACTAGACATAGCCATACAAAAAATAGCCGTGGATAACGCTTTTATTAGCGTAGATATATTTGACACCCTATTACTACGCGACACCACATCTGAAATAAAGCGATTCCTATTGATAGCAGAAGAGCAATCAAAGTACTTAAAACAAAAATACAATATCAACTATACGCCAGAAGATCTATTAGCAGCACGCCTGAGCGGAACAAAAATTTCCTACCGTGCGTCAAAAGTAGTCAGTGGGTGTAGAGAAGGATCCATTAGTGATATATACCGGGTAGCCGCACGTGCATTGCAACTACCAAACGGGACAGAGGAAGAGCTCATAAAACTGGAGCTAGATCATGAAAAACGCGTACTTACACCAAATACAGGTTTAATAGCTCAACTGGAAAAACACAAAAAAAATGGTATTAAATGCATAATGATAAGTGATATGTATCTTCATGCTTCGCACATTAAAGAATTAATAGAAGCGCTAATTCCTAACCATTTAGAAATTTTTGATGCGATATATTCCAGCGCTGACACCACCGTTAGCAAAGCATCAAAAAAAATATTTACTCTTATAGGGGGGGAATTAAATATAACCCCTAATAATTGGCTTCACATGGGGGATGCGCTTAAAGGGGATTATCGCAGTCCATTAAGCCAAAAAATAACCGCAATATACTTGCCAATACCAATAGAAATAACAGATAAAAGATTGCTCTGCGAGAAAAACACTATCGCGAAGCTCAATAAATCTGGCCTTAATCCAACGTTATTTAATTCATAAGAAAGAGACCTAGACGATGAAAAATCAACAAAAATATTACTATGAAAATCTTGGTCCTATTTTTCATTATTACATCCAAAAGTTGGATGAGTACATTACATTTTTTGACGATAATGAAACTGCTTTTCTATTTTGCTCCAGAGCCGGCATAACTATTAACACTTTATATGATGAATTTTTGAGCAAAAAAAAGCTATCAAAACCAGAAAATTGTCACATCTTTTGGACATCTCGATTTATTTTAAGTAAAAGTTTTTTACTATCAAAAAACCCTTACGCAAAAAAAATTATGCAAGGGGAACACCGCAATACAAAACCTGAGAACTTTATTAATGTCATTTCACCTAATTTTAATTCAGATAAAATAAGTAAAGAAACAACCCCCTCAGACACCACCACATTTATAGAATGTTTAATTGAGCAAAATAGCTCTGTGCATGAGCTTTCAAAAGATCTCCAAAAACAAGGGGATGAATACAAGGAATATATAGATCAGCTTATTAAAAACAAAAAAAGAGTGATTGTTATCGATAGCGGATGGCAGGGCAGCATTCAAGACTTACTGCAAGAAGAATATCCAGAGCTAGACATACATGGACTTTATTTTGGAACAATAGGAACACCACAAACAGACAGAAAATACCATGCAAAAAAATATGGCTTGGTATTTTCTGCGGAAATTCAAGAAAACTTCCGCACACTTGAACTAGACCTGCCACAGAAGGTTTTTGCTCTTCATCGTCATGTTATTGAGGATGTTTTAGAGCCCAGTTTTTCCAGCATAGAGCATTTAACAAAAACCTCCAATGGAGAGTTTTTGCCCAGTAACTACGATGAAATTAAAAAGTTAATTCACACTTTGAAAGACTCAACACGCGGAGTATTAGAGTATCTTTCTGAAAAAGCACCCGAAATTTCTAGAGGGGAACTACAAGAAAAATTTTTTTCTGCATGTAACACCTTAAAAACCTGTATATGTCACCCAAATGCAGAAGACATTAAAGCCCTTGGTAACCTACACAGAAGTTTCGACTTTGGTAAGCAGGGCGGAATGCCCATTCTATTTCCTGCACTAAATAGACACCCTGCGGACTCTGCAGAAAACCGCATCGCAAACTCACTATGGTCACACGCACAAATAGCTATTGAGTATGAAGATAAAGACATAGTTCGCAAAAAACAAATCGAACTACAAAAAACTACAGACCCTCTTCCTGTACCCACAGGGCGAGTTGCCATTATTACACGGACGAAAAATCGACCAATCTTATTAAAACGAGCAGCAGAGAGCGTTGTCAACCAAACATACGATAACTATATATGGGTTATAGTTAATGACGGTGGTGAAGAATCACCAGTAGTTGATGTTATAAAATCATCAGGAGTGCATCCATCAAAAGTAATACTCGTAAGCAATCCTATTAGCCTTGGCATGGAAGCGGCTTCAAACAGAGGAATAAGTCAGTCGGAATCAGACTATATTATTATTCACGATGATGACGATTCCTGGAAACCTGAATTCTTACAACGCACGGTTTCGTTTCTGGAGAGTCAGACACATGCTCATTATTCTGGTGTAATCACAGGAACAACCTATATATCAGAAGAAATAAAAACAGATGGCGATGTAAAAATTCATGCACAAAGACCATACAACGACTGGGTAAAAACCGTACATCTTGCAGAAATGGCAAATGGGAATTTTTTTGCTCCTATTGCCTTTTTGTTTTCACGAAATATTTATGAGCAACTAAAAGGCTTCGATGAAAGCTTGCCAGTTTTAGGGGACTGGGATTTCAATCTGCGCTTCCTGGCAAAATCTAATATAGGTGTAATTCCTCAAGCTCTTGCTAATTATCATCACAGAGATGTAAATAACAACGCAGGCAGCAATTACTCTAACTCAGTAATTGGCGGCATCAGCAAGCACCAAGAGTATGAACCTATTGTACGAAACAAATATATCCGCAGCATAGATCAAGAATATCAATGCTTATCTCACCTACTCTCAACTGGCTATGCCAGTAATACTCAACGTCATCTAAACCATCAAGTAATAAACTCGCTAGAAAATGCAAACACTAACAATCTACAAAAGCAAATTTTTATGGCAAATGATGCCATTTTAGGCTTTTTAAAAATTCCTGGATTCTCGCAGTGTTTTGATGAACGATATTATCTGGACAAAAATCCGGACCTAAAAGAAGCAATGCAAAATGGCATTATTCAAAATCTTTTCTGGCATTTTCTAAACTACGGTCACAATGAAAACAGACCATATAGAATAAACATAGAAAAAATAGAAAACAGCATTCAGAAAATGAATAAGGACAAAGAAAAAGAAGAATGCCTCAAAAGACTTGCACATCAATTGAAGGACATCCTTCTTAGAGATGAAGGCTTATTTGACCGAGAATTTTATTTCGCGGAAAATCCAGATGTAAAATTGGCGCATGATAATGGACTTATCAAATCCCCCATAGAACACTTTATAGACTATGGCCTATTCGAAGGGAGACCCTTCCAATTGAGAGCTCCTCTCCCTCTTAAATCAGAGAATAATGATCAAGATAAAAATTTCCAGATAAGATTTTTAGTGGAAAAAAACAAAAGAATATTTGATGAAAAATATTATCTTGAAGCAAACCCAGACATTAAAGAGGCTATCACGAATAAGTCCTTAAAGAGCGGCTTTCACCATTTCGTAACATTTGGCTTTAATGAAAACAGACCATATAAACTAAAGATAAGAAGGTAAGGAAAGATTTATGGCTGACAGTATCTTTAAATCAAAATGGTTTAGTGAGTTCTCAATGCGAGCCCTAAAAAGTGCTATTCACGATAGCGCAGAAAACGCAATTGCTCTTGAAGGACCTCTAATGAGCGAGTTAGTTCTTCAGTTGCTCTCGATGCAAAAAAATAAAACACTTTTTAATGAAGGCCTATATAAATTTTATTCTTTTTGTCAGCCGAAATTGTTTCTAAGTCACTCGCAAATTTTGCAAGATTTGTGGGTGCTTTACATGCTAAAAGAAAAAGAGAATGGTTATTTTGTAGAGTTTGGGGCTTGTGATGGATTAAGCATGAGTAACACACTGCTACTTGAGCAACGCTATAACTGGAAAGGGATTCTGGCAGAACCAAACCCTATATGGCATGAACAATTGCTAAAAAGCAGAAAGGCAAGCATTTGCAAAAAATGCGTTTCCTCTTCGTCTGGCGAAATCATATCTTTTTTATCTACACCCAACGAACCAGAATTATCACGGATAGAAAAAATTATCCCCAATGATATACATGAAAAAAATGGCAATAGAGATTTAACAGATAGAATTGATGTAGAGACCATCAGCTTAAATGACCTGCTAGATCAATACAACGCCCCTAGTTACATAGATTATCTCTCTATAGATACAGAAGGATCCGAATTAGAAATATTAAAAAGTTTCGACTTTAGCCGCCATCAAATTCAACTTATTAGTATTGAGCATGCAGGCGACACAGAAAAAAGAGTTGAAATAAAGAACATTTTAGAGGGAAATGGTTATACCAGATGGAGACCAGAGCTATCCCGATGGGATGACTGGTTTTTCAAGCAAAAATAGAAATCGTTAAAAGACAAGTTAACTTAAATATATATGAGAAAAAAATGAAAAAAATTGCATACTTCGGAACGAATGGAAATGTATCATTTACGGAAAAAGGTTTTGACCACGGATTTAATGCTGTCGGTCACAATACTGGGAACTTGATGTTTCAATATGCCTTATGGAAAAAAATTAAAAACCCTAAATTTAATGTTGATCTAAATTGCGACCCCTATTGGGTTAGAGAAAATGCTGACCTGCTTGTAATTCCTGCAGCCAACCAAGTAAATCCTGCCTGGGACTTAAAATGGTGGGGAACCTTCATAGAAAAAATAGACCTACCAGTGGTCATATTAGGGTTAGGCGCTCAAGCTGAGGATAGCTCAAACACGAACCTCACCTTACAAGAGGGTACATTAAAGTTTCTGCAAGAAGCGAGCAAAAGAACCTCATCCATAGGTGTTAGAGGTGCATTTACCCAGCAAGTACTATTCAATGCTGGAATAAAAAACACAACAATAACAGGCTGCCCTACTCAAACAATATCTGATGCGATTAGCGGAGAGTCCATTCAGAAAAATATCGACGACTTAAAATTAAGAAGTAAAACTTATGGTCAAAAAATTCGCCTTGGCTATTTAATGGGAACAATGGAGCCTTTTTGTAGGGATTACGAAAAGAAACTATTTCAATCTATAGCAGATGAAAATTTTGACATTATATTGCAAACATCTCCAGCTTCGATGAAAGCAGCATTTGGATTTGAAATTACTGATGAAGAACAAAAAAATATAGATTGGGTAGGTAATTACTTGCTTGGAAATCGAAATTTTAATTTTTTCAGTGAAAAAATTAAATCTGGAAAAATTTATTCCAGTGCTGCCTATTGGATAGATGACATGCTGAAGTATGATGCAGTTATCGGCATGAGAATACATGGTGCGATTGCTGCGATTCAGTCAGGAAAATTGGGAATTTGCGTTGTATTTGACTCTAGGACACTAGAATTGTGTGAAACAATGGGATATCCATATATAGATGCAAAAAAATTAGCGAGCCCCAAAATGTCTTTGCATGAAATATTAGAGCTCATAGAATTTGATGCAGAAAACTTTAATAGCCGCCGCACTGATTTAATAAAGAAAATTGAAACTATTCTTGAAGATGCAGGCTGTGAGATTCAGAAATAGATTGGCATAGCAAAGACACTTACCATCGATTTTAATGAGATGGCGGGGCAAAAAAGGGGCGCGTTGGTTTTTCGCACACTGTACTCAATGCATATGCCCCAGAGGAACACAGCTTGAAATTTATATCTAGCAGCCCCGAAATAAGCATTAATGATGTTTATGACAGAAATAATAACAACTTTCATCTTTGCCGATTTACTTTGGCAATTTTAGTTATTTATTGTCATTCGTGTGTTCTACTTAGATCAGAATCTAAGGGGAATTTCTTAGCACAACTTACAGAATCAGCGACTGGTATTGGCGCCTTCGCTGTACATTGCTTTTTTATTGTTTCAGGATTTTTAATCACTCAAAGTGCTTACACTGGGTCATCTGTCAGAAAGTTCATGATGAATAGAGCTCTCAGAATTGTCCCCGCTTTTCTAGTCTCTTTAGTAATCGTTGCTTTTGTTATAGGACCAGTAGTAACGTCAATGACCCTAGCGGATTATTTCAAGCCGGAGACTGCAGATCCATTCAAATTTGTATATAAAAACTTAGCTTTTGGTATAGGAGGGAATGTCTGGAGCTTCAAGGATGTTTTTTCCGGCAATCCGCGATCGGGAAGTGTTAATGGCTCCATGTGGACTCTGGCACATGAGTTCGCCATGTACCTAGTGCTTGCAATACTTATGGCACTGGGAATAATAAAAAATTGGAGGATCTCCATAGGTCTTGTTCTGATATTTGCTATCGCCTTGTTTTTTTACCAAAGATTCGAGCTAAAACCGGTCACCAAGCCAATTGTTTATTGGTGGGTTTTAAATCCGTGGAACTATAGCAAATTTATAACTGAAGGATTTTTCTTTGCTTGCGGCTCAGCTTTTTATGCACTAAAAAATGCCATACCCTATCAAAAGAAAATTCTTTATACCTGCCTAGCAGGAATAGTTATTTTTTACATCTTTGATATTTTAAAAATTGGATTATTTTTATTCCTTCCCTATATCGTTATATTTCTTTCAGTGAGCAAAGTGTTTTCTACGTTTCAAAGACATGGTGATTACTCCTATGGCTTGTATATTTTTTCATTTCCAATTCAACAAACTATCTTGTTCTACAATGACAAGCTAACACTTCCCCAATTTATTATTTTATCTGTACTCTTTTCACTTATCGCTGCATTTTTATCTTGGAATCTAATTGAAAAACCCGCCCTAAACATCAAAAGAAAACTAAACCTACCTATATCCAACTTAAGAAAGAATGCTAATAACCAAGAGGGCAGCACTTAGTTTCGATACTCATTTAATCCGGTATTTTTTACCGATTGATTCTCAACGTAAAAGTTCGTACTCACCAATGAGAAAGCACCAACTTTTACGGCTTGCTAGCTCTTGCGACTTGGCACTGCGCGACACACAATAGATTTACTCAAAACCCTAGGCTAACCTAAGCCCTGCCCACAATAGAGAACAAATCTATATCGATATAATCGATGATCTCTTTAGTCTTCAATAGCCTTCCTCTAGCCCCCTACTATTGTAGTTAGGGGGCGAAACTGAGTATTTACCCCCAACTCCCCTGTGCTGAAAATACAATTTCGTAGATAATACGCCGCAATATTTATAGATGAACCTTAAGCCAACAACGGACTTAGCTAGCAGGCGCCTGTCACTTAGATGCTATTTGTGCCTCGCTATTGATCAGTTCAGCAATCCCCCAGGAAGTTATCATTGATGAATTCGAAAAAATTCGATGCCGAATGGTATTTGAGACAATACCCGGATGTCGCCAAAGGCAAGATTTCCCCACTCGAGCACTACGAGACTTTTGGCAAAAGCGAAGGTAGATTTCCCTGTAAACCCACAGTTATTGATTATGTAGCTGTGGCAAGTACTCGACTAAAAAATACTTCATCAAAACTGTTTAAGAGCCTGTTAACCAAAATTTCCAATCTACTTAAGCCCGTGAGCAGGGTTAATGCGGAATGGTATTTACAGAATAATCCTGATGTGGCTGCCAGCGGCATTTCGGCGAAAGAACATTACAAGCACTTTGGTAGAGCGGAAGGACGTTTACCCTGCCCGCCCAATACACTGGATAGATTAATTGCACGAGTCAGAGTATCAGTTCCTGCAATTAGGTACCTTGCTGCGACCGAAGGTGGCTACACTAAAGCTATAAATCGTTTACTCACTGTTTATAAGACTGACGGTTATATCGGCTTAAAACATTTTGTTGTGCGAACATTTCGCGCCCACGAAAATCGTAACCGCCTCAGTTACGCTGACTGGATAAAAGAAAATGAATTGAGCGCATCGGATTCTGAGCAGGCTCGTGCCAAGCTAGCCAAGCTACCTAAACAGCCGCTTATTTCAATCATAATGCCCACCTACAACTCCAATTTAATTTGGTTAGAAGAAGCCATTGAATCAATTCGTATCCAGCCCTATGAAAATTGGGAGCTGTGCATTGCTGACGATGCTTCCCCCAATAAGAATGTCGCTCCTTTTTTGGAGCAATGGAGCAAACGCGATTCACGAATTAAATACGTGATTCGTGAAAAAAATGGTCACATATCAGAAGCATCAAATAGTGCAATTGATTTGGCAACAGGTGAATGGCTTGCTCTTTTTGATCATGATGACTTATTTCACCCTTTTGCTTTGTACTGGGTAGTTTTAGCGATTAATGAATACAAAGATTCACAATTAATCTATTCAGATGAAGATAAGATTGATGAGCAGGGCGAGCGCCAAGCGCCTTATTTTAAACCCGCATGGAATTATGATCTGTTTTTGTCACAAAACTGTTTTAGTCACTTGGGGCTGATAAAAAAAGATTTGGCAATTTCTATTGGCGGCTTCCGAAAAGGTTTTGAGGGTTCCCAGGATCACGACTTAATTCTTCGAGCAATCGAGAAAGTTAATGATCACCAAATTATTCACATTCCGAAAGTGTTATACCACTGGCGAGTTCATGCCGAGAGTACGGCTAAATCCTCCGAATCCAAACCCTATGCCGCATTGGCAGGTGAACGTGCAATCAGCGAGCATTTACAAAGAAAAGGCCGTTCAGGCAAGGTTTCCTTTGAAGGTTATGGCTACCGCGTACAGTATCAACTGCCAGCAAAACAACCCTTGGTAAGCCTGATAATCCCTACACGTAATGGCTTGGATTTATTGCGCCAATGTTTGGATAGTATTATCAAAAAAACAACATACAAAAATTATGAATTTATCATTGTCGATAACGGCTCCGATGACCCCGAGACGCTTCAATATTTGAACTCGGTAAAAAAATGGAAAAATGCACGTGTTATTCGCGATGACCGCCCATTTAATTACAGCCAATTAAATAATGTCGCGGCTAAAGAAGCTCGCGGAGAAATTTTAGGCCTTATCAATAATGATATTGAAGTGATTGAGCCAGACTGGTTAGGCGAGATGGTTTCCCATGTGCTTCGCCCTGAGGTCGGCGCTGTAGGCGCAAAACTATTGTTCCCCAACAATACACTTCAACATGGAGGCGTAGTCTTAGGTGTAGGCGGAGTTGCTAATCACGCTCACCTGTATATTCCTCGTCAGCATCATGGATACTTTGCACGCGCGAGCCTAATCCAGCAATTTTCGGCGGTAACTGCCGCATGTTTACTTGTTCGAAAATCAGTTTATGAGGAAGCAAGCGGGTTGGACGAAGTTAATTTAGTAGTAGCATTCAACGATGTAGACTTTTGCATTCGCTTGAAAAAATTGGGCTACAACAATATTTGGACCCCTTACGCAGAACTTTACCACCATGAATCAGCAACTCGCGGACAAGATATTGCTCCTGAAAAAAGAGCCCGCTTCGTTCGCGAAGTAAATTATATGATGGATACTTGGGGCAAGGATTTTTTAGACGACCCTGCTTATAACCCAAATTTAAATTTAGATTTCCCTGACTTTGCGCTCAGTGCCAAAAAGCGCTTGGACAAATGGGAACTTGGTTTTCCCATATCAAGCAATACGCACGAGCAGTTAAGTCAATGACATCCAGTTCCATCCTTGCATTAATAGTTACCTATCATCCCGACATAAAAGCTGTAGAGCGGCTCATTCAGCGGCTTGATCAGCAGGTGGAGTGGATACTAGTGATTGATAATGCAACGCCAGGCTTTAATATTGATTTACCCGAGCAAGCAGCACTTAAAACCGAGATTGTTGTTAACACTGAAAATTTCGGCGTAGCAACAGCTTACAATCAGGGAATTAAGTTGGCAAAAGCTCGCAATGCCACGCATATCATTTTATTCGACCAAGACAGCTTTCCTGCTGAAGATATGGTTAGCACTTTGGCGTATTCAATGAACCAATATAATGCTAAACAATTACAGGTTGCCGCTGCGGGTCCAATGTATTCGGATGTAAAAGGTCAGCTCAGTTCACCATTTGTTCGCCTAACAGGAATACGACTAGAGCGAATAGCTTGCAATGAAGAAAACACGGTAGATGTGGATCATCTCATTTCATCAGGATGCTTAATTGATTTACGCGCAATAGATCAAATAGGTGAATTTACCGATTCATTATTTATTGATTATGTTGATACAGAATGGTGTTGGCGCGCTCGACGTCATCAATTCAGGCTTCTAGGTGTAGGTGCCGCTAAAATGCATCACAATCTTGGTGAAGCTCATTTTATGGTTCTCGGAAAACCTTGTGTATTGCACTCACCATTTCGCCTTTATTATCAAATCAGAAATCAGTGGTGGATGATTCTTCAACCTTGGGTTGGCTGGAAATGGCGCACCATGGACGTGATTCGTAGCGTGAAAATTTTCGTTGCGATAAGTGTGTTTGCGCCAAACCGAAGAAAAAGAATTCAATATATGTGCAAAGGGTTTCTTCACGCCCTTCTATCACGTATGAATAAACTACAAGACTGATTCTAATACGCTAACCAAGGTTTCTTATGTTCAAATACTCTAAACTTGTTTTGCTTGCTATATTTTTTTTACATGGCTGTGAACAAAATAATGATATCGCCCAGCTTTCGGCTTATCCTTCATTTGGTAGCTGCGCCATAGACATACCTGCACACAATGCAACCGTATCTTCAGACAGCGAATTTACTATTGCAGGATGGGCATTTGATGAAAAAAATAAAACGGTACCCGATACATTAACGCTCAACTTAATTAACGAAAAATCATCTGAAATTTTCACCTTCCCGGCAAAACGCGGAATTGAGCGCCCGGACGTGGCAGCTGCATTTAAACTGCCCATTTTAGTTGAGAGCGGATTTAGTGGTATTGTTACCAAAAACTCTTTAACACCAGGAGACTATCGTATAGTGCTCTTACAAGGAGGTAGAAATGCAGGAGTTATTTCTTGCGGAGGAGAAAGCCACAGATTTACTGTTCATTGATTTCCAGAATACTGAAGCTAAATTGCCTTTAAAATTTAACTTCAGTAAAAAATAATATCCCTATATATCACTTAGCCAAATTACGTTATGCCCGTCTTCTTTGGCTGCACTTTATGTATCTTTCTACGCGGTACATTTTCTATATCATAAGAAAGAAAAGACAACAAAAGCTGTACTCCAATTACTATTGGTAGTACGGCTAGCATTACCGTCCCCGTTGGAGTCGCAACACCTTCTTGCGCCGAATCAATCCACTGAAATACGCCATAAAAAAAACCGAACAGCAATAATAAAAGCCCAAGAACCAACTCTATTGATGCAACTGACATATCACGCAAAAAGTAATTATAGAAAATTCGCTTAAACGTATTTTTAATATTTTTTTTAGTAAAATCACCAATGATTTTTCCAATTTTTAGCTGGCTTTCCTCATCGCCATAATGAGCATCCATTGGGATATCTACAACTTTTGCCCTCAGTGTATTTAATCGGAAGAGCATATCTGACTCAAAAAAATAGCGTTCGCTAATTTTTTGAAAGGGCATCTTCCTCAACACATCAACATGTATGGCGGTATAACCGTTGGTGGGGTCAAACACATCCCAATAACCTGAGGACAATTTATTTAATAAAGATAATGCGGCATTACCAAAGAGCCTGACCTTAGGCATTTGATGAATTTCTTCAAGATTATAAAATCGATTACCCTTCGTGTAGTCCGCATCACCATTCAGGATCGGTTCAATAAACTCCGGGATAAGCGCAGGATCCATCTGCCCATCGCCATCTACCTTAACGGCAATCTGCATATTATCCGCAATTGCGGCTTTGTAGCCTGACATTACAGCCCCACCCACCCCCTTGTTTTTTTCATTAAACAATACTTTCACGCGCGGATCTTTATTATTAGCTAGAACAAACTCGCCAGACTTGTCAGGGCAACAATCATCAACCGCATAAATGCGCTCTACTATTTTCGGCATAGAATTTATTACACCCATTATGTGCCGAGTCACTTTGTAGCAAGGAATTACAACAGCCAATCCTTGAATTGGGTTTTCACCGTGTATATTCATAATTATTTATTCGCACATTTGTAAAGCATGTCTGAATTTCCGGGCAAGATTTGTTTGACGCCAAATATTGGGTCTTTGGTGTATAAGCATAGTTGACTAAGAGTATCTATATCTTTCAATTCCAATATTAATGTAAAACCGCTGTATATGAGATCATCATTTTTATATGCATTAGCAACATCCTGCCTAAGTTTTGTTTTGTATTTTATGCTTGTACTTGCATCAATATTACCGAAAAACTGTTTATTGTTTTCAGAATAAAACCCCCATCCTGTCAACGAAACTCTGCCGTCGATAAGCGAAACCGAATCGATAAACCCACCAACTTCCGATACAGGAACATCAATCTTGTTTAGAGAAGATACTGTCTCTTTAAAAATTTCTTCGACATTTTCCTTCTTTTTATAGGTGTTATTTGTGTAATAACGTTCAACTAACACTGAAGGCATCTCAAAAACAACAACACTAACTATCGCAACGATACCACCAGCACAAACCAATTTTTTAATATTTGATAATTTGTAAAAAGGCACCGTCATCCCATAAGCAAGTACAATTACCGGCCCCCATAAATAGCGCCCCTGCACACCAGATATAGTTTTTGCTGGATGCTCAGTCCATGTAATTAAAAGTAAAAAGAATGTGAGAAAGAACGATATTGTCGCCACAAAAATTAAAGCGCCCCGACTAATCACTTCAATTTTTATTTCACGCCAGCAAGTAGAGGTGACGAATATCAAGATTAATGCAAACACAATGGAAAAATAAACGTGCTCTCCCATTGGGGTATCTAGCCACCCCAAGATACCTACGAATGACCCCACATAAAAAGATGATATTTGATTATCACTTAATGTTTGGTAGAGCACTGATAAAAACTGTAGGGGGCTCTGCAAGTAATACATTATTATTTCTTTAGTCGGTGCACCTATTGCCACTCTATTATCCACTGTTGTATTTAGGGCATAGATAATCCAAGCTATCGCAAAGCATGTGGCCACAACTGAAATCAAATACTGTTTTCTAGACTTTGTCGTTAATGCCACAGCGATATATGGCAAAAGCAGTAACGGCAATAGATTAATTCTGCTTGTAACTAATAAAAAAATAGACAGCGTCATAATGTAAAAATATTTATTATTAGCACCAAAGCTTGTCAAACTTACATACAGCGAAAGCGAAAGTATTAGCAAGGCGATAGAAAAACCATCTTGGCTAGTTGAAACCATCTGAAAGACCATCATCGGCATAAACAAAATTGCCAGGACAAATGCGTTCACTCTCGCGACAGAGAATGCGAATAAAATAATTGATATTGAACATAGAAACGCGAGGCATCTTGCTAAATAGTACGAGTCCTCAACCGTAAAATCTGCCCACTGACCAATTAAAAGCCCTAGCGTTTGCGGTAAATAGATAAAAGGCAAATAGTAATTAATCCCCGGTGAAGAACCAAATCGCTCCTCTCCAGACCAATTGATTTCTGCCGCTGCACTTTTAACATCTAAAGTGACCTTGCTGTTTTGATTTGTTGGAATATGATTGTACTCTCCCATGTACGCATTAAAGCCTGTATCAATGCGCCCTCCTGTAGATTGGCCTTCGGGAGTCTCCATTGCTATGCGACCTTTGGACAGAAGGTACGCTCTTGTTAGGTGTGATTGCTCATCAGGCGATTGGAAAGGCGGAACCAATGATGAAAACATAACTCCTGCAATAAGCAGGGTTAATATCAAATATATTTTTTTCTGTTGGCTCGCACAAAACCCGAACAATTTTTTTATATAGAAATCAATCATCAACTCTCACTCTTTAAAAATGCACTTAGTGCGCCACTAGATTAGTGCCGTCCTAATAAGGAAGGTTATTTTATTAGTTTATAAATAGACTTTAAAAAAGAAAAATACAGATATAAAAACTCTTCTTAGATACCACAAGAAAGGTCACTCTGAATTCAAAAGAATGTTTAGAGAGGGGGGCGGATAATAACAATATGTATCTTGTCAAAGCAGCAGGACAGCTTCTGCGCTTAACGACAAGACTTCCTTCTTGTCACCTAACTCCTTACATCATCTTTGTTCTATTTTATCTGCCACATTAGAAATCAGTAATAATTTAGCGTTTTCTCTACGGATTTTTTTCATGTGATCGCTGATTTCGTAAAGCGGTTGAAAGTCAGCCTCTGAGTCAACGATCAAACTAAACAACTCTTGATAGCGATAAGAATCACAAAAAGTTTTCGCTTGTGTTAATAAAGTCTCTAATTCGGCGGACGCCATTTTCTTTTCTTGCGCACGCATAATGCGAGGATGAACGGTGCCTTCACAGTTTTCACCACAAAGAAGTTCTTCATATAATTTTTCGCCCGCGCGCAAGCCAGTTATTTTGATTTCTATATCACCATTCGGATTGTGTTCATCTCTAATGCTATAGCCAGATAGCAGTGCCATTTCACGTGCGAGATCCATAATTTTGACTGGCTCACCCATATCCAGAACAAATACATCTCCGCCTTGAGCAATAGAAGCTGATTGAATTACGAGCTGGGCGGCTTCGCTGATGGTCATGAAGTAACGCACTATGTCTTTGTGAGTAACGGTAATAGGACCGCCTTTATTGATTTGCTCACGGAAGCGTGGGACTACGGAACCAGATGAATCAAGCACATTGCCAAATCGCACCATGCTGAAAATAGTTTTGCTTGTACGTGTTGCCAAGTCTTGCAACACCATTTCGGCCAAACGTTTGGAGGCTCCCATTACATTGGTTGGTCGTACTGCTTTGTCAGTTGAGATAAGTACGAAATTTTTTACGTTATTACGCAATGCTGCTTCCGCTGCATTTTTGGTGCCGAATAAATTATTTTTAACACCTTCGATAATATTTTGCTCAACCATTGGCACATGTTTATAGGCTGCCGCATGGTAAACACAATGCACTTCGAACTGACGCATCACCATATCGAGCAACTGAAAATTTTGTACTGAACCGAGCAGAGGAACCAATTCTACCGATGAGTTATTTGCTGCCTGAATCGCGTTTAAATCTTTTTCAATTCGATACAAATTAAATTCATTTTGTTCAAATAATACAATTTTGTGCGGATTTAATTTAATCAGTTGTCGGCAGAGTTCAGAGCCAATTGAACCACCCGCCCCCGTAACCATTACGACTTTTCCTGATGTATTTTTACTCATTAAGAGAGCATCAGGTTCTACCGGGTCGCGCCCTAACAAGTCTTCAATTTGAATATTCCGCAACTCATTGATACGTGCGACACCTTTAACGATGTCTGTCACTGGCGGAATAGTTTGCACTTGCACCAATAAAGGTTCGAGATAGCGAATAATACGTACACGTTCTTGGCGGCTGATATTGCCCAAAGCCAGCAAAATACGAGTAGCTCCGTGCTGCTCTATCAGAGCGGCAAGCCGATAAGGCGAATAAACCCTAAGACCACTCAACACGTTACCTTGCAAACGCTTATTGTCATCGACAAAAGCGACAGGGTTAAATTCGCTACCCAATTGCAACTGGGCGGCAAGATTGTTCCCTGTTTCACCTGCGCCATAAATAATTACTTTGGTATTTCCGCGAGGCGTGACCATTTTGACCACATTGCGAAACACCAAGCGAGGCAGGCCAATCAAGATGAGCGTGGTGAAGATATAAATAATAGGTACAGATCGCGGTAAGAAAGCATGGGTAAAAAAGGCACTGAGAGTCATAGCCAGGCTGGAAATTAAAATCCCGGCAAAGATTGTGACCATCGCCTGCTGCGACATGTATCTCAGGATCGCGCGGTATAGCCCCATTCGCACAAATGTCGCGATAGATACCAGTAAAGTAAGGCCGAGACAGGTAAGAAGGGCGCTGTTGATATTAATGTCGAGCGTACCTAAGCGCAGAACATAGGCCAGATAAAAAGAAGCGCTTATAGCTAGAATGTCGTAGCCTATTGATATGAAACGCTTTATAGGTCGGGGGGAACTTAGAAACTTGAAGATAAGGATATTTTTCATCGGTTCCTTCTCGAGTGCAATCCGAGTGCGGATATTATCAAGCAGCCAATGTCTTTAATAGTTTGTCCAAGTAACAATTTGTTAATAACCTGCCGCAGCAATTACTAAAAAGTTCTATTGGATAATCATCACCACAGCCACCTACATTCGAGAGGCAATTTTGAGACCAATCTCAACCATTATTGTGAATTACAACGCGGGCGCAGGTTTGATTGCATGCATTCGATCAGTCATTGAACAAACCAATGAGGTTATTTTGGTAGACAATGCATCTCACGATAACAGCCTGTCTTTAGTTGAAACAGCGTTTGCAGGCGATGCGCGCCTGCGCATTGTTCGCAATGAGAGAAACCTCGGCTTTGCTGCGGCCTGTAATATTGGCGCACACGCAGCGCGCAATGGCTACTGGCTTTTCCTGAACCCTGACTGTATTTGTGCAGATGGCAGCATAGATGAGCTTTATCGCGTACTCACGAGCTCATCCAAGGTCGCCATGACGGGGGGCTTGCTGCTGAACCCCGATGGAAGTGAGCAAGCCGGTGGGCGCCGCTTAACCCCGACTCCCGCTCGTACACTGGTTCGCGCATTTGGTTTACAGAGTTTCGCCAAACGCTGGCCATCGCTATTGGTGGATTTCAATCTACATGAACAACCACTCCCTGCAGGCCCCATCAAAGTAGAAGCCATATCTGGCGCCTGTATGCTGGTTAAACCTGAAGCCGTCGCCGAAGTCGGCTTGTGGGATGATCATTATTTCTTGCATTGCGAGGATTTGGATTGGTGTATGCGCTTCATCCGCGCCGGTTGGGACATCCTCTTTGTTCCCTCAGCACCTATCAGCCATGACCAAGGTACTTGCAGCAAATCCCGCCCGCTATTTGTGGAATGGCATAAACATAAGGGAATGAGCCGGTTTTACCTGAAGTTTTTCCACAAAGCCTATGCCATACCCTTGTTGATATTAGTATTGATTGCCATTTGGCTCAGGTTCGGCCTGATCGCTCTGCGTAGCTGGATTACTCGCCGCGATTGACTGGACAAATCTCTGCTTTAATCAAAACTCCTGCTCCATTGTGGCTCGATATAGCACCCAATGAACGATAAAAACTTTAACTCTGCCCTATTGCTAGCAATCTTGCTCACACTAGTAGCAGTGATTGCACAGGGGTTTTTCCCTCACAAGCGCTTTGTTATCTGGCCTAACCCTCAGGTTAATACATATTTTTATTCATCATCACCGCAAAACGAAGTACCTGCAGCTTATTGGATAAACCAAAATAATGGCGTCTGGCGCTGCACTTATCCTGACATCCCACCTAATGAGTATTTTGCATGTAGTTTTAATGCTCTACTGGAAACAGCCCCGGACCAAGGGATAGATTTATCTAAGTACACCCAACTCAACATCAAGCTTCATTACACTGGCAGTGCACATCGGATGCGACTGTACATTCGCAATTTCAATCCAGCTTATTCCACTATAGCTGACACAAATAGCACCAAATTTAATGCTGTTACGTTGCACACAAAAGATTTAATAAACGAGTTACACATTGATTTGAATGAATTTATTGTGGCCGACTGGTGGCTCAGCAGTTACGACATACCGCGCAATCTTTCACATCCAGATATGAGGAATGCTTTAACACTAGGCATCGATTATGTAGAAGGAATGACTCCCGGCAACCACGACATGAAAATTGAAAAAATTGAATTTGTCGGCGAATGGATTTCTGCAGAACATTGGTATTTATTGATTTTGAGTTGCTGGATGCTGGGTATTTTTTCCTATGCACTTATTAAGTTGGCTCGACTTAATAAGCAAAGCAAACACGATGTCAAAACTATCAATCAGCTAAATCATAAAAACTTACAGCTTTCTTTAGAAACCGATAAATTCCGTCGCTTATCAACAATTGACCCATTAACTCAGGCCTATAACCGTTTCGGAATTGATCAAATTGTCGCAACCTTATTAATTTTTAACAAAGAAAAAGATGAGCACCGCAACGCACCAGACTTTTCGCTCATCGTTATCGATGTAGATCATTTCAAGCGCATAAATGACCGACGTGGTCACGATACAGGCGATCGGATATTGCAAGCGATTTCAGCACTCATTAGCAACAGTATTCGCAAGCAAGATTTTCTCGGACGCTGGGGCGGTGAAGAATTTGTCATTATTATGCCCAGCACCCCCAAAGAAATTGCAAAAGAGCTTGCTGAAAAAATCCGTATGGCTATTTACGACACAATCTTTGAGCCAGAAAATCCACTTTCTATCAGTGCCAGCTTCGGGATTAGTGAAAAACATGTTGATGAGGACTTTGCCTCTACCTTTAAACGCGCTGATAACGCGCTCTACGATGCTAAAGCACAAGGCCGAAATTGTTGTGTTATGGCGAAGGAAGAGTTATCACCTTAATCAGTCGCAATAAATACAGGATAGAAATAATTCCTTTTGTATTTCCCCTCTCTCAAATCGTGCGTTGAGATAATAAAAAACCCGCCGCAGCGGGTTTTTTTACACTCTACATCACCTGACTGAATTACAACTTATCAAACGCATCGGTGATCAGACAATCGAAGCGACGTGCGTCGTATTCCACCACTCGCGCAACATCTTGCGGCTGAATGATATTTTTCGCTGCTGCATCTTTGGCCAGCTCTTCGGTCGTTGCACCGGAAATTTTGCCGCTGCTTTTGGCTCTGCTGAATGCCTGCCAGACTGGTCCCAGCGATAGCAACATCTGATAGGTGCTTTCCACACGACCAAAAGCATCTTCCGGATCATGGGTGACATAGAGATACTGCCCCAACAGCTGGCGCACAGGATTCTCTTCCATGATCAGATCACCCAGCTCGCGGATCAAATCATCATTAGGCTTATGCACAATCTTGCCGCAGGGCATGGTGACAAACCGAACCATCTTGGCCAACCATGAAAGGGGGAAGTTATCTGCAAAATCGCGCAGCGCTTCCTGGGCGATATTAAACGCGCGGGTCAGCGCATATTCCGCGTGCGCATCTTCGGCACGGGTGCGTGGATGCGCGGAGTGGAACTTCAGAATAGAGCAGGCGATGAAAAGTTGGCTGTGTACATCGCCCAAACGCGCCGAAAGCAGCTCACGGCGCTTCAGATTACCGCCCAATACACCCAAGGCGATATCTGACATAGACGCCAGCGACGCGCTCAATAGGTTGATGCGCTGGTACCAGCGGGCGCTAAAGGCATCGGCATTAGCCGGTACGCTGCTGAACCGACCGCCCACAAAGCCCAAGAGCTTGGTGCGTAACAAGTTGCTGAAGATATGCCCCAAATGGCGTGAGAACAGCTTGTCGAATTGCTTCAAACCTTCGGTTGAATCATCCATTTGCAGGGTTAGCATTTCTTCAAACAGGAAGGGATGACAGCGCATCGCGCCCTGCCCAAAGATCATCAGCGAGCGAGTCAGAATATTCGCCCCTTCCACAGTGATCGCCACCGGTACCGAGTGATAAGACGCGACTAAAAAGTTGCGCGGCCCCATCTGGATGGCGCGGCCACCGACCACATCCATCGCATGCTCGACCGATTTACGCATCATTTCAGTGGCGTGGTATTTCGCCATTGCGGTCATCACCGAAGGTGCGCCGGTCTCCAAACCTTTGGTGACAAACTGGCGCATAGCTTCAAGGGTATAACCGGTCGCAGCGATTTCGGCAGTCGCCTCTTGCACACCTTCAAACTTGCCGACCTCCATATTGAACTGGCGACGAATGCGCGCATAAGCGCCCACCATGCGGTAGTTCATTTCACTGCTGGCGGTCGATAAAGCAGGCAGTGACACACCACGGCCCGCACCCAAACATTCGATCAGCATGCGCCAACCTTTACCAGCCATAGCAGCGCCGCCGATGATCCAATCAACCGGGATAAACACATCGGTACCGAAAATCGGGCCATTCATAAAGGGTGAGCCGGGGTTGTGGCGCTTGCCGATTTCCACACCCGGATGATTTGCCGGAATCAGCGCACAGGTAATGCCGTATTCTTTTTTGGATGGATCACCCAATAAACCTTCAGGATCCTGAAGTTTGAACGCCAAACCAACCACAGTTGCGACAGGTGCCAGAGTGATCCAGCGCTTGCTGAAGGTGAGTTTAAGGCCGAGCACTTCCTGACCTTCGTGCATGCCTTTACAGACAATACCCACATCGGGAATCGAACCGGCATCGGAACCCGCCTCTGGGCCAGTCAAACCAAAACAGGGAATTTCAGTGCCGTTGGCCAAACCGGGCAGCCAGCGTTGGCGCTGCTCTTCGGTGCCGTATTTCACCAGCAGTTCGCCTGGACCGAGGGAGTTGGGCACCATAGCAGTAACAGCTGCAGTGCCGGAACGGCTGGCGATTTTGCTCATAATGCGGCTTTGTGCGTGAGGGCTGAAATCGCGCCCGCCGTATTCTTTGGGGATGATCAAACCAAAGAAGTTTTTATCTTTCAGATACTGCCAAGCCTCGGGCGACAGGTCTTTGCGGTTGTTCTGGATATCCCATTCATCCAACAATCCGCACAGCTCATTGACTTCGTTATCGAGAAACGACTGCTCTTCGGCGGTCAGTTGCGGCAAATTGATCTGCGCAAATTCATTCCAATCAGGGCTGCCGCTAAACAGCTCTTTTTCCCACCAAGTGGTACCGGCTTCCAGAGCATCGCGCTCGGTGGAGCTGATCGGCGGCATGGACTTTTTGAGCATCGCATATACAGGTTTGGTAAGCAGCGCACGGCGTACCGGGGCGACGTTCAGAATCACTAAAATCGCAACAAAAGGGATAACCAACCACAGCGATAACATATGCGGCGTGACCAGCAAGCCAAGGCCGAGCCAGGCAACAATCACTATGCAGGAGGACGCAATCAGCGCGACCTGGTGGTAGGTTAAGACGGCAACTAATATCCATATCGCCAACAACGAGAGCAATAACATCATTTTATGACCCCTGAAAGGTGTTGTTTTTAGTAAGTTTCCTAATGGACTCTACCCTTAACCTTAGCTCAATACCGTTAAGTTAGTGAGATTTCCTGCGTCCAATTGGTTCTACACGCCGCTTCTTGCACCATAAAAGGTCAATTACACCGACGCATCCAAGCGGCACGCAAAGAGCTCAGCCTCCAACTCTGCCAGCATCAATACCTTGTCATCAATCAGTTCTATACGGCTATCGAGCAACTCCGGATTCTCCCCCATCATTAAGGGTTTGACACTGAGCACACCGTTTTCGGCATTGAACATATATACGCCCTGATCGGTATTCATCACCGCTTTGCTGCGCAACACCGGCAGGCCGGTCATCCAACCAAACAGCTGATTAAAACCAAAACGCAGCTCCGGGCGGAACAGCCAACCACAGGAATACATGCCCTGCCCCTGATTTTCGCGACGCAGAAAATCCTGCCCTTCGGGTAGCTGGATCGCATTGTTGTACAGCTCGCGCTGAGGGCTAAGGCGATTGCGCTGCGCGGCGTGATGCTGCGGATGCTCAAGCTGATGACGGCTGCGCGGCACATCCAGCCATTCCAATTCCAATTGACCTAGTTCGACCGCATAAGTTGCGGCTTTAGGCGGTTCAAAGCGACTCACCAACTGATCAAATAGGATGCGATCCTCGCTACTGCATTGATCCAACTTGTTCGCAACCAGCACATCGGCCACGGCTATTTGATCCTGAAAAGTGGCGTTTTCGGTGTAGCGCTCATCAGCCAGTTTACGTGGATCAACCAGCGTGATGGTGGCGCGCAAATCCAAGACCGTATCGTAGTACTCGCCAGTCAATGTATTGATGATTTCTTCGGGATGACCAAGCCCCGTCGGCTCAATAATGATGCGGTCGGGATTGGTTTTGGCGATCAGCATATTGAGCGCGATTTTCATCGGCAGCCCCGCTACACAGCAGATGCAGCCGCCCGGCACCTCGCGCACATGGGCGTTAGTACCTTTTAATAAGGCGCCATCAATGCCGATTTCGCCAAACTCATTGACCAATACCGACCAGACCTCATGTTCGGGTTTGGTTTTGAGCAGATGGGTAATCGCTGTGGTTTTACCCACTCCCAAAAAGCCGGTGATGATATTGGTGGGAATGCGTTTTTTATCCTGCGCAGATGCAGCAACTACTGGGGTCATGTCTGTGGCTCTGAAATCAAATCGCCGCATTCTACACTCAGGCTCGTGCGGAGTTGCCAACGCAACAGTGCAAGCTTCACCAAACTTAACCCTGCACTGCTTGTTATCTGAACAAGCCAGCCCCATGAATCTGGCTAAACACAAGATTAAAACTGCAACACAACACACCAAAGGACACGCAGATGAACACCACCAACTTATTGAATCAATTACTAAAAGCCGGTACCGACTTGATGCAAAACAAGGGCGGCACTCAGCAATCGGGATACGGACAGCAGCACAACCAATCATCCAATTCACAGCCAACATCGGTGGATTCATTGCTGGGCAATCTGAGCGGATTGTTATCTGGCAAAGCCGGCGCTGCCTTGGGTGGCGGTGCATTGGGCTTGCTGCTTGGCAGTAAAAAAGGCCGCAAAATGGGCGGCACAGTGCTGACTTATGGCGGTTTGGCCGCGCTGGGGGTGATCGCCTACAAAGCCTATGGCAACTGGCAGGCACAGCAAAACTCGTCACAGCAACAAGCCAATACCCCAGAACCGCAAACCATTGATCGCATCCCTCCCGCGCAGGCCGAACAGCACAGCCGCGCGATTTTGATTGCCATCATCGCCGCCGCCAAAGCCGATGGCCATGTGGATGAACGCGAGCGCCAGTTGATCGATGGTGAAATCGCCAAGATCACCCAAGACCCAAGCCTGCTGAGCTGGGTAGATCAGGAGCTGAAAAAGCCGCTCGACCCTACAGCGATTGCCGCTGCCGCCAGCACTCCGGAAATTGCCGCCGAGATGTATCTGGCCAGTATTTTGGTGGTGGATGAGGAGAACTTTATGGAACGCGCTTATTTGCAAGAACTGGCCAAACAACTGCGCCTTGATCCATCACTACAAACCGAATTATCGACCCAAGCGCAAAAAGCGATTCAGCTCTGCCAGTAATTTTTACCCGCTTCACTATAAAAGTTACACGCCGCTCAGAGATATCCACACACAAAGCCTGCAATGACTGCAGTCGTTGCCGGTTTTTTCATCTCCGCCCCTTCAATACCAATTTGGCGAGATAATTGCTTCAGCCTGATCGGCCAAGGCAATTCAAGCTACCACCTCCCTCGCTTGAAGTTGCCGCACATCTCGATATCGCATGACAAGGAGCAAGCCATGAAACGACTGGAACTATTGGACCATGGGCGCTTTCTCGCTGCCCTCTGGGTTCTTGCTTCCCACTATCTTTATAACGGTACGCAAACTGGCAAAATTGAATCCATTAGCGCTATTCCGGGGGTGGGCGATTTCGTCAAATACGGCTACTTGGGTGTAGATTTTTTCTTCATCATCAGCGGCTATGTAATCTTTTTTTCCGCGCAAAATAAATCTGCCGGCGATTTCCTCACCTCGCGCGCAGTGCGCTTGTTTCCCGCATTCTGGGTGGCGGTATTGCTGACCAGCGCAATGGCATTTTTTATCGGCGGAGAGCTTATGTCTGTAACCGCCCCCCAAGTCATCGCCAACCTGACCATGTTCCCCACCCTCTTGGGTTACAGCTTTGTCGATGGTGTTTACTGGACGCTGCAATACGAATGGAAGTTTTATTTGGCCGTTTTTGCACTGCTGGCACTGGGGTTCCATGACAAGTTAGCGCTGGTGTTTATGCTCTGGCCAGTTGCCATGCTGATCGCCAAAATCGCGGGCTTATCCCACCTGCCTTATATGGGTGGTTATTTCTGTTATTTCGCCGCGGGCTGTTTATTCGCCCTGCGCAAACAGGATCGATCTTTAGCGTCGCTGGCGCCGCTGTTGATCTGTTTTTATCTATGTATTTCATTTTCTCAGGAAAAAGTAAATTTAATCGAAGTAAGCAAAAATGTGGATTACAACAATCTGCTAATCGCAGGCCTGGTGACTGGCTTTTTTCTCTTTTTCCAGCTGATAAATTCTGCTTGGGGCAGTCAAATTCGCTTGCCCGGCTCACGCCTAGCGGGCGCCCTGACCTATCCCCTCTATCTAGTTCATGCGCACATCGGATATATGTTGATAAATCACTTCGCTACCGAACAGAACAAGCTGCTGGTTTATACGCTCTGCGTGATTCTGGTGATTTTGCTCGCCTACCTGATTCATATCTTTGCCGAGCGCAAACCCGCCGCATTCTGGCACCGCACCTTCGGCCGAACTCTAGGTGCAGTGGGGGATAAAATACAGATTTATGCCTCTGCTATAACCACGTATCTCTACCGCAAATTTCATCGCCTTACCTTTGGCCGAACGCGTTAGTCACTCCTCTATATAACATCCAGCCTGCAAATAATGCGTAACCATAAGTAACAACCTGTAATCGTTTACACTTCTTTTACAGCGGTAACACAGCGTAACAATTTTCTTAAATACTATTACTAAAAATGACTGTCGCCTTCACAAAAATGAAAAATATCTTTAATAATCATAAAGATATAAAATATTATCAAAAATAAAGCTGCACCAAAAAAGAACACATTTTATTATTTTCACTAATAAACCCATTTTTTTCGCCCTTTTTTGTTACACAAACCGTTTGAAAATGTAAACGTTTACAAATAGGATCCCGCCCACTCCATAGGAGCTGGGTGGATTTGACTATTAGCCGCGCCTCTGGAAATCGGTAGCTATCAAGTATTACCGAAACACTATTTTAAGAAGTTAAAGCTAGAGGACACACACATGAGAAGTTCTATTGGTTTTAGTAAGACATTGTTATCAACAATGATCGCAACCTGTATGGCCACCGGCGCTGTTGCACAAGACAGCGGCATCGAAGAAGTTGTTGTAACCGGGATCAGAGCATCCTTAACCAACTCTGTCAGCGTTAAGCGCGATGCAGGTTCGGTGGTTGATGCGATCAGTGCGGAAGACATTGGTAAATTGCCTGACAACACCATTGCCGACTCGCTGCAACGTATTCCTGGCATCCAAATCCGCCGCAGCGCGGGTGAAGGCGCCCAAGTAAACGTGCGTGGTATGCCGCAAGTCAGCACGCTGCTGAACGGCGAGCAATTTCTGAGCGCAGGCTCAATCACCACTACCCAACCAGAATTGACCGACATTCCCGCTGAATTGTTGTCACGCGTGGATGTAATGAAGTCCTCTCAAGCCAAAACTCTGGCTGCCGGTGTTGCCGGTACTATCGACCTGAGAACTCGCCGCCCATTTGATATGGAAGAAGGCTGGACTTTCGCAGGTTCTGCGGAAGGTTCACAAGGTAGCTACACCGATGACGAAACCGGCCATAAAGTGGCTGGCTTTGCCGGTTTCAACAATGGCGATAATTTCGGCGCCATTGTGACCGTTACCAACTCCAAAGCCACTATGGCCAACTACCGCTACGGCATGTACAGCGAAGGCTGGTACCGCGGTTACAACGAAGATGGCGCTTGGCCTGGCTACAACACCCCAACTGATTTGACCGGTGACGGCGATACCAACGACGTACTCTTCGGCACCATCGACTACGGCGCAACCAACAAAACCACCGAGCGTGAGCGCACTGGTCTTTCTGGTAGCGTGCAGTTCCAAGCGACTGATCGCATCGAATTATTGGCCGATGTGTTCTACACCAAGATGGATCAAGGCGACTATGTTAACGGCCTGATCGCCGACAACGCCTGGAGTTCATACGACTGGGTTTCTGCCAACCCGGATGCAAATCTGGTTAATCGTGGTGCTGCTGTTGGCGGCAACGGTAAAGATTTCTACACCGCCGATATCACCAACCTGGACGTAGTGCGTGTTCTCGCCAAGAGCGAAACACAAATGTCCGAGCGCGAATCACTCAACTTCAACTTGCAAGCCAACATTGAGCTGACTGACAACCTGAGCGGTTCGGTGCGCTACATTCATGGCAATGCAACCAACGACTACACCCGCAACTTTGCCGATGCATTCATCACTAGCGGCGCGCAGCATGGTTTGAGTACCAATGTTGGCGGTGTAACAGCACCGGTTAACCCTAACGGCTACGGCCCGGATCGCGTACCGGTTGTGGCTGATTTCTCCGGCAAACACCCAAGCTTCACCTATCCTGAAGGTTTCGGCCAAGACATCAACAGCTACGGTTTGGTATCCAGCTTTGCGGATCAAAACCGCGATGAAGAATCGACTCTGGATGTATTCCGTGTAGACGGTACCTACGACTTCCAGGACGGCATGAAGTTGGACTTCGGCTACCGCTTTGCCGACCGTGAAGTAGTGCGTGATCAATACGATTACGTAGCTCCGTTCGTAGTTAAAGATGCCAACGGCAACGACGTAACTGTTTATTCCAAGTGGAGAGACTCAGGTCTTGAAGGCGTGAAAGGTGGCGAAACTATCGCACAAACCTTCTCCTTCACTGATCTGCAAAATATGGGCTTGATCACCTCAATCAGTGATTTCGGCCCAGCAAGCGATGGCAATAGCTACTACTTCATCGATACCAATGCGATGAAAAATAACCTCGCTTTCCAGGAATTGCTGTACCCAGGCAACATCAGCGTAAAAGATGGCGCTGAGAGCTACATCGTTGAAGACAAAACTCAAACCTTCTACGTGCAAGCCTCTTTTGAAGGTGAAGCTGGTCTGCCCTATCAAGCAAACGTGGGTATGCAGTACATCGAGACCGACCTGTCAGTCACCAAGTACACCAGCTCTTCCACCTACACCACTGTAGTGGATGGCGTAACCTACCCAACGCTCGATGGCACTCCACGTACCATCACCGGCACCAATGTAACTGATCGCAGCTTCAATGACTTCCTGCCGCGTATGAACATCGCGTTTGATACGTCAGACAGCACCAAACTGCGTTTGGCTTACACCAAAACTATGCAGCAAATGGATGCCAACCTCTTGGGTCGCGGCCGCATTTTCACCACCAACTATGACTCAACCAACAATGTGTTCAAGTCAGTTAGTGCGTCTGAATACGGCAACCCCTACATGGACCCATGGCGCTCCGAAAACTTTGACGCATCGTTTGAGTGGTACTTCACCGATGCAGGCATGGTGAGCATTGGCGCCTTCCGTGTAGATCTGGAAACCGGTATCGCCAACAGCAGTACCAAAATCGATCCAGTACCTGATTCAGATGGCGTACTGCGCAATACCAACCAGATCGACTTGACCATTACTGAAAACACCGAAGGTAATGTAATGAAGGGCTGGGAAGTTGCCTACCAACAAGGTTTCGACTTCCTGCCAGGTGCCTGGAGTGGCTTGGGTACTACCCTGAACTACACCTACACCACTGGTGAAGGCAGCCAAAAAGACTTCTACGGCAAAACCATGCCTGTACAAGACAACTCCAAACATCAGGTTAACGCCGTGTTGTGGTACGAGTATGAGCAATGGCAAGCACGTGTTGCTTACAACTACCGCAGCGAGCGCTTCATGAACCGTCAGTGGATTGATGGCAACCCATCTGCCATGTGGTCAGCGCCAACTGCTTATGTTGATGCATCGGTAAGCTACGACATTAACGACAACGTTACTGTTTACTTGCAAGGCACCAACCTGACCGAAGAGTACGAAGAATCCTACATGCAGTGGGAAGACGTAGTAGTTGATCAAAACATCTACGAAGCTCGTACCACTCTGGGTGTTCGCGCCAAGTTCTAATTCATCGCACATTTGGATGAGTTAATAAAAAACCCGCTTCGGCGGGTTTTTTATTGGCTTGGTTTTTATTGATATTTTTTAAAAAGAAATTAGCGATTAGCAATCGTTAAATTATTTAACACAGTGCGATGGTCAGAAAAATTCAGCGTGCAGCGACGCAAAAATTCATCGAGCGCATTTAAATCAAAACGCGCCTCATCAGCTGTAGGTTTTCGCATTTGTTGCTCACCCGGCAAAATCCCCATCCCACTTAAAATGCAGTACCAGGATGGCGCGGGATAATAAGATCCGATATTCAAACGCGCGATTTCCGCCGCTATGTCTTTGCCTGCAAACCATGCGCTATAAAGCTCGCGCATGACGGGTGAAATATCCTGCTGAACGGCCGTGTTCGCACGCCAGTATTCGGTGTCCCTGCGCGAACTGGTTTTATAGTGAGTGACGATATAATCGCGCACACCATCAAAATGCCCGTTAATCCGTTGATTAAATTCCGCTTGATAGCGATTGGAAAAATCGCCGCGCGCAAAGTAATCAGCAAAGACCGCTGCGGTTTGCTGTACCAAAAATAATGCCGTCGCCTCCAGTGGTTCGATAAAGCCCTGCGATAAACCCACCGCCAAACAATTGTTTGCCCAATGCTGTTCTACTCTGCCAATTTTCATTTTTAAATGACGCACCGGAATATCAGCATCCAATACACCCAAATGTTCGCGCAATTCTTGCTCGGCTTCATCTGCCGAACAAAAAGCCGAGCTATACACATAGCCATTGCCGTAGCGATTGGTTAAGGGAATCTTCCACGCCCAGCCAGATTTCATCGCCGTCGATAAAGTCTGCGACGGAATTTTTTCGCCTATCTCCGTCGGCAATGCAACGGCAGCATCATTCAACAAATTATTGCTGTAACTGACAAACGGAACCTTGAGTGTTTTTTGCAACAACAGCGCTGAGAAGCCGGTGCAATCGACAAAAAAATCGGCTTCGATGCGCTCGTTGTTATCTATTAACAATGCACTTATATCGCCCGATTCCTGCTGCACATCCACCACATGGCCGATGATATGTTGCACGCCCAGCTCATTGGCTTTTTTACGTAAAAAGCGGCCGAGCAAAACGGCATCAAAGTGATAACCGTAGTGCACATCAAACGGAAAATTTTCTGGTGCAGTCGGTGCAAGGCATTGAGTAGCAATACGTGACGAAATAAAAAAGCGATCTGGATGCGTGTATACATCAGCGCCGCGCAAACGCGCATGCACATTGTGCGTAAAAATCGGCAAGGTTTGGCGATCCAGTGCTGCTGAAAACGGATGAAAGTAACTTTCGTATCCCGGTTTGGTTGACCACTTATCAAAGGTAATGCCGCACTTATAAGTAGCATTGCATTCCGGCATCCATTCCGACTCGGCAATATTCAGCGCATCAAAAAACATTTTGAGTGCCGGTGTTGAACCTTCACCCACACCGATAATGCCGACGTCAGGCGACTCAAGCAGGCTGATACCAAAGCCTTTTTTAATCCACTCGCGCGCCATAATCAGCGCGCTCATCCAACCGGCGGTACCGCCGCCGACGATCACAATTTTTTTCATAAGTGTTCTTCAACTTGTGCAATCAGTAAAACCAAACTGGCAAAAAATTCTTTCTGCTTTTTAATAAAGGTCATATTTACATTTTCCCATACAAGACTTGGCAGCAACAATCGATAAAACTCCAAACCCGTACTCCATGATTGACCAGACCCAGCGAACCCCGTATAAAAACCGACTATATTTGGCACATACACACAATAGGCGAGTGAAATCATGTCGCATCCACTTATAAAAAAAATTGTGATCGTCGGCGGCGGTACCGCCGGTTGGATGGCTGCGGCCAGCCTCTCGCGTTTTGCACAAGGGCGGGAACTCAGCATCACTCTGATTGAATCCACCATTATTGGCACTGTTGGGGTTGGCGAGGCGACGATTCCCAGCATAGTGAACTTTAATCACAGCATCGGACTGGATGAGCTGGAGTTTATTCGCGCAACACGTGCGAGCTTTAAACTCGGCATTCAATTTGAAGATTGGCGCGCACAGGGAGACCAGTTTTTTCACCCGTTTGCGGATTACGGTATCAATTTTAACGGCGTTGAATTCCAGCATTATTTTTATCGCCTACAAAAAAATAATCCGGCGGAAAACCTGCGTGATTATTCCATTGCCTGCCAACTTGCAGCCCACAACCATTTTGCCCAGCCGCTTGAAAACCCAAATAATCCGCTCGCCGATTTTTCTTACGCCTATCATTTTGATGCAACGCTCTATGCCAAAGTCTTGCGCGAACTTGCTATCTCTCGCGACGTAATGCATATCGATGAAAAAGTAGAGCGTGTTAATTTGTGCGAGACCGACGGTTTTATCGCCTCGGTGCTGCTCGCCAATGGCCAGATTGTTGAGGGCGATTTATTTATCGATTGTACCGGCTTTAAAGGCTTACTAATTGAAGAAACACTAAAAACCGGTTACGAAGATTGGCAAGATTGGCTGCTGTGCGATTCTGCCGTTGCGGTGCAATGTGCAAACAGTAGCGAACCAACACCCTATACCCGCGTGAGCGCATTAGATGCAGGTTGGATGTGGCAAATTCCACTGCAACACCGCATGGGCAATGGCTATGTTTTTAGCAGCCGCTTTTTAGATAAAGATACAGCCACTAAAAAACTGCTAGAAAAAATCAGTGGCGATCCGATTACCACACCCAAACCATTTTCATTTCAGGCCGGTCGCCGTAAAAAAATTTGGAATAAAAATTGTTACGCATTAGGGTTGGCTTCAGGTTTTTTGGAACCGCTGGAAAGCACCAGCATTTCCCTGATTCAAACTGGCATCACTCACTTATTAACATTCTTCCCCGATATGTCGTTTGATCCCGTAATGATTAACGAAGTCAATCGTCGCCATCAACACGAAATGGAACGCATCCGCGATTTTATTATTTTGCATTACAAACTAACGCAACGGACTGACACAGAATTTTGGCGCTACTGCCAAGCGATGGAAGTTCCCGATAGCCTGCAACATAAAATCGAGCTATTTAAAAGTTGCGGCCATATTTTGCAACACGAACCAGAAGCCTTTGAAAAATCCAGTTGGCTCAGTATTTATCACGGATTTGGGGTAACGCCCCAGTGCACTGATAATCGCATCGACCATATAAAAGACGTCGATATAAAAATGCAGCTGGAGAAAATAAAACAATCACTTACTCAAGCGGGTAAAAATGCCGTCTCACATGCAGAATTTATTCGGAAACACTGCACCGCGCCGGATTTTGAAAGTTAACATTTACTGGGGCAAGTATTTTTAATGAAATCACCATGGGATGGCAGGCGCATTACTGTTTCATAAATAGCCTGCCTACCCCGGCCAAGAGACTGGGCAAGTTTTTGCCCATCCAAGGCATCGACTAGCGGATGGTATTTTTGTGGGCGAATCTGCATTCCCTCCAAAATAGAAAGCCAGCTATCCTCTGCAAATAAATTTTCAGAATTTCGCTCCAAGTGCCCACGCAGCCGAAAGCGATCAAGTTTTTTCCGCAAGGAATCTGGAACCGGCATAGATTGACACCAACGCCAAAAATCTGTGTCGCCGCGCTGACTGGTGCAGTAATGCAGAATAATAAAATCACGCACTTCCAGATAATCCTGATCAATTTGTTCATTGCACTCCTGCTCAAGCTCAGGAGAAAAATCACCATCAGGAAAATTGCGAATAAAATGCACCAGCGTGCGATAAATTAAATGTATCGCAGTGGATTCGAGCGGCTCTAAAAATCCCGACGCCAAACCCAATGCCAAACAGTTGTTATGCCAAATCTTTTTTCGCTTGCCGGTAATAAACGGAATAATGCGCGGTTCATTAACCAATTTTCCTTCAACCGCATTCAATAAGGTTTGCGTCGCCTCATCATCGGAACAGTAGTCACTGGCAAAAACGTAACCATTGCCTGTGCGATGCTGCAATGGGATTTTCCATGTCCAGCCCGCGGCGCGCGCGGTCGCAATAGTAAATGGTGCAGGCTCATGAATATTTTCGGTTTGTACGGCAACTGCGCGATTGCACGGCAAATAGTTAGACCAGTTTTCATAACCGACCTTTAATGTCTCTTCGATCAGCAACCCTTTAAACCCAGTGCAATCGATAAAGAAATCTGCATTAACTTTTTGTCCATCAGAAAGCAGCACTGATTCTATAAAATTGATTTCGTTCAGCTGCACCGACTTCACGGTTGCTTCAATTCGCTCTACTCCGTTATCTATTGAAACACTGCGTAGATAGCGCGCCGCTAATACAGCATCGAAATGCAGAGCATAGTTGTATTGTTGCAATGACGTATTTTGTAATTGTGTTTCCAACATAAACCGCTGATGTTCTGCCATAACGGCTGAAGGAGCATGATCCATCAACCGGCTTGTCTCACCCTGAGTAAGGGTTTTTAACCACAGCTGATAAAAATCATGTCCATCAATACGGCGACCTATTTTTCCGAAAGGATGAAAAAAACTATTCCCATTTTTATACCAATCATCAAAACGGATACCCAACTTAAAGGTTCCCGCAGCAGCCTCAATAAAGGATTTTGGGTTGATATTAGCACTGACAAGAAACGCCATAAATGAAGGAACCGTTGCCTCACCTACGCCAATAGTTGCTATATCCGGCGATTCGATTAAGGTGATTTTTGTCGCCGTACCCTTGTGAATATTAGATAAAAGTGCAGCTGCCATCCAGCCTGCTGTACCGCCACCCACAATGCAGATTGAACGAATGGGATTTTGTGTTTCTTGCATTATTTATCTCACCTAGATCGTATCAGTTTTACAAAACTCATTGATAAAATCCTGATGCATGGGCACACCGGATACCGCATCGACAATTGACTTTCGCATTTCCGCCAAACTCTGCTGCAAAGATTCAGGGTTAAAACGATCAACATTTTTATCGTAAGTTTCAGGATAAAAATTGAACCCGCTATAGATAGCCAACCATGAGTCCGGGTGAAATATTTCCCACGGAAAATGCAATAGTTCTCCATTTTCTTGATAAGCATTTATTTTTTGCTTCAAGGTGTCAGGAATATTCATTGCCCGGCAATATTGCCAAAACTCGCTGTCGGTGCGCTGATTAGCTTTGTAATGCAGAATAATAAAATCGCGAATCCACTCCCATTCGGTTGCAGTCACTTGATTGAAGTAATCGATATTTTTTTGATTGAAAAACGGCCCAGGAAAGGATCCGCAAATTTTTTCAATACCGGTTTCGATCAATGCAATACTGGTACTTTCCAGCGGTTCTAAAAATCCGGAAGCCAAACCGAGTGCAATACAATTTTTATTCCAGGCTTGCGCGCAACGCCCAGCCGTAAAGCTGAATTTACGCGGCTTGTGCAATACTTTTCCCTCAATATTATCGAGCAAAATAGTTTCAGCTTCTTCATCGTCTATAAACTGGCTTGAATATACATGGCCATTACCTTGCCGATGTTGTAAAGGAATTTTCCATTGCCAACCAGCCTTATGCGCCACTGAAACCGTTCGCGCGGCTGGCTCACCCACCAATTCCGATTGCACTGCCAGCGCACTGTCGCACAATAACCACTGGCTCCAGTTTATATAATCTGTTTTTAATGCACCCTTAATTAATAAACCATTAAAACCAGTGCAATCGATAAACAAATCGCCATGAAGATCAATTTGATTATCCAGTCTGAGTGATTGAATAAAACCATTCTCAGGATTGAGTTGCACAGATTCGATTTTTGCATCTATATGCTCAACTCGATTTTCCATGGCGAAATCGCGCATTAGCACTGCAAACTTGCTTGCATCAAAATGCAATGCCCAATCAAAAACAGATAATGCAGAACTCGGATTTTCAGCAGGAAAGGTGAATCGGTTTGCACGCGCCAAGGCAATACCTAATGAATATTCTTCAAGCTTGCTGGTATCGCCCAAGGATTTCAACTTCATCCAATAGTGATGAAAGCGAATACCATTGGCCTGATGACCAAACAGTCCAAACGGATGAATAAATGAAGTACCCGGCTTATGCCAATCTTTAAATTCGATACCGAGTTTAACGGTTGCGCTGGTTTTGCGCATGACATCCATATCACTCATACCGAGCGACTGATAAAAACGGCGCAGTGTCGGAATGGTTGCCTCTCCTACACCCACTGTGCCAATAACGCTGGATTCGATTAAAGTAATTTTGATCTTGGTTTTAGCAAAGTGTTTGCTGAGTTTCGCAGCCGCCATCCAACCGGCAGTGCCACCACCAGCAATAACAATTGATTTAACGGAATGGTATTCGCTCACAGCTACTCCGCGATTTTTCAAAATTTATTATCACCACTACTATTAACTTAATTCATTAAAAACAAGAAAGCCACGGTAATTGCTTACCGTGGCTTTCTTCTCTCTCATCTAATCGCAAATTTACGTGATTAGAAGTTTACACGGGCACCCAACGCCCAACGTGCTTCGTAAATGTTTTGGAAAGCTTTTTGCTCTTTGTATTCAAGATAAGTCTGTTGGTACTCTTCCAGAATATTCGAGCCATTTACATACAACGCAACATTGTCGGTAACATCCCAAGTCACGTTCATATCAAGCTGACCGTAATCATCTTGATACAAAGCTTGTTGGCCGATTGCTGAGTTGCCTTGTGCAACCAAACGCTCGGAGCGGAAGTTATACGCTAAACGTGCCGACCAGTTTTCATTTTCAAACCAGCCAATCAGGTTATAGGTATCTTCCGAGTTGTTAACAAACGGCAACTCTTTATCGTTTACACCTTTAGCGTCTTGCGAACTGTCTGACTTGGTGTAGTTCACATCAAAACCGAAATTAGACAGGAAACCATCGGCAAAGTCAGCAAACGCTACACGGCTTGCCAATTCCACACCCTGAACTTCACCACCGGTACCCTGAATGGGAGAGTTGAAACGCCATGGGCCACGGTAGATACCATCAGCATCCGGTTCATCAATCATCACACTGCCGGTGGTGATAAAGCTGTCAATTTCAATATTAAAAATAGTTGCGGTTACGGCAGAAGCATTACCAAAGTACCACTCCAAAGCCAGATCCATATTTTTAGCGCGAGTTGGATCCAGATCGGGGTTACCGTTAAGCGCGCCACCATCAGTTACACGCATACAGTTACAGTCTTCGTTGAATACGCGCGCGACCGACTTGGCGCCACCCCATTGCAACAAATCCAACGGCTGCATGGTTTCACCATAGGCCGCACGTAGTTTCAGTTCATCAGTGAAGTCATAGGAAATGTTCAACGCTGGCAACACATCGGTATAACTGCGCTTGGTTACGGTGTCACCCGCATCGTAGTTCACACCCGAGTGAGGCACCGAATCACCAGTAACGTTTTGCAAGATGGTTAAATCAGTTTCAACCACTTTGACACCCAAGGTACCTTGGAAAGCACCTACTTCAAAATCGCCTTGCAGGAAGTAACTGAATTCATCCAGACCTACACCATAGCTTTGGCCGGGCTGGTTAAATTTGGTTTGCGCACCAAAGACTTTTTCCTGGAAGGCCAAGGTGTTATCCAGCTCGTGTGGATCAACCACCCACACACCTGGAATACCTTTTACCGGACCAAAATCAGTCATGAAATTAACTCTTGCGTACTGATCCAAACGAGTAGGCTTTAGCAGCGTGTAAGGCGCAAAACGCTCTACAAACTCGCCGGTGCCCACACCGTCTTCCATAATTTCATCTAATACGCGGTCACCATTTGCGTCTACAACGTACTCGCCTTGCGGCAAGTCCATATTACATTCAGCAGTATTGGCGAATTGGTCAACCGCCTTCCACTGAGCTGAACAGCCGGTCTCAGGGAAAGTGGCGAAGTAAGAAAATGCATTGTGGTCAACTTCACGCTCGCTTTGACGCAAGCCGAAATTTACGTTTTTCACGAAGCCCGCGTCTTCAAATTCATATTTCCAACGCGTGCTGAAGGTATTCATTTCACCATCGTCGTCAGTATTGTTTTCTGAAGAAATTGCACCTACATGATAGGAATCAATGCTCGCCATATAATCAGCGACACTCATCATGCCTTGACCGCCATTTACCATTTGGTCAAAACCGCTGAACACTGGGTGCTCGCCAGAAGCGTCGTAATCGATTTTCCAATCGGTACCGGTCATACCGCCGGGCGAATATTGAACATAGCATCCGCCATCCTCACCACTTAAAGAGCCAGGAATGACACCGTACTCAGCACAATCAGCTGCTGGCAACATACCACCTGGGCCAGTGACCAAGGTGCCGCTATCGATACTCATCATGTCGCCCTCGATATAACCGTGGCGCATGCTGGCAGTTGCAGTGGCACGAGTGACGCGCACCTGACCAGTCAAGGGGCCGCCGTTATCAAAGTTAAGCTCGACACTCGCGTTTTCCGACTCTTCGGTGTTGCGGTTTACCTGAGTGAAAGACTGTACGCGATAGGGGTTTGCACTAAAGCTATTAACAGTTCTCCAGTCCTGCAAAATAACGTTGCCATCATCATCAACAGAATTGTCATCAACAAAACTGTTAGAGCCGAAATCATTTGCATAGGCGTAATCAGTAAAAGTTTGCCAGCGGTTGTTGTGCGAGAAGCCCATACGGCGATTGAAGCGGTCTTGTTTGCTATAAAAATAATCTGCAACCAATTCAACACCGTCGGTCAACTGCGCTTGGAAAGATGCATTGATACCATCGCGCTGACGCTCTTCTTCTTTATGGAAGGCAGCAAAACCTTGGGGCATGACGTGATACACATCCGCGTCCTGTTTTGGCGTGCTCCATGAATGGTTGCTGTTAGTTGCACCGATACCGCCGTTTTCAGAAGTATCGAAATAACCGTTATAGTCGGTTGCCAGATTTTTCTCGGTGGTAACCGCACTCAGCAAAAAGCCGAAGGTATCGTTATTCCAAGCCACCAAACCGTTGATGGTTGGGTCAGCTTCATCGCTGATTGAACCTTGGTCAATTTCCGCACCACCAGCAAAAGTCCAACCCTCATCCATATCCAGCGGACGACGGGTTTTCAGATCGATAGTACCGGAGATGCCCAAACCGGTTAGATCTGCACGCGCTGATTTGTATACATCAGCCCCGGAGATCAATTGGGATGGCAAATCACCAAAGTCAGCGCCTGCGCTGTCAATGGTGGTCGCACTCAGGAAGGTTTCACCATTCATGGTGGTAGCCACGTTGCTCAGGCCGCGAATTTGTACCGGGCCTCCCTCGCCCGCAGTACGTTCAACCTGAACACCGGGAATACGCTGCAAGGAGTCAGACACGGTAACGTCTGGCAGCTTGCCAATATCTTCTGCCGCAATACCGTCAACAATAGACGCTGCATTGCGCTTGGTATTAATGGCGCTCTCTTGCGCTGCGCGCACGCCTTGTACAATAACTTCTTCTACATCACTTTGCGCTTGCACGCCGGACGCAAGCATGGCCAAAGTTGCCGCGGAACCGCAAAGAACGACTGTGCGATTTACCTGGCGGATTGCTTCTCTTAGTGTATTCGTCATGGTTTTCCCCTCTAGCTATTTTTAATGTTCGAAGCTTCCCAACAACAGAATGAAACTAACAACATAAGTTGTTGTCGCCTGCAAAATAGCTCCCAATCGACAACGTTGTCAACGATGGGTAGATTCGAAACAAAGTTAAAAGTCCTTGCATTTCAATGAGATAAAGAGCGATTTAAAAACAAGAGATGAAGATTTTACAAATCTAAACATTTGCCCAAAAAAGGCACGAGGATAACTATGGCTGATGAAATAATAATCGCAACTAAGAAGCAGACAGTTCGGCGCCAAAAACGCACTTTTTTATTATTGTTGGCGCCGAATAAAGTTTTTCTACATTAGTTTTTATTTTTGGCTATTTAACTGATCGACCGCCAATGCTAAAAACATGTAATTAGCCTCGCCACCGCCCATCACATATTCCGTTTGTTGCCAGAAGAATGGCCAGATTTTTAATTCGGGTAAATCCGGGCGAATTAACGCCGTACCGGAAATGACACCGCCGGGAATATAGGACCAATCCGCGCGATTCACACCATAGGCAACAGTTGCGGAGTTAGCACCAACACCAGAGGCAAAACTTTGTGTGTTATCACCGGGGTGAACACCCAGAATAAAATTGAGCGCATTGACGTAGGAATCTGTACCCGTTAATTCCGGCCAGGATTTATTAAAGAAATATTGTTTAACGCCAAAATCCTGAATACTCCAGCCCGCACCCCAAATATTGGGCTTGTAGGGTACACCATAGGGCGATTCAGTTTTGGCGCGCTCGCGTACTTTTTGTTGATAAGTATCTACTGCGCTATTAACCACAGCGACAAATTTTTCATCGTTTATCGATGGCATCACCCGGCCTATTGCCCAGCCAGTTTTTTCAATATCGCTGACAATCTCCTTCTGCAAGCTAACCAACTCTTTACGATAGGCATCGCTATTTGTGGCCAGAATTAATTCCGCCAATGCAAAAACTCGCACATCTTGCTTTTGGGTTTTTGGTGCAGCAATACGATAAAGATTTTGCGCAGCATCCAGCGCATCTTTCGCCATTTGCGGATTGTAGGTTTTTAATACCCGCGCAGCAGCAGCCAAACTAGCCTCGACATCCAGCTCACGCTCGGGATTATCTTCAGTAAATACCCAACGGTCATCCGGCGTGCCGGATTTGCCATTTTTTACTTCGCCGTCACTGAGCGACGAGTCATAAGGCAGATTATCGGTTTGCACCATAGCATCGCCAAGTAACACATATTGACGAATGGTCGGTTCAATAATGCCGCGATACAAACGCCCCATACTTTTGTAGCCGCCGAGCACACTTAGCAAACCATGTTCGATTTGTTGCAGCGCATCATTTTTGCCATCGGCAACATGAATTTCTACCAATTTTTTCTCTTGGTCAATTAAGGTCGAGTCGTGATTTAAACCAAACTCTTCCACCATAGCAGCGAGCAACCAGATAGTTCCCGCTTGGGATTCAACACGCAAATCGTAATCGCCCGCATCGTGCCAACCGCCGACATTTAAACCCGGCACTCGCTCCCCCGGCTTATATTTTGTGCGCGTACTGCCGTCGGAAATATAACCATCGATATGATTAAAATTGAGCGGCATCATGATGGCATCGTCTTGATGATCCAATCCATGCCAGACACGATATTTTTCATTCACACGCATATGGCACATCTGCACTGGTAAAAAATATTCGAGCGTGGGTTGCCATGCATGACGAGAGAGAACATCGTCGCCAATTTTAAATGCGTGCGAGCTTTTATCGCGATAACTGATTTGATACATGCCCGGTTCTTTAATATCCGAGAAATCGTATGTCATGTATTGGTAGCGCAGGAAATTCCCCCAAGGTTTTACCTTGGATTTTTGCACCAGCGTTTTTCCGCTTTCGGATAATTTATATATTTCGAGTTTTGATGCTTTGGTATCACGTTTATCCTGTTCGATCACAACCTGCTTGGGTTGCTCCGTACCATAACCAACTTGTGATACCTGAATAACCGGTTCGTACATCCAATTTTTAATTACATGCGGAGTAACAATCCATTCCAGAGCTGCTGTGGTTTTTTCTGCAGGAATGACACCACGCACTATGTACCAACCGTTATTGTGATTGGCACGGCCATCCCACAACTCCAATGTACCGGTTTTACTTTCAATCAACATTCGTTGTTTATCAGAATCAGGCGCAACCACCAATTTTTTACCTGTTGCAAGTGGCGCTGTTAAATACTCACCATGCGGGTTCACCAAAGGGCCATTAGGTTGCTGCGGAAAAATCCCCGCTTGCGCATCCATCAGCCATGACTTCCCAAAAAACTCTCCAGGAAAAATTTCAAAATTAAAACCAATTTTCCCCACCCACTCTTGCGGCAGTGGCTTTTCCAAATCCACAGTAATTTTGAATTGATTTTCATCCAGCGCCGTTACGCTGACCTGATAAGTAAATTTCAAATCGGGATAAATTATCGGGTTAAAACCTTTGCGGTCTTTACTCGGGTCTGGGTAGGAGAGGGATTGGGTAATCGTCTGTGCTTTTTTATCAACAGTTTGTTTTCCTCCAACCGGCACAGGCGACCATTGCCCCGGAGAAATTTCCAAGCGCAAATCGCCATTGGCGGCAACACGGCTACCATGTTGGATAACCGTTACACCCGTCTGGTGCCCATCGGGATAGATATCGCTAAACACAGTGACGTTAAGCCCCTGCATTTCAAAATAGTCTTTATCGTTGATTGCCAGTTCGTCAGCAAAACTGAAAGATGAAAGCGCAATAGCAGCAGCCAGCATGCTCACTGCAAAAGAATTTTTTTTCATAGTCTGTGCCCGGTTGTTATTGGTATGAGCTGTTAGTGAAAATTACTTATAGTCAAATCACACCAAAGCATATGCCAGTGACACAAAAGAAGTGACAATAAATTTGTCGATATAGGTTAAATAATGTTAATCGTTGGCAGGCACAACCTAATTATTGGTAAACCACATTTTTGTAATCGGGTGCCAATTTGGCAAGCAGACGATTTTGCACTCCCACCGGAACGCCTCGCTTTTCCATTGCCAAAATCAGGTTATCGACAATCGCATTAAATTCGGTGTTGGTGTAATTATGCCCTGCATGAACCTGTTTCATATTTTCATTTTCGTATTGGCAAGGGCCGTCGGCCAACTGACAAATATAATCGCTCAACCCTTTTTTAAAGTGCTGTAAATTTACGCCCTTATAACGCGGCTTTACCCGTTCATCCTGAGCGATAATAAAAATCAGCTCGCGCACTATATTATCGATCCCTTCGTACTGGCCCAGTTCATCGTACAGAGTTTGTTTGGGTGTGTTCGCACAAGCGACGCAGAACAGCATGAATCCCAATGCAATAGTCATTTTTAATTTTCGCCCCAACATCATTAAAAACTCCCTTGCAATGAGAGATACCAACCTGTTTGATTTTTAAAGGTCGCCACTTCTCCCAAATCAACATAGGCGGCAACCAATGCGATGGATTTATTTGGAAACCAACCTACGAACGCGGTTTGCCAGTCATCTTCTTTAACGAACGATAAGTTATCGGGTTTTTGGCGATATTCTGCTCCCACCAGCCAGAAACGATTTAATAACACGCCGGCAGATACTTCCGACAGCAATTCTTTATCGTCATTTTTATCGCCACCAAAACCAACCAGACCAGTTTGATTGGCATTGGTGTAGCGCAGGTTGGTATTGAGTAAAAGATTACGGCCAAAAGCCCCACCCAGAATTAATTTGGTAGCCGTCAAATTTACATCTGTACCTGAATCATCTTTTGCGCCAACAGCACGGGGCACTAAAAAATCCAGATTCTCTTTATATTGCACACCCAAGCTGATTTGCGGCATTGCGGTATAAATCAAATCACCCGTTACTCTTACTTTTGCCGAGAAAATGCGCTGACTAATTGAGTCTGTAGGTAAACTCAAAGCCGCGGTCAATGAATCGTGCGTGAGTTTTTGTTGTGCAATAGAAAGCTCCAGTCGATTGCGCCATGCCCAGCTACCGCCAATTACTTCCAATTGGTAATCACTGGTGTCCACATAACTGCCAAAGACAACTCCACCTTGCTCTTCTTGTGCGCCATAGCCAGCAATAACTGCCATTGGCACTATGCCGCCACCAGCAGTACCTTCAATGGTACTGGCACCCCCTGTTGCCAATAAACGGCTGCGATTAATGAGTGATGAACTGGATTGATCAGCAGCGAATACAAATAATGCTTGGAAAAAAATAAGCAGTGTAAGGATATGGATAATAAGAATTTTTTTAGAGGCCATTGTTCTGTTCCTTAAAGGAATAAGCAGAAGGTCACTACAATTCAGCAAGGTAATCGTGCACCCACTTGATAAAATCATTAGCGGGCAGTGGTTTGCTGTACAGATAGCCCTGGGCGGTATCGCAACCATAGGTGTTTAACAGCGCTTTAATCGCCTCTGATTCAACGCCTTCCGCCGTTACGCTTAACCCGAGCGTGTGCCCCAGATCGATAGTAGAGCGCACAATTAATTGATCATCAGCACTCGTATCCAAATTCAGGATAAACGACTTATCAATTTTTAATTCCGACACCGGCAATTTTTTCAACTGCGACAGCGATGAATAACCCGTGCCAAAATCATCGATCGACAAGGTTACTCCCAGATCGCGTAAGCGCCGCAAATTGTGCAGACATTTATCCGCCTCGCGCATAATTGCACTTTCAGTAATTTCCAAATATAGATTTTGTGCCGGCACTCTGTGCGACTGCAGAAGCTCCGCCACATAAGCAGGCAATTCTTCAACCAGTAAATCCAGCGCAGACAAATTCACAGAACAAGTGATTTTGATTTTTTCATCGAGCAGCATGCGCAATTGTGCAATAGCCGTTTTTAATACCCAGCGCGTCAAAATCGTAATCTGCCCCGAGCTTTCAATCACCCCGATAAATTCCTCCGGGCTGACAAAACCTAATTCGGGATGACGCCAGCGCACTAGCGCTTCCGCCCCTAGGATATCAGGCTGTTCCAGATTAATTTTTGGCTGGTAATACAAGCTGATATGACCATTGCTAAGTGAACTTTCAAATTCGCGAAATAAATGTAAGCGGCGCAGGTGTTTTTCATCCCAACCCTGTTGATACCAACAAGTGCTGCGTTCACTCGTGCGCCCTTCGTTCAAAGCGAGCGTAGCGCGACGCAATAGCACTTCAGAAGATTTGGCATCACCCGGATAAGCTGCCAAACCAATATTGACCTCAACACTCACTTGCAAACCATTCACCAACAGTGGTGTTTTAAATGCCGCATGAATCAATGCCGCAAGCTCGGCGATTGTCTCTGCGTCTGCAGCCATCAAAATCGCCAAAAACTCATCGCTTCCCAATCGCAACACTTCACCGTGAGTAAGAATACGCGCAATTTTTTGCCCGACTTCACGCAGAACCAGATCGCCAATTTCCTGACCGAGTTCGTCATTTATTTGGGTAAAATTTTTTACATCAATAACCAGCAAAAAAACCGACTCTTTTACCAGTTTCGCACGCGAGATAGCATCATCCAGCTCTGGAAATATGCGCAATCGATTAGGCAAACCAGTAAGGGGATCATGTTCAGATTGATAAATCACTTGCTGTTCACGCTCGCCAATTGCCTGCTGCATACTGATAAAAGCGCGCGCTAAATCACCCAGCTCATCCTTGGCATCAATCGTGATCGGCGTAGTATAAAAGCCACCAGCAATTCTCCGCGCTATATCCGCCAGCACACTAACAGGGCGAGTCACGCTGCGCGCAAGTACGAACGCAGCAATTCCAGCCAATGCTGAAAACACCAATGCCAATAAAAATAACTGGACGTTCAAACGCGAGAAAGGCGCCAGCACCTGACTGAGCGGTACCTGCAGCACCGCCAGCAAGGAATTATTTTGACGCACCGCTGGTACCGCCAACGACATTAAATCATCATAAACAAACACTTCACCTTGCTTTTGTTCGCGCTTTAATTGGCGAACCAAATTATCTCGCTCACCATCGTCGTAGGTACCATTGAGGTAATGAAATTGTTTGCCGTCGTGAATAACAAATGAAACCTCCAGTCCAGTCAAACGTTGAAGTTCTGCACTGAATTCTTGCTTAATTTCAAAACCCATCCCAGCAAGACCAATAATGACTGGGGCTTTTACTGCAAACATCACAAACTGGTAGGCACGACCATCGATAATAATAATGTCGTAAGCCTGACCGCGTGTTTGCGCTTGCTCTTTAAGCTGCTTGAATTCGTCAACAATTTGCAAGCCAAATAATTCATCGCTGAAAATGAGTTTGTCATCACTGCTGATAAGCACACCTATGTCAGCCTTAACACGCGCAGAGTGGTTGATCAAAGCAGAGACAATCGTTTTTTCATCATTAGTTGCCACTGCATCTTTAAAGCCAAAATCTTCTGTTAATACTTTCACCGAGAGCGCAAGTTGCTCGACATTTTTTTGCATAATGCGGGTAAATAATTCGCCACCTGAGAGCAATTCAGTACGTGCATTTTGGGTAACCGCTTTGTTGATCACCAAGCGCGTGGCTAAATACGAAATAGCCTCCAGCGCCAGAACCAAACTAATCAGAAAAGTGAGCAGTTTGAGCAGGTAACTAAATCTGGGCATGAATCAAATCCGCCTAGAACAAGTTGGAAAATTCGTCGGCTGGTTTCGACGGTGCGGGCATGTTTAACTTACCGAGCATTATGTTGTGCTCTAGCTGCGGCTCAGTCAGAGTAATACTGGACTCGGAATAATCCTCACTTAATTGCGGATGATAAATCTGCAAGCGGTATTTGCCCGCAGGGGCATTTATTTCTAATTTACCCTGAGCATCGCTCACAGCAAAAAAATCGGTTTCTACTACGTAGATATAGGCCACCATAGAGTCGTGGATATTGCAGCCCAGCACCACTGTGCCCGGCTTATCGAACAATACCGGCTCCGCCGTTAACCCATGATAAAGTCGCAGTTCAAATTTTTTAGCCGGGGAAAATGAATACACATGGTGGCGAATATCATCGCTATTGGGGAAGCTCACTAGTGTATTGACGCGAATCGCCAAAACTTTGGGCACAAACATTTTTTCACGCTGATCCATAATGGCGGTAGGCACTTTTTGAAAGTCGACAGCTTGAATGGGGATTAGCGCAACAACGGCATCTTTAATGCTTTTGCCTTCAGCATCATTTACCGTCATGTTTAATTGCGCCGAGAACACCGGCAGTGAAGTCAATAACGCTAAATACAACACACAGCGGATACCCACCATTTGTCTATACCTTCATGTTAACTGGCAGCAATTTCTGCCCGCCGCTTTAGCGCTATAGAGCGCCTGGTCGGCACGCTCAAACGCCGAAGCCAAATTATCGTTAGATTTAAATTCTGTTAACCCAATAGACAGGGTTATCGACATAGGTTGCTCTTTGTAATTGAACGATGCTTTGGCAATGGCTTCGCGGATTTTTTCCAATACACCCAAGGCGGTTGAACTATCAGTTTCGGGCATCAAAGCCACAAATTCCTCACCTCCGTAGCGGCAGAAAAAATCTACCTCGCGCAGACGCTTTGCAATCGAACGGCCAATTACTTTAATCACCCTGTCACCCGCCTGATGGCCGTAGGTGTCGTTAATTTTTTTGAAGTAATCAATATCAAAAATCGCAATTGTTAGCGGGCGCCCATAGCGTTGCCAGCGCTGTACTTCTGCAATTGCACGCTCTTTGTAAGCTTCGCGATTGGGCAACTCGGTGAGCGTATCCTGCAAGGCTTTTTGGCGATGTTTTTCTAATGTAGTGCGATTGCTTTCTGCTTCGGCTTCCATGGATTTTATTTTTGCACCCAATGCCTGTAATTGCTCTGCCAGATATTGCTGCGCCTGATCAGTCTGCTGATAGCTGTCTATCGCTTGACGAATATTTCCCAGCTGCGACTTCACGGTATTTTTAAGATGGTTAATATCCGTCGCACTCGCCGCCGTGTTTTCCAAGTCGCTCATTTCACGCATAACATCGGCTTGTAATTTGCGCGAAGCTTCGCGTTCATCGCGTGTATTTTTTACCGCGCCACCAAGCAGCGAATAAATTTCCGCCAATTCCTGATTGACGTTCTTCAGATAAGTGGCAAATGCCTGATTAGCGGCGAGATAGGCTTCCATCACCAGATCGCGCACCGCATCCAGCGAAGGAATCAATGAATCCGCATTAACACCCTGCTCCAACTTGTGGCGCATCTGTTCTACTTTTGTCTGAATTGCTGGTTCGCTTTCAAGACTGGTAAAAAATTGGTTGAGCACGCGAATAATTTGCGCGGAGTATTCAGCATCCAAATAATTTTTAGGCGTTTCCGGTGACGCAAGCTCTAGCGAGCTTTCCGATAAAGGTTCCACCGCCATCTCATCAACAACAGAATTCGCAATAGCAGTATCACTAGCGACAGATTCGTCAATTTTATGGGATGTTTTAGCACCGAGGAATTTATCGAACAATCCCTGCTTGGGCTGTTCGATTTCAGCGAGCGCCTGCTGTTGGATATTTGCCAACTGCTGTAAAAGCGCAGGATAGAGACGGATTTTTTTGCTGCGCTGCGGCAACTGCGCAAGGTACTCACTCAGGTCTTTTTTGACCCCGCGCGATAACTTGAAGCCCTGCAGTGGCTTTACCGTTTCCATCAAGGCTTGGCGGATATCCTGCGTGCTCTGCTCGCGCTGCTGCTCAAAGGTTAAAACTGCAGTTTCCAGTTGCGCCAGCAAGCTATTGAAATCCGCTGCACTCAAATTTCCGCGCAACTGCTCGCGCAGTTTATTCATAATCCGGTCGAGGGTTTCATCCTGACCATCAGCCGCAATGCTTACCCGCACCAAGGCACTGCGCAACAATTCCTGTTGCTGGGTATAGGATTTCTCTAACTGATCATGGTCATCCAGCGCGTTAAGGTACTTCTCGCGCCAGTTGTTATCGCCCGAATTGACTGCCATAAAGACGCTAAAACCTGCAGAGTGAAGAGATGGAAGGTTTGCTGAGTATAGTCAGACAGCGTCGATTCATGCGCTATCGGCAAAAAATAATCCAATAAAAAAACCCGCTTCGGTTTCCCGAAGCGGGTTTTTTCAAACTCAGTAGCAATTATTGCGCTGGCGCTTGAGTGCCGCGCTCAGCGCGTGCTTTGGCAACCAAAAAGTCCACTACTTTCAACATTTCGGCATGGCCACCGGCCAAGCGCGAACTAACGCGGTATTTACCTTCTACTACCATCTCGGGAGTACCAGTTACCTTGTAACCACGCGCACGCGCTTCCGCTTGTTTGATCTGGCTGGTAACACCAAAGGAGTTGTAAGTGCTCAGTGCTTTAGCTTTATCAACGCCGTAGGTAGCAAAGAAATCAGCCCATTGATCGGCAGTAGCAAATTGCTTGTGCTCCAAATGCATAGCGTTAAATACCGCCATGTGAGTCTTTTCTTTCAAGTGCAGCGCTACCGAAGTGTAGTAACCACGTACTAACGGCTCCATTTGTGGATTCCACATGGCGTGAGTTTGCGAGAGATACACATCTTTATCCTGCTTCTTTTCCCATGCTTGCAGCAGAGGTTCGAAATCAAAACAGTGTGGGCAGGAATAGGCAAAAACTTCAGCCACTTCGATTTTGCTTGGATCGGAAGTGCGCACTGGCTGCTCCAGCAAAATGTAGTGCTGACCTTCCAGATACTCGCTCGATGCCTCTTGCGCGCAGGCGCTTAATGAAAAAACCAAGCCCACAAGGGCTACCAACATACGCATAAACTGCTCCTCAGACTCTTATTGTGAATAGATAAGTGTGTAATTCATGAATGTGGACGCCGTTGATGACGGCAATTTTTAATGGGATATCGCGCCATTAGTCCTGTAAATGTCATCCAAGTTCCCAATCTGGGGTCGGATTCTCTAGCGCTGCGCAGAATCTGTAAAGCAAAGATATGAAAAAGGCGACCAAGGTCGCCTTTTTCAATTCACTCAATCATCGCTGATGATTAGTGCAAACCTGCAATGTAGTTAGCCAAGGCGATGATTTCAGCATCGCTCATCTTGTCAGCTACCGAGCGCATGATCATTTGATCGCCATCGTTAGTGCGATCGCCCGCGCGGAAGGCGCGCAATTGCTTCTCGATGTATTCAGGATGCTGGCCGCTCAAACGTGGGAAACCGGCAGGGATATTGCCCTTGCCGTCCGGTGCGTGGCAGCCGGTACAGGCGGGAACACCAGTAGTTGGGTTACCGGCGCGATAAATACGCTCGCCCAATTCCAAACCATCCACTTTGATACCTGAGTTTACTTGCACTTCGATTTTTTTGGAGCCGGACAACTGGGTAGTTTGAGCAGCAAAGTGCGCCGCAATGTCTTCCAGATCCTGTTTGCTCAGGTTGGCGAGCTGACCTGTCATTTCTACTACTGCGCGGCCGGTTTTGGCCTTTTTCTCTGCGTCCTGTTCCAAATCCCAGGCTTGGATGTCAGTCATTTGCTTGAGCAAGTAACGCTCGCCCAAACCAGCCAATTTCGGGAAGGTTCCCATCAGGCTATTGCCATCTGCACCGTGACACGCGCCGCAAACGGCTGCTTTGGTTGCACCAGCGGCTGCATCTCCCGCCGCCATAGCGCCCTGCGCTGCAGCGATCAAGCCCAAGGATAAAAGTGCATTTCTTACGATATGTTTCATTGGCTAATCCGATTGATCGATGAATCTGATTGTTATGCGTGCGTCTTTACTGGCAAGTATACGTAGGAATTTAGCTGAGGGTTCGCTTAATGACAGGTCAACAAGCTACAATCGCACCCTTTATTTCATCTGATTCCGCATGATTCCTGCTTTCGGCGCGCACGGCGGCCGGTAAAAGCGGCGGCATTATATTACCAACGCGCTAATAACACACTATTTTGAAGGGTTATTATCTTGACCGATATCGTTTTTACCAAGGCTTATTTCACCAAAAGTGCCCCCAGCATTCGCGAATGCCCGCCTGAAACTGGCGCCGAAGTTGCCTTTGCCGGGCGCTCCAATGCGGGTAAATCCAGCGCTATCAATGCCTTAACCAACCAAAAGTTGGCGCGCACCAGTAAAACCCCCGGCCGCACCCAACTGATCAACTTCTTTAATGTGGGCGAGGATCAGCGCCTCGTTGACCTGCCCGGCTACGGCTACGCCAAGGTATCGCGCGAGCAAAAAGACAAGTGGCAGCGCGACTTATCTGAATATCTGCAAAAACGTCAGTCACTCAAAGGTTTGGTATTGTTGATGGATATTCGCCATCCACTGCAGGAATTTGATACCACCATGCTCGACTGGGCGGTGCGCGGCAATATGCCGGTGCACATCCTATTGACCAAGGCAGATAAGCTCAGCCGCATGCAAGCCAACAACTCATTGTTTGCGGTGCAAAAGCAGCTCAAGCAAGCCAAGCTCGACCAGCAGGTCAGCATCCAGTGTTTTTCGGCGTTGAAATACGCGGGTTTGGATGAACTCAAGGCAAAGTTGCAATTCTGGCTTGCTCCGGAGCAAACAGCGACATCAGAAGAAAGCATTCCCTAATAAAAAGCCCAAATAAAAAAACCGGCGATTCAATGAATCGCCGGACAAAAACTGGCACCCTTGGGGTGGTGCCAGATGGGCTAGGAAAGAAAGAGAAAATACACACTCGGGGAAGAAACAAGCGCTATCCAATCGAGTTGTAACTAGGACAGAACACTAACAAAGAAAGTTCAGGCGAAAACGTAAAGCTTTGTAACTGCAATATTTCTTGCACACTTGGCCGTTTTTTGAGCAGACAAATTTTTAGACGGATAAAAATTTCAGGCAAAAAAAACCCCGATATTATCGGGGTTGGCTTCGCATTCTTCGCTCAGCTGGCATAAACGCCATTAGGGGAGGAGTTAGCTCATGATCGTAAAACACACATTACTGAGACCCACCCCTCTTAAAATAAGTTCAAAAAAATTTTTACAAATTTGCACATTTCTTTGTTAATTATACAAAACCCTTTAAAAACAAATACTTAAAAACTGATCAAAATCGAATTTTGGCTTAAAAATCAATCAAGCTCAGTCTTTATTAATACATCATTCAGGTTTGGTGTGTTTGAAAAGCCATTTAGGCGACACCTAACTTATCAATGTGCCTCATCCCAGTTATCACCCACACCAGCCTCAACCAGTAACGGCACTTTCAGCGCAGCAGCTGACGACATATGCTCAATCAGGCCTTCGCGCACCTGCTCCAGTTGCGATTCAGCCACTTCCAGCACCAGCTCATCGTGTACCTGCATGATGATTTGTGCGTCCAGTTGCGACTCATCCAGCCACTCCTGTACTTTGATCATCGCGGTTTTAATGATATCGGCAGCGGTACCCTGCATAGGCGCGTTAATCGCTGTGCGCTCGGCGCCCATCTGCAGGTTTTTGTTTTTGGCATTGATCTCAGGCAGATACAACCGGCGGCCAAAAATCGTTTCAACATAACCCTGCTCATGCGCCAGCGCGCGAATATTGTTCATATAGCGCTGTACACCGGGATAGCGCTCGAAGTAGCGGTCGATATATTGCTGCGCCTCATTGCGCCCCACATGCAATTGCTTGGCGAGCCCGAACGCCGACATACCGTAGATCAAGCCGAAATTAATCGCCTTGGCACTGCGGCGCATTTTCGGCGTCACGCCATCCAGGCTCACACCGAATACTTCCGCAGCGGTAGCGCGATGCACATCCAGCCCTTTTTCAAACGCGCTCAATAAACCCGCGTCGTCCGACAAGTGCGCCATGATGCGCAGCTCGATTTGCGAGTAGTCCGCCGCAACCAATTTATAACCTTTAGGTGCAATAAATGCTTGGCGAATGCGGCGCCCTTCTTCGGTTTTAATTGGAATGTTTTGCAGGTTGGGATCTTGCGATGACAAACGGCCGGTCGCTGCAACAGCTTGATGATAACTAGTGTGAATGCGGCCAGTACTTTTATTGATAACCAGCGGTAATTTATCGGTGTAAGTGGATTTTAATTTCGCAAGGCCGCGATACTTCATCAGCAATTTTGGCAATGGATAATCCAACGCTAATTCTTGCAATACTTCTTCTGCAGTAGACGGTGTTCCTGTTGGCGTTTTTTTCAGAACCGGCAACTTTTGCTGTTCAAATAAAATCACACCGAGTTGTTTTGGCGAACTTAAATTAAATTCTTGCCCGGCGATCTCATAAGCTTTGCGCTCCAATTGAATTAAGCGCTCGCCCAATTCAATGCTCTGCTTGCCGAGCAAATTCGCATCCACCAAGGCACCGTTGCGCTCGATGCGCGAGAGCACTGGCACCAGTGGCATTTCGATTGAATCGAAGACAGATTTTAATGAAGGCACTTGTTCAAGTTGCGGCCAGAAGAATTGATGCAAACGCAAAGTGATGTCCGCATCTTCAGCGGCGTAATGCCCAGCTTCTTCCACTTTTAATTGATTAAACGTGAGCTGCTTGACACCCTTGCCTGCAATTTCCTCAAAGGTGACGGTTTTATAATCGAGATAATTTTGCGCGAGGTCATCCATATTGTGGCGACTGCCGATGGAATTCCACACATAGGATTCGAGCATGGTATCGAATTTAATTCCGCGCAATTCGATGCCATAATTGAGCAGCACACTGCGGTCGTATTTTAAATTTTGGCCAATTTTTATTTTATTGGCATCTTCCAAAATCGGTTTTAATTGTTCGAGCACCCACGCCAACGGCAACTGCTCAGGCGCGCCCATATAGTCGTGACCGCAGGGAACATAAGCGGCAACACCTGCTTCAACCGCAAAATTTACCCCGACAATTTTTGCATCCATAATCTCCAGCGCAGTGGTTTCGGTATCAAACGAAAACTGCGGCGCTTGCTGCAAACGTTGCAGCCAGTCAGCAAATAAATTTTTATCGGTAATGATGTCGTAGTGAACTTCCGCAGGTGCAGCGGGTTGCACAAAAACACTTTCGTTTTTATCGGCGGGAGTTTCAGTAATCGATGCAGAAACCGCAGCCGTTGCGCTGCCATTATCATCGCCTAATTCTTTCACCCAGTTTTTAAATTCCAGATGCTCAAACAATTCACGCAGGCGATTATTATCCGCCTGGCCGCGTTCAATCGCTTGCGGCGCAATCGCTAATTCCACATCGGTTTTAATAGTCGCGAGGCGATAAGACAAATAGGCCATGTCGCGATGCTCAAGTAATTTTTCCGGCATAGTTTTCGCGCCGCGAAATGACAGCGTGCGCACTTTTTCCAAGTCAGCGTAGATCGCATCCAAACCACCAGCACCTTGAATTAATCCCTGCGCGGTTTTTTCACCTACACCTGGGACACCGGGAATGTTATCCACCTTGTCGCCCATAAGCGCGAGGTAATCGATCATCAACTCAGGGCCAAAACCGTATTTTGCGTGCACGCCGGGAATATCGAGAATTGTCTCGGTCATGGTATTCACCAGCGTGACATGCTCATTCACCAGCTGCGCCATATCTTTATCGCCGGTTGAGATAACCACCGGCAACTGCTGCTCGGTCGCCTGCCGCGCGAGGGTGCCGATTACATCGTCAGCTTCAACACCCTCAATCACCAACAGCGGCAAGCCCATTGCTTCCACTATGTCGTGAATCGGCTGCACCTGCGGACGCAGATCATCGGGCATGGGCGGGCGATTGGCTTTGTACTCGGCAAACATCTCATCGCGAAAAGTTTTGCCCTTGGCATCAAAGATAACGGCGATGGGGCTGTTCGGATAATCCTTAAGCAGCCGGCGCATCATATTAGTGACGCCTTTTACTGCGCCCGTAGGCTGACCTTTGGAGTTAGTCAGGGGCGGTAACGCGTGATAGGCGCGATATAAATAAGAAGAACCATCGACGAGCACCAAGGGCGCCCGGGCTGTTTGAGTCTGGGTCATAGTAAAAATCTGCAATTAAGGCGGTTTGATGGCCGCAGGATACACCAAAGCCCTATAGGGGTTTGCCGCAATCCAGCCCTTTACCGGGCATTGATGCCCGATCATCTAACGATTTGGTAACACAGAGATCAAAACTCACTCAAAAAGTGTTACCAGCGACAAAATGTGTTACCACGCGACAAACCTTAACTAAAACCTGACTTTCACCCATAACCATCGGTATTTATTCACATTTTTAAGACAGGTATAACAAAAAGATTTAATTCGAGACTAGCCAAAGGAAAAATATCTGTTACTATGCGTTACATAAGGTAACAAAACGGAAACACCCAAATTCATTTTGCTACCGAGTAAACCTAACCCAAAACAAAAAGGTTGCTCAAAAGGCAACTGGATTTGAAACCATCGGAGGAACCCACGATGAAAAAGACTGCACTGATATTTGCAACCCTAATACTGACTGCCACCAGCGCTTTTGCTGATGACGTAACGAATACCGAACTGACTCTGGCTGCTGCCGATTTAGGCGTTAAGACAGCTTGGGTTGAAACTCAGGAAGATGCGGAAGCGCGTATTGCTGATGAATTGACTGCAAAGACTGAAGTATTGAACGAGAAAGCAAACGCAACTCTCGAACAAAAACTGGAAGCCAAGATTGCACAAGAATTTGCTCTTTAAGTTGTAACTGCAGCGATTAGTCATCGCTGCGGTGAGCTTCTCAAAGCTGTTGTATTTGGACTATCTCCCTTATTTTCTCCTCGTGTATTAGCCCTGCTTGATTTCGGTCACAGCGGGGCTTTTTTTATTCAGGAATTTTTATCCACGAATCGATTATCTTGGGAGTCGACAACCTCAAGTATCTGCGAGGCAGCGCGAAAAGCTCTGCCCCAACTGTTCCAATAGCTGTTGATAACTGCTGACCTGCTGATCACCAATCGGGTCCAATAAACCTATGCGCAGCTTCAGATCTGCAGCCATATCGTCCATTGCGCGCACCTTGTAGTGCGGCTCCATAAACAGACATTTGCCCTCTTTGGCGAGCACTTCGCGCATCATCTTGAGATGTTTTGCACCCGGGCGCTGCTCTGGAGTGTAGGTGACGTAAGCCACCTGATGCAGTCCGTAGCGGCTCACAAAATGGCTGTAACCTTCGTGATAAACCGCAAAACCAATGTTTTTTACCGGTGCTAATTGCTGCGCGAGCTGCTGATCCAATGCTTTCATGGACACAGCAAAACGTTCGGCATTGGCGCGAAACACTGGTGCCGACCCAGGTTGCAACTGCGCCAGGCGCTCGGCTACTACCTGCGCGATCACTGCTGCATTGCGCGGATCAAGCCAGAGATGTGGATCTTTGCCCGTGTGACTGTGATTGGCGTGCTGATGATCATGAGCGTCATCTGTAGCTTCTTCCGGCCAATGAAGATTGGAAAACTCGTAGCTGGTGATTAGCTTGTCGGCAGGCAAATTAGCTAGCGGGCGAGCGAGAAAACTCTCCATTTCCGGGCCAATCCAAAGCACCAAGTCAGCCGCACGCAGGCGTTTGTGGTCAGACATCTTGAGCGGATAGTCGTGAGTCGAGGCAGTGACCGGCAGCAAAGTAGCGACTTCAATTTGATCGCCCGCTACTTCCTGCGCGATCAATGCCAGCGGCTTGATGCTCGCCAACAACTGCAACTTGGCCTGGGCAGGCACAGCCAATAGCAATGCCACGCTCATCAGCGCCAGATTGCGCACTTTCGAGCCGCCCCAAATACCCCAATTACTCATACACACACCCAGACCAAACCAGTGAAAATCATGCCAGACAAAAGGTTATAGTGTAACATGACCGCCATATTTGATCGCCCTGTCTTTTCGACGCCGACATAATCAGTGGCGCAACTATCGCCACAGCCAGCCGAGCTTTTTATGGAACATACGCCCATCGCCTGTAGCCATCACGATCACAACCATTGCATTAGCGATGCACTCGGCGCCGCGCGCGAACTTTGCCAGAGTCGCGGCGTGCGTCTGACGGATTTACGTTTGCAGGTGCTGGAGCTGATTTGGCAAAACCACAAACCGCTCGGCGCCTATACCTTGATGGAGATGCTGGCCAAGGCGAATACCCGCCGTGTGGCGCCGCCGACCGTGTATCGCGCGCTGGATTTTCTGCTGGAACAGGGACTGATTCACCGTATTAATGTGCTCAACGCCTTTATCGGCTGCCCCGCGCCGGGCACCAAACACCAGAGCCATTTTTTGATTTGCCACGCCTGTGGTATTGCCATTGAACTGGATCAACCCGCGCTCAGCCAACAGATTATCAACGTGGCTCAAGACGCAGGTTTTGTGGTGGAAACCCAGTCACTGGAAGTCTCCGGCCTCTGCGCCAACTGTGCCGCTCACCCACAGCACGGCGGACATCACCATGAGTGATCTGCTCCTGCAAGCGCGCGGGCTGGGCGTGGTGCGCAACGGCCGCCATATTTTGCAACGCGCCGACCTAACCCTCGAAGCCGGCAAAATCGTCACCCTGATTGGGCCTAATGGCGCGGGCAAAACCACGCTGGTGCGCGCCGTGCTCGGGCTGATCAAGGTCGACGAAGGCGAAATCACCAAAGCGCCGGATTTGCGCATCGGCTACATGCCACAAAAACTCCATATCGACGCCAGCTTGCCGCTGACAGTAGCACGTTTTCTGGCGCTGGGCGGCAAAGCGCGGGTCGATCTAAACGAAATTCTGGAACTCACCGGCATCGACAAACTGATCAATATGCCGATGCAGTCGCTCTCTGGTGGAGAGACTCAACGCGTGTTGCTAGCTCGCGCACTGTTGCGCGATCCGCAACTGCTGGTGCTCGATGAACCGGTACAAGGTGTGGATGTGACGGGACAATCAGCGCTTTACGCACTGATCAACGAAATCCGTAAACGCCGCAAGTGCGGTGTACTGTTGGTCTCCCACGACCTGCATCTGGTGATGGCAACGACCGACACCGTCATCTGCCTCAACCAGCACGTTTGCTGCGAAGGCCACCCGGAGCAAGTCACTAACGACCCAGCTTACCTCGCACTCTTTGGCGAAGTAGTTGGCGCGGCCAATCCACCGCAAGTCGCGATTTACACCCACCACCACGATCACCAGCACGACGCCCACGGCAATGTCATCAAGACCAAGCCCGGCGCGCACGTACACACCAGCTCCTGCGGACACGACCACCATGCCTGATTTTTTACTCTCCGCCCTGCTGGCTGGTATCGCCGTAGCACTGGTCGCTGGCCCCCTCGGCGCTTTCGCTGTCTGGCGCCGCATGGCCTATTTTGGTGATACCCTCGCCCACTCAGCGCTGCTTGGCGTCACCTTTGGCCTGCTACTGGACATCAACCTCAACCTCGCCGTAGCCCTCGGCTGCTTGCTACTGGCGCTGATTTTGGTCGCGCTGCAAAACAATCGCTTTCTTGCCACAGATACGCTGCTGGGGATTTTGTCCCACTCCACCCTCGCGCTCGGGCTCATCTGCGTCAGCATCTTCAGCGACAATCGCATCGATCTGATGGCCTATTTATTTGGCGATATTCTCTCTGTCAGCCATACCGATGTGATCAGTATTTGGGTGATTTCCATCGCCGTAATTGGCGCGCTGATCTGGCTCTGGCGCCCGCTGCTGGCGATCACCGTACATGAAGAATTGGCGCAGGTAGAAGGTGTGCCGGTGGTGCGCGTGCGCACTGCACTTATGTTGTTGATGGCGCTGGTCATTGCGATTGCGATGAAAGTGGTCGGCGTACTACTGATTACCGCGCTGCTGATTATCCCCGCAGCCGCCAGCCGCCGCCTGACTCACACCCCGGAACAGATGGCGATTGTCTCCAGCCTGCTTGGCGTCAGCGCTGTAATCGCTGGCCTCGCCGCCTCCTACTGGTGGGATACACCCGCAGGGCCTGCGATAGTGCTGTCCACCACCCTGCTGTTTAGCCTGACGCTGCTCAGAAAACAACAAACTTAATCCGCACAATGGCGCATCAATTTGTATATTTAGGCGCCATTTGTAGGCAATATCGCACAAGATTTAGAGAGAATTGCGACTATTTTCACACTTCCAATTCCGCGATACTGCTCAACATCCCGCCTTGGCACTGATGCACAACTTGGCGGCAAAATCAGCAAGGACAATGCCTAATGACTATTTTAAATATTGGAAATGAAGCGTTTAACAGTGTGGAAGTCGCCGAAAAAGTCCAAAACGACGTGGACTTTTTGCTCGCACGTATCGAGCACCTGCAACAACAACTCAATCCCAATCCTATCGTTTTACAAACTTATAAAGAGATGTTGGAAAGCCGCCAAGCAGTGTTGAACTGGCTGCTGCAAGATCACACCAGCGCCTCCGCCGAGGCACAAAAAGCGAGCTAGCTGTCACCCAAAGTTCATCAAAATGTTGCGTTTTCGTCACATGATCGCCGCAAACTTGCGCGAAACAGCCATGGAAACGCATTATGACTCCTCCAGCCAATGCCCTTGCTGCATCTTTATCTGCCACCGCTACTGCTAGCGACTTTCTCGACCCCGCAACAAACCACCCTAAACCGACCAGCCACCTGATCAATGCCCGCACTGTGTGGATTTCCGACATCCACTTGGGCTTTCGCGATAGTAAGGTCGATTACCTGCTCGACTTCCTCAATCACATCCACTGCGACACCCTGTATCTGGTGGGCGATATTGTGGATTTGTGGTCGCTTAAACGCCGCTTCTGTTGGCCGCAAAAACACTATCAAGTGATGCTCAAATTCCACGAGCTGGCCGCCAAGGGTGTACGTGTAGTCTATGTGCCGGGCAATCACGATGAACCGATCCGCCACTTCAGCGGTCAGTTATTTGGCCCGATTGAAATCGCTCAGGAGCACGAATACGTCACCGCCGACGGCAAGCATTTGCTGATCATGCACGGCGATGCGATGGATGCTTACATCAACCACAGCTGGTTGAAGCGCGTGATTGGCGACCACGGTTATGAGCTGCTGCTGTTTATCAACCGCTGGTCAAACCGCATGCGCAAGTGGATGGGCAAACCCTACTTCTCGCTCGCTGGCTTGATCAAAAGCAATATCAAAGGCGCCAAGGCGGCAATTGAAACCTACGAGCGCGAGGCGATTGGCGAGGCGAAACGCCGCGGTTACGACGGCGTAGTCTGTGGCCATATTCACTACCCGGCGCTGCGCGAAGAGGGTGGTTTACGCTACGCCAACTGCGGCGACTGGATCGAAAACTGCACCGCGCTGGTGGAAGATCATCAGGGGCGTATGCGCCTGCTGCATCACAGCGACAAAATCCACTGGCAGGAATTGCAGGTGGCAGAAGCCTAGTTATTCACGCGCGCGCCGGGGATCGCGATTAATACTCCAGCGCATCAGAGAGTTAGCCCAAGGGCTTAATGCCCTGCGCCTGATTGCGTAAATTTGCCCAAGGGCCGGTAATGGCGATGGTGAAGCCGGGCTTCTGGATGTTGACGAACAGAGTGCTACCGTCCGGTGAGAAGCAGGCGCCGCAGAATTCGCCCTGCTCCGGATGCGCGTTCATGGCGAGAGTGTAGATTTTCCCGTCTGGTGTAAGACCGCGCAGGTAGTTCACGGTATCCGGCGTTTCCGAGTAGCTGTCTTGGCAGATAATTAAATCGCCCCAAGGTGCAACGGCCACGTTATCGCAGGATTCCATAATCGCGCGGTTGTGAGTTTCATAGAGCAATTCCATCACCCCCGGCTGCTCACTTTCGCGCGCCGTGCCTTCAAATTCACTCGGTTGATAGCGCCAGATTTGGCCGATTTGCAACGGCCCTCCGCCGGTAGCGGCAAAGAGGATTTCGCGGGTTTTGTCTTCGCGCAACGCAAACGCCAGACCTTCACCACGTGCAAAAATCGCCGCCCCTTGGGCTTCGCCGCGAGTGCTTAAATCACCGTTGGGCGAGGTCACATCATCCAGATCGATCCACTCGCATTCAAAGCGCTGGCGCATGGCCACTTTGCGCGCGTTTTTGTCATTTGCATCATCTGGCCAATTACGGGTGTTTGCCTGTTCCCAGCCGCGAATAGCCAAGGCTTGCAGGCGGCCGCCATCGCGCAGTACGCCGGGGGTTTTGGGGATAAACCGATAAAACAGGCCGCGCTCGTAGTCTTCCGAGAGGTAGATGATGCCATTAGTGCTGTCCACTGCGGCTGCCTCGTGCACGAAGCGCCCCATGTCTTTGAGCGGTACAGCTTCGACCAAGCCTTTGGCCTGCGCGGGTACTTCAAAAAGATACCCGTGTTCACGCCCGTAGCCCTGATCTTTGCCCACCAGTGTTTCTTCACAGGTGAGCCAACTGCCCCAAGGGGTAGCGCCGCCCGCGCAATTGCGCACTGTACCGATAAGACTCAGGTGGCTGCGTTCGATTTGCTGGCTGCGATGGCTGTACACAAGGGTGCTGGTGCCACCATTAACAGGCAAATCGCCAAAATGATCATAGGCTTTGCTGCCGACGATTTTGCGCGCGAGGTCTTTGTCACCGCCAAAGGCATCGACTTCTTCACCCACTGAATCCAGCTCGTGGTTGCGCACCAGCAGACATTTGCTCGCATCGCCCGGCATTGGGAAGGCAGCCATGCCATCGAAGGCGCTGGGCATAAACAGGCCATCACTCATGCGGTCGCCGGTGCGCGCGATGATTTTGTAGCTGAAGTGGCGCGGCAAATTGAGAATGCCCGCTGGGTCAGCCATGAGCTGCCCCACTTTATCTATGCCGTAGATAGGGTCTTGCGCATAGACCTGCGCATTGAGTTGCAACGCGCGCAAGCCACCCAGGGCGATAGCGGCAGCGCTGGCATTTTTAAGGAAGTGACGACGGGTTAAACGCATTAGGAACACCTTGTGAAATCATCTAAAACAGGTCGAAATTGACTGCTGCTGTTTTGCTACAGAAGTGTGGCATTTATGTGACAACACGAGATATCGAACTTAATAAAGGTTGAGCTGATTCGCAGCACGGCAGAATGGCCTGCTCAGGCTTCCAGCGCCTGCATCATCACCGCCAAGATAAACCCAAGCGCGGCGATCAAGCCGGACAACTCATGGGTTTCGGCAAAGGCTTCAGGGATCATGGTCTCCACCACCATCGCAAAAATTCCACCCGCGGCGATACAGGTAATCAGCGCTTTGACATAAGCGGGCGCAGCGCCAAAAAACACTGCGCCGATAATCGCAAACACCCCCGACAACAGCGCCATGCCGCCCCACAAACGCAGAATAAACCAGCCGCTGTGACCCGCGCGGCGCATACCGGCGGTGCTTGAGAGCGCTTCGGGGATGTTAGAGATAAAAATCGCCGCCACAGTGGCGAGGCTAAGTTTGCCGCCGCTGGCGACCAATAAGCCTATCGCCATAGATTCGGGCAGGCCGTCGAGCAGAGTGCCAGCGGCTATCGCCATACCGCTATTGTTGGAGGCCGACGGCTGATGGTGGGAGCGCTTGCGATGTTTCACCGGCGCGTTCAGCCAGTGGTTGATCAGCGAAAAGGCCGCGGCGCCGGCCATAAATCCACCCGCCACCCAGCCGATTCCGGCTTCGGCCAACGCATCGCCGACCAGATCAAAACCGAGCGCGGCAAAGAGCACGCCGCTGCCAAAGGCCATCACATAGGCGACTGCCTTGGGCGGAAAGCGGACAAACCAGCCCAAGGCCGCACCGAGCAAAAGCGCGCTGGCGGCGACAAAACCCCAGAAGCCCGCCTCCAGCCAGACCGGCATTACGTGGCCTCAAACCAGCCGCGCACTACATCCGGCAGAGGTACGGATTTACCGTTAGTCGCGCTCACCCAGACCACCTTGGAGTAGCCTTCGGCGGCGGGGGTATCCGGGTCGGCTGAGGTATAGACCTTGTAGGTCACCATAAAGCTGGAACGCCCAGGTTCGCCAACAAACACATCGATGCGCAAATTGTCGGGGTGGAAAATCGGCCGCAAAAAGGTGCAGCCAATAGTCACTACTACCGGATGGGTATCGCCCAGCGTCGGCACGCCCTTGTCCAGCATCCACTGGAAGCGCGCCTCTTCAAAGTAGCGAAAATAGACGGTGTTATTCACATGGCCATAGGCATCCATATCGCCCCAGCGCACCGGCATCTCGCACGAAAAGGCAAATACAACTGGCTGTTCTGACTCGCTCATCTGCTCCCCTAGCCCGCCTGACGGGCGTTAAAACTGACCTGCATACTGCCCAGACCGGCGTAGTCGATCTGGATGTCGGTATTGACCGGCACTTCAATCACTCCCGCGTAGGAGCCGGTAATCACCGCCTGCCCGGAGACAATTCCCTGCCCTTGGCTGCGCAGGAATTCAGCCAGCCAGTAGAGCGGCGCACGCGGATGGGTATTGGGGTGCGAGCCTTGGCGCTCAATTACTTCGCCATTGGCGCAGGTCATGGTGATGGTAAAACTGCTGGCGCCGCGCGCGCTGTCGGAATCCACTTGCGGGCCGATAAATAAGCCTTGGTTGACGAGACCATCGGCGAGCATTTCGGGGAATTCACAGCTGGCAGGGTCAGCGTAGCGGCTGTTGATCAGCTCCAGCGCCATATGAGTGCGGGCGATGGCGGCATCCACATCGGCAGGCGTGTAGGGTTCGGCGCGCGGAGGTAAATCCTTGCCAAAGAAAAATGCCAGCTCCGGCTCGATGCGCGCGCGCTCACCTTCAGCCGCAACCTTAGTCCAAAGAGTCACTGGCGCAACTGAATCGATAGTACGGGTATAAATAGGGCCAACCACCAGCTTGTCTTCCGGCGGCAGCAAACACTTCCAGCCACCGATGCTATCGTCCATTTGCGCGCACCATTGCTCGGTGACTGCGGCTTGAATCTCCAGTGCCTGCTCAAGGGTTTGCGGGCGGCAGGCTTCCGGTAAACGCTCTGCCTGGGCGCCGCTGATACGACGTTGAACCAGTATTGCTGCCGCATCGGCGGCGGGGAAATCGATGGTCATAAGTTGTCTCTCTTTGTATTCAGGTTTTTATAGTTCGCTGTTGTTGGGATAGTTTGTAGCAACTGTTTGTAGCAATCGCCCGCAGCATAACGCTCAATTTTCCCCCGTGCCAGAAACAAACAGACCAGAAACAAAAAGCCCCTTGTGACAGGGGCTTCTTTCAATCGGGGCGTTTGTTAGTCACTGCACACCGCTTAGTGATGCGGCGCCAATTCGTGGGCAATATGTTTAAGGTCATCGCTCGACTCAATGATATTCGCCACAGTGGTATTGGCCTTTTCCGGGTCGAGGTGCAGGTCTTCAAACACCTGCTGGGGAATCGCCAATTTCGGGCCGCGGCCAATATTGTGCTGCTGCAACAAACGCTGGGCGACAAATATCAACTTGGCGTAAACCGCGTGTTCACCTTGATATTGCGGGTTGTTTTGATGGCGTAATCCCACCACCACTTCTTCCGGCATCGACCAGAGTGACATCAACGCTGAACCCAATTGCTCGCGCGTCACGCCCAGCAAATGGCGCTCAACTGCCTGATGGTTGACGTGTGGATTGGTATCCGCCAGTTCGCAGTAGTTATGGAAATAAGGTGGAAACACCTCGGCCATAATCAGATAGCCGAAGTTGTGCAGCAGGCCGCACAGGTAGGCCATACCAAAGCTGGGGCGATGATCGCGCGGAATCGCCGTCACCAAGCCTTCAATGGTCGCCGCCATGTAAACCGCCTGCTGCCAGTAAGGCAGAGAACCGTGCGGACCTTCTTTTGGGATAGTCATAGCCTTGCCCAGCGACAAGCCCAGAGCAAGATTGAGCACCATATCAAACCCCAGCACGCGCACTATGGCATCGTGAATGGATTTGATTTTGCCTGGAGCAGAATAGTAAGGCGATGCCGCCCAGCTCACGACTTGCGCCGCAAGACTCGGATCAGTTTCAACAATCTGCGCGAGGTCGCTGATATCGGCATTAGGGTTCACGCGCAGCTTGATAATACGCTGGGCGGTATCCGATAAGGGCGGTAATTCGAGGGTTTCTTCCAAGCGCTGTTTTACACGTAACTGGGTAAAACTGCGCACCGCACCGAGGATCTGGTCGGTATCGCTGCTGCTGGTATCGTCCGTTTCCAGCGGCTCCAGCGGTACCGCTATGTCACAGATAGTGGCGTCATCCATTATCTGCTTGAATTCATCGCGGCTGAATTTCAGCAGTTGTTGTTCATCGCCCGAGTCCGCCAGCAACTCACTGCGCTCAACCAGACTGCGGTCAATCAGAGTCAACAGGCCTGCCAGTTTGGGCAGTGCGGGAATGGAATGCAGATTATGGGACAGGCAGAACTTGTGAATATCTTCCGGCTTGGCGGCGTGAAGTTCGCGCCCGAGCTGACGATTAACGGCTTTCAAATCCAGCAGGCGATCCGCGGCAAAAATCACCTGCACCCGCCCTTTTCCATCCTGAAGAATGACCGACTTGGCTGCACTCATGGTACGTAAATGCTGGTCGTGCCACTGTGCTCTTTCATGTTCGCTCACTGGCATGTCAGACACCTGATAATGCACATTTTGTTTGTCGAGCAGTGATTGAACACTGGTAGGTACTGGCACGGCCTACTCCTTTTGGTTTTGGTAAGCGATTGAAAAGCATAGCGTTAACTAACTCAGTCACACAGGAATGCGGGGAGTGTAATCGAGCAAACTTAAATCTCATATAGTCACCCAACATAATTGCGTGTAACCACGGTTAGCAGCTGATGATTTAACCAAGCATAGATCAAATTTGCGCCCGCACAGGCTATTTGGATTGAAGATGAGCATAACTGCGCTCAAGTTCTCAGTGCCGGTGGAAATATCCGCCAAACCTAATTGCAAGATCTTATCTACACCTGCAAATAGCGCTGGTTTTCACCCAACCAACGCAACACTAATTGGCTACACACCTGCGGGTAATCGCTCATCAGCAAGAGCGCCGCGTCTTTCACATCGGGCAGTAAATGGCTGTCACGCTGCAAGTCGGCGATCTTGAATTGCATTTCGCCGGTCTGACGGGTGCCGAGCACTTCGCCAGGGCCGCGCAGCAATAAATCCTGTTCGGCGATATAAAAGCCATCGCTGCTTTCACGCATCACTCGCAAGCGTTCTCGGCTGTTGTTGGAGAGTGGCGATCCGTACAAAAGCACGCAGTGACTTGCCGCCGAACCCCGCCCGACGCGCCCGCGCAGTTGATGCAATTGGGCGAGGCCGAGGCGCTCGGGGTTTTCGATAATCATCAAACTAGCGTTGGGGACATCCACCCCCACTTCGATAACCGTGGTTGCGACCAACAAATCCAGCTCATTGGCTTTAAAGGCCGCCATCACCACCTCTTTTTCTGCGGGTTTCAAGCGCCCGTGAATCAGGCCGATGCGCAGATGCGGCAGGGATTCAGTGAGATTGGCTGCAGTCGCTTCAGCCGCTTGCGCCTCCAGCGCTTCAGACTCTTCGATCAGCGTACACACCCAATAGGCTTGGCGCCCCTGCTCACAGGCCAGCCGCACCCGCTCGATCACCTCTTCGCGGCGGTTGTCGCTGATCACCACAGTGCTGATCGGCGTGCGGCCAGGCGGCAGCTCATCGATCACCGAGCAGTCGAGGTCGGCGTAAGCGCTCATCGCCAAAGTACGTGGAATCGGAGTGGCGGTCATAATCAATTGATGAGGGCGAAGCAGACCGGAGCGTCGAGTTTCATCACCACTGGTGCCTTTTTCCGACAGGGTTAAGCGCTGGTGCACACCAAAACGATGCTGCTCATCGATCACAATCAAGCCCAAATTGGCAAACTCGACCGATTCCTGAAACAGCGCATGGGTGCCAACCACCACTTGCGCCTTGCCGCTGGCGATAGCTGCCATTTGCGTGCGCCGCTCGGCAACCTTGAGCTTGCCGGTCAGCCAACCCAGCTTGATCCCGAGCGGTTCGAGCCATTTACCAAAGTTAATGCGGTGCTGCTCGGCGAGAATTTCGGTCGGCGCCATAATCGCCGCCTGTTTGCCACTCGCGACCGCCGCCAATGCAGCCAGCGCCGCCACTACGGTTTTACCGGAACCCACATCGCCCTGCACCAAACGCAACATGGGGATCGGTTTGGCGAGGTCAGCGGCGATTTCATCCACCACCCGGCCTTGGGCGCGAGTCAGATTAAAGCCCAATTGCGCCAAAAAGCGCGCGTGTAAATCGGCATCCAGATTCAAGCGTGTCGCGCCATCGGCTTGGGTTTCGCGGCGCAATAACAACAAACTCAAGTGATGGGCAAGCAGCTCCTCAAACGCCAAGCGCTGCTGATAAGGGTGCTCGCCATCCAACAGCTGCTGGATATTGGCGTTGGTTGGCGGCTGATGCAGATAGCGCAGCGCATCGGCAAGCGATGACTGGTTAAGCTGACGGCGCACCACCTCGGGCAACAGCTCTTTGAGCGCGTGTTTATCGAGCCAGGTCAGCGCCTGTACCGCCAGCGAGCGCAAGCGCGGTTGGGTCAGACCTTCAGTAGCGGGGTAAATCGGGGTAAGTGACTGCTCCAGCGGTAGAGGCGCCGCCGTATCCAGCTCATCGTATTCGGGGTGATACATCTCCAAACCCGAGGCGCCACGGCGCGTCTCACCAAAAATCCGCAAGCGCGTGCCGCTGACCAGCCGCTGCTTTTGCGCATTGTTGAAGTGATAAAAACGCAGAGTGATGGTGCCTGTGCCATCTTGAACTTTGCACACCAAGCTGCGACGGCGACCAAAAACGATATCGCAAGCGCGCACTTCCGCTTCAATCACTGCATTGAGATTGGGCTGAAGCGCGCCAATCGGCGTAATACGGGTGCGATCCAGATAGCGCAGCGGCAAATGCAGGAGGACATCTTGCAGACTAAACAGGCCGATCTTCGCCAATTTAGCAGCCAAATTAGCGCCAACGCCCTTTAAGGCGCTGGTGGGGATTTGATCGAGAGTTTTATCGCTGCCGGAAACAGCGCTGGAAGAGAACATCAGCTAGCACTGAATCAGACACGGCAGGCTTTGATCGCCGCGCGCAACGCATCTATCGCCTTGTGACGCGGGAAGCTTGCGCGCCAGGCCAGCGCCACGGTGCGGCTCGGCGATGGCTCCGCAAAGGGGCGAGTCACCAATACATCGGAGCTGTAGAGCGAACTTTCAGCGGCCGAGGCCGGCAGAATCGTCAAGCCCAAACCTGAGGCGACCATATGGCGCAGGGTTTCGAGCGAACTACCTTCAGCAGCAGTGCGCACATTACTACTATTAGCACTAGCCTCTGCGCCATGCTGCACACTCGGGCAGGTGGTTAAAACCTGATCGCGGAAGCAGTGGCCCTCGCCCAACAGCAATAACTGCTCATGACTGAGATCGGCCTGATCGACCGCGTCTTTGGCGGCAAGCGGGTGATCCTTGGGCATCAACACCACGAACGGCTCGTCGTACAACACCTGCGTCACCACATCTGGCTCCACAAACGGCAGCGCCACAATGATCACATCCAACTCGCCATTGCGCAGCTTTTTACGCAGATTGTGGGTATAACCCTCCTCCACATAAAGCGGCATTTTGTGCGCCAATTGTTGTAGATGAGGAATAAACTTCGGCAATAAATAAGGGCCAATGGTGAAGATGGCGCCAACCGATAATGGGCTGCTGAGCTGGTCTTTACCGGCGTCGGCAAGGTCTTTGATGGCCGCTGTCTGCTCCAACACCAAATTCGCTTGCGCTACTATCTGTTCACCCAGCGGGGTTGGCTGCACACGTGATTTGGTGCGCTCGAACAGGGCAATTCCAAGCTCATCCTCCAACTTCTTGACCGCGATACTCAAGGTCGGCTGGCTCACATAACAACGATCCGCCGCGCGGCCAAAATGCTGTTCCTGGGCGAGAGTGACTATGTAGCGCAGTTCGGTCAGGGTCATAATGCAGCTCCATTACAATGGCTTTGTTGAATAGCCTAAAACTATCAGATTGGCGACATTTATCAAATGACAATTAACGCATCTTCACACGAAAAACAGGCAACTCCCGAAAAACTGCTGATTATCGGTTGCGGTGATATAGGCCAGCGCCTCGCGCAACAACTCGATTCCACTCTCTACCAAGTCACTGGTCTGCGCCGCCACCCTCCGGCAAATCTGCCCCATCTCCAATATCAAGCTTGCGATGCAACTCAAGCCGGGCAGCTGGAGAAGCTTTTCAGCAGCGAAAACTATGATGTGATTGTCATCACCATGACACCCAGCGAACGTAGCGATTTAGGTTATGAGCAGGCTTATGTACACACATGTCAGCACTTGGTTGCCGCACTGAAGCAATATCAGCGCCAGCCGCGCCTTATCATCTTTGTGTCCAGCACCGCCGTTTATGCGCAGAACGATGGCAGTTGGGTCGATGAACAATCGCCCACCCAAACCGACAGTTTTAGCGGCAAGCGATTGCTGGAAGCAGAACAGATTATTCAACACAGCGAGTTTGCGCACTGCATTGTGCGCTTTAGCGGGATTTACGGCCCCGGCCGCAATCGTTTGATCGAGCAGGTGAAACAGCGCAGTGCATCTGCCAGCCCTCATTACACCAATCGCATCCATGCCGACGACTGCGCTGGTGTGCTCGACCATTTGATCGGATTACAACATCAACAGCCACTGGCCGATATCTATCTCGCAACAGACTCATCACCCACTCCCATGCTTGAGGTAGTTAGCTGGATCGCGGAGCAGTTGAAAGTAAAAGATTTTCTCGCAGCCGATGCCACCAACGAGCGCGGCAACAAACGGATTAGCAATCAGCGACTTATCGGCACTGGCTATCAATTTCGCTACCCGGAATTTCGTACCGGTTACATTAAACTCATCAACTAAGCCTATTTAAAAACCATAAAAAAACCCGGCGCAAGGCCGGGCTTTTCACAACAACTCAAGATTACTGAGTTACTGCTTCTTTGTATTTCACGCTTACTGAACCCACTACGCGACGGTTTTGTGCGCGGCCGTCAGCAGTTGAGTTATCAGCAATTGGGCGAGACTCACCGTAACCAGTTGCAGTTACGCGATCAGCCGCAATACCGTACTTGGTGATCAAGGCTGCCTTCACAGAGTCTGCACGGCTTTGTGACAGACGTTGGTTCAGAGCATCAGAACCTTGGCTATCAGTATGACCTTCAACATGCACTACAGTGTTTTCGTACTGATTCATAGCATCAGCCAGTTTTTGCACTTGAGACATGTATTCTGGCTTGATTTCAGACTTGGCAGTGTCAAACAGGATGTCCAAGTTGATTTCCAGAGTCTTATCCAGAACGATTGGGCAGCCTACCTCGTCAACTTTCAGACCCTTAACAGTGTCTGGGCACTTGTCGCGTGAGTCATATACACCGTCGCCATCGCTATCAACATCAACTGGTGCTGCAACAACTGGCGCTGGTGCTGGCGCTGACTTGCCGCCAAATACCAATGCAATACCAGCAGTCACTGCCAGATCGGTGTATTCATTGTCGAGACTGTTGAATGCACGGATATCAGTACGGAATTGGAAGTTGTCACCCAAACGACGCTTCAGACCAGCACCCAGGTTAACCATGGTGTCGCGCTCGGTGTGGGAGTCAGTAGGAGTGAAGTATTCACGCTCCTGATCGCCGATACCAAAGGCAACATAGGGGCGCCATTTGCTTTCAGTGGTGATGTGATACAGCATGTCGGCGCGGTATTGGATGCCGTCCACGTCGCCCGCATCACCTAAAGCAGAAATTTCAGAATCCCACTGCTTAACAACCAGATCCAGCATCCAGTTTTCACCCAAGCCGAAGCCGATACCATAATCCCAAGTGGCCGAATCATTGTAAGTATCTTCAAAGAAATAACGACCACCATCAGCGTGAATTTCTACTGCTGGGTTGCCATCTGCTTGAGCGCCGGTGGAGATGATTGCTGCGATTGCAGCTGAGAGTGCAAGTGTGCGTGTGTGTTTCATAGCTAATAGTTCTCCGTAGAAAATAGCGAGGTTCCCAAAACAATCTGATTCCCTCGATTGATTAAATTCCAAAGCTGGTAACAGCCTATCGATAAATATCGACTTAAAAACTTACTCCTGTAGAACTCCCTTTCATCATTATTTTCAGCTAGTTACATTAGCAAACTAAAGCAGTTTATGCCAATTTATGATGTTTTTTTAAACAACAAATCCCATACACCATGACCTAAACGCTCGCCCCGCCTCTCAAATTTAGTAATGGGTCGATAATCCGGCCTAGGGGCATATCCGGTTTCTGTGAACTCAGTCACAAAACCTGTCGCAACATTCATCGTCTCTAACATATGCTCAGCATAAGGCTGCCAATCAGTTGCCATGTGGAATATTCCAGCGGGCGCAATCTTAGGGCGAAGTTTCTGAACAAAAGCTGACTGTAAGATACGACGCTTGTGGTGTTTTTTCTTATGCCATGGGTCTGGGAAGTACAATTGCAGGCGATCTATAGAATTATCAGGGATACAATCCTCCAATACATCCATCGCATCTGCCATGTACACACGCAAATTGGTGAGCCCTTCCTGCCCCGCCACATTGATCAATCGCCCCACACCTGGCGGGTGAACTTCGATACCAATAAAGTTTTTTTCGGGTTCATTGCGCGCCATCTCGAGCAGCGAATCGCCCATGCCAAAACCGATTTCCAACACCAATGGTGCTTTGCGACCAAAGACCTGTTCGGGGTCGATCATCCCCTTAAAAAGACTCAAGCCATAAACCGGCCACCAAGTATCAAAAGCATTTTTTTGCCCGACAGTGATACGCCCGGCGCGAATCACAAAGCTGCGAATGGCTTTGGGTTTAAATTCAGGCTTGATTAAAAAGCCATCTTCGCCGGATTCAAAATCAGATGTTAGTTCAGGTAAGTCAGACATAAGGGATACATTACGAAGTGAAAAATACGAAGTGAGAAAATCAGTTATCTGGATAGGCGCGCCATGCGGCGATCAATAGCAACACCCAGCCAACCAAAAAGCAGAGCCCGCCCAGAGGGGTAATTGGCCCAAGCCAACGCGGAGCCCCCAAGGCCAGTGCGTAAAGACTGCCGCTAAACATCAGTATGCCTAGTATAAATGCCAAGCCACCTGCTTTTAAACCTGATGTAGCGGGCTTGTAACTGAGCCAGAGGCCGATAAACAGCAGCGCCAGAGAATGATGCATCTGGTATTGAACCCCGGTTTTAACTACATCGACCATATCCGGGGTAAGAATTTTTTTCAGTCCGTGAGCAGCAAAAGCACCGATAACTACGGCGAAAAATCCGCTAATTGCAGCGATCATCAAAAAAATTCGGGGCACAACATGCTCCTTGACGTGGATTTATGAGCAATAAAAAAGCCGCGCTAGGCGCGGCTTTTAGGGATGCAATGAATACTTGAATCAGGCTTCCAACATCATGTTTTTAACTTTGTTCATGGCATTTTTTTCCAACTGGCGGATACGCTCAGCGGATACACCATATTCGGCAGCCAGATCGTGCAAGGTTGCCTTGTCGTCATTCAACCAGCGGCGCTGCAGAATCACACGGCTGCGATCATCCAGTTTTTCAAGCGCACGCTCCAAGCTGTTGACGTTGGATTCTTCCCAGTTGGATTCTTCCAAGCGAACTGCCGGGTCATAGCGATTATCTTCAAGGTAGTGCGCAGGTGCTACATAGCCTTCATCGTCATCGTCATCGCTCGCATCAAAACCGGCATCGTAAGAGGCCAGACGCCCCTCCATTTCACGCACTTGTTTAACATCAACACCCAAGTCCGCTGCAACTGCGTGAGCTTCATCATTGCTCAACCACGCCAGACGCTTTTTGGCACCGCGCAGATTAAAGAACAATTTGCGCTGGGCTTTGGTGGTGGCGATTTTGACGATACGCCAGTTTTTCAGGATAAATTCGTGGATTTCAGCCTTAATCCAATGCACCGCAAACGACACCAAACGCACGCCCTTGTCCGGATCAAAACGCTTAACCGCTTTCATCAGACCGACGTTACCTTCCTGCACCAGATCACCCAGTGGTAGGCCGTAACCGTTATAGGAGCGGGCGATATGCACCACAAAGCGCAGGTGCGCCATAACCAGCTTACGTGCGGCATCGAGATTGCCGTTGCTGACCAGATCGCGCGCCAGTTCCTGCTCTTCCTCAACAGTGAGAATAGAGAAGCTACTGACCGCCTGAACATAGGCATTCAGGTTTGCACCGGGGGCGAGAATGCCAACAGGTTGCAGACTTGAGCTTGTGTTCATAGTTACCTCCAAATTCGATATTGCCCGAGTGTATCACCCGTTTATTGGTTCCGCTAGCACCGAAAAAGTTCAGTTTACGCAGATATTGCACCTTCTTTTGGCGCACAAAAACGGGGGAATTACCTCGGTTGAATCAGATACAAATGGCGCGCTACCGCAATCCAGGCGCCAACTAATCCCGTCACACCAGCAATCAGGATCAACTGCAAGCTTTCGATGAACCCCAAACCCTGCAAACGAAAGCTGCTTTGATACAGATCGGCGAGCTGTGCCACCGGTGCCGACAACCACCAAAAACCTATCGCCAACAAGAGCGCAGCCAAAATGCCACCACCCACACCAAACCATAGACCGGAGTAAAGGAAAGGGCGACGCACATAAGCATCGGTTGCGCCGACCAACTTCACCACCACAATTTCATCGCGACGAGCCTCAATTGCCATACGGATGGTATTGCCAATCACCAGCAACACCCCCAGCGCCAATAGCCCCGCCAGCGCGACCACAAAGCGCTCGGCGACGGTGATAAATTGATGCAGGCGTTTTACCCAGAGCATATCCAAGCGCACATCGGCAACCAACGGGTCAGCCACCAGCGCTTGCTGCAAGGAATTCAGCGCATCGGGCGCGTTGCCACCGATTTTGGGCTTGATCAGAATGACCGCTGGCAGCGGGTTTTCATCAAGATGATTGGCCAGCTCGCCCAATCCGGAACCCAGCTTGAACTCTTCCAGCGCCTGTTCAGGCGATATATAAGTTGCCTGAGCAACATCACCACGCTGCGCCCAGCGGCCGCGCAAGTCCTGCGCCTGATTGGCATTGGCATCCTTTTTCAGGAACACTGAAATCTGGCTGGAATCCTGCCAGCTCTGACCGATCTGCTGAACATTGCTAAACACCACAAACAGCGCTGCCGGCAGGGCGATGGCGATGGCGATCACCAGCCAGGTCATCAGGCTTTGCAGCGGGGTTTCCAGCATGCGCAGCAGGCTTTCAATTGCCGAGTTGCTGTGATGGGCACTCCAGGCATCAAACTTGTCGCGCCATGACATCTGGCTTTGCACCGCACCTTGGGCACGCGGTGTTTCCGCTCGAATGGGCGGTTCGCGGCGCGGGCGGTCGTTGCGGGTATTTGCACTCGCGCCCATACGATTGGGGCGGCGCTCGGGCTTGGAGGGACGATTCGATTTCACCAGAGCACCCCGTCGTGTACCAATTTACCCTGCACCAAACCCAACACCCGCTTGTTCATACGTTTAAGCAGTTCAATATCGTGGGTGGCGATCATCACTGTGGTGCCAACTTCGTTGAACTGGCGAAATAAGGTCATGATCTCGTTCGACAACTCCGGATCGAGGTTACCGGTCGGCTCATCTGCCAGCAGCAGGGTCGGCTTGTTCACTACGGCGCGGGCGATACCCACCCGCTGCTGCTCCCCGCCCGACAAGGTCATGGGATTGGAGCGCTCTTTGTCGAGCAGATCGACCTTATCCAGCGCCGCGCGCACACGCTTGCCGATTTCCTGATGGGGGTAACCCGCCACTTGCAGCGGCAGGGCGACGTTGTCGTATACCGTGCGATCGAACAGCAGTTGGTGATTCTGGAAGACCACGCCGATATTGCGGCGGAAGTAGGGAATCTGGCTTTTGGGCAGGCGCCCGAGATGATGGCCATCGACAAACACATGGCCGTTCGACGGCTGCTCCATGAGCATGATGAGTTTCATCAGCGTACTTTTCCCGGCGCCTGAGTGGCCGGTGAGGAACAGCATTTCGCCGGCCTGCACCTCAAAATCCACACGCGCCAGTGCTTCGTAGCCGGTGTCATAGCGCTTGCTTACGGTTTCAAATCGAATCACAACCAACCCTGTCTACTAAATTATTTAACTTGATTAAACGTCCGCTTGGTTAAACATCTGCCTGATTAAACAGTGCCTTGATAAACGGCTCGGCGGTAAATGGTTGCAAGTCGTCGATGGCCTCGCCCACGCCGATAAACCGCACCGGCAGCGCAAACTTCTTGCTCAGCGCAAAAATCACCCCGCCTTTGGCTGTGCCATCAAGCTTGGTCAACACCAAACCGGTCACACCTGCGGCATCGCGGAATTGCTCGGCTTGGTTAACGGCATTCTGGCCAGTGCCCGCATCCAGCACCAACAGCACCTCATGGGGCGCTGAGTCATCGATTTTGGCCATCACGCGTTTGACCTTGGACAACTCATCCATCAAATGGTTTTTGTTGTGTAATCTACCCGCCGTATCGGCGATGATCACATCAATTCCGCGTGCTTTTGCGGCATTTAGTGCATCAAAGATAACTGAGGCCGAGTCTGCACCTGTGTGCTGGGCAATCACTGGCACATTGTTGCGCTCACCCCAAACTTGCAGTTGTTCGACCGCCGCCGCACGGAAAGTATCCCCCGCAGCCAGCATGACTTTTTTGCCTTCGTTTTGCAGGCGCTTCGCGAGCTTGCCAATAGTGGTGGTTTTACCCACACCATTTACGCCTACCACGAGAATCACATAGGGCTGCTTGCCGCTGTCGATCACCAGCGGTTTTTCCACCGGGCGCAGCATGTCGGTGAGCTGTTCGCGCAGGGCTTTATAGAGCGCATCCACATCGTTGAGTTGCTTGCGCGCCACACGGGCGGTGAGATTGTCGATAATCTCGCTAGTCGCCTCCATGCCCACATCGGCAACTAACAACTGGGTTTCCAAGTCCTCAAACAGCTCTTCATCGATAGTTTTACGGCCGAGAAACAAATTGCCCAAACCTTCGGCAAAGTTACTGCTGGTGCGACTCAATCCCTGCTTGATGCGGGCGAAAAAGCCCAACTTGGCCGGCGCTTCAACAACTGCCGGCGCAACTTCAACAACAGGCTCGACCGCTGGCGCAGTTGCCTCAACGGGAGCCGATTCCGCCGCTTCTACTGCGGGAGCCTCTGGCTCAATGGCAGTTTCGACCAGGGATTCAAGCGAAGCGTCTTCCGGCTTCTCGGTAGGGGTTTCGGGCTTTTCGGATTTTTTAAACAGATTGAAAAACATAGTGTTGATCTGGGATATAAAAGTAGGAAATTGAAACTGACAGTGATTGGCAAACGCAAAGCCGCTATGCTACCACTTCTGATCTGCTCATAGTCTGTCCATCGCCTGCCCATAGAGAAAAGCCTTGTCCAAACTTGTCGTAAAAACCGCAAACCGCACAAATTCTGGCGCAAAATCCGCCGGAAACAACCAATTGCGCATCATTGGCGGACTCTGGCGCGGGCGCAAACTCAACTTTCCCGATGTGGACGGCCTGCGTCCCACGGGTGATCGCATCCGTGAAACTCTATTTAACTGGCTTGCGCCGGATATGCAGGGCGCGCACTGCCTCGATCTGTTTGCCGGTTCCGGTGCACTGGGATTGGAAGCCTTATCGCGCGGCGCAGAATCCAGCTTGCTACTGGAAAAACATCCGGCAGCAGCGGCGCAACTCAGAGCCAATCTGCAACTGCTGAAAGCCGAAAATGGCCGCGTCGAACAGGCAGACAGCCTGCAATGGCTTAACTCTGCACAAGTGTCACACAGGTTCGATATCGTGTTTATCGACCCGCCCTTTGCGCTGGATTTATGGAACGCCGTAGTCGCCGCACTGGAAAACCGCGAATGGCTGGCCGATGAGGCAGTGATTTATCTGGAAGCGCCGCGCGACGCCCAGTTGCAACTGCCCGCCAACTGGCAATTGCATCGCGATAAACAGGCCGGGCAAATTAGTTACCGCCTGTATTACCGCAACGCAAAGTCATAGATTCAAAATAACAACTAGACTTATAGCCCGATGCATAAACCCGCAAATGGCGCATTAACTGGCGAGCCAGCAGTGAATTTTGTACCATGCGCGCCCCGCCAACCGGCACCCAACGGAATACTCCTATGCGCACAGTGGTCTACCCCGGCACTTTTGACCCCATCACCAACGGCCATATCGATCTGGTCGAGCGTGCCTGCAAACTGTTCGATAAGGTGATTCTGGCGGTGGCGGCGAGCAATCGCAAAAACCCGCTATTTACCCTCGATGAGCGAGTCGCGCTGGCCAAAGAAACTCTCGCCCATGTGCCTAATGTGACCGTGTGTGGGTTTGATATTTTGCTGGTGGAGTTTGTGCGCCAGCAGAAAGCGCAGGCGGTATTGCGCGGCTTGCGCGCTGTGTCTGACTTTGAATATGAGTTCCAGCTGGCCAATATGAACCGCGCGCTAGCACCGACTATGGAAAGTATCTTCCTCACGCCTTCCGAGCATCTTTCCTATATATCTTCGTCGATTGTGCGCGAAATCGCCTTTTTAGGCGGCGATGTCAGCAAATTTGTCGCCGCCCCTGTCGAGGCGGCGCTGAAGCAGAAATTTGCCTCCAGAAAATAACCTCGCCTACTTCTGACAATCCACGCAGTACACAGTGGTGCGATCATTCATGCGCACCTCTTTGAGCGGCTTTTTGCAGCGGGTGCAGGCTTCACCGCCGCGCCCGTACACCAGTAACTCCTGCTTGAAGTAACCCGGCTTGCCGTCGCCGCCGACAAAATCCTTCAGCGTTGTCCCACCCTGATCAATCGAGCGCTGCAATACAAATTTGATATCGCGCACCAGGTCTTCGCAGTTTTTGCGCGTCAGTGAGCCCGCTTTACGGATCGGCTTAATGCCGGCCATAAACAAGGATTCATTAGCGTAGATGTTGCCCACTCCCACTACGATTTTACTGTCCATAATGAACTGCTTGATTGCTTGGGTACGCTTGCGGCTGCGCGCGTAGAGATACTCGGCGGTAAAGCCATCGGCGAGCGGCTCCGGGCCCAAATCGGCCAGCAGCTTATGCGCCTCCGGCTCACCCTCGACCCACAGTAGACAGCCAAAGCGGCGCGGATCACAGTAGCGCAGCACTTGTTTGCCGAGCACCAGATCGAAGTGATCGTGATATGAAGGCGGTTCATCCGGCTTAACGATGCGCAAACTGCCCGACATGCCCAAATGGATAAGCGCATGACCATTGCCGAAGTCGAGCAACAGATACTTGCCGCGTCGCAGCACCTTGAGCAGTTTGCGCCCGACACACAAATCCGCCAGCTCCGGCGGAATTGGCCAGCGCAGACGCGGTTGGCGAATGATTAACTCGGTCAAGGTACGACCGACGACATGAGGGGCGATACCGCGCAGGGTAGTTTCAACTTCAGGCAACTCGGGCATAACAACCTCAATCGTAAAAACACCGCCGTAGAAAACAAAAAAACCCGGTCCAAAGACCGGGTTTTTCGCAAGCAAATCAAGTAATTACTTGATTTTGCCTTCTTTGTAGATCACGTGTTGACGAACAACTGGATCAAACTTTTTGATTTCCATCTTTTCTGGCATGGTGCGCTTGTTCTTGTCAGTAGTGTAGAAGTGACCAGTACCAGCAGAAGAGTTCAGACGAATTTTTTCGCGCATGACGATAGCTCCTAATTACACTTTGTGGCCGTTGGCACGAACATCAACCAACACAGCGTCGATGCCGCGCTTGTCGATGATACGCATACCTTTTGGAGTCAGGCGCAGAGTCACGAAACGCTTCTCAGCTTCCACCCAAAAACGGTGAGATTGCAGGTTTGGCAAAAAACGACGCTTGGTGTGGTTTTTTGCGTGGGAAACATTGTTGCCGGTAATTGGACGTTTACCAGTAACTTGACATACCTTGGACATTTTATTGCCTCGTAAAAAATTCAGCGCGCTAAGCTGGAAGCGCTGTGTTAGAACCGTCAAACAGACTAACAACCAGCCTAGAGCATTGTTGTAAGCAGCCTATTCTTTCCTAAACGCGGGTAATTTCAGGGTCGGAGCAGTAAATTTCAGCGGGAAATTTACTCAAAAATGACGCTCTCTTAGTGCGTATTAACAACCCTGCCGCAAAGAGCCGCGTTTTATACCAAAACAGACCTTCAATAGCAATGAAAAGCTGTTTTTTTGACCAAAAAACTGACAATTTATCGCTGCGATCTGCTCTTGTTCGTATCAGACTGAAAAATAAACGGATTTGTCGCGATTAAATCAGTCACCCAATACCAGACAGTTGCGGCCATTGTGTTTGGCTTGGTAGAGGGCATCGTCGGCGCGGCGCAAGACTGACTCTATATCCTGATCCTGCGCCTGAATATGACTCAGCCCCATACTAATAGTGACTTTTAATGACGGATCACTATCGGGCAGGAAGTCGCCACTGGCAATCGCCAGACGCAGGCGCTCAGCGGTGACGTAAGCCGCCTCAAGAGAGGTATTGGGCAGCAAAAGCGCAAACTCTTCCCCGCCAAAACGGGCAAAGAGGTCGCCTTCGCGCAGATGTGTCATCGCCTGATGGGCAATGCCGCGCAAAACCTGATCGCCCGCGATATGCCCATAGCGATCATTAATGGATTTGAAATAATCCACATCCATTAACACCACGACGGTAGACACCTGCCGCTCGCGAAAACGGCGCAACGACAAAGTAAGCGCATCAAGCAATTTGCGGCGGTTGCTGGCACCAGTGAGCTCATCCGTTTCACTCAACTGTTGCAGCTGGGCTTCCAACTGATGACGGCGGGTGATGTTACAGGCGACCCAGACTACCGCGCGCTCATTGTTGACCGGCATTGGCAGCGGTTGAACGCGGCCTTCGAACCAGATCTCGCCTTCTGGCCCTTGCTGTGCATCCAGACCATCAACATCGGCACCAGCGAGGCCGTATTCAACAATTCGCAGCTGGTTTTGCTCAAGGGTGGTGACAATCTGCTCCAGAAACCAATCGGCCTTGGCCTTGGGCAGAACATCGTAGAGGCTGAAATCGACCAGATGCGCGCCATCGTGATAATGCTGGCGATCCTGCCCGCCAATCAACGCGGCGTAGCGCCCGGACTCCGTTAATACAAATACCGGGTCAGGCAGAGCGGAAAGCATGTCCAGCAATATATCCAGGTGGTCAGTCACGATTGTCATCCAATACAAGTCAGGGGGATACATCTCCCTCAGGGTCGATCTGGGTATAGCAGAATTTCAGGGCGTGCGAGGCATTTTGGCATCAAAATCATCACACCGACAAATGATTACAATAATCCACGCTCGGCAAACGAAATCACCTCCGCATCACCTACCACCATATGGTCGATCACCCGCACATCAATTAATTCCAATGCTGCCTGCAAGCGGCGAGTGATACGGCAGTCAGCCTGACTAGGCTCAGCAATACCACTCGGGTGATTATGACTCAGGATAACTGCCGCGCAATTGTGCGCCAAGGCGCGCCGCACCACTTCACGCGGATAAACTGAAGCGCCATCAATGGTGCCAAAAAACAGCTCTTCGTAGGTGATAAGGCGATTCTGACTATCGAGAAACAGGACGGCAAAGACTTCGCGCGGCTGGTGGCGCAATTGGGCACTTAAATATTGGCGCACCAAATCCGGACTAGTGAGCAGATCGCCCGCTTTCATCGCCGCCGATAAATGCCGTCGCCCCATCTCCAATACCGCCTGTAACTGGGCGTACTTGGCGCTGCCCAACCCCAAGCCTTTGCAGAACTCGGTTTGGGATGCTTCCAACAGCTGGCGCAAGCCGCCGTATTCCTGCAATAACTCGCGCGCAAGATCGACGGCGGATTTTCCCACGCAGCCAACGCGCAGGAAAATGGCGAGCAATTCAGCATCAGATAAGGCGCGCGGGCCGAGGGAGAGGAGTTTTTCACGCGGGCGCTCGGCCGCAGGCCAATGGGCGATAGACATAATGCATTCCTTTTATGGGGGATTTGAACATTCCTTGAGTATTGTTTTCGGGGGTGATCAACCAGCGTTTGATTGCTATCGATTTGAATGCTATCGATAGGTACGAAAACGCGGGCAAGAATGGTATCTTTATCCGCTTTCGTCAAGCGGCGCGCGGCTAGCGCCGTTAGTGGCCAATTACACAAAGCGGGTCTAAGGTTGTTCACTAAGCGTCCGTTTTACTGCTGGATGACCAGCGCATCGATAAAGATCGACCAATACCTATGACATCACTTGCCAATAAACAAATTCTGCTCGGCGTGACCGGCGGTATTGCCGCCTATAAAAGTGCCGATCTGGTGCGCCGCCTGCAAGACGCGGGCGCCAAGGTGCAGGTGGTGATGACTCCAGCGGCGCAGGAATTTATTACCCCGCTGACCCTGCAAGCTCTTTCCGGCAACCCTGTACACACCCAACTGCTCGACCCGGAGGCCGAAGCCGGTATGGGGCATATCCAACTGGCGCGCTGGGCGGACTTGGTATTGATCGCCCCCGCTACAGCGGATTTTATCGCGCGCCTCACCCAAGGTATGGGCAATGACCTGCTCACCAGTATCTGCCTCGCCACTGCCGCGCCTATCGCCATAGCGCCGGCGATGAATCAAGGCATGTGGCACAACGAGGCGACCCAAGCCAATCTCTCTATATTGGTCAAGCGTAAAGTTCATGTGTTTGGCCCCGCCGAAGGTGGGCAGGCCTGTGGTGATATTGGCCCTGGGCGCATGCTTGAACCTCTGCAATTGGTGGATGCCGCTGCCAGTTTGTTTACCCCTGGCAGCCTCGCCGGTAAGAAAGTGGTGATTACCGCTGGCCCAACGCGCGAGGCGATAGATCCGGTGCGCTACCTGAGCAATCACAGCTCGGGCAAGATGGGTTATGCACTGGCGCAAGCGGCCGCAGAAGCAGGTGCGCAGACGGTTTTGATCAGCGGCCCAACCCAGCTCGCAATACCTGCGCAGGTAAATCGCATCGATGTGATCAGCGCCGAGGATATGTACGCCGTCAGCCTGCGCGAAGCTCAGGGCTGCGATTTGTTTATCGCCGCAGCAGCAGTGGCGGACTATCGCCCGGCGCAGGTTGCCAGCCAAAAAATGAAAAAGGGCGCGGACGATACCCTCACGCTGACACTGGTGAAAAATCCCGACATAATCGCCAGCGTCGCCGCGCTTGAACGCAAACCTTTTACGGTTGGTTTTGCCGCAGAAAGTGAAAACCTGCTGGAGTATGCGCGCGCAAAACTGGTACGCAAAAATTTGGATATGGTGATCGCCAATAATATTAGCGATAGCCAGATTGGTTTTAACAGCGACGACAACGCCGTCACACTGGTAGAAAACTCATCGATTACCGATATAAGCCAGCGCAGTAAACAACAGCTGGCGCGCGAATTGATCGCCCTCTTTGCAACAAAAATAACAGCACAATAATCATCACGAACTAGCTAGCGAAAAGGTACAGGTGTGAACCCAAAGGATCCGTTAAAAATCAAAGCTGACACAGCAACGCATCTCTCGCGCAGCGAACAGCGCGCGCTGGATGCCGCCAAGCGCAAAGCAGCGGTGCAACAAAAAATTCTGTTGATCTTGCTCGGAATAGCTCTGGTGATTAATGCCATAGTGGGCTATCTGCTCTACCAAAAATTGGTAATCCAACAACAGCAAGAAAATTTGCTGCAGTTAACGCAAGAAAAAGTCGATGAGCAGAATAAAAATCTGACACGCTATTTTCAGCAACAAACACAACTTATCGACAAGCTAGCCACCGAGCCTGCATTAATTGCTAGCTTGGATTTAAGCAATCCAGCGAACACACCTGATGCGCGCAATCAATTGGAAACTGAGTGGCTACAAAAAACACCCTCAGCACTCAAATTACGTTTGATTCCGCTCGGCAGCGCACAATTGGATCGCGAAGCAGAATTTCCCATTCGTTATGCAGAGCTGGATTTAATCCAACGCGCCGAGCAGCGCCAAGCTGCATTGCCAGAATTGGTCGCTATCAATGATCGCTGGATGATTAACTGGATTCGCCCGCTCGCAAGTGATGAAAAAAGTCCGCCACTCGGTACCCTGATGGTCACCATAGATGCCGCCGAATTAATTAACCTATTCAAAATGGTTGAACAAAATCACGGCGAATATGTACTGCTGCAACAATTTACTGGCACGCCACCACAAGTGATTACCAAGCTGGGTACAGGTACCGCAGGCGAAGCAAAACAAAGTAATCTCGGCGGTAGCCATTTGATTGTTAAATTCACACCATCAACTCATTCACTCGAATTGGCCGAAGAACTACCAGCACTTTGGCTGAGCATTACCGGTTTAATTGTGGCGGGCAGTTTGGCGCTGGTCTGGTTCCTCAGCAAAATTTTGGTGCGTATTGAACTGGGCGAAAAAAATATTCCGGCGCCTTCGGTTGCCGACACTGTTACTACCAGCAAAGAATCCATCAACACCGAAGAAGCCATGACCAACCCGCTATTCCAGAAGCAGGATATTCTCGATATCGCCGTGATTGATGAGGATGAAAATATTCTCGGCCTGCAGCAAACTTCAGGTAAAAAATCAGCAGCTTCTGCGCGCAAGAAAATTAATGAAGACGATGTGCCCGCCGAAATTTTTCGCTCATACGATATTCGCGGTTTGGTGGGCAGCCAAATCACACCCGAACTTGCGCAATTAATTGGCCAAGCGGTTGGCAGTGAAGCGATTGATCAGGGTGAGCAGGCAATTGTTGTCGCGCGCGATGGTCGCACGCACAGCGAATCACTAACACAGGCATTGATTCGCGGCATTCTGCGTTCGGGCTGCAACGTTATTAATATCGGTGTAGTTCCCACACCGCTAATGTACTTTTCCACTTTCCATTTTGACGATACCAGCAGCGGCGTGATGGTCACCGCGAGCCACAATCCCAAAGAGTACAACGGCTTTAAAGTGGTGATTAATAATCGCGCACTAGCGGATGATGCGGTTGTCGATTTGCGTTCACGTATTATTGCCCAGCGTTTTCACCAAGGGCTGGGCGAAGAAATTCCGCGCACTATTATTCCCGATTATATCGATCGCATTTTTTCCGATGTCGCCTTAGCAGGTAACGTGTCCATTGTGGTTGATGCCGGTAATGCGGTGACAGGTTTGGTTGCACCGGCACTGTTTGAAGAATTAGGTTGCGATGTTACGCCACTGTTTTGTGATCTCGATGGTGAATTCCCCAATCACAATCCCGACCCAACCGAAGAAAAAAATCTGCAGGCATTAATTGCCAAGGTGCAGGAAACCAATGCCGATATAGGTGTCGCCTTTGATGGCGATGGTGATCGCCTCGTAGTGGTAACCCCCAAAGGCGACATCATTTGGCCAGACCGTTTGCTGATGCTGTTTGCCAAGGATGTGCTCGCGCGCAACCCCGGCGCCGATGTGCTGTTCGATGTAAAATGCTCGCGCCAATTGAATCAGGTTATCAGCAGCTACGGCGGCCGACCGATCATGTGGAAAACCGGTCACTCGCCCATGAAAGCCAAAATGGAAGAAACCCAAGCGCTGATCGGCGGCGAATATTCCGGCCATATATTTATTAAAGATCGCTGGTATGGTTTTGACGATGGAATCTATGCAATGGCGCGCCTGCTTGAAATCATTACTCTGCGCGATCAAAAAATTGATGATATTTTTGCTGCATTTCCACAGCTATTTCCTACACCGGAAATTAAAATCGCCGTCCCTGATGCAGACAAGTTCGGGCTGATCAAAAAACTTAGCGAGACAGGTGATTTTGCCAACGGCACCATCACTACTATTGATGGCCTGCGCGTCGATTACACCAAAGGCTGGGGTCTGGTGCGCGCCTCAAATACATCGCCCGCATTAACGCTGCGTTTTGAAGCGGAATCACAAGAATCACTGGAAAAAATCCAACAACTATTCAAACGGGAATTACTCAAAGTTGATAACCGTTTAACCTTTAATTTACCTTCACAGGATTAATTTTTTATGTCACTGAATCGTGAATCGGCGATGAATATCGCCAACGTTTTAACCGAAGCCCTACCCTATATTCAACGCTTCACTGGCAAAACTGTCGTCGTAAAATTCGGCGGCAATGCGATGGAAGGCGAGGAGCTGCAAAACAGTTTTGCACGCGACATCGTACTGATGAAACTCGTTGGTATGAATCCGGTTGTAGTGCACGGCGGCGGCCCACAAATTGGCAGCCTGCTGGAAAAACTCAATATCAAATCCGAATTTATCAACGGCATGCGCGTCACCGACAGCGCCACTATGGACGTAGTGGAAATGGTATTGGGCGGCACGGTTAACAAACAAATCGTCAGCCTGATTAACCGCAACGGCGGTCAAGCAATTGGCCTAACGGGTAAAGATGGAAAATTAATCCAAGCAAAAAAATTAACTGTTACCCATAAAACACCTGAAATGCTCGCACCGGAAATTCTCGATATCGGTCACGTCGGTGAAGTAGCCAATGTAAATACTGCTGTTATCGACATGCTGATCAACAGCGACTTCATTCCGGTAATCGCACCTATTGGCGTAGGTGAAGATGGTGCGTCCTACAATATCAACGCCGATTTAGTTGCGGGTAAAGTGGCGGAATTTTTAAAAGCTGAAAAATTAATGCTGCTGACTAACGTATCCGGCCTGCAAGATAAACAAGGCAAAGTATTAACTGGCTTAAGCACAGAGCAAGTTGATGGCTTGATCGCCGATGGCACTATCTATGGTGGCATGTTGCCAAAAATTGCCTGCGCACTCGATGCAGTAAAAGCGGGCGTTACCAGCGCGCATATTATTGATGGCCGTGTTGATCACGCAGTACTGCTGGAAATATTTACCGATGTCGGTGTGGGTACATTAATTACCAACAAATCTCGCAACGCATAATCCGCTTATGCGCGCCTGAAAATTTCGGGTGCGCATGAAGTCAAATGGAATCACTCCTTCAATGACTTAATAAATAGGAGCTGATTGAAAATGGAGCCAGTATGATTCAATCGCCAAGCAAAACACCGCGCCGCCAGCAAATTCTTGAATGTTTGGCGCGCATGCTGGAGGCCAGCCCAGGTGAACGCATCACCACTTCGGCATTGGCGAAAGAAGTTGGAGTGTCTGAAGCAGCGCTTTATCGCCACTTCCCCAGCAAATCCAAAATGTTTGAGGGCCTGATTGAATATATTGAAGAGACTATTTTTTCGCGCATCACACTGATTCTTGCAGAAGAAAAATCCGCATTAAAACGCTGTGAAAAAACCCTCGCATTATTGCTGACCTTTGCCGAACGCAATCCGGGCTTGACGCGCTTATTAACCGGCGATGCCCTGACCGGTGAAACCGAACGTTTGCGCGTGCGCATCGCACAGTTTTTTGATCGCATAGAAACCCAATTAAAACAGGTGTTGCGCGAGGCAGAATTGCGCGAAGGGCTACATCCAACACTGCCGGTTGCAGCCGCAGCCAACTTGATGATCGCACTGGTAGATGGTCGCATCGCCGAATTTGTACGCACCGAATTTCGCCGCCGCCCGAGCGAACACTGGCAAGAGCAGTGGCAATTAATCGCACAGGGATTTTTGGTGGCAAATTAATAGCACAAAATTTTCAGGCATAAAAAAACCGGCAGCTGCCGGTTTTTTTATGCTTTCATTTCACTATTTATTTTTAGTGATTTCAATAAAACGTTTACGATCCGCATCAAACTTTTTTTCTACTGTTTCCAGTTCCTGCTCGCGCTGCTGAATTTGCTCTTGAATATCTTTATCTTCCTGCTCCAGATTGCTGATATTTTTCAACAAATCCTCAGGCAGTGTGCGGCCTGCACGCTCTAATGCTGCCGCTTGCGATTGATAAGTCTGCAAGCGCGACCTGGCCGACATCTGATTCGCTTCAAGAATATTGATATTGCCACGCAAGCTTTCCATATTTCGGCGTTTGGCAGCATCAATATCAGCTACATTACTGTAACTGCGACGCAATTGAATATCGTCGCGTTCGCGCTCCTGACGCGCCAATTGTTCACGCTGTAAACGCTCGGCTTCCGGGCCTTGGGCAACAGGCTTAACTCGCTTGATCACCTGCCCGGAATGCGACAACACCTCATAGCCACTATTTACATACTCAGGAGGAATAGTGCTATCCATTACGGTCACGCCTTCCTTGTTTTTATAGCGATAAATCACCTTGCTTTTGCCATTGTTTTGCGCGGCAAGCAAACCGCTCATCAACAGCGAACTACAAGTGATGAATACCAATAACAAGTTGCGCATCTGGATCAACTACCTCGTTCGTGTCACGCCAGCTCAACACCGTAAGTCGCGCGATAGGTTTTTATTTTATCGACCATCGCCTCTTGTCCGCTTTGACTTTCAAGATAGTCGATGATGTGATTCAAATTAATAATGCTAATCACCGGAATACCGAAGGTTTGCTCGACTTCCTGAATCGCAGACAATTCACCCTTACCTTTTTCCTGACGATTCAAGCCAATCAAGACAGCGGCAGGTTTTGCACCAGCTGCATCAATGATGCTCATGACTTCGCGCACTGCAGTGCCAGCAGTAATAACATCATCCACTATCAGAACTTTTCCCTGCAATGGCGCTCCTACCAAGGTTCCGCCTTCGCCGTGATCCTTCGCCTCTTTGCGATTGTAACAATAGGGCAGATCGCGATCATGACCATCGGCCAGAGCAATCGCGGTAGTCGCCGCAAGCGGAATTCCCTTATAAGCAGGGCCAAACACTATATCGAAGTCCACGCCAGATGCAGTGATAGCCGCCGCATAATAACGGCCTAGTTCAGCCAGTGCCTGCCCGGTTTGGAATTTGCCCGCGTTAAAAAAGTAGGGGCTAGTGCGGCCAGACTTGAGCAAAAATTCACCAAAGCATAAGGCTTGGTGCTTAACTGCTAGCTGAATGAAGTCAAATTGGTATTTTTCCATGCAAAGTATCCGACTATGAACTAAGTTTGAGATGACAAAATAAATACAACGAGGTCTTGCCCAAGAGCCAGACCCGCATTTGGGACGCAACAGCGTGACAAATGTAAGGATGTGAAAAATCGTAACGCTTACCACAAAAAACCCAGTCTTTACGGTAACACAATCACACAAAGCTCGGGTATGATACACAGTCCGTAATCAAGGGGCTAACATGAGAGTTATCAGTCTTAGCGTCGATGGTATTTTTCAGGCGGCGCAGCGCGGCCTATACACTTGGCTCGCGAATCAGGATGCAGATTTTATCTGCCTGCAAGACCTTCGCGCACTAGAGCGCGAGCTGGAAAAACCCGAGTTCGAACTCAAGGGTTACCATTCCTATTTTTTCGATTCAGGCACTAAACATTACAATGGTGTTGCGATTTATTCCCGTTTGCAACCTAAAGCGCTTATTTATGGTTTGGGTTTTGCGTCTGGTGTCGATATGGAAGGCCGTTACCTGCAAGTGGATTTTGAGCAATTAAGTATCGGCTCTCTGCTTGCACCCAGCGCTAGCTCCGAGATGGAATCGCAAGAAGTCAAAATCAAATTCTTTGATGATTTCCAAGCCCATCTGGACAAAATTACCCGCAAGCGTCGCGAATATATTTTCTGTGGCAATTGGCAAATGGCGCACACACCGAAAGATGTGAGCAATAGCACCACCAATCAGCATAACTCCGGTTTCCTACCGCATGAGCGTCAATGGCTGAGCCAATTGTTTAACCAAATTGGTTATGTCGATGCTTTCCGTAAAGTGAATAAAGATGGCGACGAATACAGCTGGTGGCCAAACGGTTTGAAAGATGATGGTGATGGCTGGCGTACTGACTTCCAAGTTGTGTCTAATAGCTTGGGCCCTAAAGTCGAATACGCGACTATCTACAAAACCCAACAGTTTTCCAGCCATATGCCGGTGATTATCGATTACGATATTGAACTCTAATCGTTTAATTACTGAATAAGCTGCACCAACAAAAAAGCCCGCTGCGAATAATCCCAGCGGGCTTTTTGTTTTTCATTGCTTACATAATTTATTTCACAGCAAGCGCATCATAAACCACAACCTTGCTCCACAAATGCTGATGCTCATCGACAAACTTTTGATGCAGCGGATGTACTTGGTAAGCATCCTGCCCTGCTACATCATCAAAGCCCAATAATTCAGACACATGATAGGAGTTATCCACCACTTCACGCTTTTCAGTCGACGCTGGTACGCCCACGTGAATACTGCGCACAGTTTCAATTGCCGCAAGCGATTGAACACCGGCAATCAATTTAGCCAAGTCTTCTTTTGAGTCCGGATTTTTCAGCCAGAAAAAAACATGGTGAAGTAATTTAGGCATGGCAGCATTCTCAGTTGCAGGTTTGGCTAAGGCATCACCAGCGACCAATGCGGCTCCCGCGATAGCGCTGGTAGTTAAAAAATTGCGGCGGCTAGTATCGGTCATTTATCGGCTCCTCTGATTTAAAAGCCAATAAAACTATGGAACAACTTACAGAGGCAATGGCATTTACTAAAGATTACCTGCCTTTTACTCTTCATCATCCTTCATAAAAGCCTGTAACACACGATTGAGAAAACGACGTCCCATCGCCGTAGGCCGAATAACATCATTCACTATTTCAACCAAGCCCTGCTGTTCCAAGTGCAGCCAAGTTGCAGCAATAGTCGACCAATCAAGACCGGTTCGCGCTTTAAAATAGGCTTGTGGAGCACCGTCATTTAAACGCAGTGCATTCATCATAAATTCCAGCGGCAATGCATCGGGCAATAATAAATCGCTACCACCGCCAAATACATTTTGATGCCCGCCGAGGTTGGTGGAAATTTTCTGGCTGTTTACTGCATCCAAATAATGTTTGGGCAGACGAGTTTTCCATAAGCGCAGGATTTTATTTTCAGCAGGTAACGTAATTTTGCCGTGAGCACCTGCACCTACGCCAAGATAATCGCCAAACTCCCAGTAATTGCGATTATGCCGCGCACGTTTTTTATCGCGCGCGTAAGCAGAAATTTCATATTGCTCGTAGCCTGCAGCGGCCAGTAATTCGATACCAGCATCCTGAATATCCGCAAGAATTTCTTCCTCCGGCAACACTGGTGGCGCGGAATAAAATGCCGTGTTTTGTTCGATAGTGAGTTGATACCAGGAGAGATGTTCCGGCGCGAGATCAATTGCTTGTTGTAAATCCGCTTTGGCATCATCAACTGATTGCTCTGGCAAACCGTGCATTAAATCCAGATTTATATTATTGAAACCGGCTTTGCGCGCGACGCCAACTGCCCGCAGTGCTTCATCGCGCCCATGCACTCGGCCAAGCAGTTTTAATTGCTGGTCATTAAAACTTTGAATACCAATCGATAAGCGATTTACCCCAGCGGCGCGAAAACCGGAAAATTTTTCCTGCTCAAATGTTCCGGGATTTGCCTCAAGGGTGATTTCAATACCCGGTTCAAAACCAATGATATTTTCAGCATCAATTAATATCTGCCCAATTGCTTGTGCCGATAACATGCTCGGTGTGCCGCCACCCAAAAATATACTGGTAAGTTTGCGGCCTTGCGCCAGAGCTTTATCCTGTTCCAAATCAAAACGCAGTGCAGCAACGTAATCCGTTTCAGGAATATCATTTTTCGCCTGATGGGAATTGAAATCGCAATAAGGACATTTGCGAATGCACCAAGGTACATGTACATAAAGCGAGAGCGGCGGTAATTGCAGGGACATATCCGATACCGACAACTTAGTTAATCAATGCAGATAATTTTTGCAGCAACTCCTGCATCGCTTTGCCGCGATGGCTGATGCGATTCTTTTCGTCTTTACTTAACTCGGCCGATGCACAATTATGAGTGGGCACAAAAAACAATGGATCATAACCAAAACCACCTTCCCCGCGCGGCGCATCTAGAATCACACCTTCCCATGTGCCGTGACATAATATCGGCGTCGGGTCTTCTGCATGACGCATAAATGCGAGCACCGCGTGGTAGCGCGCTGTGCGTTTTTCAGCTGGAACGCCATCCAACTCTTGCAGCAGTTTAATGTTGTTATCCGCATCCTTCGCGCCTTCGCCTGCGTAGCGCGCGGAATAAATTCCGGGGCGACCATTAAGTGCATCCACCTCGATACCGGAATCATCCGCAATCGCCGGCAAACCGGTTTTGGCACAAGCATAGCGCGCTTTGATAATGGCGTTCTCCACAAAGGTCAAACCGATTTCTTCAGCGTTCTCGCTAAAAAAATCCGACTGTGGCAGCACTTCAAAACCGCAGCCATTTAATAGCTGCTGAAATTCGCGCAATTTACCGGCATTACCACTGGCGAGGACAATTTTTTTCATATCAATTAATCTGTTGTTTATCGATGTTAAAAACATCGCTGAAAGAAAAGGCGCCACTGGGCGCCTTTCCGTACAAAATTTTATTCCGTTTTATTGAAAATAAAGCGTTCGGTTAAAGTTAACCAACATAGGCTTTGAATTTTCACTCTCACTAACCTGAATTTCAAAGTGCAGAAATTCTTCATTGTTAAACACGAAAGGCGCCAAATAGTAAGTCGCATCACCTTCATTAATTTCAATAAACTTCAATGCTTGTTGCTGTTGCATTAAATTTTTAGTTTTCCCGCTGACCTGTGCGGGCAACCCCAAACTGGTTACACCATTTTCCGTTTTAGTAAGACTGATATTCACCAATGCGCGATCTTTACCACGCACCAGCTTATAGGCTTCTGCAACTTTGGCAGGAATATCGGTGCTGTTAAAAACCGTGTAATGCACTGTGTAATCGCCAAATTTTTCGGTGGTACTGATTTCTTTTGGTTGATCGATTTGGGCCTGTGCAAGCATCGAGCAAAAGAGCACGCCTAAAAAACTAACAATTAATTTCATATACCACCTCAACTATTGCTGCCCCTGTATTTCAGGAGCTTTTGTGATAAGTGCATAAAATGCGTTGCTGTCTATCCCATTAGTCCATTGAGAGTGACCCATTTTCCACCAATCCTGCAGCATCATTTCTGACATGATTAAACCAAACACGCCGGACTTTGATTCCCGACCACGTATTTCACAGTAATCTGCTCGACAGATTAGCGATTCCAATTCGATAAATTTGGAATATTGATTACCTAGCAATGCATCTGTCATTCGGTTTTGCGTATTGGAATCCCAATCGCTTTGCTCGGTTGCTTCTGCAAAACTCTTATACTTTTCACGCAATGGCCCGATAGTGCGTTTAAGGCTTTCATTAAAAGGCGCAGCAACCAAGTTATCGATTTCTTCATCCGTGATATTAGATTCACTCTTTGGAGGATAGTCTTTTGGATCAATTCCTGTACCGGCCAAAGGGATAGCATTTTCCGGTATTTTTTGTGGGTAAATATCGGGCACAGGCTGCTCAGCAATTTTTTCCTGTTCGTTCATTCTTGATGAACTTGCTTTGCTCTCTGCCTTTGCTGCCTTTAACCGTTCAAATCGCTCCTGACCTTCCTGCAACGCACTTTGTACTTCTTTAAACGCATCCAGCCGCAAACAATCTGCTATAACTTCCGGCGCTACCACAGGTTCTGGCGAGCGAGAAAAATATCCCGCGGCATACGCAATAACAATAACTGCAACCCATTTTAAAATATTCATAAACTGTCCTTATTTTTGAGAGTTATTTTTTATTTACTTAAATGATAAATCGCCGTTTCACCAAACAGGTTGGGCATAAAATCTTTTAAGCCTTGACCGGATTGCTCATTCACCACTTGGCGGTTAATCACTTTGATATTGCGCTCGCGGCAGAGCACTTCAAAATCTTTAAAGGTACAAAAGTGAATGTTTGGTGTGTTGTACCATTCGTAGGGCAGCAGATCCGATACCGGCATACGGCCGCGCAGTGCTAAATGTAAACGCGCTTTCCAGTGGCCGAAATTTGGGAAGGTGACTATGCACTCTTTGCCTACGCGCAACATTTCATCCAATACCAAATGCGGAAAATGCAGCGTTTGCAGCGCTTGAGTCATCAGTACTGTATCGAAACTTTTATCGGCAAAATTTCCCAGACCACGATCGAGGTTTTGTTCGATAACGTTTAAGCCTTTATCGATACAGGCATTAATTTGCGCTGCGTCGATTTCCAAACCATAGCCTTGTACTTGTTTGGTATCGATCAAAAATTTTAGCAGTGTGCCATCGCCACAACCCAAATCGAGAATGCGGCTACCTTGTTTAATCCAGTGCTGGATTTCGTTGAGATCAATACGCATCAGATTTCCACTCCGGCAAGGTAGCGACCGAAGACTTGCTGGTAGCGTTCATCGGGCAGTAAGAAGGCATCATGGCCGTGTTTGGATTCGATTTCTGCGTAGGTCACTGAACGATTTGCGCCAACCAATGCATTCACAATTTCGTGCGAGCGCTCGGGTGCAAAACGCCAGTCAGTGCTAAATGAAATCACCAAAAATTTTGCTTTGGTTTGCTGGAATGCAATCACCGGATCATCGTTGTATTCGCGCGCGAGATCGAAATAATCCAGCGCTTTGGTGATGCGAATATAAGAGTTCGCATCAAAGGTATTGGCAAAACTATCGCCTTGGTAGCGCAGATAACTTTCGATCTGGAACTCAACCGGTTCTGCGATACCTATGTCAAAACTGCCGCTGCGTAGATCGCGGCCGAATTTTTCACCCATCGCAAAATCTGACAAATAGGTGATGTGGCCAATCATGCGCGCCACCGCCAAACCGTTTTTCGGCAGAGTATCGTGCTCGATGTAGTTGCCATCGAAGAAATTCGGATCGCTCACAATCGCTTTGCGCGCAGCTTCGTTAAACGCGATATTTTGCGCAGAGAGTTTTAATGCCGATGCGATCACCACCGCGTGACGCACACGCTCGGGGTAATCCAGCGTCCAGCGCATTACCTGCATACCACCGAGACTGCCGCCGATAATTGCCGCCCAAACATCAATCCCCAGTACATCCGCCAAACGCGCCTGACTCGCCACCCAATCGCGCACACGGATCATCGGGAAGTCTGCGCCCCAGGCTTTACCAGTTGCCGGGTTAACCGAGCGCGGTCCTGTCGAGCCGTGGCAGCCGCCGAGGTTATTCAGCGCCACCACAAAGAATTTGTTGGTGTCTATAGGTTTGCCGGGGCCGATATAGGCATCCCACCAACCGGGGCGTTTGTCGTCCATGCTATGGAAACCCGCGGCGTGATGATGGCCGGAGAGCGCGTGGCAAATCAGCACCGCATTGGATTTAGCCGCGTTCAACTGGCCGTAGGTTTCATAGACCAGTTCGTACTCATCGAGCGTGCGCCCGCAGGCCAGCAAGAGCGGCGCGGTGAAGTGATGGGTTTGGGGAGTGACAAGACCTACCGAGTCGGCAGGTAGTTGGTTTGGCATGGCTATCTCTTTGTTACCGCAACAACCGGATTGGCACGACTTCTCTGGAGTGCCAATCCGGCTGGATTAAATGATGCGACAGTCTAAAGAGAGCCAATCGGGGCTGCAAGTTATACAGGGCAGCAGCATCGCCCCTAGCGGTGACTCACACCATGTCGCCCCTGACTAATCGATACCACTTGTGCACTCATGGCGTCCTTGGGTTCAAGATCGACCATTGATTCCGGCTCCAGCGGCGCAGTCATCAGCTCTTTATAGAGAGGCTCAATCTTGCCCAGCGCAGTCTGCAATTGGTAGATATTGCGCTGCAAGACTTCCACTTGTTCGGCGTGGCTGTTGCGTTGGGTTTGCAGTTGCGTGAGGCGCAGCATGTGATGCTCCAGCAGCTGCTTCTGGTATTGATTCTGATGGAACAGCGGCGCCAGCGCTTCTTGCAGCCAATGGGTGATGTGTTGATTCAAATCGGCGTAGACCGAGCGCACTTCTTGCACCAAGGTATTAATGAAGCGACTGATCAGCGCACCCTTGTGAGTGAACACCGTGCTCAGGGATTTACGGAAATCGTCAGCGCGCGCGTGCAGTTGGTTCAGCTGACGGCGCTGTTTCTGGATTTTGAGCAGATGGCGCATGATCAAGTCATCGCCGCTGAGCCCTTGCTCGGGGCGCTCGTAGATCGAGGTCAGCAGGCGATTGCAGCGCTCAATTTCACGCTCAAGGTGGCGCAGGTTGTTGTCCACATCATCAAAGAATTTGCCGATGGCGCGTGCCAAACCCACCGTGGTCCAGCTCTGCGCCAGATTGGCGTGGGCTTCAGCGATTTGACGTTCCAACAGGCCGCTACTGATCGGCCCCAGTAGCGATAATTTTTGCGAGTCGAGCAGCCGCTGGCTGGTGCGCAGTGAAAGCGCTTGCTTGTGATATTCGTGGTGGCTACGACGGATACTATCGCGCAGCTCATTCAGTTTTTCAGCTGCTGCTTCCGGCGCCACTGCGCGCAATTCATTGCATTCCTGTTCACATTCGGCCAAACGGCGCTGCAAACTATTGCGCGCGTTAATCACCATCGCGTAGCTGTCGCCAATCAAGCGATGGCCAATAATCTGCTGTTGATTGCGCAGCACACACTCGGCCAGCATCCGCTCTAACTGCGGGAAATTACTGCGCGCCAACTGCGCCTGATTGCGCCCTACTTTGCCGAGCAAACCCTGTTTGGCCGAGAGCGCGACTACATGCTCAGGCGACAGCGATAATTGATGGGCAGTGAGCTTACGCAGCTGGTCGATATTAGCTTCAATCTCCTGCGCTGGAGTGAGGTCGTCCCAAAGGCTGTCGATCTTGTTGAGCAGGGCGATCACGGCGGTGCAGTTGTTGTCGCGCAACAGTTGAATATGCTCGCGCCAGATATCCATATCGCTCGCGGTAACACCCGCATCGGCCGAGAGCAAAAACAGAATCGCTTGAGCATCAGGCAGGGTTTTGAGCGTAAGCTCCGGCTCGTTGCCGAGCGCGTTTAATCCGGGTGTATCGACAATGCGCAAGCCCTGACGCAGCAGCGGGTGATCAAGGCTGATCAGCGCATGGCGCCATGCGGGCACTGTGACCATGCCGTTTTCATCGCGCTCGCCCAGTTCATCCTGCGCAAAACCCAGCTTGATGGCATCGGCCACACTGACTTGCTTACTGGCGGAGACTTGATTGATAGCCGCGCGCGTTTGCTCGTGATCTTGGGCATCAAAATGAATCGCCACCCAGTTTTGCGGGATGCGCTTGAAGCTTTGCAGACTGGTATTGGTGCGGCGGGTTTCGATGGGCAGCAGACGCACACAGTTGGCGGGTTGATGGTGATCCCAGAAAATTTCGGTCGGGCACATGGTGGTGCGCCCCGGTTGCGATGGCAGCAAACGGCGGCCACCGCCGGTATATAAAAGGGCGTTGATCAGTTCGGTTTTCCCGCGCGAGAACTCGCCCACACAAGCAATGGTAAAACTCTCGCCGCGCAGCAACTGGCGCGCGCGCTGGAGGGTTTTGCCCATGTTGGCACCAGCCATATCGTGCTGCTGACTCCATTGCTCAAAGCGCTGCAAGCGTTCATCCAACTGACGCTTCCAACGGTTGTAATGAGTCATCTGGCGATGCAGGGATCTTATGTCCATAAACTGATCTCGATATATGCGTTATTTGTCGATGTTAGTGTTATTGAAATTGTTTAATAACTGACCGAAATAACTAAACCTAGCCTACATAATTTTTTTATCCAGCCATTAAAGCTGAAAACCGCGCCACTGGCTAGATCTTGAACAGTGAATGGTCGTTTCAGGGGGATGAAATACCCGTTTTGAGAATACGCCAATTCGGAGGGAGGAAAGATTGACCGCAACGCCCGGCTAATACCAGACGTAAGACCAGGATGCGCCCAGCATGGTGAAGTCCTTCCCGACCCGCACAGTCACGCCGCGCGACCAAGAAAGTTTTAACGCATGGTGTTTCGCCAAAGGCAGCGAGAAGGTGAGACCGGCACGGCTATTATCGATACGGTCATTCTTGCGCGTGCCATCGACGGTAGTAGTGCCGCCGGTATAGTAGGTGAAATCGAATGAGGCCCACATGCCCGGCCGAACGCGATAGACCAGATGCGTCTGCGTGGCATAGAGCGGCTCCTGCTCGCGCAAATGGCCACCATAAAAATCATCGTTATTTTCAAAAAACCAGGCGCCGGCGTAGAGTTCGAGATCCCAATTGCCAACCGGATGGGACAGCCCCAGCTCCGGTTTAATCGCCCAGCGGTTGGCGCCCAGATTAACCAACTTCGAACCATCGTAATCGCCCCAAGGGGCAACGACCGACAGACTGGCACCCAAAATCGTCTCGCGCTCGCGTGTAGCAAATTCCTGCGGCGTCAGCGCGGGCGAACCCATAAGGTTAACCGCAAGCCGCAGAATGGGATCGCCCACGCCGGTAATGTTGACCTGATCCCTTTCCCCACGCAGCTCACCTGTTCCATCGATATTGGCGACAGGCACAACAAGAGAAAAAGATGCGTGTTTATCGAACAGAGCGAAGCTGCGGCCAATGTAGGGCGCGACCAGAATGACATCTGCCTCCGCATCGGTAATCGGCACAGAAGGGTCGATTGCGACCTCACCGGTTGAGTAGGTTGCCGCCAAGCCTGAGACAGTCACGTCGATTGGCGATGGCGCATAGGCACGCGGCTCAAGCTGCTGGGCGAATACCGCCCCTGTACTCATGAGCACCAAGACTCCGGTAATCCGGGCAACAAAGATTCCAAAGCGATGTAAGTGCATATGACGCTCTCGTAATTTCCCTAATGACCCAGAACACAAACCAATCCAGCGAAGGCGAACAACTCAATCAATAGTAGTTCGTTTTTTGTAAAAGCTACCTAATTGAAAAATTTTCCACATATTCGCTGCGCATTTTTTCATTAATTCATTAAAAAACAATGAGATAAAAATTGGCACTAGCCTTGCAAAAACCCAAGTGCAAGGAACTCACGCAAAGGATTGAAAATAGTTTTTACGCATGAAACCAACTACAGAGGTACACGCAAATGAATACTGATATCGCTGAAGGTAAATGGAAACAAATGAAAGGCGCCATTCAAAAGAAATGGGGTGATATTACTGATGATGATTTTGATCGCATCAAAGGTAATCGCGAGCGTTTTATCGGCGTACTCCAGGAGCGTTACGGTCGCTCCAAAGAGGAAGCCAAAAAAGAAATTGATACCTATTTGGATACCACTCACTAGTGACCTGATTCAGGGATGATGAGGAAATATTCCGCTCAAGGACGAGTACAACTTAACTATAAATGAGGGATTAAACATGCATTCTGCAACGTCAAAAACAAAACTGAAAAAACAAAATTTTGCTAAACACTTTGGCAGCGGCCGCGATGATCAGGATGATTTTTTATTTCATCACGAACACACCAGCCGCCCCAAAGAAAAACAAGGAAAACGCCGCTTCAAACTGCAACGCGAAGTCGATGATTATTTTGCATCGCTTCACTAAGCACTGGTTTAAAAAGCTAACATCTGGCGTCATCGTCATAGGTGCGCGGATTACCAATAACCCAGCACCAAACGCGGATCTATCCCCACCATAAATGCGAGACGATCAATCAGGATATCCACCACCTGCAAACCGAGCAGGATGATGATCGGCGATAAATCCAGCACGCCGCCCAGTGGTGGGAGAATTTTGCGAATGGGTGCAGTAAGCGGGTTGATAATCTGGTTAGCGAGCAGCAGCAGCGGGTGATGGCTAAAAGGCGCGATAAAACTACCCACGATACTGATGATCATGCTCCAGAAGAAAATGCTGGAGACAATCGTCAGTGTTCCCACTATGCCCCACAGAATTAACGGCAGCGGGTTAAGAATAATGCCGCCGGCGCCCATGATAAGCGCGAGAATCGCAGAGGCGACCAGCTGCACCAGAATAATCAGCACCACCGAAGCGGTATCAATACCACCCACACTGGGAATAACTTTGCGCAGGGGTTTAAGCAGCGGCATGGTGATTTTGACTATGGCTTGCGAAACCGGATTGTAAAAATCGGCGCGCACCAATTGCAGCAGAAAACGCAAAATCACAATCACTAAAAACAACGACATCAAGCTATAAGCGATCAAATGCAAAATACTGACAAACATGTATATCTCCGATTGTTTATGCCACTGTTTATGACACCAAGTGCGTTATTTACCCAAGAGTTCAGACAATTCCACCGCGCGATTGGAACAGGCCGTCATGGCATTTAATACAGTAGCGCGCAGGCCGTCGCGCTCAAATGACAATATCGCCTGCTCGGTTGTGCCCTTGGGCGAGGTCACACGGCGGCGCAGTTCGGCGACATCGCAATCACTGCCTTTCGCGAGCTGGGCGGCGCCCAATGCGGTCTGTAAGGTCAGCTCGGTCGCACATTCGCGGGTTAAGCCCAGCTCGACACCGGCATCGATCATGGCTTCCATCATTAAAAAGAAATAGGCGGGGCCGGAGCCGGATACCGCAGTCACGCTGTTGATCAGCGCTTCATCTTCCAGCCACTGCACTATACCTACGGCGCCGAGAATCGCATCGGCCGAGGCTTTTTGCGCATCGCTCACCAAGGCATTGGCAAACAAGCCGCTCGCACCGGCGCGCAATTGCGATGGGGTGTTGGGCATGCAGCGCACTAGCGCCTGATCCTCACCCAGCCAGCTGGAGATACTTGTGGTGGTAATGCCCGCTGCCAGCGAAATAATCAGCGGTTTATGCGCAAGAGAGGCGCGCAGCGCGAGGCTCACCTCTTTCAGCATCTGCGGTTTTACCCCCAGCACGACCACATCGGCTTGCGCAGCGGCAGCGCCGTTGTCGGTGGTGATTTCAATCGCAAATTGCTGCTGCACTTTTTCGAGCGTTTCCATACGCGGGCCAGCGGCGATAATTTGGGCAGGGCTATAACCCTCGGCAATCAAGCCCCCGATAATCGCTTTGGCCATGTTACCGGCGCCGATAAAGGCAATTTTGGCTGTACTCACAATGGATCCTTAATGGTTAATCTATAAAACTATTTAGTAGGTGATAAAAAACTCAGTTCAGTTTAGGCCGTGCGCCAAAAATATCCGTCCCTACCCGCACAAAAGTCGCGCCTTCGGCGATGGCCGCTTCCAAGTCGCCCGACATGCCCATCGACAGGCAATCCAACGAAAAGCCCTGTGCATTCAAGGTGATCAGGGCCTCATGCAATTTAGCAAAGGCGGCGCGCTGCTGCGCAGGATTGTTATCGGCGGCGGGAATTGCCATCAAACCACGCAGCTGCAAGCGCGGCAGCGGTTGGATCGCCGCTACAAGTGCGGGTAAATCGGCAAGACTGACACCTGACTTTGTCGCCTCATCATCTATATTTACTTGCACACAGATATTCAGCGGCGGCAGCTCCGGCGGGCGCTGCTCGCTCAAGCGCTGGGCGATTTTTAACCGGTCGACCGAGTGCACCCAGCTAAAGTGAGTGGCGATCGGGCGGGTTTTGTTGGATTGGATGGGGCCGATAAAGTGCCATTCAAGTTCAGGCAAATCGGCGAGTTGCGTTTGCTTATCCAGCGCCTCTTGCAGATAGTTTTCGCCAAAAGCGCGCTGCCCCCAATTGTAGGCATCGCGCAAAGCTTGTGCAGGTTGGGTTTTGCTCACAGCGATCAACTGCACAGTTTGCGGATTTCGTCCGGCGGCCAGAGCGGCTTGATCAATTCGTGCGGTGACTTTCGCGAGCTGGTCGTCTATCTTGTGCATATTCGTTTTCTTAATAATCGCTGAACTAGCCCACAAATGTCTGCGCTGCAGACGCATAACAAAAGGTTGCTCTTAATGGATATCACCGAACTGCTGGCGTTTAGTGCCAAACAAGGCGCGTCTGACTTGCACCTCTCGGCGGGTTTGCCGCCGATGATCCGCGTCGATGGCGATGTGCGCCGTATCAACTTGCCGCCCATGGAGCACAAGCAAGTTCACGGCTTGATTTACGACATTATGAATGACAAGCAGCGCAAGGACTACGAAGAATTTCTGGAAACCGACTTCTCGTTCGAGGTTCCCGGCGTGGCACGCTTCCGTGTGAACGCCTTTAACCAAAACCGCGGCGCCGGCGCCGTATTCCGTACCATTCCGTCCAAAGTGCTGACGATGGAAGAACTGGGCATGGGCAATGTGTTTCGCGATATCTGCGCGGTACCGCGTGGCTTGGTGCTAGTAACCGGGCCGACCGGTTCGGGTAAATCCACTACCCTCGCAGCGATGATCGACTACATCAATGACAACAAATACGAACACGTATTGACCATTGAAGACCCTATCGAATTCGTACACGAATCGAAAAAATGCTTGATCAACCAGCGTGAAGTTCACCGCGATACTCACGGCTTTAACGAAGCACTGCGCTCGGCACTGCGTGAAGACCCGGACATTATTCTGGTAGGTGAGATGCGCGACCTGGAAACTATCCGTTTGGCTCTGACAGCAGCAGAGACCGGCCACTTGGTATTCGGCACACTGCACACCACCTCGGCGGCAAAAACCATCGACCGTATCGTGGACGTGTTCCCCGCGAACGAAAAATCCATGGTGCGCTCAATGTTGTCAGAATCGTTGCAAGCGGTAATCTCGCAAACATTGATGAAGAAAAACGGCGGCGGCCGTGTGGCGGCACACGAAATTATGCGCGGTACTTCAGCGATCCGTAACCTGATTCGCGAGGACAAGGTTGCGCAGATGTATTCAGCGATCCAAACCGGTGCCTCGCTCGGCATGCAGACGATGGATCAGTGCTTGGCTGACTTGGTTGCACGCCGTATCGTCAGCCGTGAAGCAGCGCGCAGCAAAGCCAAGTTCCCAGAGAATTTCTAATAGAAAGACCCAGAGAACTTTTGATAAAAAGACTTGGGAAATAGTTAATCAACTTTTTAAGCACAAGCAATCAATAATTTTTAAGGTGCATAGTTATGGATTTTGATCGTTTATTATCGTTAATGGTAGAAAAAGGCGCGTCGGATTTGTTTATCACCGCAGGCGTGCCGCCTTCGATCAAAGTCCATGGCAAGGTTGTGCCCGTTACCGCCACACCGCTCGCGCCAGAAAAAGCGCGCGAACTGGTGCTGAGCGTAATGAACGAAAAACAGCGCAATGAATTTATCGAAAAGAAAGAGTTGAACTTTGCGGTAAGTGCGCGCGGTATTGGCCGTTTCCGTGCCAGCGCATTTTATCAGCGCAATCTGGCGGGCATGGTATTGCGCCGCATTGAAACTAAAATTCCACAGATTGATGAATTGGGCTTGCCCGAAATCATTAAAGAACTGGCGATGACCAAACGCGGCCTGATTATTTTTGTGGGAGCGACTGGCACCGGTAAATCCACGTCGCTCGCCTCCATGATCGGCCATCGCAACCAAAATTCAAAAGGTCATATTATTTCTATCGAAGACCCGATTGAATTTATTCACCAACATCAGGGCTGCATCATCACCCAGCGCGAAGTGGGCATTGATACCGAATCCTTTGAAGTTGCGCTGAAAAACACTCTGCGTCAGGCGCCTGATGTGATTTTGATTGGTGAGGTGCGCTCGCGCGAAACTATGGATCACGCGATTGCTTTTGCTGAAACTGGCCACCTGTGTCTGTGTACGCTCCACGCCAACAACGCCAACCAAGCACTCGATCGTATCATTCACTTCTTCCCCGCTGATCGTCACCACCAATTGTGGATGGACTTATCGCTCAACCTGAAAGCGATTGTGGCACAGCAATTAATTCCAACTCCCGATGGCAATGGTCGTCGCGCCTGTTTGGAAATTATGATTAATACCCCACTCGCGCAGGATTTAATTCGCAAGGGCGAAGTAAGTGATTTGAAAGAATTGATGAAGCGCTCAACCGAATTGGGAATGCAGACGTTCGACCAAGCTCTCTACGCACTTTACGACAACGGCGAAATTACTTATGAAGATGCGCTCTTGCACGCCGACTCACCCAACGACCTGCGCTTGATGATTAAACTCGGCTCCGAAACCGACGCAAATTATTTGTCACACGCCGCTGACAGTTTGTCGATTCAAACCGATGACCACAACAATCGCGGCAAGATGTTTTAACCACTCATGTATCAGTGCAGTTAAAACCTGCACTGATACAATCCCGATTAAAAGAAAATCCAGTAAATCAATCCCAAATACATAGCGTATTGCAGCGTGTAATACAGCGGGCGATTAAATTCTTTGATTTTCTTTCCCTGAATTCTAATTTGATACAAATAACCAAAAACCCGGTTGAGCAAACCAACCTTATCGCCCGGCATATTTTTAGTTGCCGTGCTTGCAACCACTACTCGCGAAAAAATTTCGTTAATCCAATCAACCAGAAAAAAATTGATCGGGCGCTTTACATCCAAAAATAAAATAATACGATTTTGATTGGTTTTATTTTCGGCGTAATGAATAAAGGTTTCATCAAACATTACCGCCTCGCCATCTTTCCATGCGTAGCGCTGCCCATCAACAGAGATATAACAGTCATCTGAATTGGGCGTTACTAATCCCAAGTGATAACGCAAAGATCCTGCATAGGGATCGCGATGCTTGGTAAGCTTCGCCCCCGGCGGCAGCATCGCAAACATGGCGCCCTTCACATTGGGGAGCTGATTAATTAGCGCCAGTGTTTTAGGGCAAAGCTGCTCTGCCGACTTTAAGTTGGCGCCGTACCACGTCAGATAAAAACGTTTCCAACCCGTACGAAAAAAAGAATTGAAGCCAATATCATCAAGATCATCAGATGCTTTGATCTGTGCAGCGGTATCGAGATTAACTGCCTCATCGCGAATCACCTGCCAATTTTCTTGAAGACTAGTCAACTCGGGAAAATCTTTTAAATCGAAATAAACCGATTTGCGATCTTTTGAAAACAAATAAAACAAGCAGTTAATCGGTGCGAAAATATTGGCGTGATCCGTTATCTTGCGTGTAAGAAGATCATGTTGAACAGAACCTCTATTTTGTACATAAATAGAGGTAATGATAAAAATAGCTAAAACGACAAGCCCCATAAAAAAATTCCTTTAAGAATTTCAACAATCTGAATTAATTAATTTGCCGTTCAAACCAACTTTCCAAAATTACGCGCGCAGCAATGGAATCGACTGGATTGTGTTTGTAATCGCGTGAGCCTCCGCGCTCGATAACTTCGCCTTTCGCTTCAAAACTGCTCAAGCGTTCATCGACCATTTCCACTTTTACGCCAAAGCGGCCGTGCAGACGATTGCCAAATTTGCGCGCGCGCGCGCTCAACTCACTTTCGCTGCCATCCATATTGAGTGGTAATCCCACCAACACTAAATCCGGCTGCCAGTCTTTCAATAATTTTTCAATTTGCTGCCAATCGGGCACACCGTCTTTGGCTTTTAGCGGCGGCTGGGAATTGGCGGAGTGAGTGATGGTTTGGCCGGAAGCGACACCAATATTTTTGGTGCCGTAATCAAAGGCAAGCAAGGATTTAATCATGATGAAAAAGTTTTAGATTAAGCGTGACCGGCAGTACTGGAGATCAAATTGACGTCTATTCCCAGCGTTTGTGCAGCGGAAGCCCAGCGATCTTCGAAAGGTGTATTAAAGATAATCTCTTTGTTGGCAGGAACCGTGAGCCAGCTATTAGCGGCGATTTCCGCCTCCAGCTGTCCCTCGCCCCAACCGGCATAACCAAGGGCGATAAGGCATTGTTTAGGGCCGCGCCCTTCTGCCATGGCCGCAATGATATCGCGCGATGCAGTAAGACTGATATCGGAAGACACTTCCAGCGTTGATTGCCATTTGGCGTCATTACTGTGCAGGACAAATCCGCGCTCAGGTTGCACCGGACCACCGCTCATGACTATCAGCTCACCCTGATCAGATAGATCATCCAAGTTCATCTGCGCGAAAATTTCTTTTAGCAGCATGGGTGTAGCGGCATTAATCACCACCCCCATAGCGCCCTTGTCGCTATGCTCACAGATATAGGTCACTGTGTGGGCGAAGGATGAATCGTTTAACCCCGGCATGGCAATCAGAAAGTGGTCGCGCAAACTGCCCGGCGTCAGTTCATCGTATTCAGTAGTAAAGGTATTTTGTTCGTTCATGTTCGCAGTATGGGGCCAATCCGAACTAAAACAAACACGCCTGCACAAATTTATCCTGCACGGATCAATTGGCAGAGGTAGTAATCGTGGACTGGTTACCGGTAATTTCGAAGTTCCAGGTACGGATAATCTGCAAGCGGTCAGCCTGCTTGCGGATTTCAGGCGGGAAGGAGGCAAAGGGCGATGATAGGCGCAGTATCTGGCGCGCAGCATCGTCGAGAATGCGCTGACCGGAGGATTGCAGCACCTTGATCTCATAGATGGTGCCATCGGGATTGATCACCACCGACAGACGCAGATGGCCGGTGATATGGCGACTTAAGGCTTCCTGCGGATAGTTGCGATTGCCCACCTGCTCGACCTTGGTACTCCACTCGTGCAGGTATTTGGCATCAAAGGATTCCTTGGTGGATACCGACGTCAGAGTGCGCACTCGCGGGCGCTTGGCATACTCCTGCCGCTGCTTATCGAGCTTGGCTTGCAAACTGGCGATCTCAGCCGAGATCAGCGGTTGGTCTTCCATCAAACCATCCAGCGTTTCACGCTCTTCGCGCTCGTCCGGATTTAACTTCACCTGAGTTGTGCGCACACTTTGGGCAGTAGTAGATAACAGTTGCTGCTCTTTGATCTTTTGCGTTGAAGCCGCCTGCTGCTGTGGAATCGGGTTCACATCACGCACTTGGGTATCAGCAAATTCAGCCTGGCGCTCAGTGGTCAGTTGCTTGGCTTCATCTAGCGTGCCGCTCGCTTCCTGATTGTGCTGGGCGAGAAAATCGGCATTATCAGGCGCTTTGAGCGATTTGTGCGTCGCCAGCGTAATTTCGATGGTTTGCGATTTACTACTGTGATCAGGCAGCTTAAAACTAAACCCCAAAATCAAAAACGCGTGCAGGGCAATCGCCAGAAAGAAGGTAAAACTCAGGCGATCACCCGTATCTACCGGTGATGCGGCAAGGTTTTCTTCTTCCAAAGTAACTGCCTGATTCATTCGATCTACTCTTGTTATCTCTTTGGTCTTTTTCGGCGACACAGCTATTTAAAAACCCGGTTGATTATTGCGCCGCTAATTTACGCTCAATGGCATCCATTAGCCGTGACCCAATTCCGGTGTTGTAGGCTTTGTCGATTTCGCGCGCGCAGGTCGGACTGGTGACATTGATCTCGGTCAGGTAGTTGCCGATTACATCCAAGCCCACAAACAGCAAGCCTTTGGCTTTAAGCGTGGGCGCCACCTGCTCCACTATCCAGTAATCCTGTTCCGTCAGCGGTTGGGCGACACCGGTGCCACCAGCAGCCAGATTTCCGCGTGTTTCACCTTTGGCGGGAATACGCGCCAAGCAATAGGGAACTGGCTCGCCATCCACTACCAGAATACGCTTGTCACCTTCAGTGATTGCCGGGATATAGCGCTGCGCCATAATAGTCTGCACACCAAACTCGGTCAGGGTTTCGAGAATCACCCCCACATTGGGGTCATCTTGGCGGCAGCGGAAAATACGGCTACCACCCATGCCATCGAGTGGCTTAAAGATGACATCGCCATGCTGCTTATGGAATTCGCGCAAACGCAGCATATCGCGACTCACCAAAACGGGCGGGCAGCACTGTGGAAATTGGGTGGCGAAGATTTTCTCATTGCAGTCGCGCAAGCTGCGTGGATCATTTACCACCAAGGCACCATCGCGTTGGGCGGCTTCAAGAATATAAGTGCTATATATGTATTCGTTATCAAAGGGCGGGTCTTTGCGCATGATGATCACATCCAGATCACCCAGCTTTTTATCTTCATGCAAGCCCAACTCAAACCAGCTATCGCCGTTGTCGGCCACAAACAGATTGCGCATATTGGCTCGCGCCTCCCCCTGCAGCAGATACAAATCTTTCTGCTCCATGTAGTGCAAATCCCAACCGCGCTCCTGCGCCGCAAGCAACAGCGCGAGTGTTGTGTCTTTGTAGAATTTGATGTCTGCGATAGGGTCCATGACCACGCCGAGAGAGATTGCCATAGCGGTTGCTCGAGTTAGATAGGCACAAACTTGCGCCTGAGGATTGCAAATACGTTGCCGGAGTCGGTGCGGCGGGCTAAAGTTAAGTCCTGCAGGCAATTAAAGCAAGATTATTACCGACAGATTAAACAGCTATAAAAAAATCAAAAACGGTATGGATTACTCATATATTCAAGTAGTTATGGCGTAACCCTAAAAACTGTGTTAAAAGTTTCGCTTCACTGATGGCGTTATTTGAGCGCCGGTTTTTAGAAGTGACTGCAATATAAAAGCAAAAATTAACTCACTTTAACAATCAACGTGTATATCTGGCAGCTGCGGCAACCACTGCGGCAATAACAAAAGGCAAGGTCAGAGTATGGAAGTAACTTACGAAAGCCTAAAAGTGATGGTTATCGACGATAGCAAAACCATCCGGCGCACAGCTGAAACACTGCTTAAAAAAGCGGGCTGCATGGTCATCACTGCTACCGACGGTTTTGATGCTTTGGCCAAAATCGCCGATACCCGCCCCGACATTATTTTTGTGGACATTATGATGCCGCGTCTCGACGGCTATCAAACCTGTGCACTGATCAAGAATAACAGCGAATTCAAGACCACCCCGGTCATTATGCTTTCCAGTAAAGATGGTCTGTTCGACAAAGCCAAAGGGCGTATTGTCGGCTCTGACCAGTACCTCACCAAGCCATTCAGCAAAAGCGAGTTACTCGGCGCCATCGAAGCCCACGTCAAGCATTTAAAAGCCTCTTAATCGCGGGTATCTACTCCGGTTTTTAACTGTTATTGACGCCTTCCCATTTAGGCGCCATCACCTCAATAACAGTCTGGATCAATTTCTAAAGGACTATCCAACAATCACCGCATTGCTGCGGAATAACTATTTGGTTTTTTTGGAGTGCTTATGGCCAGAGTATTGATTATTGACGATTCACCGACCGAAACTTACAAGCTCACCAGCATGCTGGAAAAAAATGGCCACGTGGTGATGACCGCCGACAACGGCGAAGCCGGTATTGCGATGGCACAAAAAGAGCTGCCGGATCTAGTGCTGATGGACGTAGTCATGCCCGGCCTCAATGGTTTTCAAGCGACTCGTCAACTGACCAAAACCGCTGAAACCGCTCATATTCCAGTGATTATCGTCACCACCAAAGACCAGCAAACCGACCGCGTTTGGGGCATGCGTCAAGGCGCTAAAGCCTACTTATCCAAACCCATTACCGCTGAAGTGTTGATGGCCGCTATGGCGGAAGTACTGCCTTAATTAAAGGATAGCTTTATCAGCCCCAGGGACGACGCACGACAATAACAACAGCCGCACCACTGACCATAGTTGGCGCCAGCGCCAATCCCAAGTGGTGATGTAGACAGTTACGGATAGATTTATGTCAGAACCCCAGGCCGCCTTTCAGGCCCTGCTTACATTGGCACAGCGCAGTCGCGCTGCCGCACGCGGTCTGCCGGCTCAGGCGGACATACGCCCCCATTGGAGCGGCATTGGTTTTGCGCTCATGGGCAGCTATTTTGTGGTGCCAATTGGTGAAATCTCAGAGATGCTGGAAGTCCCCAATCACACCCATCTACCCGGTGTACAGCCTTGGGTAAAAGGCGTTGCCAATGTGCGCGGCCGCTTGCTGCCCCTATTTGATCTGGCGATGTTTTTTGGCGATCGCCTTACCGGCTCGCGCAAACAGCGCCGGGTATTGATATTGGAAACCGAAACCCTGTATTCCGGCCTGATTGTAGATCAGGTATTCGGCATGCAGCACTTCCCGATGGATGAGTACAGCGAGCAAGCAGGCCCTGTCGCCAGCTCACTTTTGCCATTTGTAACCGGCAGCTATCCGCAGGGCGGCGAGCGCTGGTCGCTGTTCCGTCCAGCCTTGCTGGCGGAAGATCCACGTTTTACCAATGCGGCTAAATCCTGATCGGATTCACCCGCCAAAAGTTAGTGCAGTAGAAAAAGTTGTTACAAAAACAATCAGTTAGATGAAATCGTTAGATTGGAGTTAAATGAGGCTGCTGCCCTGCGCAACAGCTGAGTGGATAGAAAAAATAAAACCGAACGCTGGTTAGGAGTGCTTAGATGAAAACTGATTCAAAGATTGCCGCTTTCAAGGCAAAACCGACGACGATTATCGCCGCGGTCTTGCTGGTGGCTTCGTTTGCTGCCGCGATGGTACTGCTGTTCCTGATTAACCAGGGCAAGAGCAACGACCAGCGCTATCTGCAACAAGCCGGTGACTTGCGTGCGCAAGCCTATCGTCTGACCTCGCTCTCGCGCGACGCCACCTCGGGCGATGAAAATGCCTTCGGTGAATTGACCAGCGTAGTAAGCAGCATGGACAGCACCTGGAACATGCTCCGCAATAGTGACGAACGCACGCGCGCCACACTCAGCGCCGAGTTCGATAACTACGGCGCCATCTGGAACCGCGTTAAAACCAACGCTCAAGCGATTGCGACCAACAAAGACCTGATCGTATCGCTCAACAGCGTGGGTAACAACCTGAACGAAAACCTGCCGACCCTGCAGACCGAACACAACAATATCGTGGATATTTTGCTTGAATCCGGCGCTCCTGCGGATCAGGCGATTCAAGCCCAGCTGCTGTCTTGGCGCGCCGAACGTATCGGCCGTAACGTAGACAAGATGCTGCGCGGTGATACCGACTCTGGCGATGCTGCCGACCAATTTAACCGTGACGCCAACTTCTATGCGCGCGTTCTCACTGCTATGAAAGAAGGCGACCCGGCACTGCGTATTACCCGTGTATCGGATATGCAAGCGCGTGCGAGTCTCGACCAAATCACCTCCCTGTTTGAAGGTGTAAATAAATCGATTCAGGAAATGGTGGAAGGTGCGACCAACCTGACCCGCGCCCGTCAGGCATCTGATGCAGTATTGAACGATACCCCACAACTGCTGCAAGCGCTGGCGACCATCTCCGATAAAATCGCCGCCCAAGCGGACAACCGACCGTTCATCAACAACACTACCGTTATCATCCTCGCGGCGATTACTCTGGCCTCTTTATTCTTCCTCGGTTTTAACCAGTACCGCGGCGCTCGTACCCGTGCGGACGAAACCACCGAAACCAACGAACGTAACCAGACCGCGATTTTGCGTCTGCTCGATGAACTGGCCGACCTCGCGGACGGTGACTTGACCACTACCGCTACGGTAACCGAGGACTTCACCGGTGCGATTGCTGACTCTATTAACTTCACCATCGACCAGCTGCGTATTCTGGTAGCGCGCATTAACGAAACCGCGGTAAACGTATCGGCCGCTGCGCAAGAAACCCAGCAAACTGCACTGCACCTCGCCGAAGCATCTGAACACCAGGCGCAAGAAATTGCCGGTGCATCGGCCGCGGTAAACGAAATGGCCGTGACCATTGACCAGGTATCTGCGAACGCCGCCGAATCGGCAGCGGTAGCGGAGCGCGCGGTATCGATCGCGGGTAACGGTGCGAAAGTGGTACAGAACACTATCCACGGGATGGATACCATCCGTGAGCAGATTCAAGATACTTCCAAACGTATTAAGCGCCTCGGTGAATCGTCACAAGAGATTGGTGACATCGTAAGCTTGATTAACGACATTGCGGACCAAACCAACATCCTCGCACTTAACGCCGCGATTCAGGCATCGATGGCCGGTGACGCGGGCCGCGGCTTCGCGGTGGTAGCGGACGAAGTTCAACGCCTTGCGGAACGTTCCGCAGCAGCAACCAAGCAGATCGAAGCGCTGGTTAAAACGATTCAGAACGATACCAACGAAGCGGTAATTTCGATGGAACAAACCACATCTGAAGTGGTTCGCGGTGCGCGCCTCGCACAGGATGCGGGTGTGGCACTGGAAGAAATTGAAAACGTATCGTCAAGCCTCGCGGAATTGATCCAGAACATTTCGAATGCTGCACGTCAGCAAGCATCGTCTGCGGGTCACATCTCCAACACGATGAATGTTATTCAGGAAATTACCACCCAAACCTCTGCCGGTACCTCAGCTACTGCGCAGTCGATTGGTAATCTCGCCGAAATGGCACTCGACCTGCGTGAATCCGTAGCCGGTTTCAAACTGCCGGAAGAAGATATGTCTGAAGGTCGCGCCAATGCAGCACGCTCTGCTATGGCAACGCCTGCGATGGAATTTGACGGCGAGAGCGAAACCGATGTTATCGATCTGGACGATGAAGTTCTGCCTGACGATATCTTCGGCCAACCGTCTAAAGCCTGATAAGTAAGCGATGCCGGCTCTGCTGGCATCGCAGCTGGTAACGCGCAATATGGCCTGGTCGCTACGCACTCTACCCACCCTCACCGAACAGCAGTTTCTCCAATGGGGTAAATTGTTGGAGGAGCGCACGGGCATCCAACTGGTGTTTCAACAGAAAGCTTGGTTGGAGTCGCAGATGAACCCGCGCCTGCGCGATCATGGTGACGAAGATTACGACGCCTATTTCCAGTTTGTCGCACAAGACACCATTGAGGCCAAACTGGAGTGGGCGCGCCTGATTGACCGGGTGGCGGTTAAGGAAACCAGTTTTTTCCGCCACCGCGATTCGATTGAATATGTGCGCAATTACCTGCAGCACAAAATCAATAATCAGGCGCTGCACAGCAGCTTTGATATCTGGAGCATGGGCTGCGCCACCGGTGAAGAAGCCTACTCTTTGGCGATGGTAGTCAACGACTGTTTTGAGCTGGCAGCAATCGACCCTTATTACGGCATCACCGCCATGGATATCAGCTCGTCGGCGCTGGTTGCCGGTCGCAAGGGGCGCTATAGCAAACGCCGCGTCGAGCAGGTAAAACCCGACGAAGCCAAACGCTATCTGCAAGTCTGCGCCGATGGCAGCTATGAAGTAGTGAATAAATTGCGCGACCGGGTGTGCTTTACCCACACCAATATCATCCACGCGCGCCAGCTGCCGCAAGTGCAAGTGGATGTGATTTTTTGCCAAAACCTGTTGGTTTATTTCCGCCGCTGGCTGCGTCGGGATGTATTAAATGCCTTGGTCGACCGCCTTAAACCGGGCGGATTATTAATTGTCGGCCTGGGCGAAGTGGTGGATTGGGAACACCCGAAAATGCAGCGCACTGGCGATGACCAGGTGCAGGCTTACGTTCGTGAAGAACGATAAAAACGAGAACAAATAGAGGAAAGTTCTGCATGGCAGATAATCGCAATTTTGCCGCGTTGGATTGGTTGATCCATGAGATCAGTGAGACGCTGAAAGAAGCGCGCCAAGCCCTCGAAAGCTATGTTGAAAATCCCAAAGATGCCACCCGCATCCGCTTCTGCCTGACCCACATTCATCAGGTTCACGGCAGCTTGCAAATGGTGGAATTCTACGGCGCCGCCATGCTTGCCTCCGAAATGGAGCAATTGACCCAAGCGATGATCGCCGGCCGTGTCGCCAACAGCAGCGAAGCGCAAGAAGTGCTGATGCGCGCCATTTTGCAATTCCCGCTCTATTTGGAACAGGTCAAAGCCACACGCAAAGACAACCCGCTGGTGGTATTGCCACTGCTCAACGATTTGCGCGCCGTGCGCGGCGAAAGTCTGCTCACCGACACCAAACTCTTTGTACCCAACCTGACCCCAGCCAAAAAAGTCTCGGGCGCGCGCCTGCCCGTCACCAATGACAATGTGCAATTTCAGGCGATGGTGCTCAAGCTGCGTCAGATGTACCAGTACGCCGCCTCGGGTTTTATCCGCAATGTAAACCCGGATGAAAACCTCGCCTATCTGCAAAAAGCATTTTCGCGCCTGCAAAAACTGACTCACGGCACCGCGCGTTTTGCGCTTTGGGATATCTCGCTCGCATTAGTAGAAGCGATTGAAATCGATGCGATTGAAATCAGCGTTGCGGTGAAAAACCTGCTGCGCCAACTGGATACCGAAATCAAAGTGCTCGCCGTGCACGGCACCAAGGCACTCAATAGTTTCACCAACGACGAGCTGATCAAAAACCTGCTCTACTACGTCGCCCGCGCTGGTAAACACGCGCCCGGCTTTGCGCCCAACTCGCAGTTGCAGCGCATTTACGAAACCTATCACCTTGAAGAAGCACTGCTGGAAGGCAAAGAAGGCGGCGATGACAGCCAGAACATGCTCTCTGTTCCCGATGCCGACGCCATGCGCTCGGTGGTGGGCGCGATTAAAGAAGAGCTGAACCTGATCAAAAGCAGCCTCGATGTATGCCTCGCTGGCGGCGACAGCCAAAGCGCGCTGACTGATGCACTGCCGATTGTTAAACGCGTTGCCGATACCCTTGCCGTGCTCGGCTTGGGCGATCTGCGCAAACGCGTACTTGAACAAGGTGCTGCGCTGGATCTGGTAGTGGAATCTGAAAGCCAGTTGAGCGACGACCAATTACTCGCTGTCGCCAGCCAATTAATCGCAGTAGAAAATACCCTCGATGGTCTGATCGAAAGCGGTGCCCAGCAGGAAACCGCCGACGCCCACGACGACATGGATATCACCCTCAGCCGCGCCAAAGAATCGGTGCTGCGCGAATCACGCAATGGCTTGGAACACGCCAAAGACGCGATCATCGAATACATCGCCTCCCAGTGGAATCGTCAGCACCTGCACACAGTGCCCGGCACTTTGCGCGAAATTCGCGGCGGCCTGGAAATCATGCCGCTGCCGCGCCCGGCGCGCATCCTCGGTGCCTGCGCCCGTTTTATCGAAGAACAGCTGCTGCAACAAGATGCCACACCGCAATGGACAACGCTGGACACCCTCGCCGATGCCATTACCAGCGTTGAGTACTATCTTGAGCGCTTGAGCAGCGGCGGCCGCAAAGAAGAAAACGACCTGCTGTTGACCGGCGCTGAAGAGAGCGTTGCCAGCCTCGGCTATGCAGTGGCGAAAACCAGTAAAACCAGCGATACCCCAGCTCAACATGAGCCTGAAACCGAAAGCGAAATTGCTGAGCAGGCAATCGAGCTTGATGTTGCCGACGCCCAGCCAGAAGTTGCAGCGCATGAAGAACACAGCGCCGCTGATGAGCTGGCCGCTGCTTATCAGGATGCCTTTGCGCAAGAGACACCTGCAGAAGACGCAGCAGTCGAAAGCCTATCAGCTGAACAGTCGGCTATCGAAAACCCTGTAGTTGAAAGCTATGAAGAAGCTGTCGTTGACGCTGGCGATACGAACTCAACTGACAACAATGAAGATGACTTTGCGCAACTCACTGCCATCTATGCCAATGAAGTAGCTGATGAGACCGCAGAAACTGAAGTTGAAACTCTGGATATCTCCGACACCATTGTCGATCTGAGCGAACCAGCGCCAGCTACAGATATCATCGAGGCTGATACCGCAGACGAAGCTGTAGCAGAGGTCATTGAATCAGAGGCAATCGAAGCGCAAGAAATTGAATTAGAGGCAGTTGAAGAAGCTGAAGCTGTAGCAGAGAACGCAATAGAAGAGGAAAACCCAGAAGCGTCGCACGGCAGCGATCTGGTCGCCACTTCCAACGCACCGGTTATCCAGCGCGATGATGAAGATATCGACGACGAAATCATCGAGATTTTCATCGAAGAAGCCACCGAAGTTACCGAAACCATCGCGGAATACTTCCCGCGCTGGGCGCAAAACCATGAGGATAACGAAGCCCTCACTGAATTCCGCCGCGCTTTCCACACGCTGAAAGGCAGCGGCCGCATGGTCGGCGCCAATGAAATTGGCGAGCTGGCCTGGTCGATTGAAAACATGCTCAACCGTGTGATTGACCGCACCATCACCGCCGGCGCAGTACATGTACACATCATCGAGCAAGTGCGCCTGCTGCTGCCGGATATGATCGCCGCCTTCCGCGACAACCAGCCAAACCCACACGCAGCATTAGCCGAAACCTATCGCCAGCAGGCGACCTTGCTATCCCAAGGTACAGTGCCTGCTGAATTACTGGCCGAATTGGGCAGTGCCCCTGCGGCTCCGGTGGTTGCCGAAGATGAAACCGACGATGGTTATCTTGCGGAAGAAGATCCGGCGGAAACCCTTATCGACCTGAACGATGAGCTGGCGCTCAATGAAGTCGCCGAAGACAGCTTTGCTGCTGAGGATGAAGATAGCCAGTTAGACGTGCATCCACTCGACGAGCTGAGTCTGATTGTTGAAGATCAGGACACCAGCGATGAAGAGCTGACGCTGGAGCTCAGTGACCTGCCAGTTGTGGAGCTGGATGAAGAACTGGAAGATTCTGCTGAACTGAGTGATTCCCTGGAGCTTGACGAAACTGCTGAGCTTGGCGAAATCGCGGTTGATCTTGATGAATCGGCCGAGCTTGATGAATTGGCAGCATTGGCAGACAGCGACGAGATTCCAACCCTCGAATTTACCGAGGAAGTTGCGTCGCAGATACTCGATGAGCAGATCGACCTGGGTGATATCAGCCTCGATGAACACATTGAGTTGAGCGATGAAGACGAAGTCGCACAACTGGCCAGAGCCTACAGCGAACATCAGACCGACAGCTTCGCTTATATCGATGAAGACAGCGAAGGCGAAGATGCCGATTATCAGTTGTGGGAGATTTTTGGCACCGAAGCCCTCACCCACCTGCAGACCGTAGAAGAATACATAGCGCGGATGGAAGCCGAAGCGCCGATTTACGAGCCGCCGAGTGAAGGCATGCAGCGCGCATTGCACACGCTCAAAGGCAGCGCTCATATGGCCGAGGTCACCCAAGTGGCCGAACTGGCGACGCCGCTGGAGCGATTTGTTAAGGAATTGCGCTCATATCACGTCAATATCAACGACGATATCCTCCAACTGCTGCGCGATGCCGTCATTTACACCCAGATCGCACTGCACCAGATCGAGGGCGGCGAAACCGTTGATATCCCACGCCTGCAACAATTTATTGCGCGCGTAAACGAACTGCGCGAAATCCATGTTGCGCCGCTGGTCAGCCTGCAAGAGCTGGACGAGAGCGGCAAACGCCCGGTTGACCCGGAATTGCTCGCCATCTTTATGGCCGAGGAAATGAACCTGCTGCTGGACGCGGACAAGATTATCGCCCTGTGGGCCGCCGATCCGGCCGATACCAACCAGTTGACGCCAGTGATGGACGAGCTGGGCAAGCTGACCAAAGCCGCCGCCCACGCCTATCTGCCAGCCATGGCCGAGCTGAGCGAGAAAATCCACAGCGTTTACGAGCTGATCATCGCCAACCAACTGGCTTGCTCACCGGCGGTCTGCACCACTTTGAACTCCGCCCATATCGCCCTATTGGATATGGTGGACGCTATTGCCGCTGGCCAAAACCTCAACGGCATTCCCGACGCGATCAATGAATCACTCGACGAACTGCTCAGCACCGAAGCCGTCACCCTCAGCGCACTCATCAATGACCAAGTGCCTGCTATTGAAGATGTACCGGTTGTTGAAGAAGTTGCGCTTGAAGATGATCTGCAAGAAGAAACATTGATTGAAGATGCCCTAATTGAAGACGTTGAGGCTGAAGAAATCCTGCTCGACGAAGCCCTACCGCTAGTTGAGTTCGATGAAGAGCCTGAGTACCAGTTAAGCGACGAAAACGAGCCGGAAAAAGCGGCTCTCGACTTTGATGAAGCTCTAGACCTTAGCGAAGCCATCGAGTATTCCGCTGATGATGCTTCTCTCGACGAAGATGAAATCGTCGAGCTGATTGATGATGGCGATGACATTGCTGATATCGAACTTGAGTTTGCAGAAGCGATTTTGGAATCAGAAGTCGAGAAAGGCGATAGTGACGAATATGACGTTGAAGCCAGCGACGAGACCCCTGAATTAATACTCGAAGCCGAACCGGAAGAGATTCAGGCATTTGTTGCTGAGCCGCAAATTATCTTCGAACAAGAGCCTGCGCCAAGCTTTGTTGCCGAGCAAGCATTTGAGGCTGATGCAGAAGACGATGATTTCGACCCTGAAATCATTGAAATCTTTATCGAAGAAGCCAACGAGCTGCTTGAAGAGATAGACACTTCACTTAACGAATGGCAGGAAGATTGGAACAACACTGCGAGTGTGGAAGAGCTGAAGCGCTTGCTGCACACCTTTAAAGGTGGCGCGCGCCTCGCTGGCCTGACCGACTTGGGCGATTTGTCGCACGACTTTGAAACCATCCTGATCGAGATGGACGACGACGCCGAGTTGGATCAATCCTTCTTCAACCGTCTGCACGACTATCAGGATCGCATGCACTCAGGTGTCGCCCGCGTACAGGCGCGCATGAACAGCGAAGTGGTTGCCGATGAACCCGCTATTCCGGTACTGAACACACCAATCGCCAACGACTACACGCCGCATATTGAAACTCCGGCCGTAGACGACTATGTGAGCGTTGATGACGCCGTTGCCGATCTGCAATTTACCGACGCCGATGCAGTGCCTGTCCTGCAGGATGAGCTGCACGACGAACATCAAGACGGCCAGTACCACAAACCAACCGTAGTGGTAGACAACACCCGCGATCATGCTGACAACCTCAGCGAAGACAGCGGTTTTGTGCCGAATGATTTTTCACCGAATGACCTTTTACAAAATGACAATGGCAGCCAAAAACCCAATGTGCTGACCTTTGCGCCCAAAGCCAAACCTACAGCACCAGTTCCCGGGGCGATTCCCGGCACCGAATACGGCGGCGGCTTGCGCTCGGGCAATACTGGCCCAGCGCAGGTACAGCACTTGGCAGCGCGCCGCAGCGGCCCGCAAGAAGTGGTGAAAGTATCCGCCGAATTGCTTGAAGAACTGGTAAACCTCGCCGGTGAAACCTCCATCAGCCGTGGCCGTATGGAGCAGCAAGTCAGCGACCTCAGCGGCTCGATTGAGGAGATGGATTCCACCATCCAACGTCTGCAAGAGCAGCTGCGCCGCCTCGATATCGAAACCGAAGCGCAAGTATTGTTCCGCCAGGAGCAGATGGCGCAGCACGAAGAATTCGACCCGCTGGAGATGGACCGCTACTCGCAGTTGCAGCAACTGTCGCGCTCGCTGATCGAATCTGCATCTGACTTGATGGACTTGAAATTCACCCTCGCGGATAAAACCCGCGATACCGAAACCCTGCTGTTACAACAGTCGCGTATTAACACCGACCTGCAAGAAGGCCTGATGCGCTCGCGCATGGTGCCCTTCTCACGCCTGGTGCCGCGCTTGCGCCGGATCGTGCGCCAAGCCGCGACCGAGTTGGGCAAAGAAGTGGACTTCGAGCTGGATAACATCGAAGGCGAACTGGACCGTACCGTATTGGAACGCATGGTCGCGCCGCTCGAACACATGTTGCGTAACGCGGTTGACCACGGTATCGAAATGCCGGACGAGCGTATCGCCGCCGGTAAAAATGCCAACGGCCGCATCCTGCTCACCCTCGGCCGCGAAGGTGGCGATGTAATCATCCGCCTGATCGACGACGGTCGCGGTATCAACCTGAAACGTGTGCGTGAAAAGGCGGTTGAACGCGGTTTGATGGCAGCAGATGCACAGCTGGCGGATCAGGATGTCATCCAATTTATTCTGCACGCCGGTTTCAGTACCGCCGAAAAAGTAACCCAGATTTCCGGCCGCGGTGTGGGCATGGACGTGGTGCACTCCGAGATCAAACAACTCGGCGGCGCCATGTTTATCGACTCCGAATGGGGTAACGGCACCCAATTCACCATCCGCCTGCCGTTTACCGTATCGGTAAACCGCGCCTTGATGGTACAGATCGGCGAAGACCTCTACGCCATTCCGCTCAACACCATCGAAGGTATTGTGCGCGTCAGCCCATTTGAGCTGGAGCACTACTATCAGGATGAGAGTGCGCGTTTCGACTACGCCGGTGAAAACTACTTGGTACGCTACCTCGGCAACCTGCTCGACTCCAGCGCCCAGCCGAAACTCGACGGCCAAATGCTGCCATTGCCAGTCATTCTGGTGCGCAGCACCGAGCATACTGTAGCGCTGCAAGTAGATCGTCTGCTCGGTTCGCGCGAGATCGTGGTAAAAACCCTTGGCGCCCAATTCAGCGCCGTGCGCGGTGTATCCGGCGCCACGGTAATGGGTGACGGTAACGTGGTGGTGATTCTCGATCTGCACGCCATGATCCGCGAACAGCTGGCGCTCGGTTTGCAGCATTCGATCCTGCTGGAGCCTAACAAAGGCGGCGCAGCGGAAGACGATCAATCCGAAAAAACCGTCATGGTGGTGGATGACTCGGTAACCGTACGCAAGGTAACCACCCGCTTCCTGGAGCGCGAAGGTTTCCGCGTGATCTCGGCCAAAGACGGGGTAGAAGCGCTGCAAGTACTGCAGGATCAAATCCCCGATGTGATGCTGCTGGATATCGAGATGCCGCGTATGGACGGCTTCGAAGTCGCCAAAAACATCCGCACCAGCTCGCGCCTGAAGGATTTGCCGATCATTATGATCACCTCGCGTACCGGTGAAAAACACCGCGAACGCGCCTTTAGCTTGGGCGTGAACAAGTACATGGGTAAACCCTATCAGGAAGATCTGCTGCTCAATAACATCAACGAGTTGCTGGGCAAAAAGGTTCGTTAAGGCACGGCCATGCTGCAACTGGGAATACTGGTCGATAGTGCCCCCAAGCAGCAGGCATTGACCCAACTGGTGAGCCAGTCGGGTCATAAAGTGGGCTGCCAGTTGCTGCTATCGGCACGCACAAATAGCACCGATAGCCAACAATTGCTCGCACAGCCGCTCGATGCCTGGCTGGTGGATATCGCCGACGACTACTGCGACGACTATCGCCTGCAACAGTTATTCGCGCAGGCTCGGGTGCCGATCATCCTCAGCGACAGTAGCGAATTTACCCCCGGCAGCGATGAGCACAGCGCTTGGTTGCGGCGCACCGGTTTACGCTTGCAGCGGCTGCGCGGCGATATCAACTTACAGCAGGCTCATCCCGCGAGCGAATTGTGGATACTGGCCGCATCGACCGGTGGCCCGGCGGCAGTAAAACGATTTTTGGCGCATTTGCCTGCCAACTTGGGCATCGCCTTTTTGTACGTACAACATATAGATGCGCATCAGGCCGTCACCCTCAACCGCATGATGAGCAACGCCGGCAACTATCCGGCAATGGTCGCCACCCAAGGCGTGGTATTAACCGCCAACAGCATGACGCTGGTAACGGCGCGCGACCCGGTGGAAATTCTGGCAAATGGCACTTTAGCTTTGAGTTATGGCCAGTCGTGGAAAGGCAGTTACGCCCCCTCGATTGACCAGATAGCCGCCAACGCCGCACGCATTTATCGCGAGCGCTGCGGCCTGATTATTTTTACCGGCATGGGCGATGACGGCGCAGCCAGTTGTCGCCTCATTAAACAGGTCGGCGGCAAGGCTTGGGCGCAGTCGCCCGATGATTGCACCAGCGATTCCATGCCCGTATCGGCGCTTGCCACTGGCTGTGTAAGCCTGAGCGGAACGCCCGAGTATCTGGCGCGCGCGCTGGCGCAGCTAAAACGTTAACGCATTGATAATACAGAACAAAACCGACAGGATTAGCCCATGAGAGCACCACAGCGCATCGAGAAAAAAGTACAAGAAGTCGCCAGCCTGCTCATCCCCTTGCAAGGGCGCCAGCTGCTCGCACCCAACGTGACAGTCGCAGAAATTGTGCCTGTATCCCAAGTGGTGCCGGTGCAGGATGCACCCGCGTGGTACTTGGGCAATTGCAGCTGGCGCGAACAAACCATTCCGCTGCTGTCGTTTGAAGTCATGAACGGCGAAGACAAACCCAACCTCGCCCAGCGCTCGCGTTTTGCCGTGCTAAACACCACCGGCCAGCACGAATCCCTACCTTTTCTCGCCATCCTCACCCAAGGCTTACCGCGTTTGGCGCGGGTAACCGAAGAGGAAATCAGCGAACGCGAAGACGCCGACAACAAAGCTTTTGAATTGATGCATGTATCTTGGGCGGGCGAAGAAGCGGTAATTCCCCATGTGGAAGCAATGGAGCGCGCGTTTCTCGACTATTTGCATTTGGATAATTAAGAGGCATTTAGATAATTAGGGCATTTAGATAACTAAGCTTTGTTAAACGTTAAACAGCCCCGCGAGCCGATAAATCTCGCGGGCGCATCTAAAAATTTTACCGCTCGGTAAAAAATCATCTTCCAAAACACGTAAAGAGCATTCTTTTTTACCGTACGGTAAAAAAATTAAACCTTCTCAAGACTATGAACGAACTGATCATTGAAGACCTGCAACTTGGCGACGGCAAAACCGTCGTCAAAGGCGCCCTTATCACCACCCACTACACCGGCTGGTTAGAAGACGGCACCGAATTCGATTCCTCCCACCGCAGCGGTAAACCCTTCCAATGCGTCATCGGCACCGGCCGTGTTATCAAAGGTTGGGATCAAGGCCTAATGGGCATGCAAGTCGGCGGCAAACGCAAACTCCAAGTTCCCGCCCACCTCGCCTACGGCGAACGCCAAATCGGCGCCCACATCAAACCCAATTCCAACTTAGTGTTTGAGATTGAATTGTTGGAAGTGCTGACGAGGGATGATTAATCCCTCCATACCAAAACCTTGTGTAATGTGATGTATTCCTCAAAATATTGGCTATAGTAGAAAATCACGCCATTGGATTGACATAGGAATAACTACAGGTTGTTAGCCGCTTTCCTTGATGGGAAGACTGTGATTAATCAAATCCAAGATTTTTCGAATAATAAAAAATTAACCGCTGTTTACGGGCCATAAATATAACAGCTAAATATCTTGAGATAGATGTAAAAAAACATATATAGAATTTGCGATACGAATTATGGCCACCCTAATTTTATTTAAGAAATTTTTAAGCTGGCATCATTAAAAATAATGAAGGAAAAGGTTAAAGATTTTCTAATACAAAAATAGAAACTATATTGCATCATAACAATTTTTTATTTTCTTATTTTTGTAAAATAATAAGCTTGCTTAAATGGTTTTCGATAGGGTTTAATCTGCTTCGCCCTGAGATGTGCCAGCTTCGGCAGGCCACTCACTTGTGAGTGCAACTAATATTGAAGAGCTCGCCTCTTAGTCTTCGGACTTGCCCGGCAACGGGTGTTAACTCAATGTAACTAAATGACATCTCAGGGCATCTCTTTTAAGGAAATAAATAATGGCATTTTCAGACAATATATGGTGGACCAGAAAAGCAAAAATTCATGCTGAAAAAAGAATTTTATCTAATGCATTCCAAGCTCAAATTCTTCTACTTTGGTACTCCTTTTTTGGAGTTGCAGTTTCCATCTATTATTTAAAAACCTCATCCCAAGAGGATAACGTTTCCGGAATTGCTTGGGTAATTTATTCTGTACTTGTTTTATGTATATCAGGTTTTATAAATGGATTATCTTTTAAAGAAAGAGCAGGGCTTATTAAAGAATGCTATGAAACTCTAAATAACATCTATCGAAGAGTTAAACATTATGAATCGCTAAATTCTCCAGATCTATCAACAGAAAAATTCTCCGAAGAATATGAACAAATTTTAGGAGTGTGCGAAAACCACCTAACTATCGATTATTACAGCGCTCTATGTGAAAGTTATCTCACAACGGAATCAAAAGAATTAAATAGAGTTCCAACTAAATATATTTGGCTTTATGTGGCTTGGTACAAAATTAAACGACTCCTAATAATGATTTTATTTTACCTATTACCAGTCGCAATATTCTTACAATTGAGGTGTATTGATTGACTGTCGAAAAACTCTTTAAAAAATCCTTCTCTAAAGAACGTTTAGAGAAAATATTTACCGATTATGTAATTTACTCAGGCGCCACTGGGATAGATAACCTAGATCAGTATGCATTTAGAAAACAACTAAATGAACAAATAGATATACTTTCAAGAAAAGTCGAATCATCAACCTATAAATTCTCCAAATATAAATTAAAACTAGTTAGCAAAGGGCGAAACAAAATACCCCGAGAAATTTCGATTCCTACCGTCAGGGATCGTATTGCATTAAGAGCCCTATGTGATTTTTTAGGTGCTCACTATAAAAATACAATTAATTTTGATTTACCTCAAAATATAGTGAAGAAAGTTAAGTCTGATGTTTCATCAGGTAGGTATGATGGCTATATAAAACTTGATATCACTAATTTTTATCCTTCTGTCCGGCATGATGAATTACTTAGTCGACTTAGAAAAAAGATTAGAGACCAGAATATTCTGGATTTTATTTTCAGTGCATTGACGTCACCAACCGTCACGGTTTCAAAGCCTAGCGATTCACGTGTTAATAAAGGTGTCCCACAAGGCTTAGCCATTTCAAATATTTTAGCGGCGATATACCTAATTAATATTGATCGGTATTTGTCATCATTACCTAAGGTAAGTTGTTATCGTTACGTGGATGATGTACTTATTTTTTGCAGCCGAACTGATGCTGAAAGTATTGCTAGAGAGATTATCAAACGGTTTTCCAAAATTGGACTTCAAGTACATGACCCTATAAAAGCCCCAGAAAAATCCAGTATTGGATCTATCATTGATAGCTTTGATTATTTGGGGTATCAATTTTCAAACAGTTTAATCAGTGCACGACAAGGTAGTGTGGAAAAATTAAAATCCTCTTTAGTTGCAATATTTACTACTCACGCCCACTCCAAGGGAAAAAATGAAAATTTTTTACTATGGCGATTAAATTTGCGTATCACGGGCTGTGTTTTTGAAAACAAAAGCAAGGGTTGGTTATTTTTTTTCGCAGAAATTAATGACGAAAAACTTTTGCACACACTTGACAACCATGTCAAAAAACTATGCCGCAGATTTAATGTTGACGTGACTCCGAAAAAGTTTGTCCGAGCTTTTAAAGAGTTAACTCACAAAAGATATGAAACAAACTACATACCAAATTTTGATAAATATGATATCGATATGATGAGGGCTGTTTTAGTTGATTATTTTGGCATGAATGTATCGAAACTTGAAGATGAAGAGGTTAAGTTTGAATTTCATAAGAGAGTTGGGAGACAAGTTAAAGACCTACTTTCCGATGTAAAAGATTTTGGATATTAAAATTAGAAGCATGTAGGTACGATTAGCGCAGCGTAATCGTACGCATGAAATCAATCGACAATTTTTAAAAGGCAAGGAAATGCCTAACTCAATTGCGATTAAATCCCGCTAAAAAGAAAATCCAAGGCGTTTAAAATTTCTGTTCTTGCGGATTCAACATTCGCGACTTCTTCGCCTAATTCCTTGCGCTGAATACCTGCTAATTGCGGGGTGAGCATTAAATAATCTACGTTTTCAATCGTCAGCACTGGGGTTAGCTGCGCCAACATTTGAGCTTTGTTTGTGGCAAGTTTTTTGAGTGGGACTACGACAGTCGTTTGGAGTGATTCGAGCAAATTTGTTTGTATATCCAAGAGCAATGGAATGTCGTTTTTGCTGTGTGGATTTTTATTTTGGTAAACACTGAACTGCGCCATTTAGAAGCTCCGCAGTCCATCGCTGAACACACCGTTTTCATCAACGGCCTTGTTGTAGGCCGCAATCGAATCTTTGTTTTGTTCCAACCACTGCTGAGCTTGTTTGGCTTTTATCTGGTTGGTAAGCGCCTGCTCTAAAGTTGCGGAGAGGTTTATCTCCAAGTCTTTTGCCTTCTTCAGCAAGTCGCTATTGATGCTCAGGTTTGTCGGCTTTTTCGGGGCGTTTTGGTCGTAAACTGCAAGCATAGCTGCCTCCTTTAATTTCATGCGCATATGTTATGCGCATTACTATTAGTGAGCAATTGTGTAAAGCTCGCCTAACGACAACGACTTGGCTGCGCGCCAATAATCAGCTTGCACAAATTTTACTCAATGATATACATTGATAAATATGTATATCCAAGGGCACATTCAGATAGGTACACATCATGCAAATTGCGAAATGGGGTAATAGTCTGGCGCTGCGAATTCCTGCGAATGTCGCTAAATCTTTAGCGCTGAAAGCCGGAGACGAAGTGGAAATTGTGGCGTCGCCTACTGGTTTTGAAGTCATTAAAGACGAAAGCAAAGCCAAAGCACTGGAAACGCTTGGCCGCTTCACTGGCCGCTTGCCCCGCAACTTCACCTTCAATCGGGATGAAATTAATGAGAGATAGGATTTTTCTCGACACCAATATTCTGGTGTACGCCCTTCTGGATGAGGGCAGCAAACAACAAACCGCACTCGAATTGGTTCAGACGGGCTGTGTGATCAGCACTCAGGTGCTCAACGAATTTGCACAGGTCGCACGCAAAAAGGCCAAACTGGAATGGCACGAAATCGCTGACCTCAGCCACGCCATACAAACGCTCTCTGAAGTCATTCCGTTGACTCAGGAAATCCACAACATCGGGCTGGCGATTGCGACGCAATATGGCTACAGCTTTTACGATTCCCTGATTATTGCGGCGGCGCTTGAAAGCCGATGCGATCTGCTGGCGTCAGAAGACATGCAAAACGCGCAAACGATAAATCAGCTACGTATAACCAACCCATTTCACACCTGAGCAACTGCCAATTCAGGTTAATCCTTATCTGCCTATATAAACCTCTTCATTTACCTAATCCCACATCACGTAACAATATTTATGTAACAACAAAAGTTGCATAAGTTAATTTAATGGATTACCTTTTCACGTAACCAATTTAGTTACGTGAATTTGATTGCTCTGCCGATCAAACAAAAGGTGATTTATGAAACGCGATTCAAGACTCTCGGGCGTGCTGCACGTTCTTCTGCATATGGCTGAGGTGGGTACGCCCATGACCTCGGAAGCCTTGGCGCAGATGATGAAAACCAATCCGGTGGTGATCCGCCGGGTGCTGGCGGGGCTGCGCGAGCATCAGTTGGTCTGCTCGGAGAAAGGCCACGGCGGTGGTTGGAAGCTGTGCCGCGAGTTGGACAGCATCACCCTCTACGACATCTATCAGGCGCTGAACCAACCCAGGCTACTGGCGATGGGCAACCGCACCGAGTCGCCCGGTTGTTTGGTGGAAGAGGCGGTCAACAACGCGCTCAACTCGACGTTTGCCGAAGCCGAAGCCCTGCTGCTGGCGCGTTTTCGCGCTGTCACCCTCGCCCAACTCAGCGCCGATTTCCACCAGCGTATGCAGGCGCGCGGTTTCTCCGGCACCCACGAACATGCCATTTTCCCCCACGAATCCAGCAGTGAAGAGGACTAACCCATGAGCCAGTTTGATGTCATCGTGATTGGCGGCAGTTATGCCGGTATGGCCGCCGCTCTGCAAATTGCCCGCGGTCGTCGCCAGGTGTTGGTGATCGACGGCGGTGTGCGCCGCAACCGTTTCGCCAGTCACTCCCACGGGTTTCTGGGGCAGGATGGAAAATCGCCCAGCGCCATCGCCGAGGATGCCAAAGCACAGTTGCTGGAATATCCCAATCTCACTTGGTTGCAAGGCTTGGTGGATTCAGTAGAAAAGTCCGGCGATAACTTCGCGGTAACGACAAAAGACAATAAAACCTTCAGCGCCAAACGCCTGATTCTCGCCACAGGTGTAAGCGATCACTTACCGGCAATCACAGGAATACAAGAGCGCTGGGGCAAAACCGTGTTCCATTGCCCCTACTGCCACGGCTATGAATTAAATCAGGGCAAACTGGGTGTAATCGCTACCAGCGAGGCATCGTTTCATCAGGCGATGCTGATTCCTGACTGGGGCCCAACTACCCTGTTTACCAACAACTGCTTTACGCCCGATGCGGATCAGCGCACACAATTGGCGGCGCGCGGCGTGAGCATCGAAACAGAGCGAGTAACTGAAATTGCAGGCGAGCAGTCGGCGATTATCAAGCTCGAAAACGGCAGATTGGTGGAGTTGGCGGGCTTGTTTGTCGCCACACTCATGCAACCATCCAACCGGATTGCGCAGGATTTAGGCTGCGAAATCGCCGAAAGCCCTATGGGTTTTTACGTCAAAACCGACGAATTCAAACAGACCAACGTGCCCGGCGTATTTGCCTGCGGCGACTTGGCGCGGCCTATGGGCAGTGTCACTTTTGCCGTGGGCGATGGCGCTCTGGCGGGGTTTGCGACTCACCGTTCGCTGATTTTTGGACTGTGATGCCAGGGCTTTGCTAACAAAGCTTTGAATATTGAGACTGTTTAAGCGTAGGATTATAAGACAATTAAATCGCCTAATTGGCGACCACTCGCAGCAGATACTAATAATGAACAAGCTCAGTTTCGTTTGTCTGGCCGGTGCCAGTCTCGCCAGCGCCTTCTTTGCGGGGCGCTGGACTGCTCCGCAATTATCACCAACGCCTGATGCTGTTTATCAGCAGCCAGCCGCGTTTAGCCAAGCTCCGGCTGTGCCTGCGCCGCAGCCAGCGCAACCCGCCATCCAGCAGCCACAGATTACAAACTTGCCAGATCAACCCAGCTACCAGCGCGATTGGCTGCAAATGCAAGATTTATTGGAGCTGGCCAAAACCGCGCCCGAAGCAGCACTTGAACAGACGCGCCAGCTTAAAGGCGAACTCCAGCAAGATGCGCAAAACCAGATTCTCGCGCTTTGGGGGCAGACCAATCCGGCACTCGCCTGGCGCTGGCTGGAGTCGAATCACCCTCAGAATAACTCTGCTTTTATCGCACTGATTGGCGCCATCGCCATCACCCAACCCACCGCAACGCTGGACTTTGCCGACCGCTATGCGCAGGCGCAAAGCCCGATTAAAAAAGACATCTACCAAGCGGCGATTCAAGGTTTGGCGCGCGGTGGCCATTACGACTCGGCGGTGTTTTTACTGGATTATCTCGACCAGAACGATGGTTTTCGGCAGGATTTAACCCGCGCATTGGTCGAACAATGGGCGACCTATCAACCGCAATCGGCGCTGGAATGGCTGGTGCAACAACCGGTGCAGACGACCGAAACACCACCCGGCCGCGCCGGAACTATGTTGAGCGACATGCCGAGCGAAACAGCGCAGGACGATGCCCAACAGCAACAAAACGAGCTGCTGGAAAATGCGTATCGCCAGTGGCTGACGGATGATGAAATCGCCGCTGCCAGCTGGCTTGGCAGCCAAACGCCATCGCCTGCATTGGATTCGCTCTTCAGTCAGCTGGTTGAGCAGCAAGCCAATAATCCCGCCCAAGCATTGGCGACGGCTGGTCGCATCCAAAACACCCAGCTCAAGTTGAATAGTTTGTTGAGCCTGCTCTCGCCCATCAAACAATCCGACCCCAATCAGGCCAGCGCCTACATCGACCAATTGGCTTACCTCAACGATAGCCAGCGCAACAGCCTCAAACGCGACTTAGCGCTAGCGCCCTAAACAATTCTTGGGCTCTAACCGATCAATGACGCCCTAAACAACAACTGGCGATTATTTTTACAAACTGCTCTTGCCAGCATCTGATCTGCTCAACTATTATTAATATTGTCTTACAATAAGACACAAAATAAATCCCAGCGCTGCTTATATGCTGATATAGAAGTGCGCGGGATTCCTAAAAATTAGTCATATAAAGATAAAAAGGCTAACTATGAAAATGTCACGTCTACTCCAGCAATGGGGTGCGGTTGCGTCTTTGGCAATCGGCGCTCTTTCACTATCAACCACCGCAACTGCAGGCACTTACACCCTGACCGGCAATCTGGTCACGCACGACCCGGGCATCACCAAAGAGAGCATTTGGTGGCTGGGCGAGACCAGCACCGCGGGCGGTATCGCGATCAAATACTCCACCGACGGCACTAACTGGGTTCAAGGCGTACCCATTTTTGGCGGCGGCCTGAACTGGTGGAAAGCCTATAACGGCAACACCGCCTCCACTTGGGCGCCGGACATTTTCCGTTACAACGGTAATACCTACGTGTTCTATTCCGTATCCACCTTCGGCTCCACCAAATCCGCGATCGGCGTAGCCAAAGCCACCTCTATGGCGACGGGTAACTGGACGGATGGCGGCATAGTAATCGAATCGGCCGCTGGCGCTGGCATCAACGCCATCGACGGCAGCTTCATCCAAAGTGCGGGCGGCGCGCCCTACATGGTGTACGGTTCCTGGAGCAACGGCATCTACGTCACCGCGCTCAACTCCAGCACCATGAAAGCCACCGGCAACTCCTACCGCATCGCCTCAGCGAGCGGCGGTATTGAAGGCCCGAACATTGTGTACAACGGCGGTTACTACTATTTATTCGTCTCCAAAGGTGTTTGCTGCGCTGGTGCAAACAGCACTTATTACATCGCCTACGGCCGCTCGACCAGCTTGTTCGGCCCCTACCTCGACAAGAACGGCGTAGACATGAAAAACGGCGGCGGCACTGTATTTGAAGGTGCAAGCTCAGGCTGGGCAGCCTCAGGCGGACAGTCAGTCGCCAGCGGCCGCATCGCCCGCCACCGCTACTCCAGCAGCAACGGCGCATCGATTCTGTTTATCAGCGACCTGAACTTCTCTGGTGGTTGGCCGACGTTTTAATTGATCAAAGATTTTTGGATGTAGATAACAAAACGGCCGCAAATTTCTGCGGCCGTTTTGTTTTGGTTGGATGTTTGGCTACTTCTTAACGCGATCATTTGCGTGACGCTACGAAAATGATCCAGGAAGCATAGCTAGGAAACCCAACTCCAACGCCACATACTACTGTATATAAATACATAAATATCGCTTGCAAATTGGAAATTTCTTAGGGCATTATGTCCGCATTTATTCCCGCCGGTGAGCAAGATATGAACGATATACACCCCCTACATTTACTTCGTGAAGCCAGAGCAATTTATAGCCAAAGCGACTTGGCAGATATTCTTGGTGTTGATGTAAGAACGATACGACGCTGGGAGGTTCGTGAAAATGAACCGCCGCCTTATTTATCTGATGCTATTCGCCAACGCATATTGCCGCTCATTACACAGCCGAAAAATCAGGAACATCCTTTTACCTTTATTGATTTGTTTGCCGGTATTGGTGGGATAAGGATGGGATTTGAGAAGTTTGGAGGTCATTGCGTATTTACCAGTGAGTGGAATAATTTCTCGCAAAAAACCTATCTGGCAAATTTCCCTGCGGATGAAACTCACATGTTTGCGGGTGACATTACACAAGTACATGAGTCAGATGTCCCTGACCATGATGTTTTATTAGCTGGATTTCCTTGTCAGCCATTTAGCATTGCAGGTGTATCAAAGAAAAATGCTCTAGGCCGTCCTCATGGTTTTGAATGCACAACACAAGGAACTTTGTTTTTTGATGTTGCACGTATTATTGCCGAAAAAAAGCCCAAGGCCTTTCTTCTAGAAAATGTTAAGAATTTAGTTTCGCACGATAAAGGCAATACATTTAAAGTCATTTTGGAAACTTTGCGAGATGAACTGGGCTACCAAGTACATTACAAAGTAATCGATGGACAGCACTTTACTCCCCAACACCGGGAAAGAATTATTATTGTCGGCTTCCTCGAAAAAAATGACTTTTCTTGGGACAAATTAAAGTTGCCATCAACGGGGCCACGTTTATCTTCTATTCTTCACCCACAAGATGGAAGTGAAAAAATTGAAGACCCTTACACAATTGGCGAGAAAGGGAAAATCAATCCAAAGTACACCTTAACTGAAAACCTATGGGCTTACCTGCAAGCCTATAAAGAAAAACACAGCGCTGCTGGAAACGGATTTGGTTTTGGATTGGTAACAGGTGATAGTGTTACGCGCACTTTATCTGCTAGATACTACAAGGATGGCTCTGAAATTCTGGTCTCACAAGGATCACGCAAACGCCCTCGCCGTTTAACTCCTCGCGAGTGTGCAAGATTAATGGGATATCCGGATTCATTTAAAATACCCGTGAGTGATACGCAAGCGTACCGCCAATTTGGCAACAGCGTAGTTGTTCCGGTTATTACAGAAGTCGCTCGACTAGTAACACCCTTTGTGATTGAACATGTACGCGCGGAAAACAAGAATAAGACCAAAGTTAAATAACATCACGCAAGGAGCTTTGAAATGCAAATTTCACGAATACCCAAATTTACAGATCAAACTCTTGATGGGATGAGTTATTGGTTTTCAGAAATGTATGAAAAAGGACTTTTGTTCCACCCTGATGAATCGCCAGAAAATTTAATTTCAATAAAAACTGGAGAGGTTATTTTCAATTCCGATGAAATAACTGAAATCAATATGATAATGAGCATCATGTTTAGCTCCTTTGGGGATCTGGTATATGAGGCTGCATATCCTTATTTTATGAAAAACTTTCATATTCAAGGCTAACCCTAAAAAGCAGAAAAATATGCCTAAAGACGATATTGGAACCTACGATTCTCAAGCATCAAAAGAAATAAACCTTACGATTTTAAAGAAAATCCTAATCGATAATGGTGTAGATAAAATCTATGTTAAAAAATTATCGCCTAACGATAATAGTAAGAATCAACCCTACTTGGGTGGAGATCTGACCGAGCTTTCTTTTATACCAACGGATGAAATAGAACCATCTATTACCAGCTCTACAAAGAAATCAAAAACATCAATTAAGTTTCAAGCCAGTCTGCATTTGGAGTGGATTACTCCAGAAGGGAATTGCATATTAGCTCCACATGCAAAATTAATTTATTACCCACAATATCCGGAAGTCAGGCTATCAGGCTTTTTACGTAACTCAAAAGTGAATATAAGTAAATGGATGGCACCGCAAAAACAAGGACGAAGTGAAGGGCGATGGTTAATTTTTGGAGTATGCAATAATAAAAAAATATATGCCTATCTTGTTACACCTGAAAGCAATCTAGCTAATGAATTAAGTCTGATCTCATTTAAAAGCGTTGGAAGTGTTCTTAGTGAAATCGAGATCGATGAAAAAGAACATGAAGTATCAACAAAAGATTCTCTCATTAGAACGCTCCTGAATATCCATTCCCAAGGATGGATTTCCAGTAGAAAGTTAAACGCTGATTTAACTTATAGCAATTACTCCGCCCCAAATGGCGGTGGTTATACATTGGAATCCCTCCTTAACATTTATCCCAATGGATTCTCAGAACCCGACTACATGGGCTGGGAAGTTAAGCAATTTGGAGTATCAAAGTTTCCATCCAGTGGAGCAAAACCAACAACTTTAATGACGCCAGAACCAAACGGTGGAATATACGTTGAAAAAGGGCCGTCAGCTTTTATCCAAAACTATGGATACCCCGACAAGTCTGGAATACAAGATAGATATAATTTTGGAGGAAAACATACCGCAGGTAAAACTCAGAATTTAACAAATTTAACCATGCAAATTCTTGGGTTTGATGAGAAAAGTTTGTCCATTATAGATCCAAATGGGTCAATTGCATTGATAGATAAAAATGATCAAATTGCTGCATCATGGAGCTTTGCAAAGTTGATCGATCACTGGAAAAGAAAACACTCACAAGCTGTTTATGTTCCTTGTTTATCCAGAATCAATACAGTAACAGGCCTTAAGGAATATCATTTTGGAAATAATCTGGAATTAGGTGAAGGAACTAATTTTGAGGTTTTTCTTGCCGCAGTACAAACCGGTACAATTTTTTATGACCCGGGAATTAAAATGGAAAATGCATCAAGCACTTCACCTAAAATAAAAAGAAGAAGCCAATTTCGAGTCAATCATAAAGATATAAAAAATCTGTACAACAAGTATGAAATACTAAACACATAACACTGATATGGATAAAGTTTCATCAGGACAACGATCCGTAATGATGGCGGGTATTAAAAACAAAAATACCCGAGGAGAAATGACTATCCGCAAAGGATTGCATAAACTAGGTTTTCGTTATCAATTACATAGAAAGGATCTGCCCGGCAAGCCTGATCTGGTATTACCTAAACATCACGCAGTTATATTCGTAAATGGCTGCTTTTGGCATGCACACAACTGCCACATGTTCAAATGGCCGTCTACTCGTATCGAGTTTTGGAAAGAAAAAATAGGATCAAACAAAATTCGCGATGAGCGAAATATTTATGCCTGTGAAGAGCTTGGCTGGAAAGTATTGGTCATTTGGGAATGTGCTCTAAAAGGCAAAACCCGCCGCAATCTCAATGAAGTTATTCATACTACAGCCAATTGGCTTTTATATGATTCACAATCAGCGGAAATTACTGGCAAGTTGTGACTTTTAGTCCGTAGACGAAATCACGGCAGAATCCGAAAATACACATAACAACAGAGGATGCTGCCATGAAAAACTATTCTGTTACCGAACAAATTCACGGATCTATTGAGGAAGAATTCAAAGATTACACTATTTACATTGAAAATAATCCTGATCCTTATAGAGAAGGATTTGAATGGTCGATATGTAAAGATAATGAAATATTAGAATCCAATCTTGCATTCACAGTTGAAGATGCTTTTCAAGAAGCGAAAACTGCAATTGATACGTTACTTAACAACACATTAGCTGAATAATTCGTACTTAAAATAGGGATTATTGAAATTGCGCTTGTGTGCACACAAGTCAAACCAAGGAATAACAATGTACATCCCAAAGCCATTTGAAATTACGGACGATAATGAGAAGTTTGCTTTTATTCAGGAAAACGCATTTGGGCAGCTAATCTCTCAGCTTAATGGCAAAATATTTTCCACCCATATGCCATTTTTATTATCGGAAGATAAAACAAAAATTTACGGGCATTTGGCAATTGCTAACCCGCAACACACTCAGTTAGCAGGGCAAGAGGTATTGATTACCTTGGAAGGTGCTCATGGATATGTTTCGCCTTCTTGGTATAACTCTCCGGGCGTTCCCACATGGAATTATCAAGCTGTTCATATTTATGGCGTTTGTTCACTAATCGACGATGCAGAAAAGCTGAAATACGTTGTGGATGCACTAACGCAAAAATACGAAAGTGCGTTTAAAAAACCTTGGCAGCCTGAGTACAAAGCAGCGATGTTAAATGCCATTGTCGGAGTAGAGATTGCGATTACTGAAATTCAGTGTAAATACAAACTTAGTCAAAATCGTTCGCGCGAAGATCAGCAACAAGTAGCTGCACAATTAAAATCAAACGGGCTTGTTGCACTCGCGGCTGCGATGGATGCCATTCAGAATAGTTAACGAAACTGGCTGGCCTGTTCCATCACATACATTAAATACGTGTTAAAACATATTCAGCATAATAAAGCGGCATAACGATATTGGTTTGCTCATCTACGCCTGAACCTTGAGTGCCAGTTAGCTTGAGAGTTTTATGAGGGCTGCATTTTTCAATGTAGGATTGTAATGATCTGGCGCGAGTGCGTTTTCCGCTTTTTACTTCCACGGGAACTACATTGCCATCGTCATTGGTAATGATGAACTCTATTTCTGCACGTGCATCACTTAAGTACTCGCTTGAATCAGGCATCTACCTAAGCTAATAGGAGAGAGACCACACTTTTATGCGCATAAAAGTGTAACCATCAAGCTTTCTCTATGAATTAAGTGTTTCGCTTAGGTTTTCCCAAAGTGGCTAGCAGAGAAGGGAAACACGGAGTTATCGTAACTGACTGTCTTTGCTGCCGCGTCGGTTGATGGGGGAATAAAGGGTTTCGTTTTCGTCGTGTGCTTGTTGGCAGCTAACGCATAAGCGCACGCCGGGTATGGCGTTGCGCCGCGCTTGCGGTATGGGTGCATCGCATTCTTCGCAATGGGTTAAGCTTTCGCCTTCAGGTAGACGGCTGCGCGCGAGCTGTACGGCGTCTTCAATGCTCGCATCAATTTGGTCTTGCACGGCTCCGTCTTTCGCCCATCCGCCTGCCATAGTTGCACCCTCGCTAAAATTAACTAATGAAAGCTTTATACAGTTTAGGCGAGTAAAGCCTGTTATGTTGGGGTTCGTTCCTCACCCCAACCTACATTTAGGTGCGGATTATTTTTGAATTAAAAATCGCAAACTCTGCCTCTAATCGCTCAGCAATGTCTGTGTGATTTTTTGCTCTGAGTATTTCCATTACACATTCAGCAGTACACAAACCTCCCTCCGGTTGATTGCGTCTTAGTTGATATTGGGAAACAGTTTGGGACTTTATCTGCGCTTTAGGTAGGTTTTTTAAATAAAGGCTTTTATTAAACATTTTGCGGGCTTCCTGCCAGGTGGAATCCAACAAAATGATATTTTCAAATGCGTCTATCGCGACTGCATCGGCATCATCTACCGGGTAGAGCAATAGCGTATTGTTATTACTGATTGTATTCAGCAAAGACGGATCAGAAGTGTTTCTCGCCCAGACTATTCGCTCTACTATTTCAGGCGCGACTCTCGCTGCCAAAGCTCCTGTATTGGTTGCGCGCAATAGTTCTCGCTCATGGGTGAGTAAAAATATTTTCATTTGCTAGCTATTAAAAATCTCCCCACAAATACTGCACCAAGCTAATTGCCGCGACTGGTGCTGTCTCGGTTCTTAATACCCTTGGGCCGAGCGTTAAAGCATTGAATTGTTTTGCTTGGGCAAGAGCAATTTCGCTTTCACTCAGGCCACCTTCCGGGCCAATCAATAAACTGACGCTTTGCGGTTTTTGTTCGGCGGGCAGGCTTTTGCTGTCGCGGTGATGAAGGACGAAGCGTAGATCTGAATCTACTGTGTTTAACCAATCGGAAATCTGTACGGGTGATGATAGCTCCGGCACTAAATTGCGTTGGCATTGTTCACAGGCGCTGATGATGATGTGTTGCCAGCGGTCGTGCAGTTTTTCTTGCCTGTCGCCGCCGGTTTTTACTTCGGTACGCTCGGTAATCAGCGGTGTGATTTTAGTGGCGCCGAGTTCAGTTGCTTTTTGCAGTACCCATTCAAAGCGTTCGCCGCGCGATATACCAATCGCCAATTCCAATTGCAGTGGCGATTCGCGGTTGTCCGCAGTATGTTCGGCTATTAATACACTCACGTATTTTTTGTTGACTTCGCTAATGGTCGCGGCAAATTCTCCGCCTGTGCCGTTAAATAAAATCAGCTCGCGCCCGGCTTGCATACGCAAGACTTTGCTCAGATGGTGCGACGCGGCTTCTTCCAGTTTGATTAACTCGCCGGTAACTAAAGCTTGTTCGGTATGAATTCGTGGGATACGCATAATTGTTCTTGGCAATAAATAGGTTGAGATTAATGTTCAGTCGTGCGCGATAATTCGGTGATCTGCTTTTCAATAGCCGATTGCAAAAACAAATTGGCGGCGGCGGTATGTTGCGTAAGCGCGTCAGCAGCGAGCAGAATTGCACCTGCGGTCCAGGTAGTTTTTTCGCGCGGCCAGATGACTTGATCGCGGAAATTAAAACCCGTCCAGTAGCCGCCGTCTTCATCTTTAAATTGAAACAACCAGCTAAATAAATTAACCGCTTTAGCGTGTTCGCCTGCCGCTAAAAGCGCTAGCGTGAGTTCGCAAGATTCTGCCACTGTTACCCAAGGCTCATCGCTGACGCAGCGGCAGCCGATGTTATTTTCTACAAAAGTTTTCCATTTTTCTTCTATCCGCTGTTGCGCGGCTTTGCCTTCAACAACACCAGTGAGAATGGGATAAAACCAATCCATAGAGAAACGGGTTTTTGGCTCCCAGGTGCGGTCAAAACATTCCGGGTGCTGGCGCAAGGTATTGCCTAGTTTTTTCCAGCAGCTCATCCAGTGTGCGGATTCTTCACCCAGTGTTTGGGCAATTAATAAAGCGCACTCCAAACTTTTATAGATGGAGCTGGATGCGGTGACTAATGCATCTTTTTTTGCGCTGCCATCTTGCGCGACTGCCCAATAAATTTCGCCAGTGGGCGCTTGATAGCGCAGCACAAAATCTATCGCTTTTTTTACTGCTGGAAAAAATTCGCGCAGAACGGTTTTATCGCCCGTGATTAAAAAGTAATGCCAAATACCGGTAGCGATATAGGCAATAAAATTAGTTTCGCGGTGATTTCTATCGACCGCTTCATCACCCAGATAATTGGCCCACCAGCTGCCATCTTCAAGTTGTTCATTCGCCAGCCATTCATAAGCACGGCGCGCGGCAGTTAGTTCGCCGCCAATCGTTAAGCCCATAGCGGCTTCGATATGATCCCAAGGATCGGCTTTGCCATCTTCAAACCAAGGGATACAACCGTTGGGCAATTGGGTTTGCAAAATATAATTGATGGTTGGGCGCAATAGGCTCTCGGGGAAAAAGCCTTTGGAAAGTAATAAATTTTTCATTATGAATTCTCTTTCCTGAAATACATCACCACACTTTTCCCCATTATCGGATTGAGGAATTTTTCCAGCGTTTGGGTGAGCCAGGGTTTTTCCATTAAGTCCCACACCAATAGGCGGTGATAGAGTTTGATCAGCGGATTGGAATCCTGTGTTTTCCACCAGAGGCATTTCATCCACCAAAAAGGCGAGTGAAGCGCGTGCGCCCAGTGGCGTTTATAAAATTGAAATGGCTGCTGTTCAATTTCGCGACGCAAAAGCTGGCCGTTAAAGATGCGAATGTGGCCGCCTTCGACTTGATGATATTCATCGCTCAGCCACCAGCAGATTTTTTCTGGCCAAGCGCGCGGCACCGTAACAGCGAGCAGGCCGCCGGGTTTTAAGATGCGTTCAATTTCCACCAGCACGGCTTGATAGTCGGGAATATGTTCCAGCACTTCACTGCAAATAATTTTATCGAAGCTGTGGTCGGCAAAGGGCAAACCTGTGGCATCGGCCTGTTGCAAATAAAATTTTTTGTTTTGCGATTGCTGATCAAAAGGTAAAAATCGTTCGCGGCTGGTAAGCAGATCGCGGTGATTTAAATCGACACCTATGGCGGTGACATCGCCGTGCAGATAGGCATTGATCACATGGCGGCCTTCGCCGCAGCCGAGATCCAATACCAGGTCACCAGTCTTTAATGGAAAATCGCGAAAGTTAATCGTAAGCATTTTGTACCTGCTCGCTCGCTAATTCACGATTATCGAGTTGATTATCTTGCGGCTGATTCAGAGTTTGAAAATAAAAACGTTCCATTTTTTTAGCCACACAATCCCAACTGAGTTGTTGCAGGATATGCTCCCTACCCTGCACCCCTAATTGCTCGCGCGCACTGTCGTCGGTCAACAATGCATTTAGCGCTTGCTGTAAAGCATCTACATTGCCAGCGCGCACTAGTCGCGCAGCATCGCCGACGACTTCCGGCAGTGCGCCGCCATCGCTGCAAATCAACGGCACGCCGCAAGCCATAGCTTCAGCGGCGGGCAAACCAAAACCTTCGTAAAGTGACGGCACTATGGCGATACTTGCCTGCGCATATTCAGCGACCAGTTCATCGTTACTGATGCCGGATTTAAATTGCACTGCTGTTTGCAGATTCAGTGCATGCAATTCTTTTTCAGTCTCACCGTTTTCTTTTAATTTTCCGATAACGGTTAAGTGCAATTCAGGAAATTCAGCGCGCAATTTTTCTAACGCACGCAGCAATACACTTAAACCCTTTAAAGGTTGATCGGACGATGCAGTGGTAATTAATCTAAATGGTATGCGTGTGATATTTTCCAAAGGCCTAAAAATACTGGTATCAACACCGTTGGAAATGACGTGAATTTTTTCAGCGGGTCGATCAAAGGCCGCAACAATATCCTGCTGCGACTGTTTGGAAACAGTGATTACATGATTCAATTGCTGCACAACTTTTTTCTGCATCGCCAAAAAGCTGTACCAGCGATTGATTAACCAGCGCTGGCCTTTGGTTGTTGCTGCAGCGAGCGCGAGATCGCGATCTTGCGTGATGGGGTGATGCACTGTGGCGATGACATTCACACCGCGCTTTTGCAAAGCGAGCAAACCGTAACAGAGGCTTTGGTTGTCGTGAACAATATCGTAGAGGGGTTTATTTTTTTTGAAGTAGCGATTCAAACGGCGGCCAAAACTATAAGGCTCACCAAAGCCGCCACTTAACTTGCTCCACCACTCGGAAAAATCCGCGAGCGACAACAAGTGTTTTAATTTGAGCGCGCGCGTGGGATTGGGGTGTGCGTATAGATCAAGACTGGGCAATTGAATCAGGCGCACGCGCGGATCAAGCTCGGGATAAGGCGGGCCGGAAATGACATCCACCTGATGGCCTAATTCCACCAACGCTTTGCTCAGATAATGCAGATAAATCCCCTGCCCACCCACATGGGGATGACTGCGGTAGCCGAGCAGTGCAATACGCAAACCCTTACCGGTGCGCGGCGCTGATTGTGCATCGGCGGAAACATCAAGCTGGGGTTTGTAAGCAACGGGTTGATAAGACATGGAGCACATTTACCTGAAAGTTTTGCGCATTATAGGCGCAGCAGGTATTTGGCGACCATTCTCAGTTAATACTAGAGGATTACCACAGGCTGTTCATATCAGAACAGAGAGATAAACCACCTGATTGAAAATCAGGTGGTTTGGCGATTAAAAACCGTAAGTCAGCGCAATAGAAAGGCTGGAAAGTGTAGTCTCTTCAATTTTCGCGAATTGGCTATATTCCAGACGCATACCCAGTTTTTCAGTAAAAGCATAACTACCACCTACGCCAAAAATAGCTTTGGTTTCAGATTCGCTTGAACTTTCACTGTAACTTTCACCCCAACCGCTAGCGGTAGATTTACTGTCAATATCAATTTTGCCGACGCCCAAACGTCCATATAAATTAACTTTCTCATTTAACGGGTAGTTAGCTAGCAGAGAGATCTGCAGTGCGCTGACATCAGTATCATCATGAAACTCAACATCTTCGTAAACTTCATCATCGTTAAAATTCATCATGTCGCGATAAGCAAACTCAACCGCCCAAGTTGGGTTAAATTTGTATCCGAGTCCCAAACCAAAGCCATTTTCACTTTGACTAATGCTCACATCTTCAACGTCTGCCTCCGCTTTGTTGCGCTCAAAATCTGCGAATACATAGATTCCGGCGGCAAAAGAAGGAAAAGAGAGAGTAGAAAATAGAGCGGCAGCAATTATTTGCTTTTTCATAAAAAGTCCTTAATAAATCCCTGTAGAGCATCCATTATGCTCATCAAGCTGATTGATAGATGTAACTGTTTGTGCGCAAATTGATTCGTCCAACAGACAAAATTTTGCGGCATGGATTCTATCTAATGCAATGATGACTAAACAGCGTTAATCAAAAAATTGCTGTTCATTCTTACTCTTTTTCATCGCCCCAAAACCATTTCAAACAATTACATTTATTTCAATCAATAACTCAATGCTCCCGAGTCGCATCTACTTTTTTATCAATCAGCGCCAAGGTTAAACCACCAACAAATAACAGCGCCAATACACCAACAAGTGTCACAGTAGCAACGATTCCTGAAATAACCATCTCTATGCCCTCTCTGGATTTATCACGCTCGATTGCGTGCTCAAGGACAGTGTGCGCTATTGCCTGTGCGGGTTATTGATATAGATCAAATCGCATCCAGAAGCTGTATTTATTGCTCTTCTTCAACAATCTTCATAATGGTGGATTTCATCGCATCATCAGCAGTGACGGGTGCAGGAGTGATGCCTGTGGGCGACGCCGAGGATTCAGCCGCTGCTATCTTCTCCGCTGAATCGACCACTTGAAAGCGCAGTATGCCGATAACCTGATTGGCTTCGGTGACTACCTTTATTTGCCAGCGCCCGAGCGCATGCGCAGGGAAATTTTGTTTGTGTGACCAAGCGCGATAACCCGCTGCGCGACCACCGTTGATATCCAACGGTACTTTATCGATCAGGCGCCCATTGAGCCGCCACTCGTGGTAAATCCGCTCGTTCAAACCGCGTGGCGCGTGTATCGCGGTGTAGGCGTAAAGCCCTTGATGTAGCTGCTCTGGGCTGATGACTTTGAGCACTTTGTCGGGCGAACGGGTGCGGTTATCGATGTGGTCGGTAATCGCCACCTGCGTCAGCCAAAGTGTTGCAGGCGGCACCCAGGGGCGCAGTAAATAGGCAGATGCCGCCGTCACCGCGCCTAACATCACTACTGCCAGAATACGCTTCCACCAGCTCCAGCGCATTTCATTGGCCACACTGGGCAAGGTGATTGCCAAGGCAATGGCAAGCGACCAGAAGTAGCTTTTGGCCGTGGGAATCTGAAAGAGAATTGGCAAAGCCGTGAGCAAAACCGCAAACAAGGTGATGCCATGAAAGCAGAAATAGAGCCAGCGACGCGGTGCCAGCCAACGGAAGTAAAGTGGATCAATAATGGATACAAACGCGGAAACTAACAGCAGCCCGGTAAACACCATCTGCCCGCTATTCCAAGAGGTGGTAATAAAGAAGAAGGGGATTATAAAAAACAGGCTTTCCTGATGTACCAACTGGGCAAAGTAGTTCATCAGTGAGGATGGCAGCTGCAGGCCGAACCAGCTGGAGACAAAGCGGCGCAGAAACTTTTCCACCATCAGCCAGACCCAGCTAGCTAACATAAGAATCGCGATTAGCTGGGCGATTTCCTCTTTGCGCTCGACCAGAAAAAAACTGGCCAGCCCCGAGCAAAAGCCAAACAGCGGCATCGCCCAGGGATAGCGCTCGGTCAGATCAACAATACGTGGCACCCAGAGGGTCAGGGTCTTGAACACAGTAGCCATGACAATTATCCGAATTATCCTGTCATTAAGGCGATCAGAATAACCCTATAGCCCCTTGGTTTATGTTTGCTAAAGCGCAGACGCCGCAATTTTCAGCGTACGGCAGCAAGCCACTTAGTGCTCGCGTTTTGCATCCAGATGCTTATCCACCGCGGCAAGGGCAACGCCCGCAAGCAAGAACAGCGCTAAGGCACCAATCAACAGAACAGATCCAACAATCGCTGAGATAGACATAGTCAGTGCTCCCATAGAGTTGTGAGTAATCGGTTTGTGGTGATGATCACCACTCCTAAGCATAGCTTGCCGTGAGTGACAGGCAGCCGTGTTGAGGCAGATCGATGAAAGTGGTATTCCGTTTAGACCATGCCATCACCCTCACATCCTGCTTTTTAACCCTTAATCACTTGCGTCCTAAATTGATAATCGCAATCCACCACAATAAGCGCCAATCAATAATCCATCGACCAGAGAGACCATAATGGCTGTCCAAAAAACACTAAAACCGGCGATCTATTTATTCATTCTGGGATTTGCCGGGGTTGTATCGATTGCACCACTGATTCCCAAGTTACTGGCATTACAACCTGAACCCTTACCTATACCCATGGCTGCCATTCAGGCACTCACGATTCTCCAATCATCTGTTTTACTGTTTTTAATGGTGTGGCTGGGAGGGATTTGCGCAAATAAAGTGGGCTTGGCCGCACCCGTGATTGCGGCTATCGCCAGCTCCCGCAATATGGTTAGCGCATTAAAACCTCAGCTTATTCCGGCCATTATCGGCGGTATTGCCGGTGGAATATTGATAGTGATATTTTCGGACGCACTTTCGCCTTATCTTCCACCTGACTTTATTCGTGCCGGTGAAAAGCTTACGCCTCCCTGGTACACCAAAATACTATACGGGGGCATTACTGAAGAAATTCTAGTGCGATGGGGCTTGATGTCATTTTTTGTGTGGGGTTTTTATCATCTTACCCAAACCAAAGGCACGGCGATAAAAACGCATAATTACTTGCTAGCGATTATAGTATCCGCATTAGTGTTTGGCGCCGGCCATCTTCCGACTGTCTTAATGCTATCGCCAGACATCAGTACATCCCTAATTTTTTATATTGTTTTCGCCAATGCCGTATTCGGTTTTATTGCCGGATATTTATATTGGAAATATGGCTTGGAATCTGCGATAGGCGCACACATGATTGCGCACCTGACTATGCTTATTAATAGCGGACTATGATTATTAGCAGCGGAATTATCTAATAAAATAATTATTAAGGAACCCAAGTGTCCATTCATTTATACACACAGAATTTTTGGAAAAGTGTAAAACCCTATTGGGATATCAGCTTTCAATGCAGCCGCAGTTATCGTTGGGTGATGAGTATTGTTACTACGCTGTATTTTTTAAGTGTCATGGTCATGATGCAATCCATGTTTCGCAGCGAATCCAATCAAATGCTGCCCGCACTCCTGTTTCGCGCTTGTGTTGAAGCGGGAATATTTTTTATTTCCTGCCACTTTTTTATTCGCCCTTATCTCAAACTTTACCTTCTCCCACAAAATCGTTTTGGTTGGAACGTTTTACAATTTTTATGTTTTGCATTTTGCCTTGCCCTTGTGATGATTGTGCTGATCATACAATTGGCCAAATTATCACCCTTTGGAAATTTGGATTTCAGCAATATCAACATCCAACATCCTGATGATGCAAAAAACAATATGACCATGAAGCTCACCCTTTTCACTCTGGTGTTTATTGGGGCGATTAATTTAACGCTGATGTACAGCATTTGGGCACTTGCGTATTTGTTTTGGCATACCTTGGTGAGTAAAAAGCAAATTCAACGGCAGATGCGCGAGGCGCAAATGCAACAGCTCACCAATCAATTGAATCCGCACTTTTTATTTAATGCATTGAATAGTATTCGCGCGCTGATCTTTGAAGACCAGCAAAAAGCAGCACATACTCTCACGCAACTCTCTGAGCTGTTTCGTGTACATTTGCAAAGCCATTTAAATCCGGTGTCCGCACTGGAGGATGAATGGCAAATTGCGCAGCGCTATCTGGAAATTGAACAGGTGCGGTTAGAGCAGCGTTTGCAATTGGAGCTCAAATTTGATGAATCGCTTTGGCAGCAACAATTGCCGACACTGACACTACTAACACTAGTGGAGAACGCCATCAAACATGGCATTAATCCGAGCCAAATATCCGGCACGCTGGAAATTATTAGCCGCCGTTTGGATAAAAAACATTGGCAAATCTGCGTGAATAATACCTTGGATGGAGATGCTATGGTTCCGGGAACTCAAACCGGACTAGCTAATTTGCAACAGCGCTTGCACCTGCTTTCACCGCTGCACACATTATCCTATCGCAAAACACCACAGCATTTTGAAGTGACTATAAATATGTATCAGGCGGAATCGGCAATGGAGCTGACAGATGATTAAGGCGCTGATCGTTGATGACGAGCGCTTGGCACGTGCTGAGTTAAAACGTTTGCTCGCCGCGCATCCACAGATTGATATCTGTGCCGAAGCCGCAAGTGCCGATGAAGCCAAACAATTGCTGGCCGAGTTCCCCATTAACTTGGTGTTTCTGGATATTCAAATGCCCGGCACCAACGGTTTGGAATTGGCAGCAACATTGAATCCGCAATTGCAATTTGTGTTTTGCACGGCGTTTGATTCTTTCGCGCTGGATGCCTTTGAATTAAATGCATTGGATTATTTGGTGAAGCCGATTAACCCGGACCGTTTAGCAAAAACCTTGCAGCGGCTTACTCATACACCCGCACAACAACCTCAAGCAAATTATTTACCGGAATCCCACGGATTGTTGCTGAAATTTGGCGATAACAAGCGAATTGTGCGCTTGAGTGAAATTAATCGTTTTGAAAGTGTGGGCAACCACAGCGCGGTGTACACCTGTTATGGCAAAAGTTTTTTGCACAGCTCACTTTCCAAAATTGAGCAGCGTTTAGACCCACAACAATTTTTCCGCGCGAGCCGCGCTGATATTGTGCGAGTGAGCGCGATTAAAGAATTAGAAACCGGTTTAACACCGGGTAGTATGCTGGCGATTTTACAGGATGACCAAATCGTAGAAGTTAGCCGTCGACAAGTGCAGGTATTGCGCACGGTGTTTGGCGGATTCTAGTTCCAAACCGTTTATCACCGAAATTCACCTCTGTTCATTTTTTTGCGTCCTGCTCCCGAACAATATTTGACACTGCATTCCTGTCTTTCAATTACGATAATGTGAGGATGCAATCAATGGATATGGTAACGACGTTTTTCCAACAGCTTGAGCAAGCACCTGTCATCGCATGGTTATGGGTTATTCCACTAACGTTTGTAATCTGGTTTATTCCCAGTATTTTGGCGCTACTTTTCAATCGTAAATATTTGAAATTGATTTTTCTGGCAAATATTCCCGCCGGATTTTCTTTTATCGCGTGGGGCGCATGTATTCTGTGGGCAGTAACTGGAAAAGTAACAGAGAAGGTAAAACAAAAAAATACTGCGGAGAGGACTTCTTAATCCCCCCACCCCTCTTTTGCAAAGAGGGGTGTCATTTCTCCTTTGGTAAAAAAGGAGACGGGGAAGGATTTATTAATGCTCGCGCGTCGGCGCCAGACGGTTCTCCAGCATCGACAGGGTGAAGCCGGTCAGGATGATCAGTACAAACACGCCAATTAACAGGCCAGGTCCAACAATAGCAGAGGTCGACATCAGAATTTCTCCGTTGAGGTTTAGTGATTCAGTGAGCGCAGATTACAAACCATCTGCAGTAAAGGTTTTCATTACATAATCCACCCGCTGTTCGGCGGTGCGGTGCATACGTTCTTTAAGCGACTCAATGTGGCGCAGACGCGGCAACAACCCGCGGCCGTTGGCGACTTGAATTGCCAGACCGGGGCGCGCGTTGAGTTCGAGCAGTTGCGCGCCGCGAACCTTATCCAGTACCAGATCGGTGCCGATATAACCTAACCCCGTCATTTCGTAGCATTTGGATGCCAATAGCAACCAGCTTTTCCAATCGGCGATTTGAATCTCATTGAGCGCGCGCTTGGTGTCCGGGTGATGAGTGACCGGCTTGGAGTGCTGTACCGCTTTAAGCGCGCGACCGGTGGCGATATCCAGCCCCACCCCCACTGCCCCCTGATGCAGGTTGGCTTTGCCGTCCGACTTGTGCGTCGCGAGGCGCAGCATGGCCATTACCGGATAACCTTTAAAAGTGATGATGCGGATATCCGGTACACCTTCATAGGAGTAGTCTTTGAAGTAGTCGTCGAACTGGATCAGGTCTTCGATGATCACTACATCCGGCTTGCCGCCCAAGGAATACAAGCCAGCCAAGGCGTTGGACATATGACGGCGAATGTCTTCAATGGTGATCTCTGCGCCCGAGGCTTTGATGAACTTGTCGCCGCGGCGGCCGATGATCACCAGAATCCCCTTGCCGCCCGAGCCTTTCGCCGGTTTGATTGCAAAGGCTTCCAGCGCCATCAACTTCTCTTCGATGTGGGCAATCTCAAACTGGGCGTTGACCACAAAAAACAGCTTGGGCGTGGCAACTTCATACTCTTCCGCCAGCAGCTTGGTTTTGAGTTTGTTATCCACCAAGGGAAACAAGCTGCGTGGATTGTAGGTGGCAATAAAGTCGTGGTTGCGGCAGTTCATGCCGAGTATACCCATGCGCTTTAAACGCCAGGGACTAACCCAGGAATTCCACCAGCGTTTGATTCCCGCTGGACTCATTGGCGCCGATGGTGCACTCATGCATCGGCTCCTTTGTCTGAGTCAGTTTTGGGCAAATCGGTTAGCTTGGGGCCATTGGCGTTATCCACCATAGCGCGGAAACGGCGCAGTTCGGAGAGTTTGTAGCCGGTGTATTGACCCATCAACATGATCAGCGCCAAGGCAACCAGATTCAGCTCGGGGAAGTTGAAGGTCAAGTGGCCGACAATCGACAACTGCATCAGCGCATAAGCCAGTACCGCCACCAACAGGCTGCCGCCGCCCTGCACCATTACCTCTTTCGGACCTTCTTCCTCCCACAGGATCGACATACGCTCGATAGTCCAGGCGATGATGATCATTGGGAAGAAGGTGATAGTCATGCCGGTGTTAAAGCCCATCTGGTAACCCACCAGACTCAGGGCGGAGATGATAAAAATCACCAACACCACCAAGGTCGCAATCCGCGAGATCAGCAAAAGGTTAAGCCGCGATAAGTAGGTGCGCAGTACCAAGCCCATCGCCACTACGCTGACAAAACTGATGACGCCCAATACCAGCGAGGTCTGCAAAAACGCCATGGCGATCAAAATCGGCATAAAGGTGCCGGAGGTTTTGAGGCCGATAATGATGCGCATAAACACCACCACCAACGCGCCCATCGGCAACAGCAGCAACAGCTTGAACATGCTCTGCTCTTCGATGGGCAAGTGCTGGATGCTGAGCACGCTGAAGACGCTGTCTTTGGATTGCCCTTTGATCAGATCCAGCGCCGGTACGGTTTGATGGATCATGGAGAAGCTCACGCGCGAGCGGTTGCCGCCCGCCACATCCAGAATCGACTCACCGCCGGTATGCCAAAGCAGCAGGTTTTCAGGTACGCCCTGCTCGCCGGTGTAGGGGTTAAACAGCACCCAGGTTTCGCCATCAAACACCTGCACCAAACGGGTCAAGCTTTGGTGACGACGGGCATCTTCCAGATACAAACCCAGCGCCGGACGCGCCGCTATGCCCGCCTGATTGACGAGCTTTTCCAGCAGCACTGACTTTTCCGCTTGCACCGACAACAACAGCGCCGAGTTTTGGTCGAGGGTTTCCGAGTTGAGCAATTTGATCAGCTCGCGCGCCAGACTTTGCTGGGTACTGGATTTGGCGTAAGCAGTCGCCAGCACTTGCTGGGCGGCAGTCTCTTGCGAAGGTCCATCCCAATCGACATGGCTGGCGCTGGGCAGACTGAGCGGCGCGGCTGCGGTGGCTTCACCATCCATCTCGATAAATTGGGTTTTGTAATAGATGGTCTGGGGGCCGACTGCCTCGCGCTTGGACCATTCACCACGGCGCACGCCATCTTCACTCACCACCGAATAACCATAACCGGGCGCGGCGGCCTGCTCGCTAAAGCTGCGGTAGCCGGGCGGCTCGTCGGGCAAACCCAAGCGGGCAGTCACTGGTTCGCCAGTGGCATCAAAGTCGATGCGCGCCTCAATCAGCCACACGGGCTTTTGCACACCCGGAGTGAAGGGTATTTCCATTTGGTGATGGCGCATCAAAGCGGTGCCCAAACCGACCAGCACAAGCAGGCCGATAACGGCATAAAAAGGGGCGCGTGAAGGTTTTTTCATGAACATGATCCTTAAAGGCGGGTCTTGCAACGCCGGTACGAATGACCGGCGTTAGAGGTAATCGATTTATTTTTTCGCGGCTGACGAACCTGAACTGCTAATCGCTTCATCCACCCGCTGCAGGGGCGCGAGGTTATTGCCACTCACATCCACCAACATCACATCGCGCAGCAAATTGCGGCCGATCAGAACGGGGAATTCGGAGGTGCTGCGATCCGAGAGAATAAACTCGCCTCTCTGGGTCAGCTTGCCGATGGTGAAACGAATTTCCACTACCGGGCGGCGATCTGGCGTAGGGCTGGCGGACTGCACAGTTTGGAAGCGCAGACGCTTGCGCTCCAAAATGTGCGGCTCTTTGGTCTCGGGGTTATAGATAGTAAAGCGCACCCACTCTTCGCCGTTGCGCTCAAACATTTGAATGTTGCGCGCATCGATCACCGAATTGGCCACGCTGGTGCTGATTTTTGCCTGCATCACAATATTCAAACCGGCGATCAACGCCTGCTCACGCAAGCCGACAATTTGCTTATCGAGCAAGGCTTGAACTTTGGCCGGATTACTCACCATCACCGGAACTGGCGGGCACTTAGCTTTGGGCGCCACGCGCTCGATTATCTGCGGTTTGGCTTCAATCGCCTGCTGTTGCACTACCAACTGCTGTTGCACCTGCTGCAACTGGCTCAGGATTTGCGCCTGCTGCTGGCCGAGCTGCTGACCTTGCGTCTCATAGTTCGCCACACAAGCGTTGGCAGTGGCCAATCCTTCCTGCGTTTGCTGCAAGACTTTTTGCTGGGTACAGGCGCTGAGCGAGAAGATCGCTGCTGTCGCCAGAGTCAGGACCCGCAGCGGGCGCCAGTTAGTTGGGACTACAGATGTATTCATTGCAACAACCAGATATATCGATTATGTGAAAAATGATGTGTAACTAACTACTAAAGTCACGTGGTTCAAGTGTAGCGGTTGATCAGGATTTGAACCGGTAATGTTGAGGATAAGACTCCGGCAAACGATAGAAACGCCGGTATTCCCACTGGTACTGCGCCGGTGCGCGGCGGACGCAGGCCTCGACACTGGCGTTTAACCCCGTCACCGAGGTGAGCGGATCTTCACTGTAAATCTGCGCATCCGCCTCAATCACCACCAACTTGAAACCGCCTTTAACGCGCTCGGCATAGCATGAGCAAACCGCGCAGCCAGTGCGCTGGATTAAACCCTGCACCAGTGTCATCGTCAGTGCGGGATGCCCCATAAAAGGTGCTATCTCACCGCCAGCGTCGCTGCCAGGAACCTGATCGGGCAGGATGCCAACAATAGTGCCGCCCTGTAGCGCTTTGAATAACATCATCACACCTTTGCGATTGGTCGGCGCCATAGTGATATTGAGTTTGCTGCGCCCGGCCAGTACCAGCTCATCCATTTTAGGGTTGTCGAGCGGTTGGTACATCGCCGTGAGATTAGCCACACTCGCCAGATAAGGCGCTACCACTTCCCAATTGCCATGATGGGGCGCCAGTACCAATACACCCTTACCCTCGGCCAGCTTGGCACGCAGGAGTTCATCGCCCTCCATCGCCACGATTTGCCCCTGCAACCAGCTCCAGGAATTGCGCCAGATGGCTCCTGCTTCCGCTGCCGTTTTGGCAGTCTCCTGCAGGCTTTGGCGCGCCAGCGTTTTTTGTTCAGCGGGGGATAACTCAGGAAAACAGAGTGCGATGTTCACGCGGGTGATCTTGGCGGCGCGGGTATTTAACAGCCAGATAAGCCAGCCGAGCGCACTGCCTAGCGCGCGCAAAACGCACAGAGGTAGCAGAGCCAGTAGTTTAAACAGTGCAGGTGCCAGATGATCTTTCATGGGACGCGCGCCAATGCAACAAAAAGTGCGCGCAGCTTACCGGAAAAAAAGCGACAACTAAATGCTCGAACCACCCCAAGAGCGGGGATATTTGCGTGTGAAAGGCGGGACGTTACAAAACACAGCGGCTTAGAAAAAGAAAATAGACTAGAAAAAAGAAAACGGGCTAGTGGCAAGCCCGCTCTCAAAGGGTTGGACAATCAGTGCGCGGTTACCGCGGTGAAAATATCGACAAAGGTCAGCTCTTTTTCGATCTCCACCGGCGCGTGCAAACGGCTGGATATCTCGCGGGAAGACACTATGCCGCGGATATGGTGTGCATCTTTATCCACCACCAGCAGATATTCCTGATGGGATTTTTTCAGCGTCGAAACCACATCGGCCACGGTCGCACGTTTAAATTGGTCGTAATCGATGGCGCGGATACTCGCGCGGCTGTGCATCAAATCGCGCACCAGCAGTTCATCGCGTTTCACATGCAGCGCCATTTGGCGCAGCTGCATATTGTGGTCGGCCAGATCGTCAACGCTGATCACCCCGACAAATTCTTTGCTGCCATCCACCACCAGTTTGATCTGGACATCTTCCGCCAACATCACTTCCAGCGCTTCAGTCGCCTCAAGATGGCTATCAACCATGTGGGGTTTATGGCTGCGGAAATCAGTGAGAATCGCCAGCGCCGATGTGGAACCCTGCACATCGTCAAACTCTTCCGGTTTAACCAGATGATCATTCGCTGCTAACGAAAACACGTTTAAATTTTTCATGACAAACCCCGGTAGCTCTACAGCTCGATAATAAAGTTGAGTAACTCAGAAAGAGCGTTGCCGTCTTTACAACTGGCGACTTAATCGCCCCTCTGACGCTCACTCTGTGATTACAACATAGGCTCTGAAAGTGACGATTAAAACCCTCAAAACGGGCTTTTACGCTGGATTTACTCAGTGTTTACGAGCGCTTTACTCAACGCGTAAAACCGCTGTAACAACGCACCAGCAAAGCGCTCGAATTTGCAATTTATGGGTCTGAGCGCACCAAAAGGTACACATGAGATAAGCGCTGACAGCGCGCGGCCTTGGCGGCTATAATCCCCGCATTTTTTGCATTTCATTGACCACCATTCACAGATCAGGTCCACCATGTCTGAAAAACGATACGACGTAAGCACCTTTCAGGGTTTGATTCTCGCCCTGCAAGACTACTGGGCGCGCCAAGGCTGCGTGATTCTGCAACCGCTCGACCTCGAAGTCGGCGCCGGTACTTTCCACCCCGCGACTTTCCTGCGCGCCATTGGCCCGGAAACCTGGAACACCGCCTACGTGCAACCCTGCCGCCGCCCGAAAGACGGACGCTACGGCGAAAACCCCAACCGCTTGCAGCACTACTATCAATTTCAGGTGGCGATGAAGCCATCGCCCGCCAATATCCAGGATTTGTATCTGGGCTCGCTGCGCGAAATGGGGATCGACACCAATGTGCACGACATCCGCTTTGTGGAAGACAACTGGGAATCACCCACCCTCGGCGCCTGGGGTCTGGGTTGGGAAGTCTGGTTAAACGGTATGGAAGTTACCCAGTTCACCTACTTCCAACAAGTCGGCGGTTTGGAATGCTTCCCGGTCACCGGTGAGATCACTTACGGTATTGAGCGTATCGCTATGTACCTGCAGGGTGTGGATTCGATTTTTGATTTGGTTTGGACCATCAACCCGAACGGCGACAAGGTCACCTACGGCGATGTGTTCCATCAAAATGAAGTGGAGCAATCCACCTACAACTTTGAAGAAGCCGACACCGCATTTTTGTTCAGCAATTTCGATTTCTACGAAAAAGAAAGCCAGCGCTTGATGGAAAAAAATCTGCCGCTGCCCGCGTATGAAATGGTGATGAAAGCATCCCATGCTTTTAACTTGCTGGATGCGCGCCACGCCATTTCTGTGACCGAGCGCCAGCGTTTTATTTTGCGTGTGCGCACCCTGTCGCGCGCCGTTGCCCAAGCTTATTACGATAGCCGCAAAGCCCTCGGCTTCCCCCTTGCTCCTGAAGCCTTACGTGCAGAGCTTTTAATTTCAACAGCCGCTGAAGGCTCTTCCGCTGCGACTTCTGCTGAGGAGAGTAAATAATGTCTGCTGATTTTCTGGTTACTGATTTTTTAGTAGAGCTGGGTACAGAAGAATTACCACCCAAAAATTTAAAAAATTTGATGAATGCATTTGTTGAAAGCATTCAAGCGGATCTCACCGCACTGGAATTAACTTTCACCGCTGTTAAAGCCTATGCCGCACCACGCCGCTTGGCCGTGTTGGTTGAAAATCTTGCGAGCGAAACACCATCAAGAGAATTGGTTGTCTGGGGCCCACCGGCAGCTATCGCTTTTGATAAAGAAGGTAAGCCGACCAAAGCGGCACTCGCGTTTGCCGAAAAAAATGGCATCGCCGCATCTGAATTAAAAGCTGAGAGCGATGGCAAAGCCGAGAAGTTGGTTGCACGCATTTCCCAACAAGGCCAAGCAACTGCTGGCCTGTTGGAAAAAGTGGTGAGCGATGCACTGGCGAAATTGCCCATTGCCAAACGCATGAAATGGGGCGCAACCCGCGAAGAGTTTGTACGCCCAGTACACTGGTTAGTGATGCTGCTTGGTAGCGATGTGGTTAATGCCAGCATTCTCGGTTTGCAAGCAGGTCGCACCAGCCGTGGTCATCGTTTCCACTACAACAATACGATTGAATTAGCGAAAGCCAGTGACTATGCATCAGTGTTGAAAAACACCGGTTATGTAGTGGCTGATTTCGCCGAACGCAGCGCAACGATCAAAGCCCAAGTTGAAGCTGAAGCGAAAAAAGTTGGCGGCGTTGCAGTAATTGATGCCGACCTGCTCGATGAAGTGACTGCGTTGGTTGAGTGGCCAGTCGCACTGACTGGAAAATTTGAAGAGCGTTTCCTTGCTGTTCCTGCAGAAGCCTTGATTGCTTCCATGAAAGAACACCAAAAATATTTCCACGTGGTAGATGCCAATGGCAAGTTGAAAAACAACTTCATCACTGTGGCGAATATTGAGAGCAAAGATGCCGCGCAAATTATTAACGGCAACGAGCGCGTTATTCGCCCACGTTTGTCCGATGCAGCGTTCTTTTTTGAAACCGATAAAAAAACCACTCTCGCTTCACTGCGCGAGCGTTTGAAAACTATCGTGTTCCAAGCGCAGCTCGGCACTATCTACGATAAGACTGAACGCGTTGCTGGCCTCGCAAAATTAATTGCAGCAAAACTCAATGCAGATACAACTTCAGCAGAGCGCGCAGCGCAATTGTGTAAGTCTGATCTCGTGACCAATATGGTTGGCGAGTTTGATGATATGCAAGGTATCGCCGGTTATTACTACGCGCAAAACGATGGCGAAAATGCCGAAGTGGCTGCCGCGATGAACGAGCAATATATGCCGCGTTTTGCCGGCGACCAATTGCCGCAAACTGTGACCGGTACCATTATCGCACTCGCGGATCGCCTGGATACCATCAGCGGTATTTTCGGTATTGGCCAACAACCATCCGGCTCCAAAGATCCATTCGCTTTGCGCCGTGCAAGCATCGCCGTATTGCGTTTGCTGGTGGAAAAAAATCTGACGCTCGATTTGCGCGAGTTGTTGACCTTCGCTAAAGCACAACACAAAAACTTAACGGTTGGCGATGAACTGGTAGAGCAAGTGCTCAGCTATATGCTCGACCGTTTCCGCGCCATGTTTGAAGATGCGCAGATTCCTGCAGAGGTTTTCCAATCGGTAACGGCAAAACAATTGTCGCAACCTTTGGACATCAACCAACGCGTACATGCCGTAAATGAATTCAGCAAGTTGCCACAGGCGCAGGCCTTGGCTGCCGCTAACAAGCGCGTATCCAATATTCTCGCTAAACAAAATGCAGCGGTAAGCACTGATGTTAATTCAGCATTGCTGCAAGAAGATGCAGAGAAAAATCTGGCTGCAGCCGTAAATGCAAAAGAAGCTTTGGTTGCTCCCTTATTTGCATCACGCGAATACACCAAAGCCTTGGCAGCGCTTGCCGATTTGCAACCGACGGTGGATGCGTTTTTTGATAGCGTAATGGTGATGTGTGAAGATCAGGCGCTACAACAAAACCGTTTGGCGCTGTTAAGCAAATTGCGCGGATTGTTTTTGGAAGTAGCAGATATTTCCTATTTGGTTCCTGCTAAAAACTAATTGGAATCTGGCACAAACTTGTCGTTCGGGGTCGGACGCAAGTTTGTGAGACCGTCTGCAGCATGGACGCTGCAGATGAGCCTCCATGGACGGATTTACGGCGTGTCTCACGGGCTTGCGCCCGACTCCGAACACGCACTCTCCCAGTGAGTACCCATGAAACTAATTATTCTCGACCGCGACGGCGTGATTAATCACGATCGCGATGACTATGTAAAATCCGCCGATGAATGTATTGCCATCCCTGGCAGCATTGATGCGATTGTGCGCCTGCATAAAGCGGGTTACACAGTGGTGATCGCGACCAATCAGGCGGGTTTGGCCAGAGGTAAATTTGAGCTGGAAGATTTGGAAGCAATCCACCAAAAAATTACCGACTTGGTTGTAGAAAACGGCGGCGAGCTGGGCGGTATTTTTTATTGCCCGCATCACCCGGATGACAATTGCAAATGTCGTAAACCCAAACCCGGTTTGCTCGATGCGATTGAAGCAGAATTTAATACTTCTGTTGAAAGCAGTTATGTTGTCGGCGACAGCCTGCGCGACTTGCAAGCCGCTGTGCAAAAAGGCTGTAAACCCATTCTGGTAAAAACCGGCAACGGCGTGCGCACTTTGGCGCAATTGGAAGTTCCCGCGTTACAGAGCGGCACCCCACACATTACGGCGGATCAAGTACAGGTGTTTGATAACCTTGGTGCTGCAGCCGATTTCATTATTACTACCGATAACTAATACCGATCATTCACAGGAATTAACGTGCTCAAGCTTCGCAGTTTTATGTTTGCTGTTGGATACAACCTTACCAGTGCGTTGATCGGTTTTATCGCCGTTCTTATTTGGCCGATCCTTCCCTACTCGTGGCGCTGGCGCATAGTGACTTGCTGGAACCGTTTTGTAATGTTCTGGATTCGCGTGTGCTGCAACGTGCGTTTTGAAATTGTTGGTAACAAACATACCGACAAATTTCCTGCCGTCGTCATGGCCAAACATCAGAGCACTTGGGAAACCATGTTTCTGCAATATTATTTTGGCCCGGTGAGCACCATCCTCAAAAAAGAATTATTTCGTATTCCATTTTTTGGTTGGGGTTTAGCGAGCTTGCGCCCTATCGCAATTGACCGCAGCAATCCAATGCAAGCATTAAAAGATATTAAACGCATCGGCCTGCATCGCTTGGAGCAAGGCAATAATTTACTGATTTTTCCTGAAGGTACACGCACCCCTGTTGGTGAAATTGGCAACTACGCGCGCAGCGGCGCCGACATTGCTATCAGCGCCGGTGTACCCATAATCGCCGTTGCGCACAATGCCGGTGAATGCTGGCCAACCAAAAATTTCATTAAATACCCCGGCACCATTCGCGTTGTTATCAGCGAGCCATTTGAAACCGCAGGTAAAGATCGCAAGCAATTAACGGAAGATGTAAAAAATTGGATCGAAAGCGAAATCGCCAAGATGCCGCCGGCGCGTAAAGATGGTCAACGAGTTGTTGCACAATCAAATACTGCTTCATGAAACATTGCGCCATGAAACACTGCACCATGAAACACTGCACCATAAAACAAGGTATCTGTTCAGTTTTATTGTTATTGGCGCTAAGTGTTTCCACAGCACAAGCGAATGATGCCATCGACATCTCGGGCTTTGAGGACATCATTAAGCATTGGAATGATCAAAATGCCGATGATACTGCCCCGCTTTGGCCGGAAACTAATATCGCCGCAATTGCTGATAATTTATTAATTTATCAGCGCGCCGATGGCGGTTGGCCAGTCAATCGCAATCCGTTGCGCAAATTAACCAGCGCCGAAATTAAAGCCGAACAAGCTCAGCACAACGCACAAGATTCCAGTTTCGATAATCGCAATACTTATCCGCAAATCCGTTATCTAGCAGCTGCTTTTAGAAAGACGAACAATTCACTCTATCGCGATGCTGCGCGCCGCGGCCTCTCTTTTATTATCGATACCCAATTGCCTAACGGCGGATGGACACATACACCCGCACGCACCGATGACTACTTTGGTCATATCACGATTATGGATGCGGTGATGCCAGGAATTTTGACTTTATTGCGCGAAATTAATGAAGGCGATCCCAATTTTATTTTCCTGACCAAACAAGAGCGGCACGCAGCGAAAATCGCGCAAAATCGCGGCGATCAATTACTGCTGCAACTGCAAATAAAACAAAACGGTATTCCGACGATTTGGGCAGGACAATACACGCGCGATAAAGTACAGCCTACGACCGGACGCGCATTCGAGTTACCCGGTTTAGTCGCGCGTGAAAGTGTTGAAGTTGTGCAGTATCTAATGGGTTTTAAAAATCCCAATAAAGCCACCATCAATGCAATTGAAAATGCGATTACTTGGTTTAAGGAAAATGCGATTCAGGGTTTGCGTTATCAGGAGATAGCAGCAAAAGCCGAGCGTTTTGATTTTCATGGTAGCGCATCAGATTTTATTGTAACGCCCGATGCGCAAGCGCCCCTGCTCTGGGCACGCTTTTATGATTTAGCGGATAACACTCCCTTCTTTGCCAACCGCGATGGCACTCGTGTTGCCACACTCAGCGAAGTCGCACGCGAGCGTCGCACCGGCTACAGCTGGTACGGCTACTGGCCTAGCCAGCTTATTGAGCAGGATTATCGCGAATGGAAAAAATCCATCGACCAATAATAATCAATACTTAATCGTTTACGAGCTGCGCTTGTAATTTCGAATTTCAAATTGCCGCTCAAACCCCAACTGCAAATAGAGCGGCTCGCCAGCAGCAGATGCTTGCAGGGTTAGATATTTTCCGCCCATCTCTATACTGATTTTTATCACCTGCTGCATGATCATACGTGCAAATCCCCGGCCGCGATATTCATCTGGCACACCTACCAAATGTACGCCAATGACATCGCCGGTTTGATAGACCAGTGCTGTTGCCACTGCTTGTTCAGCCTCCTTCAATAGCAACAACTTTACTTCAGGTACATCCACCAGAGCGGCAATTGCTGCAACATCAATTGTGTAGCCAAATGCCGCACTCGCAGTGGCGACCCAGGTTTCTATGTCAGTAGGCGATTGCGCTTCTATTACATTGAGTTCAGGTAAATTGGGAAGCACTTGCTGTTGCAAATCCAGATACATTGCCTGCTGTGAAAATAACACCTGAAAACATTCATCTTTTAAAAACACTTCCAATTGATTAGCTGCTTGCCCTGCTCCTATCCAAACAGGTACAACCGCTTGCGCAGGCAATTGATGCAACACCGGAACTATCGAATTAATTTGCTGGATGTTTGCATCCCAATCAAACCAATAACGATTCGGCCATTTTTCTGAAACAGTTAAGCCTTTTTTATTCCACTCGGAATTTTTGTTAATTCCCATCCTCCGCCAGAGCGAGGTCAGATTATCTACATTCAATTGCTTTAATTTTTCTGTGTTCATATTGTTTTTCAGTCCTTATTGATCAATACAATGCCAGCAATCATCGCCACCATACCCAATATTTTTTTCAGGTCGATGGTCTTGATCGGCAAATCAAAAAATCCCCAATGGCTTATCAACATTGCTACGAGGAGTTGTCCCGTCAGCGCAAACGACATCATGGCGCCAACCCCCATACGCGGAATTAGAAAATAAAATGATGCAACACCAAATGCACTGATAGCTCCTGAACACCATAAATACCAAGGTACAGTTTGGATGCTACCCAGTGAAGGTAATTGTCGCGCGGTAATGGCGATCACCAGCAACACACAACAACAAGCCACAACAAACGCGATCGCAGCTGATAACAAAGGGCTTTTTAAAATCACCCCCAAGTGTGCGTTCATGCCTGCCTGAATTGCTATAGCGGCACCGGCTAGTAGCGCTAACCATGAAAAATAATTCATAGCAGTGTTACCAACTCCTGTGCATTAAAGCGCACCTTTTTTTCATGGGCAGTTTTGTCGAGTGGATGGCGAATACCAATGGGGCAAACCGCTGTAGTGGTGAGATTTTTTTCGCGCAAATTTAATACGCGATCAAACCCTTCCACTTCTATTCCCGTCATCGGACAGCTGTCAATTTCCAACACAGCGGCGCAGGTGAGGAAATTGCCCAAGGCAATATAGGCTTGCTGATGCGCCCACTCTTGCCGCTGGGTGTTCGTCATCACCGCCAAAGCAGCTTTGTAATGCTGCGCCATATTTTCAAGTTGCGCAGGATCAACACCGCGCGTTTTGGAAAACATATCGATATAGCGATTTACTGTTGCATCACCAATATTCGTATGTGCGGCAAAGACCACCAGATGCGAGCAGTGCGCGACCTTATCTTGCCCGAGGGAAAATTCAACCAGTTGCTGTTTAATTAGCGGCGATTGGATTACCAATAAATGATACGGCTGCAATCCATAAGATGAAGCGCTCAAGCGCGTTGCATCCAATAATTGCTGCACTTTTTCTGGCGCAACCGGTTCGCTGGAAAATTCGCGCACCGCATAGCGCCAGTGAAGGGATTCAATAATATTCACGCTGTTTACCTCTTTGCTTTTGGCTCTATTCAACAATAGAGCCAGCATAGGGGTAGCAACCTGCGAATTCATTTACATAGGTTGATGAAATAGAAATTTACAAGCTTTTGCGGATGCGACTAAGTTGCGTCGGTGTGATGCCCAGATGGGATGCAATATGGTGTTGCGGCAAGCGCTCTACTAAAAATGGATAGTCTTGAATAAAGCGTTGGTAACGTTGGGTGGCATTTTCCTGCACTATGGCAACTTCACGCGCGTCTTTGGCGAGCAGCCAATTTTTTTCCAGATAGTTGATCTGGAACCATTTTAAATCTTCGTATTTATCCAGCAGTGCGCGATAGGCAGGGAAATCAATTTCAATAATCTGTGCCGGTTCAAGCGCGACTATCGCAAACTGAGACGGTTCATGGCGCAACAAAGCAGCCATAGAACCGGGGAAAGTGCCTTCGTAGAAAAAATTCTTGTTGTACTCATTGCCTTTGTCATCGGTGATAAAAGTTCTGAATAAACCTGAGTGTACAAACGCAAATGACGAAGGTATTTCTCCCAATGCGTACAACACTTGATGTTTTTTCAGTTCACGGTATTTGCAAATTGCGCTGAATAATTCCCAAGTCTCTGCCTCCAAGAGGTAATAAGAGTCCATGGCTTTTTTTAATGCGGCAAAGACATTTTCCATATCATTCATAGGGCAGTTCACTCACTAGCAATATCGGCGCTAGATTTTAGGTAATTCCGCAAAAAGCGGGCAAGAAATTTACGCCATAAAAAAGCCCCGCTGCAGTTTGCACTGCAGCGGGGCTTTTAGGTTTATCCCTTGTGAGGATTTTTATCTAACCTGGCAACCGACTTTGCCCAAGCCCAACACGTAGTGACGGTCGCCCGCCAGTGGTGAGTTGAATGGCATTTGGCCGTATTTGCCGGTGGTCGCGCTCAGGTAATCCACCAAGTCTTGACCGGCTTCAAAGTGCCAGCTGTTGATTTTGCTTTGCGATGCCGCGGAATAATTCAATGCCAAATCCGATACCGAGCCATTGCTGGCAGTCAGGGCGGTTTTGGTTGCGCTATTCAAATCGCAGGTGCTGCTACCGAACCAGAGGAAGTTGCGCTCGTTGCGGAAGTTGCCGTCATCAATATCTTTAAATTGATTTGCAGCCAACTCTGCCAATGAAGCTTCCAGTGAACTCTTTTCCTGATGCGCGGCATTTACTACAAACACGCTGTCTTCCATATGCGCACTCGCGCCTACACGCAAACTCAGGATCTGGTTGCGATAGTTCACGAACACATTGTTAAACATATGGGTGGTGCCACGGCGCAGCAGAGGTACACGGCGCAGGGTATTGCCGAGCAACGTGTAGTCTTCATCGGTAGTGACGAAGGCGTTGTGGTGCATGGTGGTGGTGATTTGTGAATTGATGGTACGGCTGTCGCTGGAGCCGTGCAGTACCGCGCGCTTCACATTCACCAAACGGTTGAATGACATAGTGATGTCATAGGCGCCCACTTTCACATCAAACGCTGAATCGCCGGTGGTATCGAAGGTGTTTTTGTGAATCCAGATATCGTGTGATGCGCCGGTGGAGCGGATCATATCCGGATCGACATAGTGGTCTTCGGTGTGACCCGCGCCCTGGAATTTCAGGTGAGTCATGATCACATTTTCAGACGTTTGGGTTGGCGCGCCATTGCTGTCTTTACCAATCGCGAAACCGCTAAAGATGAAATAGGCTTCAGTGCCACGGCCATCGAGGGTTTTGTTAGAGCCAATCGCCGGAATGCGGATCGGGATATTGCTCTTGTTCATCGCCTTGTTAAAGAACTCAGTGCGACAGGTTTCCAAACCGCTAAAGCCTTTGCGCGCGCACCATGAGTGATAGTCGATACATTCTGCCTGGCTCGCGCCGAGAATCGATTGCACAGTTGCGTCGCCGCAGTACTGGCGATACATACCGATTTCCGATGGCTGCGCAAATTGGATTTTGTCGAACACAATCCAGTTGTGCGCGTTGTCGGTCAGCGCATCAATCAATTGCTGCTCAACGGTCACGCTGGAATTTTTGGTGATAACAGTTAGCTTGCTGCCGCCGTTGGGATTGAACCCACCCTTGGCGTTTTCACCGTAACCCACTGGACTACCCAAGGTTTTGGACAGACACTCAACGATTTCCTGATCGCTTTGCAATGAAGTATCGCGCCAGTTGACCGATGGATTGGTCGCCAATTGGATACAAGCTGCGCTTATCTCACCGCTGGATGAGTTGGCAGAAGAAGCCACACTGCTGCGCGAGCTACTCGATACCGGAACACTGCTGGATGATGCAACGGATGAAGAAGCTGGTGCACTACTTGATGCTACGGATGAAGGAGCACTTGATGAGGGAACACTGGAAGAAGAAACGCTAGATGAACTAACAACCACTGAACCGCCAGTCACTGACAACTGATCGAGGTTAGGGCCGCCATCGCTAGTGACAGATACTGCGCGGATCACGTTGCTACCCGCATTCAGGTAGGCAGTGATCGATTGATTCGCCCAGGTCGCCCAGGCGCCAGTGCCATTAAAGGCCAAACCGGAATTCACTACAGTGCCGTTGACGCTGATCGACATAGGGCGATTGGTGCTGGTGCCATTGGCGAAGCGGAAGTTCAATACCGCATTGCCCGCAGAGGCTTGGTTGACCGTCCACTGGGCGTAGCTGCCGACCAGATTGTCAAAATTCACAAAACCGCTGCCGCTGAAACCGGCGTGATTGGACTCTACTGCCGCTTGCGACAGGCTGCCGCTCTCGGCTTCATAAACCACTGTTTGACTTGCAGGCGCACTGGAGCTGGCTGCGCTTGATGGCGTGCTGGAAGCTATTGAACTGGAAACAACCGAGCTGGAGCTGGCGGTGCCTGTGGCGTTGTACACCTCAATCTCGGCCATGCGCAGTGGCGAGCTGCCGCTGACGATCAGGTTCAGCTTTTTCATCGACACATTGCCCAGATTCACGGTGCGTGCTGAACCTATGCCATTGCCGGTCGCGAGTACCGCACCGGTATCGTTATTCACCAGCTGCCAAGCGCCAACGGTGCTGCCGGATTCACGCAGAATCACCGTATTGAAATTAATCGCACTGCCCCATTTTACGGATACACGCTGGTTGGAAGTGCCACTGGCTTGGGTGTAAGTACTGGCATCGCCATCGCGCACCAGCTTGGTATCGCTAAAACCGGAACCGTCAGCACCGGCGCTGGGGCCAGTCAATGAGAGGTTAGCACCCAGTGTTTGCGCCTGAACCGCCAGCGCCAGACTGGCGGCGCCAAACACCAAACCACGCCCCAACCAATGCAACTGTTGCTTGGATTTTTGTTTGAAAATAGTCATTTCGATTACCTGTGAAAAATTATTGTTATTGAGATTTTTAAGCTTGTTCGACAGCAACGCCGGAGCTGGTGCGAACCAACTCCTGCGCGCTAGAGACGGATCAGCGATCCCTTAAGGCTGGATTTTTCCTACGCCCACGTTCGCAGTCACAATCCCCGGAACATCATCTGCATCATCCATTTGCACCGAGTAAGGCACAGATACAGAACAGGTAGATTGCAATTGGCCGCTCACCACTTGCGGGATAACCAAAGCGCCATTGCCCACGGTGCGGCTGTAGTAAATCTGCGGCAGCACAGTGTTGTCGTTATTGGTTTGCCAGCAGCCTGGCTCAGAGGAATCATCCGAGGCGATCAGCGGGTTGTTGACGTTGTAGAAATAGTTGCTCTCAACCAGCGCCTTGGCGTTCATGCGCGAGTTGATGGCGTGGAACATGTAGTCGATGCTGGTGTTAGACCAGTAGTTGTTATACATGTGCACCAACGCATGACGAATCAGCGGAGTGCGCTGTTCGATGTTTTTGTACCAGTTGTGGTGGAAAGTGATGTTGGTGTTTTTGTTGTCGCTATCACTCGAACCAATCAAACCGGCGCGACTGGAATCGTTAAACAGGTTGTAAGACACAGTCACGTTGGTCACACCGGCTTTCATATCCAGCAATGAGTCGTAACCATCTTTTTCCCCGCCTGACGCTTCGAGCCAGTTGTGGTCGATCCACACGCGGTTGACGTTGGTTTCCATACCGATGGCATCACCGCCGTTTGAGGTTGGCGAACCACTTTTCTTCACATTACGGATATGTACGTTCTGGATAATGATGTTGGACGCATCGCGCACATGAATGCCGATCTCATCAAACAGCGCATTGGTGCCAACACCGAGAATTGAGATGTTGCTCATTTGCTTGACCTCAATCACGTCGTCTTGAGTATTGCAGCCCTGAGATGTGGTGTTGCTGTGGTTGATGGTGCCATTGACGCGAATGATGATTGGCTCGCTCATGGTACTGCGACCGCAAAGTGCCGCGTTCAATTGCGTACCGGTCGATACCGTCACCACAGTACCGCCAGCACCGCCGGTCACGTTGGCGTGAGCCGCAAAACCTTCCATCTTGGCTGGGCGAATCGCACCGTTGTAAGACGAGGCAACACTTGAACTAGCCACTGAGGATGGGGTTGAAGACGCTACTGATGAAGACGCAGGCGCGCTGCTGGATGCTACTGAAGAAGGAGCACTGGACGATGCAACGCTGGATGAGCCAACCACCACTGAGCCGCCAGTCACTGACAACTGATCCAGGTTAGGGCCGCCATCGCTAGTGACAGATACTGCGCGAATCACGTTGCTACCGGCGTTCAAATAAGCCGTTAAAGATTGGTTTGCCCAAGTCGCCCAAGCGCCGGTGCCGTTAAACGCCAAACCGGAATTCACCACAGTGCCATTTACGCTGATCGACATAGGGCGATTGGTAGTAGTGCCATTGGCGAAGCGGAAGTTCAATACCGCATTGCCCGCAGAGGCTTGGTTGACCGTCCACTGGGCGTAGCTGCCGATCAGATTGTCAAAATTCACAAAACCGCTGCCGCTGAAACCAGCATGATTGGACTCCACTGCCGCTTGCGACAGGCTGCCGCTCTCGGCTTGATAAACCACCGTTTGGCTCGCCGATGCACTGGAGCTGGCTGCACTTGATGGAGTGCTGGAGGCAACTGAGCTGGAGCTGACTGCACCAGTGGCGTTGTACACCTCGATCTCGGCCATACGCAGTGGCGAGCTACCGCTCACAATCAGGTTCAGCTTTTTCATGGACACATTGCCCAGATTCACGGTGCGCGCTGAGCCTATGCCGTTGCCGGTTGCGAGAACCGCGCCGGTATCGTTATTCACCAGTTGCCATGCACCGGCGGTGTTGCCGGATTCACGCAAAATCACGGTGTTGAAATTGATCGCGCTGCCCCATTTGACGGACACGCGTTGGTTGGATGTACCACTCGCTTGGGTATAGGTGCTGGCATCGCCATCGCGTACCAGTTTGGTATCGCTAAAACCTGAGCCATCGGCACCGGCGCTGGGGCCAGTCAATGAGAGGTTGGCGCCAAGAGTTTGCGCGTGTACGGCGCAGGCAAGCAGGCTGGTTGCGGCGGTAAGCGCCAGAGTTTGGCCAATGCGGCCGGTGAGCGTTGTTGCAGTCATGAATTTTGTTGAAGTCATGGAAAGTACCTTGATCCTGGGATCGTCGCTGTTTCGTTGTTATTCAGATGTATGCCGCGCAACGCGCGACTCCCCTAGTTCTCCGCTAAGGGGATATGACCGAAAACACCGATAGGCGCCTACCGACAGGTAAGGCAATGACTGCTGAGTTGATGCGCAGACTTATGGTTATAAAGCTTGTTGTTATGGTTTTTCTAAATGATCGGGTGATGCTGAAAACACTGTTTTGAGAGCCAAGCGTTATTGTTGTTAGTGCCTGAAATCTCATAAATGCTGACTGGCAGCTACGAATGAGGCGAAAAGGATGCGTTTTGATCAGATAAGCGTCAACCCAAAATCCCACTCAAATTCCGTTTTTGTGACGGTTTTGCAAGTTTATGGTTATAAAAAGCCATGACATTTTTATATTTAAAAAAATAAACATACTGCTAAATCATCCATGATTAGCAATTGATCAGCTTTTTCTCCCTTTCCACATTTTTTTCACAAAGTATTGGAAAATGGCAATTCCTCTCCGCGAACCGACTCCCGCTACACTTGTATCTTCCTCTTTTGCCAACTTCCCAGGATTATTTGCGAGATGAAAAAATCGCTAAAAAGCCGTTTGTTTTTGCTGCTGTTTTGCCTGCCTTTTGCCGGGGTTGGCTTGGGCTTTTTGTTTTTGAGTGTAATTCCGAGCCTGTATGAATGGCAGCAGATGAAAAGCTGGCCGCAGGTGGAGGCTCGCCTCCTCCACGCCGATCTGTCTACCAGCCGTGGTGATGACAGCGACACTTACCAAGCCATCGCGCGCTATAGCTACCGCTATCAGATGATGGATTACACCAGCGACCGGGTGGCGATTATGGGCGGCAGCGATAACATCGGCCGCTTTCAGCAGAATCTGGCTGCGCAGCTCAAGAGAGCGCTGCGCGACCAGCGGCCAGTGCCTGCGTGGGTCAACCCTGATGACCCAGCCGATGCCGTGCTCAACCGCGATATGCGCTGGGGTATGCTCGGCTTCAAAATGATTTTTGTGTTGATCTTTGGCGGCGTGGGTATTGGCTTGATGGTCGCAACTCTCAGCGCAAAAACCGGCGCGACTGATCACCCGGAAAGCAGCTTAAAACCCTGGCTCGGGCAGCAGGAATGGGCGAGCAACCAAATCACTTGCAAAGCAAAAAACAACATCTGGTTTATGTGGGCATTTGCGCTTTTCTGGAATCTGGTTTCACTGCCTGCGACCTCTGCGATTCCCGCAGAATTCGCATCCGGCAATAAGCTCATCCTGATTGCCTTGATATTCCCACTGGCGGGAATTTATCTGCTGGTATTAGCGGTTAAATTCACGCTCAGTTGGTACAAGTTCGGGCAGCTTGTACTTACGCTTGACCCCTACCCCGGCAGCATCGGCGGGCAAGTCGGTGGCACGCTTGAAGTGCCTGTCGCTTACAGCAGCCAGCAGCGTTTTCCGGTGAGCCTGCAATGCGTTCACAGCTATGAAACCGGCAGCGGCAAAAATCGTAGCCGCCATGAAAAAATTCTTTGGCACGCGAGCGGACTTGCACACACGCATCCATCGCCCACTAGCGGAACACTGCTGGCAATTTGCTTTGATGTACCTGCCGACTTACCTGCATCGGAACCCCACAGCCGCAGTTATCGATTTTGGCGATTGGATTTAAATGCCGATTTACCCGGCATAGATTTGCATCGCCAATTTGAACTGCCGGTATTTGCGACGGCGGAAAAATCCCAAACTAATTTGCCGTTAAGCTGTGAGCATCCACTGTTAAATGATGAACACGAAGCGCTGATTGAAAGTGTTGCGAACATCGAACAAATTCCCGGCGGCGTCGCTATGTATTTTCCGATGCTGCACAACTGGGGCAATAATCTGGTGGGCTTGGTGTGCGGACTATTTTTCTTTGGCGCTGGTTTATTAATGCGCGCCGAAGCCGATGCGCCGGGAATTATTGTCTGGCCCTTTACGCTGATGGGCGGCGGCATTGTATTTATCTGCCTCAAATGGCTGTTTACCAGTTTGCGCATTCAACTCGATCACAACGGCCTGATCAGCCAGCGCTATTGGTTGGGCATCGCCATAGGGCGCGATCAAATCCCGCGCGCCGAAATTGCCAAACTGCAACTCACCGCTGGTTTACGCGGTAATGGGGACAAGGGTTATCAAGAACTTTACAAAATTCACGCACTCACCCAGAGCGGCAAAAAGATTTTGATCGCAATGAACCTCCAAGGCCGTGCCACAGCGCAAACAGCATTGGAGGCGATTGGGAGTTTGAGTGGGTATCGAATAACGTAATTGAGTGTTTTTTTATTATTGAGCTTCAGACCAAACCGCAAATTCATTGCCGCTAGGTTCAATAAAATGAAAGCGGCAACCGCCGGGGAAATCGAACAGGTGTTTTACAATGGTGCCGCCGTTTGCGCTTACTTTTTTCAGAGTCGCTTGAATATCTTTGCTGTAAAATACTAAAAGTGCTGCACCATTGCTGGTTTTACTACTCATAGCCGCTTTGAAAAAACCGCCATCTAAACCCTGATTGGAAAAGGCTGCGTACTCAGGACCGTAATCGACAAAATCCCAACCAAACACTGCTGAGAAAAATTTCTTTGTCGCCGCCAGATCACATGCGGCAAATTCGACATAATTGAGCTTTTCGTGAATGTTCATAGTTGCTCCTTTACAGATTTACTTCTGTTTCGCACTTGCCTCAAGCGCACGCTGTTTGGTCTTTTCCAGCAGCGATGCATCACCCATTGTTCCATGACCCGGTACTACGATTTTTGCGTCGCTATAGCGGTTGATAAGTTTTTCTGCAGAAGCGGGCCAGTCGGCAATCACTGCATGACTCAAGTTTCCCAGCCCTTCTGGTTTTACAAAACAACCGCCAAATAAAATTTTCTGCTTCGGCAACCACACCACCAAATTGTCAGGCGTGTGGCCAGCGCCCGGATAAAAAGCTTCAATTTTATTTTTTAACAGCCAATAGGGATTTTTACTAAACGACTGTGTTGCCTGCACCGCACCTTCTTTATTAAGCAGATCATTCGTTTGCTCTGATGCGTAAGTCGGAATGGATTTGGAATTCAAGTAGGCAATGCCGATGGTGCTGTCATCGTGAAAATGCGTAGAGATGCTGACCTTGGGTTTGAAGCCTTGATCGCTAACTAAGACTTCTGTGTCTTTAACTGTAGCGGGCGTATCAATAATGTAAGCGTCTTTGCCATCCACAAAAACTAAACCGTGGGATGCAACCAAACCCCAGCTTGGATAATTTTCGTAGGATGTGTGCAGATAAACTCCCTCATCGATTTTTTTAACTTCCAGTTCGGGTAGCGGCTCTTCTGCAAATGCGACACTTGCAAACAATAGGCTGCAAAGTATTAACAATCGTTTCATTTTTAGCATCCTTTTAAAAAATTATTGTTATTCCCACGGCTTACCTTTGGTTCTTTCTACCGCGGGTAATTTCAAATGCAGTGCTGCTTTTGCAACTATGTGCGCGCTCACTGGTGCGGTGATAAATAAAAATAACGCGATCAGTAATTCATGCAAGCTCAGGCCGTCACCTTGGGTGGAAAAATAAATGACCGAGCCGATGATGATGCCGCCTACCCCGAGGGTGGTGGCTTTGGCGGGGCCGTGCAGGCGCAGGTAAAAATCGGGCAGGCGCATTAGACCAATCGAGCCGATCAGCGCGAAGCTGGCGCCGATCAATAGACAGGCGCTGATTATGATTTCAAGCCAGGTAGACATAATTTTTCCTATTCAACTTTTCTTTCTCCAACTTTCTATTACTCAACTTTCTGTTACTCAATAATGTCACCGCGCAGCAGGTATTTGCTGAGCGCAACCGTGCCGATAAAACCCATCACTGCGATCAAAAGCGCCGCTTCAAAATACAACATGCTGTCCTCATAAATTCCAAACAACACCAAGAGTGCGATGGCGTTGATGTACATAGTGTCCAGCGCGAGGATTCGGTCGGGCAGCGAGGGGCCGATGATCAAGCGCCAGAGGTTGAGTGCGATGGCGAGGCTCAATAGCAGCATCGCAATACTTATGGCTGTGGTGAGCATTCAAACACCTCCTTGAGCGGGGCTTCGTAGCGCTGTTTCATCTCGGCGATGGCGGCGTCTATATCGATCACATGCAGTGCGTGAACCAGCAAATATTTCTCCTCCATATTCAAATCCGCCGATACGGTGCCGGGGGTAAGTGAGATGGTGCTGGCAAACAGGGTGATGGTGAATTCCTGTTCGATGTCGAGCGGCACGCGCATAAACGCGGGCTGTAACTTGCCCATAGGCCCGAGGATGCGTACCGCCAGAATCAGATTGGCGATAAGGATATCCCACAAGACCACCCCCAAAAATTTCATCAGCAGTAGCGGTTTACGGATACGCAGCGCCTCCGGCCAAAAGCCTTGGGTAAACCAGGGAATCAGCCAGGCGAGAATAGCCCCAAGCACCAGTTGACCCGCGCTCAGGCTGTTGGCCAGCAGCAGCCAGAGCAGCAACATAAATACACTCAGCGTCGGGTGCGGAAACCAGCGCCGCGCTTTTACTGGTTGAGCAATTTGCGGATTCATCAGCGTGCCTCCCCTTTGACCTTGGCGTCATAGATACTGAAGGCTTGCATCGCATCGTTATACGCCTGTGGTTCCAATAGTTGCTGCGCCAAAGCCTCGGTGTAAGCGAGCACTTGCCCGGCGAAAATGGTGGTTAACAAAATACAGCCGAGCAGGCCGATAATCGCCAAGAGCGCGCCTTTATCGGCCGCCGGTGCGGTGGCGATGCGATTGTCGGTGCGCCAGAAGATAGTCGAGCCGCTGCGGCTGAGCGCCATCAGGGTTGCGAGACTACCGGCCAGCAGAATCACCCAGAGCAACAGCTTATTCAGATGCACACCGGCGGCATTGAGCAACAGCAACTTGCCGATAAAGCCACTCAGCGGCGGCATACCAATCACACTAATCGACGCGATAAAAAACAGCGCCCCTAGCAGCGCCGACTGGCGCAAACGCGGGCCTTTGGTGATGCGGTCGAGCAGTTCGCCGCGCTGGCGGGCGATAAGATCGGCCAGTAAAAACAGCGCGCCGCAGATAAGCGTGGAGTGGATTAGATAGTAGAAAGTCGCACTCAAGGCGGCAGCGCTATGAAGGGCGATACCCGCCAGTAAAGTGCCGACCGAGACAATCACCAGGTAGGAGATTTGCACCCGCAACTCGCGCGCCGCCAGCGCGCCGAGCAAACCCAGCACCAGCGTAATCAGCGCCAGCGGCCAAAGCCAGGGCAGCGCCAGATTGGCGACATTGCCAGCATCATTGCCGAAGATTTGTGTATAAATACGCACAATGGTGTAGACACCGACCTTGGTCATAATCGCAAACATAGCCGCAACTGGTGCGCTGGCGGCGGCATAAGCGCGCGGCAGCCAGAAGTAGAGCGGCGCGATGGCGGCTTTGAGGCCAAACACCACCAGCAACAACACTCCGGCGGTGGCGGCTAGGGGGGCGTCTTCGGGGCTGATCTGGCGCACTTTGGCGGCCATATCAGCCATATTGAGTGAGCCGGTCAAGCCGTAGAGTGCGGCTACGGCGATCAAAAACAGCGCCGAGCCGCACAGATTGATCACCACATAATGCAGCCCGGACCGCGCCCGCTCAGCGCCGCGCCCATGCAACAGCAAGCCGTAAGATGAGATCAGCAGCACTTCAAAAAATACAAACAGATTGAACAAATCGCCGGTCAGAAAAGCGCCATTTACTCCCACCAGCAGGAATTGCAGCATGGCGTGGAGTTTGTCGCCGGGTGCGTCCATTCCCCTGACCGCATAGCCGATGGTGAAAAAGGCCAAGACCGCAGTGACTAACAACATAAGAGCGCTCAGGCGATCCAGCACCAACATCACCCCAAACGGCGGTAGCCAGTTGCCCAAGGCGTAGAGATGGATTTCACCGTCGCGCGCCTGAATAAATAAGTAGATGCTGATCGCCAGCAGCGCCGTGGCCGAGAGAAAGCTAAGCGTGCGGATCAGCGCGCGGCGGCCAGAGAGCAAAATCATTGCCACTGCACTGAGCAGCGGCAACAGAATCGGAGCAATAATCCAGTGACTCACACTTCGTCCTCCAATAGCGGGCGCACCGGTCGAACCGGCTTCTCGCCGATGGCGGCGCTGCCGTCCACGTGGTCATTGCCCAATTCGGCGCGGGCGCGCAGGGCGAGCACCAGCAGGAAGGCGGTCATGGCAAAGCCGATCACAATCGCGGTGAGCACCAGCGCTTGCGGGAGTGGATCGGCGTAGCGGTCGCCCTGCCCGATGACTGTGGAGGCATCGGAGCGCAGGCGCCCCATCACAAAAATAAACAGGTTGACCGCGTAGGAGACGAGCGTCAGCCCAAGAATGACCGGGAAGGTACGCGCGCGCAGCAGCAGGTAAACGCCGCAGCCGACTAATACGGCAATGACTAAAGCAACTAAAACTTCCATTAATTGTTTACCTCCCGCGGAGCTGAATCAGTAATGAAGGGCTCATCGCCCGGAGGTGCAGCGACCATCACGCCGTAGGTGGTCTGCGCCAAACGCCCCAGTTGCGACAGCATCAGTAGGGTCGCGCCCACCACCGTGAGGAACACGCCGGTATCAAAAATCATCGCCGAGGCGAGTTCAAATTCGCCCACCACCGGCCAGTGGATATGGCCGAAAGTGGTCGTCAGGAAGGGGTAACCAAATACCCAGCTGCCAACGCCCGTCAGCGCCGCGACCAGCACCCCAATCACGCTTAAGTTGCCGTAATCCACTGGCAGGCGCCGCTCGACCCAGTCGGAACCGCTGCACACATACTGCAAAATCAGCGCGATACTGGTGATCAAACCGGCGATAAAACCACCGCCCGGCTGGTTGTGGCCGCGCAGGAAGATGTAGACCGCGACCATTAATGCAAGCGGAAGGAGGATGCGCGAAAGCACCATAAGAATCGGCGGATAGGGGTCACGTGCCCAGCCGCGTCCATCCAGATCCGTGCTCGGCAGCGGCAACTGCAAGCCGTCGAGCATCAGGTACACACCCAGTCCGGCAATCGCCAGCACCGCAATTTCACCCAGGGTATCGAAGCCGCGGAAGTCCACCAGAATCACATTCACCACGTTAGTGCCACCGCCGCCGCTGACACTGTTGGCGACAAAAAACTCGGCGAGGCTGGTGTCGTAGGAGCGCGTAAGTATCGCCAGCGTCAACAGGCCAACCCCCAAACCGGCGCCGGCAGCTATGGCGATATCGCGCACAACTATGCCCGCACTGGATTCAAAGGGCGTGAGCTGGGGCAAAAAGTAGAGCGCGAGCATCAACAGAATAATAGTGACTACCTCGACCGAAATTTGGGTGAGCGCCAAATCCGGTGCGGAGAAACGCACAAATGCGAGCGATACCATCAGCCCCACTACGCCGACGACCAGCAGCGCGGCAAAACGGTTGTGATGGATAAACACCGTCACCAGCGCGGCGATCATCATCACCACCGCGAGCAGCAAGCTCACCCAATCGATAGGCGTGAGCGCGACATCGCCCAGCACATGGGTGAAACCAATAGGCCAGAGTTCGACCGTACCCACCACCAACACAGTGGCCAATAACAGCGCCACCGAGCGTTGCAACGAGCCAATTTCCAGAGCATCGGTCACGCGCTGGGCAAAACGCACTATGCCCTGAATGCGCTTTTCAAATTCGACGTTTTCATCCAGCCGGTATTTGCGCTCGTAAAATGCGAAGAAGCCGCTGCGCTGGCTGTACAGCAGCAAACCACCAAGGGTCGCCAGAAAGCTCATCAACAGCGGCAAATTCAGCCCGTGCCAGATGGCGATATGGTACTCAGGTAGGGTATCGCCCAGCACCGCCAAACTCGCCGCGGCTAAAAACGGCGCCACGGTTAGATTGGGCAAAATGCCCACTAGCAGGCAGAGCACACCCAGCAGTGCCATAGGCAAAATCATGTAGCGCGGCGGCTCGTGCGGCGGGTAAATCGGCAGGTCGATGGGATAGCCGTTGAAAAACACATCGTGGATAAAACGATAGGAGTAGGCCACCGCAAAGATACCGGCCAGAATGGAAAACAGCGGAATGATCCAATCAAAGCCGCCCATCAAATCCACCCGCAAGGTCTCGGTAAAAAACATCTCCTTACTCAAAAAGCCGTTGAGCAGCGGCACCCCCGCCATGGCCGAGGCCGATACCATCGCCACAGTGGCGGTAATCGGCATGTACTTCCACATACCGTTGATTTTGCGCATATCGCGCGTGCCGGTTTCGTGGTCGATGATGCCCGCCGCCATAAACAACGAAGCTTTAAAAGTCGCGTGGTTGATGATGTGAAAGAGTGCGGCCAGAGTTGCGAGCTGGCTGCTAAAGCCAAACAACATGGTGATCAGACCGAGATGGCTAATCGTCGAATAAGCCAGCAGCCCTTTGAGGTCGTGTTTAAAGAGCGCGTTATAGGCGCCAAACACCAAGGTCGCAAGGCCGGTAAAGGTCACCAGATAGAACCACAAATCCGACCCCGAAAGCGCCGGATACATGCGCGCCAGCAAAAACACCCCCGCCTTCACCATAGTCGCCGAGTGCAAATAGGCCGATACCGGTGTGGGTGCGGCCATGGCGTGCGGCAGCCAGAAGTGGAAGGGAAACTGCGCCGATTTGGTAAAGGCGCCGATCAAAATCAGAATCAACGCGATAGGATAAAGTTTGTGGGATTGAATCAGTTCCGCCGAGTTAGTGATCACTTGCAAACTGTAGGAGCCAGTAATCTGGCCAAGCACCAGCGCACCGGCGAGCAGCGCCAAGCCCCCCGCCCCGGTAATCGCCAAGGCCATACGCGCACCTTTACGCGCCTCGCTGCGATGCGACCAGTAGCCAATCAGCAGAAAGGAACTGAGGCTGGTCAGCTCCCAAAAGATAATCAACAGCAGCAGGTTATCGGACAGCACAATCCCCAGCATCGCCATCATAAACAGCTGCAAAAGCGCATAGAGGCGGCCGAGGGAATCCTTATCGGCCAGATAATAACGGGCGTAGATGATCACCAGTAGGCCGATGCCCAGAATCAGCAGCGCAAACATCAGGCTCAAGCCATCCAACCGCAAACTCAAGTTCAAGCCCAGCTGGGGAATCCAGCCCCAGCTACTAAACAACATCTGCCCGCTAAACAGCGCCGGCACATGGCTCAGTAGTAAAGCCAACGCCAATAACGGGCCAAGCGCCGCCGAGAAGGCGCAAACATTGCGCCCAAAGCGCTCGCACAGCGGCGGCAGCAACGCACCCAGCAAGGGCAACAGAATAATCAGCAGTAATGCCATGAAATAACCTCAACAAGCTTACAAAGTATCCAGCCACAGACAGCGGCAGGCTGACCTATAGCATAGAAGGTAAACGGCTATTAAATGGTGACAGGAGGGTCGGTAAAGAAAGGATAGCGCTGGCTCTGCGGCGAACGGCTGCGCAGCCAAAAAACACCTATATCCCACAGCTTACCGAGAGATGGAGTGAGAGATTGCGGTGATAGATAAACATGAGACATGCGCCAGTTATACCCATTTTGACCAAACTATACCAGTTAAGGCCCGTAAAGATCGGCTTTGGCAATGCGGGTTATTATTCTTTTTTAGTCAATTTTTTCTGCGCCGATTCCACTTGTTTAATGCTGGTTTCGGGGGTGGGTAAGTCTTCAGGCATAGTACCGCCCAACTCTTCAATGGTTTGGCGCACTTTACGCCCCACCTCAAAGTGGGTTTTATTGGCTTGGCTTTTATTGTTTACCTCATCGCGGCGCAACTTATCTTCTGTTTGGGTAGCGCGGAATAAATTGGCTGCCAACTCAGTGCTGCCCATGTGGTCGAGAATTTTCTGGCTCTTTTTTAAACCCTTACGGATATGAATATCCTTATTCGCCAAACCGCCGTACAACCCCTTGTAGCCATGATCTTGAAAAATGGCATAGTCCAGCGGCGTTTCCACACCTGAATCTCTGGCTGCAGCAGCCAGCTGCTTGTTGTGCTCGGCAAGTTCATTGCGAATGGCAAGGCGCTTGTCGTCTTCACTCAGCTGAGTAAATTTTTTGCCGTCTGCCAATTCTTGCCGACGGGTCTGCAAGGCAAAATAGGTCTGGCCATTGGCAATAACGGGTTTACTTGGATCACCGTTTTGCACCACCAGATAACAGGCGTAGCGCGACAGGCGTACATTTGGCAGTTCGCGGTGTGCGCCAGAGCCAATTTCGACCATTTCGAGGATATCCTCGAAATGGTCTTCCACCACTTGTGCGCTGTTGCGGCAAGCTTCGCGCGCGCGCTCCAGCACTGGTAAAAAGTGACGATATTCCGAGTATTCCAATATCTTGGCCAGTTGGCGGGCAGGCCAAAATTCGTTGCCGTTTTCATCTAGCTTTTTGATATTTTCAAAGGTCGCGTTTTGGCTTTGAGTAAGTTTTTGCGTCATGGTCACTCTCCTTGTTAGTTAAGATCGCCAGCAGTCTACCCAGTTGACTCCCAATCGGCCAGAAAACAAATTTAGCGCACCCCAAAAACACAAAAGCCACAACCCGGGTTTAGGTTATGGCTTTCGCTTACGCTGCCTTTTGTTTGGTTGGAAACTCAGGCGGGGGAGATCACAAATAAAACGAGGTGAACAGCAATCAGGAAACCACACAATTTCACTTGCTGACTAATACTTAACGCAATCATAACTCTCTACCTGCTGTAATGTGGGCGGGAACCCATGTCAATGTGTCTATTCTTATTAAGATAATTTGCAATCAATAATTTGTTCTTTGCAGAGCGTTTTTATTGATCAAGCAAACCATTGCAAATCCCATTTGACACAATATTTATAGCACAGCAAATTGATGCGACAAAAGAACGTTTGGTGAAAATTTACGCGTATTTATTCACAAAATACTTTTTATCATTATAAGTAGCAGTTCCCTCTGCTACTTGATTATTTTTTTGTTACCGATGGTTACTGGCATGTCACCGGAGTAAGCGCTTCCATATAAGTTCTATCGGCAGACAGCGGCGAATTAAATGGAGCATCGCCATATTTTCCCGCCGTAAGAACAACATAATCTATCAACTCCTGACCTGCCTCAAAGCGCCAGCCGTTAATAAAATTGAGTGAGGTCGCGTTATAGTTTTCCGACAAATCCGCAACGCTGCCATTGGTCGCAGTCAGTGCAGTTTTGGTTGCGTCATTCACGACACAAGTGCCGCTGCCAAACCAGAGGAAGTTGCGATCGTTGCGGAAGAAGCCATCGGCAATATCTTTGAAATAGTTATTGCTGATTTCTGCGAGCGATGCCGCGACCGAACTCTTCTCCTGCAAACTTGCATTCACTACAAATGCGTTGTCTTCCAGGAAGGCGCTGGCACCCACACGCAAGCTCAAAATCTCTTTGCGATAATTCACAAACACATTGTTGAACATGTGCGTTTTACCACGACGCAATAAAGGCACACGGCGCAATGTATTGCCGAGCAACATGTAGCTATCGTCGGTAGTGACAAAGGCATTGTGATGCATGGTGGTGGTGATGTTCGCATTGATAGTTCGGCTATCGCTGGAACCGTGCAGCACTGCGCGCTTCACATTTTGCAAACGGTTGAATGACATGGTGATGTGGTTTGCGCCGATTTTTACATCAAACGCGGAATCGCCTGTGGTATCAAACGTATTTTTGTGAATCCAGATATCGTGTGATGCGCCGGTGGAGCGAATCATATCCGGGTCTACATAGTGATCTTCGGTGTGGCCTGCGCCCTGGAATTTCAGGTGGGTAAAAATCACACTTTCCGATGTCTGGGTTGGCACACCATCGCTGTCTTTACCAATCGCAAAACCGCTGAAAATAAAATAGGCTTCAGTTCCGCGGCCATCGAGGGTTTTGTTGGAGCCAACGGCGGGAATGCGAATTGGAATATCTTTGTTGTTCATCGCTTTATTGAAAAACTCGGTACGGCATTGTGCTTCGCCATTGAAACCTTTGCGCGCACACCATGAGTGGTAATCAATACATTCCGCTTCAGTTGCACCCAACATGGTTTGCACAGTGCTGTTGTTACAGTAAGTGCGATACATACCAATTTCTGATGGCTGCGCAAATTCCGCTTTATCAAACACAATCCAGTTGTGTGCATTGTCAGTCAGCGCATTAATCAATTGCTGCTCAACAGTTACCGCTGAATTTTTGGTGATGATAGTGAGTTTGCTGTTGCCGTTAGGATCGTATCCACCTTTGGCATTTTCACCATAACCAACAGGCTTACCGAGTGATTGCGACAAACACTCCACAATTTCCTGATCAGTTTGCAATGCAGTATCGCGCCAGTTCACGTTGGGGTTAGTGGCGAGACTAATACAGTCTGCACTCAGATTTACGTTTTCAGGAATGTAAGGCGCCGAGCTGCTTGATGAAGACAGCATCGATGAATTACTGGCTGAATTATTTTCCGAACTAGTCGCTGAACTGTTTGCAACCGCCGATGAATTAGCCGCACTGCTGACAGTTGAGGCGCTGCTGGATGCACCTGCTTCACCTGTGTATTCAATCACCAGATTATCCAACACTAAAGTCGCTGAACTTTCTGCGCGAATTTGAATAAAAGAAGCTGATGTACCCATCGACGACTCTACGACTAAATGCTGACCTGCAACCAATGTATTCGCCGTTTGTTCAAAAATTTTATCGCCCGATGTACTGGCATTATCGACAAATACTTGCACGCGACCGGAACCGGACGCTTGAACAACATCAAAGCTCAAACGATAAGGTTTGCTTAAGTCCAGATCCTTACCCGCTTCACCAATAGTGAAACGCGCTCCTGTCAAACCAATAGTGCCATCGACAAATACCGGATTACCGCCCGATTTTTTATAGAGCGATTGGCCGCTGCCATTTACGCGATAAGTTGTGTAGAAGTTGCTGGCAGTTGCGCCCTCAAACGTTTCAGTAAAAAACATTTGCGCAGGACTATCGCTAGAGCTGGATGAGATAACCGATGTGCTGCTACTGGCTTCTGCATTTGAAGACTCTGCACTAGAAGACTCTATGCTAGAAGACAATGAAGAGCTGGCAACGGAAGATACTGCACTGCTTTCTGTGCTGCTGGATGCAACAGAAGTTGCACTTGAACTGCTGGCTGCATGATCGGCAATTTTTCCTACACCGGCATTCGCCATTACTATCGCAGGAACTTCAGCCGCAGGATCCATATCCACTGAATAAGGCACAGTGACTGCGCAGGTAGATTGCAATTGACCATCAACAATTTCCGGTACAACTAACGCACCATTACCAACAGTGCGGCTGTAATAAATATACGGCAACACTGTGTTGTCGTTATTCGTTTGCCAGCAGCCGGGAGTATCAGAATCATCACTCGCAATTAACGGGTTATTGGTGTTGTAAAAATAATTGCTCTCTACCAAGGCTTTGGCATTTGCGCGCGAGTTAATACCGTGGATCATGGTATTGATGTTGTCATTTGCCCAGTAGTTGTTGTACACATGCACCAAGGCATTGCGAATTAACGGCGTGCGCTGTTCAATATTTTTGTACCAGTTGTGATGGAAAGTGATGTTGTTGTTGGTATCACTATCGTTGTAACCAACCAAACCTGCGCGACTGGAATCATTAAACTTGTTGTAAGACACAGTCACATTAGTTACGCCTGATTTCATATCGATCAATGAATCGTAACCGTCTTTTTCACCACCGGATGCTTCCAACCAGTTATGGTCAATCCACACCCGATTAACATTGCTTTCCATACCAATCGCGTCACCGCCATTGGAAGTTGGCGAACCGCTCTTCTTCACGTTACGCACATGCACGTTTTGAATAATAATGTTGGATGAAGCGCGTACATGAATGCCGATTTGATCAAACAATGCATTGGTGCCCACACCGATAATCGACACGTTTGCTGTTTCTTTAATTTCAATCACATCGGCTTGGGTGTTACAACCCTGCGCAGTAGTGTTGGCATGGTTGATAGTGCCATTCACTAAAATAGTTACCGGCGTCGGATTGCTTTTCGTGCGCGCGCCACACAAAGCCGCGTTTAATTCAGTCCCCGTAGTCACGGTAATTACCGGGCCACCTTCACCGCCGGTAACACCGGTATAAGCTGCAAAACCTTCAAGTTTTGCCGGACGAAGCGCGCCATCATATGAAGCTGCACTGCTAGATGATTGAGCAATGGCAGAAGAACTACTGGCAGGAACAACACTGATCGCGCTGGAGGATACCGCAGCAGAGGAAACACTACTGGATGCCGGTGCCGATGAAGGCGCAGCTGATGAAGCCGAAGAACTGGTGACTACATCATCCAAATATTCAATTACCAAATCATCGATAGTTACTGATGCAGAACTTTCTGTACGCAAAGAAATAAATGAATTTTCTGTGCCCACAGAAGGCAGTAATTCAATCACCTGCCCTGCAACCAAACTGTTCGCACTGGCGTTGAAAATGCGCGATGCACTGCCATGCAATGAGTTACCGGCGCTGGTGGTGTTATTGTCTACCATTATTTGCAAAGCACCGGAACCAGAGCTGGCAACAACACGGAAAGAAATGCGGTAGGGTTTGCTTAAATCAAAATCGCCATTGGCATTTGTATCGCCCGAGGTAGTATTAGTCCGCGGTGGTTTATTGCCGATGGTAAACCGCGCGCCCGCAAACGTGAGCTCTTGGTTGGCAATAGTAATTCCACTGTTGCCACCTGTGACAAAAAATAATGCCGCTCCCGGATCAGTTGAAATTGAGCGATAGGCTGCACTGAATAAAGTCCCTTTATCAACATCAAAAGGTTCGCTGAGTAATACGCGATTCTCAACAACAATTGGCTCACCGGTAGCGGACCAGACAAAAGCCGATTGATCAAATGCGATTGCGCGGTTGTGGCGAATTTTAATGGTGTCGGCTGGCGTTATTTGTTCACCGCTGGCCAAATCACCAATCACCACATCACCATCGAGAATGGTTGTTCCTGCACCAGACGCAGTTAAGGTTTGCTTTGCATTGATAATTGCCTGCTCGCCATTTTTTACCGTCACAGAGAAAACATAATCGTAAGTAGTGCGATCAATACGGGTTTCACTCAGTTTTGTCAGTGACACCACATTTAAATCCAACGCCATGCTATGACCTGCAAACGCAAGTGCACATAACCCGGATAGGGCTTTCACCCCAGTGCGAGAAAATATATTTTTCATCTTGTCACCTATTAATGAGCGAAGGAATAAGTCATTGAGCTGGTAGTACGCACACGTCTGCGTAAACCCAATGCAATCAAACCAATCATCATTAATATCATCGGCGAAGATTCAGGCACTGAAACACTGGCTGCGGTAGAGACACCGGAGCTAACGAGTTCAAAATCCGTATCGTAAATATCGTAGGCTAACGACTGAAGAGAAGCCTGAAACGGCAGAGATGAGAGATACGTAAAGGAAATACGTGCAGCACCGCTCGTTAAACCATCGATGCTGTAGCTGTCGAACAGACCTGCACCCAACAACGGATCCGGTTGAAAGACCAGACTATCCCATTCTGCCGGGCTGGTAACTATGGCTAAATCAGCGAAGAGGTCTTCGGCAAAATAGACCGATAGACCATTCATCAGCTCACCATCAGCAAGCGAGAGATTGATATCCACCGTTCCTTGATTACCAACAAGCTCAGAAAAATTGGTAGTAATTAACGCAGCATTCGTCGAGTTGTTTAAACAAAATAGAAAAGTAAAAAATACACTTATTTTTTTAACTGTATTCAGAGTCATGATATTCCCCATTTTTTAAAATTATTGAACTTGGGGTATTCACTAAATCACATTGTCGATTGGAAATTTTATTGTTATGTAAACGCAATCTGAAACTTAATCTATTACAGAACCACCGAAATACTCATAAAAAACACTTATTTTTATAACCAAAAATGCTGCTTATGATTGATATTCATGGCCGATGTAATAAGTGCCATTATTGCTAATGATATGAGTGATAATCCAGTAAATTTTTATCGGCGAGTCAATATGACCAGTTTCACACTAACTCACTGATACTAATTTACCTGCGGAAAACAGGGGGGGTTTCTTTCAGTAACCAGACTAATGCAGATGTCTTATTAAAAACGCCCGGAGTCATTCCGGGCGCTCTCTTAAGTTCGATTAATTAGAAAGATATTCAAGCTTCAAGTTGTCGATAACAATCGTCGCTGAACTTTCTGCACGAAACGCAATAAAGGATGTTGTTGTTCCCACACTTGGAGTAATTTCTACCAACTGTCCGGCAGTTAAGCTGTTCGCTGCCGCATCAAATACCCGCGAGTCGCTACCGTGCATGGAGTTGCCAGCAGAGGTGCCATTGTTATCAATATATACCTGCACTTTTCCAGCACCGGATGCAGTTACCACCGTAAAACTAATGCGATAAGGACGACTTAAATCAAAATCACCGTTGGCACTGGTATCCGTTGCGGTAGTTGATGTTCGCGGTGGACGATTGCCAATACTGAATCTACCTCCGGCAATAGTCAGTTCATTCTTTTTAGTATTGTTATCGTCAACAGCGAAGCTAATTCCACTGCCACCACCGGTAATAAAAAAGAGTGATGCTGTTGCATCGGTTGAGATGGCTTGATATTGCGCACTAAACAATGTGTCTTTATCAACATCAAACATTTCGCTAAACCCTGCACTCGTACCCGGAGTAGTAACAGAGGATGAGGATGCTGCACTGCTCACTGCCGATGAAGCTGCACTCGAGGTTTCACTGCTGGAAGATGATGAGTTGCCACTGCCAGTAGAAATAATTCCAACACCCGCATTTGCCATTACCACGGCAGGCACATTGGCTGATGGATCCAGCTCGACTGTGTAAGGCACTGTCACAGCTTCTGTACAGCTGGATTGCAGCTGCCCATCAACAATAGCGGGAACAACCAAGGCACCATTACCTACCGAACGGCTGTAATAAATATAGGGCGTCACTGTGTTGTCGTTGTTGGTAGTCCAGCAACCAGCAGTGGGCGAATCGTCAGATGCAATTAGCGGGTTATTGGTATTGTGGAAATAATTACTCTCCACCAATACTTTGGCATTCGCACGCGAGTTGATGCCATGAATCATGTAGCTGATGTCATCGTTATCCCAATAATTGTTATAGCTGTGCACCAATGCCTGACGTACCAGCGGCGTGCGCTGCTGAATATTGTGATACCAATTGTGGTGGAAAGTGATGTTGTTATTAGCATCATCGCTATCATTAAAACCGACCAAGCCTGCGCGGCTGGAATCGTTAAACAAAGTGTAAGACACGGTGACGTTAGTTACGCCAGATTTCATATCAATCAATGAATCATAACCATCTTTCTCGCCGCCCGAAGCTTCTAACCAGTTGTGATCCAACCACACGCGATCAACATTGGATTCCATACCAATAGCATCACCGCCATTAGAAATAGGCGAGCCACTTTTTTTCACGTTACGCACATGAACGTTTTGGATAATGATGTTGGAGGCATCGCGCACATGAATACCAATTTCATCAAATAACGCATTAGTCCCTACACCAATTATTGAGACATTGCTCATTTGTTTAATTTCAATCACATCGGCTTGGGTATTACAGCCCTGCGCACTGGTATTGGCGTGATTGATGGTGCCATCAACCATGATAATAATCGGAGTCGTTTTACTCGCGCGGGCAGTACAGAGTGCCGCATTCAATTGGGTGCCGGTAGAAACTGTAATTGTTTCTCCGCCCGCACCACCGGTCACATTTGCATAGGCCGCATAGCCTTCCATTTTTGCAGGGCGAATATCTGCGCTACCAAAATCAATGCTACTGGCAGCCGATGAACTTCCACCACCAGTTGCAACAGAGCTGCTGGAAGATGAAATATTGGTGCAGGTTTCAGTTTGATCAGAACTGCCATAACCAAATACACAGCCCATATCAGCAGGCAACCAACCGGAAATATCATCCGGGCTGTAGGCCGCTTCGTTAGTCCAAACTAACCAATCGATAGTGGATTTATAGGCAGCGCTGCCGCTGATTTCACCAACGCGAATAAAGTTATCGCCTGCTGCGCTGGTCGCACGCATAGTGACGCCAGTCAGTGATAAGTTGGGCATGAGCGCGCCATTGCGATAGACACTCACGGTTCCGGTGGTTGCATCGGTCAAGGTAATCGCAACTTGGTAAATCGCAAACTTGTCCATATCAACAATGCCAAAACTGTTTACCGTAACGTCGTTGTTGGCTCTTTCTAATTGCACACCTTTATTGCTGCCATCATTGCGCAAAATTATTTTAAGGCGGCTACCGGCTGCTGCCGTATCGGCCATTGCTACTTCCAATTCCAATACACGCAGATTGTCATTATTGCCACTTACACCGGCCACCAAGGTGAAATATTTTGGATAGACAGCATCGGCATTCACTACGTTTGCAAAACTGACGCCACTGGTATTGGCAGCATCAGCACTGGTATCTAACACCACCGTGCCATCAACTTGTGCAGTGAAAAAATCACCAGTACCTGTTTGGATAAATTCTGCCGCAGTGTTATCGACAAGTGTGATGGAACCATTGGTCGCGGGGTGATAGTTGCCCCTATACAGATTCCACATTCCCGATTCGGTTGAAGCACTACTAGAAGTAGTTTCACTGCTGTTAACCGATGATGTAATGCTGGAGCTTTCTTCTGATGCTGGTGCAGATGAAGACAATGGTGCTTGACTGCTTTCAGAGCTGTCACTGGATGCAACAGAAATCAGGCTAGAGGAATTAACGGTAGATGAAATCGCAGTTGAGGATACGTTGTTATTTGAGCCAGATGAACCGCCGCCACAGGCAGCCAAACTCAATGCCAAACTGGCGGTAATTAAAGGGATTGTTTTCATTGGTTACACTCTTGGATTATTTTAATAATTTAATAGCCAAACCAATGCCGATGTAACGTCTGGTGAACCTGCGCGTTTTATTTTTTTATCCTAAAAAACCGGAGTCGCCTCCGGTTTTTTAATCGAGTACAAACTATTTAGTTGTAGGTTTTATCAATTGAAGTTACGTGCATACCGCCTGCACCACCACCCTCACGCGAGAACAGAAACTGCACTTCGGTTTGCGCATGTCCCGCTGGCAGGCTGAAGGTCGTCGTTGTCGCTGTACCCAGGTTTGCATCAAATTTAGCGAGGACATTTCCATCACTGCCGACAAACACGATTGACCCGAGCGGATTACCGGCGGAGGTGGAATTGCGATGTACAACCGTAATAGTTACTGCCCTTCCTGCATCAACCGGAACACCTATGTAGGCACGCATTGCGTCCGCAGCAGCACCAACTGTTGCAACAGGATCGCCCGACGCAAAGCCGGTACCATTAAAGTTCCACTCCAGATTAGATCCACCGCGATGGCGCAAGCTGCCAGTCGCATTGTGAAAGAAATTCAATCCATTCACGCTATGGGCAGTCGAACTCTGAATGACTGCGTTGTTGGTGGTGGAGACATCAGGATTGGACAAAATACTGATATAGGTATTGGGATCAAAATTTGCCCAGTTTGTATTTACATCTGCACCACCCGCAGCACTACTAGAGCTCGACGATTCACTGCTGGATGACGATGAACTCGCTGCTGGTAAATTCAAACAGCTGTTAATTTTGTTGCGACCCGCGAAAGTCATTACGTGAGTTTTAACATCTGCTGTTGGCATAGCGTTATGGTCGTAAGGCGGTGTGAAGTCGGTGGTTACTGAATCACTGGTGCCTGCATAACAAGGTGGTGTTGTGCAATTTGCAACGGGGGTACTGCCCCAAGTAACGGTAGTGAAACTATTACCGGTGGCATTCCAGTAACCAATGCTCGGGCTATCAATCGACAAGATCGGATTTTTCACACTTTCGAAGACGTTATTGTCGATGCGCAACTTTGCGCCCATGCGCGAGTTGATCGCCGAACCAGTGACATTTTGATAATAGTTATTCCACAAGTGACCTTCACCAAAACGGAATAAAGGCAAGCGCGAGACTACATCTTTCCAGTAATTGTGGTGATAACTAATGGTACGGCCAACATCTTCTTCGGCAGCGGTATCCGATGAACCCCAGAGCGAAGTTTTTTGGCTATTGCGCAAAATATTGTAGGAAATAGTCACGTTATGAACTGCGCTGCGGCCACTCACTAATTCATCGTAGAAATCTTTATCAACGGTTAGGTCGTTATAAAACTCGTTGTGGTCAATCCAGATATTGCTGACCGCACCGTCTTGACCATCCAAATTAATATGATCCCCAGCACCTCTGCTTTGCGGTACTTCATGCATCAATAAATTGCGAATCAAAATATTGCTGGCACCGTGGCTGATACGAATACCAACACCGTCAAATTCGCCGCTATTTTCCAAACCAATAATTGATACATTGCTGCGACGAATGCGAATTTCCGCATTGTTGGAATTTTCCCAGGTAATCTTGCCATCGATATAAATAACCAAAGGCTTGTCTTTGTAAGTTGCGTTGGTTGCACTCAATGCGGCACTGAGTTGCGCACCTGTATTAACGGTGATGACATTATTGCCAAGGCCAGTATCAGTACCACCAGTCACACCGCTACCTTGTGCAGCATAACCTTGCACTGTATTGAAGTTTTCACAGCTGGCGAAATCCACACTGGATGCACTGCTACTGCTTGATACAACAGAACTGCTGGTCTCTACTACTGAAGATACGGATGATGCAGACGAGCTGGAAGGTGTCACTGATGCAGACGATTGATTTCCGCCTCCACCTCCACCGCCGCCTCCACCACATGCCGTCAGTGCGATTGCTGCTGCCAGACTGAGCATTACATTGGTCTTTTTCATTTACATCTACCTCTATTTACTGCTGTTATTTTTTGCATCCCGGCACCAATAGAAAACGACCGGCGAGCCGGTCGTTTTCGAATTACGTGAACATTTATTGGGTAATGCTTAAATCAAAAATACGAACACCCTTACCTACTTCACCGTCCCAGCCATAAGCTTCTACATCAACAGTACCAGTACAGGTTGGCGTTACATTGGCAGTTTGGAATAGCCCATTACCATCGAAATAAACTTCATTGCCATCAACAGTAATGCGCAGTTTACGAGTGGCATCACCAGTGCTGCTTGGCGCATGTTTTACCTGCATCGTAAATGGGCATTGCACTTGTTTAATGATCACCTTACCGGGGGTACTGGAACCATTGCTGAACTGCACCACACCGGCTGAACCATCTGCACCACTCGGTGGGTTTTGAGTGGTATTGATCTTTAACTTACCGATCATTTTCACCGCATAACCTGCTGTGTTAGTGGTAGTTGGGGCGTCAACTTCCGCTTCCAAAACCACTTCAGTGTTCTCGGATAAGCCGGTAGCACCCAAGCTGGTGAAATCCATCGCAAGTACAGTTGAACCGGCCGCTGCACTACTGGCTGAACTGCTCGCTTCACTTGAAGATCCACCTACCACTGCCGAGCTGGAAGATGAACTAGTCTCGCTAGAGCTTGCTTCACTGGAAGTCGCTGCGCTTGATGAACTGCTGCTTTCAGAAGCTGTGCTTGATGCAGAAGATGAAGTTACTACACCATCCACATTCACGCAGTCGCTGATGTCATCCGGCATTGGATCCCAGCCAGCGCCGCTGTTGTAGGCAGCAAACACTTGCGCACGGCTGCAATAGCCAGCAGCTTCAGCCAATGACATCTCGTAACCAAACTCACGACCAGCCAAGCTGATAGTGTTGCCGCTCAAATCCATGGTGTTGTATTCGCGCCAGCCAGTGGTAGCAGTGCCAGTTGCAGGGTTAGCCGCTGGTTGTGAGTTCACACCCAGACCTGCCCAACCGCCTGCAGCAATGTGGCTGCCCATTTTGGTGTTCACAAATACGATGTTGTCGAAGGTGGTGGTACCGCCCGGGCTGCGCGCCAAGTAGTGAGAGCCATCAACTGGTAATTCGCCAGTTGGGCCTTCGCCGCCGGTAAGGCTGGAGTTGAGGAATACGAAGCCTTTATCGCCTTCTGCTTCAACACGCGCTTGCAATACATAACCGCCATTGCTGTTGCCAGTTGAGCGGCCGATTGAGCGGATTTCACTCTTTTCAAACAGCGATGCCTTGCTGTAACCCCAGATGAAATCGACGTTACCGGCAACCAGCGTGTTGTAGAACCAGGTCCAGCCTTTCAGCAAGAGGGTATCCTGCTCACTGATAAAGTTGGCATTGGTTGCAACCAAACGGCCAGTGGTGCTGTTGAAGTAAATGGTTTCAGCCTGACCACCTGCACCAATCAACGTAGTGTTTTTCAGGGTCAAGTTATCCAGCGTCAGCATGTCTGCCCCTTCAACAAGGAACAGTGCACGGCCAGTTGAACCCGAGTTCAGCAACTCGTTGTTTGGATATTGGATCACTGTGCCGGTACGGCTTTCACCTTTCAGGGTGACGTTGTTTTTGTCGCGCAGGTACAACGGCTCTTCATAAACACCGTCTTTCACGTTGATGGTAATAGCATCCGCCGCTGCGACATGCTCCATCGCGTAGTTCAATGCGCCTTGCACTGAACGGAAGTCAGCAGTGGTGCCGTTGTCATCTACAGTGAGGCTGGTTAAACCGGCAGCTGGAACCGTTGCGCGGGTAGTAAAGTTCCAACCAGCGGCTTTGCCGATACCGGTAAAGGCTTGGCCGGCCAAGGTAGCGCCACTAAATGCAGATTCGCTGATCGCCACGTAGTAGTTGGTGTTGGGTTGCAGCTTGTTCGAGTGCAGCGAGATGCTGGCGGTGTTGCCGCTGATGCGCACCGGGCGGGTTTTGAGGCTGCGCAAAGTGCCGAAGCCGATTGCATCTGACTCATCAACCAACGCGATCTTGTCTACCAGAGAATCGTCATCGCTTTTGAAGATACGAATAGAACCGCTATTGCCCAGAGTTGGCGCGCTATCGAAGGTCAGTTTGAGTGTTGCATCTTCATAGGCGTTGGTTTCGGCAACGGCTGGTACAACAAGATCAGCAAGATTGTAGGTCGCGGTTGATTGCACAAATTGTGGCGCAATAGTGGCGGTAATCTTACGCACCAAGTCCGGGTTGGACACGCTGGTAAAGGTGATAGTGGCAGTACCTGCAGCCACCGGAGTTAGAGTCACATCGGTGCCGTTGATGGCGACGCTAATAACCGCGTTATCGCTTGATTCAACGGTAAATTGATCTGCCTCACCCAAGGCATTTTTCGCCGCAACACTAATGGTGCGCACAGCGTCACCCACTTCTGCGGCATAGCTGGCAGCGGCGGGAGAGATCAGCAGAGAAGCCGGTTTTTCGCTGGCGTTGCCCACTTTGACGTCATCGATCTCAAATGACTTGTTTGCCGTCCACAGGCCGATTTGGCCGGCAGCGGTAAAGTCGGTATCGGTATGAGTCGCGATGGTTTCACCATCCAGATACACCGTCAGGGTATCGCCCAATACTTCAAAGCGCAGGGTGTACCACTGGCCATCCAGCATGCCGGCAGTACCTTGGTCGATCGGCTTTTTGACTTGTTTGGGGCGGCTGATGGAGCCGTCTTTCATTTTGGCGATTTCGACGTTGGTGCTGGTATTGGCGTTCTGCACATTGAGCGCACCGGCGTACCAGTTGTTGCCATCCACATAGCGGGCAATCAGATAAATTTGTTTGTTGCTGGTGGTGCTGTTAGCGCGCGGGCGGATTTTCGCCTCGACGTAATAATCCGCTGAAGTCACACCAGCCAATTCGGTTGGATTAATTAACGCGATCACGCCGCCTTTGCTGGCAGCGGTATAGCGCAGTACATAGTTGCCATTGTCATCGGCAATATCAAAAGCACCATCGGGAACTAATGTGTTTTCGGTAGTGGGCAAGAGACTCCACTTGTCGCTGTTGTTTGCGCCAAAGTCATCGCAGAAATACAAACCGGTCGCCGGACAAGTCCAGGCCACACTGGCTGGCACACTGCTGGAAGATTCGCTTGAAGAGCTTTCGACAGACGAACTGGCTTCGCTGGACGAACTAGCAACTGACGATACAACAGTGCTTGATGCGGCCGAGCTTACCGAGCTGGATGAACTGGAATTAGAGCCTTTGTTATCAGAGCCCCCGCAAGCGGTAAGGGCTGTAGCGATGCAAAGACTGAGTACAAGTGGTGATGTTTTCATAGTCCTACCTTTTTTATTATTAATCGCATTAATGGTGATACAACGAAAAAAGCCCATCTTGCTACATGCAAAATGGGCTTTTTGGGGTGTTACTGGGTAATAGTTAAATCAAAGATACGTACGCCTTTACCTACTTCACCGTCCCAGCCATAGGCTTCTACATCAACAGTACCAGTACATGTTGGCGTTACATTGGCAGTTTGGAATAGCCCATTACCATCGAAATAAACTTCATTGCCATCAACAGTGATGCGCAGTTTACGAGTCGCATCACCAGTGCTGCTTGGCGCATGTTTTACTTGCATCGTAAATGGGCATTGCACTTGTTTAATGATCACCTTACCAGGGGTGCTGGAACCATTGCTGAACTGCACCACACCGGCTGAACCATCTGCACCGCTTGGTGGGTTTTGAGTGGTATTGATCTTTAACTTACCGATCATTTTCACCGCATAACCTGCTGTGTTAGTGGTAGTTGGAGCGTCAACTTCCGCTTCCAAAACCATTTCCGTGTTCTCGGATAAGCCGGTAGCACCCAAGCTGGTGAAATCCATCGCAAGTACAGTTGAGCCTGCAGCCGCACTCGAAGAGCTTGAAGCCTCAGATGAAGTAGTACCACCATCAACACTGCTGGATGAACTGCTTGTCGCTTCCGAACTTGCCACAGACGAAGCTGCTTCGCTGCTAGATGAAGCAACAACTGAGCTTGACGCTTCAGAGCTGCTTGATGGCGCTACAGAGCTTGGAGCAGAAGAGCTGGCTTCGCTGCTGGAGGAGCTTGAAGGCTCCAATGGGCTATCTGCATAGTTTTTCAGCAGCTTGAGCAAATCAGCGCCGCCACTACCCGCACCCTCGCGCGAATAGAAAAGACGCAGCTCGGTGGTGCTGTGACCTTCAGCAAGCGTTACAGGGAAGGCGACGTTAGCGGCATCCGGGTTTTCTGGAACGGACGCGATATAAGGCAGATCAATCACACTAACAACTTTGTTGTCCTGATCCACAATCACCGCTTTACCGGTTTGACCGCTACCTGTTTGCTTCACAGTAAAGGTAATGGTCGCTGCACGCGCTTCAACCACTGGCACACCAACATAAGCGCGCAGCTCTGGTACTACTTCACCAACAGCAGGAACACGGCTATCGCTGGAGCGGAAAGAGTTGCCGTTGTAGTTCCATGCGTTGCTGTCAAAACGATAACGCAGCGCAGTGCCGTTATTGAGGAAGATGTTCAAACCATCTGCCTCATAAGGCGCGTCACTCACGGTAACCGCTACTGTGCCCGAGGTCGCTCCACCAAAGAGTGCGCTGTATTCAAAGCTGTTAAAGCCCCACTCTTTGCTTTCATCAGTACCACTTGGTGCGACTGGAGTTGCAGATACAGGTTCGCTGTACTCCGAGCTACCAACAGCATTGGTCGCCTTCACCCACACAAAATATTCCTGACCATTAACCAAACCAGTCAGTTGGGCGTTGGTGCCAGTAACCGGGTTACCGCTAAAGACGGTTGCACTGGTGACATCATTTACGGTGTTGTAAACCACGTCATAGGTTGTATCTATACCAGTAGATGACCAGCTCACCACAATTTCAGCATCGCCCGCGATCAACGTCGCCACTGGAACACCGGGTGGAGTTTCCGGAGCAGGCGCGATGGACTCTTCTGCTACACAGGCTGGCAAAGTAAAGCCGTGCGGCTCACCGGCGTATTCCACTACCAAGTCATCAATTACCGCCCAACCACCGCTGGATACGCGGAATTGGAAGAAGGAGGTACTGGTACCGATTTGCTTGTCATTCACGGGGACAGATACTTCAACACGCTGACCAGCTACCAGAGTTGCGGCTTGTTTTTGGAAAATCCGCGATGCATTACCGGCGCCGTAAATGGAGTTATTGCCGCCAGTAGTGTTGTTGTCGACATAAATTTCTAAGTTGCCGCCACCGCTACTTTGCACAACGCAGAAAGACACTTTATAAGGCTTGCTCAAATCAAACTCACCCCAGGTTGGAATACTGGTATCAGCAGTAGTCGTGTTCACTTCCAACTTGGTCTGACCCAAGGTCAAGCGGCCGTTACCAATGCGTAACTTACGGTTGGCATCACCGGTAATCCATGAATCTGTAGTAGGCGATGGGTTGCCAAACTCATCTACAAATCCGCCAGTAGCAAAATAAAACGGCAAGCTCGCATCTGTATTCAGCGTTTTATAAGCCGTTGTAAAAAACTGGCGGGTATTAGTTGCTGCATCAAAGTTCTCATGAAACGGAATAGCTTGATTAACAATTCCTCCTCCGGTTGATGAGCTGCTGCTACTGCTGCTCGCCGATGAAGGCGGTACATAGCCTTCCGGGAACAGACTTTCGGGTTTATCAGACGCACTTTCAGGATCGCCGCCACCGCAGGCAACTAATCCAACACTCAAACTAAACAGGCTGAGTAAGGTTATTTTTTTCATCTTTTTATTCCTCTATAAATTCTTGTCGACATGCGTTGCTGTTCAAAGCGCGTTACATAAATTTGTAACTCACACCCAATAAGTAGGTGCTGCCGTAGTCTTCGGTGTTAAACAGCATCTTGCCGCCAGAATCTTCGTTACCGCTGAAGTAATAGGTATCCACTTCGCCCGTCAGGTTGGTGATATCCAGACTGAACTGCAGCGCTTTGTTGAATGCATAAGTGCCTTTGAAATCGAGCGTTGGGCTTGCGTCTTGATAAACATCAGCCCAAGTGCGGCAGTTTTCGGCGTAACCAAGTACTGCGTCTTCTGCGATGGCATCGGCATTACAAGCACCCACGCGCTTAAGAATTTCACTGCGATAGTTCCCAATCAAACGAGCGCTAAGAGCTTCGCCTTCCCAACCCACAGACAGGTTGATGGTTTGATCGGCCTGCTCAGGAAGTTTGATGGTGCCTACACGCAATGTGTCGCCAACATTTGCTTTACTGTCCATGAGGGTCATATTGGTTTGCACAAACCAACCAGACTCGAAGTATTTGGAGTAGGAAAGCTCCACACCGTAAACTTCAGCCGTTTCGCCGTTAGTGGCAAAGTTGACTCGATCGATAACCAAATCGCTCGGAACAGCAAACTGTGTTACCTGATCAAATGGCAGCGCCATTGGCAGGTCAGCCACACTCATCTCCGCACCGCGAACACCGACGATAAAATCATCGATTTCTTTATAGAAAGCTGCTACCTGCCAGCTGTCACCGTTTTCGCCATACCAGGAAATCGAGGTATCGAAGTTTACGGAGGTCATGGCCACCAGATTCGGATTACCTATTTCCAAGGTATTACCGCTCGCCATGGTGAAAGGTGTGCCACCAGCAGTAACTATCTGTTGCTGATCATTCATGATCCCGCCGTTAGCCGGTGGGTTGTCGTTACACACATTGGTATCCGGGTTGCACAGAACTACACGGCCAACCACTTCACCATAGGCGCGCGCCTGATCAAATGATGGACGGGTAAAACTGGTCCAAAGCGATGCACGTACCAACATGTCATCCGCCATGTCGTAGCGATAGTGGATGCTGGGGAACAAGTCGTCGTAGGAACTCTTGGTATCTTGCAACGGAATAGCGATATCGAGATTCGAGTTCTCTGCGTTATCTGTTTCAGTAAAACGATCGTTACGGATCGCCAGATAACCGTCCGAAGAGAAGTCGGTATTTTCGTAGCGTACACCAGTGATCAAGGTAGAGTTTTCCGAGGTTTGGAATTCCACCATTACATAGGCAGCTTGTGATTCTTCAGTTAACAGATAGTCTTCTTTACGACTTTCCTGGCCGGTCAGGTTCGGGTCAGTGTATTTCGCAATACGCGAGGTCGCATCCAACAAGCGCTCAGCTTCACTGCGCGTAATGAAATCGTATTGAATGTCTGGGTGGTTAGGCGTGTAAGTTTCAAAATCCGCCAATGAAGAGTTGCGCAAGTCGTCGCATACCGCATCGCCATCACAGGCATTTGGATAGTTACCTGGAACAATACTCCAGCGGTCTTTGTTGCGATCGCGCTCACGATCTTTCATCACAAAACCGGTTTTGATGTAATTCAGGAAGCCTTCATCAAAATCACGGCGAAGATTCATCGAGAATTGATCCAGCGTATCGGTGCGGAAGCTGTCTTCAATAAAGATGTTGTCGTAAGTCATACCACCCTGTTTGCGCTGGGTAGTATCCATCAAGAAATAACCGCCAGTGTTCACCAAATTACTGACCGTAGTACCCGCGAGGTTTGCCATATCAGCGGGGGAAATAATTTGTGCAGCAATATAGTCTTCACCTGCTTGGCCGAGCATTGGCAAATCCTGAATACGGAATTGCACACGGCGACCATCGGGCTTGGAGTACTCACCTTTGGACGATGAGTAGTTGTAATCCAACTTCCAACGCTCTTCGTCAAAAGTATTTTTACCGCCAATCTCAAATGCGTCGGTAACCGCTTCGCCCTTTTGGATAAAGAATTGTTGCTGCAATTCAGCATCAGTTACACCGAAAGTTCCGGTGGTTGTATCTATGTAAGGCACTTCTTGCTCAGCGGTAGACGCTGTATCAAAGCGATAGTATTCACGCAGCGCTATATCAAGGTCTTCCAAAGAAGTGCGGGTATAGCGAATGTAATAATCGCTCTCTTCATTCGGGCGCCAGCCTAAATCAACCGACACAGCGGTACGCTCTCTTTCAGCCTGCTCTTCTTTCGCTTCAAACTGCCAAGGGGTGAGCATCATCTCACCTTGAGGAACTCCACCATCTATATTTTTATAGTTCTGTTGGCGATAGGTAGGATCTTGCTCAGCGTGATGCACATTCAGATAACCATCTGTCCCACGCTTCTCGTAAGACATGGAATAACCCAAACCGATGGTATCGTCGGCAAACAAATTGGTGCCTTGCAATGAAATTTTTGGCGAGGTATCACCGTTGTATACCTGCTGGGAAAGTTGCCCGGTAACACGCAAGGTATCTTTTTTACGGTCAAACGCATTTACAGTTTTCACGTTTACCGTACCGCCAATGGAGTTCAAATCCATATCCGGTGTAAGTGATTTGAAAACTTCAATCGAACTCAACAAATCTGAAGGTACTGCGTCCAATGCAAAGGCGCGGGTATCAGAACTGGACGAAGCCAATTCATTACCATTCATGCTGACGTTTACAAACCCGGGGCCAAGACCACGCACAGAAACGAACTGACCTTCACCCTCACTTTTTTGCAAGGTGATACCAGGCAAACGCTGTAAGGATTCTGCAACGTTTTGGTCGGCAAATTTACCTGCGTCATCCTGAGAAATTACCGAACTGAAAATATTCTTGGAGCGCTCTTCTTCGCGTGCGTTTAATTCCGCGGCGCGCACACCGGTAACTTCTACTTCTTCAACAAGTTCCTGACTTGATGAAGTCGTTTGTGCATGAAGTTGACCACTTGCGATCAAAGCAATACACAGTGGCAGTAAACGTTTCTTATGCATGGGACTCCCCTTTGCTACTTAAATTTATTGTCATTCCGAACAGCTGCCTTGCAGCCAAGGTGGCAGACGTAAAACAACCAGAAGTAGAAACGGGCGAAAAAGAGGAATAACTGCAGGTGCTTGTGCAATGCACAAACACTGAAGCTAAAACGGCGGTGAAAAGGTGTTGAGATCTTCATGGCCGTATCGTTTTTCGATTGTGATTTTCCCGCGAAACTCTGGTTAGAGTGCGCACACCACCACCAAAATCAGTGGCAGATTTTGGTTTAGACCGAAACGATACAATTGCGGATTAAGTTGATTAGCAGGTTTTTTTGGCCTGCTTATGGGCGCCTGTCGGCACCTCTTTACTTATAATTTAATTTTTATATACGAACTGCACTGGGCAGATTGTGAAATCTTACACTCAAAATTGCGCGCTTTTCCACATTATGTGTCTGGGTATTGGCAAGTGTTACTTTTGGTAGCTGCACACCGTTACGCCCAAACAGCACATTGGGTGATGGCCACCCAGATAGCGCTATCATTATTTTAACTTCGGCCACCGCACCTGCGCCCGTGCGCCGCACAAGGTTATTGGTTCGACAAATTCTGCCTTGCCTCTGTGCCACTGCATGATGCGTTTGACTATGGCGAGCCCCAAGCCAAAGCCGCCGGTGGCTGAGCCGGAGGGTTGTGTACCTTCTGAATTTTCATAATAAAGACGCACAAAGGAATCGAATACCCGCTCACGTTTATCGGTTGGAATTCCCACACCGTCATCTTCCACTGCAATAACATATTCATACTCAGTTTGCGCCAACTCGACACGAATACAGGATCGCGCATAGTGGCTGGCGTTGTTGATGAGGTTCTGTAGCACAGTTTCCATCAACTTCCATTCACACACAAATTCAGCGTTGTCAGTGAGGTCGCAAATTTCCAATTGCAAATGTACGGCTTGCTGCGCTGCATTTTGCCGCGCAAAGCGCAATTGCAATTCATCGAGCAGGTCGCGCATATGGCCGCGTGTCTGTTGCAGCTGTTGGGTTTTTTGCTCAAAGCCCGCGTAATTTAACAGGGAGCTGATCAGCGCTTCCATTTCGCTAATATCCTGCTCGATGCTGTGTAATTGTTTTTGCTCTTTATCCGTTAATTTTTCAGTTTCGATCATCGCCAACGCAAATTTCATGCGCGCTAAGGGAGTGCGCAGTTCATGCGATACAGCGTTGGTCATTTCGCGGTGAGAGGCGATAAGTTCGCGCAGCCGCTGCGCCATATGATTAAACGCTTGCGCTAATGGATAAAGCGTCGAGGCAGATGAAATTTTTAAGGTTTCAGGCACACCATCTTTACCCAGATTGCGTGTTTGTAATTCGAGTTTTTTGCTATCGCGCGAGAGCGGCCAGACCCACAAATAAATCACTAAGGCGATGGCGAGATAAAACACAATCAAGAGTAGATTATAAAGCGGCGATTCCTGATCACTGGATTGCGCAATGCTCAGCATCAATACCTGATCCGTTTGTGCAAGACGTTTATACCAGAGGATATTTTCTTCACTGGTTGCCGCTATTATTTTTCCTGCGCGTAATTCCTGCATAGCAGCGGATTGTGCTAAATCGTCCAGTGAATATAAATCCAATTGAAGATGTAACTGCTCGCCAAGTTGTCGCACCCTTGCACTGGTAGCTTTTTCAGCTTGCGCTTGCTGTAGTAATTCCCGCTCCAAAAATTGCATTAGCGCTTGAACTTCGGCACTCGGTTTTTGCGCGGGAGCTATGCTCTCCCAAAATTGATTCATCCCCCAGCCGATCAATACCACCGAGGCGACAATAAAAAAATAGAGGCTGATAAACGCGCGATTCATAATATGGAATTAGTTTCCCTGTAGGTTGGGGTGAGCTTGCGAACCCCTACATGACCATATCGCAGCAAGCACTGCACTTTCATCAAACGAATTACCACGCATCGGCAATAAATAAATAGCCTTTGCCCCAAATGGTTTTGATGCGCGTGGGATTATCAGGATTGTCATTCACCTTTTTGCGCAATTGGGAAATGCGGACATCGATGGTGCGATCAAGCCCATCGTATTCACGGTTATAGATGTGATTGAATAAAAATTCGCGGCTGAGAATTTGCCCGGCCTGTGCCGCCAATGCGAGCAGCAAATCGTATTCGTGACTGGATAAAATAATTTCCACTCCCGCGAGCGATACTTTGCGGGCATTGGGCTGGATACACAAATCGCCAAATACTAACGCCTCTTGCTCGCGTGGATCGTTTTGATAATAACGGCGCATTAATGCGCGAATACGCGCGAGCAACACGCGCGGCTCTGCCGGTTTAATCACGTAGTCATCGGCACCGTATTCCAAACCCAACACCTGATCTACATCCGAGTCGCGCGCGGTAAGCATTAAGATCGGCCCTTTAAATTGCGGGCGCAATTCTTTGCACAGGGTTAAGCCATCTTTTCCCGGAAGCATTAAATCCAGAATGATCAAAGCCGGATTTATATTTTGCACCTGACGCAAAACGCGGTTGCCATTTTCTTCAATGACTACCTGATATTCGTTAGTCTCTAAAAAATCTTTTACCAGCTGTGCCAAACGGCGATCATCTTCAACTAATAAAATGACATTGTTTTGCGACATAAAATTGTCCTGCTGATAAATTTCGGGAGCTTTTATTTCATCTCAGTCTGTAATCAGTGCAAGACTCGCCGTAAACACTTTCCTGTGGGCTCGACTTCGGCATCCATGCCTCAGACGGTCTCGCACTGATTACAGACCGAGATGAAAACAACAACTAAAAAAAACTCCAGGGATTACGCCTGGCCTTGCGATATTTTTTATCGTTGTACACCACTTGAAAACGTTGGTCGCTCAAGCTGGTGTCACTATCCAATTCACGCAACTGAAAATCGGTACTGACACTGGCGGTTAACTCAAACTGATACTCACCCTGCGTCGCTTTTTGCCAACAGCGCAGCGGTTCAGTTTTATCGGTTTGATACAAACACAATGAGCGCGCCTGCTCCGACAGCCATTTCACTTCCAGCTCATCGCGGCAGACTTCCTCGCCAGCGGTTAATACACACAGACGCGGTTTAATCGAAAATTGAATAACGGGGAGCGACGATGAACTTGCACTTGTTGCAGCATCGATTCGTAAATCATCGGCGCAGGCAAAACTCACCGGCAAGATCGCTGCCAGAATTAAGCATAGTCTGAGCCAGATGACAGTGCGTGCACTGCGCGGTTTCCCATCAAAAATGGTACACCCCCCCAATGAACACAGTGATCACTTTATTATCGGTTATGAGTGGGCTTGCTGAAATTTCATCGGGCAGTTGGCGATAGCTAGCCAATAAACGCAGATCCCAGCGCTGGGTAAGTTCGTAATTCCAATCAAAACGGACAAGACCGGAAATAGCATCTTCCGTTGCATAAGGGCCGCGCTCGTCGGCCTCGGCAGGCGTCAGTCCGTAGTAATAATTCACCACCTCGCTGCTCTGCCAAACAGCCCCGGCAGACGCAATCAGATGATGACGGCCATTCACCCAATGTTTCGCCAGTGAAATACGCGCCTCTTCACCGTGATGCACTCCGGTGAAATCACTCAGATACTGCAGTTGCAACTCAACGCTATTTAAGCTCAGGTTGTATTCGATACCACCCAAACCCGCCATATGTCTATCGCGCAAATTACGTTCACTGACCGAAGTAAAACTCGGGTTGATAAATTCTTTGTCGTCGGCCTCAATAATCGGCAAGTTTTCACTCTCTGTATTTTTGCTACCAGAGGTCATCACCCGCGCGGAATCAAGAAAAAAATTATTGGGGCTCCAGCGATGAAAATACACATCGTCGTAACCGGGTGTTGCCAATAAATTGATTTGTTGGGTTTCGCTCTCCCACAGATAAACACCGAGATCGAGATTCTGCACAAAAAACCGTTCGCCGCTGTAGCTGATTTCGGGAACCAAAACGAGCGGAATATCCGATGCATTTTCCACCGGATTCGTACGTACACCAGCACCCACACCCAGGCTAAATTCCCACTTGCCCACTTCAACACACTCATCCGTTTGCGGATCGCAGGCAATCGCATGGCTGGCGATCAACGCAGCAACAGGTGCAAAAATACAGTAGGTGAGAATGTTTTGGTGCAAGTTCATAAGTAAAGACAAACAGTTTGGGATATTACCGCCCTTTATAAATGGGTTTTACAAGTGCCGCTGTAATGATTTGTAGCTAGCGCGCAGGATACCAGTTATCGACCAGAACAAACGCATACACTTTTGACACTGGGCATAAAACACCCGCTATTACATTTTTTAACGCCTCGCTACATATCCCCCACAGATTCCCGGAGCATCCACGCACAGAATTCCTGATGTTTCATTTTCTTATGTTCACATCAGAGTAGGAGCCTAATGATGCAAACTTTCTCTTCTAAAAAAATAACCTCACTCAAAAAATTATGTGCACTTGTGCCCCTGCTCGCATTGTTAACTGCTTGCGGTAGCGATGACGACTTGGACATTGACCCCAACACAAAAATGCTTCATATAGATTTCAACGATGGCGCCAGCGGCTGGCAAGCAGGCTTTGCCGATTATCCCGCCGGACAAGAAACTTTTTATGAATTAAGTTCGGGGTTGGAAACGCTACCGGCAAGTCTGGGCAGCAATCGCAAAGGGTTCAAACTCAGCGGCAATAATCACAGCGATGATCTTTATATGTTTATCGCCAAAAAAGTAGACGGCTTGGAAGCTAACACCCAATACGATTTCCGCTTCAAACTCACCTTTGGCACCAATGCGCAAAAAAATTGCATGGGCGTTGGCGGCGCACCGGGAGAAAGTGTGTGGATTAAAGTTGGCGCCGGCAAAACTGAACCCAAAGCGGTCAATGACGGTGCGGGAAACTTGCTGATGAATATCGATAAAGGCCAACAAGCCGGCAGCGGAACTGATGCTATCGTGATCGGCAATTTCGCCAACGAGCGTGAGTGTGGCGATACCAATGCCAGCTACATGAAAAAAATTCTGATCAGCTCCACCGGCGATTTTTCCAGCATCACCGATGAACAAGGAAATGTATGGTTATTGTTATCTACCGATTCAGGTTTTGAAGCAGTTACCACCATTTACTTTATGGAGCTGGAGGTCGCAGCGACGAAAAAGTAACAGCAAAGTGCAGTGCTGCTATACAGCACTGCTATTTTTTAACGCGCAGTTACAAGATTCTTATTTTTATATTGCATTGGGCTTATCTGGCCATCCTGTTCAATAATCACCGCATGTTTCAGCAATTGGTTATCCGCCAAATACTGTCCAATACTGCCCATAGTTACCGTCATCACTTTGGATGATTGGTCTGAAGTTTTCACATCATCCATCACCATACTGCCCAGCAATAATTTCATCCCATTGATTTTCATCTGCTGTGCATCAAAGTGCGCTTTGGTGTTGGCCTTTAACTGAGCATAATCCGTTGTTTGGTAGATCGCCGCATTAATCACATCGAGGGTATGCTCGGTACAATTTTGATACTTGGCATTGTAAGGATTGGCTAAAACCGAATACTGCGGAATATGTACTTGATTTTGCACACCCTTGGTATAAGCCTCCAATAAACGCTGCTGCAATTGTGTATCCGGGATGATGATGCCCGCACGCATTTGCTGAGCACTCCAGAAAAAATCTACCGGATAATCTACTACCAATTCACTGCGATCTTTTTTATCGGCGAGTTGATACAAATTATGGATCGCATAACCTTTTGCCGTTTTTCCGTCGGGTAAATCGATACTGGAATAAATAGCAACGGCGGTATGGGTAAACTCAACGCCTTTGGGTAGATCTTCCGGCGCGCGCCCTACACGCCCAATAATAAATACTCTTGCCCCTTGGCTCGCCGCGTATTTTTCGACTTGTTTTGCAAACCGGCTGATTTCTTCCGGCGCAAATTGCGCTTCACCACCAGCGGTACTTCCAGCATAAAGATCACGGCTGAAAAATCCCAACAGTAATACACTGACTAGCGAGAATAAAATGCGCACATTTTTCATGATAATTTCCTGATCCAATTTCATTAGTATTTCCCCCCTGCATCCCTGCTCCTGATTCCATCAATAACTATCAATTAGCGTTGATTGGTCTGTGCTGCATCGTTCATCACAACCGATGGGGCTGGCTCAGCTGTCAGATTCATATCGGTAACTTCCAGCGGTTCGCTATCGGTAGCGACATTCATCAAAGCTTCACCCGCTTTGCCGCTCGCCTTACCGACTTCACCCACCACGATTAACGGCACTGCGGCAGCACCACTTACAACCTGACCTGAAGCAATCGCCGCATGTTTGATTGCCTTGCCTGAATGATTTAAAGAGGCAGCGGCATTACCCACACTGTCTGCAGCAAAAGCCGTCTGACTAGTAGCCAAAACAACACCCAAAACAAAAAGCTGATTGATAGTTTTCATAATTAAATCCTTTGCGTAATTGAAGATCGCAAGTCACTGCCCGGCGCCTATGCCGTATCAGCCCGCGATGGGTGCACTATGCTGATAAGTATTTCGATAGTGAACTTTTCCGGTTAAAGTAGCGGCGAAAACGACCCAAAGCATAGGATTTCAATACCATGAGTCAAATAACTAATCTTTGCGATACGCTTAAGCAGCAGTTGAAAGCGCGCAATATTACTTACAAGGATTTGGCTCAAGCGCTGGAGCTTAGCGAGGCTAATATCAAACGTATCTTTGCCAACCAAAGTTTTACGCTGGAGCGATTGGAGCAAGTATGCGGTGTGATGGAATTGAGCCTTTCCGATTTATTTTTATTAAGCTCACAAAAAGAACCCAAGCTTTCACAGCTAACTCAAGAACAGGAAGAAGAGTTAATCAGCAATAAAAAACTTTTGCTGATTGCGGTATGCGCGCGCGATGGCTGGTCATTTCACGACATCATCACCCAGTATTCCATTGATGAACTTGAATGTGTTCGGCTTCTGGCACGACTGGATAAGTTAAAAATGTTGCAGCTGTTACCGGGTAATAAATTCAAACTTTTGATCGCTCAGGATTTTCGCTGGATTCCCGGTGGACCCCTGGAAAAATTCATGAACCGCAATGTTATTGTGGAGTTTCTGGATGGCGATTTTAATCAGGAAAATGCGTTTCGTTTTTATCTGCGTGGCAGCTATTCCGATGCCTCTATCGCACTGCTCAAAAGTAAATTAAATCAATTGACTCAAGACGCAGCATTACTCAATCAACAAGATACCAAACTACCTCTGGATAAACGCCAGCATATAGGTGTGCTTCTTGCACTGCGCCCTTGGGAGTTGCAGATGTTTGAATCCATGCGCAGAAAATAAAAAATGGGCAATCTTGCGATTGCCCATTTTAATTAATGAAAACTAATTAATATTTAGCGATGCTTGATCTTATCGCCTTCTTTCAAGCCTTCAAGAATTTCAATGTTAATGCCATCGGAAATACCGGTTTTCACGCTGCGCTTTTCAAATTTTTGAGGGCCGGTTTCGATTTCTACAAACTGTTCTTTTTCTTCAACAATCAGGTTGCCTTCATTGATGGCGACAACGTTTTCTTTTTTGTCCAACACAATATCCGCATTGGCGCTGTAGTTGGAGCGCAGGAATAATTTTTCGCTGAGAGTTACCGCCGCGCGGATTTGAAATTTAATGGTGCCTTGATCAGTTATCCCCTTGGGAGAAATATATTCGAGCGTCGCCTTGAAGGGTTCACCTTCCAGTGCGCCAACATCCAACACTAATTCCATGCCTTCACGAATTTTTCCCACTTCGGATTCATCGACCATACCTTCAAAAATCATGTCGTTCATGTCGGCCAAGGTTGCCACTGTGGTACCGGAACCGAATGAGCTGGTCTCAACAATAAATGCACCTTCTTTATAAGGCAGATCCAAAATCATTCCATCTACCGTTGCAGGAATCATGTTGGAAACCTTATCGGATTTTTTAGTTGCACCGGATTTCATCAACAAGAGATTATTTTCCGCTGAGGTTACCGCTTCTTTTTGCAGATCATAATTCAACAGAAATTTGTTGTATTCGGAGGCCGAAATCAATTTATCTGCAAAGAGTTTTTTCTGCCGCTCAAATTCATCAGTAGCATTTTTTAGATTTAACTTGGCAGTTTCCAATTGCGATTCTGCTTGGTTGAGCATCACCATGCTGGGGGCAAGAGTAATTTTGGCGATAATATCGCCCTTTTTAACTGTTTGGCCTGCAACTACATAAAGCTGCTCAACTACACCAGACACTTGCGATTTAATTTCTACTTCGCGACGAGGAATAACCTTACCTACCGCCACTGTCTTTTTCACAATGGTTGTTTTGAATACTTCATCCGAGGTATAGGTGACTGGCTTCTCCTGGGATTTGTTGTACAAAAATACCGCAGTGCCAATAAACACCACAGCGATTAACACTAACACGACATAGCCTATAAACTTTTTCATGATGTCCTTCTTACTATCGCCAATAAAAAATTGAGTGGTAAAAATTATTCGTCTTGTAATGCAACTATCGGATTTACACCCGCCGCTTTAGCCGCAGGCAGAAGCGATGCAAGTAACCCTGAAATCACTAACACCAACAATGCGGCAAACGCAGTGGCAAAATCCACTTCCGGTTTTCCAAAAAAGCCTGCTTTTCCACCGCCGGCTTCCAATAGTTTTCCTACAGCTTCCAAAATTAGTACGCCAACAATCAGCCCCATATAGCCGGCCACTGTGGTGATAAAAACAGATTCCTGCACGATCATTCCAATAATGGAATTGGGTGTAGCGCCCAGTGCTTTACGTAAACCAATTTCGCGTGTGCGCTCTTTCACGACTATTAGCATGATATTGCCTACGCCAATTGCACCAGCCATGATGGTTCCAATCGCTACTACCCAACTAAATACCGCAATACCAGTAAACAGGCCTTCGATTTTGTCGAATTCGTCTTGCAAGTTAAAACTGCCAAAGACACCCATATCATCCGGGTTCACTTTTTTAATTTCTTTTAAATATTTCCTAACATCTTCCTCTGCAACACGCGCATGTATGCCCGGTTTGGGTTGAATCACAAAACTGCCAATCGCACCCACCTGATTAAACGCATAACGCAGCGTATCGTTAGGGATATAAATTTTTTCTTCTTCTTGTTGCTGATTGCCATTGGCAAGCGATTCAAATACACCGACGACTTTAAAACTGATACCGTTGATTGTTATATCTGCGCCAATCGGGTTTTCATCATCCGTAAATAATTGGGTGCGAACGCGCGTTCCGATAATAACGGTTTTGCGTTTTTCCAAATCATCCAATTCATTAAAGTAACGGCCTTCTTTCATGCGCAGCGAATGAATCATATCCATGTGTGCGTGAGTGCCTTCAATATAGAAAGTCCCGTTTTTATCTTTATGCACTGTGTAGGGCGGTGTTCCACTCCAGATGCCCACAGAGTTTTGTCCGCGCACAAAGCCAACGCTGGAAACATTTTTTTCAATTGCAGCTACATCTTCTGGTTTAAGTGAAACTTGTCGGCCAATTGGCATTCCCTGATACGGCATTTGGGTGCTGCCTTTAATCCACATGTACACAATATTAGGTACGCGCGGAAAACCTTCGTTCACACCATTTTCCAAACCCTTGCCTGCGCCAAGCAGCAGGGTGAGCATAAAGATGCCCCAGAACACACCAAAAGCGGTGAGCGATGTACGCAATTTATGTTGGCCGAGGGTTTTAAAAATCTCATGCCACTTTTCGGTATCGATAATCATCGGTGGCTCCTGTTAGTCCGCACGCATGGCTTCGATTGGCATAATTTTCGCGGCGCGCAGTGCAGGTACTAATCCTGCGATTGCACCAATTAATACCAGTAAAATAATTGCGGTAACGGCCACTTGAAAATTGATCTCGGGGTTTTTAAAAAAGGGCAGCTCTGCGCCAACTGAATTCAATGCAAAGGCGATCAACTCAATTAAGCCAACCCCCATTACCAAACCCGCATAACCGGCAATTCCCGTCACTAAAATCGATTCAAATAACAATGTGCTGACAATACTGAATGGCGTTGCACCCAAGGCTTTGCGAATTCCAATTTCACGGGTGCGCTCTTTTACGGTGATGATCATGATATTGCTGACTCCAACAATACCTGCCATCAAAGTGCCTAGACCAACAAACCAGATAATCGCGTTAATACCAAAAAATAATCCGTTTACCATTTTGGCTGGCTCAGCCATATTGAATGAGTTGATTGCACGTTTATCTTCTGGTGCCACTGAATGGCGACGTTTCATTAACTCAATTACTTTTTCTTCCAACGCAAATCCATCTATACCTTCATTGGGGCGCAACCAAAATGAGCCTATTTGATTGCTGGTTCCAAACATTTTTTGAAAGGTTGCTGCGGGAATATACACACGCTCTGAATCGCGCCCACGATTTCCCTTATCGTAAAACACACCTACTACTTTCATCACAACGCCATTGACTTTTACATCCATGCCAACCGGATCTACGCCTTTGCCAAACACGCGCTCGACAACAACTGACCCCAACAATGCAATTTTGCGCACTTCGTTATCATCCAACCCATTTATTTTTCGGCCAGAGGTAAATGGAATTTTTTCTTTAATTTTAAAATATTCATCGGGCACACCCATTACTTCAAAGGCACCCTGCATAGTCTCATTCACAATTGCGATACCGCTGCGACTACTCTGGGGCGAAATAAAACGCACACCGGGAATTTGTTGTTTCACTGCGGCTACATCGTCTTCCGTTAATTGAATGTAGCGACCTAACCCCATACCTTTATATGCAACAGAAGTAGTTCCAGTGTAAACCACGATGAAATCCAACACATCTGATCCAAAATCCTGATAGACACCGTTTTGCATTCCCCGCCCGGCACCGAGCAAGAGAATCAACATAAAAATTCCCCAAAACACACCAAAGGCTGTCAGCGCTGTGCGCAATTTGTTTTGGCGCAGGGTGTAAAGAATTTCTTGCAAGCTATCGAGCATAACTATTAATCCGAAGGCCTTTGATTAACCCAAACGTTTTTGACTAGCCCAGTTTTTTTAACCCAGCCCTTTTTCAAGCCAAAGTGTCTTCTTCATCCTGATCGGCAATTTTTTCTACAACAGGTGAATGATGATCAGCACCCGACACGATCAAACCATCTTTCAAAATAATCTGACGCTGGGTTTGATCGGCGATATCCTGTTCGTGAGTCACAATCACGATGGTATTACCCATCGCATGTACCTCTTTCATTAAGGCCATCACTTCATGGGTTGTTTGGCTATCGAGTGCACCTGTGGGTTCATCCGCAAGAATCACTTTGGGTTTAGTCACTAAGGCACGGGCAATTGCTACACGCTGTTTTTGCCCGCCAGATAATTCATTGGGCATGTGTCTAGCGCGATGGGAAAGGCCAACCATTTCCAAATATTGCTCAGCGCGATAGTTGCGCTCTTTGCGGCCAACGCCTTGGTAATAGAGTGGTAGCGCAACATTTTCGGTGGCATTTTTGAACGGCAATAAATTGAATGATTGAAAAACAAAGCCCAATAATTCATTGCGCATTTTTGCGGCGGCTTTTTCTTTCAGATTTTTAATTTCACGCCCGGCCAAAAAATAGTCGCCCTGATCGTGGGTATCCAGAATGCCGAGAATATTGAGTAGCGTCGATTTACCGGAGCCGGACGAGCCCATAATCGATACTAATTCGCCCTCGCGAATATGCAGATCAATGCCCTTCAACACATGCAGCGGCTGCTCGCCCGAGTGGTAATACTTGTGGATGTTGTGCAATTTAATCATCGTGGCTTCCTGTTATTCATTACTATTGAGCCTGTGTATGGCGCGATAGCTTAGAGGCTTTTATACAAATATCCGACTTATTTACGCTGGCTTAACAATTTAATGACTTCTGTCAGCTTCACACATGTATAAAGAGCCTGTTGTTAATCCATTGGATGTGTTCTTTGATATTTTGGATTCAGTGAGTTTGAAATTTTTATTATTCACCCTGTTATTCGTCCTGCAACGCAACGATGGGATTTACTGATGCTGCTTTTATGGCGGGCAAGAGCGCAGCCAGTGCTCCTATTACTACCAGAACAGTCAAAGCCGTGAATGCCGTACCTATGTCAATAAATGGTGACGCAAACATGCCATTGCCCTTCCCCATATTGATTAACACAGCTTTAACCACTTCAAGTACGGCAACCCCGGCAACCAAACCGGTGTAGCCTGCGACCAGCGTAATCACCAATGATTCATTCATAATCATCAAACTAATATTGGTTGGGGTAGCACCCAGCGCTTTGCGCAAACCAATTTCACGGGTGCGCTCTTTGACTACAATCAGCATGATGTTACCCACTCCAATCACCCCGGCGATAATGGTGCCTATAGCTACCATCCAGCTAAAACCGATAATGCCGTTGACCAGGTTTTTATTTTGTAAATACTCTTGTTCACTGTTGTAGGTGTTCAACACACCTTGATCATCGGGATGAATTTTTTGCCGTTCATAAATGATTTTTTTTATTTCTCGTTCCAGTTCCTGCGTATTCTGGTGCGCGCCCGGCTGGATTAAAATCTGATTGAATCTGTCCATTTGATTAAAGGTTTTGCGCAGGGTTTCGTTGGGCAGAAACACGCTGATGCTTTGATTTTGGTCTCCGCTATCCGGCTCAGTGGATTCATAGATCCCCACTACCTTAAAACTAATGCCCTGAATTTTTATAAACTTTCCAATCACTTCAGTTTGATCTTTAAAAAGTATTGGGCGAACCCGTGTACCAATGACCGCCACTTTCCGGAATTCATCTTCATCGCGCTGGTTGATGTAGCGCCCTTCCACAACACGATTGGTGTTTAATGCAGCCCAACCACCATGAGTTCCTATAACCCAAAAGGAACCGCCATTTTTTTTATTGACCACATATTGCGAGCCCCTCAGCCAGTTGATTCCAGCCAGAGTTTGCAAATTGGGAATTTTTTGCTTGATTGCATCTATGTCATCTTGGGTGAAACGGATTTCGCGGCCTTTAGGCAAACCTTTGTAAGCAAATTGAGTCACATTGGAAGGCCGCATAAACACTGCATTTTTTGTATCGCCAAACAATGCATCGACATTGTTGCTATAGCCTTGGCCAAAGCCCAACATGATTACCAACATAAAAATGCCCCAGAAAACACCAAAGGCTGTCAGTGCTGTGCGCATTTTTTGTTTTTTTAATGCGGCAATAATTTCTTGCCATTTGTCCCAATCAATCCATGTGGCAAACATTATTCTGCTCTCATCGCTTCAATCGGCATAATGCGCGCAGCGCGCAGTGCAGGCATTAATCCTGCTAACACACCGGCAATAATCAATAACAACAGCGCACCCAATGCTATGTTTAAATCAATTTCTGGCTGTTGAAAAAATGGCAATTGAATGTCCAGTTTTTCTAAAATCGCGGCAACAGCTTCCAGCAGCGCCACACCGGTAATCAATCCGGTATAACCAGCAACACTGGTCACTAAAATGGATTCACATAAGAGACTGCCAACAATCGACAAAGGATTTGCACCCAAGGCTTTGCGAATACCAATTTCGCGCGTACGCTCACGCACAGTGATAATCATGATATTGCTCACACCCACAATGCCGGCGAGCAAGGTGCCTATACCCACTAACCAGATAAATAAATTCAAACCAGCAAATGTTTCTTTAATATCCTTGGTAACCCGCGAGTAATTCATCACCCAAATTGCGCGGTTGTCACTGGGCGCTATGTGATGACGCTCTTTGAGAAAATTAACAATTTCATCTTCCAGGGCTATGCCATCAATACCAGATTTCGGGCGCACAGCAAGCAGATCAATAGAAGTCCCGCCACCAAAGGTTTTTTTAAAAGCACTCACCGGCATATACACACGTTCCGACATTCGCCCTTGGTTACCTTTATCGTAAAAAATTCCTACTACCTTAAAAATAACGCCATTGACCTGAATGTCTTTGCCAAGAGGTTCTTCGCCTTCCGAAAATAATCGCTCCTGCACACGGGTACCTATCACGCAGACTTTGCGGCTATCTTCTTTGTCAAAATAATTTAAGCGGCGGCCATTATTAAATTCGACTTTTTCTTTGATATTAAAATATTGGTCGGCAACGCCCAGCACCTGAAACACACCGGAGCGAGTGCCGTTATTCACCAAAATATCGGAGTTGATAAAATTGCCGAGCGGATTTTCACTGGAGAGAAAACGCACACCGGGAATATTTTGGCGAATTGCCAGCATATCTTCCTCGGTAAAGTTAATGCGCCGACCTACTGAAAAACCTTTGTAGGGGATAGAGGTGATATAGGGTTGGATCCACATGGAATCTTCAGTGTCGTTGAAGTTGCCCTCTAAAAAAGCTTTTTCCATCCCGCGCCCGGCACCGAGCAGCAGGATCAACATGAGGATTCCCCAAAATACCCCAAAGGCAGTGAGCCCTGTGCGCAGTTTGTTCTGGCGCAAGGTAAAAAGGATTTCTTGCAGGCTATCCATATGATTTCCCAATCGCATTCAGGGCCGTTTATCGCTTTGATGCAGCAAAAATACGGCCGGATTCAATTCCACAAAATATTTGTCAGGTGCACAACATAGCACGATGTTCAAAAACACACGAAAAAACTCCAACCCCAGCGCAGATTGGAGACGAAATAACAAATTAGCCTAAAGGCGCTGCTCGCTAATTAGTTAACGGATGAAGCAAACTCGATTTCCAAGTCGGGGGAATATAGAAAACGAGCCTGTTCGATAGATTTGATGCAAGAAGATAGAGTTTGGATTCAAGAAACTGCGTTTAGCGAGTGACAATAAAATCCAAATTAGTAATTGTATTTATATCCGATATTAAACGTGTTGTAAGCCTGATCCAACTCTTCAAACCACCCCTCACTCATTCCCAACTCTTCGCGCTTTTTCTCTTTTTGATCGCTACCCAAACACAGAGTAAAGCTTAAATCCACCCCGTGACGACGGGATTTACCGAAGTTAAAACTTTGCCCAGCCTCAAACGCAAAGCCTTTAAAGTAATAGGTTTTTTGATAGTACTTGGTGTTAGATTCATCTACTGGTAAGGAGGCTTCCAAAGAATCAATCACACCATAATGCAATCCTATCCGCGGCTGCCACATCCGGTTCTGCGGAACAAAGTGATACTGCATACCAATACTTGGGTTTTGCTCATCGAACCCCATACCCAGGTTCACTGTCACTTGTTCTGTTATTCGGTAATCTGCTCGCAAGCCGACATCTAGGCCATAAAGCATGCCAGCCCCAAGGCCGATTGATCCGCGATAATGATTGTGCTGATTTTCTTGTGCATGTACTGGAAGACTAGCGCAGGCCAATAAAGCCATCAGGGAGAAAACTTTCATCAGATTTCCTTTCAACGTTTATGTTAATAGAGGGCATGTGGCGCGCATACTAGCAAATTGGAGAGTAAAAAAAACGCAGCCGATTTTCACCGACTGCGTTTTTTTAACACAGATTGCTTGTTTTTAAATGCTGCTCTTAGTTGACGGCACCACTGCGGTTTACACCATTAATCAGCGCTTTAACGGCTGAGGTGATGATGTTGCGATCCTGCCCTACACCGTAAACGGTTTTGCCGTTTTTCACTTTGATTTCCACGTAGGTCACTGCTGCAACATCGGAACCTTCACCGACAGAATGCTCGTGGTAATCAATCACGCTAACGTCGCCATCGATAAACTGGCTGATCGCGTGCGCCGCTGCATCGATGGGGCCATTGCCGCTGCCGCTGATTTCTACCGTTTTATTTTGATGCTGTGCGTGAATGACGATATCCACTTGATGAGTATCATCCTGCTCAGTAAATTTACTCGACTGATAGGCAATGGGCGCATTCACTGACAAATATTCGTCGCTGAAAATTTTAACAATGTCGGCAGCCTTCACTTCTTTACCGGTTGCATCGCTAACTTTTTGCACCACACCACTGAATTCAATTTGCAAACGACGCGGTAATTGCAAACCAGCTTCTTGCTGCAACAAGAAACTCACACCACCTTTACCGGATTGTGCATTCACACGCACAACCGCATCGTAGCTGCGATTCAAATCTGCCGGGTCGATAGGCAAGTAAGGCACTTCCCACAAAGTATCTTTTTTCTGAACTGCAAAACCTTTTTTGATCGCATCCTGATGTGAACCCGAGAACGCAGTAAATACCAATTCACCAGCGTAAGGATGGCGAGGATGTACTGGCAACTGGGTGCACTCTTCATGCAATTTGCGCACGCGGTCGATATCAGAAAAGTCCAAACCGGGATTCACACCTTGCGAATACAAATTCATCGCCAAGGTCACCAAGCACACGTTACCGGTGCGCTCACCGTTGCCAAACAAACAACCTTCAACACGATCTGCACCCGCCATCACTGCCAACTCTGCTGCTGCAACAGCAGTGCCGCGGTCATTGTGTGGGTGCACGCTGATGACAATTGAATCGCGACGATTAATATTGCGGTGAATCCACTCGATTTGATCCGCGTAGGTGTTCGGCGTATTCATCTCTACCGTTGCGGGCAAATTCAAAATCATTTTTTTCGCTGGCGATGGATTCCAAATTTCTATCACTGCATCAGAAACTTCTTTCACCAATTCAATTTCAGTGGATGAAAAAACTTCGGGAGAATATTGGAAAGTCCAATCTACTTCTGGCGCTGTAACCGTTAATTCTTTACACCACTTGGTGCCCTGAATCGCGATATTTTTTACGCCTGCTTCATCTGTGTTGTACACAATTTTGCGGAATGCCGGTGCAAGCGGATTGTACATATGCAAAATCGCGCGCTTGGCACCGCGCAAACTCTGCACGGTTTTTTCGATCAAGTCGTAGCGCGCTTGCACCAACACTTCGATAGTCACGTCGTCGGGAATTAAATTTTCCTCGATCAACTGGCGAGTAAAGTTGTAATCAATTTCGCTCGCCGAAGGAAAACCGATTTCGATTTCTTTAAAGCCAATCGCCACCAATTCTTTAAACATACGTAATTTGGTTGCGACTGACATAGGGTCGATCAGCGCCTGATTGCCATCGCGCAGGTCTGTGCTCATCCAAATCGGCGGCTTTTCAATGTGATTGTTCGGCCATTGACGGTCGGGCAAGGAAACACCGACAAAACGCTGGTACTTGGTGGATGGATTGGCAAGCATGATCGACTCCGAATTTTTATCTAACTGATCTGGCTAACTGGGTTAAACAATTTGTGTGGAGTTCATGGAACCTTGCTGAGCAAGTGTTCCAGAGACTCCGAGCTGTATAGTTCTTGTGTACTGCTGTAGTAGTGGTCTTGCGGTCTTGGCTGAACAGCTGGTTTGGACTAACACTTGGGGATAACAAGTATCGATTTCCTGTGATGCGATCACATCGGCGGAAACCCCACACCTGCGCGGGTAGCGCCGGGGCTTTATCAGCAATGAGGTCAGTATAAAGAAGTTATTCCGGCAGATGATTGCTAAGATTGTGTTAATATCGACCGATAAGCAACTTTATTGCTTAAATTTTCTATTTATTGATATTTAATGCTTACCTATTGAGGTTTGTCGCTATGGAACCACGAATAGAAATGGACAAATACGACCGTTTGATTCTGGAAGCCCTGCAGCAAAATGGCCGCATGTCCAATCAGGAACTGGCCGATAGCATCAACCTCTCACCCTCCCCTTGCCTGCGCCGGGTACGCGCACTGGAGGAATCCGGTTTGATCGACGGCTATGTCGCCCTGCTCAATGCGCGCAAACTCGGGCTGACACTGGTGTCTTTTATCCAAATCAGCATGGATAAACACACCCCCGACCGTTTTGATGTGTTTGAAAAAACCATCGAGGCTTATCCCGAAGTACTGGAATGCCATTTGATTACCGGCCAATCCGCCGACTACCTATTAAAAGTCATCGTCAAAGATATGGATGCCTTCCAGCAATTCCTGCTGCAAAAATTACTCAAAATCGAAGGTGTGGGCGGCGTGCATTCGTCGTTTGTATTGAAGTCGCCGAAGGATAAAACGGCGCTACCGGTTTAATCGTGCACGCCAGAATCTGTTAGTTGCTCCACATTTTTACAAGCTCTTATAGAAGCTGTATTGACCAGATAACACACCATCAATAGGGTGTGACCGCCTTCATCACCTATTCTTTTAAGGCACGGACGATTTTTTCTTTAGCTCAAGGAATTGCGCCATGAAAATTTTTCAAATCAAACATTCCAGTCAACTCACATGGGGAGATATTCCTTATGTAGAAGCACCAGTGTTTGCCCATCACCACATAATGAACATGCTGATCGATCCCAATCAATTGTGGATGCGCATTCAGAATATTCAGGAATTCATTCGCAAAGAAGTTGGCCGCTATAAACCACTTCAAAATCACGATCTAGTAAATGATCGCATTAACTACCTTATCAGTAGCACTCAATATTTTAATGTCTCACTCTCAGGAAAACCTTTCCGTGCTGCTTTCGAATGGCAAAGTGATGAAAATCATCTGCATAAAGGTTTTTGGGAGGATAAAAGTAACCACTACTGGCTAGCACCAACAAAAGTAAAAAACCATCTGATGTCCATCTCCAATAATTGGCATAGATTACAAACGCTTGAATTCACTGAAAACCTTTTAGACACTCCTTATGAAATCGCACAGGAAAAAATTGAGGATATTTTTTCGGTGGTACATGATAAACCAAAGCCAATTACTGTTGTGCGTAAGGAAAATTCAATTTCACCCAGGACCGATGAAAAAAAATTATCAAAATCAGCTACTTCTGCTAATGATAAATTGAATAAATTATTGAATCTGTCTTCAGATTTAAAAATTGGATCAAAAGGTGATGGCGTACTTGCCCTACAAAAGGAGCTTGGATTTACAGGTAAGGATTTAGATGGTCATTTTGGTGGAAAAACTAATTCAGTATTGAGCAAAAAAATTTCTATTTTGAAGGAGTATGATGAAAATGTGAATTTACTAAAAGCTCCTGAAGTAAAAGCTTTCCTGTCTGTTTTAGGATTTAAAGAAAGCGGAAATAGATATAATGTCATAACTGGAGGTGAGAAATTTAGTGATTTATCAAAGCACCCTAATATTAAAGTATGGTTTAAGAGATCCGATGGTAGTGAATATCCCAGTACCGCATCAGGAGCATATCAGTTCACTTATGACACATGGAATGAATATGGCGTTGCTAAAGGATTACCTGATTTTTCTTCAAGGTCACAGGATTTGGCTGCAATAAGTTTATTGAGAGATTTAAATGTTATTTCTGAATTACAAGTCGGTAATTTAGATAAGGCTATATTTAACGCGGCAAAGAGGTGGGATGCATTTCCATTAAATGAAAGTGGATCCAGTATTTCTGGTGGAAGCAGGTCTTTAGAGTCAATTAAGAATTTGTACAATACGGAGTTTAATAAAATAAATGTCGAAAAATAGAAAATTAATAATATCATTAATGCTATCTCCATTAGCATCTTGTCTCTGCTTTGCGGAAAATGAGATAGTAGAAGTTCAGAAAGGTAAATTTATTTTTAATGAACGAAAAATACTTATTGATGCAGGATGGAAACCTCTGGAAACATTTGAAAAAACGGGAAATATTTTTAGTAAGGAATTCGGATCAGCAAAGCCAATATATAATGCTGGTGCGGTAGAAGTTGAATTTTGTTCTGGCACTGGAGTCAATTATTGCCATTTTAATTACTCAAAGGATGGGCAGTGCTTACAGATATTAACTGGTGGTGAATACTTTAAAGAGAATGAATCACCCAAAATTATTAGCTGGAGCTTTGTTAAATGCGATTTACTTTCCACCAAAAAATAAATTAAAAATATCCCATAATTCTATCCTTACGCTCCCTATAACCCATTCATTACATACGTATTCATCCATTGAATGCGTATGTCCTATCAGAAACAGGGATAGCATCAGTCTCCCCCCTTTCCTGTGTGGGTGCGCACGATGGAGAATCCAGCCTTCACTGCTATGTCGGCCTGCTCAATGCACGCAAAATCGGACTGACGTTGGTGTGGGCAGAGTGCATTCATTTTTTATTGAAATCGCCAAAGGATAAAACGGCGCTACTGGTTTAAATAGGTCATTTATGCAAACTGATAGTCAAGGCGAATTCACACGAACATTATTGCCTACTTTAATCACATCCAACTTACGATTCTGATTGGATATCTGCACCGAATAATAAACCGGCGTGCTCAAGGCATCGCCGGTAATACTCAAATCATAACTGCCATTAGCGAGCGGAATTGCATAGGCACCGGTGCTGTAAACCACGTAAGATTTATTGTTGATACTAATCGTGATGCCACTTAAGCCTTCACCCACATCGTAAAACTCGTTGTTGTTTTTATCGTCATAAATCACGCCGGTTAAAAAATAGTTTGAGCCGGAGCGCGCAAAATTTTGCGTGAGCATGGACGATAAATAATTGCGACCATCCTGCATAAAATAACCCTGCTTCTGCCCCACGCCCAGTTCGCGGAAATTGCCGTTGAGAATATTTACGCGGTGCCCAGGAGATTTAAATAATCCTTCATGTTGTGAAACTGCATAGCTAGTTAAATTAATGTTATTCGCCGTAGTGCCTCCCCAGGCAATATTTTCCCCGCTGGTCCAGCTACCGGTAAACACATAGCCCGCTGCCTGCATACGCTCATGGGGAGTGGAATTATTAATACCTGTGTGAGAAAAAATATCTTCATCAAGCATCCACTGTGAATGCAGGCGCGCTGATTCAATTAGCAATAAATTGTGCGCGAGTGGTTGCTTGGGTGTATCGCTAATTTGTGTTCCGGTAATGCCATCATTTAAGCCAATGCCAAAACGCGCGGCTTCGGCACCGGGATTAGCACGCGCACGATTCACTAATTCAACCACCAATACTTCTTGCGCAGTTGGTTGCTTGGCAATATCGATAGAGCCCGGTGTTGCACTGACTTCACTACTGCCAAGACTTTCACTATTTGCAGCTATTGCTGTCACTACAAAATAGTAGGTTTCGTCATTGCGCAAATTATTAATTACAAAAGGTGATGTCGCGTTGTCTACACGAGTGCCATCGTCAAAACTTGCAATAGATGCAATTAGAATATTCGCCTCAGATGCGTAATAAATTCGATAGCCAGTTGCGCCAGCAACGTTAGTCCAAGTCAAAGTAACTTGCGTGTTGCCCGGTACAACGGACACATTTTGCGGAGCCGAAAGTATGGCTACTGAGCTTGATGTGCTTGATGTGCTTGATGTGCTTGATGTGCTTGATGTGCTTGATGTGCTTGATGTGCTTGATGTGCTTGATGTGCTTGATGTGCTTGATGTGCTTGATGATGAAATATTAATCGAACTAAGGCTACTAAATGCAAGACTGGAACTACTCGTAGCAGGAGTTGATGAAACATTCGTGGATGAACTACTCATGGATAAACTGGCTGGGGTATTGGAATTTTCTCCGCCGCCACCACCACAAGCGACTAATAATAAAAATGACGCAGTTACAATTAAACTGCGCCCAAATAATAATGGGTTCATGATGTGCGTAATCCAAAAATGCCAATAGTTATAAAAATATTAACAAGATTGGATTAGTGGTAATGCGAATTCCGCCGCAACTCAGTGGTAATCAATTTCTATAGATTATTGATAAAACACCTTGTTATAAAACCCTGCGTTCATCAGCGGCAATCATCACATCATTAATGCTCGCAAATCGCTTTTGCATTAAACCGTTTTCGGCAAACTCCCACATCTCATTGCCATAAGAGCGAAACCATTGGCCGGAATGATCGTGCCACTCGTATTCAAAGCGCACGGCAATGCGGTTATCGGTAAAAGACCAAAGCGTTTTTTTCAAACGATACTCTTGTTCTTTGTCCCACTTGGCGCGCAAGAAATTCACTATGGCTTCACGCCCAGAAAAAAACTGATCGCGGTTGCGCCACTCACTGTCAGGCGTGTAGGCCAGCGCAACCCGTTCCGGGTCGCGACTGTTCCAGGCATCTTCCGCTGCCTGCACTTTTTTGAATGCAGTTTCTTGTGTAAAGGGCGGCAGCGGCGGTTTAGGAAAAACCGCCATTAAATCCACTGGTGTTTGGATGCTCATGCAAATTACCAAGCCTTGTAAGGCAAGAACTTACCGTTGAGATTGATAATGACACGATCGCCTTTCGGGTTTTCTTCTTTGCCAATTTCCATCGAGAAATCAATCGCGCTCATAATGCCATCGCCAAATTTTTCATGAATAATTTCTTTGATGGTTGGGCCGTAGACACCGATCATTTCATAGAGGCGATAGATCAGTGGATCTTGCGGAATAGTATCGCCCCAGGTTTTAGTCGGGCATTGCATTAGTGCCGCTTTTGCCGCTTCGGGCAGATCGAATACTTTGCACAGAGCTTCGGCTTTATCGGCCGGTGCGCTGTTCATTCCCAGGCATACCGAAGTAGTCCACACAGGTGACATGCCAATGCTTTCAGCAATGCCTTCCCATGTCAGATTCATTTTTTGTTTGGCAATCACAATGGCTTCTACAACGTCTTGCTTTTTCATGGTCACACCTCTCAGGCATTAATTAAATGAACCGCTTTAGCAGCATGCGATTCAGTGGATGGTTGAAATTCAATTGTCGATTTAACGTCAGATGAAATGGGTTGCAGCGGATTAACACTGATTGGGAATACGGAAGTGTCTTCCATCTTGCGCAATTCTTTGGAGCGATTGACTAAAAACTCCACCAGATGATTACGAATGCTGTAATAGCCAGGATGATGAATAATGTCGGCGCGTTTGCGCGGTTTGGGTAAATCCACCAGCACCGATTCTGCAATCACCGCGCCCGGGCCATTACTCATTAATAAAATGCGATCCGATAATAAAATAGCTTCATCGATATCGTGGGTAATCATAAAAACCGTTTGTTTGGTTTCTGCACAAATATTGATAAGTTCGTCCTGAATCACTCCGCGGGTTAAGGCATCCAGTGCACCAAAGGGTTCATCGAGCAAAAGCAATTTTGGTTGGGTTGCAAAAGCGCGTGCGATTGAAACGCGCTGACGCATACCGCCGGAAAGTTGCGCCGGTTTACGCTGTTCTACGCCCTGCAAACCCACCATCTTTAAATAGCGCAAACTGTGTTCGCAAATTTGGGTTTTGCTCCACTGCGGCCAGCGCGCACGCACACCAAAAATGACATTGTCGAGCGCACTCAACCAAGGCAGCAGCGAATAATTTTGAAACACCACACCGCGTTCCAAACTTGGGCCGCTAATTTCGCGCCCATCCATAATCACCACACCTTCGGTAGGAACATCCAAACCCGAAAGGGTATTCATGATGGTGGATTTACCGCAGCCGGAGTGACCGATAATGCAAACAAACTCGCCTTTTTCGATAGTGAAGTTGGCGTTTTCAAACACCGTGAGCGTTTCATTTTTGGAAACAAAACGTTTAGCAAGTTGCTGCACTTGTAAAAATGATTGGCTCATTCGCTATTCCTCGTACTGCACAAGTTTGGTGGCGGCGGTGAGCAAAAGATCCAACAACATCCCCACCACTCCAATCATCAATATGGAAAAAATCACACTGGTTAAATCCAGATTGTTCCATTCATTCCATACGTAGTAGCCAATGCCGGTTCCACCTACGAGCATTTCTGCCGCGACAATCACCAGCCAGGCGATACCAATGGAAATTCGCATACCGGTTAAAATTGTCGGCGCCGCGGCGGGCAAAATTACGGTGAAGGCGGTGCGCAATGGTGAGAGTTCGTGAGTGCGCGCGACATTGATCCAATCTTCACGCACATTGGCGACACCAAAGGCGGTGTTTAATAACATCGGCCAGATAGAGCAAATAAAAATAACGAAGATGGCTGAGGTCTCGGAATCTTTAATCACAAATAGCGCGAGCGGCATCCACGCCAGCGGCGATATAGGGCGCAACACTTGAATATAGGGATTAAGTGCGCGATACATTAGCGGCGACATACCAATTAAAAATCCAACCGGTATGGCGATAATCACCGCGAGAAAAAATCCACTGAGCACACGATAAATTGAATAGCCCAGTTGAATGCCTATGCCTTTGTCATTGGGGCCGGCATCGTAAAAAGGATTGCTCAATTCCTCCCAGGCACGCGCTGCAATCGCCGAGGGCGGCGGCACCCGCGCCTCCTGCTCGGCACCACCCATTAACATTTCATATTCGGATTGCGCTTCTGTTTTTTCCGGTGCTTGTACGGCGAATTCCCACACACCCAATACCAAAACTAAAAACGTGAGCGACAGAATCCAGGCGCGAACAGTTAACGAACGCATCACTCAGTTCTCCGGATTGCAAAACTGTTGATGTATTCTTCGGGCTTATTGAAATCGAACTCTTTACCCATTATGAAATAATTTTTGTTGGTGCTGGTGGGCACCGCATAACCCAACTCTTTCATCACTTTTTCGCAATCGGTGGCGAGATAAACTTCGCGCGCAATCGCTTGATAATCCATATTGCCTTTGATGTACCCCCAACGCTTCATTTGGGTGAGAATCCACACCGCCATTGAGTGCCAGGGGAAAGGATCAAAGTCGATACGGTTAGGTTCATTTTTTACTTCACCCAAACCATCGGCGTAGCGGCCCAATAACACCTGCTCAATGACTTGCACTGGTTGGTTGAGATAATTTGCCGGTGCTATCGCACTGGCAATCGCTTTGCGATTTTCCGCCGCCGATGAATAGTGAGTTGCCTCCACAATCGATTTCAGCAATGCACCGTAGGTGTTGGGATTAGTCAGCGCAAATTCTTTGCTGCACGCAAAGGCACAACAGGGGTGCCCCTCCCAAATATCTTTAGTGAGCGTGTGAATAAAACCAATCTTTTCCCACACCGCACGCTGATTAAATGGATCTGGCGATAAATAACCATCGAGATTGCCCGCGCGCAAATTCGCCACCATTTCCGGCGGCGGCACTACGCGGATTTGTACATCTTTGTCGGGATCAATACCGTGCTCGGCGAGGTAATAGCGCAGCAAAAAATTGTGCATGGAAAATTCAAAAGGCACGCCGAATTTGAATCCCTTCCACTGTTTAGGGTCGCGTTTATCTTTGTGATCCACATGCAACACAATGGCTTGGCCATTAATATTTTCCACCGCTGGCATAATAAAAGGCTTAGCGGTTGAACCCACACCCAAACTCATCGCCAGCGGCATAGGCGTCAACATATGCGATGCGTCATATTCCGCCGCAAGTGATTTATCGCGCGCGACAGCCCAGCCTGCGGTTTTTATCACTTCAACATTGAGGCCGTGTTTTTCATAAAACCCCATAGGGTGCGCCATGATGATTGGCGTTGCACAGGTAATGGGAACAAAACCGACTTTCAGATTTTTCTTTTCCAGCGGACCGCCCTGCTCTTTGGCAGCCGCTTTAATGGCGCCCATCGGCAATACCGATGACAAGGCCGCTGCTAAAGTGCCGCCACCCATTGCGCGAATAAAACGGCGGCGACTGTTGTCGTCCTGATTAAAGAGCGCACGCACGATAGTGTTTTCAATGGCGCGATCCATAAGTGCATCGGCAGATTCAAACGCTGGTGCTTGTTCATCTTGCTTGATAGTCAGCTGCGCATTTTTTTCAGCTTGCTGCTCAAGCGCCTGAGCATAGGCGCGCTCATTACCTGCAGCTGCGCAGGCAGAACAATTACAGTTGCTTACATGGTTAGTGGCATGTGTTAAAGACACTTCACTATCAAAAGCATCACCCAAACTCTTATCGCGCATAACGCCCCCTTTTTAGGCAGGCAGCACCAGCAAAAGGCGCTGCGGAATTTTTATCGGAAAATAAAAAACGGCGAATAATGTTTTACGTTTTTAGCGATTGGGTTATTGCGAGCCTTGTGCCAATTTTTAAAAAAGGATTTCTTATCTGTAGCTCAATGATTTCATTAGGGTTTTTATTTTTCTCCGTAAAATTTATCAGCACGAAACTTCGTGGTTAACGAAATTTCGTGGTAGTTGGCACGATTTTTCGTTGTAAAGGGAATCGGTCATTTACTGAGGAAGATCCTGTGAGCCAAACCATTCCCCCTTTGTGCCATAGCCATCACCACACAGCGGCGATTCCGGCAATCAGCCAGGTGTTTCAGGAATTCGCGCAACAAAATCATTTGTTATTAAATGCGGCGGGGGAAGGCATTTACGGTGTTGATGCCGAAGGGCGCGCGACTTTTGTAAACCCGGCGGCGGAACGCATACTCGGTTGGAAGGCTGATGATCTGCTCGGCAAAAATATTCATCTCGCCATTCACCATAGCCATACCGATGGATCAGATTACTGCGCGCAGGATTGCCCAATTTTTGCGGCCTTTCGCGATGGCACAGTGCGGCGTGTGGACGACGAAGTTTTCTGGTGTCGCGATGGTCACGCCGTGCCAGTGGAATACACCAGTACACCGGTTTACGATCAGGAAACATTAATCGGTGCGGTGGTAATTTTTCGTGATGTGTCGCAACGCAAAATTGCCGAAGCAACATTGCATTCCACTATGGAAGAATTGCGCGAAGCACTTGAGCAGGTAAAACAACTTACCCACAAACTCGAATTGGAAAATGCCTATCTGCAGCAAGAGATCAGCGAGGGTTTTAGTTCACACCATATCGTCGGCAACAGCCCGGCAGTGCAACAAATTAATTATCAAATTCAACTGGTCGCGCCGACCGTCGCTACGGTATTAATCACTGGTGAATCGGGAACTGGTAAAGAATTAATTGCACGCGCTATTCACCGCGCCGGCGATCGCAATCAGCGCCCACTTATCCGTGTAAATTGTGCGGCGATTCCACCCGAGCTATTTGAGAGCGAATTTTTTGGCCATGTGCGTGGCGCATTTTCCGGTGCAGTGAATTCACGCCTTGGACGTTTTGAAGTCGCTGATGGCGGCACCTTATTTTTGGATGAAATCGGCGAGTTGCCGCTAGCATTACAAGGAAAATTATTGCGTGTATTGCAGGATGGCGAATTTGAACGTGTAGGTGAATCTATTACGCGTAAAGTGGACGTGCGCGTGATTACCGCTACCAATCGCAATTTAAAACAATTGGTAGATCAAGGTTTGTTCCGCGAAGATTTGTATTTCCGTTTAAATGTATTCCCGATTCGCTCGGCACCTTTGCGTGAACGCTTGGATGATATTCCTTTATTAGTGACCCACTTTCTCAAAAAAACTTGCCAGCGTTTTCATAAACCGGAATTAAAAGTATCGCTCGCCCAAGTTCAACGTCTGCAAGAATATCAGTGGCCAGGAAATATTCGCGAATTGGAAAATCGTATCGAGCGACAAGTGATTTTAAGTCTGGGTGATAAGCTGGTGTTGGACGATTTGGCAATCGCACCAACCACCATCGCACCAACCAATCCAACACCAATCGAATGCCATACCGAGGCTAGTGTTAAAAATCTGCAATATCAAACTACGCTGGACGCGTTGCGCAAAACGGGTGGAAAAATTTATGGAGTTGATGGTGCTGCCAATCTGCTCGGAATCAAACCTACCACTCTTGCCTCTCGTTTAAAAAAATGGGGGTTGGATAAAAAAGTGCTCACGCATTAAGAGCAGTTCTGCTTATAGCATTTATTTTTTACATACGTATTCATCAATTGCATACGTATGCAGTTAATTGTTTTGTCCTACCTGCAAGCTTTAGTCTTTCTTCGATTTTCCGGGCAAGCCCTTGCCCAACCAATAACAACAATAATTTGATGTATCAGCTTGCTGTTTAAGCCTTCCTCTTGAATCGCATTTGCGATGGTAATTTTCTGCAGGATTTTTATCGCTGCAGTCTCGTTCTATTGAAAAAAATAATTCACAACCCTGACGAGGATTTTATGAATCTATCTCTAAATGTAGCCATCAAACTGGCTGCAACAGGTTCGCTATTATTTAGCAGCCTGTGCCATGCCGATTGGTATTTCCGCGGTACTCCCAATAATTGGACAACTACCGCTATGACCGCGGTAAATGCCACTGACTATTCCACTTGCCAAAGTTTTGGTGCGGCAAGCACTAATCCACGTTTTAAAATTGATCGTACCGGCGATTGGAGTGAAGGTTATCCTGCGAGTGATTACACAGTCACTGCTAATCAAACCTACAAAATTACGTTTAATTCCTCGACTAAAGTAGTTGCACTGCAAAGCGTTAGTAGTTGCGATACTACAAATTTTTCGCAAAATTTTTCTGCTTTAAATTTTCGCGGCACCGCCAACAATTGGGATACAACACCTATGACATTGGTGGCCAATAATCTTTGGTCGGTTGATGTGGTTTTTGATGGACAAACAAATCAGCGTTTTAAATTTGATACCAGTAATAACTGGGTGGTGAATTACGGCGATAGCAATAGCGATGGTATTTTGAATCAAAGTGGCAGCGATATTTACTCAACCGTTGTTGGTACTTATCGTGTGCAAGTGAACGATTCCACGCTCGCCTATACGCTAACACCTATCACTACCGCATCCAGTTCAAGCGCAATTTCATCCAGCAGCTCGTCTTCCAGTAGTAGTTCTTCTTTTGTTTCTTCGTCTGCATCGAGCGATGCATGGTACTTCCGTGGCACTTCCAATAATTGGGGTTCAACCTTGATGGCAGTGCAAAATGGATTGCATTGCACTGAACAACAATTCGGTGCTGCCAGTACTAATCCACGTTTTAAAATTGATCACTTTGCGAATTGGACAGAGAGCTATCCGCAAGCAGATTATGTCGTTTCAGCCAATGCGCTTTATGCGATTTGTTTTAATGCCAGCACTAAAGCCATCACGCTCACGAATTTGAATTCCAGTAGTTCAAGTGAGAGTTCTGCTTCGTCTTCATCCAGTTCTTCAAATTCGTCTACTGCGATAATCAACAGCGATTTCCGCAAAGAGACGATTTACTTTTTGCTGACCGCGCGCTTTTACGATGGCGATAGCAGCAACAACTATTACAACCGCGACCGCTACAAAGCGGGCGATCCGCACTGGCGCGGCGACTTTAAAGGACTGATTGAAAAGCTGGATTACATTAAAGATCTCGGCTTCACCGCGATTTGGGTAACGCCGCCAGTGGAGAACCGCTCGGGATTGGATTATCACGGCTATCACGCTTACGACTTCTACAAAGTCGACCCACGTTTGGAATCGCCCGGTGCAGGTTATAAAGAGTTTATCGATGCGGCTCACGCCAAGGGTTTGAAGGTGATTCAGGACGTGGTGATCAATCACTCCAGCCAATACGGTTTGCGCAACGCGGTCTGGATCGACCATCTGCCGATCAAGTATTACGTACCTGCGGGCGGCACCCAGGGCAATATCGTTAATGGGCCTTATCTCGGCAACTTGGGCGATTATCAAAGTGAATTCCGCGACGATAACGACAATCCAGTCGCGCCCCAGTGGTTTAAAGATCGCCACACCAGCGATGCTGCCGGTACTGTGCCGCTGGTTGACCCGAAAACTGGCGTAACTGTGCCCAAAGCCGGTTATGACGCCAACCGTTTCTTTGGTATAGATGCCGCCGGTCTCGACCCCAACTGGTATCACCTGGATGGCTTTATGTCCGGTGGCGATTGGGAAAGCCCACTCGCACTGCAGCGCAAACATATGGCGGGGGATACCATCGATTTGGCCACTGGCCGCCAGAACGTGAAGGATTATTTGAACGGTGCGATTCAGATGTATCTGGATATGGGTGTGGATGCAATCCGCTTGGATACCGTGAAACACATTGAGCGCGATGAAATGCTCACTTACGTCAACAACTGGAAAGCGCATAAACCCGGACTGTTTGTGTTTGGCGAGAACTTGGTGAAAGGCACTGGCTTTGGTTCAGAAATCGCCAACGATAACGCCAGCGCGGTGATTCGCCCCTGGTGGTACACGCGCACTACCAACGACCCGGCCAACCCACTGGCGGGTGGTGATTCCGGTTTCTCGGTGTTGGATTTCTCGGTCTTCTCCACCTTCCGCGATAACGTTACCCGCGGCAACTTCGGTGGTATCGGCGGGGTGATGGCGATGGATTGGGTTTACGGTGATGCCACCCAGCTGGTTACCTTCTTCCAAAACCACGATGTCGGCCCGGATAACGACTTCAAATATCGCTACGGCGGCGACATGGGCAACGCGGCTATGGTGTACAACCTGCTCTGGACCAATCGTGGTATCCCAACCTTGTATTACGGGGAAGAGATTATGTTCCAAGCGGGATTACCGCAGGATATCGCCGGTAACAGCGATACTATCGACCAAACTGGGCGCGCTTATTTTGGGCCACATTTGGATAATTTAGCCGCCACCCAAAGTCATCCACTCTATCAGCACATCAAACGTTTGAACCAAATTCGCAGTGCGATCCCTGCTCTGCAAAAAGCCCCAAGTACACAAGTAAATGAATGGGGCGCGGGCATGAGTTATGTGCGTGACTTATCGAGCGAGGGCAGTTATGCGGTGGTTGGTTTGGCGTCAACTAGTGCACAAGCCATTACGGTAAGTGGAGTTAAAAACGGGACATATCGCGATGCGGTCACTGGTAATAGCATCACCGTCACTAACGGCAGTATCAGCTTTAGTGTGGCGAGTTATTCGGCGGGGATTTACGTGCTAAATGGCTCGGGCAAGATAGGCACAACCGGAACCTGGCTGCGTTAATCTGGTAAACATCCATCCAATAAAAAAGGGGCTCAGGCCCCTTTTCACGTTACATCTGCTGGTTGTGCTACTGCTATCAATTAAGCCTTTTTAGGTTTTGATGCGCGGCGATCCACTTTGCGACGTTCATGGGAAACATCCTGTGGAATACCATCGTCATTTTGGCGACGATCATGGCGTTGGCGCTCTTCAAGCGCGTCTTCAATCTGCGTCAGGAGCACCTTGGGTGTTTTTTTCTCTATTATCATTATCTATCTCTATTCTCACTGGTTGTTTTAGCCGACTTGAGTCTCTAGGCGTGACACGATTAATCGTTCACACCGGCTGAGTATAGTCCACCACATAACCAATACCGACAAAATTATGCCGTTTTTAATTTCGTTTTATAATAAAAATAGCTGATATTTACTACATTCTGCTTTATTAAAAAGCAAACTATGTTTAATAAGTAGCCATATAAACGACAACTCAATTTTCTGCTGAGATCCAGATCTCTCACTTATAACAATAAAAAAACCCGCGAGCTTCGCGGGTTTTTTGGCGTTAAAATCAACAAAAATCACACATCAAGGTTAGCAACGGCCAAAGCGTTGGTTTCGATGAAATCGCGGCGCGGTTCCACGTTATCGCCCATCAAACAGGTGAAAATTTGATCAGCTGCGATAGCATCCTGAATAGTCACACGCAGCATGCGGCGCGTTTCTGGGTTCATGGTAGTTTCCCACAGCTGCTCAGGGTTCATCTCACCCAGACCTTTATAGCGTTGGATGTTGTAGCCTTTGCGCGATTCTTTCATCAGCCACTCAAGGCCATCCGCGAACTTCAACAGCGGTTGTTTGCGTTCACCGCGCTGAATATAGGCACCCTCTTCGATCAGATTCTCCAGTTTTTCGCCCAGTGAAACGATTGACGCGTATTCGCCCGAAGCAAAGAACTCATGGTTGAACGGATAAGGGGTGGCTATGCCGTGTGCAGTAATTTCAACTTGCGGCATAAATAAATGGCGCTCGCTGTCTTCACGTACGGTGATGCTGTAACGCTGGCTACCAGCGCGGGCATCCAGACTGAAATGCGCTGCCATCTGATCACACCATTGCTGCATATGGCCTTGATCCGCCAAATGTTCAGAGCGAACAGCAGGTAAATAGATCATTTTTTCCAGTACATCTGCCGGATACAAACGCGACAAACGATCGATAGTCGCCATCACCTTGCGGTATTCGTACACTAGCTTTTCCAATGCCTCACCCGCAATTGCCGGCGCATTAGGGTTAACGTAAAGGCTGGCATCTTCCAGTGCTGCCTGAGTGAGGAATTCGGTCATTGCCGCTTCATCTTTCAGGTATTGTTCCTGCTTGCCTTTGGCAATTTTGTACAGCGGTGGCTGGGCGATATACACATGGCCGCGCTCAATCAATTCACGCATTTGACGGAAGAAGAAGGTCAACAATAGGGTACGAATGTGCGAACCGTCGACGTCGGCGTCGGTCATGATGATGATGCTGTGGTAACGCAGTTTTTCGGGGTTGTAGTCTTCTTTCCCGATTCCACAACCCAAAGCCGTGATCAAGGTACCCACTTCGGCCGATGACAACATCTTGTCAAAACGCGCTTTTTCAACGTTCAGGATCTTACCTTTGAGCGGCAGAATCGCTTGTGTCTTACGCGCACGGCCTTGTTTGGCTGAACCACCCGCAGAATCACCCTCCACCAGGTAAAGTTCAGACAGCGCCGGGTCTTTCTCTTGGCAATCTGCCAGCTTGCCGGGCAAGCCTGCGATATCCAATGCGCCTTTACGGCGAGTCATTTCACGGGCTTTACGTGCCGCTTCACGGGCGCGCGCGGCATCGATCATCTTGCCTACAATCGATTTAGCTTCTTGCGGGTTTTCCAGCAAATAAGCACCAAAGTGCTCGTTCATCTCCTGCTCTACCGCGCTTTTTACTTCGGATGACACGAGTTTATCTTTGGTTTGGCTGGAGAATTTTGGATCAGGGACTTTTACCGAGATAATCGCAGTCAGACCTTCACGGGCGTCATCACCTGTAGTCGCAACTTTTGCGTTTTTGGCGATACCTTCTTTCTCGATATAGGTGTTCAAACCGCGGGTCAACGCCGCACGGAAGCCGGCCAAGTGGGTACCACCATCGCGCTGGGGAATGTTGTTGGTATAGCAGAACAGGTTTTCCTGGAAGGAATCGTTCCACTGCAACGCCACTTCAACGCCAATACCATCATCACGCTTGAGTGAAACAAAGTGCACCATCTTGTTAATGGTGGTTTTGTTTTTATTCAAATGCTCTACAAACGCGCGTAAACCACCTTCGTATTGGTAGATTTCTTCTTTCGCTGTGCGTTCATCCTTCAATACGATACGCACACCTGAGTTCAAAAATGACAGTTCGCGTAGACGCTTTGCCAACAACTCGAAGTGAAATTCGATATTGCTAAAGGTTTCAGCAGAAGGTTTGAAGTGAATTTCAGTACCCGTGGTGGATGAATCTCCCACTATGGTGAGAGGTGCGTCAGGTACACCGTGGCGATAAACCTGCTCGTGAATCTTGCCACCGCGACGAATAGTCAGTTTTAACCACTCAGACAGAGCGTTTACTACCGATACACCCACACCGTGCAAACCGCCAGATACCTTATAGGTATTGTCATCGAACTTACCACCCGCATGAAGTACGGTCATGATAACTTCAGCGGCAGAAACGCCCTCTTCGTGCATTTCGGTAGGAATACCGCGGCCATTGTCGGAGACAGAGACGGTTTCATCTGGATGAATAGTGACGCGCACTTCATCGCAATGACCAGCCAATGCTTCATCGATAGAGTTATCTACAACCTCAAACACCATGTGATGCAGGCCCGAGCCGTCATCAGTGTCGCCAATGTACATCCCTGGGCGCTTACGCACCGCATCCAAGCCCTTAAGGACTTTAATACTGGACGAGTCGTAAACATTCTCTTCTGACATAGCTTTTCTCCGCTTTTTTGTTCAGTAGCAGCTGATCTAGACCTGGCTAGGCAAGCTGTATACACATTCTTGTAGACGATAAGTCTAAGCAATAAACCCGTTTAACTCGCTTCTGTCACTCTACCCTGTTCCACGTGAAACATTTTTGGGGTTATTTCCGTTCTATCAATCCAGCTAGATAACAACGTCTCGCGCTCAACACCGGTAATAAACACCTGTGTTTTCATTGTATCTAACCAATGAACCAATAAAGCGCGATGTTTTTCATCCAGCTCTGCCGGTAAATCATCAACTAAATACACAGACTTACGGCCAGTCATTCGGGTAAATACATAACCTTGAGCGATCTTCAGTGCACAGACCAGCAGCTTTTGCTGACCACGTGAGAGCACTTCTGCGGCATCCTGGCCATTCACTGTTATTTTCAAATCAGCTCTATGACTACCAGAGTGAGTAAAACCTTGGCGTTTATCTCGCTCAAAGTTTGCAGCGAGTACATCTGCATAGGATTTTTCTTTATCCCAACCGCGGTAATAGCTCAGTGCGATTCCATCGATCTTGATAAATTCTTTCAGTAACTCAGCAAAAGTTTCCTGAAATTGAGCAATACATTGAGTGCGAAAATCATGGATTTTATCGGTTAATCCGATCAGTTCTTTATCCCAAGTAGCTAGCTCAAAAGGATCTATTCTATCACGCCGCAGCAGGCTATTGCGGTGTTTCAAGCAGCGCTGGATGGCTTTCCATGCGGGGAAAAAATTAGGTTCCACGTGAAACACTAACCAATCAATAAACTGCCGCCTGACCTTTGGGCTACCTTCTAACAATAGAAAAGTATCAGAATTGATCACTTGGACAGGAAGATATGCAGCCAAATCTGCAGCCGATGGAACCAGTACCCCATTCGCCTTAAAGCTGGCTTCACCATCCAAACTGCGGGTAATCCCAATAGGAACATCAGATTCATCGTCAGTATGAACGCGACCAAACACGGTAAAGGATTGCTGCTGGTGATTAATCAGGGGTTTATGTTTATGGCTGCGAAAAGAGCGTCCCAATGCGAGTAGGTTTATGGCCTCCAAAACACTGGTTTTACCCGAACCATTTTCCCCATAGATAAGGTTAACCTGCAGCGAAGGAGTGATATTCACTCCTTCAAGATTGCGCAGGTTTTGAATAAAAAGACGTTTTAAGGTCATACGACCAACAGACAAGCTATTACCAATCTCCCTTAAAGGCGCATCGGCATAACAACATAGAGGGAATCGCTGTTTTCAGGCTCTTCCAACAGGGCGCTGGAATTTGCATCAGAAAGAGTAATCTTCACATTTTCATTGCTGATTACATTAGTTACATCTTGCAGATAACTCACATTGAAGCCAACTTCCAATGAATCACCTGTGTAATCCACAGTGACCTGCTCTTCTGCTTCTTCCTGCTCAGGGTTATTAGCGACAATTGTGAGACTGCCATCCGACAATAACAGACGTACACCACGATACTTTTCGTTAGATAAAATCGCTGTGCGAGCAAAAGCTTGTTTCAATTCCAAGCGCGAGCCGATTACCACTTTATTGCCGCCACGGGGCAATACACGCTCGTATTCCGGGAACTTACCATCCACCAATTTGGAGGTAAATGTGTAATCCATAGAGGTTACGCGGATATGGTTAGAGCTCAGAACCACTTCAACTTGCGCAGTAGAGTCATCAAGCAAACGCGATAATTCCAATACACCTTTGCGTGGCAAAATTGCCTGAACAACCTCAGTAGTATTTACCGCAACTGCGCGAGTACACATCGCCATACGGTGACCATCAGTTGCCACTACACGCAGTTGATCCTGACGTACTTCCCACAACATACCATTCAAGTAGTAGCGAACATCCTGTTGCGCCATAGCAAATGCAGTGCGCTCAATCAGGCGTTTAACTTCTTGTTGCGCACAGCTAAAACGCAAATTGCCTGGAGTATCTTCTACATTGGGGAAATCCGCTGCTGGTAAAGTCGATAAAGTAAAACGGCTGCGACCGGATTTGACCATAATCCGGTTCTCTTCCAGAAAAAACTCAATATTGCTGCTATCTGGTAGGGATCTGCAGATATCTACCAGCTTACGTGCTGGAACAGTGATATCGCCCGAAACACCCGGTTGCTCCAGCGTAATACGACCAACAATCTCCACCTCAAGATCAGTACCAGTAAGCGAGAGTTGATCACCATTTAATTGAATCAGTACGTTGGATAACACCGGCAGCGTTTGACGACGCTCCACCACACCAGCTACCAGTTGTAAGGGTTTGAGCAGGGCTTCGCGGGATACGACAAATTTCATGTGATGGTCTCTTAGGTAATCTTCCGGGACTTATTGAGTTTTTATCTCTACTTTATGAAGCACAAACAACAGCGTTTATAAATCAAGTCGTGAGTGAGCGCAGCAAGTTTTTCATATCTTCGCGGATATCCGCTGTCTCTTCCTGCAGCTCTTTAATTTTGCGGCAGGCGTGTAATACCGTGGTGTGGTCGCGGCCACCAAAAGCCTCACCGATTTCCGGCAAGCTGTGGTTGGTAAGCTCTTTGGCAAGTGCCATTGCCACTTGGCGCGGACGCGCAACAGAGCGACTGCGACGCTTGGAAATCATGTCGTTCATTTTGATTTTGTAGTATTCGCAAACCACGCGCTGGATGTTGTCGATACCGACTTGTTTATCCTGCAGCGCGAGCAAATCTTTTAAGGCTTCACGCACCAGTTCGACATCAATTGAACGGCCAGTAAAGTTGGCGCTGGCGATAACACGCTTTAAGGCACCTTCAAGATCGCGCACATTAGCGCGAATACGCTGGGCGATAAAAAAGGCGGCGTCGTGCGGCAGTTCGATGTTTACCTGCTCGGCCTTTTTCATCAGGATCGCCACCCGCGTTTCCAACTCTGGCGGCTCTACTGCAACCGTTAAACCCCAGCCGAAACGGGATTTTAACCGTTCCTCTAACCCATTGATTTCTTTAGGAAAACGGTCGCAGGTAAGAATAATCTGGCGGCCGCCTTCTAGCAGCGAGTTAAAGGTATGGAAAAACTCTTCTTGCGAGCGCTCTTTACCGGCAAAGAATTGAATGTCATCGATTAGCAACGCATCCATTGAGCGATAGTAGCGTTTGAAATCGTTAATCGCGTTTAACTGCAGCGCTTTTACCATATCGGCCACAAAGCGCTCGGAATGCAGGTACACCACTTTGGCATTAGGGTTACGCGCCACCATGGCGTTACCTACCGCTTGCATCAAGTGGGTTTTACCCAAGCCAACTCCACCATATATAAAGAGGGGGTTATAAGCGCCGCCCGGATTTTCCGCTACCTGACGCGCAGCGGCCAAACCTAACTGGTTGGACTTACCCTCAACAAAGGTGGCAAAGGTTGATGACACATTTAAGTAGTTGCTGTGTTTAAGGCCACCTTCTACCTGAATATCCGGTGCACTACGGCCACTATCAAAACTGGCTTCAGTGCTAGATTCCTGAATTTTATCGTCATATTCGCTGGATTTTGCAGGAATTACGATCCTATTCGCAGCAGTTGGAGCAGATGCTATTGGTGTATAAAGATCACTAGTGTCATCTGCATCAAGACTGGGACTCTGACTGCCAAAGGTCAGACTCGCTTCACGAATATCGCGCACTGGCTGAATAATGGGTTCAACCGGCCCCTCATAGCGGGGTGCAGGAGCAACCACTGATTGACGCTGGACGCTATTTATATTGTTTGCATTAGACGCCATCGCATTCATCTGAAATCCGGCAGCCGGACGCGGTGCAACACCTACAGCAACTTGCAGATTATTATCTTGATGATAGTGACTAGCTAGCTCGCGGATACGATTGAGAAACTTTTCCGACACCCAATCGCAAATAAAACGATTCGGCGCCAGCAAACGCAATTCGAGTGGAGATGCAGACTCATCAATTTGCAATGGCCGAATCCAGGTATTGAACTGCTGCGACGGCAGTTCATCCTGCAAGCTGGCGGCACATAATTTCCAAATCGACTGCAACAAAACCAAACTCCCAAAGCGCCAATAGCGATTATTGTTTATGTAACTAGTGTTTATTGAGCTGCTAGTTTTTTAAACGACTAAAAAGACCTAACAATAAGATCTATCAACAAATAGACTAATAAATAAACAAAGAAAAAGAGGAAACCAGAGCGAATTACGGAATTCCATAGCGGATTCACAGCGCCGGTTTGAACAAGGGAGCTAAGTCTACTCTCGCCCCCCCGAGTTATCCACAACAAAAGTCAAAATTAGTGTAAGAGAACAAAATTTAGCCATTAGAATTCAAACAGTTACACCCTGCGCAACCACGTATTGATAGCCCTATATCTGCCATAAAAAGAATGAATAAAATGCCACGCCTGTGGATAAACCTGTGAGTAAAATATGAATTACCTGCGCACAAGCAGGTAAAAAATGTGCACTACCAAAATCTCCTGTTTTTGTTGATTATTTGTTCAAAATTATTTGCTTTAACAAAGCGCATTCTTTAGAATCCCGCCTCTTTTCGCACGCCGTGTGAATTAACTCAGAATTTTTAACAGGTTTATCATGAAAAGAACTTTCCAACCCAGCAATCTGAAACGCGTTCGCAACCACGGTTTCCGTGCTCGTATGGCTACCAAAGGTGGTCGTTTGGTATTGGCTCGTCGCCGTGCTAAAGGCCGTGCTGAGCTGACTCGCGTTTAATCGCTATCGGCTTCTTGGTTCACTAGCAGTTTGTTGAAATTTGTTATTGACACAAGTGAGGCAAAATTAGTCGATAAGGCTCCAACCTAGACTTCTTTTAGCGCACTTATGCCAGCCAAAATAGAATTTCAACAGCCTGCTAGTTTGAATCAACCCCAAAGTCTTTCTCACTTTGGTTCTGGTTCCCCCTTCCCCTCGTTTCGCTTTACCAAATCCCTGCGTTTACTCTGCGCCGCTGATTTCAAACCCGTGTTTGATGACGCTCCATTTCGCGCGTCGCACCAATCTTTTCTGATCCTCGCTCGCCTGAATCAACAGCCCCATGCACGTCTGGGTTTGGTGATGGCGAAAAAGCACATGCGTCTTGCCGTTGATCGCAACCGGATGAAACGCCAGATCCGCGAAAGCTTTCGCCTGCAACAACAGGAGTTGGCGGGGTTGGATATTGTGGTTTTATCGCGCAAAGGGATGGATAAACTATCCAATAGCGAGTTTTCACAGCAATTAACCCAACAATGGCAGCGAATTTACAAAAAATTGCGCCATCATCGGTTAACATCGCAAGCGCAAAATTCTGGAGCAGGTACAGGGGCAGATAAAGAACCGGATCAGCAGGTATCAACCCATGCTCAAGCGACTGATCAATAAGCTGAATTCCGGCTTGGTCTGGCTGGCAGTCAAACTGCTGCATGGGTATCGCTATCTATTGAGCCCCTGGATTGGCAACCAATGTCGCTTTTATCCCAGTTGTTCGCACTACTCGGAAGAGGCATTTGTACGGCATGGATTTTTGATAGGGTCTTATTTAACCCTGATCCGCCTACTAAAATGCCACCCCTGGCATGAAGGCGGTCTGGATCCAGTATCGGAATTGAACAAGACCTGTTGTTCGTCTAAACATTCACACACTACTGATGGCAGTCATTAAGATGGATTGGCAAAAAAACTTATTAATTGCAGCAATTCTCGCAACCTTATTGATGTTGGTTATTCACTGGCATGAATTTCAGGAAAATCTTCCCGCTCAGGCGCCTGTCGCCACGCAAACGAGCAGCAGTGCCGATGCGATTCCCGCTCCAGCCGCAACAGCCAATAGCGATATTCCAGTTGCCGCAAGCAACTTGTCTGAAGCTGAAAAGGTAACCTTGGCTGCCAACCAACTGATCAGTGTGAAAACCGACAGTTTTGATCTGACCATCAATCCACTCGGTGGCGATATTGTGCAGGTTGCTCTACCGCGCCATTACCTGAAACAAAACACGCCAGATCAACCTTTTGTGTTGCTGGATAACCGCGACAACCACACTTATCTCGCCCAAAGTGGTTTGATCGGTACCAACGGTACAGATACCGCCCAAGGTCGCCCGCTGTTTAGCAGCGAAAAAACGGCTTACACCCTAAATGAAGGTGAAAACCAACTGGTGGTTGATCTGCAGTTGCAACAGGGCGATGTAAAAATCACCAAGCGTTTTACCTTTACCCGCGGCGATTACCTGATCAATGTGGAATACCTGATCGACAACCAAAGCGCCAATACCTGGTCTGCGCAACTTTATGGCCAAATCAAACGCGACAGCCAAAACTTTGTAAAAGTTAGTGCCTTGGAAATGAATCCTTATTTGGGTGCAGCGATTACTACTCCAGATGAAAACTACAAAAAGCTGACTTTTGCCAAAATCGCAGAAAGTGAATTCAAAACCACTGAATTAGGTGGTTGGGTGGCGATGGTGCAACACTACTTTATCAGCGCCTGGATTCCCGATGCTGAAAGTCAAAACACCTATCATCTGCGCAAGTTAGGCACTAATGACCTCTACTTGCTGGGTTTTACCGGCAAAGTTAACGAAGTTGCTCCCGGTACCCAAGGCAGTATCAAAGCTGGTTTCTACGCTGGCCCTAAAGATACCGAGCGCTTGGAACAAATCTCCCCTTACCTCGACCTGACTGTCGATTACGGCTGGCTCTGGTGGGTCTCTAAACCTTTGTTCGTGGTACTCAAGTTTATCCACAATCTGGTTGGCAACTGGGGCTTGGCGATTATCGGTCTGACCCTGTTTGTGAAACTGTTATTCTTCAAACTTTCCGCAACCAGCTATAAATCTATGGCGAAAATGCGCAAGTTAGCGCCGAAAATGGCGGAACTTAAAGAGCGTTTGGGCGATGACCGTCAGAAGTTCTCGCAAGAAATGATGAAGATGTACAAAACCGAGAAAGTGAATCCCTTTGGCGGCTGTTTGCCACTGCTGATTCAAATGCCGGTTTTCCTTGCCCTTTATTATGTATTGATGGAATCGGTTGAACTGCGTCACTCGCCTTTCTTTGGCTGGATTACCGATTTGTCGGTGAAAGACCCCTACTTCGTGCTGCCGATTATTTACGGCGTAACCATGTTCTTTATGCAGAAGTTGAATCCACAACCAACCGATCCTATGCAGGCGCGCATTATGCAAATGCTGCCGCTGATCTTTACTTTTATGTTCCTCTGGTTCCCAGCGGGTCTGGTGTTGTACTGGGTGACTAACAACAGTTTGTCGATCCTGCAGCAGTACATCATTACCAAACAAATCGAAGCCGAAGACAGCAAATAACTCCTATGATGATTACCGACACCATCGCCGCCATCGCTACCGCCACTGGCCGCGGTGGTGTCGGTATAGTTCGCGTCTCCGGCCCCAAAGCCGGTTTGGTCGCCGAACAACTGCTTCAACTCAAACTCCAACCGCGTCATGCTCACTACTGCGATTTCCAAAGTCGCTCTGGTGAAGTAATCGACCAAGGCATTGCCCTGTTTTTCCCCGGCCCCAACTCCTTTACCGGCGAAGATGTGCTGGAACTGCAAGGTCACGGCGGACCGGTAATCCTCGATTTACTCTTGCGCGAAATCACCCAACTGGGTATCCGCCTCGCCCGCCCGGGTGAATTTTCTGAACGCGCGTTTTTAAACGACAAACTCGATTTAGCTCAAGCTGAAGCCATCGCCGATCTGATCGATGCCACTACCGAGCAAGCTGCGCGCAATGCCTTGCACTCACTGCAAGGCGCATTTTCCAAACGTATCCACGAACTGGTTGAAGCCTTAATTCACCTGCGCATTTATGTAGAAGCCTCAATCGACTTCCCCGAAGAGGAAATTGATTTTCTCAGCGACGGCAAGGTTGCGCGCGATCTCGATGGTATCGTCAGCAAACTGGATAAGGTATTTAAAGAAGCACGCCAAGGTGTGCTGGTGCGCGATGGTATGCGCGTAGTGATCGCAGGCCGCCCCAATGCCGGAAAATCCAGCCTGCTCAACGCTTTGAGCGGACGTGAATCGGCAATTGTGACCAGTATTGAAGGCACAACGCGCGATGTATTGCGCGAACATATTCATATCGATGGTATGCCGCTGCACATTATCGATACCGCTGGTTTGCGCGACAGCCCGGATGAGGTCGAACAAATTGGTATCCAACGCGCCTGGCAGGAAATCCAACAGGCAGATCGCGTGCTTTTATTAGTCGATAGTCGCCAAAGCCAGCTAACCAATTCCCATGAGATCTGGCCAGAGTTTGTCGATAAATTGCAGGATCCAAGCAAAATTACGTTGGTTCGCAACAAAATTGACCTAAGTGAAGAAGCAGCCGGTTTGTTTAGCTCAACATCAGGCGACATTTATATAGGTATCAGCGCTGCAACTGGTGCCGGGATTGATGCACTAAAAGACCATCTCAAAAGCATTATGGGGTTTAGCGATACCAGCGAAAGTGGTTTTACCGCGCGCCGCCGCCACTTGGATGCACTTGAACGCGCCCAAACTTTTCTAGCCTCGGGCACAGCGCAACTGCAAGGTTATGCCGCGGGTGAACTGCTGGCAGAAGATCTGCGCCACGCACAAAACGCGCTGGGTGAAATCACTGGCGAATTTACACCCGATGATCTACTCGGCCGTATCTTTAGCAGTTTCTGCATCGGCAAATAATCCTTCTTCTTTATATATGCACTGAGTTCATCTAGCTGAACCCGGAGCTTGCATATTTGCATGTCGATTTATCTGTCTATACTGGTTATTAATTAGCCAAGTTATCAGATAAAGAGATATGCACCATGTCCAATTCTCTCCACTCCATTCACAACGCCACTAACAGCAACGATCCGCTGGTGGCGATACAACTGCTATCGGCCTGCCGCATTCTGGTGATTAACGGCAAAGGCGGCTCCGGCAAAACTACCGTCAGTACCAATTTGGCCACATGGCTCGCCCAACGCGGCGAAACCACCGTGCTAGTCGATGCCGATCCGCAGGGCTCCGCCAGCCATTGGTTGGCCTCGCGCCCCGCTAATTTACCTGCGATTTTTGGAGTAAAGATCGATGTGCACAGCCGCACCACCCGCAGCTTTCAATGGCGCGCCCCAAAATCCACTCACTGGCTGATTACCGATTCAGCGCCCGGCTTGTCGGGCAATGAGCTGGAGGATGTGATCCAGAATCACGATCTCATCATAGTGCCGGTCTTACCTTCGGATATCGATATTCGCGCCAGCGCCCGTTTTATCGGTGAACTCTTACTCAACCGCAGCATGCGTCGCCAACGTCGTCCCATCGCAGTGGTTGCCAATCGCGTTAAACAACAAACCAATGCCTGGGAGCGGCTGCAAAAGTTTTTGCTCAGTCTAAACATCCCCTTCCCCGCAACACTCCGAGACACCCAACACTATGTGCGCGCCTATAGCGAAGGGCGTGGCATTGGGGATTACAAGCTGCAAAGCCATGAGCGCGACCGCAAAGATTGGGATTTATTACTATGTTGGTTGGATGCGCAGGTGTCTACACAGCGATGGTTGGATGAAACTTTTGCTGAAACCTTGGTTGAATCTGAAGTTCAGGCACAACTTAAGTCGTCCTGATTGATTTGGTTATTTTTTGATAAACCTTCCAGTTAAAGTCACCTTAATACAGACTTATCTTCAGTCTTTTCCACATAGTTACACAGGTTATCCACAGGAAAATCGAGATTTCTGCTGTAAATACCTGTTTTAACGAGAATTTTTGTTATCTACCAAACAGAGGTGTGCACAACCCTGTGCATCTTGATGACAAAAACTGGGTAGGGTTTTGGGGATAAATCCACTTTTCCCTTTTTTCTGTATAACTCCACTTGTTACAACCAGCTTTCTGCCAGCTTAAAACCAGCTTACCGAGTCGTTTTCCTATCGGTTATCATTGAATTAACATACTGAAAAATAATAACTTTTTTACCTTATCCACAGAAATAATGATCTACATATATAACAACATCTTTTAAAACCCTAAATAACAAAATATATATTTCATAAATTAAAAAAAATTTTCCTTTGTTGTAACGCGAACAGTTTTTTTGAATAAGTTTTTAGTTTGGATAGAGATGGAATCCGAAATCGATTCTGAGACACGCCGCCCCTTCCATTTAAGGAAAAGCGTCCATGGGGGCTTGTCTTCGACATCCATGTCTCAGACAGTCTCAGAATCAATTCCGGATTCCATTGGCAGAAAAGGGCGTTAAAAAGCGATGGATAAAAAATCTACTGATTAATCCCTGTACAAGTTTTGTGCAAATCCAAGAGTCGCTCTATAATGTCGCCCCTTTTGTCCCTAGCCTGTCCAAGGTATTCGTAAGCAGCCCAGCTGCAAGGTAGTAAGCGATGATTTTCCCGGATCGTTTTGATGTGATTGTGATCGGCGGTGGCCATGCCGGTACCGAGGCTTGTCTGGCCGCGGCGCGCATGGGCTGTAAAACCCTGTTGCTCTCCCACAACATTGAAACCCTCGGCCAAATGTCCTGTAACCCAGCCATCGGTGGGATTGGCAAAAGCCATCTGGTGAAAGAAATCGATGCCATGGGCGGTGCTATGGCACTGGCGACTGATAAAGGCGGTATTCAATTTCGCGTATTGAATGCGCGCAAAGGTCCAGCGGTGCGTGCAACCCGCGCTCAAGCTGACCGGATTCTCTATAAAGCGGCGATTCGCGAAACCTTGGAAAATCAGGAGAATCTGTGGATCTTCCAGCAAGCTGCTGACGATCTGATTGTGGAAAACGATCAGGTGCGCGGTGTTGTGACCCAAATGGGTCTGAAATTTATGGCCAACCAAGTGGTGTTGACTGCGGGGACTTTCCTCGGCGGCCTTATCCACATCGGCATGCAAAATTATTCCGGTGGTCGCGCGGGTGATCCGCCATCGATTGCACTTTCCAAACGCCTGCGCGAATTACCGCTGCGCGTTGATCGTTTAAAAACCGGTACTCCGCCGCGCATTGATGCGCGCACGGTGAATTTTGATGTGCTGGAAAAACAATTTGGCGATGAACCGCGCCCGGTGATGTCGGTAATGGGCAATCGCGCTATGCAGCCGCGCCAAATTTGCTGCTACATCACCCACACCAATGAAAAAACTCACGATGTGATTCGCCGCAATCTCGATCGCTCACCCATGTACTCAGGTGTGATCGAAGGCATCGGCCCGCGTTACTGCCCATCAATTGAAGATAAAATTCACCGCTTCGCGGATAAAGATTCGCATCAGGTGTTTATCGAACCGGAAGGTTTGACTACCCATGAACTTTATCCGAATGGGATTTCCACCAGCTTGCCGTTTGATGTGCAGTTGGAAATCGTGCGCTCAATGAAAGGTTTTGAAAACGCCCATATTCTGCGCCCGGGCTATGCGATCGAATACGATTACTTTAATCCACAGGATTTGCAGCACAGTTTGGAAACCAAAGTGATCGGCGGATTATTTTTTGCGGGTCAAATCAACGGCACTACTGGTTACGAAGAAGCTGGAGCGCAAGGCTTGCTTGCTGGTATCAACGCCGCGCTGCGCGCGCAAGAAAAACCGGCTTGGTGCCCAACGCGCGATCAAGCTTATGTTGGTGTGTTGGTCGATGACTTGATTACGCTTGGCACCAAAGAACCCTATCGCATGTTCACCAGCCGCGCCGAATATCGTTTATTGTTGCGTGAAGATAACGCCGATTTGCGTTTGACTGAACAAGCGCGCGAATTTGGTTTGATTAGCGAAGCTCAGTGGAAAGTGTTTTGCGATAAACGTGAGCAGATTGCGCTGGAACAAGAGCGTTTACGTTCCACTTGGATTCAAGCGGGATCAACTGAAGCAGAAAAAGTCGAAGCGATAATTCAAACCAAATTGACGCGCGAATACAGCTTGATGGATTTATTGCGCCGTCCGGAATTGTCGTACAACGATATCGCTTCGCTCAAAGGTGAATCGATTGCCAATGAAGCGGCAGCGGAACAAGTTGAAATCGAAGCAAAATATTCCGGTTATATTGAGCGTCAGCAAGAAGATGTTGAGCGTTTGCGCGCTTACGAAAATACTATCATCCCAGATGACTTTGATTACTCGGTGGTGGATGGTTTATCGAATGAGGTCAAACAAAAATTGACCGCTGCGCGGCCGCAAACGCTAGCGCGCGCTTCGCGCATTTCCGGTATTACACCAGCGGCGATTTCGCTGGTGCTGATTTATTTGAAAAAACGCGGTGTGTTAAAACGCTTGCAAGACGATGCACCAGAGCAGCAAGCATCGTAATTTTTTGCTATTGAACTAAGTGAGTTGTGAGTGACTGATTTACACACTGAATTGCGCAATCAACTGGTGCGCGGCGCTGTCGAAATGTCGGTAGCGCTGAATGACGAGCAGATTGAAAAACTGCTCGTCTATGTGCGCGAATTTGAAAAATGGAATAAAGCCTATAATCTTTCTGCAGTGCGCGATATTCGCCAAATGGTGGCGCGCCATCTATTGGATAGTTTAAGTGTGGTGCCTTGGTTTACTGCCAATAAAAAATTTTCCGCTACGCGGATTATTGATGTTGGCACCGGCGGCGGTTTACCGGGAATTCCACTGGCAATTATGTTTCCGGAAAAACAATTTACCCTGCTCGATAGCAACGGTAAAAAAACCCGTTTTTTATTTCAGGTAAAAACGCTGCTTGGGTTAACCAATGTCACGGTTGAAAATCGCCGTGTAGAAGAATTCCAGCCTGAGCAAAAATTTAACGCGGTGATCAGCCGCGCATTTGCAAGTTTGCAAGATATGACTGACGGCTGTACTCACCTGTTGGAATCGGATGGTATTTTTTTAGCGATGAAAGGCCTGTTTCCGCAGGATGAACTTACCCCCATCGCCGATAAAATTTCCTTGCTTGAAAGTAGTAAACTTTTGGTTGCTGAAACCGATGGTGAACGCCATCTGCTGGTTTTACAGCCAAAACAATAAAAATTTTCAACCACACTGTGGTTATAGGATTTTCACTTGACCAAGATATACGCTATTGCCAATCAAAAAGGTGGTGTGGGTAAAACCACCACCTGTGTGAATTTAGCAGCATCACTGGTAGCAACCAAAAAGCGTGTCTTGCTAGTGGATCTCGATCCACAAGGTAACGCCACTATGGGCAGTGGTGTAAATAAAAATGAAGTCGAGCATTCAGTTTACGATGTGCTCACAGAACGCAAAACCATTCATGAATGTTTGGTTTTTTCGGAAAGTGGCAAATATCAGGTATTGGCTGCAAATGGCGACTTAACGGCCGCAGAAGTGGAAATGCTCGCGCTCGATAACAAAGAGCGTCGTTTGCAAAATGCACTCCATCAAGTGCGTGATCAATTTGATTATATTCTTATCGACTGCCCGCCTTCGCTCAACATGTTGACCTTGAACGGTTTGACTGCCTGCGATGGCGTAATCATCGCCATGCAATGTGAATACTATGCGCTCGAGGGTTTGTCGGCGTTGGTTGGCACCATCAACCAAATTCAAAAAGTGCTCAATCCGAATTTAAAAATCGAAGGCCTGCTGCGCACCATGTATGATCCGCGTAACAGTTTGACCAACGATGTATCGGCGCAATTGCAGCAGCATTTTGGCGATCGTTTGTATCGCACCTGCATTCCGCGCAATGTGCGCCTCGCTGAAGCGCCGAGTTTTGGTATGCCCGTGTTAGCATTTGATCGCCAATCCAAAGGCGCAATTGCCTATTTGGCGCTCGCGGGTGAAATTTTGCGTCGCAATGAAACCGGCGCTAAATCTTCTGCGGCTGCAGAAACTCTCTAACAAAACTGATTAAGGCGATTCAGATGTCGACAAAACGCAAAGGATTAGGAAAAGGCTTGGATGCACTCTTGAGTGCCGGTTTGGGTGTAACTGCACCTGCGCCCGAAATGCCGATAAATCCTGCGGAAGTAGATAGCAAACTGGAATATCGCGATGGCAAACTCGCGCATATCCCGGTGGAACTGATCCAGCGCGGCAAATATCAACCGCGTCGCGACATGCATCCTGAAGCCTTGGAAGAATTGGCCGAATCGATCAAAGTTCAGGGCGTAATGCAGCCGATTGTAGTGCGCTCAATTGGTGAAGGTCGTTACGAAATTATCGCTGGAGAACGCCGCTGGCGTGCTACCCAAATTGCAGGGTTAGATAAAATTCCGGCGGTTATTCGCGATGTGCCCGACGAAGCAGCAATTGCGATGGCGCTAATTGAAAACATCCAGCGCGAAAACCTAAATCCCATCGAGGAAGCTGTTGCGCTCAAGCGTTTGCAAGATGAATTTGAACTGACTCATGCGGAAGTGGCGCAAGCGGTGGGGAAATCCCGTACCACTATCACCAATTTGCTGCGCCTTATCGCCCTGAGCGATGAAGTAAAAACTCTGCTGGAACACGGTGATCTGGAAATGGGTCATGCTCGTGCTCTGCTGACACTCGACCCTGAAACCCAGCGTGCGATTGCGCGGCAGATTGTCGCTAAGGGGTTATCGGTACGTCAGACCGAAGCCTTGGTACGTCTGCATCAGGAAGGGCGCGATGCGGAAAAGGTAAAACCTGAAGTGACGGTTTCCGCTGATATCCGCCGCCTGCAAGATCAACTCTCCGATACCTTGGGTGCTGGGGTTGAGATCCAGCATGGCGCCAAAGGTAAGGGAAAATTGGTGATTAGTTACAACTCGCTTGATGAATTGGACGGCATTCTCGGCCACATCAAATAAATTTTTACGTTTCTTATTGTTCTTCTGGCGCCTATGCAAAAGGCGCCTGTCCCCAATATCTAGTTGTCCATATCCACATCAAACACTATTTGCAGTAAACACAAAAATTACGCCTAAATTTACAGCAAATTTACTAGGCAGTTTTTGTGTTTGGTGCTAGTCCGATGGTTGCTGCTAGGGGGCTTAATCTCTATAATGCGCCACGTTTGGGCGTCTGGAGCATAAACCTGTTACCAATGGTAATAAGCGGTTCTTTGTGACAGAATGCCGCCGCAAAAAAAGAGGGCAAGATTCAAAATGTCGCGTTATCTAAATGGGCGTGGCTTTGCTCTTCGAATAGTGGCAGTTCAATTATTAGTAAGCTTGGTGATCAGTGCCCTGGCTCTTGCGGTCGATTATCAGATCGCAATTTCAATGTTTACTGGTGGAATTATTTGCGTGGCAGCCAATTTGTGGCTGGCACTCGTGACGTTTCGTCCCCGATTGGGCGCGTCCACCCAGAAAATACTGGCGGCTTTTTACGTCGGTGAATTGGGAAAGTTTGTTATCACAGCCCTGTTGTTTTTGCTCGCGTTCAAGCAGATAGCGCTATTCAAAAGTGCCACTTACGCAGCGACTATGATTTTGGCTTATGTGTTGGTTCAGGCAATTGCCTGGCTATATCCGCTAGTTCGCAGCCCCGCCGGGCGCCGCTAGTGAGAACCGATTTCAACTTTGGTCATTTGGAATTAAATAATGTCATCCGCTGAACACGCAGAAGCAATTACGTCCTCAGAATATATCAAACACCACCTTACCAACCTCACCTATGGAAAATTACCCGATGGTACTTGGGGCTTTGCCCATAACGGTGATGAAGCTGCACAAATGGGCTTTTGGGCCGTTAACGTAGATACCATGGGTTGGTCGTTGTTTTTAGGTGCTCTGTTTTTCTTCATCTTCCGCAGCGTCGCGAAAAAAGTGACCAGCGATGTTCCCACTGGTTTTCAAAACGGTATCGAAGCAGTTGTTGAATTTGTTGATAACAGCGTTAAGGGCATGTTTCCTTACAAAAGCGTTGTAGTTGGCCCACTGGCTCTCACAATTTTGGTCTGGGTATTCTTTATGAATGCGATGGACTTGATTGCGATCGATTTGCTACCGAAAACTGCTGAGTTATTTGGTGTGCATGTATTGGGCGCCGATCCTCACTCGGTATTCTTCAAAGTTGTTCCATCAACCGACCCTAACATCACCTTGGGTATGGCGGCGACGGTTTTCCTGTTAATTATTTTCTTCAGCTTGCGTGAAAAAGGCCTTGTAGGTTTTGCTAAAGAGCTGACTCTGCATCCATTCCACAGCGGTAATGCTTTTGTACAACTGCTGTTGATTCCAGTAAACCTGGTTCTGGAATTGTCCAACTTGATCGCTAAACCTATCTCTCTGGGTCTGCGTCTGTTCGGTAACCTTTACGCTGGTGAAGTTATTTTCATTCTGATCGCAATCATGATCGGTGTGAATTTGGTTCTGGGTGTATTTGGTATGTCACTGCAAATTATCTGGGCGCTGTTCCACATTCTGATCATCGCCCTGCAAGCATTTATCTTTATGGTTCTGACCATTGTTTATATGAGCATGGCGTTCCAAACGGATGAACAACACTAAGTTTTACAATTTGTTTTTTGGTTTTTAATTTTTATCAACTTAAGTAGGAGAAAACACTGTGAATGAAGCAACAGCTTTGATTTATTTGGCGGGTGCACTGGTTATCGGTTTGGGCGCAATCGGCGCTGCAATCGGTGTAGCACTGTTGGGTGGTAAGTTTTTGGAAGGCGCTGCTCGTCAACCAGAATTGCTGCCAATGCTGCGTACCCAGTTCTTCGTTGTTATGGGTCTGGTGGATGCGGTTCCAATGATTGGTGTTGGTATCGGCATGTACATTTTGTTTGCGGTTGTTTAAGTACTCGCGCATTAACATTAAATCCCTTTAACAAAGGCATTCAACTGTGAACCTTAATGCAACTTTCATCGGTCAGATAGTGGCGTTTGCCATCTTCATTTACCTGACACAACGTTATGTGTGGCCTCCCATTGTTGCGGCAATGGCGGAACGCACCAAGCGTATCGCTGATGGGCTACAGGCTGCAGATAAAGCCGAAAAAGATTTGGAATTGGCCAAAAAGAAAGTCGTTGAGCAGCTTACAGCTTCGAAGAAAGAAGCTGCCGCGATTATCGATCAAGCTAACAAACGTGCAATCGAAGTTGTTGAAGAAGCAAAAGAGAAAGCACGTGTTGAAGTTGAGCGTATCAAGGCCTCTGCCCAAGCTGAAATTGAACAAGCTACTGCCCGTGCAAAAGAAGAATTGCGCAATAAAGTAGTGGTTCTTGCTCTGGCTGGTGCAGAAAAAATTCTTGAATCCTCTATCGATCAAAACGCTCACAACGAGTTGGTAAACAAACTCGCTGCAGAGCTCTAAGAGAGGTAGATATGGCTGAACTGACTACCTTGGCTAGACCCTACGCCAAAGCAGCATTTGAATTCGCCTTGGCTGCCAATAAATTGCAGTCATGGTTTGAAGCTCTGGAAGTTTCAGCCGCTGTAGCAGAACAAGATCAGGTGAAAAAAGCCTTGGGCGCATCTGGTCTTTCTGCAGCACAAAAAGCTTCCATCTTTGTACAAGTTTGTGGTGAAAAGATGGATGAAAATCAAAAGAATTTCATCCACACCCTTGCGAGCAATAAACGTCTGGCACTGCTTCCGTTCGTAAAAGAATTGTTTGCCAGAATGAAGGCGCAGCAAGAAAAAACTATCGATGTCGAGGTAACCGCAGCTTATGAGTTGCCGGTTGACTTGATCAACAAATTGGCTCAGGCACTAAGCGCCAAACTGGATCGTAAAGTCAGTGTTCAAAGTTCTGTAGATAAGAGTCTGTTAGGCGGTGTTCTTATCTCTACTGGCGATATGGTTATCGACGGTTCAGTCCGTGGCCGCTTGGCGAAGCTCGCCGAAGCAATGAAATCCTAATTTTAGGGTTGAGGAACAGAGCATGCAGCAACTGAATCCTTCTGAAATCAGTGAAATCATCAAGCAGCGCATTGCTGGCCTTGAGTTTTCAACAGAAGCACAAAACGAAGGTACTGTCGTTTCTGTAACAGACGGTATTATTCGTATTCACGGTCTCGCCGATGTTATGTACGGTGAGATGATTGAATTTGAAGGCGGTATCTACGGTATGGCACTGAACCTGGAGCGCGACTCCGTTGGTGCTGTAATTCTGGGTGATTACCGCGGTGTGGCCGAAGGCCAAAAATGTAAGTGTACCGGCCGTATCCTTGAAGTGCCTGTTGGTCCGGAATTGCTCGGTCGCGTTGTTGACGCACTGGGCAACCCAATCGACGGTAAGGGTCCGCTGAACGCTAAAATGACCGATGCAGTTGAAAAAATTGCTCCGGGCGTAATTTGGCGTAAGTCGGTAGACCAGCCAGTACAAATCGGTTTGAAAGCAATCGATGCGATGGTACCTATCGGCCGTGGCCAGCGCGAGCTGATCATCGGTGATCGTCAAATCGGTAAAACTGCCATTGCTGTTGATGCCATCATCAACCAAAAAGGTTCTGGCATTAAGTGTATTTATGTTGCTATCGGCCAAAAAGCTTCTTCTATTGCAAGCGTTGTACGCAAGCTGGAAGAACACGGCGCTATGGAGCACACCATTGTGATCGCTGCGACTGCATCTGATCCAGCGGCGATGCAATTCCTGGCTCCGTTTGCCGGTTGTACTATGGGTGAATACTTCCGCGATCGCGGTCAAGATGCCCTGATCATTTATGACGACCTGACCAAGCAAGCTTGGGCTTACCGTCAAATCTCTCTGTTGCTGCGCCGTCCACCAGGCCGTGAAGCTTACCCAGGCGATGTGTTCTATCTGCACTCGCGTCTGCTTGAGCGCGCATCTCGTGTAAGCGAAGACTACGTAGAGAAATTCACCAAAGGTGAAGTGACTGGCAAAACCGGTTCTTTGACTGCACTGCCAATCATTGAAACCCAAGCTGGTGACGTTTCTGCGTTCGTTCCAACCAACGTGATCTCTATTACCGACGGACAGATCTTCCTTGAGTCGTCCATGTTCAACTCAGGTATCCGTCCTGCGATGAACGCCGGTATTTCGGTATCGCGTGTAGGTGGTGCTGCACAAACTAAAGTAGTTAAGAAACTCTCTGGTGGTATCCGTACCGCATTGGCGCAATACCGTGAGTTGGCGGCCTTCTCCCAGTTCGCATCAGATCTGGATGAAGCAACCAAATCACAATTGGAACACGGTCAACGTGTTACCGAGCTGATGAAGCAAAAACAATTTGCTCCATTTAGCGTTGCGCAAATGGCATTGGTACTGTTCGCTGCGAACGAAGGTCACTTGAAAGATATCGAAGTTAGCAAAGTATTGGACTTCGAAGCTGCCCTGCTCTCTTTTGCTAAAGCTGAATACGCTGACACTATGGCGCACATCGATGCGACCGGTGATTGGAACGGCGAATTGGAAGGCAAATTCAAAGAGCTGGTGACCAAGCTGAAAGCGAGCCGCACCTGGTAATCTGGCGATCGCTGCGCTAACTCGCAGCGATCTCTAACCTTTTAGGCTTAGGCCTTAACCGGGGTTCGAGAGATGGCAAGCACAAAAGAAATTCGGACGCAGATATCTAGCGTCAAAAGCACGCAGAAAATTACCAGCGCGATGGAAATGGTCGCCGCGAGTAAGATGCGTCGTGCACAAGAGCGCATGCAATTGGGTAAACCTTACGCCAATCGCATTCGCGAAGTAGTCGGGCACTTGGCCAACGCCAACCCCGAGTACAAACACCTGTTTATGAAAGAGCGCGAAGTTAAACGCGTAGGCTATATCCTGGTTTCCAGTGACCGCGGTCTTTGTGGTGGTTTGAACACAAATATGTTCAAAGCAGCTATCAAAGATATGAAGGTCTGGGCGGATAACGGCATCGCGATTGATTTGTGTCTGATTGGTGCCAAAGCGGGTCAATTCTTTAAAAGCTTTGGTGGCAATGTTGTTGCCTCTACCCGCGATATCGGCGAAGCCCCGCAAGTGGCTGACCTGATCGGCAGCGTGAAGGTAATGCTGGATGCGTTTGAAGCCGGCACTATCGATAAGCTGTATCTGGTAGGTAACGACTTTGTTAATACCATGACGCAATCACCCAAAGTTCGCCAGTTGCTGCCTCTGGTGGCCGAAGAAAATACCAAGTTGAAACATCACTGGGATTATATCTACGAGCCGGATGCAGAGTTCCTGTTAAAAGGTTTGCTGACTCGCTTTATCGAATCACAAGTGTATCAAGCGGTAGTTGAAAACGCGGCGTCTGAACAGGCAGCGCGTATGATTGCGATGAAGAGCGCAACCGACAACGCCGGTGAATTGATTGATAGCTTGAAGTTGATTTACAACAAAGCGCGTCAGGCAGCGATTACTCAGGAGCTGTCTGAAATTGTAGGTGGTGCGGCAGCAGTTCAATAAGCTGCGCCTGATCTGCCCTGAAAGACTAACGATTTTTATATTTAATCCTTCAGAACCCCGAGTGCTATTAAAGGGTCTGGAATTTCTGGAACAAATGAGGAACCGGAAATGAGTAGCGGACGTATCGTTCAGATTATCGGCGCCGTTATCGATGTGGAATTCCCACGCGATGCAGTGCCTAAAGTGTATGACGCACTGGTTATTACCGAAGGCAATCTTACCCTCGAAGTGCAACAGCAATTAGGTGACGGCGTTGTGCGCACCATTGCTCTTGGTTCCTCAGAAGGTCTGCGTCGCGGTTTGACCGTAAGCAACACCAACGAGCCAATTAAAGTGCCAGTGGGTGTTGAAACCCTCGGCCGTATCATGGACGTATTGGGCAACCCAATCGACGAAGCTGGCCCAATCGGTGAAAAAGAGCGTATGCAAATTCACCGTGCAGCGCCAAAGTACGAAGAGCTGGCTGCTTCTGAAGAACTGCTCGAAACCGGTATTAAGGTAATCGACCTGGTTTGTCCTTTCGCCAAAGGCGGTAAGGTTGGCCTGTTCGGTGGTGCCGGTGTAGGTAAAACCGTAAACATGATGGAACTCATCAACAACATCGCAAAAGAGCACAGCGGTCTGTCTGTATTCGCCGGTGTAGGTGAGCGTACTCGTGAAGGTAACGACTTCTACCACGAGATGAAAGACTCTAACGTAGTAGATAAAGTAGCGATGGTTTATGGCCAAATGAACGAGCCGCCGGGGAACCGCTTGCGTGTTGCTCTGACTGGTTTGACCATGGCAGAAAAATTCCGTGACGAAGGTAAAGATGTTCTGTTGTTCGTTGACAACATTTACCGTTACACCCTGGCCGGTACCGAAGTATCAGCATTGTTGGGCCGTATGCCTTCTGCGGTAGGTTATCAGCCAACTCTGGCGGAAGAGATGGGCGTTCTGCAAGAGCGTATTACTTCTACCAAGATCGGTTCTATCACCTCTGTACAAGCGGTATACGTACCAGCGGACGACTTGACTGACCCGTCACCAGCGACCACCTTTGCGCACTTGGACTCAACCGTAGTATTGAGCCGTGATATCGCCGCTAAGGGTATTTACCCAGCGATTGATCCACTGGACTCAACTTCACGCCAGTTGGACCCAATGATCATCGGTCAGGATCACTACGCAGTAGCGCGCGGTGTACAAACCGTATTGCAACGCTACAAAGAGCTGAAAGATATTATTGCGATTTTGGGTATGGATGAATTGTCAGAAGAAGACAAACAAACCGTATCGCGCGCACGTAAAATCGAGCGTTTCCTGTCTCAGCCTTTCCACGTAGCAGAAGTATTCACCGGCTCACCGGGCAAATACGTTCCACTGAAAGAAACCATCCGTGGTTTCAAAGGCTTGCTTGCTGGTGATTTCGATCACCTGCCAGAACAAGCTTTCTACATGGTGGGTTCTATCGACGAAGCTGTAGAAAAAGCCGGCAAACTCAAGTAATACCTAGCCCTGCACGAGAGTGCAGGGTTTAGTTTTGAGCGGATTAATACAGTTTATCCAAGTTAAAGAGACACTATATGGCCATGACAATTCAATGCGATATCGTCAGTGCTGAGCGTGAAATTTTCTCCGGTATTGTGGAGATGGTAATTGCTACAGGTACTTTGGGTGACATAGGTATTGCCTATGGACACGCGCCATTGCTGACCGGTATCAATCCAGGCCCTGTGCGTCTGATCAAACAAGGCGGCGCTGAAGAAGTGTTTTTCGTTTCCGGTGGCTACCTCGAAGTTCAGCCTTATCATGTAACCGTATTGGCAGATACTGCCTTGCGTGCTGATGATATGGATGAAGCCGCGGCGCTGGAAGCTCAAGAACTGGCACAAAAGCAGCTTTCTGAACAAGCTAAAGAAATTGACTTCCAACGAGCTCAAATTCAATTGGCTGAAGCTGCTGCACAATTGCGTACCTTGCAAGCGATCAAGAAAAAAGCAGGCAAGTAATCGATTGTGGATTACCCAAAAGGCGACTTTCGAGTCGCCTTTTTTATTTAGACTGCTCCACTGTACACTCGCATCGTTTTTTAACTCAAAGGAATTCACCATGCTCGACATCCTCGTTCTCGCTGCCGGTAAAGGCACACGTATGCGCTCCGACTTACCAAAAGTTTTGCACCCGATTGGCGGCAAGGCGCTGGTGCAGCATGTGGTGGATACAGCGCGTCAGGTAGGTGGTGAACAAATTTTAATTATCGTTGGCCACGGCGCGGAAAAAGTGGAAGAACGCATGGCTGCACCCGATGTGAAATTCGTGTTGCAAGCGCAGCAACTGGGCACAGGTCATGCGGTGCAACAGGCGCTGCCACAATTGCGCAATGATGCAACTGTGTTAATCCTCTATGGCGATGTACCGCTCACTCGCGCTGAAACCCTGCAAAAATTGATTGCTGGCGTAAATGAAACGCAGATGGGGCTGCTTACGGTCAACATGCCAGATCCAACCGGTTACGGGCGCATTGTGCGCGATGCTTCCGGCGCAGTGATCGCGATTGTTGAACATAAAGATGCCAACGATGAACAGAAAAAAATCGCTGAAATTAATACTGGCATCATGGCAGTGAAAGCAGCGCATCTGCAAAAGTGGTTGCCGCAATTACAGAACAATAATGCACAGGGTGAATATTACCTGACCGATATTATCGCTATGGCCAAGGCCGATGGCATCGCGATTCATGTTGAACAACCCGATGCGATTGAAGAAGTTGAAGGCATCAACAATCGCCAGCAACAGGCGGCGCTGGAGCGTTTTTATCAAAAACAAAAAGCCAATGAGTTGATGGTTGCCGGTGTAACCTTGCTCGATCCAGCGCGTTTGGATATTCGCGGTAATTTAACCGTCGGTCGCGATGTAGTGATCGATGTGAACTGCGTATTTGAAGGCGATGTGGTCTTGGGCGATGGTGTAGTGATCGAGCCTAATTGCGTGATCATCAATAGCAAGATTGGCAACAACTCGCACATCAAAGCCTTCAGCCATATTGAAGAAGCAGTGATGGCAGCGAATTGCGATATTGGCCCCTACGCGCGTTTGCGCCCGGGAACAGATTTGGCCGACGAGGTGAAAATCGGCAACTTTGTGGAAACCAAAAAAGCAGTGATCGCCAAAGGTAGTAAGGTGAATCACCTGAGTTATATCGGCGATGCCAAAGTCGGTAGTAAGGTAAACGTTGGCGCAGGTACCATCACTTGTAACTACGATGGCGTGAATAAGTTCAAAACCGAAATTGGCGATAACGCGTTTATCGGCTCCAACTCTGCGTTGGTCGCGCCAGTGAAAATCGGCGCAGGTGCAACCGTGGGCGCAGGTTCGATTATCACCAAAGATGTCGAAGATGCTGAACTGGCGATTGCGCGCAGCAAGCAGCGTAATATTCAGGGTTGGGAACGGCCGACGAAAAAATAATGAGTGATAAAAACGAGGCCAAAGCGCCTCGTTTTTTTTATGGATGAAACTGGACTGAGGCGATCTGCAAGAAAGAGTAAAGTTATAAAAACGGTACAAAAATTAGCTGTCGCTTAAAGATGAAACCGTTATCATCAGGCATTAAATCAGATAAATATAAGAGCGATTTATGACCTTACTAAGATCTTTAATTACCCTTTCGGTTATCAGTTCATTAGCAGCCTGCGGTGGTGGAGGTGGCGGCGGTTCCAATCCTGCGCCTGCATCCTCTGCTCCACCGGCAAGTAGTTCAGCGCCTTCATCGATTGTTGCATCATCGGCGCTTTCTTCTTCTCTGGTGTCCTCCTCAACGATTTCTTCCTCGGTAATGTCATCGAGTGTGCTGTCTTCTTCGGTGAGTTCGTCGCTAATGGCTTCGTCCAGTTCGATGATTGAATCTAGCAGTCTTGCGTCCAGCTCGATAAGTTCATCAGGTAGTTCGTCATCAAGCCCTATAACCGCAGTTATCAGCGAATTTATTGTGGTGGATCAGTTTGGCTATCTGCCGGATGCACAAAAAATCGCGGTGATCCGCGATCCGCAAACCGGTTATGACGCGGCAAAGAGTTTTACGCCGGGCGCGACTTATCAATTGATCAATCTGGCTACCAATGAGGTGGTGCTAAGTGCTGCACCTAGCCGTTGGAATCAGGGTGAAACTGATACCAGCTCAGGCGATAAAGCCTGGTGGTTTGATTTTTCCAGCATCACCACATCCGGTAACTATGCGGTGGTGGATAACACCAACAACCTACGCTCGCCCGATTTCAAGATAGACGCCAATGTGTATAAACCAGTGCTGAAAGAAGCATTTCGAACCTTCTTTTATCAGCGCGCTGGCTTTCCCAAGCAAGAACCCTATGCCGACGCGGCCTGGGTGGATAGCGCCAGTCACCTAGCGGCAGGGCAGGATTCAGAAGCGCGTCTGTATAGCGATAAAACTAACGCAGCGACTGCGAAGGATTTATCTGGCGGTTGGTATGACGCGGGAGATTACAACAAGTACACCACTTGGGCGGCGGATTATGTACTGACCTTGCTGCATGCCTATATCGAAAATCCAGCAGCTTGGGGTGATGACTTTAATATCCCCGAATCGGATAACGGCATTCCCGATATTATCGACGAGGTGAAATGGGGGCTGGATTGGCTGAAAAAAATGCAGGATGCCACGGGAAATAATTCGGTGCTGAGCATTGTGGGGTTGTCCCACAACATTGGAACCAATGGTCCCATCGCCAGCCCACCCTCTACCGCGACCACTCCCAGCTATTACGGGACTGCCAGTACCAATGCCACTATGTCTACGGCGGCAGCCTTTGCGTTTGCCAGTAAAGTATTGGGAGAGCAAAACAATGCCGGGCTGACTAGCTATGCGAACGATCTCAAAACCCGGGCAGAAGCGGCTTGGACGTGGGCAGTCGCCAACCCTGATGTTACTTTCTTTAACAATGATGAAAGCCGGCAGCCGGGCAGTGCCAATTTAGGTGCTGGGCAGCAGGAACCAATCGATTGGAACACCGGCACTGCCAGTACCAAGGATCGCGCGACTAAAAAACGTATGGCAGCCGTGTACTTGTATGCGGCTACGGGCGGTGCAAGTTACAAAAGCCATCTTGAAGCAGACTATGTAAATGCGGATCTCAAAACCTTTTCCGACTCTTTCCGTGAAATGGAAAATACCGCTCTGCTTTATTACGCAAGTCTGGCTGGTGTAACCCCAAGCGTTGCGACCGACATCAATACCTGGTTTAAAAATGCCATGAACTCGAGTGATAACTGGCAGGCAATGACGGCTAAAAAAGATCCCTACTTTGCCTACATCAACTATTACGGTTGGGGTAGCAACAGCACCAAGTCGGCCAAGGGCAGTATGTTTATGGATCTGATTGAGTTCAATATCACCGGTTTTGACACCACAGCGGCCAAAAACTCTGCACTCACCTATGTGAACTACCTGCATGGAGTTAACCCGCAGGGGAAAGTTTACTTGTCCAATATGTATGGTTTGGGTGTGTACAATTCGGTGAACGAGTTCTACCACACTTGGTTTACCGATGGCTCGGCTAAGTGGGACAAGGTGAGCACATCTATTTATGGCCCGGCGCCTGGATTCCTTGTGGGTGGCCCTAACCCAAGCTATGACAGGGATGGATACTGTACTACCAGCTCTAGCGATACCAAATGTGAAACTGTTGAAGCGATTACTCCGCCCAAGGACCAGCCAGCACAGAAAGCCTATAAAGATTTCAACACCAGTTGGCCGATCAATTCCTGGAGCGTGACCGAAAACTCAAACGGCTATCAGTCGAATTACCTGCGGTTGTTATCCAAGTTTGTAAATTAACCTTTTTGTGGATTAATGATCCGCATGTTTCCCCAGTCCGCCCTGCAAACGCAGGGCGGGCTTTTATTTGGTCAATTCTGCGATTGAATTTGAAATAGCTCAACAGAATTAAAAACTCTTCCGTTATTTTCACTTCGCTTGATTCGTATCAAAGTCCGCTGCGCCATCCCGACTAGGCTGGGCTATTCGCGGAGACTTTTATGAATCATCCCTTTTTCCCTAAAGACAAAGCCCATGTGCTCTACAAGCAGCCCAATCATGTCTGCATCCAGTTTTCGGATTTGGTGATTGGTGAAGGCATTCAATCCAACCAGTTTTTGATTATCAATAATGGCCGCGCCGCGCTCATAGACCCGGGTGGCGACCTCACCTATACGCCGCTTAATATCGAACTGGGCAAATTGGTGAAGCTGCAGCAGCTGGATTATATTTTCGCCTCTCACCAAGATCCGGACATAATCGCCTCATTGCCGCGCTGGATGATGCACACCCAGTGCAAAGTCGTTACCTCCAAACTCTGGTCGCGGTTTTTGCCGCACCTGGCCTCGCAATTTATGACGCAGCAATACTGTCAGGCTTTTGAGGAGCGGATTATCGCCATGCCTGATCAGGGTGGCGCTGTTGCCTTGGGCGAAACTGAAATTGTGGTGTTGCCCGCTCATTTTTTGCACTCAGTGGGCAACTTCCACTTTTATGATCCCATCAGCAAAATCTTGTTCAGTGGCGATATGGGCGCGTCGCTAATCGAAACTCACGCTGAACAACCGGTAGAAGATTTCATCGCCCATGTGCCGCACATGCGCGGCTTTCACCAGCGCTACATGGCCAGCAATCGCGCCTGCCGCCTCTGGGCAAACATGGTGCGGCAAATGGATGTGGAAATGATCGTCCCGCAACACGGAAGCCCTTTTGTGGGCAAGGCGATGGTGCATCAGTTTCTCGATTGGATCAGCGATTTACAGTGCGGAATCGATCTGCTTTCCCAGTCGAGTTTTGATGCGCGCAAGGCTGGGTATAGGGGCTGATCTAACCCGGCAACCCATCCTCAATAACGGCATCCTGAGTCACTTTGGCGATGTGTTTGTCGTCTTCAGTGATGCGGGTTTGTTTCCAACTGCCGCGTGCAAACCAGCAGAGCGCAATAATCGCCACCGCGATATTGGTCACCGGAAATGACCACCAGAGGCCGGTTTCGTGTAAGTCCGTGTGTTTGGACAGCACATAGGCCATGGGAAACTGGATCATCCACTGCGACACCATCGCAATCACCATAGCGCTGAGCATATTGCCCGAGGCGCGGAAGGTGGAAACGATGCACAGTTGCACGCCAATCCCGCCCCAAGCCAGTGCCATAATACGGATGAATTTTGCGCCTTCGCGGATAACCTCGGCATCATCCGGGACAAAAAACGCGACTATATTGTGGGCAAAAATATAGGTGATGATGCCCACCAGCGTGAGCGCAACAAAACCGTAGAGCGACCCGAGCATGGCGATACGCGCCGCGCGCTGGATATTGCCCGCGCCTATGTTCTGCCCCACCAGTGTCGAAACGGCCATGGACAAGCCCAGCGCGGGAATAGTGATGAACTGCAAAATATTGGAGCCGACGCCATAAGCGGCGATGGTGAGGGTGCCAAAACTGGTGACCAGAAACGACATCACCATCAGCCCCAAACCGCGTGTGGATAACTCCACCGAGCCGGGAAAACCGAGGAAAAACGCGCGTCTGATGTAAGCTGGATCGGGTTTAAACGCGCGCCAATTCAGTTGAATGCCGTGGCGCCCGCGCAGAAATATCCACATACCAATCGCCGCTGCTAGCGCTTGGGTTGCCAGCGTCGCCAATGCTGCGCCCATCACCCCGAAAGCAGGCACAAACTGCCAGCCAAAAATAAACAGCGGGTCGAGCGCGAAATTGAGAATCACCGTACCCAGCACAATCAACAGCGGCACTTTGGTCTGGCCGACGCCGCGCATCAGCGACTGGAACATGGAGAAGATAAACACAAAAATAATGCCGATAAACGACACCCGCATAAAACCCAGCGCGCCCTCGTGCACATCAGGAGCAACCTTGAGCAGGTGCAATAAATAGGGTGATAGGTAATAGCCGATTGACCCCAAAATCACCGAGACCACTGTCACCATCAGCATCGTCTGTGCCGCCACATGGTTGACCATATCCGGCCGCCCGGCGCCCATGTACTGCGCGGTTAGCGTCGCCCCCGCCATCGCCAGCCCCGAACCCATTGCAATCACCAAAAAGGTGACCGGAAAACTCACCGATACCGCTGCAACTGCAGCTGCACCTAATCGCCCGACCCAAAAGGCATCGGTCAGCTGGTAGCCCGCCTGCAAAATGCTGGCAAGAATAATCGGCACTGCCAGCGTCATGAGCGCCCGCGCAATCGACCCCTCCAAAAACAACGCCTGTTGGTTGTCAGACATAAACGCTTCCTTTTAATGATGTGCAATTAATCAACCTGAATGAACTTTAGCCTAGCTGGGGTTTAAGTGGATTTTGTTTCTGCGCTGTTTATTTCATCAAGGCAGAATCCAAATTCGTTTTATCCACGTCTAGATAAGCAGTGTCATTCAACTGCTTATGTGGATAAATCCTATGCACAAGACCAATCGCAACACCATCAACCCTATTCGCTTCAGCATCGCACTACTGGCTAGCTTCCTCTGTTCAACGATGGTTTTTGCCACCGAGGGTGAGCGCCACATCAGCTTGCAGCAGGATGTGGCCAGTGCCGAACTCATCCGCTTAAGTGTTCCGGTGGGTGAGGTCGATATTGAGGGTATCGCGGGCACTAACCTTGTGGCGGAAGTGACTGCCGTCTGTGAGGATGAGGAGCGGGAGGTGTGTTTGGATCTATTGAAGGAACTGGGTTGGGCGCAAAACATCGCTAGTACGGCTGATTTTTTGCTGCTGCCTGATGGTGTCAGCAACTTTAACAATGTGAAGATCAAAGTAAAAATTGGCGTGCCGCAGGATAAGCCATTGCAGGTCAATGTCAGTGCGGGAGAACTGACCATCAGTGACACCAGTGGGTGTCTGAAAGCAGAGTTGGGTGCTGGTCAAATTGACATTACTCTCACGCAAAGCCAGTTAGCCGCGGTAGCACTGGCTGCCAAGGTGGGCGATGTGAAGCTTATCAACCCACAAGGTGAGAGTACTTCCGGCCAGCGCTCCCTATTGGTCGGTGCCAGTCTTGAGTGGCAAGGTAAAGGCAAGTGCCACACCGAGGCCAATGTGTTGGCTGGTGAGGCAAAACTAACGCTGAAGTGATCAAATAGCTTGCTAATAAGTTTCGAAGGACTAAAATATCTTTCAAATCGAAACTTATTGCGAGCAAATAATGACAAAACGCAACACCCAGCAGCGTCGTCGGGCGATTATCGATCTGCTTAATGAAAGCGGCGAAGTCAGTGTAGAAGCCCTTGCTGAGCAGTTTTCCACCTCGGAAGTAACCATTCGCAAGGATTTGGCGGCACTGGAGTCCAATGGTTTGCTGCTGCGTCGCTATGGTGGCGCGGTTCCCGTCCCGCAAGAGTTGATGAGCGATCCAGTCGAAAAAGTTTCGCTTCGTAAGCAAGCCATCGCCAAAGCTGCTGCTGAATTGATCCGCGACCATAACCGCATCATCCTCGATAGCGGCAGTTCTACTACCTCCGCCCTTTTGCCCGAGTTATCCCATAAGCAGGGGCTGGTGGTGATGACCAATTCCCTCAGCATTGCCAACGCCCTGCGCGAGCTGGAAAACGAACCCACTATTTTGATGACTGGCGGCACCTGGGACCCGAAATCCGAAGGTTTTCAAGGTCAACTCGCCGAACAGATTCTGCGCTCCTACAACTTTGACCAATTTTTTATCGGCGCCGATGGTCTGGATCTCGCGCGCGGCACAACCACTTTTAATGAACTCTATAGCCTGAGTCGCGTCATGGCGGAAGTCGCGCGCGAAGTGATTGTGATGGCGGAGTCCGACAAGCTCGGGCGCAAAATTCACAACCTCGAATTGCCTTGGTCGGCGATTAAAGTATTGGTCACCGACGAAGGCATAAGTGCAACTGATAAACAAAAAATAGAACAACAAGGCGTGCAAGTGCTTATTGGAGAAATCTCTAATCTCCCCTAACCCCTCTTTGTCAAAGAGGGGGATTTAGTCCCTCCTTTTGACAAAGAGAGGTTAGGAGGGATTGCTCTTCCTCCCCATTTTTTTGAGGGAGATTAAAAAAGCAAAATTTTTACAAGAAATAAATTGTTACTACCACTTAATCATTACTACTAGTTTTTAACTCAAGGAGAAAAATCATGTGTGGAATTGTTGGCGCAGTAGCGCAACGCGATGTAGCGGATATTCTGGTGGAAGGATTGCGCCGTCTTGAATATCGCGGATACGACTCAGCCGGTGTGGCGGTGGTGAGCAATGGTGAATTACACCGTGTGCGTCGTCTCGGCAAAGTAAAAGAATTGGCCGATGCCATTCACGCCGAACCTATCGCCGGCGGCACCGGAATTGCGCACACCCGCTGGGCAACTCACGGTGAGCCAAGTGAACGCAATGCGCACCCGCACGTGTCAAAAGAACACATCGCCGTGGTGCACAATGGCATCATTGAAAATCACGCAAGTTTGCGCCGTCTGTTGCAAGAAGAAGGGTATGTATTCACTTCCGATACCGACACCGAAGTGATCGCGCACTTGGTCGAAAAAGAATTAAAAACAACACAAAGTTTATTGGCTGCGGTGCAAAAATCGGTAAAACAATTGCACGGCGCCTACGGCACTGTATTGATGGATAAAAATGATCCATCGCATTTAGTGGTTGCGCGTTCAGGTTCGCCGCTGGTGATTGGTTTGGGCATTGGCGAAAATTTTATTGCATCTGACCAGCTTGCACTTTTGCCGGTGACCCGTCGCTTTATCTTTTTGGAGGAAGGCGATGTTGCGAGCATTACGCGGTTTCACATCACCATTTTTGATAAAGATGGCAACAAAGTTGAACGCCAGATACATGAATCCACTGCGAGTTATGACGCGGGTGACAAAGGCAAATTCCGCCACTTTATGCTTAAGGAAATTTACGAGCAGCCTAACGCGGTGATGAATACACTCGAAGGCCGTTTGAGCAGTGAATCGGTATTGGATGAAACTTTTGGCAACGGCGCCGCTGAATTATTTAAACAAGTGAAACACATTCAAATCGTTGCCTGCGGCACCAGCTATCACTCGGCGATGGTCGCACGCTATTGGATTGAATCGCTCGGCGGCATTTCGTGCAATGTAGAAATCGCGAGTGAATTCCGCTATCGCAAATCCTTTGTGCAGCCAAACAGCTTGTTAGTGTCTATCAGCCAGTCGGGCGAAACTGCCGATACACTCGCGGCATTACGCCTCGCAAAAGAAATGGGCTATCTCGGCAGCCTCACCATTTGTAACGTGGCAGGTTCTTCGCTGGTGCGTGAATCTGACCTCGCGTTTATGACGCGCGCTGGAGCAGAAATTGGTGTAGCGTCAACCAAAGCATTTACTACGCAATTGGTTGGTTTGGCGATGCTGGTTTTAGCGGTAGGTAAATACAACGGCTTAACTGCAGAGCAGCAACAAGAGATGGTCGCTGCGCTGAAAAACCTGCCGGCGAAATTGGAAGAATCTTTAGCGCTTGCACCAAAAATTGAAGCTCTCGCTGAAGAGTTTGCTGATAAACACCACTCACTCTTTTTAGGCCGCGGCGATCAATATCCGATTGCAATGGAAGGCGCACTGAAATTAAAAGAAATTTCCTATATTCACGCAGAAGCCTACGCTGCCGGTGAATTAAAACACGGCCCACTCGCACTCATCGATGCGCACATGCCGATCATCGTAGTCGCGCCGAATAATGACTTGTTGGAAAAATTAAAATCCAACGTCGAAGAAGTGCGCGCGCGCGGCGGCATCTTGTATGTATTCGCCGATGAAGATGCACATTTTGAATCCGATGCCACCATGCGTGTAATCAATGTGCCCCACATTCACCCTTGGCTCGCGCCAATTCTCTACACCTTGCCGTTGCAATTGCTGAGTTATTACGTGGCGATTATTAAAGGAACGGATGTGGATCAGCCAAGAAATTTGGCCAAGAGCGTGACGGTGGAATAAAAACTTCCCTTTTTGGGAACTGCCTTTTATACTTCCCAAAAAGGGAAGTATAAAAGCCTTTCCGCACATGAAATACAAAAGGAATTGCAATGAAGGTCTTAGGACGGGACAAGTTAATCCGCTTTAGCCAAAAACATGCAAATGCCAAAAAAGTGCTGGATGTCTGGTTCGATGAAGCATTAAAAGCACAATGGAAAACACCGCAGGATATAAAAGAGCGATATTCCAGTGCCGACTTTCTGGCAGATAACCGTGTCATTTTTAATATCAAAGGCAATCATTATCGCTTGGTGATCAAGGTTAGATACCAACATGGCATTGCGCTGATTGAATGGATTGGCACTCATGCAGAATACGGCAAGCAGGTGTTTTAGGAGGTGGCTATGTACCGCATCAAACTCATAAAAAATGATCAGGATCACGCCGAGGCGCTAGCGCGTGTCAGCGAGCTCATGGATAAACATTTCGCTCCTGCCAGCGAAGAGGCCGATGAGTTGGAGGTATTGGCACTCTTAGTTGAGCGCTACGAGCAAGAGCATTTCGCCATGGAAAATCCTGATCCTATAGAAGCGATTAAATTTCGTATGGAGCAGCAGGGGTTGCTCAAAAAAGATCTTATTCCCTTTATTGGTTCGGCCTCCAAGGTGACGGAAGTGCTTAATGGTACTCGTGCACTCAGCATCAATATGATTCGCCGCTTAAGTGAAGGTCTGGATATTTCGGCGCAGGTATTAATCCGCGAGCCGCGCAGACTCTCTAAAAAAGTATCTTGATGGTGCGATTGATTTAATCCCCCACCGTATAAAACGCCCAGCGTCTCTCACCCTGTTTATGCAGGCGCCCTTCTTTGTGTAATTTTTTGAGCAGATAAGAGGCGCGGCTGTGGTCTATGGCTAGGAGTTCTTGCGCGAGGGTATTATCGATCCGGCCTTGTGCGCGGGCAAAATCCAGCAAAAGTTGTTCTTCGGATTCGCTACTGGCGAGCGCACCTGTACTACCAGATTCGTTGAGGATTGCACTGGGGGTTGATGCAGAGGCTGGCATTGTTTGCGAGGGTTTCTGCGAGGATTCAGACAGGGGTTCCAGAAAATGCAGATGCTGGGTTTGGATCATCTGCCCGCGGCTGGCGATAAGGGCGTATTCGATCAGGTTTTTCAATTCGCGCACATTGCCGGGGTAGTGATACTGGCTCAGTTGCGCCAGTGCTTCGGCAGAAATGGCGGGTTTGTCGCGCCCCATTTGCCCACCCAATTGCGCGAGAAAATGTGCAGTCAGGATAGGTACATCGCCAATGCGCTCGCGCAGCGGCGGCAGTGAAATGCTATAGCTCGCCAAACGGAAATAGAGATCCTGACGGAATTCCTGCAGCTGAATGCGGTTGCGCATATCCACATTGGTCGCCGCGACTACGCGTACATCCAGTTTGCGGCTGTATTTGCCGCCCACCGGTGTCACCAACCCATCCTCCAATACGCGCAATAACTTGGCCTGCAGTGGCAGGGGCATATCACCTATTTCATCCAAAAACAGGGTGCCGCCATCGGCCTGTTCAAAATAGCCGTGGCGGTCGCTGGTGGCGCCAGTAAAGGCGCCTTTGGTGTGGCCAAAAAATTCGGCGTCGGCCAGCTCGGCGGGAATAGCCGCGCAGTTGACGGCGATAAACGCCTTGCCGCGTCTGGCGCTGCCGTAGTGAATGGCGCGCGCGATCAGTTCTTTGCCGGTGCCGCTTTCGCCCAAGACCAGCACATTGGTGCGCGGCGCCTGTTGCAGACTGCGCACCTCATCCAGCAACTGGACTATGGCTGGGGTCTGGCCAACAAAGGCATCTATACCCCAGGTTTGGGCTTCCTGACGGGTGAGCGATGAGAGGGTTTGATCGGCTAGTTGATAGGCGCTTTCTGCGCGCAGACGGCGGTCGATTTGCTCCTGTAATTCGCTATTCAAACGCTCCAGTTGGCGATTCTTATCCAGCAGCTCCTGTTGCTGACGTGCCAGAGTCAGATGAGCGTTGATGCGCGCCAGCACTTCTTCGCGTTGGATCGGCTTGGTGACAAAGTCCACCGCGCCGGCAGCAAAGCCCTCGACCTTGTTTTGGATATCGGTCAGGGCGCTCATAAAAATCACCGGCACCTCTTTAGTCACTATGCCGGCCTGCAAACGGCGGCAGACTTCAAAGCCATCCATGTCCGGCATCATCACATCCAATAACACCAGACTGGGCGGGCGTTGCCGGGCAACTTCCAGTGCTTCTGTGCCACTGGTGGCGACCATCAATTCCAAGCCTTGGTCTGCTAAAAAGCTCTCGCCCAAATAATCGATCAGTACATCCAGATTATGGGGCTGGTCATCGACAATCAAAATCAGGGTGTTGTGAGTCACGGGCTGTGTTCCATTCGGGTTAGCTATAAGCGATATAAACGCAGTATAAGCAACTATAAGCGAAACACGGACTTTTCTATCGGCGATTTTTGCTCGTTTCTATAAGCGATTCTTATAATGTATTGATTTTATTAGTTTTATTTTTTGGCAAAGCTTTTGCAAACCAAGAATGAAAGCAAGAGTGAAATAGACAAAATCTTTCCCCGCGCGGAATAACCAAAGGATGACTTTATGAATAGTTTCCAGAATTCTGGCTCTGCCAAACCCAAAGTGCTGGTGGTGGATGATGTACCCACTAATCTGGATATTTTGATTGAACATCTACATGACGAGAGTCTGGAGTTGGTGGTGGCGCTGTCGGGGGAAGAAGGGCTTAAGTTGGCGAAGGATGTGCTGCCGGATTTGATCTTGCTGGATGTGATGATGCCGGGCATGGATGGTTACAGCATGTGTCGCCTGCTCAAACAGGATCCGCAGCTTAAAGAAATACCGGTAGTGTTCCTGACCGCGCGCGATGACCCTACCGATGTGGAGTTTGGCTTTGCGCTGGGCGCGGTGGACTACATTCATAAACCTTTTAACGTATCGATTTTGAAAGCCAGAGTGCGCAGCCATTTGGCGCTCAAGCGCAAAAGTGACCAGCTGGTAAAGCTCGCGGGTACTGATCCGCTTACCGGTATTGCCAATCGTCGCCAGTTTGATGCGACTCTGGAGCGTGAATGGATGCGCGCGCAACGCAACAATACCGCGCTGTCGGTGATCATGATGGATGTGGATTTTTTCAAACGCTACAACGACCACTACGGCCATGTGGCGGGCGACAACTGTCTCAAGCGTGTCACTTTGGCCTTGCAGGCAGCCCTCAATCGGCCCGGCGATTTACTGGCGCGCTATGGCGGCGAGGAGTTTGTCACCCTTTTGCCGGAGACAGATATGATTGAAGTCATCACCGTTGCTGAGCGGCTGCGCAAGGCTGTTTATCAATTGGCGCTGGAGCATGGCGCTTCTCCGGCAAGCGGATTTGTAACTATCAGTTTGGGCGGCGCTACTGCTCTCCCTGCAAATCAACAGAGCAAGGAGGCATTGATCGCGCAGGCGGACGAACAGCTCTATCTGGCTAAACACGCAGGGCGCAATTGTGTGAGTCTGGCGACTCTGAGCTCCAAACATAATCAGGCCAGATTCAACAGTCAGCCCCAAATGACAGGGCAAGTGGTTAATTTCCGCCGTTAGCTCAGGGCAATTCCCTTCGCCCGTTTAGGTGTTGGGTTTGGTCTGTGAATAAATTGCAGTTACCCTGCCCGCCTTTTTGCTTGCTCCTATAGGATTTTGAATTGATGAAGACCCCATTTTTACCCGCGTTTCGGGTATTGGCACTTTGCCTCGTGACCTTGAGTGTTAATGATGTTTTTGCGCAATCCGGTGATGATCCTGAATTGGCGGCGCTGATGGATTTACTCAACGAAGAAACTGATCTGGCGACCCAAACCAAAATGAACGCCGATTTTGTGCCCGGCATGGTGAGTGTGTTGCACAGCGACCAATTGAAAAGTCAGGGGTACGCCACAGTGGCAGAGGCACTAAACCAAGTGCCCGGCTTTTACACCACCCTGGAAAACGCGGGTGATGTGCGCGCCATAGTGCGCGGTGCGGGCGCCTCGCTGGAGGCGAGTAATCTCAAGATTCTGGTGGACGGGGTGGCGATCAATCGCCCGGTTAACGCCTCGGCCGACTGGGCGCTGCGTTTGCCCTTGAGTCAGGTTGAACGCATTGAAGTAATTCGCGGCCCGGGTTCAGCGCTCTATGGCGAGTTTGCCTTCTCCGGCGTGGTCAATATTATTTCCCGACGCGACACCGCTGTCGCCCTGCGAACCGCCAGCCACAATCATCGTCAGCTGGATGCCATGGTCAGTCATGAGTTCGACAATGGCGTTAGCATGCAAATCAATGCCAGCGCTTGGGACAGAGACAACAGCGGTCTGCAAACCAACCCCGATAACTTTGCCCAGTCCGGCAAGGGCTATTCCCCCGGTGATGTGCAGGACGCCGTGCAAGGTCAGCTGCTATTGGCCGACTTGAGTTACAACGGCTATCGCCTGCAAGTGCAGCATGCCGATATGGAGCGCGGTGCCTGGTACGGCCAGAATGCCGCTATGCCGCGCGCACTGGCGCCGCGGGTGGAAAAAATCACTAGTGTGGAGCTGAGTAAGAACTGGCAACTGCAACAGGATCTGAGCTTGGGTATGGCCTTGGGGCAGCTGGAAACCAAAGTTGATGAGGCGACTTATCTCCCTATCCCCAAAGGGATAGATCCGCCCGGCCCCGCTCCGGTACTGATCAATGAATTCTATCGTCAGGATGGCACCAGCGATTCCAATCAACACATCCGCCTCAATCTGCGCTGGACAGGTTTGACTAATCACAATGTGTTTATGGAAGCTGGATATTCACAGAGCCAACTGGATAGCGCCTACAAGCGCATGACGCTGATAGAGGCGCCGGTTAACGGTGCCACCCCAAGTCTGGTGCAAGCCAAAGATTTGGGTGAGCGCGGCCTCACTAGCCTGACCCTGCAAGATCAATGGCAAATTCACCCGGCAGTGGAGATTACGCTGGGCGCACGCTATGACGACTACGACGATTGGGGCAACCACACCTCGCCGCGTCTGGCTGCTGTATGGCGCGCCAGCGACAGGCATATTTTCAAAGTCCAATACGCCGAAGCGTTCAGACCGCCGACACTTGGAGTATTAAATCCGGGTCCCAGCGCCGCCGAGGGCACCGTCTACGAAAGGCTGACGCAAGAGCAGCTGGACTCCACCGAAGCCAGCTATATCTATCGCGCCGTCAATTACAGCCTGCGCGCAACGCTGTTTGAATCTCAGGTTAGCGACCTGATCGAATATCGCATCACCCCCGGCCAGCGCCCCAAGTGGCACAACCTGGGTGAGATAGATTCCCAAGGCGTGGAGCTTGAGTGGCAGCAAACGCTGGGGCGCAATTGGAATTGGTTTGCCAACATTTCCTACGTGGATGCGCAGGACCCGCTCGATGTTGACCAGAAGCTGCTGGGTTCAGTGGATTGGCTGGGCAACTTGGGAGTTACCTGGAATAGCGATCAGCAGCTGAGTCATGCGTTCAATCTGCGCTACGTCGGCGAGCAGGAAGGCTGGGAGCTGCAAACCCGCACCCCGCCGACGGATCGTTTTGATGACTATGTGTTGCTTGATTACACCCTGAGTGTTCATCGCCTGTTTGCGCAGCGCGATCTGGAGCTGAAGGCGGGGGTGAAAAATCTTGCTGATCAACACTACAACACTGTGCCCACACCCTCGCAGTATCCACGGGGTTTACCCAATGGCGAGCGCACTTGGTGGGCAGAACTTGAATACGGATTTTAATTGGCAGCAGGTCGATCTAGACCTGTGCTTTTAATCGTCATATCAACTGCAGTGCTCTTATGTTAGTCAAGGTCAGGAACCATTTTGCGCGTGCGCTAATACTCCAGATAACACTGGCGGTTGCGCTCTGTTCGGTTCCTTGCCTTAGTCTTTTAGCTGATACCTTTAATGACAAACGCGCCTATGTAGGTTTGAAATTATTTCGCACGCTGGTTACAGCAGATCAACAACTTGCGCAAAAAACCAATAATAAAAATGAGCTATTAATCTATTTAGCTTTTGCCAGCAATGACAGCGCCGCGTTGGACTATCAGCAATCGCTCACTGAAACCATGCCCAAAGTACGCGAGCTGAATGTAAATATAAAAACGATTTCTCTGGCACAACTACAATCGCAAACAGCAGAAAAACCTGCCGCCATTTTTATCGCACAACAATTCAACGCTGCGGAGTTGGAACAGCTGGTGAGCTACAGCATCCAGCAAAAAATTATTTTATTTTCGCCGTTTGAGGGCGATGTTGAAAAAGGAGTACTGGGCGGATTGTCGGTTGAAGCCAGAGTGCAACCGTTGATTAACATGCACACGCTGGATAAAAGCGGTGTAGAAATAAAAAGTTTTTATCTCAAGGTGGCCAAGCAGTATGAATAATTCACACCCGAGGTCGCTTTTAAATGCATTTAATACAGTCAGCGTCTGGCGCAGTCATTTGCTGATCAGTTTGGTGTTCTTAATATTATTTGCGGCATTTTTTATTTCGCTTGGTCGCTATTGGCAAAACACTTTGCAGCCGCGACTTTATTCGACTGCGGAGACTCAGGCAAAAATTATCGCGCAATCGCAAGTCGCCATTTTGGTAGAGGTATTGGAACACAGTAAAGCTGAACAACTGGCACAAAAATTTTACGATGCGCTACAAGAAATTCTTCTAGTGGAAGATCCCGCCATCGGCGGGCGAATTGTGACTGGCATAGCACTGCAAATAGATTACGATTTGGTAGATGCTGCGCCGGCTAGTCTGGATTTACGTGAAGGCGATACCCGGTGCGTGTCCTGTTTTCAGATTTCCCTGCCGCTGATTAATCACGTCGGTGAATTATTGGGCGTGGCCGACATTTCCATCAGCGATAAATATTTTGTAGTGCTCAGCGGCGAAATGAAATCCAAACTCTATGCAGAATCCAGCGTGGCTTTGGGTTTATTGGCCGCAGTCTGGATTGCCATGCTGATAATGTTTCATCGGCTGCATAGGGCAAAGCAAGCCATTGAAGCATCGGACCGCGCCAAAACCCGTTTTATCGCCAATGTCACTCACGAATTGCGTACGCCACTTAATGCCATACTTGGTTACACCCAAATTTATAAAACCAATGATGCACTAATGGAAAGGCATGGGCAGGGTATTAACACTATCGATCGCTGTGCTGAACATCTGCTATTACTGATTAACGATATTCTAGACTTTTCGCGCGTAGATGAAGCCAATTTAAAACTTTATCCACGCGAAGTTGGTCTGGAGAATTTTTTAAAAACGCTAATAGAAATGGCAGCGGTAAGCGCCCGTTTAAAGTCCATAGGTTTCAATTACCATTTTCCTGAGCAGTTACCGGTATCGGTTGCCTTTGATGACAAACGCCTGCGCCAGGTACTGCTCAATTTGCTTAATAACGCGGTGAAATTTACCGATAAAGGCGAAGTGGTTTTTGGTGTAGAAAAACTATCTGCGAAAAGCCCCAACACCGTTCATCTGCGTTTTAGTGTGAGCGACAGCGGCATAGGCATTCCCGCAGCAGAATTAAAAAATATTTTTATCGCTTTTCATCAGGTTGATAATCCCATTACCCGCGCCGAAGGTTCCGGCTTGGGGCTAGCTATTAGCCAACGTTTAGCCAAATTGATGGGCTCTCGGCTGCAGGTAGAGAGTAGCCCCGAGCAAGGCAGTCGCTTTTGGTTTGATCTGGAACTGCCGGTATTAGCTAATGCAGGTAATTTTAATTTCCACCAACTTGATTCATCGCTAAATACACCAGCAACACTCCATCTCCCTTCCCTAAGCACCCGCCAGCGGCTGATTGAATTGGCCCAGCAGCACAATATTCTGGGTGTGCGCGCCGCAGTGAGAGAACTGGCCGAGGAATCTGAATTTCGCGAATTTCATGCACAGCTACAAACCTACGTAAATAACTATCGCTTCAAGCCTTTGGTAGAATGGCTCAAAAGTTTGGAAGAGTCTTACTGATAGCACTTATTCGGTTTGCTCTTTATTGAAATAGTTATTGCTGTGGAATTTAAAAAATGGATGAGTTGACGCTCACACAGTTGCTACTGGTGTGTTTAATTTTTGTCTGGAGCGGGTTTGTTCGCACCGGTTTGGGTTTTGGTGGGGCGATGATGTCGCTGCCGCTATTGCTGTTAGTAGATAATCGCCCGCTGGTGTATTTGCCGATTATTGCGGTGCATCTGCTGATTTTTTCTACGCTGACTGTGTGGCAGAACAATCGCAAGCGCGTTGCGAGCGATGAAAAAAACCATCGACCGTGGATTGGGTTTATCTTAAAAAATCCCTGAAAATCATGATTATTCCCAAGTTGATAGGGGTTGCCGGTTTGCTCACAATTCCGGCGAGCATCATGAGCGCGATTATTTTTGCGATTATTTCGGTTTACTCCATCACCTATATTTTGAATAAACCCTTCAAGAGTTCACACCCGGTTAGCGATGGCATTTTTCTATCGCTCGGCGCTTACATTAGCGGTACGTCTTTAATTGGCGCGCCGTTGATCATGAGTGTGTACATGGCGCATGTCGCACGCGAAAAATTGCGCGATACCCTGTTTGTGCTCTGGTTTATTTTGGTCTGTATCAAGATGGTGGCGTTTTTGATTGCCGGGGTGGATTTGCAATTGCAAGCGCATCTCTGGCTCTTGCCAGCCGCTTTCGTCGGGCATTTTTTTGGATTGAAATTTCACAAGCATTTGGTCAATGCCGACCCAGTTATTTTTTATCGGGTGATTGGCTGCGCGTTATTGGTCGTCAGTTTATTTGGGTTGGTTGCGGTGCTGTGAGATTTGTCTTTAAACTAGATAACTTCTAATAAACAGATGATGGATCAAATGATGCGAAAAAATATTCTCTTCTTACTTTTGTTATCGGGCTGTGCAAGTCAGTCCCAAGTGATTACTACTGAACAAATTGACATTGATAGATCCCAGTTAAAACATCTTGCCAGTGATGACGTTAGTATGTGGATTCCTAAAAAAGTCCCGCCTCCATATCCTTCACGAGCATTGAGCAGTGGGACCGAAGGCTGTGCCAATGTGGAGTTTATTGTTGACTCTGATGGTCGCCCTAAAAATGCGCGAGTTGTTAAATCGTCACCTGCCGGAGTCTTTGATAAGGTTGCCTTGAGTACAGTTGCAAAGTTTACTTTCTCTCCTTCAGCAACCAATTCACAGCGAGAAGCGGTTATTACTAACAACACTTTTACCTTCTTTATGAGTAATGGTCGGAGCTATGCTCAGGCAGCGGCAGAGTGCAGCCTTAATAACTGACCCGAGCCTGCGCCAATTTGCCGCATAGGCAAGTAGATTAAAGCGTCTATAATCGCAAGTGTTTAAGGGGATTCTTGCGAGTGTCTTTAAACATTTTCACTTTCTTCTCCGGCAGCTAAGTTTTAGCTGCCTTTTTTATTGCGGATTACTCATCCCATTTTTCCATTCCATTTCCTGAGCTGTAACCAAATTTCCCACCTCGGTCGCTTCAATTTACCTAGCCCGCATCATATAAATCAGACTTTATTGTTTGTTTGACTATATGCTTATGGTTTGTTTGACAATATATAAATCCAGATGTATACAAGTATGCGTTGGGCGCTGGGTGGTATTAACAATAACAGCAGTTCTGTTTGGCGCTCAATGACGCCTGTCTGCAATAGACGGGATCAACCTTCAACAGTCCACCTCCTCTATAGGCGGTATTGGTTGAGTGGCATTCACGAGACTCTAATAATGAAATTGATTGGCAAAAAAACCATGATGGCACTTGGTGCCGCTAGTGTTCTGTGTGCATCTGCGGCAAGTGCACAAACCCTCAACTCCAACTCAACCGGCACCAACAACGGGTTCTACTACACCTTCTGGAAAGACTCGGGCAGTGCGTCCATGACTTTGCAGTCGGGCGGCCGTTATACCTCGCAGTGGACCAGCAATACCAACAACTGGGTGGGCGGTAAAGGCTGGAATCCGGGCAGCAGTTCGCGCGTGTTGAACTACTCGGGCAACTACGGTGTTAGCAGTAGCCAGAACTCATATCTGGCGTTTTACGGCTGGACGCGCAATCCACTGATCGAGTACTACATCATCGAAAGCTACGGTTCTTACAATCCGGCTAGCTGTTCCGGTGGTACTGACTACGGCAGCTTCCAAAGTGATGGCGCGACCTACAACGTGCGCCGCTGTCAGCGCGTGCAACAGCCTTCTATCGATGGCACCCAGACCTTCTACCAATACTTCAGTGTGCGCAATCCGAAAAAAGGCTTCGGCAATATTTCCGGCACTATCACCTTTGCCAACCACGTGAATTTCTGGGCGAGCAAGGGGTTGAATCTGGGTAATCACGATTATCAGGTAATGGCGACCGAGGGTTACCAAAGTACCGGTAGTTCCGATATCACTGTTGCCTCTGGCAGTGGGAGCGGCGGTGGCAGCTCAAGCTCGGCGCCATCGGGCGGCAGCAAAACCATCGTAGTACGTGCACGCGGCGTTGCTGGCGGTGAAAGCATCACCCTCAAAGTGAACAACACGGCGGTACAGACCTGGACGCTGAGCACCACCATGACCAACTACACCGCAACCACCAGTCTGAGCGGCGGTTCAGTGGTGGAGTACACCAACGATGCCACTGGCCGCGATGTGCAGGTGGATTACATCAGCGTCAACGGCTCGGTGCGCCAGTCAGAAGCGCAAAGCTATAACACTGGCGTCTACCAAAACGGCAGCTGCGGCGGCGGTAATGGTATGAGCGAGTGGCTGCACTGCAACGGCGCTATCGGCTACGGAAATCTCTGAGTTATCGACAATGACAAAGGGGCAGATCTTCTGCCCCTTTTCTTCATCCACGATACCCGTACGGGAGATAGCTATGCGCCCCAGTCGTGATCTCATCTACCAATGGCTGCTACCCGCCAGTTTTGGCGCTGCGCTGGTCTTTGGTGTGCAAGTGTTTGTCGATGATAGTGAGCATTCGCAGCAACAAATTAGCCTGCTGGAAAACCGGATTCTGGACTTGGAGTTACAGCTTCAGCAAAGCCAAGCCGATCTGGAAGATGCGCGCTTTTTTGCTGCGGGGGATTTTGCCTCCCTCGCCCAAGGTCAGCCTGCAAAACCAACGTCATCCGCGCGGGCGAGCCAAGACCAAAACCTGCCCGCCGCTGTGGATAAGAATCAAGCATCCGTTCCTGCTGCGCCCGACAGTGACAGTCTGTTGCGCGATTTGAGTACTCAGTCGGAACGCGATCCGCGCGCGCTTTCGGAAAAAATCGCCGACTTGCTGGCGCAGGATTCCAGCCGCACCAATATCGCTATCGCCAGCAAGAGTCTGGTCGATCTGGCCGACAACCGCGCGCTCTTGCCCGACTATGAACTCGAAGCCCTCTACCAACAGCAACGCAACCCCGAGTTGCAGCGGGTAGCAGCGCAGGTGATGGCTGCACGCGGCGATAATCGTCTGCTCGAACAGCAAATCGCCAACAGCGAAACCCGCTTGCATAGCGACCAACCGGAGCAGCGTCAGCAGGCGTTGATTGCACTGGCTAAAACCCGCTACGCCAGCGCGGCCAATCTGATAACCCCGTTGCTGCAGGATCAGGACACAGGCGTAAAACTCGACGCACTTTTAGCCCTGCGCGCCACTGGCAACCAGCGCCACTTGCACGCGGTGAATGCGCTGGTGAATGACCCTGACCCAGCCGTTAGTTGGTTGGCGCGCGATGTGAGCAGCAGCTTGCAAAACCTGAGCGACAGCGCCCGCACCCAGTTGGCCACCGCCGATATAGTCGCCGAGCTACCAGTGATCCCTTCTCAGTAAAACAGCTCAGTAATTTGATTAAAGGAAATTTATGAACCCGCCTCGCTACCATCGCCACCATTTATTGCTCGCCCTTTGTATCGGCGCGGCGCTGGGCTATGGCGCGCATGTTGGTTTGCAGAGGTGGAGCGATAACCGCGATCACTTAGCGATCAACAGGGTGCCAGAGCTTGCGCTGGCCGCAACAGAAGCTGCGGCACCGGCGGTGGATATAGAGCAACTGCGCAAGGATTTAAGTACCCGATTTATCGGCGACCCGCGCACCCTGGGTGAAAAGCTGCGCGACTTTGTGGGCGAAAATAGCATCCCCCAAACGATTCCCCTCGCCTGCAAGGTTGTTGTGGATTTGGCCGAAAATCCCGCTGCGCTGAGCAACCAAGAGCTGATCGAGCTGTACCGGAATCAGACGGATAAGGACTTACAACGAGTGATAGCGCAGGTGTTATCGCTGCGCGGCGACAACCAACTGTTGGATGATTTTGTGAATAAAACTGCGCAAGCACTGGCCGGTGATAACCCCCTCGCCCAGCGCGCCGCCCTACAAACCCTCGCCAAAACCCACTACGCCGGAGCCGCCAACGCACTCTTGCCGGTACTGCAAACCAGCGACACCAGTGTGCTGCTGGATGCACTTTTGGCATTGCGCGCCACTGGCAATGAAAGTCATCTGGTTGCGCTCGAACCGCTGCTCAATCACACCGATGAGTCAGTCAGCTGGCTGGCGCAGGATGCCTTCAAACATCTGCAAAACCTGAGCACCAAAGCGCGCACCCGAATCTCGCTTGCGGATATCAATGCAGAACTGCCGCAGTAAATAATTTGTGCCAAAAAAATGTGTAGATGCTTCCCACTTGCCTGAACAAAATATTCCGTTGATCGGTAAAAAAATGATTGCGATGCCAATGTGAATATTCACCAAAGAGGGAGTTTGACAAGCAGAAAAAACTAGCTCATAAAATAATCAGTTCACAAACAAACGTATTTTTCCCCGCTGTTTTTTGTTGTCGCTTTTGTTGTCACCTTTACTGTCATTGTCGTTGCAAAACTCACGCTATTCGCTGTCATCAAAATATTTATTTTGTCGTCGAAATTATTAAAAGTTGTGTTGTTTTAGCTGTCTTTATCGTTCAAGGATGTGTGAGTCGCCTTTCTCTTGGCATGTTGCACGTCCGTTTGGTTTATCCATTTCATAAACGAGTCTGAATCAGAAGGATGTCTGCCAGACGACTATCGCATTCGTCTCTGCTTCTTTCCGATTTCTGCACAAAACGGAGAAAGCGCTCATGCCCAGTTACCTGCACCCCGGTGTTTACATCGAAGAAATTCCCAGCGGTTCCAAACCTATCGAAGGTGTATCCACCTCGACCACGGCATTTGTGGGCACCACCTTTCGCGGGCCGGTTAATACGCCAACCTTGATCGGTACCTGGGATGAATATGTCGCGCAGTTTGGTGATTTTAATCAGCGCACCGGCATTCAAAGTGAAACTGACGCAACGGCATTAGCCGTGCGTGCGTTTTATCAAAATGGCGGAAAAGCGGCTTACATTTGTCGTCTGTTGGGCGGTTCTCCGACAGCGGCGACCCTCACTATCAATAAAGATGCAACACCTGTTTTAAAAATAACAGCATCAAGCCCGGGTGAATGGGCAAATAATTTAGGTGTTGGTGTTTATGCAAATGGGGCAGGATTTGATTTGGCAATTGGGACTCAAATTGGATCAGAGTTTGTTCCCATTATTGGCGAATATTTTAAAGGATTATCGCTGGTAGAAACTGCGGATAATTTTGCTGAAAAAGTCGTAAATGCTTCATCGCGTTTGGTAACAGTGGAGGTGCTTTCAACCACTTTGCCAACAATGCATGCAGCGGGCGCATTTACGGATATAGCCGATGGCGCGGCAGGTTCAGCTGCAACCGTCACTGAATACCAATCTTTGTACGACAATGTGTTGCGCAAAGTTTCCGATGTTTCAATTATCGTTTTGCCGGGAAAATTTTATCCAGATAATTCCGATATTGTTGACGCGACCATCGCTCACTGTGAAGCGACAATGAGCCGTGTAGCCATTATCGATATTGAAAATGAAGAGTTAGATAGCGCTTCAGATGTTGATGGTCTTGGGCTGCCCACCTCCACCTATTCCGTTTTATTTTATCCCTGGGTGACGATTAATAATCCCTTATTCAATGCGGATACCAATCCCACTGCGGCAACCACCATTCAAATTGCGCCCTCTGCAATTGCTGCGGGTATGTGGACAAAAATCGATGGAAAACGCGGCGTGTGGAAAGCACCTGCCGGTGTAGAGACGCGCATTAATGTTGCGGGTGTCGCCTACGATGTTGAAGATTTGGAGCAGGATTTTCTCAATCCACTCGGCGTGAATTGCATTCGCAAACGCCCCGGTTATGGCCCGGTATTTTGGGGCAGCCGCACACTCGCTACCAAAGCCGATCCTGAATGGCGCTATGTGCCTGTGCGCCGCACGGCAATTTATATCGAGCAAAGTATTTTTAACGGCATTCAGTGGGCGGTATTTGAACCTAATGATCATCCGCTGTGGAGTTCACTGCGCGCCAATATTGGTTCATTTATGAATGGCCTGTTTCGCGCGGGCGCGTTTCAAGGCAAGACTGCCGATGAAGCTTATTTTGTGCGCTGCGGGCTGGGCGACACTATGACGCAAGGCGATATAGATCGCGGCCAAGTGATTATTGTGGTGGGTTTTGCTCCGCTGAAACCGGCGGAATTTGTGATCCTGCGCTTACAGCAAAAAGTCGGTCAGCAATAGTCGATCAGTAGTTATCGATTGGCAATTATCGATTAGTACGGCAGCAGGATTTTTATTTTTTAATTCCGCACTTTAAATATTTTCAGGAGAGAAAAAATGGCCGCACCCATGTTCTCGGTCAATGCGCATCGCTACGATCCCTATCGCACTTTTATGTTTCAAGTGATTATCGACGGCAAGGTCGTTGCCGGTTTAAAAAAAATGAGCGTGCTGAAAAAAACCACTGAGGCAGTCAAGTGGCGCACCGCCGGTGACCCATCACACGAGCGCGTATTACCCGGTGGCACCAGCTATGAAGCAATTACCTTGGAGCAGGGATTAACCCACGATCCGGTATTTGAAAATTGGGCCAATCTGGTGAATAACATTCAGGGCAGTTCGGGCATGTCGCTGAAAGATTTTCGCAAAGACATAGTGCTCAACGTATTGAACTTGCAAGGCACAGTGGCGATTTCTTACAAGGTGTATCGCGCCTGGGTTTCCGAGTATCAAGCGCTGCCGGAATTTGATGCGGGCACCATGAATGCGGTGGGCATTCAAAGCATTGTGTTGCAGCACGAAGGTTGGGAGCGCGACAACTCAGTCAACGAACCCGCGGAGAATTGATTCGTGAATTTGCCCGGCGGATTGATCATGGAAGTCGATGGCGAAACTCAGCGCCTGTGCGATTTTAGTTTTCGCCCGATTACCGGCGCGCTTGAATTGCGCTTGCAAGATTTGCTGCACGACTGCCGCGCCAATCAGGATACGCATCCACTCTGGATCAGCCAATTTTTAACCACCGTGCTCGCACGCATCGCCACTCACACCATTGTGCAGAGCGATGAAAAAAGTGTGGCGCAAGGCTTGGCGCTGGTGCGCGAACTCTGTGTGGCCGACCGCCATTTTTTATTATTGCAATGGCGTTTGTTTGTTGCGGGTGGCAGTGATTACGAATGGTTGAGTGCGCACTGCCCAGAGTGTGAAGCGCGCTACGATTTTCCGCTTGAATGGGCGGAACTGCCGATAAAACCGGCGGGTGAAAACTTTCCGCAGATTCGTTTTAGATTGTCATCGGCAGTAAATGGTGAAGATGAAATTCAGGTGCGTGTTCCGCGCGGCAGCGATCAGGAATTTATCGCGCAGTTAACCACGCGCGATGCAACGCAACTGCGCCGCGCACTGTTGCAGCGATTAATCCTGCAGGAAAATTCTGCCGCGTTAATTAATCATCTCAGCGATGAACATATTGTCGCGCTTGAATCGGCGCTGGAGCAGGCGTCGCCGGAAATTGCCGAACAGTTGCAACTGAGTTGCCCTGAATGTGGAACGCAACATCAGGTGCAATTGGATTGGTATCGCGGTATGCACAAACCGGTGGATGAACTGCTCGATCAAATTCATCAACTCGCGGCCAATTATCACTGGAGCGAACAGGAAATTCTCGCGCTGCCACAAGCGCGGCGCATGGCCTATTTGCAGCGACTTGAACGCGCACGCGGGATTAGCCGCTGGAGCAATGAGGGAGGCGCGGCACTGTGAGCGGTAAAATCAATAATTTTCAGCAAGGATTTTTTGCGCGCATTATTCGCGATGCGCTGACTCCTTTGCCTGATGATTCACATGCGCGTCCAGCATTTGAATTAGAAGAGTCTGTGCAACAAATGCTGTCACCTGTAACAGATACACATCTCAATTCGAGCGCTCAGGATTCACAGCACAAATTATCTGCAAACACATCGACGCCCGCTGACAACTCGCGTGTGGCTGTGAATTTCTCTGATCCTGTTGCTCAGCCGGCGATGGTTAACCCCAGTGGAACTGATGCGCCTCATGTCGTTGCCAATAACGCTAGTACATTGGTGGATAAGCAAGCGCGAATTGCGACATCAGCAACACAACCCCTAACACAATCAGTAACAGCACCAGCGCCCGTGCTACCGACCAAGGTCATTCAATCAGCGTCAAAAAAAATGCCGCTGCGAATTAGCACACGCAGCGCGCCGACATTCGATCAGCCGGTATTTCACTCACAACCTGTTAATCAACAGCAACTTAATCGGCCGATATTTAACAAGCAGCATTTAACACCTGCGCCGGATTTAACCAGTGCTCGCCAACCCACTACAAGCGAAGCCAGCACCAGCCAGGGCGAACGGTCTGCGCACGAATCTGCACAGCCGCAGGTATCTATGGCGGAACCTCATTGCAGCAAGCGGCTGTTAAGCGAAAGTGTTTTGGCCGAGCGCCTTGCGCTAGAAAAACCATCGGCGCCGCAATTGCGGATCGGTGCGGTCAGTATTCGGGTGATAGATAGTGCGCCTGCTCAGGCAGCCGCTCAGCGCCCGAGTGACGTTGGGAAAAAAGCGCAAATCTCAGATGCCATCACCAGCGCGGACAGCCGCCAATTTTTGAGGACACTCTAATGGCGCTGCCGGACTCCTCCTTGTATCTCGCCTGCAAAGCGCTGGTCGATGGGCTGGAAGAAGGTATTCAGGCCAATACCCACGAGATCAGTATTTCCATGGGGTCGCCGGCGGATATCGCCAGCAAAACCGATGAGAATCGCCTCAATCTGTTTTTTTATCGCTTTGAACCCTCGGGTTTTCAGGCCGGTGTACACCCCAACGAACCTTGGCGCATACGCATGTTTGTGCTGGTGACCTGTATGACCAAGCTGGATCAGGATCAGGGTTTGGAGGATTTGCGTCTGCTGGGCATGGTGATGTCTTACTTCAATGAACATCGGCTAATGCCACAAGTGACTATCGGCACTGAGCAGTTGCGCCTGCAAGTGGTGTTTGTGCCCGCAAGCGAAGAGCAGCTCAACCAGATTTGGTCGACTCAGGGCGATACCAGCTATCGCCCCTCGGTGATTTACGAGGTTTCGCTCGCGCCGATTATGCCCACCAACCTGCGCGGTGAACCGCCGCGCGTCGGTTTTACCGGCTTGGAAACCCGCGCCGATATGCGCCGCCGCTTTGAGCCTTTTGCGGGCAGTTTGCGCGCGCTGCCGGTCAGCCGCCACGCGGTCAATAGCGCCAATCCGGCCTGGACACCGGTGATCTGCTGGGTGGAGGGCGATGCTTGTAGCAGTGTGCTGAGTATTGATGTGGACGCGGTTGACCCGGCCACAGTCAAACCGCGCCTGTGGGTCGCTGGTCAGGCGGGCGCGTCGATCAGCCTCGAATGGCAAGTTTGGCAGGATGAGCGCTGGAACGAGGCGGATGGCGGCAACTTGGTTATCAGTTCGGCGGCGATAGAGCCGGAATCCATCCCCGTCGGTCTGCCGACCATTGATCTGCCCACGCTGACCCTGACCGATGCCGCGCGCTGGCAATTACTGCTCTACGCGGTGCGCAGCTATCAAGCGTTTAGCGGCGGCCCCAGCATCACTCTGCGCAGTAATCCCCTGTTAATCACCCTCTACCGGGAGGCGACCGAATGACCCAGTCGCTTGCCCTAGATAGCGAAATGCTGGCCGAACAAGCCGCTCAGGCCGCGCCGCCCCTGCTGGGCAATCTGGTGGAGTGGCAGCGTATCGAGCTGCTATGTCTGTGTTTACTCAACGCCAAAGAGGGGCCGGGCGAGGCGCTGCTGAGCGATCTTAAACAGGCGCAGCAAGCGGTGATCCAGTGGCGCAAGGGCGATTTTTGGCAGGTGTTGGATTTGGGCGGCGATCTGCTCGCGCAGGATCTGCTCGCCTGCATCATCGCCCCGCAAGTCTTGCCGCGCGTGGGCTGGCTCTACCAAAACCTGCAAAACAGCAGCCAGCCAGCGCCCAGTGAGGCGCTGCTCATTTCACTGCTGGGGTTGCCCGACGAACTCTTGGAACAGTCGCGCAAAACCCTGTGGAAACTGGAGCAGCGCGGTCTGGTCCAGCGCGAGAGCAGCGACCCGTTTTCGCCGTTGCTACCCGACCGATTATCGCTCTCGCGGCTGATGCGCTGGTCGCTGGAGGACTGCGCACCACCCGGTGCCTACGCAGTCAAACGGCGCGCCAGTTGGGATGAACTGATTCTGCCACCGGCGCAAAAAAATCTGCTGCGCGAGTTTTTGTACTGGATCGAGCACCAGCAGCAAGTGGTGGATAACTGGGGCGGGCAAAAAGTGGGCGGGCCGGTGGCGCTCTTTGCCGGGCCATCGGGCACCGGCAAAACCCTCGCCGCCAGTGTGCTGGCGCAGGAGTTGGGCTGGCCGCTGTTTCGCGTGGACTTGGCCGCGCTGGTGAGCAAATACGTGGGCGAGACGGAAAAAAACATCGGCCGTCTGTTTGATGCGACCCACGGCCGGCAGGTGATTTTGCAGTTTGACGAGGTGGACGCGCTCATGGGCAAGCGCGGCGAGCTGCGCGAGGCGCGCGACCGCTACGCCAATATGGAAGTTAGCTACCTGCTCACACGCATTGAAGATCACGACGGCCCCTGTGTGCTCACCACCAATCTGCGCAGCCAGATCGATAAAGCCTTCTGTCGCCGGTTTCAAATCGTGGTGGAGTTCGCGCGCCCCGACGCCGAGCAGCGGCTCGCACTCTGGCGCGGCTTGCTGCCACCGCGCGCACCGCTAGCAGCGGAGCTGGATTTAGCCCAAGTCGCCGCAGCGGTGAATTTCAGCGGCGGACAAATCCGCAATGCCGCGCTCCACGCCGCTTATCTCGCTGCGGCGCAGCAAACATCCATCGATATCACCTGCATCGCCCTTGCCGCTCACCGCGAATTGGCAAAAGAGCAGAGCCGTGTGCCCGCCAGCCAACTGGGCGCGCTGGCGGCCTATATTCCCGATCATCTGGAGGTAAGTTGAGATGAAAGCTACTCCGAAAACTGCCTCGGCCGATGTGCATATCACCTCCCTTACGTTGGAGTTGCCCGCCAGCCTTGGTGCGCGCAAACACCGCATAGTGCGCTTGCTGCGCAGTGAGTTGATGCGGCTGGAATGGCCGAAGGGGGATCTGGCGCGACTGGATCTGCCGCCGCTGCCGCTCTCCTGCCAGCAGACCAATCTGGCCATCGCCCGCCAACTGGCGCAGGCACTGATTACTAGTGCGCAGCGCCAATTGGCGCAAGGAGGTCGGTTGTGATTCCCAATGTCACCAAGGGCGCACTGGTGGAGTACGGCTTGACTATGCCGCCGCTGGTACTGGAGTTTGAATTCAACCCCGAATCCCTCAGCCGCACCCGCTCGGTCACTATTACCACGGGTAGCGCACCGGGCACCAAGGGCGGTTACGACTTCAACTTCCCCTCCGAAACCAGCCGCGTGGCGCAGGGGGTGAGTGTGGAGCCGGAGCAGTTCAGCCTCGATATTCTGGTCGATGCCACCGACCGCATGGGCGATATCAACCACCCTGCCCACGCAGTCGCCAACGACTTCGGGGTAGAGCCGGATCTGGATACTTTGCGCGCCATGGTGGAACCCAAAACCCAGGGGCCCGGTGGCGTGCAAATGCTGGCGGGTCTGGGTTTGGGCAGCGCGCGTGCGTTTGCGCGCGACGAGTATCCCTCGGTGTTATTGCTGGTCTGGGGCAGCCATGTGCTGCCGGTATTTCTCACCAGCGTGCAGGTCGAGGAAGTGGCGCATCTGCCCAATCTCAAACCCTATCGCGCCAACGTCAACCTGAGCTTTCAGGTGATTGAGGGCAACAACCCCTTCTTTAAGGTGGAGCGAGTGCGTATGGCGGCGGGTGCGGCGCTGAATTTTGCCTCCACCCCTGCCAGTGTATTGGGGCGTATTTTTGGTTGATAACAAAGCGTCGTGAGTGGCGAGAGTTGTGGTGGTGATGGTCGGTCAGTGTAGTTAACTGTGATCAACAAGGAGGCGGCGATGTTAGTGAAAAAATCCCGTTACAACGGCGGTCGGTTGTTTGAACCGCAGGGGCAGGAAGGCGTGTTTCGCGGTCTGCGCGCGCGGCCGGTGACGACCTTGGAAGGGGTGATCGAACACACGATCACCGATACCGACCGGCTCGACCACCTCGCCCGGCACTACTACGACGATGATCGGCTCTGGTGGCGCATTATCGACGCCAACCCGCAGCTGTTGTTTGCCGACAAGTTACTGGGGCCGGATTACGTCGGGCGGGTAATTCTAATTCCGCAGGGCAAGGCTTGATATGTTGGACTGGCTGAACGATCTCATCCGCGCGCCGGCGAGCTGCATTATCCGCATCGCCGGGCTGGAAATTGCCGATCTCTACTACTGCTTGGTGGAGGTGAACGCAGTGCTCAACAACGCCGAGGCGAGCGAGGCGACGCTGGTATTTGAAACCCGCCGCGTCGCGGGCGATCAGTGGAGCGTGCACGACGACGAGCGTATCCGGCCCTGGCAGAGCATCCAGATTCTGGCCAGCTTCGGCGTGCGCGAAGATGAGGTGTTTCGCGGTTATATCCGCCAAGTGCGGGTGGAATTTCCCGAGCAGAAAGGCGCGGCCAAGGTCACCGTCACCTGTCAGGACACTTCGCTGCTGCTCGACCGCAACCAGCGCGACAAACGCTGGGGCGATGAAGCGCCCACGACCGATGCCTTAATCGTCCAGCAGATATTGGCTGAAGCGGGTTTGCTACCGCTGGATATGCCCGGCCAAGGCATGAGCGATCTGGTGGTGCAGCAGAACGAAACCGACATCCGCTTTCTGGCCAAGCGCGCGCAGGAAAACGCCTATGACTTGTTCTTCCGCGCCGGCCAGCTGTACTTCGGCGCGCCGCGTTTTGAGCGCAAGCCCCAGCCCAGCATTCTGGTGTATGCGGGAACTTCCACCTCCTGTATTCGCTTTGATCTGGATGACGACGGCCACCACCCGGACGCGGTGATTTATGAAATCGCCAGCGATTCAGGTTCGACCACCAGCCCCTCGCGGGTGACGCCCAACTTGCCGCTGCTCGGTACCACACCGGTGAGTAGCGCCAACCCCGGCAGCGATGAGTTCGCTTGGCGCCTGAGCCGCGAAGGTGTGAGCAGCCCCAATCAGGCCGAGCAGCGGGCGCAGGCGCAGGCCAATAGCGAGTCGCTCAAGATCAAGGCGACCGGCGAGCTGGACGGCGTGCTCTACGGCCATGTGCTGCTGCCGGGCGATCCGGTGGGTATCGACGGTATCGGCAATCGCTACGGCGGCCGCTGGTATGTGACCAAGGTGGAACACAAGTTCGATATGAGCGGCTATCGCCAGAGTTTTGAGGTCGCCCGCAATGCCTATGGCGATGACCTACTCAGCCTGAGCAATCCGCTCGCGGCCATTTTTTGAAGTGGATTGTTTGATGATTTAACCAAAAGGGATTAAGACCCATGCCCAATGCTTTGGAACAACTCGTCCGCCACAGCCAGCAGCGCTACTACGGCAAGTACCGCGGCTTTGTGACCGACAATCAGGATCCGAATAAGCTCGGCCGAGTCAAGGTAACTGTGCCCTCGGTGTTCAGCGGCGAAGAGACTTTTTGGGCGCTGCCCTGCTCGCCCTTTGGCGGTCTGGCGGAACAGGGTGTGTTTATGATCCCCGAGGTGGGAGCGCAGGTGTGGGTGGAGTTTGAAGAGGGCAACAAAGACCAGCCGATCTGGGTGGGCGTCTTCTGGCAGCCGAGCGAGGCGATCCCGACCGAGGCGCAAAAATCGCCGCCGACCACTCGTGTGATCAAAACGCCGTCTGGCCATGTGTTGCAGTTTGACGATGAATCCGGCAAGGAAAAGCTGCGCCTCGCCCACCCCAAAGGGGCGGAGCTGAATGTAGATGAAAACGGCACAGTGATCCTCACCGATGCCAAGGGCGCCACGCTAACGCTCGATGCTCAAGGCAATAGCGTCACCCTCGAAGATGCCAATGGCAACAGCATGGTGATGGACTCGAGCGGCACAGTGATTAAAGACGCCAACGGCAATGAGATCACCATGGCCGCCGGCCAGTTAACCGTGAAAGGCACCATGATCACTATTGAAGGCAGCCAAGTCGCGCTGGGCGGCAGCGGCGGCGAGCCACTGATCAAGGGCACCAGCTTCTTAACTATGTTTGCCACCCATATGCACACCTGTGCGGTCGGGCCGACCTCGCCGCCGATCCCGCAGGGTGAGATGTCGACCTTAACCACCAAAACGACGGCCAGTTAGACGCAAAATCAACGCAATTAGCCACTCAATCCAGGAAGAACAGGCCATGAGCAAACTCAATCAACCGGTTTATATGGATTTCCCGCTGCGTTTGGGGCGCACAGGGGCGGCGACCTTGCAGCGCATTCCCCATATCCGCGACCAGATTGAAATGGTGCTGTTTACCGACCCGGGCGAGCGCTGGTTCCGGCCGGAATTTGGCGCCGGTATACGCGCGCTTATCTTTGAGCCCAACAGCTCACCACTCTGGCAAATCACCAAACAGCGTTTGCAGGCGAGCTTGGCGGAGGCGCTCGCGGGCGAAGTCGCACCGCGCGATCTGGAAATCAGTGTGCGCGCCGATGAGGATTTTCCCGAGCGCTTGATCGTCAGCATTGCCTATCACCTTACGGCGCTCAACCACACCGAGCTGGTGGAGTTTGACGTGGCAGGAGGTGTGTGATGGCGCAAACGCCCCAGCCATTGCTTGAATTTGTCAAAAACTGCTGTGGCGACTGCGGCCAGCGGCAGGTGGATTTGCCGCGCCCTTTGCCGAAGATCGGCGACGATTTCGACTGGATGCAGCGCGATTACGACGGTTTTCGGTTGTTTATGCTGGAGGAGCTGGCCGGTCGCTTCCCTGAACGCAGCCGCTGGACGCCGGCGGATATTGAAGTGGTGTTAGTGGAGGCGCTGGCGGTAGTGCTCGACCAGATCTCCGACACCCTCGACCGCAGCCAGAGTGAAGCCTATCTGGACTCGGCGCGCCGCCCAGACAGCCTGCGCCGTCTGTTATCGCTAATCGGTTACGACGCGGTGCGCGAGCACTATCAGCCCCAGTGGAACGATGCCGCACTGGTCAAACATCTGCTTGCGTTCAAAGGGCTAGCGGTGGCGAGCCTCAATTTTGTGCCCGACCTGACCCGTACTGAGCACCTGATTCGACTGCTGATCTGGTTGGAGCAACCCGCTAATGCCTTGGGCAGCGCCCCCAGTCTTGCCAATCGCACTACCGAGCGCCAGTTTTTGCAGCTGCTGGGCTATGACGCCGACAACCTGCGCGAGGCGCTGGATTTGGAAATTCCCGCCCACCGCCGCTTTGCCACTGAACAGCTGGAGCAGCGCTGGTACAACAATAGCCATTTGATGGACGCCGCGCGCCGCGCTGGCCCCGCCGCGCTGCACACCAACCGGCGCATGGTGACGCTCAACGACTATCGCGAGCGCAGCGAAGATCATCCACTGGTATTGCGCGCCGCCGCCAACAGCCGCTGGACTGGCTCATGGGCAACCATCGAAATAGTCGCGGTATTAAGTGAAAACGGTATTTTGGATGAAGCCATAGACGCCGCCGTTCCCGCCGATGAACTGGCCGGATTGCAGCAGGCGGTGGATGACTTTCACTGGGGCGAGCAACTGCCCTCGGTGGATTGGCATCTGCACCCGAGTTTTCGCATGGTGATCGACGCCTATATCGACCGCTATCGCATGGCCGGTCAACAGGTCTGGCTGCGCGATGCCACACCGGTCGGCCTCTATCTGAACCTGTCGGTGCGGGTGGATGCCAACTACTTCCAATCTGAAGTCCGGCAGGCCATCGCCCAGGCGCTGGGCACTGATCCGGGCGGGTTTTTTGAGCCGGGCAGACTGGCCTTTGGGCAGGATATTTACGCCAGCGACCTGATCGAAACCCTGATGGCACTCGATGGCGTCAAGGCGGTCTGCCTCAACCGCTTTAAGCGGGTCGGCGACCGCTATGCCGATGAATCCGGCTCGGGAGTGATCAAGCTCGATGCCTTTGAGATCGCCCGCTGCGACAACCTGCCGGAGGCTTGCACCAAGGATGAGCCAGACGCTGCGACCAAGAAAAGACAATCCTACGGCTACTGGCGGCTGACGTTACACGGAGGGCAACGCGGATGAGCAGCTCCCTCGAATCCACAGATGATTTGACTCGCTGGAATCGCGCTGGCCTGAGCCGTTTGCAGTATATCGACGGCAATGCGGCCACTTATCTGGAAGACCTGCGCCTCGCGCTGCGCACCCAATTTGGCGCCGATGAGGATGTGCTGGCGTGGTTGGGCGGCGATCTTGATAGTCTCGCCAGCGATAAAAACCTGCGCGAATGGCAGGTGCGGCTGCTCGACCAATACGGCAGCCCAAGGCGCGACTACGCCTGGGAAATCCTGCGCACTTTTGCCCGCTCCAGCCATGTGCTGGCGCAGACCATCGATGCCTATAGCAACGAGCGCTACATCCGCACCGCCACCCAGTGGGACAATGTGCGGCGGCTGGTGAAAATGCTCGACTATCACCCGGCACCGCCCGCCTCGGCCGAGGCCTGGGTCGCGCTCTTTGCCAAGCTGCCCGATGCCAGCAAGGGCATCACAGGTGTAGGTGTGATTGATCCGGGGCTCGCCCTGCAAAACCAGCCCAAAGACGGCAGCAGCCCGCTGGTGTTTGAAACCCTGCAAGAGCTGGCGCTTGATTATCGCCTCAATGAACTGCGCGCGCCTAACCATGATCGCTCGGTTGCAAACCTGACCATTCCCGCCTGCAACGGCACGCTGGAGTATTGGCTCAGTACCATCCCAGAAGGCATCCCCGAGGGCACCAGTGTGGGCGATAGAGGGCTGGTGACCTGCCTGAATCAGGCGGCGGCGGTAGAAATCATATCGATCAGCAGTGATCACATCGGCCTCAAGGTGATTGAGCAGGGCTTTAGCGCGCAAAGCTGGGCACTGGCTGATCTGCGTTTGCAGTTGGCGCCTGCATGGCAAAACGCACCGCGCTTGAATGGTGCCAATGTGGTGGAGGTATCCAGCGTCAATACCAGTGTGCGTGCAGATGACCTTTTGGCTTATGCCTCAGGCGCTAATTGGGTTGTTCGCAAGGTACTGGCGGTGGATGGCAATCGTGTTGAATTCAATAGCTCGGTTACCAGTGGCACAGTGTTGTATCAGACCTTGCAGTCCAAAAAGCAAGCGGGTGAATTTGTCCTGCCGAAACAGCGCGGCTATGCCTCGGTATGGAAATCAGATCAGACAGCGGTTACGCCGACAGCACATAATGAAGGCAGTGAGCATATTTATGACGCGCTTGATGCCAATACCAGCGCCAGTATTTATTACCTGCCAGTCAACCCGCCTGCTGCGTTCAGCATCCTCAACACTACGTCTGCGGTATTACAGTTCTCCGGTAAACCGGGGGATCTGGCGAGCGGTGACTGGATCATTCTGCAAAATGCCAGCGGCCAGTTTTACAGCCGCAAAATTGCCAAGATCGAGCTGCTTGAGGGCGCCTATCGCCTCACGGTACAAGGCAGTCTGGCTAGTGGGCGCTGGATTCTGGGGCAGGGGCACTTTAAGGAATCCCTGCCGCACTTGGGTTACAACCAAAATCAGGATTCGATTTATCACGATAGCTCCAGCACTCACAGCCAATTGACGCTGAACCTCGCCGAGTTGCCTCCAGCAATGACCGTTGGCCGCGCGCTCTGGGTGCTGGGCGCGCAGGATAGCCGCTTGGTGACGGTGCAGGAGATTCTGGATTTTGATGATGGCGAGCTGGTGATCTCAGTAAAACCCAGTCTTAGCGGTATGGATTTGCCCAAATACGCCACCCGCGTCTGCGCCAATGTGGTCAAGGCCGGGCAGGGCGAAAATCGCGGCCAGTCAGTACTGGGCAGTGGCAACCGGATCGAGGCCAATCAGCAATTTCTGTTCGCCAAAACCGGCCTGGCCTTTGAACAGGACAACAACTTTATCAGTGGCGTGCGCGCTGCAGTGCGGATTCAGGTGGATGACCGCGTCTGGACGCAAGTGGATAACCTGCGCGATTCGGAAGCTACCGATACCCACTATGAAGTGGCGCTCAATGAAGACCATCAGGCGCTGGTGCGCTTTGGCGATGGCATTCACGGCCAGCGCCTGCCCACCGGCACCAATAACCTGCTGATTCAGGCGCGTTTCGGCGCCGGTATTGCGGGCAATTTACCCGCGGCCAGCCTGAGCAAACTGAAAAAGCCTCATGCGCTGGTGGAGGCGGTGTTGCAACCAGTGGCCGCGACTGGTGGCGGTGACTTGGAAACCGGGGCGTCCCTGCGCGAGCTGGCACCGGCTTCGGTACTGACGCTGGAGCGGGCAGTATCCATCGCCGATTACGGCCATATCGCCCAGCGCCACGCCAGCATCTGGCAAGCCCGTTCCTACGCCCTGCCCGATACCCCACGCGCTACTGATCGGGTGGAAGTGGTGTTGGTGCCCGCTGGTGGCGGGGCTTTAAGTGCAGATTTCAAAGCTGGCATCAAAACTTATCTGGAAGGTTTTTCGCGCCCCGGTGTGTCGGTCTACATCGAAGCCTATCAGGCGATATTGCTCGATTTACGTATCAAATTACGGGTCGATATCAATGCCTACGATGGCGACAAGATCGCCGAACTTGTACGTATAAGCCTGCTGGATAGCTTTAGTTTGCAACAAGCGCAGCTGGCCGAACCACTCTATTTATCGCGCGTCTACCAAGTAGTGGAAGCAGTGGAAGGTGTGGAAAACGCCGATGTTCTGATTAATCCCGACGGCTTTATCGATGAGGCCGGCGACCTGACCGAGCCTGCCGATCTCTTCTACGGTGACGACCACACATTGCGCCGCCTGACGCCGGGCAATCGCCAACTGATTTACCTCAACGCGGAGCTTATCGCCCCAAGTATCAGCTGGGAGGCCGCCGATGTCTGATCGCACCCTCAAACTCTACGACATACTGCCCGCCTACATTCGCCAGCAGGATGAAACCGGCCATACGCGCGACTATTTAGCGGCGGCCGACAGCCTGCTCGACCGCCTCTACCAGACAATGCGTCAGCACTACGCCGACAACTTTCCCGACCTGCCGCTGGATGACACAGAACCCGCCGCACAGGAGTGGCTGCTGCCCTACTTTGCCGACCTGCTCGATGTGCGTTTGGTATCACCCTTGGCTGAGGGTAAACGCGCTGAAATTGCCAAGGCTGTGGCTTGGCGCCAGCGCAAAGGCACCTTGCGAGTGGTGGATGAGGTAGCCGAAGCCATTGGCCAGTGGGAAGTGGTGGTGCAGGAGGCATGGCGTCGGCTGGCGATGACACCGCGCTTGGATGAACCGCTACTGCCGGAAGCCTATTTTGGTGCCGAGACTGAGCTGAATAAGACAATTCCCAGTGAAATGGCCAAACACCCCGGCCTGCCTGCGGCGACTATCGATTTCCGCATAGGCACCCGCGCGGTAGCCAGTGAAGACAACTATCCCAACAGTCAGGTGAGCAGTGTCGGCGGTGTGTCCTATCGCTGGCGCCAACAATATCCTCACGGCGTACCCTGCCATCACCAGCACATAGACGCGAGTGGAAAATTTCATAGCGCGGCCTTTGATGATGCCAGTAAACGCACGCCCGATTTGCGCAGTAGTGACTGGCGCGTTGGCCATTTTCATCCGCGCAAAATTTTGCTCAATGTGGTGCAGCCCGAAGGATTTTTTCCGCGCAACATCATCAAAGTGCAATGGCAGCAAAGTTGGTTGGATAACGTTGAAATTCCCAGCGAGAGTTTTTTAAAACAGGTTGCGCTTTATTCTCGACTCGATGGCACTTTGGTATTTGAAAATCGCCAACTCAGTGCGCGTGTTTTTACCCCGGTGCAAATCAACGGCGTATTTAAACTCGGCCAAATCATTCCTTCCGGTGTCGGCCCCGCTGACCCAGAGCCAGACCCGGGCGTCAACGGCTATCACTTTGCCGGGCTGGTGCTCAATAACAAAGTTGAAATCGATTCAGGTGTGGTAACGCTGGATCGCTGCGCGGTAAAAATTCTGGAAGTACACAGCCGTTTTGAGGGCACAGATCCGCGTCATCTCAAGGTGCCAGTGATTCATGCGCGCAATTGTCTATTTCGCGATCTGCAATCCGCCACCAGTTTAACGCGCCTTGAATATTGCACAGTGTTGAAAAAATGTTTGGTGGAAGCGCTGCAAGCGAGTGAGTGCATTTTTACTTGCCTGATTCGCAAAGACCATGTGATTCCCGCCGAACCCGCCAAAGCGCCGCCCACCAAAATGTGTGTGCGCTACAGCCATATTTTGCCCGCGCAACTACCCGCCAATCTCGAACAACATTTTCACAATACGCGCGCGCCGGTGCATTTTTTTAGCGAGCAATTTGGTCATGGCAGTTGTGGAGTATTGCATCCAGCAAGCGACGAAAGCATTTGTCAGGGCGCCGAAGATGGAACCGAAATGGGCGCCTATCACTTTTTATATTTGTGTGTGCGTTTTGCGGCAGTGAAAGAAAAACTGAAAGATTATTTACCCATAGGTTTTGAAGCAGTGGTGATTCCGGATGAACACTTAACGCGCTTTCCGGAATTAATGACTTAGTGTTAATTGAATATTGAATTTGATGGACTTTGTTCAATGGACTTGATTACTGATTGCGGGACACGCCGTGAATACATCCATGTAGGCTCATCTTCGACATCCCTGTCTCAGACGGTCCCGCAACCAGTAATCAAATCCATTCCAGCAGGGAACATACTCGATGTAAGACCAAGGACAAACGGATTTTCAACGATTAAACCAGCGATTGAGACAAGGCTATGAAAACACAAATTTCCCGCGCCAGCTTTTCAGCAGACAATAATTACTCCGGCGTATTCCAGCAGATGGGGCGCATGATCACCGATGCGGATTGGAATGAACTGTCGCAACTGGTGCAATTCCAAATGCAGGACGCGCTGCAAGATGTGATCGGCAGCGGCACACCACGCATGCGCGGCATGGTCAAAACCCTCGCACCCAACAATCATCAACTGCATTGGGGACATGTGTATGTCGATGGTATTCGCGCGCGCGTTTTACCCAATAGCAAAACTGCCAATCCGCAATTTAATTTTTATCAGCAAGCGGATTTTCCTTCCGCCCCGCTATTGGCTGCCGGTGAATATCGTTTATATGCCGATGTGTGGGAGCGCGCAGTTACCGCACTGGAAGATGAAAATTTATTAGACCCGGGTTTAAAAGGCGCCGACACCTGCACACGCACACAAACCATGGCGCAAATAAAAGCCTGTGCCACCAGCATCAGTATTAACGATATTCACAATAATGCCGCGCTCAATCCCGCCATAGGCACAATTCCGGTTTCGCTCTCGCTGCGCGCCGGTAAAACAGTGAAAGATCCCTGCGATCCCTGTGCCGATGAACTCGCGCTGCAAGATAAAGTCGGCAATTATTTATTTCGCATTGAAGTGCACCATGTTGAATGGACAACGGATGCGATTCCACAAATCAGTGGTATCACGTTTAAATGGTCAAGCGAAAACGGCGCTGAACAATATGTCGATGGTGAAACGCCGCCGGGTTTTGCATCCAGCCAGTGGTGTTACGAATTTTTTTCTGGCGTTAATACAGAGAATGCTGCATTACACATGACCAGTGAAAAACACCTCGGTCATCATCTCACCAATGGTTTTGCGCCGGTGCGCGGGCAATTGTTTGATGGTTATCCCTCAAGTAAACCCGCGAATTTACCACTGGTAAGACGCTGGGATGGATTTGTGCAGCTACAAAAAATTGCGGGCGTTTGGTCGCTAGTAAGCGGTGCAGATCGCGGCCGCAGTTTGAGTAATAGTTATGGCGATAGCGACCACGCGTTTATCGATTTAACGGGCCCGATCACAATCAATCTAAATGAAACTGTTTTAACTTTTGATCTTGCCAGTAACACCGCATTGGCAGGAGATTATTGGCAGGCACCGGTGCGCGAAGTTATTCACAGCGCGGGTTCAGTATTGCTTGATCAAGCGCTGCCCAATGGCATTCGCCATCATTATTTTGTGCTCGGCCGTGCGCAAATAGCCGCTGACGGTAGCCTGAGCAATTTTATTCCCGAAAGCAGTGAATGCACCTCGTTTGAATTTCCGCCGCTCACCGACATAAGCGCAAAAGATGTGTGTTACGACAACAGCAGTTGCGACGGTCCCAATGTGCGCACTGTGCAAGAAGCGCTGGATTATTTATGCCAGCAGCGCAATCTAAAATGGCACAACAAACATTTGCACGGCATGGGTGTGGTCTGCGGATTAAAAGTGCAATGCGCACCGGCAGTAATTGAAGACGATGGCAGTGTGCAGCCGCAAGAGCGCGTAACTGTCACACCCGGTTATGCGTTGGGCTGTGAGGGCGATGATCTGGTGCTGGAATTGCCGCAGAATTTTAATGTGCTCGAAGCGGTTAAAAAACTCGAAGAGGAAACAGCAACAACAATACTGGATGCAGAAGGCAATGCAAGCCTTTGCTTGTATATCGATATAGGCGAAGCTGGCGGCGACCCGGTGTTAAAAATCGAAGCCTATGACGAAAAAACCCATAAAGATAATCTGTTTGATAGCACCATTTGGATGGATTTCTATCAGACCTGTATCAAGGACTTGATCGACGATGTGAAAGACGAACTTGACGATTTGAATATCGATGAAATTGATGAAGAGGAAAAAAACAATGGCGAATTAATTTCCGTGCGCCGCAAAAAATTTACCACCCTGATTAACCTGATTGTCTATTTACTTTCCAAACCCCACGGCGCTTATGTGTTTACCTCCAAGAAAGAGCACGTGATCCTGCGTGATTTTTATCATCGCCTGCGCGAAATTCTGCAGAGTAAAACTTTTTGCGGCATGCTTAAAGGGCAGGACTTTCCCGAGTATCCATTTCCGGAAACCAGCATCACCACCTATTTTGGCCGCGACCATCATCAACAGCTTGTAGTTCATCCGCAGGAGCAATTTGTACTCACCTACGGCGGCAGCGATACCAGCGTTAATATTTTTAATGTGGATAACGAAACACTCATAGCAAAAAGCAATGTGCCTTCGGCGCAAGGCGGTGAGACAACTGCTGTTACTTTTTCACAGGACGGAAAATTAATTTATGCCGCAGTCGATATTAACGGTATGGATTCGATTTTAAGCCGCGGTCGTTTTGAAGAGGGAAAAATCGAATGGGAAGTGAGTGCCGTACTCTGCGGTGTACGTGTAGCGGATATGCGTTTTGTGTCCAAGCAGGAAAACTTGCTGTTTGTGTTAGGCATCGGCGATGGGCTTTATATCATCGATGCTGAAAAAATATTTAGCGATGAAAAATTTGTCCCCGCACCCAGTTGTCAATTTAATGCGGTGGGTCATGTCGCTTATGACGTTGAGCAGGAGCGATTGTTTGCTACTGCCGCTGACGCCAGTGCCGGAGAAACTACAATCTATGACCGGATTGTAATAGTGCCTTTGGCTGGTGCAACTGCGAATAGTGAAAATATAGTTGCGCAAACTCATACATTAACGAATCCCGCGAGTGGTGTGTTGGCCAGTGGCAGCGATGGCATTGCGCTAAGCCCCGCAAATCAAAACAATACCAACGAGCTCTATGTTGTCGTTGACGGTAGTAATGACAATAAAGAAATCAGAGTTTACAACATCAACAATGGTGTTTTTCCCACTGCACCACCGCAAATATATTCGCAGTTGCCGGACACTGAAATAACCCTCGCCTACCACACCGGGCTTTCATGTTTGATTGTTGCCTTGCAAGATGAATTTCGCTTGCAATTATTTGAACGGATAAACGTGGCGGTAGAGCGAGTTCCCGTGCAAATAATGCCGACCGCGTTAGCTATAAGCCGCGAAAAAGGCACGGTTTATTCTTTAAATTTTGCCAGTAATACACTCACCGCAATTCCGCAGGATGAATTAAAAACTGATCAAGCATTTAATAATGCGCTGGCTAAGTATCGCTGGGAGGTTATCCTCGCATTTGTTGCATTGGCTGGAAATCTTTTGCAAAACCTGAAAGATTGTTTTTGCCATTTGCTGTTGATGAATTGCCCGGACTGCGATGAAAAAGACAAGGTATGGCTGGCGTGCATAACGGTGAAAGACAGCGAAGTGTATAAAATTTGCAATCTAGGTAAACGCAAAGATGTATGGACTTTTCCAAAATTGGAGTACTGGCTTTCTATAGTACCTATCTTGCCAGTGATAAAACTGGGTGTATCTAAAATCTGCTGCGCTATTTTCCCCAATCTCTTTAAAAATTATGCCGATAAGTATCAGGCCAATACTGACCAGTTTGCCGTTGTCAGTGGCAAGACCTATAAACAGGCGATGTATCAGGCAAAAACAACCGATGTCAAAATGATGATGCGCGAAAACACCAAACAGTTTTCCGCACCTATGGCATTGCTGCGCGATAAATTGTTGTTTAATCAACGCAAACCAGCAGAAGATGGCGCAGATAAACTGGCATTGCGATTTGCGCAAACGGAATCTGCAGTACAAGAGTTGGAACAACAGGGAATGCAAGTTGAGGTAAAAGAATATCGCCCTGAGCAAGCGGGAGTCGTATTACAAAAATATCAAGAGACACCCAAGCGCATTCCGAAAAACAGCAAGGTGACTGTCTATCAAAAAAATGGAAAGGTGTTGTTTTATGCAGCAGAAGCGCCGCAGGAAAAAATACTAACGCTGGATGAAAATAAATTAGCTGAATTTGAGCTGCGCAAACAGTCGCTGGAAAATATGCAGGCGGTGGAAGAATCCATCGCCCGCGTTGAAGCGCGCAAACAATCGCTCAATGAAACCACCGAACTGCAAAATCAGTTGAAAGCCCTGCAAGAAGAAAAATCCAAAGCCGTTGAAGATGTAGCAGCACTGAATTCGCAGTTGAATCTGTTGCGCACTGAACGCAGCAAAGCGCAACAGGAGTTGATCGCCATGCAATCGGGTATGGTGGAAATCAGCACCAATTTAAAATCCCTACAACTGGAAGTCACCAAGGTGCGGCCGGTAAAAGAATTGGCCAGCGTCGATGCCAAAACCCAGGAAATTTTGCGCAATGAAGGTGTGTTAACGGTAAATGATCTGGCCAGTGTCGATAGTGCCAAATTAGTTGAGCGCGGTGTAGATGCACAAAAAGTATTGGTCATGGTGCAAGAGGCACAGAACAAACTGAAACTCTTGCGTTAATTATCGCCGCTGTATTTTTCCTCATGGAGGAAAGGTTATGGCTGTTAAATATTGTACGGGTAAACGTGCCGCGCACATTGCAATGCGGAACCCGCAAACGTCGCGTTCACGTATATATCCACAGCAATCTCCTGCGGTGCAGGAAGTGATGCAAACATCGGCTGTGGGTACAGTTTCTGGAAATTCATCTCTGCCAGCGAATTTGCATTCCGCGTCGGCTGATCCGCGTGCGGTAGTTACTGCGGCAGATTCAGCGGCCGCCGGTTATCTAACATCAGCAACCATTTTTAGTTTTCTCGATAGCATGATGTTGGATATGGCGATGAATAACAGTTCATCGAATTCCTTCCTCGCCTACCTGAACCGATTCGATACGCCGGAACAAGTAGGCACGCGTTTTCGCAATCGGTTTAGTGGCCAAACCTATGCAACCGAAGCTCAGGCGCAAGCGCGCGAATTGGAATCGCTGTCTGCGCGCTTTGAAAATATTGGCACTTATCTCGATGCGGGCATTGGTTACATTAGCAATGATCGTTCACGCGTGAGTATTGGTTCTTGTCGCGATCGCTGCAGTGCGCATCCTGCGTGGGGTGCCTGGACTTGCCCGGAGCGAAGCGCGCGCGCAATTGCACTCTGCCCGCCGTTTTGGTCATCAACCGCGGGTGAACAGGCGACCATGATCGTGCATGAATTGGCGCATCTGCGTTACGGCTTGCAAGCGCACAATGCGGGCAACCAGCGCCAGCGTGGTCGCAACCCTGAATGTTATGCAAGTTATATCGCGGATGTGTTTGGCTTTTCGTCTTACAGCAATCAGTGTCCTAGGGTATAAATCCGGCATTCGCTTATGGAACGCACACAGGTCAGTATCGCGCGTAAACCCGCTGCTGCTGCGCGCAGTAAAAGCAGACCTGTGACTGCACATCGTCAAACTGCAAGTGTTATGCGCGTGTTGCGTCCGGGCTTGGTGGAAAATTCAGCCTCTGAGACTACAACCGCAACAACCAATCACTCGCTCAGTCATATATCCCCTAGCAGCGAATCTCTGTTATCGCGTCAGTGCGATGAATGTGCGGAAGAAGTACAAAAAAAACCGCAACAATCATTGCCTGCGATTAGTGAACCAAGCGATCCGCTTGAATTAGAAGCTGAGCGTGTTGCCGATAGCGTGATGGCGCAAACTGACCGCACTGCATATTCTCCATTTGCAACGCAGAGCAATGCTGCTGAAGTACAGCGCGCTTGCGCCAGTTGTGAAGAAGAAACTGAAATTCAACGTGTGACCGCTGAACCTCTAGTGCAATCAGCAAATCAAACGACAGAACCGGAATTGCAGCGCCTCTGTTCAGAATGTGAAGAGGAGCAGTTGCAACGCTATGCGCAAGCGGAACAACAAACGTCATCTGAATCACAGACACAAACGCGCCCCGGTTTATGGCAGCGAATTAAAAGTGCATTTCGCACCGGCCGTTATCTACCCAAAAGTGCAGTGAATTTTTTTAAAGCGCGTATGGGTTACGATTTTTCGCGCGTGCAAATTCACACCCATCAACAAGCCGCCGAAAGCGCGCAGGAAATTCATGCACGCGCGTTTACCTGGCGCGATCACATCGCCTTTGCGCCGGGAGAATATCAACCGGAAACCAGTAGCGGTTTGCGTTTACTCGCGCACGAGCTCACCCATGTGGTGCAACAGGGAGCAGTGCAAACACTTGCGCCGGCTGCGCTCAATACAGCAGTTCTCAATGCCGATGTGTTAACCGCTGAGCCGGTAAACTCAGTTAATCAAATTGCTTCTGTGCTAACTCCTGCGGTGCCATTAACAAACACGGCGCCCGCCGAAATTTCCAACTCAAGTCAGCAAGTGCAGCGCAATTGGGCGGGTGATGCATGGGATGCAGCGGGCGATGCGGTAGGCGCGGTTGGTGATGCGGCAGTGGCAGTGGGCGGTGCAGTAGTTGATGCAGGCGAAGCAGTTATTGAAGCGGGCGCGGATTTTGTTTGGTCTTATGTAGAAGACTATGCACCCGAGTTGGCGCGCTTGATTACTGAAATACGCGAGAAGGGATTTTTTGGTTATCTGCGCGAAAAAATTGAAGCGGTAACCCAATCGATTTTTGACGGCCTTGAAGATCAAAGTGGTTTTGTTGCCACCTTGCTAACGACCTTTTCGCGCTTGGCGGTAAGTGCCACCACAATTCTGGCGGGACTCGCGCAGGGCGATTGTGAACCCTTGTTTGCCGCGCTGCGCAGCATGCGCGATGCAGTGACCGAATTAGCCAATGATGCATGGACAGCGATCAGCGATTTCTTTCGCCCTATCGGCGAGTTTTTTTCCAATTTATGGCAGCGCTTTGGCGCACCAGTAATTGAATGGTTGCAAGAAGTTGCCGGTGATGCCTGGCAATTTATTCAGGAACTGGGTCAGGATATTTGGAACTGGGCGAGCCCGGTCGTGAATGCCGTGCGTGATGTAATGAGCGATGCCTGGAATTGGATCAAAGCGCAATTGGGCTTGCCGGACGATGAGGGCAATGATCAAAACGGATTAATCCAATGGGTGCAAGGCAAAGCGCAAGAGGCGTGGACGGCAATTAAAACCGAACTCGCACCGGTGATCGAACCCATTCAAGCGGTGATTACCAAGGTGCAGGAAATATTGCCGCTGGAAGCGATTTTAAATTTCCGCGAAACGGTAAATGGCTGGTTACAACAGGTCGCGGAAACCGCGCGCAATATGGATACCAGTGAAGGCGGCGATGTTGCCGAAAACCAAACGACACTGCGTGAACTATTGCCTGCGATTTTGCTCGGCATTCAAAACTTTCGCACCACCTTGATTGATACCGGCAGCTGGATTGCTGAAAAAATTGGCGGCGCTGTGGATACCGGCAAACAATTTATCAATGCCTTGGTTATCGCCCCGCTGCTCAATGGTTTAAGCAGTGTGTTTTCCTGGCTTAGCACCGGGCTGGACAGCATCGGCAGTTGGGCGCGCGAAACCGTGCAGGGATTATTTAGCGCGCTGGGCGATGCACTTGTGTACCTCTCGCACTTTATCGAGCCGGTGTTAAATGCACTGCAGCGGATTGTGTCAGTGGTGGGTGATCTGCTCGGGCGGCTGCCGGATTTTTTACTCGGGCCGCTCTGGGCGCTGGTGCCTGACTGCATTAAAAATCCGTTGAAAGATTTTTTTGTCGAACAAATTATCGGCCGTATTCCGCTGTTTCAACAATTGGTTGCGGCGGGCGATATCTGGCAGCGGGTGCAAACGACAGCATTGGCGATACTTCGGCAAATTTTTGTCGATGGCGATTTGTTTGGCGCGGCCTGGCGTTTCTTCCGCGAGATGCTCGGCTTGATTGGAATTCCGGCGCAATTGCTGGTGCAAATTGTCGCCAATGCCGCGCAAGCTTTTTCCGATATTTTGATGGACCCAATCGGTTTTCTCGGCAATTTATTGCGCTCCATGTGGCAGGGCGTCACGCAATTTTTTGGCAATATTTTTACGCATCTATTTGGCGGCGTAACCGGTTGGCTATTTAGCAAAATTACCGAGGCCGGATTAACGCCGCCCGACATTACCAGCTTCCGCTCGATTATCGGTTTTGTGTTTGAGCTGCTGGGTTTGACACTGGAAAATATCTGGCGTTTGCTCGCGGTGCATGTGGGGCAGCCGATGGTGGAGCGCATTCGCGGCGCAGTGGAATTGGCGAGCGGCGCGTGGGAATTTATTCAAGTGGCGATTATGGAGGGGCTGCCCGGATTGTGGCGCATGATTCAGGAGCGCATTTCCGATTTGTGGAATATGGTGCTCACCAGCGCGGTCAATTGGATTAACACTGCGATTATCGGCACTGCTTCGCGCTGGTTGATGTCGCTCTTGGATGTGACCGGCATTATGCCGGTGATCAATGCGCTGATTGCGATTTACCACGCGATTGAATCCTTTGCGCAGTACATGGTGGAAATGTTGGGAATTATTAATTCGGTGGTGGCGGGCATCGCCGATATTGCGCGCGGCATGATTGATACCGCCGCGAATTATTTGGAAACCACTATGGCGGATGCCATGCCGATTGTGATCGGTTTTCTCGCCAATCAATTTGGTTTTGGCAATCTGGGCGAGCGTATTCGCGAATTGGTGGAAAGTATTCGCGAGCGGGTTAACGGCGCGCTCGACAGTATTATCGGTGCAGCGGTGCGTGCCGGGCGCGCGTTTCTGGATATGCTGCGCGCCGGTGCTGCGGCAGTGCGCAACTGGTGGGAGAGCCGCAAAGAATTTCGCGATAGTGAAGGTCACAGCCACGAATTGTATTTTCAAAGTGAGCGCGGCGAATTGATTGTGGAATCGACACCTACGCCGGTGAATATTTTTCTGGAAAATCTGGTGATTGCCGATGCCGATCCACAGCGCGCGCAAAAACAAACCCATAAAACCCAAGCGGTTGCGACCCTGCGTGAAATTCAAAGCATTAAACAGCGCTTGGCGAGCGCCGCTGAAGGTGCAGATACCACGGCACTGCGCGCGGAGCTGACACAAAAAGTGGATTTACTCGCGACTCACCTCACACCTTTATTGGGTGTGGGTGATGCGAGCGGGCGTCTGCCTAATCCACTTACGTTAAATAATTTAAATGATGTGCCCGTCACCACACCGCGCAGCGCCGATGAAGAGCGCATCGATTTAAACGGTGCGCGCCAAATGATTTTGCTGGCGGTAGAGGCAACGGATGGCACAGATGCACTGGCCGAATATTTCCTGCGCATCAAAAATCGCTTTGCGTTAAGTGAAGTGGTGTACCAAACCTCTGGCGAAATCACCCGCGTGAAATTGCGCGCAACGCAAGAGCAGATGGTCGATATCAATTCGCCGCTCAAAGGCACAACGTCGGGGCTGACCTTGGCGTCCAATTTGACTCCCACCGGAACTAGTGGCTCAGCTGCTGGTTTCCCTGTGGGAGTAACCATGGTGGCTGATCCGGTAGGGCCAGATAAAATTAACCAAGGCAGCCCTCCTGCGCGAGCCGCACTGGGTGATGTGATGAAAAATTTAGTGACAAATCCACGTCGTCCCAGCGTATCGCGTTATATCAAGGGACACTTGCTCAATCATCATATTGGTGGGCTTGGCAATAATGCCAATATGTATCCCATCACCGCAGCTGCCAACAGTGCGCATCTACATCAAATAGAAACGCAGGTGAAAAACTGGGTGATACAGCATCACTACTGGGTTTATTACAGCGTAGATGTAAACAACATTCAGGAGACAATTCCCCAGCCGGGCAAAAAAGATCCGGCAAACTTTATCAACGCCAGATTCAACTGCTATGCCTATATCAAAAATGCCGATGGCACCAAGCGCGATGAGATTCGCCGTCCGATCGATTCCATTTATACCCAATACACCTCGCCAGTAACTGAGAGTGATTCTGATCCTATACCTGAAGGCGATAGCTAGTGGGTTTATATCTGATCATTTAGGCACCATTCATGCAGCAATCCCGCAGGCAAGCGGCTATAGCAATGCTATAGTTGTCACATCTTTCATTGTTTGTTTTGTAACCGGATTGTTTCCCAATATGCCTGAGGCCATTCCCTTACTTTTGCGCAGTCCCAAGGCGATGGCGTTGGCGGTGTTGGCGGTTTGCCTCAGTTTGTCGGCGTTGATTATTTGGCAATTGGAAGATAACCAACGCCATGCGCGCCGCGCTGATGTGGAAAATATTGCCCAGAACCATGCTTTTTTGGTGCGCGATAGCCTCAATCAGGCACTGACGCTCAACTACTCTTTCGCCGCTATGGTACGCCTTGGCCACGGCGCCACTGCTCGCTTTGAAGATGCCGCGCGCGAGCTTCTGCCCTATTTCGATAGCGTCTCCCATATCAGTTTGTCGCCGAACGGGATTATTACCAAGGTATACCCACTCGAAGGCAACGAGGCATCGCTCGGCTTCAATCAATTGGCCGACACCTTTCAAAACAAAGAGGCGATACGCGCGCGCGACTCCGGCCAGTTAACCCTCGCCGGCCCGGTGCAATTGGTGCAAGGGGGCGTAGGTGCTGTGGCGCGGCTGCCGGTGTATTTATCGACCCCTGAAGGGCAGCAGTTTTGGGGGTTTAGTAACGTCATTATTCGTATCGATCGCCTGTTGCAGAGCGCTAATCTCAACCAATTGGCGGATCAGGGCATGGCCTATCGGCTGTGGCGCACTAATCCCGATACCGGAGAGCAGCAGACGATTACCGCCCATGAAGCCGGTTTTCTGATCGACCCTGTGCATAAAATGTTTGATGTGCCTAATGGCAATTGGACGCTCAGTGTCGCGCCGGTTGCAGGTTGGACGGATCAGATGCATTTACTGGGTGAAATCCTGATCGCTTTGTTGCTGAGTTTGCTGCTGAGTTACCAAGGTTGGCTGATGGTGATGATTCAGCGGCGGCGTTTGCATTTACAGGATGCAGTAGCCGACCAGACGCGCGAGCTGCTCAAGGCGCGCGCCCATCTGCAGGCGACGCTGGATGCCATCCCCGACCAGTTATTTGAGGTTGATAGTAAAGGCATCATCCACAGTTATCACACCAACCAGCCGGATTTATTGGTACTCAAACCGGACGAGTTTTTGGGGCAGAGGTTTCATCAGTTCCTGCCCGAACCGGCTTGCACCATTGTGGATGAGGCACTGCGCGAAGCAGCAGAATGCGGCATCTCCACTGGCAAATGGTATTCGATAAATTTGCCGCGTGGCCCGGCGACTTTTGAGTTATCTGTGTCACGCAAAGCCGATAGTGAGGATGGCGTTACCCGTTTTGTGGTTTTGAGCCGCGACATCACCCAGCGCAAAGAAAGCGAAGAGCGCATCAACAAACTCGCGTTTTATGACCCGCTCACCCAGTTGCCTAACCGCCGTCTGCTGCAAGATCGGCTGGAGCGTGCAATCGTCACCAGCCAGCGCCAAAGCTCACTGGGCGCGCTCTTGTTTATCGACCTCGACGACTTCAAAACCCTCAACGATAACCGCGGTCATCACATCGGCGATTTGCTGTTGATCGCCGTAGCGGATCGCTTGCGCCAAGCGGTGCGCACTCAGGATACGGTGGCGCGTTTGGGGGGCGATGAATTTCTGGTGGTGTTTGAAGGGTTGGATGCCGAGCACGACAAGGCCGCGCGTCAGGTGCAGCAGATTGCCGAGAAAATCCTCGCCAGCCTCAATAACGCTTATCAACTTGAAGGTCAGGAGTATTTCAACTCGCCCAGTATCGGGATTTGCCTGTTTGGCGATACTCCGGTGCAGATTGACGAGCTGCTGAAACAAGCCGATCAGGCCATGTATCACGCCAAGGCGGCGGGGCGAAATACCCTGCGCTTTTTTGACCCGGAAATGCAGACCATCACCGCCCAGCGGTTTGCGCTGCAAAATGAAATCCGCGATGCGCTCTACCAACAACAGTTCCAACTCTACTACCAGCCGCAGCTCAATCAACACGGCAAGGTGGTGGGCGCCGAAGGCTTGGTGCGCTGGATTCACCCGCAACGCGGCATGGTGCCGCCGCTGGAATTTATCCCGCTCGCGGAAGAGTCGGGGCTGATTTTGCCGCTCGGCCACTGGATTCTCGCCACCGCCTGCGCGCAGTTGGTGGAGTGGAGCAAAAGTCCGCAGACGGCAGACATCATCCTCTCGATCAACGTCAGTGCGCGCCAATTCCAGCACCCGCAGTTTGTAGAGCAGCTGTTGGCGATAATCGAGCAGACGGGTGCTGTGCCCAATCGCCTCAAACTCGAACTCACCGAAAGCATGCTGGTCGCCAATCAGCAGGACATCATCACCAAAATGGACGCGCTTAGAAGCCGGGGTATCCGCTTCTCGCTCGACGACTTTGGCACTGGCTATTCATCCCTCTCCTACCTCAAGCGCTTGCCGATCAGCGAGTTGAAAATCGACAAGTCGTTCGTCAAAGATGTACTCACCGACCCCAACGATGCCGCCATCGCGCGTATGGTGATCCGTCTCGCACAAAGCATGGAACTCACGGTTATCGCTGAGGGTGTAGAAACCAAAGAGCAGCGCGATTGGCTCGAAAGCGAAGGCTGTTTTAAATACCAAGGCTACTTTTTTGGTCGCCCTGTACCTATTTCCGAGTTTCCTGACGGACGTTGATCAATACTGCTGCGAATTGTCGTGCAAATAAACAAGCTGATTGCTAGCATGCGTGCTCTGGCCAAGGGTCTCTGGCCAATTTCCTAATAAATTTAATAAATTGATTCCTTATGGAAGGGGTTTGTATGTCCGGACGTTCTGTTCGTTTGCTAGCTGGCGTGTTGTTGTGTTCGCTATTTGTCGCCTGTGGTGGCGGCGGAGGTGGTGGGGGTGGAGGCGGCGGGACTTCATCTGTTGCGCCTTTGGATACTGACCGCGATGGTCATCCCGATAGCACTGATGCATTCCCCAATGATCCCAGTGAGTGGCTCGACTCTGACCGCGACGGTGTGGGCGATAACAAAGACCGCTTCCCGAATGATGCTACTGAGACTGTCGATACCGACAATGACGGGATTGGCGATAACGCCGATACCGATCCATTAGGGCAAGCGATCCCGGCTTGGACAACCTATCAAGCCAATGCCAAACACAGCGGCCATATAGATATCACCCTCACTACCAGCAACTTCAAGCAGCGCTGGAGCACCAACCTTGCGCTGTCCTCCGCCATTCCGGGCGCGGCGGGTGACGGCTATATTTTCCTCAATCAGGGTGGCCAGCTGATAGCGCTGGATGCCCGTACCGGTACCACCCTCTGGACCCAATCTCTGGCGGGCGATTCCTTTTATGGGCTTAACCAGCCAGCCTACGCCGATGGCATTGTCTATGTACAAACCGGCGGTTATGAGGATGCCTTTCTCTGGGCGTTTACCGCGGCGAATGGTGCACCGGTATTCAAAACCAAGCTGGAAGATCAGTGGAGTAGTTTTTTCCCTCCAACCATCGTGGATGGCACTGTGTATATCGCCGGAGGTTACTACGGTGGAATGTATGCGATTGATGCCAAAACCGGTGCGCAAAAATGGTGGCAGACCCTTAACCAGTACGATCAATTTACCCCTGCTATATCAGGTGGCTATGCCATCGCCTATACCGGCCAATACTCGCCCAAACTGACCGTTGCCAACCGTCTTACCGGCAATGTGGATTTTGAAATTCCCGATCCGAATTTTGTCTGGGGCGGTTGGAGTATGAACCTGGCACCAGTGGTGGCGGGTGATTATGTGCTCGCTAACTATCAGGGCCGGTTAGTGGCGTTTAACCTTGCGAGCAAAACACTGGCATGGGAGCTCGGTTCTACTTTTAGCGGCCAGCCAGTGGTTAAGGGCGATCAGTTTTACATTATCAATAATGGTGTGATTGAAGGTCGTGCCATAGCGACAGGTGCGCTAGTCTCCACCATCAGTGGCAGCAACAGTTTTATCGGCGATCCACTGTTGACCAACAACCTCTTGTTTGTGCGCGACGCTCAAAATACCTATGCCTATCTATTGGAGACAGGTGTATTAGCTTGGACGTTGAACAACACCTCCGGTGGTATGTTGATGGCGGAAGGTGCGCTAGTTATTTTTAGCGCGACTGGCGTGGTGGCAATTGATCTTGAAGGCGATATAGATGCAGATGGCCTGCCCGATTGGTGGGAAAAGCGCCTGCATAAAAACATCAACCCTACCGCCGACACCGATGGCGATGGTTTGACCGGATTGCAAGAATTCAATCTGAATACCAACCCGACAATCGCTGATACCGATGGTGATGGGCTGTTGGATGGCGAAGAGTCCAGCGGCGCTAGCTCGCCCTTAATCGCGGATACCGATGGCGATGGTTTGGGTGACTACGCCGAAATAAAAACCCATCTGACCGATGCCACCAAAGTGGATAGTGATGGCGATGGTTTAAGTGATAAAGAAGAGATCAGCGTTGGCTTAAACCCGCTCGACGGTCAAGACGCCCTTGCCGATAGCGATGGCGATGGCTTTTCCAACCTCCATGAGCTGCGCGCCAATACTGCGTTTAATGACGCTAATTCCCGCCCGCAAGCGAGTGACTGGTCGCGTACTTCCGGCAATAACCAGCGTAATCGCTACAACCCTTTAATGTTGGATGACAGCCGCTTTAGCGAGCGCTGGAGCAGGAGCTCGGTGCAAACGCTCAGCATGCCGGTAAGTGCGAGCGATACCTTGATTATGCGCACCGCCAATAGCCAGCTGGTAGGTTGGGATGCAGGTACAGGTGCAGAAATCTGGCGCAACACAACGGCCAATAGCAGCGATACCAACCTCGCCACTCAGGATGGCAAATTGGTGTATTTCACCAGCCAAAATGGCACTGCGAGTTTTGTGGTAGTTAATGCCGCGACCGGCGCTCAATTGCGCAGCAAGACCTTGGGCAGCAACTCCAACAATCGCCTGCCTATCTTGGGCAGCGATACACTCTATGCCGTCGCCAGCAGTGGCCGTTCGTTTGAGGCTTACAGTCTGGCGAGCGGGAATTTACTGTGGAGTTCAAACGCCGCCAGCGATTATTTTTACAATAGCGAGCGCTTCTTGCTGGGTAATAACCAGCTAGTTGCCGTAGGCAGCAGTTCGCTCAATATTTTCTCGGTTACTAATGGCAGTTTGTTAAGACGCATCACCCTTGAGGGCTACATCGAGCAGGTGATGATGGGCACCAGAGACAACCTGATTGTGCAAACCCAGGATGGCAAACTCAGCAGCATCAATACCGCCGATGGCACCCGCAGCTGGCTCAACCCGGATTGTCCGGGCTACCGTACCGCCTTGGGCAATGGCCATGTGTATGTCATGGGCAATAACAAACTCTGTGTGATCAACGAGCAAACAGGTGCGCTCAGCTGGAGCATGACGCTGCCCTACAACTGGGGTTCAAACAATATAGTCCTGACCGCCAGCCATCTTTTCTATTCTGATGGCAGCACTACCTATGGCCTGAACCTGACCACGCGCACTATTGCCTGGAGTATTGCCAAGGGCGCTGCCGAGTTGTCGATGGGGGTTGATGGCACCCTGTATCTGTTCAATGGCAACCAAGTGACTGCGGTGGATACCCAGGGCGATACCGACAATGATGGCCTGCTGCAATGGTGGGAGCGCCGCTATGGCGGCGATCTGGATCCGGCGGTTGACCTTGATAGCGACGGTTTGAGCAACCTGCAGGAATACACGGCCAAAACCAATCCGCTGGTGGCCGACACCGACGGCGATGGTTTGACTGATGGTTATGAGCTGAATACCAGTGGCACCAACCCATTGCGCGCCGATTCGGACAGCGATGGTCTAAGTGACGGTGCCGAGCTGAACACTCACGCTACCAATCCTCTCTTGGCTGATACTGATGGCGATGGTCTGGATGATGCGCGCGAATTGGCGCTCGGCTTGAACCCGCTCGATGAAAATGATGCCACTGCTGATAGCGATGGCGATGGCTTCAGCAACCTCGATGAAATCTACAGTGGCACCGACCACAACAGCGCCGCCAGCACTCCGCACTTGGGTGATTGGGCGATGACACAGGGCAATGCCGCCCACAATGGCTTCCAACCCTATCGCCTCGATGAAGCTGACTTTAGCCTGCGCTGGAGCAAGCGTTTTAGCCTGCCAATCTCGCCTGTGGCAACCGGCGACAGCCATGTGTTTGTCACTCAGGGTGGCAACTACTCCAGTGGCAATAGTCTGCTGTCGCTCAATGCGGTAGATGGCAAGCAAGAATGGAAGCAAGATCTGTCACAAATCTACAATATCAGCGCACCCACCTTTAGTGTTGGTCAGGTAGTTGTGCAGGCCTCGAACCCAACCAGCATCCGCCAATTTAATGCAGATTCCGGTGCGGCAGCGACCAGTGTCAGCTTGGGTAACTCTTTTTACGCGAGCCAGCTGCGCCCCAGTGTGTTGGGCAATACCGCCTACTCAATGGCGCACAACGCTATTGTGGCAACGCGCTTGGATACAGGTGCAAACCTGTGGAGTGCCAGCGTGTCCACCGGCAATGATATGGCACTCAATGACCAGTACCTGTTTTATACCTACAGCGCGCAAATCCATGCCTTGAGTCGCACTACCGGTACGGCCGCGTTTAGCATCGATACCCAAGCAAACGCCAACCCTAATCTAGTATTGGGTTCACGCAACAATATCCTCACTCACGCCAATGATTTGATCAGCTACGACATAGCGACACGCCAGATTAATTGGCGCGTCAATGATCAGTACTACAATGAAAGTGTCCTGCCGGTTGCCGCCAATGGGCAGGTGATCTACCTGACTAATGGCTCGCTGACGGCGGTGGATGAAATCAATGGCCAGCAGCGCTGGAGCTGGCGTCCGGATAGCTATTATCTGAACAGCAATATCATTGCGACCCTCAGTCATATCTTTGTTGCCACTAGCAATACTACCTATGCGCTCTCGTCCAGCACCGGTGAGCTGCTCTGGAGCTATGCAGCGGGTGGACGCTTGGCATTGGGCGCCGATGGTGCACTCTATATTCAGGCGGATCAGCAGTTGGTGGCGATCAATCTGGAAGGTGATAGCGATAACGACGGCCTGCCCGACTGGTGGGAGCGTCACTATGGTTTGAATCTGCAGGATGCCAGCGATGCAGCGCTCGATCTGGATGCCGATGGCCTCACCAATCTGGAAGAGTTCACGCAAGGCACCTACGCCGACCAGACGGACTCGGATGGCGACCAGTTGAGCGATGCTGATGAGGTGAATACGCATCACACAGATCCGACCAGCATAGACTCGGATGGCGACTCCATGCGCGACGACTGGGAAGTCAGCAATGGCTTCAATCCGCTCGATGCCGCTGACCGCGATCTGGATACTGACGGCGATGGCATACCTAACTACTCCGAGTATCTGGTGGGCACAGACCCGAACAATGCGCTTTCGATTCCGCCCATGTTCAGTGCGGGCGTTTATTCGTTCGAAGATGCCAACTTACCTGCTGGTTGGGTGTTATCGGATACCACCACTGATGTCAGTATCAGCCTGAATAACGCCAGCCACGGCACCAAAGCCCTGCAAATGCGCTATGAAGCAGACATAGGTTTTACCGGCTTCTTTAGCGCCAGTGATTTCTCGCTCGATGTGAAAGCGAATTGCGACTATGCCGGCACCTTGGACGTTTATGTGGATGAGCAGTTGATGGGCAGCATCTACGTGACTACCAGTTGGGCTAGCCTCAAGACGGTTATTCCATTGGGAATGCACACGATCAGTATTCGCAGTAACAGCCAGTCTTGCGCGATTTATCTGGACAATCTGGTGATTCAAACGGCGCAGACCAATACCCAATTGGGGGTGCAGTTTGTAAGTCTGTACAACAACAGCTTGCAATTTATCGATGCCAATAAAACTCTTGTAAGAAGCCTGGGTACCGGCCTATCGGTGCAGGATGCAACTGTGCAGAGCATCGCCAGTATCGGCAATGAAAAACTGGTAGCACTGTTTGGTGGCAATCAGGTTCGTTTGGGGGTGCTGGATTTGGCCACTTTTAACTGGCGCTACTTCGATGGTTTGGGCGCGCTCAGCTACTATTCTGACGTTGGCGGCCTAGTGGCGGCAGCGGGTAACTTTGCCTATGCGACTACCTGGAATTCGGCAACCAATACCGGGGGGATCGACAGGGTCAATCTGACCTCTGGCGCGATTACCCGGTTTGGTTCGCACAACTACACCTCGATTGCCTTGGACTCAGGTGGTTTTATCTACGCCTATAGCAATTCGGTGGTGTACAAGTACAACCCGAATACGCTGGCGCTGGTCAGCCAGATGAACACGGTTGATGCACGGCAAATCCTGATCGATAGCGAGGATCGCCTGATCGCAGTGGCTTATAACGAAGTAATTCGCTACAACGCCCAGCGCTTGATCGACCAGCGGGTGAGCGTCAACTCTGCGCGCACGGCCAGTGTTAATGATCGCAACGAATTGTTGGTCATTAACTACGACAACCAGATTGTCTGGTACTCGGCGGATTGGCAGCGTGCGCAAACACTGGCGATACCAACAGTTTATCTGGCCAGTTTCCCGCAGCCGGACAGCGATAGCGATGGACTACCGGATTGGTGGGAACTGGCCAATGGCCTTGATCTCGATAGCCCGGGCGATGCTGCGCTAGATGGCGATAACGATGGCCTGAGTGCCTTGGAAGAGTTTGCAGTCGATACCAATCCTGCGCTTGATGATACCGATGGTGATCTGGTCAATGATGGCGATGAGGTCAACGAGTTCAATACCAATCCGAATGACCCGGATTCGGATGACGATGGCTTAACCGATGGCGAAGAAGTCTATCAATATCACACCAATCCGCTGCAAAGTGACTCGGATTCGGACTCCATTAGCGATCTGCTGGAAGTCACCCATTTTATGACTGACCCGAATGATGCGCAGAGCAAACCCGCCGCGCTGGTGAGCTTTGCAGAGTCATTTGAGCAGTCGTTTACGGGCTGGATTACGCCGGCTAATACTCATGCGGGTTGGACGGTAACTGATGGCGTTGCATCAAATGGCACTAAGAGTTTGCGCTCAGGTGCGATTGGCGATAGCCAAAACTCTGCGGTGGAATGGGCCGCAGTATTTAATCAATCCACATTGAGTTTTGATGCGCGGGTTTCCTCTGAAAGCTGTTGCGATAGTTTGTATGTCTATGTAGATGGTGAGTTGAAACTCTACGTGCAATCCATCGATCAATGGCAGTCGCAAAGTTTGCCGATCAGCGCGGGTTTCCACACTATCAAATTCGTCTACCAAAAAGATGGCAGTGTTGCCAGAGGCGAGGACGCCGTTTGGATCGACAACATCCGCGTGCAATAACAATTGTTGGACTGAGCAAAAAAGAAAACCGATCCCCGCGATCGGTTTTCTTTTTTAGCCTGTATCTTTTTAGTGCGGCGTACAAACTACAGCGAGCTTCAGTAACACGCGTTACTAAAGCGCCACGGACAAAAATCAGCGCTTGTCACTTTCCGAAACGGGTAAATATCATCCGCTAAATTTATATGGATTTTGGCGCCATTAGTGCGTAGATATATTGCGAGCGACATAGAGAAGCCGTAATGTCGCGCCTCGCTCAAGTGCGCTCTATATTTAGTTACCAGAGGTATCGATTAGCGCCTAGGCGACAATAAAAATAACAGCCATAAAAAATAAAAAAGCGTTCGCAGTCGTTACCGGAATTTTATTCCCCAATCGACAACACAGGCATCTCGGTCAATCCGTCCTAATAATGAATAACCAAGACGAGATTGTAATTATGTCCACTTTCCACAGCTCTACTGCGCAAAAAAATGCAGCAGGTTTTACCTTAAAAACTATGGCTGCTGCTGTCGCTTTGTGCGCTGGCTCGACGGCTTTTGCAGCGGCGTCCGGTGGTTTCGCAACTACCGATGGCGGCAATGTTTCGGGTGCAAAATCTTTCACCGCTGCAACCTATCAAGAGATCAACACCATCATCGCTAACGCGCGCTTGGATTCCAGCGGCAATAAAGTGACTGGCGGTGCTTACCCGCTCATCATCACCTATACCGGCAATGAAGATTCGCTGATCAACCAGATCGTAAAAGATCACACAGTCGACGCCAACGGCAACTGCCCCAAAGCGCACTGGAACGATGCCTACCGCGAAGTGCAAATCAAAGAATTCACCAAGGGGATTACTATTCAGGGTGCCAATGGTTCTTCGGCCAACTTTGGTATTACTTTGATCAAAAGTGAAAACGTGATTATTCGCAATATGAAAATTGGTGCGCTCGGCGGTGCTAATAACGACGCGGATATGTTGCGCGTGGATAACACCTCCAACGTGTGGATTGATCACAACGAATTGTTTGCTGTTAATAACGAATGTAATGGTTCACCCGATGGCGACCTGACATTTGAGAGTGCGCTGGATATCAAAAAAGATTCCAAAAATGTCACTGTGTCTTACAACAATATTCACGACAGCAAAAAAGTCGGTTTGGATGGTCACACCTCGGTTGATTTCCAACGCAACATTACTTTCCATCACAACATTTATAAAAATGTAAATGCGCGCTTGCCTCTGCAACGCGGCGGTTGGACGCACATGTACAACAACCACTACGACGGCATTACCGGTTCCGGTATTAACGTGCGTCAGGGCGGCTATGCGCTGATTGAAAACAACTACTTTGAAAATGCGCTTAACCCGGTCACTTGTCGCTACGACAGCAGCAACTGCGGCTTCTGGGATCTGCGCAATAACAACGTAAAAACCCCGGGCGATTTTGCAACTTACAATATCACTTGGTCTAGCGGTGGCACTGTTGATGCGACTAATTGGACAACCACGGCGCCTTTCCCGATCAGCCTGCCATACAGCTACTCGCCAGTGTCAGCTGACTGTGTGAAAAGCAAATTGGCAAGCTATGCCGGTGTAGGTAAAAACGGTGCGCAATTGACCAGCTCTGCATGTGGTACCAGCACCAGTTCGGCAGCAAGTTCAGTGGCAGTTTCTTCTTCCAGTAAATCATCAAGTTCCGTTGCGGTTTCATCGAGTTCCGTTGCGGTTTCGTCATCCAGCAAATCTTCCAGCTCAAGCAGCGTAGCAAGTTCAGCGGGCGGAGCGCCGGTATTAACTGGCACAGGTGACTATCCAACTGGCTTCTCCAAATGTGCTGATCTGGGTGGCACTTGTTCAGTAACTTCAGGGGATGGCTGGGTAGCTTTTGGTCGTAAAGGTAATTGGGTAGTGAAGAAAGTATCTGTACCTGGTTCAATCGCCTGTACCGTTGCTGCCTTCGGTTCAGATCCGCAAGGCAACCCGAACAAATGTTCGTACAAAAAATAATGTTTAACAGCTAGTTGTGAAAGTAAAAAACCGATCCCAAAAGATCGGTTTTTTTGTTTTCGAGCAATGAATTGATTAATTACTCAACCACAATTGCGGTTTGAAAAGTTTGCTTGCCGCGCTGATAACGTTTGAGTGCATTTGCATCCTTAAATACTTCTACCAATGCAGTAGTAAAATCGTAGACGCGATTATCTTTTCCGGTCTGTTCTGCGGCGGCCTCAAAACCTTGCGTAAGCGCATCGGCGAGCATGGCGACATCTTCAATCATACCCACCGCGATTTCCATATTGCCCGGATCATTAAACGATTGTTCACAGGCAACTGCATCGGTTGAATGAAAGTTGCGGCAGCGAAAGGGGCGCGCGGGATAAACGCTGCATTGATTATCCACCAGCATCGGGCATTTTAAATTGGTGGTGAGGTGCTGTTCAGGCGTGAGTGTGCGAATAATTGCCGCGTTGCTTTCTGCCTCTGCAAGCACAGTGTGAATTTGTTCTGCTGAAAAATTTTTACTGATGTAATTTTTCAGCAACAATATTTCATGCGCGCGCACTTCTACTTTGTAATGACAACAAAACGCGCAACCTGCTTTACACGCAGGTTTGTTTGGCGATTCATCAAACGCTGTCGCGATAAGATTATCGTAGCGCTCATAGGATTTACTTAGCGCAGTAGGTGCGTCTTTTAATTTGGCAATCTGCGCTGAGGATTTTTGGTATTCAGTCAGCGCAGCGGTTTGGAAAATATCGGTCATCGAATCAACATCAAAAAAATTAATGGCGGTGCAATTCTTGTCGCGCTTGTTTGATCACCTGTACAGAAGCCGTCAGCGCCAGCGTTCCCATGATCGCCGCGACAATAAAATCCGGCCAGCCGGTGCCAGTACCAAATACACCCACCGCCGCCAACACCACCGCGATATTGCCCAGTGCATCGTTGCGCGTACACAACCACACACTGCGCATATTGCTATCGCCATTGCGATAGGCATACAACATGATCGCCACACTCACATTCGCCGCGAGTGCAAGAAAACCAATCAACGTCATGGTATGTGCATCCGGCACTACGTCGCTCACTGCATTCCAAACGGCATGAGCAAGCACCGCTATCCCGAAAATCCCCATAGACGCCGCTTTCACCAATGAAGCCTTAGCGCGTGCCTGCACACTCATTGCCAACACCCAGATGCTAATACCGTAATTGGCCGCATCGCCGAGAAAGTCGATGGAATCAGCAAGCAGCGACACCGAATTAGCGCGCTGGCTAAAAATAATTTCCACCACAAACATCAACGCATTAATAATCAACGCCACCCATAAAATACGGCGATATTTGGGATCGGGTGAATGCGAAGGTTCATGATCGTGGTCGTGATTGCAACAGCTGGCACCCATGGGATCTCCCCTATCAATAACTACTATTGTGATAAATGTTGGGGTTCGCAAGCTCACCCCAACCTGCAGCGGCTGCTAGCGTTTAATTACCAAAGTTCAACGCCAAAACGCTTTACCACCAATGCAAACAACACAAAACTGACGATGGTAATTATGGCTGACATTCCCAGTGCTAACCAGAAACCAAAGCGGTTAAGCAGCATTGGGAAAAATAAAAACATCGGCAGTGTTGGCACTACATACCAAAAGGTATACCAGGCATGGTTGGCGATTTTCGCAGCGGGTTGATTCTCGATAAATAACCAGGTCAGCGTGAGTAACGTCACCAGCGGCAGGGCGGCAATCAGACCGCCCAGCTTATCGCTGCGTTTGGCAACTTCGGAAATCAACACCACCATAGCGGCAGTGATTAAGTATTTAGTAATAATCCAGTTCATAGTTTCTACGTTTAGTGTTTGATTGATTTCCGGTGAACCAACGCATAAAGAATCGGCAACACCACCAGCGTTAATAATGTGGATGAAATAATCCCGCCAATCACCACTGTCGCTAATGGCCGTTGTACTTCCGCACCGATTCCTACATTAAATGCCATAGGTACAAAACCGAGGCTTGCGACTAACGCAGTCATCAATACCGGGCGCAAGCGCGTGAGTGCGCCTTGGATGATTGCGTTAATTAAATCGCCGGAGGTGTGATGGAGCTGGCGGATAAATGCGAGCATGACCAAGCCATTTAATACCGCTATGCCGGAGAGTGCAATAAAGCCGACACCTGCACTCATGGATAAAGGCATGTCGCGCAGCCAGAGTGCGAGTACGCCGCCGGTGAGTGCTAGTGGCACGCCGGTGAAAATAATCAGTGCGTCTTTTAGTGAGCCAAATGCCATTACCAATAATGCGATTACCATTAATAGTGTTAATGGAACAACAATCGCTAAGCGTTTACTCGCGGATTCGAGCTGTTCAAAAGTGCCGCCGTAATCCAGCCAATAACCCGTGGGCAATTTTACTTGTTCACTGATTTGCGTTTGCACTTCTTGTACAAATGAACCCAAATCGCGGCCGCGCACATTAGCGGTGACAATCACCAAACGCTTGCCATTTTCGCGGCTAATTTGGTTGGGCGCTGTGGCTAAATCGACGCTCGCAATTTCGTAGAGCGGCACAAAATTGGGTTCGCCCGCGATGGGCACTGGCAGACGTTCGAGTGCGCGTAAATCGGTGCGCAGATTTTCGGGTAAACGCACGACTAATTCAAAACGGCGGTCGCCTTCATAAATTAATCCGGCAGTTTCACCAGCAATCGCTGCTGCAATAAAATCCTGTACTTCGGTCATGGTTAAACCATAGGCCGCGAGTTGGCGTCGCTTGGGTGTAATGGTCAGCATGGGTAAACCTGTGACCTGCTCCATGCGCGCATCGGCAGCACCGGGAATTTTTTCCAGCACTTCCAAAATTTCCGCAGCGGATTTTTGTAATTGCTCAAGGTCATCACCAATCACTTTAATGCCCAAATCCGAACGCACACCGGAAATTAATTCGTTAAAACGCATTTGAATCGGTTGGGTGAATTCGTAATTGTTACCGGGCAAGTTGCTAACCGCCTCTTCAATCGCTTTTACCAAATCCTGTTTGGAGCGTTTAGGATCTGGCCACTGATCGCGCGGTTTAAAGATGACAAAGTTATCGGCAACCGAAGGCGGCATAGGGTCGGTGGCGACATCGGCAGTGCCGAGTTTGGCAAAGACTTTATCCACTTCGGGAAATTCTTTAATGCGCTCTTCCAAAATACTTTGCATGGAGATCGCTTGCTCAAGTCCAGTGCCGGGAATGCGCAGTGCGTGTAGCGCTATATCGCCTTCATCCAATTGCGGAATAAATTCGGAACCCAAACGTGTAGATAGCCACACACAGCCAATCACTAATATCAACGCACTTGCCAGAATAACTGCTTTGAAATTTAACGCAGCAACTAACAGCGGTTGATAGCGATCTTTTAACCAGCGCATTGCACGGTTTTCATGCTCGGCAATATTGCCATTCATAAAAAGGGCGATAGCGGCGGGTACAAAGGTGAGCGATAAAATTAGCGCGGCGGTCAGTGCAATCACTACCGTAAGCGCCATAGGGTGAAACATTTTTCCTTCCACACCTGTGAGCGTAAATATCGGCAAGTACACCAGCGTGATAATGCCCACGCCAAATAAACTTGGGCGAATCACTTCATTGGTAGCTTCATAGGCGAGTTGCAGGCGGGCTTTTACATCCAATGTTGCGCCGCGCTGCGCTTCACCCAAACGGCGAATGCAGTTTTCAACAATAATCACCGCGCCATCCACAATCAAACCAAAATCCAATGCACCCAAGCTCATCAGGTTTGCAGATACTCCGGCGTTGACCATGCCGGTAATGGTCATCAGCATAGAGATGGGAATCACTGCAGCGGTAATTAAGGCCGCGCGCATATTGCCGAGTAATAAAAACAATATGGCGATAACCAGCAGTGCGCCTTCAAGCAGATTTTTTTGCACGGTATCGATAGTTTTATCCACCAATTGCGTGCGGTCATAAACGGCTGTTGCAGTTACACCCTCTGGCAGTGAGCGATTAATGTCTTCCAGTTTAATTGCCAGCGCTCGTGCAACAGTGCGTGAGTTTTCGCCCATCAACATCATCGCAGTACCCAGCACAGTCTCGCGCCCGTTTTGGGTTGCTGCTCCGGTGCGCAGCTCATTGCCAATCGCTACTTGTGCCAAATCGCGAATGCGCACTTTTACACCGGCGTTGTTGCGGACAATGACATTTTCAATATCGCTGATATTGTCCAGCTGCCCTGGTGTGCGCACTAATAATTGCTGGCCGTTGCGCTCGATATAACCGGCACCGCGATTATTATTGTTCGCGTTTAATGCGCTGATGATGTCGTCAAAGCTCAGCTTCCACTGCAATAATTTCACCGGATCGGGGGTGATGTGATACTGCCGTGTGTAACCGCCAATCGCGTTGATTTCCACCACGCCTTTTACTTGCATCAATTGCGGGCGAATGACCCAATCCTGCAATTCGCGCAAAGCCATTGCGTCAAACGTCTCTCCATCGTTTTGTGGGGTGTCCTTCGCTTCCACCGTGTACATAAATATTTCACCAAGGCCAGTCGCGATTGGCCCCATAGTCGGCGAAATATTTTCGGGAAGATTGGATTTAATTTGACTGATTCGCTCGTTAATTAAATTGCGCGCAAAATAAATATCCGTGCCCTCGTCAAATACCACAGTGACTTGCGATAAACCGTAACGGGAAATCGAACGGGTGTAGGAAAGTTTGGGCAAACCGGCGAGCGCGGTTTCTACCGGATAAGTAATGCGCTGCTCGGTTTCCAGCGGCGAATAGCCGGGCGCTTCTGTGTTGATTTGCACCTGCACGTTGGTGATGTCGGGCACCGCATCAATCGGCAAGCGCTGGTAATTCCAAATGCCCAATGCGATAAGAAAACCTACGGTGGCGAGTACCAGCCAGCGCCGCGCAATCGCGGTCTGTAATAGAGATTCAATCATGCTGGCTGCCTCCTTAGTGATCGTGAGAGGCGCCGGATTTCTCCAGATCCGCTCTGAGCAGGTAAGCGTTTTCCACCACATAACTATCGCCCGGGTTTAATCCGCCCAGCACTTCAGTGAATTCTCCATCGCTGCGCCCCAACTCCAGCGGGCGAATTTCATAAGTGTTGCCAATTTGGATAAACACCACCTGCCAGTCGCGGAAAGGCTGCAAGGCGCGGGTGTCGATCAGCAGCGGCACCGGGGTTTGGGCTACATCCACCCAGCCCTCCACTGCCTGATTGGGCACCCAGTTACCGGCGCTGTTATCCACCGGCGCATGAACTTCCAGTGTTGGGGTGTCGCCGTGGCGCGGGGTGATGTACTCGATTTTGGTGTTGGTTTGTTGGCCGTCGGCCTTGATCGTCACTGTCTGGCCGTTTTTGATCTTGGTGGCATCGGCGGGAAAGGCTTGTAAGTGAAGTTCAAGTACACGCTCATCGAGGATGCTGAACAGCACGCGATCTGCAGTAAATTCACCAGCATTGGCGTGGCGCTCAACTACAGTCCCATCAATCGGCGATAGCAACGGGTACTCGCGCAGACTCTCGTTGGATTCGACCGTCGCCAACACATCGCCTGCTTTTACGCGCATGCCGATGCTGGGGTTTACCTTGCGAATCAAACCCGGGTAGCGCGCCTGAATATGGCTCAGGCGCAGCGGGTCGGCGACTATATTGCCGTAGAGTTTGATGCGCTCTTGCAGCACTCCCTCACCTGCGATGGCGGTAGTCAGGCCGGAGGCTTGAGCGACAGGCTCGGCCATAGTGATGCGGCCTTCGTAGGAGTCGTAATCCCAGTGGTAGCGTTTGCCGGCGTGAGTCGCGGTGACGCTGACATCAAACGAATGCGGCTCTTCCACTACGCCCTGCCCGCGCAGAAAGTCCTGCTCGACCTTGAATGGGAACACATCTTCGCGGCCGCCGAGACGGGTGAGTTTTACTTCCAGTTGCCATTTGCTTGGTTTGAGGGGCTTGCCATCTAAAGTCGCCCAAGCGCGATATTCAGGTGGAACATCCTGCTCAAAAATCGCCAGTTCCAGCACAAAATCATCTTTTACTAACAAGCGGCCATTGTGAGAGCCTTTTTCAAATTCGGGCTCTGCGTGTTCTTCATCACCGTGACCATGGCCGTGATCGCCGGAGGCGAAAATCGGGTTAGCCAAGCTGAAGGCAAGGCCGAGCATCAGGGTTTTTACAAAGGTATTGATGATGGGTTTTATGGCTAATCGACTCATGGGGTCACCTCAAATTCTGTCGCTGGTGCAGTCGCTGATTGCGCGGATGCAGTCAGTCGCTCCAATTCAATGCGGGTTTCGTGGGCGCGCAGCGCGGCGCTGATCAGTTCGGCACGGGTGTCCAGCAGCTCGCGTTGCGCCATAGCCAGTTCGAGCGAGCTATAGCGGCCCTGCTCAAAGGCATTGGCGGTAGCGCGGCTGGCCTCCTGCATCAGCGGCAAAATGCGCTCGCGCAGGCTTTGCACCTCGCTCCAGGCTTGCTGGTGTTGGCTAAAAGTTTGATTCAAGCGAATTTGCAGCTGGGACTTGGCGCTATCTTCGGCGAACTCGGCGGCATCTTGCTCGGCGCGGGCAGTTTGCAAGGCGCCGCTTGCACGTTTGCCGCTGCCAAGTGGCATGCTTAATCCGACTACCAGTGCGGTATCGCTAGTTTCTTGAAACTGACGCACACCAGCACTCCAGCCGAGCGTCGATTTACTTTCCGTTTCAAGCTTGCGCAGTTCGGCGGCGCGCAGGCGGCTGGCGTCGCCCAAGAGCGCCAAATCCGGGTTATGTGCAAGACGGGATTGCCAGTTGGCGAGGCTTTCTGGCCCTAGGTTTTCTAGATGGCTTAGTGCAAACAAATCGCCGCGCGCGCGGGTGAAATCCGGCGTGGCATCGGCCCAGTAAGCGCTCAGCTGCATGGTTTCCTGCTGTGCCTGCTGGCGGGTTTTTTCCAGTGCGATTTCGGTGCGCGCCAAGGCGGCGCGGGCGCGCATCAATTCGGCTTGCGGGGTGCTGCCAGCCTGTACACGTTTGATCAGGCTGTTCACCAAATCTTGCGTCAGTCGCTGCGCTTCCTCTTCCAGCTTCACCTGTTCCTGCGCTGCCAAAAGGGCGACAAAACGGTAATTCACCGCCGCGACCAGATCCAACACCGCAACGCGCCTTTCACTTTCCAGCTGTTGCTGGCGCGCTGTTGTCACGGCAACACGGCTATCGCGCTGGCCATGCAGTTCGATTATCGATGCGAAAGACAGGGTAAATTCAGCCGCATCTGCACCTGTGTAATCCCCTGAACCAGCGAGATTTTCTGCCTCCAGTTGGATATGGGTTTGCGGCCGCAAATTGGCGCTGGTCTGTTCCCCCACCAAGGCGGTGCGGCGGAATTGATAGCCCGCGAGTTGCGGGTTGTGCTGCAAGCTGAGGTTGAGCGCTTGCTGCAGGCTGATCTCATTGGATGAGTTGATTGTCTGCGCCGAAGCACAGGCAAACGATGCGCTGGTCGCAAGAACCAGTGCAGTTAATAAGGTTTTCATAGCAAATCCTGACCACTTTTTATCAAGTAGGCGCTTTTTCGGCGCAAGCTATTCATCAGAACTGCGCGTGCAGTTCACATCAACAACGAATACTCAGGCAGTCAGTGGAGGGGCGCGCAACTGAGGCCGCGCAAAGGGTCTGTGGGTGGGGACAAGGGTGAAGTAGGGGGTGCTGGAAATCTGCCGGGGCGGTTGCACCAGAAATAGCGCAATCACCGCAAACAGAATTAAACCCAGATCCAGTTTGCTCAGCTTGGCGATGGCCGATTGCATCCAATCGACATCGGCATCCTGATGCTCTTCATCGGCATGGTGTTCCGGATGATCGCTCAATCCATGCATATGCACCGACACCGGCGGCTCCTGCCCATCAAAACAAAAATGCCCATGCGCACCCAACCAGCTGCCGAGCAGCCAGAGCGCGAATGCCATAAAGGCAAAGTGATGAGCGAGTTTTGGTTTGCGCATAAAAAGCAGAAACGGTTGTATGAGTGCCAAGCATAACCAAGAGCGCAGAGTCTGCCTAGGTTTTATCCGGCGCGGCACTGGAATAAGCACTCAACTCGGGCTAGCTTAAATGCTGGCACCACCGAATGAGTGACGAATAAACATAATCTGCACAGCGAGAACGGAGGCACCCTATGCTCGTGAATATTTCGGTTTCCAAACGCTTGGGCGGCGGTTTTGCATTGGTGACACTCACCTTTGTTGCACTGCTGGTATTTGTCGCCTATGCCTTTCATCAGGAGCACAGCACTACCAAATTATTGTTGAGTAATTTTATTCCTGGCACCAGCGTGCTCTACTCATCAGACCGGGATTTACAGCAGGCGCTGGTGGCCGAGCGCACGCTAATCGCAACTGATCCCGCGAGCGATAAAATCCCAACCCTGCTGGAAGAGCACGCCGAAAATAAACAGCAGGCGCGCGACAGGGTCGATCAGTTTTTCAGCCTGATGGACGATGCCCAACTAAGTGAGCAGATGAAACTCTACGCAGGGTTGCGCGATCAGTGGGAGGCTTCAACCGATCAGGTAATCGCCCTGATAAAACAAGGTAACCAAGCAGCTGCCTTGCAGTTGAGTACCGGAAAAGCAGCCGACGATTTTGAAGCCATGCGCAATCAGCTGGATTTAATGCAGGAGCGCTTGGAGCAAATTCTGGCAGCCAAACATGAATCGGCTGTGGCCAATTTTAACAGCACCTCAATAGCCATGATCATCACCGGCGCTATCGGCATAGTACTGGCGATCATTCTCTCCATCGCCCTGTTCCGCAGTATCACCACACCTTTGCAGACAGTGGCCAATGCCGTGCGCCAATTGGCCGAGGGCGATTTAAGCTTCCGCAATAGTGATACGCGCAAAGATGAATTCGGTCAGCTGTTGGGTGCGATGAATGATTCCATGGAGCGCCTGTCGCAAACCGTGACCGATATTCTGCAAACCTCAGATGCGCTTTCCAGCGCCTCGGCACAGGTATCGGCAACCACCCAAAGTTTGAGCCAAGCCACCACTGAGCAGGCCAGCAGTGTCGAGCAAATCTCGGCAACCTTGGAGCAAATTTCCAGTTCGGTGGCGCAGAATTCCGACAACGCCAAAATCACCAACGGCATAGCTTCCAAAGCGGCGCTGCAAGCCAAAGACGGCGGCCAGACGGTGACTAAAACGGTGGATGCAATGCGTTTGGTTGCAGAAAAAGTCGCCATTATCGATGACATCGCCTACCAAACCAATTTGCTCGCCTTGAACGCTGCAATTGAAGCTGGGCGCGCAGGCGAACACGGGCGCGGTTTTGCCGTGGTTGCGGGTGAAGTGCGCAAACTCGCTGAGCGCAGCCGCGTTGCCGCGCAGGAAATTGATGCACTGACTAACGGCAATGTGGTTTTGGTGGAGCGCGCCGGAAAAATACTGGGCGACATGGTACCTGCGATTACCAAAACCTCGGATTTGGTACAGGAAATTGCCGCCAGTTCGACCGAGCAATCGAGCGGATTATCGGAAGTGAATGTCGCCATGAGCCAAATTAACAGCGTCACCCAACAAAACGCAGCCGCCGCAGAAGAACTGGCCGCCACCGCTGAACAGACCAACGACCAATCGCAACACCTGCATCACTTGATGTCGTTTTTCAAAGTGGCGAGTTAATCGCCGCTTCCTGAATTTTCTTTAGTAAATATCTTGATTATCACCAGTGGCTAACCAGCCGCTGGTGATCGCTATTTTTGCTTTTGGTGTCCAAGTCGAGATCCATTTAAATTGTATATTTTAAAACGCATAGTTTGATATTGTTCACTTTTGAACATATAGTAAAGGGAGATGTAAAAATGCAGGAGCAAAAAACCATGAGCAAGCCACAACCTCAACCCGCTATAGATGAAGTACAAATGAGCCGTGTCGCTGTGAAATTGTTCTTTGGCATAGCAGAAGAATGGAGTCTTACCGACGAACAGCGTTGCACCCTTGCCGGACTTGGCACCCGCACCACCCTGCACAATTGGCGACAAAAACTGGCGGCGGGTGAACCCATCAAACTGGGCAAAGACACTCTTGAACGGCTGTCTTACCTTGCCGGTATCTACAAGGCGCTTCAGTTGCTCTTTGCCGATCCGGCACAGTGGAAAAACTGGGTGCGCAAACCCAATCGCGATTTTGGCGGTGCATCTGCACTGGAGCGTATGCTGGCCGGCCGGGTAGTGGACTTGGTAGATGTACGCCGCTATCTGGATGCATGGCGCGGCGAGGCATATGTTTGATGACAGCACCTACCCAATACAAGGAAGTTCACAGCAATAGCTATCGCCTGATCCCCAGCCATTTCCCGCCTATCTCACTTTTTGAAAATCTACTCGACCCCGCCGAGCTGGATGCCGCCTACGCGCTCGAAAGCCTCACCAATGACCGCCTGCAAGATCAAGCAGGCAATATCGCCTTGGTTGCCCCTGAGGATCGAGTTACTGGTATGGGAACTACGGCCATCATGGCTGCCTTTACCCACATCGGAATTGCCAGCCGCTTTACCGATGGCCGCTTCGGTATTTATTACGCTGGTTTGAGTTTGGAAACGGCGTTGGCTGAATCGCGCTTTAGCCGCACGCGCTTCTTACAAGCGACCAATGAACCACCGCTGATGCTCACCATGCGCTGCTACACCTGCGAGCTGCACACAGAGTTGGTCGATCTTCGCGCTGATCCGCAAGTTCACAACCCGGACAGTTTCGCTTATGCCCAAACCTTGGGGCGGCAATTAAAAGCGCAAAACGAAATGGGGATTTTGTATAACTCGGTTCGTCATCTGGGCGGTGAATGCATCGCTGCATTGCGCCCAAAAGCGTTAACACCACCGGCGATACAAGCGGGGCATTACCAGTTTTATTGGGATGGAAATTTGATCACGCATGTGTTGGCGGTATCAGAAATTCAGTAACTACCTCAGTAACTACCCTGCATCTATCCCGCCACAAATACCGGAGCAAAACCACCACCTTGAGTGCGGAAGTTGGTGGTTTGCCCCTGGTACAGGCGCGCGGCGAGCAGCTGGATTTTTCCAGCGTAAACGTAAGCGCGAATATCCATTTTTAATTGCTGTTTTTCTTCATCCACTAGAATGCCGCGCTCGCTCGGCGGCACTTGCTGTTGCGCGACATAATCCGCTTGCAAAATATCCTGCCACACACTTTTAGTGAGTTTGTCACCGCGATAAGCCGCCTTGCTGCCGTAACCGGTGGCTGGTTTAAAAAATAAGTGTTTGCGCATCTGCCAAAATTCATCGGCGCGCTCGCTGCTCACTAATTGGGTGCGCGGAATACCGGCGATCAATAAATCAATATCCTCAGTTGCAGCGCCAAGCTCAGCGAGTTGCTGTGCATCGCTTAATAGCGTGAGGTTGCGTTTATCGGCATAAAGCGCGTGATGAAATGGATTGGGTGTGAGTACAACCGCATCTTGTTCGTAAGCCGCGCGCAAAGTTTGATTGTTTGGTTGAGCGAGCGAGAAATCCGTGAGTCGGTTATAGACCAAATCGATAGTGTGATTTTGGCAGTGCACTTCTCCCGCAATCAATTCCAGCTCTTGCGGATCAGCAATCAACGTGCGAATCCCCGCCCGCTCAAATAATTCTTGGGCTAATAAAAATTCCGGATAGAGAAATTGACTTGTGGGATTTTCATCGACAATAGCAATAGCGCGCAGTGGTTGGTCGCCGCGTGCCAATTGCCACTCACGTAAAAACATGGCGACAAATTCAGTTTCAATTTGTGGTTGTAGCAGTGCAGGAAAACTATCGCTTGCATTGCAGCAAGCTGTTTGTGCGCTGAGTAAAACTGCATTTAAAAAGCCGCCGCCGGCATTGGTATTAATTTCAATAATCTGTGGACCTGCATCGCTTAAATGAAAATCGAACCCCATAAAAACACCGGTGGTTGGGCTGGGTATTTGGGCAATTTCGGGCGCATTGCTTAACGCGAGCGTTCGGTAAGCGGGCAACTCAGTAACACGCATTACTGATGCTACCAGTTGTTGCAACTGTTGCCACTGCTCTGGCGAGACAAACACGGCGGTATGGGAAAACAATTGCTGCTGATGTTGTAATACTTCGGCAGGTAATTTTTGTGCTTGTAGCTTGGTTATGAGCTGGTCGCGGTCAAGGGTTTTACAGAAGCAGCCGCGATTTAATAACTCAGCGGCAGAGTTACAATCAGTTGTGCAATTGCTCATGTTTCACCTATCGAGATTTATTTAACCCGCCAATGTTTTTGCATTTCCAAATACATAAATGAAGCAGTCCAGGCGATAAGCAACAGACCTAAGAGTGCTTCAACTCCCGCTAGAAAACGCAACCAACCAGTGGGCGCCAAATCACCAAAACCCAGTGATGTATAACAGGTAAGTGAAAAATAGATGCAATCAATAAAGCCGGTGCTGGGTGTACCAAATAAACCATGACCAGCCAAGTCACCACCTACCAGTTGCCCGAATCCGCCGGCTTGCATATAAAAATAATAACCAGCGGCAAAAATAAGCACCTCAATTACGTGAGCAAAAAAGCAGGCGAATAGGCTGAATAAAATACTGATGCGCGGCGAGCGTTTTGCACTGAACAGGGTGTTAGTCAGTATATTGATGGTTTCAAAATGAATTAATACACAGAGTGCAACAATGAGAAAATTAACCAACAAAGAGATTAGCATGGTTACTCAACCTGTTTGGTTTGGGTATTGGGCAAACCCATAGAAATAAACACTACCAGCAATAAAAAAATCGCACTGCCCCATAGGCACAATGAAAGTCCGCCCTGCTGATAAAGGTAGCCGGAAAGTAGTGTTCCAACCAAGCGCCCGAGCGCATTAGCCATATAATAAAAACCGACATCGAGCGATACGCCATCGTCCTTGGCGTAGCTGACAATTAAATAGCTGTGCAGCGATGAATTAATCGCAAACACAATACCAAAAATAATTAAGCCGCTAATCAGGATGGTTTCTATGGCGTCATAGGTCGTTATAGCAATTGCCAGTGCCGCAGTGATGGCAGCAAGCACGCTGGCCCAACCAAGTGCTGCCGTTCCGCCCGGCGCCGATTGGTGTTTGCTGCGCAAAATAAAAGGCACTAGGGATTGCACGATTCCATAGCCGATAACCCAGCTCGCTAAGAAACCGCCGGTTTGCCAAAAATCCCACTGCAACTGGCTGGATAAAAACACCGGCAACGCAACCACAAACCAAATATCGCGTGCACCAAATAAAAATAAACGCGCCGCGGATAAAAAATTAATGGCGCGGCTTTTGGAAAACAGTTCGCTGAATTTGGGTTTGTTTTTGGCTTTGCCTAAATCCTGTTGCAACAGTAGAACACTGCACATCCATACCAAAGCTAATACAGCAGCCATTAATATCACAGCGGTTTTAAATCCAACTGTAGCTAGCAGTAGGCCACCGAGAAAAAATCCCACCCCTTTTAATGCATTTTTAGAGCCGGTTAGCAAGGCGATCCATTTAAACAAGCGCCCCTGCTGATCGCCGGGCAGCAATTGTTTAATCGCACTTTTAGCACTCATCTTATTTAAATCTTTGGCGACACCCGAGAGCGCCTGCGCACCCATCACCAAGGGCACGCTTAACCATGATGTAGGAACAGCGAGCAGCGCAAGCGCGATAACTTGCAAACCCAAACCTATATTCATGGTGCGATTCAAACCAATACGCGCACCCAAATAACCGCCGAATAAATTAGTGACCACACCAAAAAATTCGTAAAACAAAAACAGACTGGCAATCGCGAGCGGCGAATAACCCAGCTGATGAAAGTGCAACACTACCAACATGCGCAGTGCACCGTCGGTAAGCGTAAACGCCCAATAATTACCCGTGACGATTGCGTATTGTTTTATTGATGAACTAATCATATTTTGCAAGCATCAAATCAGTGTAACCAGCTTCATCGAGCCCGCCCTTCTGGATAATTGCCAAATATGCTTTTTGAGCCAAAGCAATGCCCTCATGAATAATTAACGATGTTGAAGTCTTTCCTCTATCCGGAATTTTTTCTTCGGCAGATATTTCACCATTATGTACAGCCTGAGAACGAAGATTATAAATTGCTTTAAACAACCAAAAATTTCTTTTTCGCTCCTCAAAGTCGCCACCAACTAATAACGATCCGATAGTTCTAAACTGAAAGGACAGCTGATCTTTAGTACTAGGAGCGGTCAGTATGCACTCTAGAGCTATTCCTAAATCAATTGCTTTTTGAGTTGTATTCATCGTATTCATTGCTTGCCCTAGCCTAAAAAGTCCAATTTCAATAGGCTTTCTCAATTTTGGAGGAATATTTAAAAAAGTATTTAGCGTGTTTTGAAAATGTTCAATTTTATCTGAACCAAGTTCTTCCATCATGTTTGGCAGCTTTAACTCTGGATAGTAATTTCGATGAACATCTAGCCACCCGGAGAACGGGGCTCCACTTTCAAGTAATGTCCACATTCCTAAAAATGCAGGTGATTCCCTTTCTGTAAATAGTCCAAGAATAGATAATACGTTCCATTTGTAATTTTCAACTTGTTGTGCAGCATTGAGTTCATCATCACTTGCTTCATGATGAGAACTAACAGTTTTTCTTTCAATTAGAAAGGAGTATGGAAAGGAATTATTTCCTGTTTTCCGTATTAAATTGTTTAGATGCTCAAAGTTTAAATACGGAGGAATTTTGCTAGTAAGTAAAAGATCGTGATCTAACTGAATATCCTGTTCAATTCTTAAAGCTGGAATAACAGAGGTAATATTCAAATTATGACTATCCAATTGCAGATACCTGATTAGCTCTTGGGTGGTGTTATTCGAATTTGTTTCGTTAGCTCTTTTAACTAACCAGGTGGCTAAAGTGCCAATGTTTACCGTTGTATGGTTCGGAAATAAGCAAAAAACTTTATTTTGAAATCGAGAAAATACAGGACTGCGTAGAAGCTCGATAAAATTCCAGCCTGCAGGAGAAATAGGATATTGTTGATAATACTTTTCCCAGTCTCCCCATGTATGAAGCATGTTGTGAAGTACCATATCAGATTTGGCTGCTTCTAATCTTGTTTCAAAAACTTTCCAATCAAACTCTTCATGCAACATGCTCTGTTCCTTTTTTGTGTACTTATTTAATTTAATCCCACAATCCTCGCCAACTCCGCCGTGCGATTTGCATAACCCCACTCGTTGTCGTACCAAGCATAAATTTTTACCAAGGTGTCATTCACCACCATAGTGGATAGCGCATCCACAATCGACGAAAGCGGATTGCCGCAAAAATCGCTCGATACCAGTGGGCGAGTTTCATAGCCGAGAATATCTTTGAGATAAGTTTCGCTCGCCGTTTTCAACAGCGCATTTACTTCTTCAACAGTCGTATTGCGCTCAACTTCAAATACACAATCTGTAAGCGAACCAGTCGCCAGCGGAACACGTACCGCATGGCCATTTAATTTTCCGCGCAGCTCAGGAAAAATTTCGGCAATCGCTGTAGCTGAACCGGTACTGGTCGGAATTAAATTGGAGTGAGATGCACGTGCGCGGCGCAAATCTTTGTGAGGTTGATCGAGAATCGATTGGGTATTGGTTAAATCGTGAATGGTGGTGATGGCACCGTGTTTAATGCCGAGTTTTTCGTGAATCACTTTCACTACCGGTGCAAGGCAATTGGTGGTGCAGGAAGCAGCAGTGACAATGCGATGCACAGCGGGATCAAATAAATGATGATTCACACCCACTACAATATTCAGTACTTCTGGCTCTTTCACGGGCGCGCTCACCACCACACGTTTTACACCCTGATCCAAATAGGCTTGCAGTAATTTTACTTCGCGCATTTTTCCGCTGGCTTCAATCACCAAATCACATTGGCTCCAATCGGTTTCGCCAATAGTTTTATTGCGCGTAAAGGCAATGGCTTTGCCATCGATATAAATAGTGCTCTCGTCAGCATTGGTTTCTGGCGCCCACTGGCCTTGCACTGAATCAAATTTTAATAAATGTGCAAAAGTCGCGGCATCGCCGGCGGGATCATTAATCTGCACAAATTCAAATTCCGGCCAGTGCCAGCTTGCGCGCAGCGCCAAGCGGCCGATGCGACCGAATCCGTTAATGCCAATTTTGATTTTTTTCATTGTCGTTCTCGTAGAGTTAATAGTGTTTAACAGCAGCGGTTGGGGCGATCTTCCATTTCACACAAGCGCAGGTGATTTTCTTCCAGCCATTCTTTATTGGCATCGAGCAGAGTTTTTAGAATTTTATTCACCCATGCTGGCAATTCAGGGTGTAAGCGGTAATACACCCACTGACCTTTGCGTCTATCCGCCAGCAGACCTGATTCACGCAGCAGCGCCAAATGGCGGGAAATTTTGGGTTGAATTTCATCGAGCGCGCAGGTGAGTTCGCATACGCACAGCTCCTTTTCGCGCGCGATTAGCAGAGCAATGCGTGCACGAGTCGAGTCAGCAAGGGCTTTACAGAGGGAGTCGGGGGTAAATTCGGCCATTGGGTGTCGGATACTTTGCTCATATACGGAAAAGCAAATATATGGAATTCCATATGTTTGAGCAAGTGAGCCGATAATACAGGCTATAATGGCGCCCATTTTTTTTGCAGTTGTGGATCTGACTTATGCTTACCTCACTAAACGGCCAATCGATTAAAGATCAGTGGTTTTCCAATATTCGCGGTGATGTCCTATCGGGGCTCGTGGTTGCACTGGCGTTAATCCCGGAAGCTATCGCTTTCTCGATTATCGCTGGGGTCGATCCCAAAATCGGTTTGTATGCATCATTTTCGATGGCAGTGGTGATCGCCTTTGCTGGTGGTCGCCCGGCGATGATCTCTGCGGCGACGGGAGCTATGTCGCTGTTGATGATCACGCTGGTAAAAGAACATGGTCTGCAATATTTGTTGGCCGCGACCCTATTAACCGGTGCAATTCAAATTGTGGCGGGCTATTTGCGCCTTGGTGATTTAATGGGGTTTGTCTCGCGCTCGGTGGTAACAGGTTTTGTAAACGCACTCGCAATATTAATTTTTATGGCGCAATTGCCGGAGCTTACCGATGTAACCTGGCATGTGTATGCCATGACCGCTGCGGGCTTGGGCATTATTTATTTGTTTCCCTATATTCCTAAAATCGGCCAATTAATTCCCTCGCCGCTAGTGTGCATTCTGGTGCTCACTGCAATTGCGCTTATTTTTAAAATCGATATTCGCACTGTGGGCGATATGGGTGAGCTGCCCGATACTTTGCCGATTTTTTTATGGCCGGATGTACCGCTCAACCTTGAAACTCTGCTGATTATTTTGCCCTACTCAATTCCGCTTGCTGCTGTGGGTTTGTTGGAATCGATGATGACGGCGACTATCGTCGATGAAATGACCGATACCACCAGCGATAAAAATCGCGAGTGCAAAGGTCAGGGTGTGGCCAATCTCGCAACCGGTTTGCTCGGCGGTATGGCAGGCTGTGCGATGATCGGGCAATCAGTGATTAACGTAAAATCCGGCGGCCGCACGCGCTTATCTACATTTTTAGCGGGCGGGTTTTTATTAATCATGGTGGTATTTTTAAGCGATTGGATTTCAGTCATCCCTATGGCCGCATTAGTAGCGGTTATGATTATGGTGTCCATCGGCACCTTTAGTTGGGCATCAATTATTAACCTTAAAAAAAATCCGCTCTCATCCAATTTGGTTATGTTGACGACTGTGGGTGTGGTAGTTGCCACGCACAATCTCGCCTACGGGGTATTTATTGGCGTGCTTATGGCGGCGATGTTTTTTGCCAACAAAATTGGCCACTACATGGCGGTTACTTCGGAGTTGGACGAGCAAAATAATTCGCGCACTTATCAAGTTTATGGCGAAGTGTTTTTTCGCTCGGCCGATAAATTCGTCAACAGTTTTGATATGAAAGAAAAACTGCAATCAGTAGTAATCGATTTAACCCACGCGCACTTTTGGGATATCACCTCGGTCGCAGCTTTGGACAAAGTGGTGCTGAAATTCCGCAAGGAAGGTGTAGACGTGAGTGTGATCGGCATGAACGAAGCGACCAAAACTATCGTCGATGATTTTGGGGTACACCATAAACCTGAAGAAGTTACTCAGGTGATGGGGCATTAAGTATCATTTATAGGTGTAATTACTCGCGCGTAATTACACCTGTTAGACTTGAGCTGATTCAATCATAATTAAAAAATTTTCGGTTTATGAAAACACCCATCTTTAATATCCACGACTTGATTCTGGTGCTTACTATAGCAGTCTGCGTGCTGCTGGTGATTTTCCAGTGGCTGCTCTCTAAACAAAAAGCGATTGCCTCGCAGTTGTTAGCGGGATTTTTTGTTTGTGTTGGTGCAAGTGCACTGTGCAATTTGTGGCTGTGGAATGATTACATCGGTTTACACAGTGATGCGGCAAAGATGTTGCTGTCGCTCGGCTTGGTTACCAGCATCGTCGGCAAAAGTGTCTGTTTGTATTTATATGTGGTGTCGATTACGCGCGCTAATTATTCGCTGAGGAAAAAAGACTCGCTGCATTTGTTTAATTTTATTTTAGTGGTGGGATGGGTTTTATGGCATGGTTTGGATAGTGACAAATTGCGCTTTCAAGACACGGTTCATACCGAACAATCCATCCAACTCGCTAATTATTTATGGCACTACCTGAAAGTTCTACCGGTGGTGTATGCCTTTGCGGCGGCTTTTGAAATTTATCGCTACAAACAACAACTCAAAGAATTTTATTCCAGCTTAAGTTTGCAGGGGCCTTATTGGTTGTTATTGCTTACGCTGGGGTTTGCGTTTAATTGGCTGTGGTCGCTGATCGTACATTTATTGGGGCAAACAGTTGGTATTAATCTGGCGGATAGTTTTGGCATTCTCGATAACTACATAACATTTTTATTGGTCAATGCACTCTTTGTGTACAGCCTGCTGTACGCGCATCAATTGCTGGAAACCAAAGATAAACCGAAAGAAAAAGAAGCCGCTACACCAGTAGAAATATCACCCGATGCTGTTGCACGTATTCGCAACATCATGGAAGAGCAGCAGTTATATTTAAAACAAAATTTGAATATTGAGGAGTTTGCGCGGCAGGTTGGTATTCACTACCGCGAAGTATCGAGCATTATCAACAAAGAATTTAATACCAACTTTTTTGAGTTTGTGAATGAGTATCGTGTTAATCGAGCCAAGCAAATGCTGCTTGACCCTCAATATGCACAGATGACTATTCTGGATATTTTGCTGGAATCCGGATTTAACAGTAAATCCTCATTTCACCGCTTTTTTAAACGCTACGCGGGCATGTCGGCGGCGGAGTTTAGAAAACAGAATTTGAATCCCCCCTAACTCCCCCCTTTGAAAAAGGGGGTTAGGGGGATTGCTATTATTTATTGCGATGCAAAATTACTAATCCGCCCAAAAATATAATACTCAACCAATGCAGTGCACCACCGCCTCCACCTGATCCACCCGATGCTTTTGAAGCAGCGGTTGATGAAACCGCAGTGGATGAAACAGCCGCAGCGCTTGAGCTTGCTTCCACACTTGCTGCAACAGAGCTGATCGATGAACTGGAAACAGCAGCTGAACTTGCAACAGACGAGCTAATCGCAGCACTGCTTGAACTGCCGGATTCATCTGCGGGTGGTGTACCGCTATAGCCAGTTGCATTTTCTTTGGTGAGTGCGAGTACCAAAATGCCATTTTTTACCACTACGTTTTCCGGCGCAAAATCGACGCGATTGGTATCAAATGTCCAACTGGCTTTGCCCCAGCGCGAGCTATCGAAATTATCAAAATCTTCGCGCCAGCCGCCTTCAAAGGTTTTGGTTGTAGTGTTGTAGGTTTTGTATTCAATGTAATTAATAAATTGATATACCGGCAAAACACTGTCATCCCACTCGCCCACCCAAGGCACAGATTCCGATGACCAAATATTAAAGCGCAGTGTCTGCGGGCTGGTCAGACTGGCGACTGTGCTGGTTGCAGTAATGCGGCGTTTTTCAACACCATCGACAAACCAGGCGACGTATTCCGGCGTCCATTCCAGCACATAGGTGTGATAACCCTCGGCGAGCGATGCGCTTTCAGTGTGTGTCTCTTCGGTGTGAGTCGGACCAGTGCCGTAAATGATATTGCTCTGCCATTGGGTGGCGTTATTTTTGCCGAAGATTTCAATATCTATCTCTTCCCAAAAAGTACCCGCGACCTGTGAGCCGTCTTTATAAGTGAAGAAAGTCGATAAAACTCCGCTCGCGTTTGCCGCCTGCATACGCATCTCGTAGCGGCCATAAAGATAAGCCTGATTGGAAAAAACCTCTGCGCCTTTGTAAGGTTTGGCGTGGGAGAGTTGTGCCAGTAATGCGGCACTAATCGCTAACAACAGGTACAACAAACGGCACATAACAATTACCTCATCAATCAAATAAAACAGGATAAAAAATGGAGCCGGTAGTCAATCGGCTCCAAACAAGAACTGCAATTAATTAATTTTAGTGAGCTTTAACCAATCGATATTAAAGCCACCGCTGTTGGCGTAGATCGCCAAATTCTGCGCGCCAGCAGGCAAATAAATATCGTGATAAATCACCCAGTAAGTGCCCCAATCGCCAGTATTGGGAACGTTGATGGTGCCAAGGCCTACACCATTTTTATCCAGCGTAAATTGCGCCGTAGTCAGTGCTGAGGCGACTTTGTACTCCACGCGATAAGTACCGGCTTGCGGGATGTTCACATTGTTATATTTGAACCACTCACCTGCATCTATATAACCCACAACTCCGTTGGCGACAGTGACACCGCCGCCGACTTCATTAAAGGTTTCGGCTTCGATAAATACACTCGGTGCAGGTGTGGAGCCGCTATCCACCGGTGGAGTACCGCTGTAACCGTTTTGACCTTCTTTAGTGAGCGCGAGTACGAGCGTGCCGTTTTTCACCGTCACATTGTTGGGGTCAAAATCGGCGAGGTTGTCGCCAAAAGTCCAGTTGGCTTTGCTCCATCGAGCGGTATCGAAGCTGTTGAAGTCATCGCGCCAACCGGTGCCAAAACTGTTGGTCGCGGCGACCCAGGGTTTGTACTCGATGTAATTGACAAACTGGTACACCGGCAGGATCGCATCGCTCCAAGGGCCTACCCATTCGGCGATATTGGCTGCCCAAAGATTAAAGCGCAGGTCCTGCGGATTGGTCAGACTGGTGACAAACTGGCCACCGGTAATCCGGCGCACTTCAGCGCCATCGACAAACCAGGCGATGTAATTGGGCGTCCACTCCAGCACATAGGTGTGATAACCATCGCCCAATGAATAGGGCATGGTGTGTACACCCTCGGTACGGCTAAGGTTGGGATTAGTCCCAATAATGACATTGCTCTGCCACTGGGTCGCGTTGTTCTTGCCGAAGATTTCGATATCGATTTCTTCCCAAAATGTACCTGCCTGCTCCGAACCGTTTTTGTAAGTGAAGAAAGTAGACAGCACTCCACTGCCCTTGGCGACCTGCATACGCATTTCATAGCGGCCGTATTTGTAGGTTTGGCTGGAGACGATTTCGGCCGCTTTGTAGGGCTTGGCCATGGCGGGAGTGGTAACACAGATCAGACTGGCGAGCGCAAAGAGCGCACCGGTAATGCGATTGAATCTAAACATAGCGAGTACCTTTTATCTTTATTAGACAGCGCTTGGGTTAGTAGTGATGTGGCAACAACCGGATATCAACCAGTGATTATCACAGGCCTATCCTGCGCGGATGGCTATGTCCTGTCGCACCAGTTTAGGCAGAAAACCTAAAATGGTGCCTCGCAAACCTAAATCGGGATATAGCAAAGCTAAATTGGTGGCAGGCAAGTTGCTATAATCCCGCCACTCCCATCATTTCCATACTCTGTAGAAAGAGGACTTCCATTGGATAACTCCCTCCGCCCCACATTCCACCGCCGCTTTTTACTGCCGCGCTTCTGGCCAACCTGGTTGGTTTTGGGTTTTTTCTGGTTGATCGCGCAATTGCCGGTGGCACTTAACCAAGCCATAGGGCGCGGCATTGGCCAGTTATTCGATTGGTTTGCCGGTTCGCGCAAGCGCTATGCAGAGGTCAATATCAGCCTCTGCTTCCCCGAGTTGGATGCTGCTGCACAGGCGAAAATGGTGCGTGGAGTCATGCGGTCATGCGGCTTGAGCATAGCCGAAACGGCGATGGCGCTCTGGGGGCAGGACAACAAAATGCGCGGCCGCTACACAGTTACCGGAATGGAGCATTTAGAGCGTGCTCAAGCCGAAGGCAAGGGCGTTTTGCTGTGCGGTAGCCACTTGACCACGATTGATATCAGCGGCCGCATGATGGCCTATCACGTAGAGGCCGATGTGCTCTATCGCCCCAACGCCAACCCGCTGATGGATTACGCAATTATGAAAGCGCGCAGCCGCGTGAATGATGGCGCTATTCATCGCAAAGATACCCGCCAGCTGATCCGCAACCTGCGTAAAGGGCATATCGTTTGGTACGCAGCGGATCAGGACTACAGCCACAACCAAAACGTATTTGTTCCCTTTTTTGGTGTAAAAGCGGCCACCATAGTTGCCACCTCGCGCATCGCCAAACTCTCGGGTTGTGATGTGATTCCCTTCTTCTGCTTCCGCGAACCTCACGGTCACTATCGGATCGAAATCCAACCCCCGCTGGACAACTTCCCCACCGATGACGACGAAGCAGACGCAACGCGCATCAACCAGATTCTGGAAGCCGCCATCCGCCAAGCCCCCGACCAATATCTCTGGGTACACCGCCGTTTCAAAACCCGTCCACCGGGCGAGCCGAGTGTGTATCCACCCAAGAAAAAGCGGAGCAAAAAGCCGCAACTTTGATGTAGTAATAAATGGAGTGAGCTGGTTTTAATGGCCAGCTTGCTGACCATTACTGATCAGCAAAGTGGGAAGGATTTTGTTGAGATTTTTTAAATTTATTGAATAAAGGTTTGGGTCATCATTTTGTGAGTGCTAGTAAACTTATCTTGTAAGCACACCCCGCTCAAAATATTCATATTTCAAAAAGGAGAATCATCTCCTGGTTCAGAGTTTTTCTCAAAGTACTCAAGATTAGCCTGATCTTTAAAAAAATCTTTTGCCAAAACATCAGAAATAACAATTTTATTTGTACTTATTTTTAAAAGAGTGGCTATTCGATCTTTTTCCAATTGCATTTTCCCCGCAGCCTCCTCAGTATTTGCACAAAAAGTCGGGAAAACTGTCAGCAATTTCACATACTCATTGCGCTTTATTGACTGGCTAATAAGCCTATTCACATAATCATCACTGAAGCTATACCCAACAGTTACGATAAACCTCAGTGGCTCTTGCAAAGAGTATTTTCTAAATTCATGAACATAAAATAAATATGGGTCAATTGAGCTTAATTTTGCCGTAGTGCCAAAAATAAGCTCAGGATTATCCTGAGGCGAGTCACACTTCCGGAGTACATGCTCTTGCGTATCATCCCGAACCCAATCAATAGACCCATGAAGTTTATAAAGATATATTTGTGGCTCAGTTAGAGGGGAGCCATCGAATTTTGATGCCTCCCAAGTTTTGACGTCATTAAACCCCAGCTCCAGAGGAACATTTATTTTTGCTAATGCTTTTTCAACACAAAGATCGTAGTTGAGTGTAAATACGCGTATTGGGGCACCAATTTCATGAGCCAATGAGGAAAGACCAAAAAAATAATCTGATTTGTCGTAATCTCTTATATTTATCCATTTGAACAACTGCTTTCTTATTAATTCATCAAGCTCCGTAGCTTTTTCAAAATCTTCACCTGCGACTTTTTGAAGATGAACATTCCAACTACCAATAAATGGATAAAGTTTGTTTTTATCCTTCAACTTAATCTCTGATAGAACATTCAGAAGCTCTTCCACATTGACGTCACGATCTCTGAAATTTCCTTCAAGTCCTCGCTGGTAAATTATTGAACTTTTCAAATAATTATATAAATCCTCAAACTTTAAAAAATCTTTATCATTTTTTATTTTCCTCTCAATGTCCTCGGTCATTGCCTTCGCATGCATAATTCCTGCATCGACGCTAGCCCCGGCACCAAGTAGAAAAATTATTGAATTTTCCCTGATTGCCATACATCCTCCTACAAAAACCAAGGGGCTGAAGATTCAGCTTTAACTATTTGTAAGTCTTTAACCTCATTCAAATGAGAGAAATCCTTCATAAAATCGGCAATTAACTTAGAATATAAAATAGAGATTGGCCTTGCTTTTGAATTAAATCCGCGCCAATTTGCACCTGCCAGATTAAAAATATCTTGAATATACTTGTCTTTATCGTCGTGATTTTTTGGCTGTTCAATGAAATCAATTAATAAAGGTTCCGATATTCTTTTATGCAACACTTCTTTGCCATGCTCAAGTCCTTCTGGCCACACCAAATACATACTTGAGGACAACTTTATCACTGATCCCTCATAGGGAACTCTAGTATTATGATCGCTAAAGCCTAGAAACTTATGCATGGTATTTATTCTTATTACAACTACGTCAATCTCTCTTTCAGCACCTAATGACGCTAGGGTTTCTTTAATTGCATCAATTTCATCTCTTTTGATTTTAAAAGGAATATGAAGTACAAATGTTTTATAACTTGAGCTAGCCTCTGAAAAAAATATTTCCCTTAGATTTTTCTTAAATTCGTTCAAGTAATCAGATATATCATTCGATGAGGATAAAGGCTTAACAAACTTGAAATCACCACTCGAATCCAGACAAACAGTGTACGCAAACCATTTTACTATTCTTCCATCGACCTTCGCATGAGCGCTCCCCAACCCCATAATCAAGCAGTCGCTTTTTGCTGGCTTTACCAACCAAGGCGCACCACCAAGCTTTCCGAAAATTTGAAGGGCTATATTTGAAATAGACCACTTCAACAAATCTTTTTTATAAAAAGTATCTTCAGTTACGAATTGGCAATATATTTCGCTTTTCAGTGATAAAAACTTCAAAAAACCATAGGCATCGTAAGAATCAGGTTTTCCTTTATATCCTTTCGGCAAAATAACAATTAGTATGGTTTTTTGTCCTATGTTTCTTTTCTTATACGCATCTAGAAAATCGGAAAACTCTTCTAATTGACTTGCTTCAAAGGAATGTATTGGATAGTGATCAACTATGTCTTTATTAATTTCCAAGCCAAACATTGCTTGCAAGCCAGAAAATTGACCAGGGAACAATTTTCCGATGAGCCCCAAATAAACATCTCTACCCAAAGATCTGGTTCTTTCTGAAAACAGAAAAAGATAGCCTACCTTTTCATATATCCGTCTGTATGGGCCGTGGTTTTTAATTCCCATGAACTGGGATTGACTTATTTGACCACCACCTACCATATACATTTTTTTATCTAATTCTTTCGCTGTTAATTTATGAAATTCACTTTCAATTTCAAATCCATTTTCAGAGCAAAATCGCATAAAAAAATCGTTAACAAATTTATGAATTATGGATTCTTTATCTCTATACATGAACACATTGGGCTTGCCATTTGAATCAAGGGACAAGCTATCAATTTGAACATTTCGATCAAATCTGGAGTCCTGATTTAGATTAAATTGATGCTGAAATAAAAAACCAATTTTTTTTGATGTTGGAAGGAAATATGGATGTACAATGACTTCTACGCTACCAGTTTTTTTATTTTCAATGGTAAATATAAATTCTTTATACTTTGAATTTTCAGGAATTTTATAATTATAAATCGAATCAGCCTCTTTTAGAAAATTCCTCACTTTTCTATAAAGGTATTCTTCTGACAATGTTCCATTAAGGCTATACCTGCATTCCATTTCTTCACAATTCTGTGCGGGCTCAAACGAAACATCATAGAGAGCCCATGCTTCACAATCCTCAGATACTGGCAACTTGGTACGATAGAAACCTTCTTCTTTCTGAGTTGATCCATTTTCAACAGCCTTCCTATAGATTAAAAATTTATAGGACTGCTCGACTACCGGGAGAAAATTTAATTTTATACTTTCCACAAATAGCATCCTTTAGAATTTTCGTTTTAGAACTATGAAATTATTGATCTATTAATAGTGTTTTGTGCATTTTCTAATCTAGCAATAATCGAATTGAAATCGCTTTGAGGATAAAAAAACATTCCTCCATCCGCAGCCTCTTTGTGATCTTCTGCAATTGCAGCAAGGCGATCTTCAGCTGGAACCAAAACTAATTTCCCCTCCGCGATTTGTCCATAATCAACACCGGCAACTGCCCACCGGTTAGATTTCATTTCGATAACATCCTGCATTGCCTGCCTACTTTGAATAGGATCAGCAAAATTCTGCTGCAACAAGCAATCAACGTCGTACCAGTGACGCGACAATCGGGTTGGATTGGGTTCGGCAGTTTGCGTGCAGAATTGATGTAGCGCTGTTAGCTTTTCCCAGAGAATGTAGGCTGGATCATAAGCTTGAACTTTTGCAGTTGGTAAGTTCAATGCCGCAAACTCAGAAACTTCACTGAGGTATGTATCCACTTGTTTGGTAATTGTGGGGCGGCCACGATTTCTTCCGCCGAATTCGAGCAGGATGTAATCCAATTGGTAATTGTTTATATCCTTCGCAAGTCGTGGGTAACGAATGTTAATTTTCTCGCCCTTGGAGTCCAGATCTAATTCTGCGACCAATCCCTCTATGCCATAGGTGGCAAATCGATTATTTAAGCGGTTAACGAAAAATTCCGACCATTGCGCTAATAATTTACTTTGTTTATCGCGAAATTTTTTCTGCTGGCTTGGTGTGCTATTGGATTTCTCCCATGCTTGTGCCTCATCTTCGGCTTCTGCCAGATCCGCCCAATGAATGGATAGATCAATATCTTCAGAGAAGCGCTGAATTGCATTCCAGCATTTGCTCAACGCCGTCCCACCTTTGAATGCGGTGCTGTAATTTCCTAATAAACCTTCATCAAACAGCAAACGTAAGACTTCAGTTACCCAAATGTCCTTCTCTAAAAAATTACTGGCAAGTCCATATTGGTGACGTTGTGCACCCAGCGTGAAAATTTCGCCCAGCTCATTGTGTTTAGCGGAGTCCTTATAAAAATCAAAAATATTCACTGAGATAGAGTCCGTTCAAAAGATTCCAGCTTCGTTTGCCACGGTTTTGGCAATGGCGATTCAAGTAGTTTATGAATAACTGATCTTGCATTTGAGCCAGTCAATGACAAACGCTTAAACGCAGTTGTTAAGGCATTCATTTCCACTGCGTCTGCCGGTGTCACTGAAAGCCCGCGTAACAAAGTACCTTCTGGTTTTCCCTCCCAACGCAACTGAGTGGGAGAGCGATGCTTTACTTCAACAATTTGATTGCCAATCTTAAATTCTCGAGAGGGGCCATCGCTCCAGTAAACAGATTTCATTGGCGCTTGCGTTTGAAAGCCCAATCGATAGGCAGACTCCAGCCCTTGGCTGACCAGCTTGTAACCATGTTTTTTAGCCCAGGCACGGGCAACCTCATTAGCGCTGGCAGTAGTTTTGATACTCGGCAGGCTCGGTAAAGGTTTGGGGCGGGCATAGAAGCCTTTGGATACGCGTGCAACAACTCCCTCTTTAACCAAGCGGCTAAAGGCTTTTTGTACGGACGTCTCGCTACCCAGCTCATAAAAACTGTCGATGGGAAAAGGTGTGCCGCGCTGCATACGATTTAGCCGGGCTAGTACCTTTTGGGCGACTGACATGGTGATAATCCTGACATTGATTTTGTATAGTGAATTCATTTTAATTCAGTATTTTCAATACTTACAAGTATATTTGTGTCAGGATAATCTAATCTACATCGAGGTATTTCGATTAGTTTGTAAGCTGGCCGAGACATTTACATCGTATTGAACAGCTATTGCCAAGCTAACTCAACAAGCCCAAAATACTGTTTTTATATACAGTTGTTTTTGAAGACATGGGGGCGTGGTTAATGGTTGATGATGAATATCTTGAAAACCCCGATCCCTGGATCGCCGCCAAACCTGAGGCGATAAAAGGGCGTGGTGCGGTCAGCAATATCGCCGGCCGCTATGAGACCCAGTTGATCGAAGTGGTCGATGATGGTTGGCTGCCGTTTCGCGATGACACCGACATCAACCCTGCGCTCAAGACCCATTCTCTTAAATCAACAGTCACTCCCGAGTTAGCCAAGAGCATTCTCACCCGCAACGAATCGCCCGATCTGCCGTTTAGCGTCACGCTCAACTCTTATCGCGGCTGCGAGCACGGCTGCATTTACTGCTTTGCGCGCCCGACTCACGCTTATCTTGGGCTGTCGCCGGGGCTGGATTTTGAAACCCGCCTCTACGCCAAAACCAATGCGCCGGAACTGCTGCGGCGCGAGCTTGCCCATCCGCATTACCAAGTGAGTCCGATTGCGTTTGGCATGAATACCGATGCCTACCAGCCCTGCGAACGCGAGTTAAAAATCACCCGTCGCTGTTTGGAAGTGCTGCACGAATGCAATCACCCATTGGGCATGATCACCAAGTCAGCATTGATCGAGCGGGATATAGATGTGCTGCAGGATATGACCGCCAAAAATCTGGTCACGGTCGCGATCACCATCACCACGCTCGATCACAACATCTCCCGTACCTTGGAACCGCGCGCCGCATCGCCCAGCCGCCGTTTGCAGACCATAGAAAAACTCACTCGCGCGGGCATTCCGGTGCTGGTGAGCGTAGCGCCAGTGATTCCGTTTGTGACCGAACAGGAGTTGGAAAAGGTGATGCAAGCTGCCGCCAATGCCGGTGCAGTCGCCGCTGGCTACACGGTGTTGCGCCTACCTTGGGAAGTAAATCCGCTGTTCCAGCAATGGTTGCAAACCCACTTCCCCGAGCGAGCCGAGCGGGTGATGAATCGCATCCGCGATATGCGCGGCGGCAAAGATTACGATTCCAACTTCGCCACCCGTATGCGCGGCGAAGGCCTCTGGGCCGACATGATCCGCCAGCGCTTCGCCAAAGCACTCAAACGCTATGGGCTGGATAAAAGCGGCCGTTTCGCGCAACTGGATTGCAGCCAATTCCGCAAACCCCTGAGCATCCCCGCCGCTAAAAAAACCGATGGGCAGTTGGATATTTTTGGCTGAGTCCGAACCGTCTGCTCCAGAAATCCTAGTGTCGCTCAAGCACTAACACCCAATCGTTACCGCGCTCCGCATCGGCGGGTGGATCGAATTGAGTAGTACCTGTGGTGTGGGGGATGGCAGAAAGCGGAATTCGGGTCGCATCGCGCGGGTTGAACCAGTAGCCCGCTGTTGGCACCGTTGGTAAGTCGAGCGAGAAACGGATCCCGAAAGGGGTATAGACCACGACCAGCTCTCCACTGGCAGTGGCCGCAACGCGGATGGCATCGGCACCTTGCTGTGGCCCATCTATCAGTTGGGATTGAGCCGGGCGCAGCATGGTCCAGGGCAGATTGGTAAACAATGTTTTCATATAGCCCATTTGGTAGGCGCCGGGATAATACAGCGCCTCCTGCCAAGGGGTGCGGGCATCGAGTATGCCGTTCATGCCTGGCTCCCACATTTGCCAGATGCTGTGATGGCCGTAGCTATGGCCAAGTGCCCCTGCCAATACCGACCAATAAGCGGCGCGGCGAACCTCAAATGCGCCAAACCAACCATTCTCGGGTTTAAAGCCGATGGGAATATCCTCATAGAGCGGCTCGGAATCCAAGGCAGGCTTGATGGGTGTGCGGCTGGCGTCTCTGAGCGTGTCGCTAAAGTTGGTGTAATCGCGCTCGCCATGTCCGCTTTGATGCATATTGAAGGCGAGCCATGATTCCCCGTGGAAAAAGTTTGCGGATGATTGGCGCCCCTGCGGGTGATAGCTGATGAGGTGGCGGCCGCCATCGCCCTCCTGCAGCCCTTTAGCCATCGCATTGATGATGGCAAAGTCCTGCGGCTCTTCAGGTATGCGATCGCCGCCCAGCACCCAAACGATGGCTGCATTGGCATAACGATCACCCAAAAATTTGCCAAAGGCATAGGCATTGTCTGCATCAAAAATTTCAGGCCCTGCACCCCATTTGCGATTAAATTTGTCGCCCCAGGTGGGCAGCAAAGCAACGACAAATCCCAATTCATTAGCGCGTTTGATCACGCGATCCACATGCTGAAAATAAGCCTCATTGGGTTGTGTCGGGTCGAGGTTATGAAGCGGCAAATCGCCGTTGCGATTGGGAACACGCAAGCCATCCTGCTCGGCAAGAATCACAGTTTGCACAACGTTGAAACCCTGACTCTGCCGGGTCATCAAGTAGTGGTCGGTTTGTTCGTAATCGAGTCGATGCAACATTTCCCACGCGGTATCCGCCAACCAGAAAAAGGGTTCCTGACGTGAGGACTGCAAGTGGCGTTGATCAGCACTGACTTGCAATTGTGGTGCAGAGCCGACGCGGTTCAATGTGGAATCCTCTGAAGAACCGGTTCCGGTGGCCGCGCAGCCAAAAAAACAAAACAAGGGAATGCATAGAATCGCTATGGGTGATCTCATCATTAATCGCTCTTATTTTTTTATTTACCGTTAGGAAAGCCTGCATTGTGTTAGCAGCTATTCCTCAAAATCCCGTTGCCAGAAACCTCGCCAGTCAGGCAGCCCCTAGGTTGGGCTTTCATCCCCAAGACTGCAAAAAATAAAACAAATTTTTACGCAGCTCTCTTTGAAGGCATTTAATAGAAAGCCGATTCCTGTTGTGGGAATCGGATTTCTCATATTGAGCTTAATTGCAGTAATTCGTTGTAATGTGGGTGGCGTGAAATGTTGCTATGATCTTTAATTATCTTTTTGAGATAAAGGAAAATTATCTTTGGAGTAGAAAGCAGATTTTAATGTGATTAATTAGAAAATTATGCGTTTCATATTTTTAATAAAATGTTAACTCAGGAGAGCAAATGAGTATCATCAAAAATGCTATAGATTCAATTCAAGTTGGGGTTGAAGATTTTGAAAGCGACGATGATAGGCGGAGTGTATCTGCGGTAAGAAATATTGGCGCTGGTATTTTATTGCTTTATAAAGAAAAACTCTGCCAGTTGTCTCCAGATGGAAATAAAGAATTGCTTATAAAGCAAAATATTCGTCCGGTAAAAAATCAAAATGGGGACATTGTTTTTGAGGGAAAAGGACATAAAACGGTTGATGTTCAAACGATAAAGGAAAGGTTTAGCAGTTTGAATGTTTCAGTAGATTGGAGCCGATTCGATGAAATTAATAAATTGAGAAATGACCTAGAACATTATTTCACATCTGAGTCGCCTGATACTGTGCGAGAAGTAGTTGCCAAGTCTTTCCTATTAATCAGAGATTTTTTATTGGAGCATTTAGATCTAAATCCTCAAGAAGCTCTTGGTAACGATTGTTGGGCGACTTTGCTTAATGTAAGCGAAGTGTATTCGACAGAAGAACGAGAATGTAAAGCGACTATTGATGCCGTGAATTGGATATATTCTTCAGTTGAGGAATCGCTAAAACACCTTCGATGTAATCAGTGTCGCTCATCCCTAATACAAGCTGTATCTCCAGAAAATACCTATCCTTTCATTGATCTACACTGTAAATCATGTGGGAACGATTTTAGTTTTTATGACGTTCTTGAGCAATGTATTGAGGATTCATTGGCTTGGCAGGCTGCTAGAAATGTAAAGGACGGTGGTGATCCTATTTATGGTTCATGCCGTGGGTGTGGAAAAAGTACATTCATTATCGAAGAAGGTTGCTGTGTGGCATGTGAATATGAAATGGAATATACAAACTGTGAAATGTGTGATGCGCCTTTAGGTATTGACGATCAATACAATGAGGGTAAGTGTGGTTATTGCCAATATAGATGGGAAAAGCTCATGGAAGAATGATGGAAAGTAGGTTGGGCAGTCATGCCCAACAATATTATGTTTCTCCCAAACTGTTGGGCATTGCTGCCCAACCTACAAATAAAAATCGAAAAATAATCACGCCAATTTTTAAACCGCCGCTTTCAAATTCTCACCAAAAAATTTCTCCAACTTATCAAACGGAATTACGTCCATTTGATCGTAAAGATCGACGTGGTTTGCGCCTTTGATGATCATCAATTCCTTCGGTTCGGCAGCAGCTTTGTACGCGGTTTCACTGAAGTAGCGCGAGTGGGCTTTTTCGCCGTGGATTAACAACAGCGGGCGCGGTGATATTTCGTCGATGTAACTCAGCAGCGGCATGTTCATAAATGATAGCGGTGTGGTGAGCGTCCAGGCGCTGTTGGAGTTGATCGCGCGCGGATGAAAGCCTCGCTCTGTGGATTTGTAGTAACCCGCGTATTCCTGCACAAATTGCGGCTCGCCGCCTTTTAATTCGAGCGATACCGGGCCGAGTGCGGGTGTGCCTGCTTCTGCATCCTTCCAGCGCTGTTGCCCGAGTTGTGTGAGTGCGTCGCTGCGCTGTGCTTTGGTAGTGCTGTCGTTGTAGCCCTTGGACATCACGCGCGACATGTCGTACATGGTGCTGGCGACTACGGCTTTGATGCGTTTATCGATTGCCGCCGCGTTGAGTGCCATACCACCCCAGCCGCAAATTCCAATAATGCCGATACGCTCGCGTTCAACATTGGGCAACAGGCCGAGGAAATCCACTGCCGCGCTAAAGTCTTCAGTGTTGATATCGGGCGATGCCACATTGCGCGGTTCGCCGCCGCTTTCGCCGGTGTAGGAGGGGTCAAATGCGAGGGCGATAAACCCGCGCTCCGCCATCGTCTGCGCATACAAACCGGATGATTGTTCTTTGATTGCACCAAACGGGCCGCTGATAGCCAATGCCGCCAACTTGCCGCTGGCATTTTTCGGCGTGTACAAATCCGCCGCGAGGGTGATGCCGTAGCGGTTACTGAAAGTCACTTTTTGGTGATTTACCTTGTCGCTCTTGGCAAAGGTTTTGTCCCAGCTATCGCCGAGTTTTAAGGTGGTTTCTGCCGACGCGGGAGCCGCTATTGCAGATGCCACGCAAACAGCCGCAATGCCAGTACCGGTCATTTTGAGCAGCTGACGACGCGCTGCGTCGTGGTTATCGGTGGTTGTTTGATCGAGTGGGTAATCGCTCATGGGAATGCTCCTGTTGTGGATAGATCACATCGTTAATGAGTTAGGGAAGAGGGTTCTACGCGTGCGGTGGCGTAGATGAGTACCGTCGCAATCAGCAATAAGCCGGTGCTGGCGCTAAAGGTGCTTTGGTAGCCCTGCCAGTCAAATAACAAGCCGCCCAAGGTTGAGCCAAAGGCGATAGATAACTGGATGACGGCGACCATCAATCCGCCGCCAGCTTCGGCGTTGTCAGGCAGGGTGCGTGCGAGCCATGCCCACCAAGCCACGGGCGCGGCGGTGCTGATAAATCCCCATCCGCCTAACAGTGCGATCACTGCCGCAGGCCAATGACCAAACACAATCAGCGTGAGGGCGATGGCTGCCATCAGCAGGGGAATGATGATTAAGGTGAGATAGAGATTTCGTTTGATGGCGCTGCTGATCATCAGTGTGCCGACAAACCCGGCGCCGCCGATCACCAATAACACCAGCGTGATCTGGGCGACATCCATGTGCGTGATGGTTTCCAGAAAAGGGCGCAGATAGGTAAAGAGCGCAAATTGCCCCATAAAAAACACGCCCAGGCCTAACATGCCGAGGGTAACGACTCGTTTGCGCAGTAGATTAAACAGGCTGCGCGACGCAGGGTTGGAGGTAGTTGCGGGCATGGATGGCAGGCTGATCGATTGCCAGATAAAGGCGACGAGTGCGATTGGCACCAAACAAAAAAACGCGCCGCGCCAGCCGACGACCGCGCCCAGCCAAGCGCCCAAAGGTGCGGCGATCACGGTGGCCAGCGCATTACCGCTGTTGAAGATCGTCAGCGCGCGCGGCACATCTTCACTGGGCACAAGGCGCATGGCGGTCGCCGCTGACATCGACCAGAAACCGCCTACAACCACGCCGATCAGGGCGCGCCCGATCATGTACACCGCGTAGGTAGGCGCCAAGGCGATCACCGCGCCAGACACACCCATCAATGCGGTCATACCGAGCAATAGCGTTTTGCGATCCAGATTGCCTGCCAGACGGGTGATCAACAGACTGGTAAGAACGGCAAATGCCCCTGAGATAGCAATACCCTGCCCGACCATCCCCTCGCTCACCTGCAAATCCGCCGCGAGCGGGGTGAGCAAACTCACCGGCATAAACTCCGAGGCGATTAGCGCAAATACACACAGGCTCATCGCAAACACACCGCTCCAATTCGCAGGCTGGGTTTCGGCTGGGTCGAAGTTGCTGTCGATGGTGGTGTTGAGGCTATTGTCGAGTGAACTCATAAGCAGGGAATTTCAGATAGCTGGAACAGATTTCCATAGTGACCCAGACTTGATAATTTGATTAGCCGATATAATGTTGATGCAGTTGTGAAAAAAATTCACAAATACGAGGGCTAGGCAGTGGCAGGCAAGGTGGACGATTTACAGGCGTTTCTGGCGGTGGCGCAGGAGCAGAGTTTTACCAAGGCGGCAGCCAAACTGCGGGTCACGCCCTCCGCACTGAGCCACACCATTCGCGGCTTGGAGGAACGGTTGGGGATTCGTCTGCTGGCACGCACCACGCGCAATGTGTCGCCCACCGAGGCAGGGCAGCGGTTGATGCAGTCAATCGCGCCGCTGTTTGAGCAGATTCAGGAAGAGGTGGAAGCGCTGGGTGAACTGCGCGATAAACCCAAAGGCAATATTCGCATCACCTGCACCGATGACCAAATCGAACTCTGCCTGCGCCCCAAACTCAGCGCGTTTTTGCAGGAGTTTCCCGATATCACCCTCGAACTCTATGTGGATTACGGTTTTACCAATGTGGTGGAAGCACGTTTTGATGCTGGCATCCGCTTGGGCGAAGCCATCAGTAAAGACATGATCGCAGTGCGGATCGGGCCGGATTGGCGTTTGATTGTGGTGGGGTCACCAAGCTATCTCGCGCGCCATGCCCAACCGGAAACACCGCAGCAGCTGGCGGAGCATCGCTGCGTCAATATTCGCCATCGCCCGAACGGCTCCATTTACGCGTGGGAGTTTGAAAAAGACGGGCGCGCATTCACCATAAAAGTCGATGGCCAACTGGTATTCAACAGCATCATGCATGTGTTGAACGCGGCGGTGGAAGGTTTGGGTTTGGCTTATGTTCCAGAGGAATTGGCCGCGCCCTATCTGGCCGACGGCCGCTTGGTCTCGCTACTCACCGATTGGAGCCCCTACTTTCAGGGCTATCATCTCTACTACCCCAATCGCCGCAATACATCGCCCGCGTTTGCGGCGTTTGTTGATGCGTTTAGGTACACACCTGAATCGCATTAGGCCATCAATCCACCAACAACTCTGAATCCAATTTTTCCTCTGGTGCAACTGTACTGGCGATGGGGGTGAGCAATAGCACCAAGGCCATAGCGATAATGGGGACATGGCCGAGTAATTCTTCTGGCCCTAATACAAATCCGGTCAAGGTGAAAATACTGACAATCAGCAGCGATGAAATACGCGGTGCGATGTTGGTCACCAGCAACAAACCAAAACACAATTCTGCCAAGCCTGCGCCAAATACAAAGTGAGCGTTGGTAAAACTGTGCCAGCCAAAATAATTGAGAAAATTAAAAATTGGATAGTCGTGCAAAAAAGCCAAGCCAAATCCCGGGTGCAAAAGTTTGTCGTGAAAGGTGAGGATAATTAACTGAATGCCCAACCCCAATTGCACAATCGCGGTGGAAAAGGCATATCGCTGCCAGCGATAGTTTTTTCCAAAAAATCCCAGTTGCACTTCACCTTGCGCATAAGCAGGGCTGGTAAAAAATAATGCGATACTCAGCGCGATTAATTCCGGCGCATAGTCAATTGCGTTGGCGATAGGAAAAAAGACAAACAGTGATAGCGCAAAAATAAATAAGGCGATTGCAAACCAACTGACATTCACAATCAACAATAAAATTAACAGCGCTTGGGTAATTGCATATTTAACAGCGCTGCCGTCTGCTACAAAATTGGGTGCGATAAAATGGCCTTGCACCAAATTAGCCAACAACAAAATACCCAGTGAAAACTTCAGCAGTGTATTGATGTGTTGTGTGGGATTTTTCATCCAATAACGGCTGATGGGCGCATTTAAAAATCCATGAGTACGCGCACTGTATTTTGCCTGTCGCTGCATGATTCCGGCAGCGGCTAAAAATAAAAACGCCCCAAGTAAGATAAATGCAAAAAGACTATCAAAGACATAGCGCGCGCTGGTAAAAGCGTGATGCTCTTCAACAAACCACTTAACGTGGGCATGGCAGAGCGAGGGAAAAATAGCGAGGATAAGCAATAAAATGCGTTGATATTGCATCACTGGCTCCTGGTGATTGGTTATTTAATGACAGGGAGCAGATACTAGGCGCTGGTGCAAAATTTGATGAGTAAAATTATCGGGACATTAAGTTGCAGCTTTGGTGTGATTGCTTTGCTGTCAATTAGCGAGCAGCTGTGATACATAAGCGCGGAAAAAACAGGGGGAGAAAAAATAGACTGGCAATCACACGCAGTAAAAAATACGATATACAGATAAATGCAAAATGAAAACAAAAAACGGAATTCAATCACCCAGCCGTCCGATGGAACCCGGCCACCACTAAGACCAATGCACCATCTACAGGGTAATTCCTTATCCTGAATTTGCCTCAGCAAGCAGAGCCTTCTACAGAACTCAGTAGAGCAGTACTTTTATTTTCTGCGTCAACGTTTTGTTGAGGGCACTATGGTATCCAATGTTAATTTAAACGACATTTATATTTTTCACGCGGTGTCTGAATTGAACAGCATCACTGCGGCGAGCAAACAATTAAACAGCAGCAAACAAACCATCAGCCGCAAATTAGCGCAGCTGGAAGCCGCCTTGGGCGTGACGCTGATAACGCGCAATAGCCGCCATTTTCAATTGACCAGCGCCGGACAAAGCTATTTTCAAAATTGCCGCCAGATTATCCAGCAAATTGAACAGGCCAATGCGCAGGTGCAAGAGCATCAAACGGTGATGGAAGGCCATATCAAAATCAGCCTGCCACACGACTGTAACAGCCGCGCGCTGTGTAATTATTTTATGGAGTTTATGGAGCTGCATCCGGCGATCAAATTGGATATCAGCCTCTGTGATCACAACAGTTTTGCACTGGGCGATGGTTTTGATTTGGCGATTCGCTTGGGCGAGCTGGAAGATTCATCGCTGGTGGCGCGCAGGTTAGGTGAGATTAATTACGGTTTGGTGGCCAGCCCTTGCTATCTGAAAAAAATCAGCCCGCCGCAGAATGCGAATGACTTGGCGCGCCACACTTACATTATGGTCAGTAAAAGTTCGGCAAATAGCGGGCGCGATTGGCCGCTGCAACAGTGCCGACAATTGGTGGTAAATGAATTTATGCTCGCCAAACAATTTGCTGGTCAGGGTTTTGGTTTGGTGCATTTGCCGCTGTTTATGTGTAGCGATGAATTGCAATCAGGCGAGCTGGCGACGCTACCGCTCGCAGAATGTATGGAGACGAAATCGCTCAGTCTGGTGTTTCAAAAAGATAAATACATGCCCGGCTATGTGCGCCGGTTTATCGATTATCTGGTAGAGACTTGTCGCGACCGCGAGCTGTGGCTGGTCGATCACGACGAGTATCTTTATCAGCAACCCAATCCCAAACGTTGAATTTTTCGTGTATTAATCCAAGCGCTCCTCGACAATTTTTTTCGGTTCGGGGTTAGGGAATTTGTTGCGATCAGCGGCGGTGGCTTTGTCGTAACACTCGCCGACAATATTCATCGCACCGCGACGCGCTTGGCTTTCCAATTGATGATAGCCATTAGTGCAGTAGCCGGTGTCTTCCAGCTTGGCGAGCAGGCCTTCTTCAGTAGTGTGTTTCAGGCCCTCCATCATTTCATCGCCGCCTTCACCGCGATCGGGGCGCGGGCCTTTACCGCGACCACCATCCGGTGGCGGACCGCCGGGGCCTCCGTCCATTCCGCCACCACCCATGCCTTTACCGCCACGCGGTGGGCGTTTTCCTCCGCTGCGTTCAGGCATTTCCATCATCAGGGTGTAACTGAATTGTTTGGTGTCGTCGGCCAAAATCAGTGTGGAAAAGCTATCGGTAATTTTTGGCGGCTTGGGTTCATTGCTCGCACAGGCAAACAAACCAAGACTAATGGGGATCAATAACAAGCGGGACATACGCACAGAAAAACTCCATCAAAAAATAAACGATGCGAGTATGACTTATAGCGATGAAAGAGATTCCCTGCGCGCGTGCGATTGCACAATCTTTGAATAATTGCCGCGCTCTGTGTGAGGGAGAAAATCAAAAATTGCTAATTAATTTCCCCAGCGTTGCCATTGCCTGATCCATTTCTGTGCTCCACGGATAGCCATAGTTCAAGCGAATGCAATTGCGGAACCGGCGCGTGGCGGAAAAGATTGGGCCGGGGGCGATGCTGATGCCTTGCGCGAGCGCCATTGAAAATAATTGCAAGCTATCCACCTGCTCGGGCAGTTCCACCCATAAAAAATAGCCGCCGTTGGGGCGGGTGACGCGCGTGTCTTTGGGGAAATATTGGGCGATGGCATTGAGCATAATTTGCTGCTGGTGTTCGAGCGTCTCGCGCAATTTTCGTAGATGACGATCGTAACCGCCCTGCTGTAAATAATCGGCCAGTGCCGCCTGCGCGGGAATGGACGGCGAAATAGTGGTCATCAATTTCAAGCGATGAATTTGTTCGGCGTAGCGACCGGCAGAAACCCAACCTACGCGATAACCCGGCGCAAGATTTTTGGAAAAAGATCCGCAGTGCATAACCAAACCCGCGCGATCAAAATGTTTGATCGGTTTGGGTGGATGAATTCCAAAATACAATTCGGAATAGACATCATCTTCAATCAGCGGCACTTGGTGTTGATGCAATAAGTCGCAGAGCTGTTGTTTCTTTTCATTGCTCAAAGACGCGCCGAGTGGATTGTGAAAACTGCTCATCAACCAGCAGGCTTTAATCGGCAAACGCTGCAAACTTTCTGCCAGCGTTTGCAAGTGAATGCCATCGCGCGGGTGCACCGGAATTTCCACCGCTTTTAATTGCAGTCGCTCTAAAATTTGTAGCGCGGCATAAAACGTCGGTGTTTCTATCGCCACTAAATCGCCCGGTTTGGTCACGACTTGTAAACATAAATTCAAGGCTTCCAGTGCGCCATTGGTGATGACCAATTCGTCCGGCGAGCGCATAACGCCGGTGATGCTGTAGCGCAGCGCGATTTGTCGGCGCAGTTGCGGATTGCCGCTGGTGATGTCAGTCAGAATCGATTTGGCAGGCATCTGCTGCACGCTTTTACTCATGGAGCGCGCGAGGCGTGCGAGCGGAAATAAATCGGGGCTGGGAAAGGCAGAGCCGAGCGGAATGGTGTCCGGGTCTTTGATCGAACCTAAAACAGAAAAAACTAATTCGCTCACATCGACCGGCGTTGTTTCTGAAACACGCGGGCTCATTTCCGGTTCGGCCAGTGCGTTTTTTGCCTGCGCGCAAACAAAATAACCAGAGCGCGGCCGCGCTTGAATCAGGCCGCGGCGTTCCAGCAAATAATAGGCTTCAAACACTGTGGCCGCGCTGACATTGTGGGTGCGGCTGGCGGTGCGCACCGAAGGCACTTTTTCATTGGCTGCGAGTACGCCGCTGCGAATTAATTCGGCGATTTCGTCGGCTAGCTTTTCATATAGCTTCATAGAGTTTTATCAAGTGTTGATAAACATTATCGCGCCGGATACATAAAGTGCGCTTCTTCGCGAATAGTAAATTCTTTGGCGGAGGTGTTGATCAATTCAAATTCAAACTCGCTCATACCGGCGCGGTGAATAGGATTTTCTGCACTTATCACGCGCACAGGAAATTCAACAATTTCTCCCGCCTTCAGCGTGAATTGATGTGCTTTCATCAAACGCAATCCGCTCTCTTCCGCTATGTGCAAAGTGTAGCTGGCGGACGCTTGGGTTTTGTTGGTGATTTTTAAGCGGTACACATTCATCACCTCGCCTTCGCTGGTGTAGCGATAAAGTACGCTGCGATCTTTTACTACACTCATGTCCACCAGTTCGCGCGCGTTGAGCGCCATGATTAAGCCAAAAATCATCAACACCAATACGCTGAGATAACCGAGCAAGCGCGGGCGCAATAATTTTTCCGGTTCACCGGCGAGTGCTGCCTCTGAAGTGTAACTGACCAGACCGCGCGCGTAGCCCATTTTGTCCATTACATCGTCGCAGGCGTCGATACAAGCCGCGCAGCCGATGCAATCCATTTGCAACCCATCGCGAATATCGATTCCGGTCGGGCAAACTTGCACACACATATAACAGTCGATGCAATCGCCGAGGCCGAGCGCTTTGTGGTCGTCGGATTTTTTGCGTGAGCCGCGCGCATCGCCACGTGCGGTATCGTAGGCAATTACGAGGGTATTGCGATCAAACATTACGCTTTGAAAGCGCGCGTAGGGGCACATGTGCAGGCAGACTTTTTCGCGCACAAAACCCGCGTTGGTATAGGTGAGCGCGGCGATAATGCCCACCCAAACGGCGCTATCGCTCAGCCATTCAAACTGCGCGAGGCTGAGCACCAGCTCGCGCACCGGCACAAAGTAACCGACAAAGGCGATACCGGTGGCGAGGCTCATCAGCGTCCAGAGCAGATGTTTGCTCACACGCTTGCGCAGTTTTGACCAAGAGAAAGGCGCGTTTTGCAATTTGATGCGCTGGTTGCGATCGCCCTCGGTGATGCTTTCCGCCCAGATAAACGCCCAGGTCCACACACTTTGCGGGCAGGTATAACCGCACCAGACGCGCCCGGCATAGACAGTCACCGCCAGCAATAAGAGTGCGCCGATAATCATCGCGAACGACAACAGTAAAAAATCCTGCGGCCAAAAGGTGGTGCCAAACACATGAAACTGGCGAGTGTCCAAATCCCAGAGCACTGCCTGATGCCCGTTCCAGTTGATCCATGACGTGCCGAAAAACAGCAGTGCCAAAAAACCTGCGCCGAGCAGACGAAAATTGCGGAAGCGACCGGTGAAGCTGCGGGTAAAAATTTTGCCTTCCTGCAGGGGTTTGTTGGCGGGCAGTTGTTGGACGGGAATTAACAAGGGGGATTGGGGTTCGCTCATGGTGGCCTCGGGCGCAGTTAGCTGCTGACCCGGCCACTATGCGCGCCCATCTGTACTGAAAACAGATTCAGAGGGTTTCAAAAAAACCATATCAGATGCGCGCCAAGCATCAGGCGCAGCGAGTTTGCGCCGCTGCTGGCAAACCAAACACCCGGTCGAATAGCCAAGTAAAGACGAAGGTGTAGACAAGGAAGAACACCAGTAAGCCCATGTCCATCAACAGCGCCTGCCAGAAGCTCACGCCGTACCACCAGGCTACCAGTGGGATTAGCATCACCAACAAACCACCTTCAAAACCTATGGCGTGAAGTACACGCACGCCTAGGCTGCGGCCCGGTCGTTTGCGGCTGGCTTCCCAGCGCTCAAACAGACTGTTAAAGATCAGGTTCCAGATAACCGCTGCGGCCGATGCTAGTGTTGCCAAGCCTAATGATTCTGCTGTGCCGCCATTACTCATCTGCTGCAGCAAAATGGCTGACAGGATGATCGCAAAGAACTCGTACAAACCCACATACACCACTCGGCGTTTAGCTCCCTGTAAAAGAGAACCTTGTGAATAAGCGCCTTGCATACCCGTTTTCATTGTTGCCTCTATACCTGCCTGCGAACAGGCTTTTGTTTAACCTGTAGGCAGTTTCCTGTGTTTTCATTGATAGAAAAAGTTAGCTATTATCAGTTCAGTTGATAGGTAAAGAGATAAATCCATGAACGGCGTATTTAACTCAGAGACGGTTGCGGTGTTTTTGGCAGTGTTGGATACCGGCTCCTTCTCCGCCGCCGCGCGCCAGTTAGGGCGCGTGCCCTCGGCGGTGAGCATGGCGATTGGCAATTTGGAGGCGGAGCTGGCGCTGGAGTTATTTGACCGCAGTGGGCGTGAACCAAAACCCACGGCGCAGGCGCAGGCATTGGAGCCGCAAGCGCGCTTGTTGCTGGCACAGTTACAGCAGCTCAATACTCAAGCGCTGGAGTTGAGTCAGGGTTTGGAGACGCGCCTGACACTGGTGATTGCGCCTGAGTTGCAATCCACGCGCTGGATTGAACCGCTGCAAACCTTGGCGCAGGAATATCCCTCGCTCGATATCCAGGTCATCACCGCCCCGCAAACCGACGCCTTGCAACTGCTTCACGCTGGCGGCGCGCAACTGGCGCTGGTGTTTCAACGCCCCGCTGCTGATGGCCGCGAAAGCTTTCAGGAAGTCGGGCGCGAAACACTGGTCGCGGTGATCGCGCGTCAGCATCCGCTGCTGCAAACCCTGTCCGCCAGTGGCCAGTTGAGCGACAGTCAATTGCGCCCCGTCCGGCAGGTGATGGTCGGCAGTCGCAGCGAGGATGGCAGCAATCGCCCCGGCGGCCCTTTCTGTATCACCTCGGAACACTATTGGCGGGTGGATCATCCGGAGCTGGCGGTGCAAATCGTATTGGCGGGATTGGGCTGGGCATGGCTGCCGCGCGCCTTTGTACAGCCCTATCTCAATGGCCAATTATTGGTTGAACTGCCCATCGCTAACTTCACTAATGGGGAGGAATTGTGGGTGGACTTGGTCTGGTCGCGCGAGCGGCCGCTGGGTTTAGCGGCGCAAAAATTTGTTGCTGAGATGAGCGAACAATATCGATTGTCACAAGAAAAATAATAAAAATAATTTTTGTATGTGGATAATTTTTTAAGAGGTTTTTTAGCAGTAAAAATATGCTCCGCTAGATTGGCGCACAAAGTTCCAGTTATTAAGATTCGTTATATATCGATTAAAAACACTGTGATCAGATCGACATTTATTTGCTGGTTTTTTAATCACAGCAATGCAAATATGCGCACCAGACATGACAGCGCTATCAGCAGTCTGAAACCTTGTCTCTTACATGAAAAAATAACAATAAAAGTTGTACCTTCATCGCGCAAATTATTAACCCACAAACTCCCGCGGCATGGGTTCGGTCAATCCGTCTAATACCAATAATTTTTTATAACCCCGACGAGATTGTCATTATGTTTACTACTACATCAGCTCCTACTGCTGCGCGTAACCCCGCGCGCTTTGCTCCCGTTGCATTGGCGGCAGCCATTGCATTTTGTGCAACTGGTTCTGCTTTCGCTGCATCGACCGGTGGTTTTTCCACAACCGATGGCGGCAGCGCTTCAGGTTCAAAATCGTTTAGTGCCTCTAGCTATACCCAAATTCAGCAAATTCTTGAAGATGCAAAAGATGGCAATTATCCGGTGGTAATTACCTACACCGGAAATGAAGATTCATTGATCAACCAAATCGTTAAAGATCACACCGTAGATTCTTCCGGCAACTGCCCCAAAGCGCACTGGAACGATACCTATCGCAAAGTCGAAATTAAAGAAATGACCAAAGGCGTCACCATTCAAGGTGCCAATGGCTCTTCTGCAAATTTCGGTATTGTGGTGAATAAATCCAGTAACGTAATTATCCGCAATATGAAAATCGGCGCGCTGGGCGGTGCGAATAACGATGCCGATATGATTCGTATCGATAGCGGCGTTAACGTGTGGGTTGATCACAACGAATTGTTTGCGGTAAACAACGAGTGTAAAGGCTCACCGGATGGCGATTTGACCTTTGAAAGTGCGATCGATATTAAAAAGGAATCGCAGAATGTCACTGTGTCTTACAACGTGATTCGCGATAGCAAAAAAGTAGGGCTTGATGGCTCATCCAGCAGCGATATTGCTGGTGGCCGTAAAATTACTTTCCACCACAATATTTATCGCAATGTATCCGCGCGCTTGCCGTTGCAGCGTGGCGGCTGGACGCATATGTACAACAACCTCTACGACGGAATTACCAGTTCCGGTATTAACGTGCGTCAAAAAGGTTATGCGTTAATTGAAAGTAACTGGTTCCAGAATGCAGTAAACCCGGTGACTTGCCGTTTTGATAGCAGCAACTGTGGTTACTGGGATTTGCGCAATAACAACGTGCGTAACCCGGGTGACTTTTCTACCTACAACATCACCTGGACTAGTGGCGGTACTATCGATGCGACCAACTGGACAACCACCGCAACCTTCCCGATTAGCATTCCTTACAGCTACTCACCGGTAACACCACAGTGTGTGAAAGATAAATTGGCCAGTTATGCCGGTGTGGGTAAAAACGGCGCAACTCTGACGTCTTCTGCTTGTGGTGGCACCACTACCAGTTCATCTTCATCTGTGCAGTCATCTGCAGCAAATAGTTCTGTTGCAGCAGGTAATGTGAACTTGAGTGGCAGCGCTGGTAATGCAGCGGTTTCACTGTACTGGTCAGTGAGCAATACCAGTATCAATGCGCTGGAAATTTATCAGGATACAGATTCAGATCCTGCTGGCCGCGTGCGTATTGCATCACTGCCAATTACTAACACCGCTTACACAGCGACAGGTTTGAGCAATGGCACCACCTATTATTTCTGGGTGAAATATCGCACTACTGATGGTGTATGGCACAACTCCAATGTATTCAGTGCAAAACCTGCTTCTGGTTCAACTACTTCATCATCAAGCAGCGCAGCATCATCAAGTGCGAGCGGTGCACCTGTGTTGAGTGGTACCGGCGACTACCCAAGCGGTTTCTCCAAATGTGCTGATCTGGGTGGTACTTGCTCAGTAACTTCTGGCGATGGTTGGGTTGCGTTTGGCCGCAAAGGCAACTGGGTATTAAAGAAAGTATCAGTAGGTAGCTCGATTGCTTGTACCGTTGCCGCATTTGGATCTGATCCGCAAGGCAACCCTAACAAGTGCTCATACAAAAAATAATTTTTAATTAACGCGTGAACAATAACCCCGACTAACCCTCGGGGTTTTTTATTTTTATATCCGAATTAAAAAATTGATAAACCACTAAAAAATTGGCTCATCAGTGGTAATTAATTCAATTATTGTTGATTTCAATACCCAATGTGGTCTTGGCGCTTATTCGCGTTATACTAAAAATTCTCCACGCAAACAGATTTTTGATCTGTTTATTTTTTAACAATAATAGGTTTATATTGACCAGAGACACTACTATGCGCCATTTATTTTTAGGCAGTTTAGCCCTGCTTGCCGTTATTGGTTGTAGCAATAAAATTCCCGCAACCACATCCACTGTCACACCGGAAGCCACTAACAAAGCCGCTCATACTATTTTTATGGCTGGCGATTCGACTATGGCAAAAAAAGAAATAAGTGATTGGCCGGAAACTGGTTGGGGCGTGCCTTTTGCAATCTTTTTTAACAGTGACTATGCAGTCGATAATCACGCGATGAATGGCCGCAGCACACGCACCTTCATTAGCGAAGGCCGCTGGCAGGCAATCGTCGATCAACTTAAAGCGGGCGATTATGTGTTTATCCAATTTGGCCACAACGATGAATCGGCGGCTAAGGTGGATCGCTACACCACACCTGAACAATACAAAGCGAATTTAACGCGCTTTGTGCGTGAAGTGCGCGCTAAAAAAGCCGAGCCAATTTTGCTTAGCCCGATTACCCGCCGCAATTTTGATGCAGCGGGCAATATTCAGGAAACCCATAAAGAGTACAGTCCGCTGAGCCAAGCAGTGGCGCAAGCAGAGAAGGTTGTATTTATCGATTTGGATACAATCACCCGCGCGCATTTTCAAGCGGAAGGCGATGCAGGTTCACGTTTGCGTTTTATGCACATTCCGCCAAATACTCATCCGAATTATCCAAAAGGTGTGAGCGATAATACGCACTTGAATGAATTGGGCGCACGTGAAGTCGCGCAATTGGTGTTGGCCGAACTGAAACGTATTCAGCATCCGCTGGCACAGCAACTGCGCACACCAGACCCAAAGCATTTGGAGTTGATTTATACCGCGCCTAAAAACTAAACTTAGAAAGTTTTAATCGATATAAAAAGTGATTGTCTGCAACTGATACGGGCAATCACTTTCCTCCCAATTCAATCGTCCTTCCGTTTACTCGCGAATACATTACCAACTCAAAAATGATTACTTGGTATGGCGACGCAAATAGCTCCAGCCGCCAGTAATACTCAACCACAAAAGTGCGAATCCACCGCAGAGCACAAAAAAGCGATAGACCGGATTCATGCCGTAGCCAGAGTGGAGTGGATAATTTTGGTTGATCAGTTGGTGCTGCCACGGTGCTTGATCGGAGCGTACACTCAGACTCATATCGCCCGAAATGAAATCAATTTTTACCGAGGTACGGCCATTGCTATGCCATTCATTGGGCAAACGGAAGCGAAAATTGGCAGCGGGATTTTCTACAGTCGCCAAACGAATATAAGTCGGCCAAGCATCGGAAAATTGTTGTTGTGCTTGTATGAATAATTGTGCGGGAGAGGCATTAACTGGTGCAGATAATGTGTTGGCGATGGTGGTAGTTGGCAGCGGCGCGAGTATCGGCTTGGTCAATTTTTGCCAGAGCATAATGCTGCCGGTTAGTAAAATAATCATTAGCGCCGGAACCGCGAGCGTTCCCAAGTGACGATGGTAGTGCATCAAATACGCGGATTTAAAATTACGCGGAAATACCCAGTGCCAGCGAAAACTGCGTTTGGTAGGCCACCATAAAATCACGCCAGTAATGGATAACAATAATCCGGCGATGCCGCAGATCAATAAAATAATTTCGCCCGCAATGCCGATAAACAATTCGGTATGCAGATGGCGAAAAAAAATCAGCGCATCCAACAGCCAAAGATTTTGTTGATAAGGCTCCAATGAATCCAGCGCAAGCAATTGCACACTGCGATCTGCATCGCGCGTTAGTGTCCAATAAGGCTCTTCACTATTCGGCGCTTTGATCAGGTATCCACTTGAATCCTGTTCGATTCGCTGTGCAATTAAATCCAGTTGCGGTGCGATTTTTTGGGTAAAGTCTTGCGCAGAATATTGCGCTGGAAATTGTGCGTCAGGCGTAATAATTAATTTAATCAGCGCCTGTTTGTAAACCAATAAACAACCGCTCAGTGCGGCGACGAGCAAAAACACCAACGCAATCAATCCGCACCATCTGTGCAAGCTGAGCAACAGATTGGGGCGGGCTGAATGGCGGCGTTTTTTGTTCAAGTGCGATTAATTCAAAACGGCAGTTAATTAAAAGCTACGGTTGTAGCCAAAATTAAAGCTGCGGCCGATAGCAGTGAAGTTGCGAATATTATTTGGGCTACTTTGCGAATAGTAAGTGAAATAGTATTCGTCGGTCAGGTTTTGCACCGAGAAACTAAATACACCATCCAATGCCGCCAAGGTCGCGTTGAAATCGTAAGTGGTGTAGCCATCAAATGAATTGGTTACGGCACCGCTGGCGTTTTTCACATCGCGATCAAATAAATAATTCATTTGAATGCGTGTATCAATGCGATTTGACCAGCTGCGGTCCCAGCTCAGGTTAGCGCGGTCGGGCGAAATATTAGTGCCGCCCAAATCGGAATCGACTTTGCCATCTTTATTTGAGTCGTAGCGACCGGTTGCTTGTGCGTAGCGCAGGCCAAATAAATCGACATCAGTTGCCGCCCATGATGTGCTCAACTCAATGCCATCGATTTCCGTGCGTTCACGTGACACGGTATAAATGCCATCCGCATCGCGTTCCAGACGCTCACCAAAATTGGATTCAGATGCGTAGTAACTGATTTGTGCAGTCACATCGCCAGTTTTAAATTCCACACCAAACTCGGTGCTCTCGGTGAGGATAGGTTTTAAATCCAGAAAACTTTCTACGCTTTGGTTAGGTTGATTAATGCCGCGCAGCACGCGCCCCACATCGGGCATAGAGAAAGCTTCGGCGTAATTGGCGAACACGCGCAAGGCGTCAGTGAATTGATAGGTGCCGCCGTAGTTGTACAGGGTTTCAGAAAATTCCGGTGAACCACCCTCCACAAATTGGCCGCCGTTATAGGATGCGAGCGTGGTGAAATCATCTACCACCAGCTTGGATTCTTCGTGGCGCACGCCCGCGGTCAGGGTCAGTTTATCGACGCCGGTAAACTCGGCCTGCATATAAGGTGCGGTGTTTTCGTATTGCGTTGGCGGCACCCAGGCGCGGCCAGTCAGGATCAATTCCTGCCAGGTTTCATCTTCAATCAGGTCAACACCATAAACCAAATTGAGGGGCAAACCGGCGATTTGGTCTTTAACCAGCGTGATTTTTGCACCGAGTTTTTCTGAATTGTTTTGCGATTGGTCAATCAGGTCAGGGCCGTAAGCCGGGTCTTGAAAGGTCGCCAACGGCACAGCTTCGGCGCCGTAGGTTCCGGCGAAATCCTGACTGAAGCCCTGAATGCGCAGCTTGTGGCCGAGAAAGTCGTCATTGGTGTAGTTCAGGCTGATCGCGGTCACTTCGTTGCGCGCGCCCTCACCAAAAATCTCGCCGCGCACAGCACTACTTGGAATACCTGCTGCAACATTACCCGGCACCGAAATCCAGCGGTTTTTGTTCTCGACCTTATAGCGGTTGACCATCAGCTCGACGCGTTGGTCGTCCCAGTCGTAACCGCCCTTCACAAAGCCGTTCCAGGATTCAGAATCCATGGTATCGCCTTGGGTATTGTCGGCACCGATGATATCGCCGTGACCGTCATAGGCGACGCCGCTGTCGCGCAAGCTGATACCGGCGATAAAGTCGGCATTGCCAACGCGGTTGGAGACGTTGTAACTCAGGCCGTAATCCGCGCTCTCACTGACATCTTCGGTTTGGAAACCGGTGCTCAGGCGGATGTTTTGCTCCAGCTTGGCCGCCGGCTTTTTGGTGATCAGGTTGATCACCCCGCCCGATGCGCCCATGCCGTGAATCGCATTGGCACCATGCAGCACTTCGACGCGCTCAATCACACTCGGGTCGATGGTATTGCCCTCGCGCCCGCCATCGCGCAGCGGGTTGGATTGCGGCACGCCATCGATCATATACAGTGGCTTGCGCCCACGCAGGGTTTCACCGGCATTGGTCATCTTCTGGCGACTGGGGGAGAAACCCGGGATCAGGTTGCCCAGCACTGTAGATAGATCGTCCTGAATCGATAACTGCTGCTCCAGCTCCGCCGGGTTAATCACAGTAACGGTGTTGGGAATAGTGCTCAGCGGGCGCTCGGTGCGGCTGGCGCTCACAAATACTTCTTCAACCGCAGGCTCAGCGGCATAAGCCAAACTGGGCAGCAGTGCACCATAGGTCAACAACAAACTGGCGGGGCGGATAAAACGGGACATAGATAATCCTGTTAGCGGAGGCGCTCAAAAAGGGTGATGAAAAGTGAGCGCGAATTCTAGAGCTAATGGGAATTATTATCAATAATGGTGTTTCTATGTGCCACCTAGTGATGGATAATTGCTTATTTATTGTCCTGTGTTATGTTGTATACATCCGAATACATGAGGTTTGATCATGTCTACCACTATGACTATCCGCTTGGATGATGACTTGAAACTGCGCTTGGAGAAGTTGGCAGATACGACCAATCGCTCCAAATCATTTTTAGCGACTGAGGCAATCCGCGATTTTGTCGAGCTAAACGAGTGGCAGGTACAAGAAATTAAGGCTGCTGTTACAGAGGCCGATAAAGGTGATTTCGCAACTGAGGATGCAGTGGCGAGTGTGTTTAAAAAGTGGGGTGTAAATGCAAATTAAGTGGCTGGAAAAAGCCCTGCAAAATCTGGACGAGGAAGCCAGCTACATCGCACAAAATAATCCTCAAGCCGCAGCACAAGTCATGCAACGTATTTATGAAGCCGTTAGTGCTTTGCGTGAAAACCCGGCGCTCGGCCATCCCGGCCGCATTCACGGTACACGGGAACTGGTAGTTCCCGATACACGTTACCTCATTCCCTATCGAGTCAAAATTGAACTTCAACAAATTCAAATTTTAAGAATATTTCACACATCAAGAAAACCACCACGCCGCTGGTAATTCACTGTTGAAGTGAGAATTACAAAATTTGTTCATATAAAAACTGCGCAACACCATCGACATGGTTGGACTGTGCGCGCAGTGCATTAGGAAATAACTGCTGCAATTTTTCGCTTGCATTGCTCATCACCACCGGGTGAGCAACAGTATTGAACATTTCCACATCATTAAAACCATCGCCAAATGCCATAGTATTGGTCAGTGGCAGCGAGAGTTTGTTCATCAACCATTTGAGTGAATGGCCTTTGGAAATATTATTGGGCATAGCTTCCAAATAATAATCATCGGAAAAAGTTAAATGAATCGGCAACGGTTGTGGCAGAGCAGCGGTAATCTGCGTTTTTAACTGCTGTAATTTTTCATGTTCGCCGTAAAACAAAATTTTTAGCGCGGGCGTCGTCAACATTTCTTGCAAGGATATTTCGCGATAAAAAAATTGCGATTGCGCGTGAGCATCCAGCATAGATTCGCAGGGTGCGTTTACCAACCACTCAGATTCGGTATACATATTCAAATGCACACCTGCCGCCTCACCCAATGGCAAAATGGTTTCATTAATTTGCAGCGGTAAAAGATCGCGATAGAGCAATTCACCTTCAGCGCTGTGAATGGTCGCGCCGTTACAAGTAATCGCTGCAGTCCCGCCACCCAATTGCTGTAAATACGCGCGAATATCCTGATAGTGGCGCCCGGTCGCAATCACCACCGTCTTTCCGCGCGCGCGCAATTCCTGCAGCGCACTAACCGTGCGCGGTGAAAGCTCATGCTCGTCATTCAGCAGAGTTCCGTCCATATCGAAGATGAAAGTGTTGGTATCGCGTAATGCTAAATTCATTAATTAAACTCGCTAAAAAATGGAAAAATTCAGTTAAAAAGTTATTAAGCGCTGCTAAAAATAAGTGCAATATCGTTTGACGAAAACAAATCATTGCCGCTTGTTGGTGCGCAAACTAATTACTCATAATCATAGCTGATGGTAAAAACCGCCTGATTACAATGCGTTAGGCGTGATGAATTTATGTGGCACATAGATTGCTATTCTACCTATAGTAACCGCAAAAATTAACATCCGGGACGACTCGGGGTAGCGCCAGCTACTAACTTCTCTGGACGACCAGATAACATTTTGATTTCAAATCAGGAGGTTGTCGTGGTGTCATCGCAAAACGCAAAAACCACTCATACCGCATTTACGCAACTGCCAATAGTCGATGTCAGTCAATTATTTTCCACTGATTTACGCGAGCGCGAGCAGGTTGCGCAACAATTGGGAAAAGCGGCGCGTGAAGTCGGCTTTTTATATGTTACTGGCCACGGCATTGCGCCCGAGATTATCGAGCGGCTAAAAACAAAAACGCGCGAATATTTTGCGCAGCCATTTGAAAAAAAGATGCAGGATTACATCGGCAATTCTACTAATCACAGTGGTTATGTGCCGGAAGGTGAAGAGCAGTTTTCATCGGCAACGGTGGATAATAAAGAAGCTTACGATGTAAATTTTGATTATCTCGATAGCAGCGGACGCAAGCCTATGCTCGGGCCAAATCAATGGTCGCAGCTGCCCGGTTTTAAAGAGGACATCAAAAAATATTACGATGCAGTAACTGCATTGAGCCAGAAATTATTTCAGGGCTTTGCGCTCGCTTTGGGGCTGCCAGAAGATACGCTCACCCGTTTAGTGACCACACCGCCCAGCCAATTACGGTTAATTCATTATCCTTACAATGCTGTAGCGCCAGAAAATCGCCCGGGCATAGGCGCGCATACCGATTACGAATGTTTCACTATTTTATTGCCCACTGCGCCGGGGCTTGAAGTATTAAATGGTGCCGGTGAGTGGATTGATATTCCGCTTATCGATGGTGCATTTGTCATTAACATTGGCGACATGTTGGAAGTGCTCAGCAACGGTCATTTTGTCGCAACTTCACATCGCGTGCGCAAAGTTGCTGAAGAGCGCTATTCATTTCCTTTTTTCTGCGCCTGTGATTACGACACAGTAATCGCTCCTCTACCGCAATTAATTGATCGCGACATTCCCAGCCGTTATGAACCACTCGCTTGTGGTGATCATCTTTACGCGCAAACCATGCAGACCTTTGGCTATCTCAAAAAACGTTTAGCTGCCGGTGAATTGAAATTGCCGAAAGGCGCAAAAGATTTGTCCTCATTTGGCCATAAATATGAGCAGGCGGTGTAGCCATGAATTTACAACAATTATTAACAGAGCATGCACAGCGCCCAACCACCTCAGTGCCCGATTGGATGCTCGGTTATTTCAAGCGTTACTCAATTAGTTTTGCCGATGGCACAACCGATTTACACACACATGTGTGCTGGCTGCAGAGCCGGAATTTCACTATAGATTTACGTTTACCTATTACTACCCAGCAGGTACGCGCAAAAAAATGGCAAGATTATTCTGCCGATGAATTATGTGTGCTCGGTAATTATGAAGGTTGGGAGGCGCTGTGCGATTGGCAAAATGAAACACTAAGTTGGCGCGATACCCAGGCATCGCTGCAATTACATAATCGCTGGACTGAACCGGGAATTTTAAAACGTTTCGGCAATTGCATGATCGAATTGGCGCCCAGCGGCGCTTACGTAGAAGACTGGCGCTTGCAGCCATCTGCACCCGGGCCGCTGGTAGGTTTGCGTTTGCTTGAAGAGCGCAATCTTGCCAGTGGTGCTATCACCCACAAAGGCGGAGGCTTAATTATTTGCGGCGACTATGCCGCATTGGTGTTGGGGCGCGCACAAGAAATTGAAGCACCCACAACTTACAACGCATTGCGTGAGCTTGCTGTTGCTGCTCAGGGGCAGCCAGAAAAATTAGCGGCGCTATTTAATTTTGAAACATCAGTTGCACAGGGCTCGTTGCAAGACGGTTATCGTATTCAGCTTTCAACCAAGGCAGCGCGTATCGGTGAAAGTTTATATTCATTCGATGGTTTTGAGTTTGATGAAAGCCAACAGCGAATTTATCAAACCCTAATGTGCGATGGTGTTGCCCACGAGCGAATTTTCACCATAGACACCCTTGAGCCCAATATCAGTTTCCCGCAAACCACCGATTTTACTCCCCACGCGCAGCAATGGTATGAGCGCGAATCACAAACACTTACGCGTTATACGAAACCATTGTATTAATCACGAATTGTATTAATCGTCTGTTAATTAAAAACTAGAGGTCAGTATGAAAATCTACAAAACACTGTTATGTAAATTTGCACTGCTATTAATGTCGGTCTGTTTGCTTGGCAACAACGCAGTTGCTGCTGAAAAGAAAGATTCATTTAAGGTCGTCTGGTCTATTTATTCCGGTTGGATGCCCTGGGGCTACGCGACCGAAAAAGGCATTATCGATAAATGGGCAAAAAAATACGGCATTGAAATTGAAGTCGTACAAATGAACGATTACATCGAATCCATCAACCAATATACCGCAGGCGAATTTGATGCCTGCGGTATGACCAATATGGATGCGCTGACAATTCCGGCTGCCAATGGTGTAGACACAACCGGATTAATTTTGGGTGATTACTCCAACGGCAATGATTCCATTCTGCTAAAAAATGGAAAAAACTTTGCAGATATTAAAGGCCGCAACGTCAACTTGGTTGAGCTATCGGTATCCCATTATTTATTAGCGCGCGCGCTGGATATTCACGGCATGTCTGAACGCGATGTCACCGTGGTAAATACATCCGATGCCGATGCAGTTGCCTCCTTCGCAACTAAAGATGTCACCGCAGCGGCTGTGTGGAATCCCCAGCTCAGCATTATTCTCGACCAAGCTCCAGCTCCTACGCAGGTATTCACCTCCAAAGAAATTCCCGGTGAAATTATCGATATGATGGCGGTAAAAACTGACGTGCTCGCTGCCAACCCTGAATTAGGTAAAGCTTTAGTCGGCGCATGGTTTGAGACAATGAAAATTATGTCTGCCAATAATGAACAAGCCGTAGCTGCACGCACCTCAATGGCAAAAAATTCCGGCACTGATTTAGCAAGTTACGACGCGCAATTAAAACTCACCGAAATGTTTTATACACCGGAATCTGCACTGGCATTTGCAACCGACAAAGCACTAAAAACCACAATGGATAAAGTCCGCCTCTTCTCTTTTGACAAAGGCTTGCTCGGCGACCAGGCACAATCACCCGATACCATCGGCATGACCTTCGCCGACGGCTCAGTATTAGGCGATAAAGAAAATATCAAACTCCGCTTTGATCCAAGCTTTGTAGAAATGGCAGTGAAGGAAAAGTTGTAAACTAATTGCAAAAATAAAAACCCGACTCTCACGTCGGGTTTTTATTGAATGGCTGTTTTCAGTCAGGAGCTGATATTTATAAATAAATTTATGTAGGTTCGATTAGCGCAGCGTAATCGTACGCATGTTATTCCCCAGTCCAATTTCCATACGTTTAAATCTGCATCAGTTTGCGAAATAAATTCCTGTTTTGACTTGGTATTTTATTGTACGAAAAATTTTTCAAGAACCCTCTTAAATGAAACCCTATTCAACTTTCCGTTCTGAATGCAAATGACATGTCCCTTTTCATAGCTGCCGCTGTTGGGGAACAATGTGCCGTCAGCAGGCACGTTAATTGTGCCTATGTAGTTGCCTAGAATGCCAACGAAAACAGTAAACCTAGAAGCGCTCGGCACCAAACCAACTATTGAGCAAGGCTGCGCTGTTTTTTCACACAAAAGGCGAAATAGTTGCAGAGGTTCTTCATCTGTTATTGAAAATCTTGAGTCAACGCAAGCCGACAATGGTGTTTTTATTGGGTCAAGTTCATTTGGCCTATTATTCATGATTATGCGAAACTCATGATGGTTCACGTGATTTCTAAATAATTCACCATAAGCAAAATAGCCTGCAGAAAGTGCTACCTTAGCAACAAACATAAGATCAAGATCAATATCCATCTTAAGCTGCAATTCAAGTGTATTTCCCCCAGTTAATTCCTTTTTTTCTTGATGAGACCATACTTTTACTCCCTTCATTGCGTCGAATGTTACATTTAATGGTTTTTGAGTTATAGCGCACCTTGCTCTTCTGAATTCTACAAATGGCTTTTTGTTGCTATGCCCTCGAATGTCATATTTGTTTCTGCATTTTTTGATTAGATAATCTTCTGCAAGAAGGCCGTCTAACGTTGAACCTACAGCAGAATTTTCTCTTTTTGATACCAGTATTTCAAAAGTGTTAATTCCACCTAAAGAGAGCGGAAGTATATGTTCGCTGCTTGATTCTTCGTTCGGAATATCTTTATCGCTATAAGGACAATATATCAACTTGCGATTTCCTTTTTGTTATAACAGTTTATTAAATTGCACCAACTATATATCCGCGCACATTTCTGTTTTCAGAATAGTTGGGGTTCGCAAGCTCACCACCAACCTACAGTAAGTGTTCGTTTTTCTGTGAATTCTCCACTATAGTCCAGAATGCGGGGAATTCACGCCATTACACTTACTTACATCGGCAAAACAAAAAACAACTCGATTACTGACGCTTATCACTTTTGCTTTTGGGCGATGGCTTCTATTCTTTTCGGGATAAAACGAAGAATCCTACAATAATCACTTATACGAGGTTTTTATGCTCCAGATTTTCAAACTGACATCCATATTGCTTTTGAGCTTGTGTTCGGTTGTTGCGTTTGCCGATGGCAAAGAAGTGACTGTGCATAAGGCGATTGAGTTTGCCAAGCCGGATAATTTTCCGCTTACGCTGGATATTTATGTTCCGCAAACTGGAAAGAAGTCTTATCCGGTATTGGTGGTTTATCACGGTGGCGGTTGGTTGGTGAATAACAATTCAATCATGAATGACTTCTCTGCCAAGATCGCGCGCGATGCGGATATGGTGGTGGCGAATATGAATTATCGTTTGCTGGTTGACCAAAACAACACGGTAAAGATGAACCAAATAATTGAAGATGTATTTGGTGGTTTGCTCTGGGTAAAAGAAAATATCGCGCAATACGGTGGTGACCCAACACGTGTTGCCATTACCGGCGATAGTGCGGGTGGTCATCTGACAACCATGATTCTAACGCGCGGTCGTCAGTTGGAGAGCGATGGTTATGCAGGTGATAGTTTGGGTTTTAAACCGAGCTATTTGCCCAAAGGTAAAACCGCTGAGCAGATTGCAAAAGAGGATGGTTTAAAAGTGCAGGCAGCGGTAGTGAGTTATGCGGCGTTTGATTTATATAAAGCGGCGCAAAATGGTTTTGAATCGCCCGGCAATATGTTTTGGAAATTCGGTAATGCCGAACCGCGCGGTTTGTTTGGGGATGACATCAACGTAAAAGACAATGCGGATTATTACAAAGCCGTATCGCCAATCTATTGGGTGCCCAACGCAAAAGAATATAAATTGCCGCCGCAATTTGTGCATGTTGGCAGCTTGGATAAAACAACACCGCCAGAAGCCGCACAAGCTTATGTCGATTTATTAAAAGTAGGAAATCAACCGGTGGAATACAAGTTGTACGCTGATAAAAATCATGCCTACTTGGATAACGGTTGCAACTGGGCGAATAGCTGTTTTGATAAAGATGCGGTTGAGCCAGTGAATGACATCATCAGCTTTTTACAGAAAACACTCGCGCAGTAAAAATAAATTGCTTTTACCCTAAATAAAAACGGCTCCGATGGGAGCCGTTTTTATGTAAAGCGTTTTTCATTTTACATACAGCTATAGCCGCATGAAAAAATAAATCAGGCGCGCTTAGCTTGACGACGAGCCAAACCTAAACCTAACAAGCCCAAGCCCAGCAGTACCAAAGAGCCAGGCTCTGGTACTTCTTTCACGAGCGAAATGTTGTCGAGCAGAATGCCGATGTTATCGCCGCCAGCGTGGTTGAACACGATGGAGTTGGATTGCTCAGCAGTCAGGGTGAAGCTACGGGTAATGGTAGTCCATGGAGCTGAGCCGACCAAGTTGAACGTCTCGGTGAAAAAACCACCCAGAGATACCAGCATGGAGTCAGTGCTGTTGTTGCGTTGGTTGCCAGAAATATCGAAGCTCAGGGTGTAGTTGCCTGCGCCCAACAGCAACAGGTTGCTGGTCAGTACACCTGCATCACCGCTAGAACCGTCCAGATCCACACACTTGCCGCTGCCGCCTGCACAGGTGAGACCCCATCCGTTAGGAGTGTTAATTAAATCGACACTACCGTTACTCACACTCCACTTGGCAAAGCCGGTGTAGCCCAGGGTTGAACCGGCAAGTTCGCTTTCAAAGTTGTCTTGAAAGATCACGCCAGCTTGAGCGCCAAAGCTCATTGCGCCCAACAAGGCCGCAACGATCAAACCTTTAATAGATGTTTTACGCATATTAAATTTATTCCGTAAGGTTAACTTGCTATAAAAATAAGGCAATTTTGACGCCAAAGTTGTAAGTGACTGATATTTAAGTGATCTGCGTCTCATAAATTTCGAAAAGTGTAAAATATTCCGACACAAAGGATAGGCTGAGCACAGACCCTTGGAGCTAGGTATACTCGCAGCCCTTTACAGCATCGAAATGCGGATAGCTGCCGGTCAGGATTTAACCTTGCGCCCATGAAAACCCCTCTCTCAGTTCTACATTCCACTTTTGGATACCACGAATTTCGCGGCCCGCAGGCAGCGGTGATTGATGCCTTGGTCGCCGGTGAAGATGTATTGGTACTTATGCCTACCGGCGGCGGCAAATCACTCTGCTACCAGATTCCGGCACTGGTGCGCGAAGGCGTGGGCATAGTGGTATCGCCATTAATTGCATTGATGCAGGATCAGGTCAGCGCTCTGCGCGAATTGGGCGTGCGCGCCGGTTTTTTAAATTCATCGCTCAGCGCGCAGGAAATGTGGCAAACCGAATTGGCTTTGCAGCGCGGTGAATTGGATCTGCTCTATGTTGCGCCCGAGCGACTAATTCAGCCGCGTACCTTGGAATTATTTCACCAGATAAAAATTTCGCTCTTTGCAATCGATGAAGCTCACTGCGTATCCCAATGGGGGCATGATTTCCGTTCCGATTATTTAAAGCTGGAATTGCTGCAGCGCGAATTTCCGCAGGTGCCGCGCATTGCTTTAACGGCTACGGCAGATTTACGCACGCGCGATGAAATTGTCGCGCGGTTGCAGTTACAAAATGCGCAGCAATTTATCAGCGGCTTTGATCGCCCCAATATTCAATATCGCATCGCGCAAAAAAATAATCCCAAAATTCAACTCATGCGTTTTTTACGCGATGAACAAGCCGGAAATTCGGGCATTGTGTATTGTCTGTCGCGCAATAAAGTCGAACAGATTGCGGACTGGTTAGCGGCGGAAGGTTTTACTGCTTTGCCCTATCACGCTGGACTCGCCGCCAATATTCGCCAAAAAAATCAGGAGCGATTTTTACGCGAAGACAACATCATTATGGTGGCGACTATCGCCTTTGGCATGGGCATAGATAAACCCGATGTGCGTTTTGTCGCGCATCTGGATTTGCCCAAAAGTATTGAAGCCTATTATCAGGAAACCGGTCGCGCCGGTCGCGATGGTGAAGCGGCAACGACTTTGTTGTTGTACGGATTGGAAGATGTGGTAAAGCTGCGGCAGATGATGGCGCAGAGCGAAGGCAGCGAAGAATTTAAACGCAACGAACAACAGCGCTTAAATGCGATGCTGGGTTTATGTGAAATTACTTCCTGCCGCCGCCAAAGTTTATTGCGCTATTTTGGCGATACACTCGCGCAAGCTTGCGGCAATTGCGATTGCTGTTTAACGCCGCCGCAAACCTGGAATGCGACAGAGGCAGTGCAAATGGCGCTCTCCTGTGTGTATCGCACTGGTCAGCGCTTTGGCGCCAGCCATGTGATCGATGTACTGCGCGGTAGCAACAATGAAAAAATTCTGTCCTTCGGTCATCAGCAATTAACTACCTACGGTATTGGCAAACATTTAAGTGCAGACGAATGGAAATCCATTTTTCGCCAATTAGTCGCGCGCGGTATGCTGGATGTAAATAGCGATGGTTTTGGTGGTTTGCTATTAAATGAAAGCTGTCGCGCTTATTTGCGTGGTGAAGAAGCTGTTTATTTACGCCGCGATACCAAACCTACAGGCAATACACCGCGCCGGGCGAACTTATCCCAATCCATCGCCAGCGAAGATCAATCACTGTGGAATGCATTGCGCTCATGTCGCAAACGCTTAGCGGAAGAACAAGGCGTTCCTCCTTACGTTATTTTTCACGATGCTACATTGCGCGAAATGCTGGAATTCCGCCCACTTACAGCGGAACAGCTACGCACCATTACCGGTGTGGGCGAAAGCAAATTAAAACGCTTTGGCGATGAATTTCTCGCGGTAATCCGCGGTGCGGAATACGGCGAGTAATATGAATTTATCTGCGATTTTGGCGTTGCAATTTAATCTGCCGGTAGCCATTACTTTATTGGTCTGTGTGGGTGTTAGTGGATTGGCGCACTGGGTAAGCCGCCAACCGCAATTTCCCGGAAGAATGACCTTTGTGTTTATTCACTTGGCCAGTCTTTGGTGGATGCTCGCTGCTGCGTTGGAATTGGCAAGCATTGTGCCCGAGCGAAAAATATTTTGGGCATCCATGGCCTGGCCAGGCATAGTCGCTACTCCGACAATCTGGATGTTGTTTTTATGGCAGTACGTTAATAGTTCGGATCGCTCTCCGGCTAAACCTATATTAGTCGCGCTAACGCTGGCGCCATTATTATTTTGGTTTGCCGCGCTAACCAATCCATCGCACCAATTATTTTATAGCCCGGGTACTGCACCGCTGAGTGATGAAGTGGGTGCTCCTATACGCTACCTGCATGGCCCCTTGTTCTATGCCGCGGCGGTTTACGTTTATATCTGTATGCTGTTTGCGTTAGCGCTGGTGATTCGTGCAGCGCTTGGGCATAGGGGATTATATCGTCGCCATTATTTAGCCTTTGTCGCGGTAACGACTTTGCCTTGGGCGGCCAATATCAGCTACGTGGTGTTCGGAAAAACTATTTTTGGTTTTGATCCAACACCCTTTAGTTTTGCATTTACTCTGGTGGCGTTTGCCTGGTTAATTATGGGCGTACGCTTGTTTGATATTTTGCCTATTGCACGCCATTTACTGTTAGAAGCGCTGCCCGATCCGGTAGTAGTCGTTGATCGTCAGCAGCGAGTGATAGATGCCAACCCCGCTGCACTGGCTTTGGCGGGATCACCGGCAAAATGGCAGGGGCAAGCGCTGACAGAGTTGCCACTACTGGGCGCTGCCTTGAGCAAACTTCTCGCGAGCGAAATTGCGGGCGATACGCTCGAATTATTTACCTTGAATGATGGCCACTATTATGAATTAACCCTGAGCCCAATTATTCGTAAACGCAGTGGCGAGCCTTTGCTGCTGGGGAGTATTCTGTATTTGCGTGATGTCACCCAACGCCATTTAAGTGAGCGAAAATTATCCGAGGCTTTGGCGCTCAGTGAAGAGCGGTTGAAAACAATTAGCAGTCTGCATGAATTACTGCGCGAGCAAGCGCTGCGCGATCCACTTACTGGTTTGTACAATCGTCGTTATCTGAATGAATTTTTTGCGCATGAAATAGCGCGTGCGCATCGCCATCAAAACCCTATCGCGGTGGCCTTGATCGATCTGGATCATTTTAAACAACTCAATGATACCCACGGCCATTTGGTGGGCGACGATATCTTAAAAGCCGTCGCCAAATTTTTGCTCGATAATTTGCGCATATCCGATGCCGTGTTCCGCATTGGCGGTGAGGAATTTCTGCTGGTGCTTCCCGGAGTTGTTGCAGAGGATGCGCTGAATAGGCTGCAAAAAATGTGCAGTGATTTTGCCACTACCGCCATGCACCATCGAAACGGTGAATTGCTTTTGACGTTTAGTGCGGGGCTTGCACTCTGGCCTGCTGATGGCGACAGTCTTGATACCTTGATAGAGGGAGCCGATAGCGCGCTTTATCAAGCCAAAGCGGCGGGACGCAACCGTGTGCACTTGTACCGCGACGCTACAAATAATCAGTCATCAATATAAGCGCCTGATACCTTGAGTGCCCATGCTATTTATTAAACTGAGTCATAAAACGAAACTAGCTTTTGTTTTTGCAGTTTAAGAATCCATCCTGCCCATAACAGCGTCGCGACAATAATTACTGATCCCATCGTAAAACAGCCATTGGCAATAGCATGAGTGTGCTCAAGCGCATTCATCATGGTTAATAAATTTCCCCAGTCGTGGGATTCTTCGCCACCGCCGCCCACCAGCGGCAGTGCGCGGTATTCGGCATCGGCAATATAGGGCGCTAAATCGATAAAACTCTGTCCGCACCACCAGAGCATAATACTGCCGGCAAACGTATCGCGCTGTTTAAACACGAATACACACAGGCATATCAGCGGCAGAAAAATCTGAAATAAACTGCCGCCGAGAAACATCATAAAGGTTCCAAACGGCATAAATAATAAATGGCCAAATTCATGAAAGGGCAAGTTGATATTGTGCATAAAGGAGCCACCAATTTTTTCCCAATCGACGCCCGCCGTGATGAAATAACCGCCCCAAATGATAAATCCAATTAAGAGCGCAACACGCGTCCAAAAAGCACCCGGATCAATTCGTTCTGGCACATATAAAAATGCAGCGCTAATTTTTTGGCGAAGGCTTTCACTGGCTTCATATTCAAATTCAGTTGATGCGATATCTTCCGTTTCTGTATCTGGCTGCGGAGTTTGCTTGGCAATAAATTTGCTGTAGACGATACCGCAGCTGGGGCAAATATCCGCATGAATATGCTGATCAATTGGCTGCCGCTGGTAATGGCATTTAGGACAAATATTCATTGGTTATCATCCACATATTCAGTTAATACTTTGCATGCCCAATCCATAAATACCTGCACGCGGCGCGACAGGTTGCGGCGATTGGCGTAAAGCAGCGATACCGGCATGGAGCGCGCGCGATATTCTGGCAATAACGCGATTAATTTCCCCTGCTGTAAATTTTCTTGCGCGCCCACCCGCGGGATTTGCGCTATGCCAAATCCTGCGAGGCAAGCGGCAGTATAAGCATCGGAATTATTCACCGTGATATTGCCGGCCATAGGTAAAAATTTCACATCACCATTTTGAGTGTATTCAAAACCAGCCGATTTGCTGCCAAGTGTAACGACATAGTGAATTAATTGGTGCTGCGCTAAATCGTCGAGCGTTTGCGGTGTTCCGCAGCGCGCGAGATAGTCCGGACTGGCGCAATTGATTAATTCCAATCGCCCAATCGGTCGCGCGATTAATGATGAGTCGCTCAACTTGCCTACGCGAATCACACAATCAAAACCTTCTTGTACCAAATCGACGCGCCGGTCGGTGCTGCTGATTTCAATTTGTAACTGCGGATGCTGCGCGAGAAATTCCGGCAGGCGCGGCAGCAGTTGATTTTTGGCCATAGCGCTGGGCATATCGATGCGCAAGCGCCCGCTCAGATTGCTCGCGCCCTGCTGAAATAGTCCCTCCATATCATCCATATCGGCGAGCAAATCCTTGCTGCGCTCATAAAAAATCTGGCCATCCAGCGTGAGCTGTACGCGTCTTGTAGTGCGGTGTAACAAGCGTGTACCGAGCAGGCTTTCCAGTTGCTGCACGCTGGTAGAGATACTGGCTTTGGGCAGGCCGAGGCTATCGGCCGCCTTGGTAAAGCTGGCGAGTTCAGCCACCCGCACAAAAATATTCATCGCATCCAAACGGTTCATACAAGTCACCATTGTTCAGTTATTGCGAACAGTCTAATCGCGAATTGGCGATTTATCTAAAAATATCTGAGCAATAGACTGGCTCCACTGACACCAAGTCGTTTTTAAACCTTCACCTCGACCTCAATGGAGAAATGGATATGAACAAGATTGCATTAGTCACTGGCGGCAGCCGCGGTTTGGGCAAAAACACCGTATTGGCCCTGGCCAAACAAGGTGTAGACATTGTGCTCACCTACCAAAGCAAACAGGCAGATGCAGACGCGACAATTGCAGAGGCCAAAGCCTTGGGTGTGAAAGCCACGGCGCTACAACTGGATGTGGGCAACAGCAAAAGTTTTAGCGAGTTTGCGCAGCAATTAGCGAGTGTTTTGGAATCGCAATGGCAGCGCAAAGATTTTGATTTTCTGATCAATAACGCGGGCATAGGTGCCAATGCGCCTTTTGCGGAAACTACCGAAGAGCAGTTTGATCTACTGATGAATATTCATCTCAAGGGCACATTTTTTCTCACGCAAAAATTACTGCCCCTGCTGAAAGACGGCGGCCGCATTGTGAATATCTCCACCGGCCTCACCCGCTTCACCCATCCCGGCTATTCCGCTTACGCCTCGATGAAAGGTGCAATTGAAGTGTTGAGCCGCTATATGGCCAAAGAATTAGGCGCGCGGGGGATAGCAGTAAATGCGGTGGCGCCGGGCGCAATCGAAACCGATTTTGGCGGCGGCCGTGTGCGCGACAACGCTGAACTCAATCAGCAACTCGCGTCTATTACTGCGCTGGGACGCGTAGGTGTGCCAGACGATATAGGGCCGATGATTGCGTCGCTGGTATCCGAAAGTAACCGCTGGATTACCGCGCAGCGTATTGAAGTTTCGGGCGGGATGATGGTGTAAAAACGGATAAACACGAGCGATAACTTTATCGCTCGTGTTGTTTTGATATGTAAGAATTAAAACTCCCCGTCCCGCGCCATGCGCTCGCGCTCTTTACGGTCTTCCTCTTCTTCTTTGGCGTGTTCGATGATGCGCATCATGGTGGCGAGATCAGCTTCCACATTGCTCTCGGCGAATTCGCCGGTGAGTTTTGTGTCGGGGTGGAGATTACCGTGTTCGTACAAGTTCCAGATTTCTTCTGCGTAGTGAGTGACGAGTAAATCCGGTGCGTATTGGCCGAAGTAATCGCGCATGTTGTTTACATCGCGCGTAAGCATCATTTTCGCGCTGTTGTTGCCAGCGGCATTCACGGCTTGGGGTAAGTCGATAACCACCGGGCCTGCGTAATCTACCAGTACATTAAATTCCGACAGGTCGCCGTGGACTAAACCGGCACAGAGCATACGCACAATTTCAGTCATCATCTGCGCGTGATATTCGCGTGCGGTTTCCGGGTCAAAGGCGACGTTATCCAAGCGCGGTGCTGGTTCGCCCTCTTCATCAACCACCAACTCCATCACCAGTACACCATCCACAAACCAATAGGGTTTGGGTACGCGTACACCGGCATCGGCCAGGCGATAGAGCGCTTCTACTTCGGCGTTGAGCCAGGCTTCTTCGGCCTCTTTTTGACCGTAGCGAGTGCCTTTGGCCATGGCGCGGGCGCGGCGCGAATTGCGCACTGTGCGCCCTTCCTGATATTGCACGGCCTGCTTGAAGCTGCGTTTATTGGCTTCTTTGTAGACCTTGGCGCAGCGCACTTCGTTGTTGGCGCTGACCACAAAGACTTGCGCTTCTTTGCCGCTCATCAGGGCATAGTAGACTTCGTCGATCAGGCCATCATTGACCAAGGCGGCAAGGCGATTGGGTATTTTCATGTGAGTCTGGGGTTAAGGCTAAACAGGCTGCGCATAATAACATTCATAGGCGACCAATATAAAAAACAACGTAGGATAAAAAAACAGCGCAGGCTTTCGGCTGCGCTGTTTTTTTATCGACCATGTGTATGGCGATTAAATGGCCGGCTAGATTGGCAGATACTTTTTCAAAAACGCATCCATCGCCTCAAAGGTTTGCTTGCGATCAGGGTAGTAATCCAGATAGTGAGTACCATCGGGCAGCTCGATGTATTCGTAGACCTTTTTCTCGTCTTTGAGTGCATCCGCCATGATGCGGCTTTGCACCACTGGCACAGTGGTGTCGTCTTTGCCGTGGATTAACAGAATCGGGATTTTGACTTTCTCGGCCATGCGCACTGGCGAGGTTTCTTTTAATTGTGCTTTGTCTTCACCAAATTGTTTGCGCGCGATATTTTTGTTGGTGAAGTTGCGATAACTATCGCGCATCCTGACCAAGTCAGACATACCTGCAAAACTGATCGCACATTGGAACAAGTCCGGTGTTTTGGTCGCGCCCATAAGCGCGGCATAACCACCGTAGCTGGCGCCGACGATGCAAACTTTCTTCGGATCCGCAATTTTTTCTTTTACCAAATAATGCACGGCATCTTCGAGATCATCTTGCATTTCCAAACCATAACCGCCAACGGCTTGCATCATAAAATCATGGCCGTAACCCGATGAACCGCGGAAGTTTGGTTGGAAAACAGCGTAACCGCGATTCGCCATAAATGTAGAAAACATATCAAACTCTTTGCCATCTTCGCTCATTGGCCCGCCGTGGGGCAGGATAATGGTAGCGGTGGGTTTATTGGCAAATGTTTTAGGCAGAGATAAGAAACCTTCCAGCTCCAAGCCATCGCGAGTTTTATATTTGTGCAGCTGTTTCTCTACCAAAACCTCGGGAGTAAGTTCCGGGTAGACATCGGCAATTTGCGTAATCGACTTTTGATCGCGGTCACCGTACATATAGGTGCCGGGGCGGGTGGCATTGGTGGTATAGACGATGTAGCGGCGGTCGTTGTCGCTCATGCTAATCAAGTAGTTGCGTGTATCTTTCAGGGCTTTGTCCAGACCAGCCTGAAATGCTTGGTATTCAGGATTCCAAAATACGCTGCGAGATGAGCCATCGTTGTAATACAGACCCACCACTTCTTTCAGAGCACGCGAGTAAATTAAACGTCCACCTACATCGTAATTTTCATCGCTAAGAATTAATTCTTTTGGCAGATCGGGCTTGGATAAATCCACTTTATAAAGTGCTCTGCGGCCACTGTGATCAGCAAAAATATAAAGATCATTAGGGTTATGGCCAAAACCAGCGATATCTATATCCGGTTGATCAAACACAACATATTCCCAAGCCGTCACCCATTTATCAGTAGCGGCATCCAAAATTTTGTAAGTGACTGTGCGGGTTCTATCGTTGTAGTGCTCGCCAATGCGCACATTACCCGCGCGATCGGCATACCAGGAGCGAACCGTGTTTGAGTGTTTTTTTACTCGTTTTAATTTGCCGGTGTAAACATTGGCTTTATAAACCGTTTGGTGATCCCATACTTCGCGATCAACACTCAGCAAAATATGCTCCGGGTCATCTGGTAAGTAGCTGATAACGTTATCCTGAAATTGACTAACAAAATCTGCATCATCATCTGGCTTTACCAGCGTAATCATTTTACTGGGCTTTTTCGCATCCACCGCGAGCAGGCGCGTCTGCATATATTTAACGCCGTTCGTTTGGCGGCTATCAAAGCGCAAGCTCATGATCAGACGTTCGTTATTGGCCCAGCTTACCCAGTTAAATTTGAATTGTTTGTTATCGGTTTTGGTGGGATAAAACGTTTCACCAGTTTCAATATTCAGCACCATTACGACTGTATCGGGGCCAACATTTTTTAGCGCTAACAAATGAGTGCCATCGGGTGATAGCTCGATATCTTCAACCAATTCACCTTTATAAAAGGTTTCCAGCGGCAATTGATGGTTGACAGGTTTGGCAGCCAACACGGCAGGTGCTATGCAGGTTATGGCAAATAAGCTCGCCGCCGCTGTGCGGAACAAAAAGGATAGATTCATACTGGTTTCGCCCTGAAATTTCTCTGTTATTGGTTTTACGCTGCAGGTCGGGCAAATACTCCCAAATCCATCAGTGCAAACGGGGCAAAATCCCGCCCCGCGCGCAGTATCTACAAATGCAAAATCGGCGTCAAATACCTAATTTTTGGCAAAAAAGGTCAAATTACTAAATTAAGTTTGGTTTAAGTGAAGTGAATTAATCTGCCCAACGTAAAGACACTATTCAGCTACTACTGAGGAATCACATTATGAAAACCTTTACTAAACTTGCGTTGTTACGTGGATTGCTACGTGGATTGTTGACTGGATTATTTGTTGGCTCAATTGGCCTTAGCGGTGCGACTTTTGCGCGTGACCTGGGGCCGGATGAAGCACTCAAGCTGCGCGACTCTGGTAAAATCCAATCCTTTGAAAAGCTCAATGAAATCGCACTTGTGCAACATCCGGGTGGAGTGATTCGCGAAACCGAATTGGAGAACGAATACGGCCGCTACATTTATCAACTGGAAGTGGTTGATGCTAAAGGTGTCGAGTGGGATCTGGAATTGGATGCAACCAGCGGCGAAGTATTGAAAAACCATCAAGATGATTAATCGCTAACATATATTTATGAGAGCAATGCACACCATAACGCGTTTACTGATTTATTTTTTTCTCGCCGCGCTCACTCTTGGGGTCAGCGCGCGCGACCTTTCGCAAGATGAAGCCCTACGCCTGCGCGAGCAGGGGCGCATTATTCCATTGGAAAAATTATTGGAATTGGTTGCGCAACGTCATCCTCAAGCGAGTTTGTTAGAAGTGGAATTGGAAGAGGATGACGATATTTATATCTATGAAGTTGAATTGGCCACAAAGGATGGTGTGATTCGCGAGTTGGAATTTGATGCGCACACCGGAACCATTTTAAAAGATGAGGAAGACGATTAATGCGAATATTAATCGTAGAAGATAATGTTGCGCTGGCCGATGAACTCACCGCCGATTTACAGCGCGCCGGTTACGCCGTGGATTGGTTGGCCGATGGCCGCGATGCACTGCACCAGGGCGCGCATGAGCCTTACGATTTAATTCTGCTGGATTTGGGTTTGCCCGGAAAATCCGGTTTGGATGTGCTGCGCGAATGGCGTGCAACAGGAATGAATCGCCCGGTATTAATTTTGACCGCGCGCGATCACTGGGCCGAGCGTATCGATGGTTTAAAAGCCGGTGCGGATGATTACCTCACCAAACCATTTCACCCGGAAGAATTGCAATTGCGTATTCAAGCGCTGCTGCGCCGTGCGCACGGGCAAGCGAATCAACCACAATTGGATGTTGCTGGTTTGCAATTGGATGAAGCACATCAAACTGCCATTAAAGATGGCAATGCAATTGAATTAACTGCCGCCGAATTCAGTTTGCTGCGTTATTTTATGTTGCATTGCGGGAAAATTATTTCCAAAAGCCAATTGAATGATCATCTTTATGACGGTGAAAGTGAACGCGACTCCAATGTCATCGAAGTACATGTGAATCATCTGCGCAGCAAGCTGGGTAAAACCGCAATCGAAACCAAACGCGGTCAAGGCTATCGCTTTGTGGGTATTGATTCGGATGCTGCCAATTTATGAAGCGCGTGTTCAACTCAATTCAACAGCGGCTGAGCATCAGTTTGATCAGTGTGCTCATTGTTGTGGGTTTGATATTTGCACAAACCAGCCTGTGGTTATTTGATCAAGGGCTGCGTCGCTATCTTGAAAATCATCTGCACGATGAAGCTGAATTATTGGTTGCCGCACTTGCACGCGGTGCCAATGGTATTGAGCTTGATCAACAGCATGTTTCTGCCGCTTATCATCGCCCTTTCTCCGGCCATTACTTTTGTATCCACTTGGATGAACAACAATGGCGTTCGCGCTCGTCATGGGATTACGATTTGCCTGAGCCAAATCAGCCCGGCATGGTTGAGGATTTAATTGATGGCCCACAACAACAGCAATTGTTAATTGTGCGCGCGGATTATCGTCGCTACGGAAAAAATATTCTCATCGTTGTTGCGCAAGACTACACACCTATGCTCGATAGCTTCCAGCGTGTACGTTGGATTGGCGGTGGCTTTGGCTTGGGTGCATTAATTTTAGTGGTGTTATTGCAGCGCTATTTTGTAGCGCGCGCACTGCGACCTTTGGAAAAAACCCGCGCGCAAATAGCGCAATTGCAACAGGGCCATAGAGCCACACTCGATGCCGATGTGCCGCAAGAATTACAACCCTTAGTGCAGCAAGTAAATCATCTGTTACAGCACACCGAAGATACCCTCGCACGCTCGCGCAATGCCTTGGGTAATTTGGGGCACGCGCTAAAAACACCTCTAGCTGTGTTATTTAGTTTAGCCAATCGCAACGAACTTAATGATCACACTGAATTGCGCAATCAGTTGCGCGATCAGCTCGGCAATATGCAACAGCGCATTAGCCGTGAACTGGGGCGAGCGCGTCTTGCGGGCGATGTGTTGCCCAGCGCTTATTTTGTTTGCGCAACAGAGTTGCCGGATTTGGTTGATACACTGAATCAGATTCATGGCCGTCATCTAACAATTAGCTGGTCGGCGAGTGATGATTTGCGTTTGCCCTGGGACAGGCAAGACATGCTGGAGTTGTTGGGCAATTTGCTCGATAACGCCTGCAAGTGGAGCAAGAGCAAAGTCACGCTTAAACTGCGGCAAGATGGTGATCAATTTATTATTGCCATTGATGATGATGGACCGGGCATAGCGCCAGAGTTGCGCTCGCAAGTGCTCAATCGCGGCATTCGCATTGATGAACAAGTGCAAGGGCACGGACTGGGTTTGGGAATCGTGCGCGATATTGTTGAGCACTGCAAAGGCAAAATGCTGTTGCTTGAGAGCGAACTGGGCGGTTTACAGGTTATCATTAGTTTGCCGGCAGCTAATCGCTAGATATTTTTTGCGCCTGTCGGCTATCTCTCCTTTCCGTTTTATCTCCTTATAGAAGACACATTATGCGCGGCATGCATTCATCCGGCTTATCAGTTCATCCCAATAATGAAACACGCACAGCAAATACGCGCGTGAATTTACGCCAGTGCATAAATTATTTGTGGCCTTATTTGTGGGAGTTTAAAGGCCGGGTGATATTGGCAATTCTGGCATTGCTTGCTGCCAAGGGCGCAACCCTGGTAATGCCTTGGGCGCTAAAACATATTATTGATGGCGTGGATTACAGCCTCGCGCCTGAATTGGTGTTGCCTGCATTTTTTATTTTGTTTTACGGTGCTCTGCGTTTTGGTAGCGTATTTTTTGGTGAAGTGCGCGATGCATTATTCAGCCGTGTCACTGAACATGCTATGCGCAAAATTGGTTTGCGTGTGTTTAACCATTTGCACTCGCTTGAGCTTGCGTTTCATCTCGACCGCGCAACCGGCGGTATCAGCCGCGATATAGAGCGCGGTACCAATGGCATCAGTTTTTTGATGCGCTTTTTAATGTTCAATATTGTTCCCACGCTGTTTGAAATTCTCATGGTGGCGATTATTTTTGCCGCGGCCTTTTCGATTTGGTATGCGGTGATTACGCTTGTTGCCGTTGCTATCTATGTAGTGTTTACCATTTACACCACAGAGTGGCGCAATAAATTTGTGCGTGAAGCTAATCAGGCGGATTCATCCACCAGTACACGTGCAATTGATTCGCTGCTCAACTACGAAACCGTTAAATACTTTAATAACGAGCAGCATGAAGCAAAAACTTACGATGAATTTCTCGCCAATTGGGAGTCGGCAAAATTAAAAAACCGTATGTCACTGCTGGCCCTTAACTCAGGGCAAGCATTAATTATTGCATTGGCGATGACCGCCATGATGTGGATGGCGGCGCAAAGTGTACTGGATAAAGAAATGACCTTGGGTGATTTGGCAATGATCAACGCCTATATGATCCAGTTATTTATACCACTGAATTTCCTCGGCTTTGTCTACCGCGAAATTCGTCGCTCGCTGACTGATTTGGAAAATATGCTGGCGCTATTAAAACGTAAACCCGCGATTACTGATGCAGAAGGCGCACCCTCACTCAAAGTCACCGGTGGAGCGATTGATTTTCAGCAAGTGAATTTTGGTTATCACCCGGAGCGCGCAATACTCAACGAATTTAATTTGCATATTAACGCAGGTTCCAAGGTGGCGATTGTTGGTTCATCCGGTGCGGGCAAAAGTACTTTGTCGCGCTTACTGTATCGCTTCTACGATATTCAGTCCGGCAGTATTCAGATTGATGGTCAGGATATTCGCAGTGTGAGCCAGGAAAGTTTGCGCCGTGCTATTGCTATAGTGCCGCAGGATACTGTGTTATTTAACACCAGCATTCGCGCTAATATCGCTTATGGAAATCCGCAAGCGAGTGATGAACAAATTGATCGCGCGATTAAAATGGCACACCTGAATCGTTTTATTAACAGCCTGCCGCAAGGTGATAAAACACTGGTGGGCGAACGCGGTTTAAAAGTGTCGGGCGGAGAAAAACAGCGTATTGCCATCGCCCGAGTATTACTTAAAGGCTCGCCTATTTTAATTTTTGATGAAGCGACCAGCGCACTGGATTCAAATTCAGAAGCCGCAATTGTGGAGGCAATGAACGAGGTTTCCAGTGGTCACACCACACTGATAATCGCTCATCGTCTATCGACTGTGATTAACGCCGATCAAATTATCGTAATGGATTCTGGCGTAGTTGTTGAGCAAGGCACTCATGCAGAGTTATTAGTGAAACAAGGCAAGTACGCACAAATGTGGGCAATGCAACTGCAGGACGATAATTGATTTGGTTTTTTTCGATGAGTTTAATGCTGCTGGCGATAGTGTGTGGGTGATGATTCAAACCAGTTTTTAAACGCGCGAGTAAAATTGGCTTGATTATTAAAGCCAAGTAAATAACTGATTTCATTGAGTGATAGTTGCGATGAGCGGATATAACCCAAGGCTAACTCTTTGCGTACTTCGGTGAGCAGTAACTGATAACTGGTTTTTTCTTCGTTTAGTTTTCGCTGCAGGCTACGGCTGCTCATATGCAGTTTTTCCGCAACTATTTCTTCCGACAAGTTTCCATTCGGTAGCTCTTTGTGAATCAGGTTGCGCACTTGATTGGTGATGCTTTTATCAACTTGCTGCAAACGTGTCATTAATAACTGGTCAGACAAGAGCGCAAGCTCAGGGTCACCGGTTGGTAATTGTGTTTCGCAAACAGAAGTATCCATGACGATCAAATTGATATCTTGCTGATAAACCAGCGGGCAGTCTAAATAATTTTCCATCGCACCGGATTCATCGTAACAATCGTTGCGCAGTAAAATTTCTACTGGTGTGAAGTTATCACCATAGAGCATGCGCGCCATTTTAATAATGGCAATCAACCAGGCATCGCGCGCGCAGGGGTGAATCAGTGCAAGGTTTTCATCGGTATCGAATTTAAAATGGTAGGCAGAATCCTGGCGATAATATTGCGTGATCAGCGCATTGTTAACCAGCTTGCTGTAGCGCTGTAAGCGATAGAAAGCTTCTTTGAGCGAATTGCTTGCCAACCAGGAAAAGCCCAGCGCATTAAAGCTGGTGCTATTCCACTCCTTTCCAACACGAAATCCAAAAGCATGGTCGCCAGTTGCCTCGACTGCAGCGCACCAAAGCTTATACATGCCTTCAACCGGATAGCGGGCATTGCTCTCGCCTAAAAATGCAGGGTTGAGTCCCGCTTGTTTAAAAATCGCAGCCGCGTCCAATTTTTCTTGTTGTAATAATTTCCAAATCAGTAAAGCCCAACTGGTAAGCGTTTTTGAACTCATGGCGACATCCTGTTAGCAAGGTTTGGCATCTTCAATTGCATTGTCGCCTGATGACAAGCGATTGGCGCAGAGGGATAAAGCGATCAGTGGTTGTTGTCGGTTTTGGATAAATCCACTCTGGCGTCGCGCCCTATTCTGGATAGGTGAAATAAACACACCAATCCAAGAGGTGACGGTATGAGTGTCGATGAATCTTATTATATGCAACATACACTGGCCACATCATTTAGTTGTTTGGGTGTGGGGCTGCACAGCGGTTATGTAGTGACTATGATCGTAACGCCGGCAGAACCTGACACGGGCTATACGTTTGTTCGTCGCGATGTTGAAGATGATCGCAATCAGGTCAAAGCGCATTGGCACAATGTATACGATGCAAAACTGGGCACTAATCTGCGCAATGAGCAGGGTGTAAAAATTCGTTCGGTTGAGCATTTGCTTGCTGCATTAAGTATGCAGGGAATTGATAACGCGCGTATTTTAATTGATGGCCCGGAAGTGCCTGCAATGGATGGTAGCACGCGCACTTTTTCTGATTTGATTCTCAGTGTAGGCCGCGTACAGCAGAATGCAGAGCGCAAAGTATTGATGGTGAAAAAACCGGTCGAGGCGCGCGAAGCCAACCGCAGTTTGAGTGTTCGCCCTTCACCTATGCTCTGGTTGGATTTGGAAAATGAATCCCTGCCGGAAACATTGGGTAGCAAGCGTATATCAACGCCGGTCACTGAATACCTGTTTATCAAAAAATTGGCTGGTGCTCGTGGCTATATGGATGCTGAATATTTGGAGGCCTATAAAGAGCTGGGCTACTTTCAAGGTGCAAGTCAGAACAATTTGATTTTGGTTGAGCAGGATGATGTGCTCAATAAAGGCAAATTGCGCTATCGCGATGAAATTTTGCGCCACAAGGCAGTTGATTTATTGGGTGACATGGTGCTTGCTGATGCACCGGTGATGGGGCATTTTATTGGTCGAGGTGCGGATCATTCGTTGCACCATCTACTGATGCTGGAACTGATGTGTGACCCCGCTAATTATGTGATTACTACTTTGAGAGAGTTGGAGCAGCAGTGGTTAAGTTTGACTGAGGATGAATCCGATGATCATCGTGCAGCTATCTAAGTGGCGTTATCTAGGTTCTATTATCTAAGTACCGCTATCTAATTCGATGCGTCTGATTTTTTAGGCCAATATCTGCTAGTTAAAACCCGGGGGTCAGTTGTGCTGACTCCGGGTTTTTAATAAAAGTCCTGCAAGGATATTAATTAGTCAATTCCTTAGCTTTTTCTTCAGTTGCTTGTGCTGCATCTTTCACAGCATCGGCAGTGTTATCGGCGGCTTCATCAATAGCTTCACCAGCATCGTTTAATGCTTCAGTTGCATCGGCTTTCATTTCGGCCGCTGCGTCTGCTGCATCATTTTTCATTTCAGTTGCAGCTTCACCAGCCTCATTAATTGCTTGCGCAGTGTCTTCTTTTATTTCAGTTGCAGCTTCGCCGGTTGCATCAACTGCTTCATCCACCACTTCGCTGGCTTCATCCATAGCTGCTGCTGCATCTTTTTTCATTTCTGCTACCGCATCTTTCACTTTGTCTTGTGCATCTTGTTGTTCTTCTTTGGCGCAAGCGCTCAACAAGCCGGCGGCGATCAATAAGGTGGCGATGGTGTTAATTGTCTTCATGATGAAATCCTTATGGTTAGTGTGTGAATAAGCTGCCAATTGATAGGTAATGAATACAATTACGGCGACAGCTCACGTGAAGTCTATACCCATAAGGAAAATGATTAAAGTGCAAAGCCGAAGTAGAAAAGCTAAATGGGAATAAGCTGGTGATGGAATAGAATGATTATTTTGAAAATGATGTATTTAAATAAAGTTGTTCGACTTTTTCACGCGCCCAAGGCGTTTTGCGTAGAAATTTTAAACTGGATTTAATGCTGGGATCTGATTGAAAGCAGCGGATATTAATTCGCTCGCCCAATTCGTCCCAGCCGTAGTATTCAACCAGGCGCGTGACAATAGTTTCCAATGTCAGACCGTGTAATGGGTTATTTTTTTGTTCACTCATGATTTTTAGCTCGCAGACGCTTTGTTGTGATAAGCATACCAGACCTGACAAATAAGCACGCCGACAACACCTGCGAACATCAACAGCGAAAACGGTATGGCAGTGCCGGTATAGAAAAATGCGAGCAATGGCCCTGCGAACGCACCGCTACCAAAACGCAAGGTTCCCATCACCGCAGTTGCAGTGCCGGAATTGTGCGGGAATTTCATTAACACCAGTGCATCGGTATTGGTCGATATTAACGAAAGCCCCGACATCAGCGGTGCAATGCTAAATACTGTGAACCAAATGTTAAGTGAAAAATAATTAAATACGCAGAGCAAAACAACGCTGATAAAGGATATACCCAAGCCCGCGCGCAACATGGTCAAAGGCCCGAGGCGAGTTACCAAACGACTATTGATAAAATTGGCCAGAATCAAACAGACAACATTTGCACCGAACAACACGCTGAATAATTGTTCGCTGACACCGAAATAATTGATGTAGATAAATGAAACGGCAGTGATAAAACAAAAGAACGCAAATGAGCCAAACATCATGCTGGCAATTAAGGGGCGCGCCAGTGGATTGGAAAATACAATCTTGTAGCCGCTAAAAAAATTACTGGTCGCCTGTGGCTGGGCATTAACCGGTTTGCTGATTTCCGGCAACCATTTCCACACCAACGCAAAAATCAACGCACTGTAAATTGCCATCACTATAAAAATACTGTGCCATTCACTGACCCACAAAATGGCGCTGCCAATACTGGGCGCGAGCAAAGGCGCGAGCATCATAATCATGGATAAATAGGACATGCCTTTGGCGGTGTGTTCCTGATACAAGTGCCGCACTAATCCCGGCACCACAACCGTCGCCGCAGCGCCGCAAAACGCTTGCAGCGCGCGCAGCCCTAAAAAGAATTCGATGTTATCGACAAACGCCAGTGCGATGCTGCTCAGGGTAAATCCGGTAAGACCGAAAATCGCCAAAGGTCTGCGCCCGAGTAAATCGGCAAGTGGGCCAAACAGCAGCATACCCGCACCATAAGCCGCGAGAAAAATACTGAGCGATTGCTGCACACTGCCGATGTGTGCGTCCAGATCGCGCGCGATATCGGGCATAGCGGGTAGATACATATCTATCGCCAAAGGCGTTGTAGCAATAACCGCCGCTAATAGAACAATTAAATAGGGATGTGATTCTTTGGTCATGATAAATGCAGTAATAGAGCTGCAGCGATGAGTGCAAATGCAGTCTCATCACCGGAGGGAGGTTTCATTGAGATAAGTATCTTATGCGCCTTACGCGAATTAAACGACGGGCTTGGGGTTATTGAATACAACCAAAAATTAGATCATTCGAGCGATGCACTGACATCGCTGCAATTATTTTCCAATTTGGTTATAGCATCGCCATAAAGCGGCTTTAACAGTTCTAACTGTTTTTCTCCGAGATAACCCTGTGCAAATTCCAGCGGAGGAACACCATTGCCCCAATCGCAATGAATCACGGCGATAGTTGCCAAGTTTTGCGCGACTGAGGTTTTTAAATAAGGGCGATAATTCTGTTCTTGTACAAAGGCGGAAAATCTATCCAACTCGGCTACGTAAAAATCGGCGTCTCGCTTAAAACTGACTTTATGTACGCCTGCTTGCTCCATAATCGCCTTAACGTAAATCGGTTTGAGTGATGCTTGGGTTTTTGGCCAATCGGCCAGTGTAAAGTCGCCAATTTGAGCCCAGCTGAAACTGGTGAAGAGCAAAGATAAGAGCAGCAGAGGCAAGCGCAGAAACAGCATAGCGATCTCGATATTAACGGAGGGATTTACACAATGTGGAATTATACGCCCAAGGCTGGATTTATAGGGTAATTCCCTTGGATTGACATTGAGGCAAAGGCGTGTAAACTGGCTTGCAGCTTGAAAGTACGTCTAATATTTATGCACCACATTTCGAATTCCTTCATAGTATTTCGTCCTGTTACATAAGTAATTCATTTCCAGCACAAACCGCCCTTCGGGGTACACTTACTTTTGTATTAATAGGTAATACTATGTCTAAAACTACCACTGGCACTGTTAAATGGTTCAACGAAGCTAAAGGTTTCGGTTTCATCGAACAAGAATCTGGTCCAGATGTATTTGCTCACTTCAGCGCTATCGTTGGTTCAGGTTTCAAAACCTTGGCTGAAGGTCAAAAAGTTAGCTTCACCGTTACTCAAGGTCAAAAAGGCCCACAAGCTGAAAACATCCAAGCTATCTAATTTTAGATAGACTTTAGCGGCCAAGGCCGCTGATGTTCAGCTAGCGAGTAAGCTAGAAAAGGCGAAATCTACGGGTTTCGCCTTTTTTATTGTCCGTAGATTGGTTGATCGAGCCAGAATTGACAAAGGTCACGACTCAATCGCCCCTCCTTGTATTTGATTATCCATCCCCTATTGTTCCCTGAGTCTCTTTACGCTCGCGGGAATATTTATGTCGCTGCCTTCTAACTCCTCTTCTGCTCTATCGCGCCGCCAGATTTTGCTGGATTTACTGCGCCCCTATCGCCTGCGCATTCTGTTTGCTTTTGTGGCTCTGGTAGTGGCAGCCGCTTCGGTGTTGTTGATTGGTCAGGGCTTGCGACAGGTCATCGATAAAGGATTTGTGGCCGGCAGTGCGCAGTGGCTCAACTATGCGCTCTTGGGTACTTTGGCGGTGATATTGGTGATGTCAGGTGCTACCTATGCGCGCTTTTATCTGGTCTCCTGGCTGGGGGAGCGGATTACCGCAGATTTGCGCCGACGGGTGTTTGCCCATCTTTTAAAATTATCGCCCGCATTTTTTGAGCAGAATCGCACCGGCGATGTGCTTTCGCGTCTGACCAATGACACCACCCAGCTGGAGACGGTGATAGGTTCGAGTGTGTCTATGGCGCTGCGCAATGCACTCTTGCTGCTCGGTGGTCTGGTGATGTTGGCGATTACCAGTTTGAAGCTGACCCTTTTGGTGTTGCTGGCGATCCCCTTTGTGCTGGTGCCGATCATTATGTTTGGCCGCCGCGTACGCAAATTGGCGCGCGCAACGCAAGATTCTGTGGCCGATGTCGGCGCCTATACCGATGAAGTCGTCCACGAAATTCGCACAGTGCAGGCCTATGGGCATGAGGCGGAATCGGCGCGCGAATTTAATCAGCGGGTGGAAGCGACTTTCGCTACGGGTGTTAATCGAATTCGCCAGCGCGCGCTCTTGGTTGTTGCGGTCATCACCTTGGTCTTCAGTGCGGTTGCGTTGATTTTGTGGGTTGGTGGGCACGATGTATTAAACGGTGCGATTAGTGCGGGCGAGCTCTCGGCTTTTATTTTCTACGCGGTGATAGTCGCCAGTGCCATGGGCACTATTTCCGAAGTGATTGGCGATGTACAGCGCGCCGCAGGGGCAACCGAGCGCTTGGTGGAATTATTGGCGACACCATCGGCGCTGCCGATTAGCGCTAACCCAACACCTCTGCCTATGCCCGCGCAAGGTTTGGTGGAGATGCGCAATCTGCGTTTTGCCTACCCCACCCGCGTGGACGCGCCGGTATTTGATGGCTTTAACCTGCGCGTAAATCCCGGTGAGAAAATCGCCTTGGTCGGCCCTTCCGGTGCGGGGAAAACCACTGTATTCCAGCTGTTACAGCGCTTTTATGATCCTCTAGCGGGCGAGATTTTGTTGGATGGCGTCGAGCTAAAAGATGCTGATCTGCAGCAGGTGCGCGAGCGTATCGCCCTAGTACCGCAAGATCCGGTGATCTTTGCCGCCAGCGTGCGCGACAACGTGCGCTACGCGCGCCCGGATGCCAGCGATGCCGAGGTGATTGCCGCCTGCAAAGCCGCTTTTGCGCTGGAGTTTATTGAGCAATTGCCCGATGGCTTGGATGCTTATCTCGGTGAGCGCGGGGTGCGTTTATCGGGCGGGCAAAAACAGCGCATCGCCATTGCGCGTGCGATTCTTGCGGATCGCCCGATCTTATTATTGGATGAAGCCACCAGCGCGCTCGACTCCAATAGTGAGCAGGTGGTGCAACAGGCGTTGGAAGTGCTGATGAAAAACCGCACCACGCTGATGATCGCGCATCGCTTATCGACTGTGGTCAATGCCGACCGGATTCTGGTGCTGCAACAGGGCAAAGTAGTTGCGAGCGGAACTCACGCGCAATTGCTGGCGAGTAGCGAGTTATATCAGCAGCTCGCGCGGCTGCAATTTCAGGTGGATGGTTAATCCTTTTAGGGCAGATGGCAACACAATAAAAAACGGCAATCCCGCGGGATTGCCGTTTTTTTATCACTAACGTCAGTGTTACAACCGGGCTTAACTTGCAGGTGAACCCGGTGATGACTGCTAATTAGTTACAGCTGCGAACCAGAGACCAAGCGTTGGTCCAAGCCCAGCCAGTGCCTGGAGCATAAGCGCCGCCTTGTGAACACCAGCCTGCAACAGTACAGCTGTACTCACTACCAGCGTTTACTACTTTAGCGCCAGCTGCGTAGCTTGCACCGTTCACGTAAGCAGGAGAAGTACAGCTGCCAGTTGCTACTGAAGAAGACGAGCTGCTTACCACGCTGCTAGCAACACTGCTTGAGCTTGAAACTACAACAGATGAAACAGCGCTGGAGGTGCTGGAAGTAGTGCCTTCGCTACATGCGCCCAGATCCAACCAGTAGTTGTATTGACCTGAAGTCAGTGCTGGGTCATTACCTTGAGTCCAGTAGTTAGCAGAGTAACGTCTGCTGTTGTGCTGCACTTGTTGTGGTTGGGTATAGATAGTGGTGGCATTCCAGGTTGGCAAGCCAGCACAGGTATTGTCAGAGCCGACTGATGAAGCTACTGAAGATGAAACAACAGAAGACACCACGCTAGAAGCTACAGAAGATGAAGACGGAACAGATGAAGCAACTGAAGACGAGCTGCTGCTTGGAGTGCCGTAAACAACGTCAATACATTGGTAGAAAGCTTCTGGCGCATCAGCTACAGGATCGCGCTGCCAGATGCTGTACACAATGTGACGGCCAGTGCGCGGTGGCAGGTTCACAATGTGAGTAGCAACAGATTCGCGGTCGGCTGGCAGTGATTGGTGGATTTGTTCCAAATCAGACCATTTCAACGGAGCAGCGCCAGGGTTAAAACCTTCTTTGGTGATGTAGTAACGGAAGTAAGAGGTTTTGTGTGCCGCTGGGTTAGTCCAGGTGAAAGCCAGTGGGCCTGCAGTCACGGTGGTTGCGTTCCAGTCATTGCGAGCCAGGTTCAGACCGTTGTTGCTGGTCATGTTGGCGCCACACAGCTTGCCATCTGGAATCAGGTTTTGGTGGTTGTCGTTAGCGCCACCGATACCGATAGATTGTGGTTCATATTGGCTGGCGTTGCCTCCAGCTGCTGCAGCCATACAAGCTGCGGTGGTATTACCACCTTGCGAGCTAGTACACCAAAACGCACGACTTTTCGGGCTAGATACATAACCGTGTGCAAACGCTTGGCTTGCAACCAACAGCGAACCCATTACTACAGCGGCAATACCGCAAGTTTTCATTGTATTTTTCACTTTCAATCTCCGAACTTATTGTTGATTAGAGGTGCTTTTGAGAAGGCACTCGGGACTACGACTGAATTAACCATGCATGAATCAGGTCGCATCCGTGGCGTCAGGATCATTGCATGGCTGGGAGTCTAAAATGACAACGTTGTATTAGCGAGTTCGAGTTTTGGTTTTTGAGGTAGTTTTTTGCGACGAAAGTACGATTTCTGGAAAATTTGCAGCGCGATTAGGGATGTTTTTGTTATTCCTAAAAAATAATGTGACGAGCTAAACAGTTTTTAAATGGAATAAAAAATTAATTCTGAAATAAAAAATATCGATGAATCTGAACAGACCAAATGTGTAATGGGTGGTTTTTAGTCGAATCCCGCACAGCGACTTGGCGTATCAATCTATAATTTCCCGCGCACATTAATTTAATAAGCAAGAGTGGTAGTTATGTTTCGAGGTGTTTCGCTTTATGCCCTGCCGAGGGCTAAAAATTGGGGGGCGATATGCCTGATGAGTTTATTGGTTGGCTGTGGTGGTGGCTCCTCGGATAAACCAAAGGCTATATCCCAAACGCCGGACAATCGCCCGGTATCGGTGGCGCAGCGCTGGAATGAGGTAGTGCTGGAGTCGATCCGCCGCGATCGGGTACGCCCGCCGGTACAGGCGCGCAATTTATTTCATATCTCTGCTGCGGGTTATGATGCCTGGGCGGTTTACGCCCAAGCTGACATCGCAACTGCGCTGCCCGAGACTTATCTGCTGGGCAAAACCCGCGCAGGTTTCAACTGTCCACTGCCGCAGCGCCCAGCACCCACCGATGCCCAACCTGCGCGCGAAGAGGCATTGAGCTATGCCAATTACCGCTTGATCAGGCATCGCTACCAGGAATCGCCCGGTTATGCCCATACGCTGGCACTGGCGGAGCAGTTAATGCGGGACTTGGGTTATGACCCAGCCAATGAATCGGTCGATATCAGCGCGTCAACGCCTGCGTCTTTGGGCAACTATATCGCCCAGTGTTATATCGATTACGGTTTGCAGGATGGCTCCAATGAGGCTGGCTCCCACGCCAATCGTTATTATCAGCCGAGCAACCCGCCGATTGCGCCCTCCCTGCCCGGCAACCCCAGCGTTGTTGACCCTGACCGCTGGCAGCCGATAACGCTGGACGTATTTGTTGATCAGGGTGGCAATGTAATTAGCAACGGCGCGGCCAGTTTTGTTGGCGCCGAGTGGGGCAATACCCTGCCGTTTGCATTGAAGGATACTGATCTGCACCGCTATGAACGCGAGGGCAACCCCTATCCTGTCTATCTCGACCCCGGCCAACCGCCCAGTTTGAAAGTGAACCCTGCCAACTACCAATGGAGTTTCACTTTGGTCGCGAAATGGTCAGCCCATCTGGATCCGACCGACGGGGTGATGATCGATATATCGCCGGCCAGCCTCGGCAATGCGTCCGCGCTTCCGCGTTTATTTGATGATCACCGCTTCTTCTATGACGATCGCAATGGTGGAGCCTCCGAGCAAGGCCATAGACTCAACCCTAAAACCGGCGCCGCTTACACGCCGCAATGGGTACCGAGAGGGGATTACACCCGGGTACTGGCCGAGTTTTGGGCAGACGGGCCTAATTCCGAAACCCCGCCCGGGCACTGGTTCAGCATTTTTAATGGCGTTACGCGCGATGCACGTTTGGTAAAGCGTTTTCGCGGTCAGGGTGAGTTGTTGGGCAGTTTGGAGTGGGATGTCAAAGGCTACTTTGCCCTTGGCGGTGCCATGCACGATGCCGCCATCGCTGCTTGGGGAGTAAAAGGCTGGTATGACTATGTGCGGCCTATTTCTGCCATACGCACTATGGCTGATTTGGGGCAGAGCAGCGATCCGAGCCGCCGCAATTATCACCCGCAGGGCATACCGCTGGATCCGGGCTTTGTGGAGATAGTGGAGTTTGGCGACCTGTTATCGGGCAGTCACAATCAGCATGTCGGCAAAATTAAACTGCGCGCCTGGCGCGGTCCTAGTGCGATTCAAAACCCCGCAACCGATACCGCTGGTGTGGATTGGATACTCGCTGAAAACTGGCAGCCCTATCAGCGCCCCAGTTTTGTATCGCCGCCTTTTGGCGGTTATGTGTCCGGCCACTCCACCTTTTCACGCGCGGCGGCGGAAGTGTTAACCGCATTCACTGGCGATGAATACTTCCCCGGTGGCATGGGCGAATTTCCCTTGCAGCAGAATCAATATCTGGTATTTGAAGAAGGCCCCAGTGTGGATTTAACCCTGCAGTGGGCGACCTATCGCGATGCGGCTGATCAGTGCAGCTTGTCGCGAATTTGGGGTGGTATACATCCGCCGATGGACGATATGCCCGGGCGCTTGATGGGGGAAGTGATTGGGGTGCAGGCAGTGGACTTTGCAGAGCAGTTTTTTACCGGTAGCAGCACCCAGCGTTAATCGATCAGCCTTGACCAAAGGTATTGCCCATAAACAACAAACCCGCCAATTGGCGGGTTTGTTGTTTTAGCAGCAAGACTGAAGGATTAGTTCAGCGGATTGCCGAAGCGCTTCATAGTGAAATTATCATCATCCGCGCTGAAGGATAGAGTGTTGCCATCCAAAGTCGCGGTGATATCGCCTTCCAGGGTACAGGTGTCATCTGGATAATCATCGGTATAGTCCTGATCTACTGTTGCGCTTAACAGGCCGGTTTCTGCATTCCAGGTAAAGCTGCCATTCGCCCAGCCGATTTGACATTCAGGATCATCATTTTCGATTTTGGCGTGGATGAAGCCATTGTCAGCGGTAAAGGTAAACCAATCGCCAGAACCCGATACTGCCCAAGCGCCTGCCAGAGGGGCAGATTCGCTCGGGGTAACTTTAGTCAGGGCGAAAGTATCCTCACCTTCGGTCATAGTCATGGAACTACCAGAAATAGTTGCAGTTTCAACACCTGAGGCGCTGCAGCTATCTTGTGGGTCAACTGCGGTAGTATCAGTGTCCAAATCTACCGAGAAGGCGCCAGTAGTGGCATTCCAGCTATAGCTGCCATAGGCCACTCCGGGTTGGCAATTAGGGTCTTCATTGCTGACTTTTACCTGCGCGAAAGTGCCGTCTTTGCGGAACATCAGGTAGTCACCGCCGATAACCCAAGTGCCAGCGATGGCCGGTTGATAGTCAAACGCCGCCAGCAGATTATTTTTAGCTGCGCCATTGAGTACCAATGTGCCGGTTTCCAGCGTTTCGCCTTCGTCAGCTTTGTCGCCGCGGCGAACCAAGCCATCATGTACCGTAAAGACAACATAGTGCTCGTCTGAATCAAAATCACCTACAGCCAGCACACTTTCCGGAATGGCAAAACCAATGGCATTGGCCTCATCGCCTTCCAGGTAGGGAAGGGTCAATTGTGACCAGGTAGTGGTTGCCAACAAGGTTGGGCTGCTCTCGTTCCAGTTGTGCAAATAGAAGTGGACAGTTTTGTCGTCGTTGTCCAGCAATTGCACGCCAATAACCTCGCCGTTAGGCCAGTCGATAGTCACCAGTTTGGCGCCTTGAGTGCCGGGTTCTACGTCGGGCGAAATGAGCTCAGCCAAAGTCTCAAGCACGCTGCTGGTTTGTGCCCAACCCTCAGCTGTCCAACCGACATAGTTGACGGTTTCACAGTTGCCGCCAAAGCTGCTCGGTGAGTCGTTTAACTCGCCATCACCATTCTTATCCCAAGGGCAGATAAGGCCATTGCCATAGTCGTAACCCGCGTTATACCAGAGGGTGTAAAGCTCATTGGTGCTTTGGATGGTAATGCGGTAGCCCAGTGCACCTTGAGCAAAGTTGTTGGCAGGATTGATCTGCGACACCAGACCGCGGGTATCACCGTAGGCATTGAAGAAGGTAGAGATTGAGCGGCCGCTCAAATTGATCACTTGCGTTGCCTTGGCGTTCACACTGTTGGTTGGTGCATCGGCAGCGCCCAAAGTGACAGAACCGTCTTCATTTAGGGCAGTGGCTTGGAAAATGTCATTAGAGATAACCCAGCCTGACTCAGTTAATACCACCTGACCATCCAGCTCGTACTCGGGCAGTAGCTGGAATGTTTCGCCATCGTAATACTGCTCTTGCTCTGGGGTATTCAGCGCAGGAAAACCGCCGTAATAAATTTCACTTGGCTCATAGCCCTCAATCCAGTAGATGCCGCCGCCAGCACTCAGGCCGGTAGCCAGAGTGTTGGTTGCTAGAGGTAGTGAATTGGTGACGTTGGTCGCTTCAACCTGAACGATTCCGGCAACTTGTTGCTGCACTTGCGCCAATGCCTGAGTGATGCTGGTTGCGCCTACAAAAACTTGATCTTCCAATACATCGGCAACGGTTTCGATCAGGTTTTGCAATACGGTGAGCTGGGTAGGATCATTCACATCCAGTCCGAGATCGTCAAAGGTGCCTTCACCGCCGAGACTATCCAAAAAGTTTTGATATGCCGCAGTTGAAGCAAGGCTAACTTCCAAGTCTTCGCTGGTGGTAGGGGTTAACAGTAGATCGCTGCTTTCAAACACATTCTCGCCTGGTTGGAAGACCGTGATAGGACCGTTCAGGTCGGCAACTACGATACAGTCAAGCTGTGGGTAGCCGGGTACGTTGATAGACCAGGAACCGTCTGCGTTTTGGGAGGAGTTATTTTCATCCAGTGGGATGGTTTCAAGCACATTGCCCGCAAGATCAACAACGACTACAGCCAGTTGATTGAGCGGCAGAATCTCTTCAGTTTTATGTGCTTTGGCACTGCGGCCGGTTTTAGCGAGTGCTGCAACATCATCCAGCTCGGGTGAGCTGATTGTTACCGTGAAGGTGGTAGTCCCTGCAGCGGCAGAGCTGCTGGAATTGGAACTGCTGTTGTTCAGGCTGGAGCTGCTGTCCATGCTTGAACTGCTGCTATTGATCGAGCTGCTGGACACAACAGAACTGCTTGCGACTGAGCTGGAGCTGGTGGCTACCGGGCTGGAAGATGAAGACGTCGTCGGGGTAGAGCTGATAGTGCCACCGGTCTGGCTGGAGCTGCTCTCCATGCTGGAACTGTTAGCATCGCTTGAACTGGAACTGCTGGCCTCAACAGAGCTGTTCTCTACTGAGCTGGAGCTGGCTTCTACTACGCTGGAAGATGAGGAGGTAGCTGGGGCGCTGGAAGTTACTGAAGATATAGAGCTGGAACTAGAGCTGATGGGAGCCACGCTGCTGGTTGGCGCAGATGACTTATTACCACCGCCGCTACCGCCTCCACCACAGGCGACCAAGGTCATTACAGATACAGAAATTAGCCCAAATTTAAATTTATTAGTCATAAAAACTCCTGTTTTGATAGTAGGAACCGTGCATTTTACACATATTTTATGCGACACAGTTCTATAACTTAGCCCAGAAATAAGCGCTTGTTAGATCAAAAAAGGTACTTTTGGGGATATCTATAGCTAATGGTTTTAGCGCCAAACCTGAATTGGCTGTCTATTGGTTTCTATTCCTGCAGCGGAAAAACACAGATAAATACGCTGCCTTTGCCTACTTCACTGGTGATTTTCAGCTCGGCTTCGTGGCGCATCAATACGTGTTTTACAATCGCCAAGCCTAACCCCGTGCCGCCGGTGCCGCTGTTGCGGCTGGCATCAACGCGGTAGAAGCGTTCGGTCAGGCGTGGGATGTGCTGGGCTTCAATGCCCGGGCCGTTATCGCTGACGGAAATGTAAAAGTGTTTTTGATCCTGCCATAGCAGAATGCTCACCTTGCCTTCATTGGGGGTGTATTTGATGGCGTTGGTGACCAGATTGGAGAAGGCGCTGTGCAGCTCCTTTTCATTGCCCGACAGCATCAGCGGTTTAGTGGTGTTGTTGCAGATCAGCGTCAGCTGCTGGGATTTGTCTTTGCTCAGCACATCCGCCTCGCTTTTGACGATGGTGAGCAGCTGTTCAATATTGATCGGCTTGTGATTGTGCCCTGCTTCTGTCGTCTCAAGCTTGGAGAGCACCAGCAGGTCGTTGATCAGTAGCGACATGCGCTTGGCCTGCTGCATCATTTGTTGCAGGGGTTTATCCCAGCTGGGGGTGGTGTTGTTATCGGCGAGGGTTTCCACATAGCCGTTGATCACCGTCAGCGGGGTGCGCAGTTCGTGGGAGACGTTGGCGATAAAGTCCTGTCGCATCTGTTCGAGGTTATGTAGTTGCGTCACATCGCGTACCACAATCAAGCGCTCGCCTTTGCCAAATTGGGTGATCTGGAATTGCAGGTGGCGGGAGTTAAAGCGCGGCGATGGCAGCTCCAGCGGTTCGCTGAAATTGCCCTCTTCAAAATAGGCGACAAATCTGGGGTGGCGGATAAAGTTGATTACCGACTGCCCCTGATCTTTGGCGTGCAGCGCGAGCATGCGGTGCGCCGCCGGGTTCCAAAAGTCCAAATGGCCGCGCGCATCCAGAATCAGTAGACCGTCTTTGAGTGCCGAGCTGATCTCCTGAATCCGTTTGATCACCGCTTGCAGGTTTTCTTTTTCATCGCGCTGTTGTTTTTGCAGCTTGTAGATATTGTCGAAAATCTGCCCCCAAATGCCGCTGGCTTCGGGCGGGTATTCAGTCTGCTGGGACACAATCCATTGGTTGAGGCGGCGCATCTGGCGCAACATCAGCAGGATGAAAATGACGCAGCCGATCAGCAACCAAACAGCAATATTGCCGGTAACAAAGCCGATCAGGCTGCAAATGGCGAGGATAATGAGAATGCGCTGGAGTTCAGCGCTGAAACCTTTTAACAAGACCGACAACCTCGTGGCACATAGCGGTAGCAAGGTCGGGGCACCGCTGTAAGACCGTCTGAGACATGGATGTCGAAGATGAGCCTACAGGGATGTATTCACGGCGTGTCTTGCAGTGGTGTCCCGACTTTGCGACGAATTCAGTGAATCAGGCTTCGATACGGGTAGAGAAACGATAACCGGTACCGCGCACTGTCTGGATCAGGTCTTCGTGGCCATCCACAGTCAGGGCTTTGCGCAGGCGGCGGATATGCACATCAACCGTGCGCTCTTCCACATACACATTGCCGCCCCAGACGTGATCCAGTAACTGGCTGCGAGTATAGGCTCTTTCCTGATGGGTCAGGAAAAATTCCAGTAAACGATATTCGGTCGGGCCCATATCCACCGACTGGTCATTAATAGTGACGCGGTGGCTGGCGGGGTCGAGGCAGAGACCTTGCACGGTAATCGGTGCGGAGGTGATTTGTGGATCGGCGCGGCGCAATACCGCTTTCAGGCGGGCAACCAGTTCGCGCGGCGAGAAAGGCTTGGTGATGTAATCATCCGCGCCCACTTCCAGACCTTGAATCTTGTTGTCTTCCTCGCCTTTGGCGGTAAGCATGATGATCGGGATATTCACGGTCACTTCATCGCGCTTTAAGCGGCGCGCCAATTCGATCCCGCTGGTGCCGGGCATCATCCAGTCGAGCAGAATCAAATCGGGTTTTTCATCGATAATCAGGCCGTGAGCATCCTGGGCATTGCTCGCTTCCATGACATGATATTCGGCCATTTCCAAGGCCACGCGCAGCATATCGCGGATTGCAGATTCATCATCAACGATAAGGATTTTACGACCGGTCATATAAGTTCTACCTGAAATAACAGCTGAATGCCGCACAGTTTTGTGAAGCTAATGTTGCAGAGTATTAAATAATTTCAGTGTTACAAATTTATGACAGTGTAAACATTTCGCAAAAAAGTGTTATCGCGCTAGTTCTTTTAATAAAGCCTGATGAAAACGCTCTGGCGCTTGGATTTGTGGCGAGTGGCCTAAATCCGCGAAGTTAACCAGTGTCGCACGTGGAATGGCTTGCGCTGTTAAACGCCCGAGTTTTTTATAGTTGCCCAAGGTTTTTTGCAGCTCAGGGGGTGCGGCGTCTTTGCCTAAGGCGGTATTGTCTAGCTCACCAATCAAGAGCAATGTCGGCATTTTCAGTTGCGGGAATTCGTAAACCACCGGCTGGCTCATAATCATGTCGGCGGTCAGCGCCGAATTCCACGCCACCAGCTCCTTGCCTTTGCCGCGATACATGCCCGCCTGCATCTCCACCCATTGGTCAAACTCCGGGCGCCACTTGCCAGCGTAATAAGTCGATAACTGATACTTGCGGATGCCCTCGGCGCTGGTATTCAGATCGCGTTTGTACCAGTCATCCACACTGCGATAAGGCACGCCCAGTGCTTTCCAATCCTCAAGGCCGATGGGGTTTACCATCACCAGTTGTTCGGTTTGCTGCGGGTACATAAGCGCAAAGCGGGTGGCGAGCATGCCGCCCATGGAGTGCCCCATCACCGTGACTTGATTGACGCCGATAGAGTCGAGCAACGCGCGGGTATTTGCCGCTAACTGCTGGAAACTGAATTGATAATGCGCAGGTTTGCTGGATTTGCAAAAGCCGATCTGGTCGGCCGTCACTACGCGATAGCCTGCATCTACCAGCGCCTTGATCGTCCCTACCCAGGTCGCGGCGCAGAAGTTTTTGCCGTGCATCAACACCAGCGTACGGCCATTTGGCTGCGCGGGTTTGATATCCATGTACACCATTTCCAGCGCTTGCTGCTGGGATTCAAACGCGAAGGTTTTGGTGGGATAAGGGTATTCAAACCCTTCCAAGCGCGGACCATAAACGGCGGGTTCGGCAGCTTTGGCCAAGGCGGCGGTAGTGCTAGTGATCAGCAGCGAAAGACATAACCAGAACTTCATAGTTCGTCCTCTGTGGTGATGATGGGGTTGGGGTGAATTCAGGCGGCTACTCAAGCCGCCGCAGGCGTTTGACGGAGCGCGTAATCTGCGACCAGACCGACAAATACCGCTACGCCGACCCAGTTGTTATTGAGGAAGGCTTTAAAGCAGTCCTCGCGTTTGCGGAAGCGGATCAGCCATTGTTGATAGGCAAAGAGTGCGGCTGCGACTACCAATCCCAAATAATACAAGCCGCCTAATTCAAAGCGGTTGCCGACCAACACCAGCGCATAAATCGTCATTAGCTGGAGCACACCGGTCATCAGACGATCCTGCTCGCCAAACAAAATCGCGGTGGATTTGACGCCAATTTTCAGGTCGTCATCGCGGTCAACCATCGCATAAAAGGTGTCGTAGGCGACTGTCCAGAGCACTGTTGCCAAATAGATCAGCCAAATTCCCTGCTGTAATTCGCCCGCTTCGGCGGCGTAGGCCATGGGAATTCCCCAGGCGAAGGCTGCGCCTAAAAACACTTGAGGTAGATGGGTGTGGCGTTTCATAAAAGGGTAGCAGAAAGCCAGAATCAGCCCGCCGACCGAGAGTTTGATGGTGAGCGGATCGGTCATCAGTACCAGCCCGAAGGCGATCAGGCAGAGGGCGACAAACAGGCCGAGCGCCTCTTTGCTGGATACCGCGCCAGTGGCGAGCGGTCGGTTTTGAGTGCGTTTGACCTTGCCGTCGATTTTACGGTCGGCAAAGTCGTTGATCACACAGCCAGCGGCGCGCATCACGATCACGCCCAGAGTAAAAATCACCAGATTTTTGATGCTGGGCACACCTTTAGCGGCAATCCACAGGCTCCACAGGGTTGGCCAGAGCAATAGCAAGGTGCCAATCGGGCGATCCATACGCATCAGGCGCCAATAGATGGCGGCTTTTTGTTGCAGTTGGCTGGGCGATGCACTGGCTTTGGCATTTTTATCGGCTGATTTAATGATTTTCGCCACTTTTGAAGGTTTTTTTAACGCCGTTTTAACTGGGGGTTGGGTTTGGTTGTGTGGCTGATTTTGCGGCTGGCTTGTGGCTGTGCTTACTGAAGGGGGTGTAGATGGAGTTGTTGATGGATTAGCAGCGGTAGCCGCAGGCTGCGCCTTAGGCTTAGGGTTGCCCTTTTGCTTATTGGATGATTGCGGCGCTTTGGGGTTTTTGGGTTTTACATCTTTGCTCATGGCCAAAAGTCGCTTCTATTTATAGATAGTGTGTATGTGTGATTCAACCGTTCGGATTAAGTGCCTGCCGTGCAAGCCGGTCGGTGAACGCTGGTAGAAATACTTCGCTCACCAGCAGTGGTTTTTGTGGCAGCTGTTGTTCGCGCAGGCTAAATACCGAGCGTCGCCCCCAGAGAATTGAGGTGCCAGCCAGAGCGGCGGGAACATAGGCATGATCGCGGCTAATGCGCGCTACCGCAATGGCGCTGCGTGTTATCTGTGGCTGACTAAACAAAAACGCGCCCAGCGGGCGGGTGCCCTGCTTGCGTAAATGGCGCAAGCGACCGGTCAGGCTGGTGAGCGGCAAAATGCTGCGCGCAAATACCCAAGGTTCGTCGCAGCCGCACAGAATCACTTCGCGGATCAGCGCCAGCGCCGGGCGTTTCATGCCCAATACCTGCTGCTCATCCAACCGTGGCACTGCAATAATCTGGCGCACCACTTTCACCCTGAACTGCCCTTGGCTCGCATCAATCAAACGCGCCGTGAGCGAGCCGCTATGGCTCAGCCAATCCTGCAACGCAAGACTCGGCCGCTGCTGGCGAGCGATGCGACTAAGGGGTTGCCATAACAGGGGTCGCTTTAACAGAGGAAATACAGAATTGCGTGCAGCCTTGGGCAAAGGCTATCTCCTTCTTGCTGGATAAATGAGGGCAGTAAACGGGGCGGGAGTGTAGCAGCTTGTGTTTACTTGAGGATGAATTGCGCGCTGACATCCCTGAACAGAAATCGCGTTAGCATGGGGAAAAAACCGGCGCGGGTCTGCCGCAACGCCAGTATTGCGGGTAAACTCCAAGGTCACTCGATGAAATCGACGCAGCTTTTTACAGAAAATACGATGCTATACAACACATACAAAACAAACTAAGGAGCAAGATGATGCATAAAACCGATATCGTGGTCGCACTGGCGAACAATACTGATCTGGGTGTAAACAAGGCTGATTTGGTGGTCTCTGCCTTTATCGAACAAATTACCAATGCCCTGAGCCGCGACGAATCTGTCGCCCTGTTGGGTTTTGGCACCTTCAATGTAAGCTCACGCGCCGCGCGCGAAGGCCGCAATCCGCAAACCGGCGCGACCATTCAAATCGCCGCCAGCAAAACCGTGACCTTTAAGCCGGGCAAGGCGCTGAAAGACGCGGTTAACGAGTAACTCCCTAACATTCCTATCAGCTCTCACTATCAATAACTATTACGCGAGGCGACATGTCCCTGACCAATAAAATCCTGCTTGGTATGCTTTCAGGGCTGCTGGTGGGGGTGATACTCAACCTGCTGCTCGGGTTGGATGAAGCCCATGCCTCGGCGACCACAGCCTACGGTAAGTGGATTCAAGATGTGGTCGTCAACGGGGTTTTGGATGCCGTAGGTCAGGTGTTTGTGGCCTCGCTGAAGTTGCTGGTAGTGCCGCTGGTATTTGTGTCGCTGGTGTGCGGCGCCGCTTCGCTCGGTGGCCACAACCGCATGGGTGCGCTGGCGACCAAAACGGTAGTGCTCTATACCCTAACTACAGCCATTGCCATTGCCTTGGCGATGGGCGTGGCGATGTTGTTCCAGCCTGGCGCGGGTGTGGATATGGCAGTGGCCAGTAACTACGCGGCTCCACCGGCTCCCTCTATTAAAGAAACGTTCATCAACATCTTCCCCAGCAACCCGGTGCAGGCTATGGCGCAGGGCAATATGTTGCAGGTGATCGTATTTTCGATTTTATTTGGCATTGCTATTTCCCGCACCGGCGGCGAAGTTGGCAACAGCATGAAAACCCTCTTCGAGCAGCTCAATGAAGTTGTGTTGAAAATGATGATGTTGCTAATGGAATTGGCGCCCTACGGCGTGTTCTGTCTGATCGCCAAACTCTTTGCCTCTATAGGTTTCAGTGCTATCGCCGATCTGGCGCAGTATTTTTTCACCGTGCTTTTTGTACTCTTGCTGCACGGGTTTGTGGTTTACGGCAGCTTGTTAAAAACCCTCGCCGGTTTAAACCCCATCACCTTTTTCCGCAAAATGTGGAAAGTGGAAGTGTTTGCGTTCAGTACCGCGTCCAGCAACGCCACCCTGCCAGTGACCATGCGCACGGTGGAGCATGATTTGGGCGTTGACAACAAAGTCAGCAGCTTCTCGGTGCCGCTTGGTGCCACTATCAATATGGACGGCACGGCGATTATGCAGGGTGTTGCCACTGTGTTTATCGCGCAGGTGTACAACATCGACATAGGCGCATCTGGCTATTTGATGGTTATCCTCACCGCGACTCTCGCTTCCATCGGCACTGCCGGTGTACCCAGTGTCGGCTTGGTGATGCTGGCGATGGTGCTGCAGTCGGTGGGTCTGCCGGTCGAGGGTATAGCGCTGATTATCGGCGTGGATCGTCTGTTGGATATGGTGCGCACCGCCGTCAACGTGACCGGCGATGCGACTGTGTCGGTGATAGTCGCCAAAAGCGAAAACATGCTGGATGTGAGCCGCTACGAGGATAAAACCCTCAATACCGAAATTAAGCAGCTATAGATTCGAGCAATAAGTTGCGATCAATAGTTGTGATCAATAGCGGCCATCAATGACGGGTGGTGTGGTTGGGGTCGAAATCGACGCTGATCGATAAATCATCCGTCAGGCAGGGCCAGCGCTCCAGCTCCTCGGTCCAGCCGTTGTCGCGATGGGCGTTGACGTAATCGGTAAAGTTGGCGCCATCAAACTGATGCTCGTTGAGCAGCAACTCCGCAGAAAACAGCACTGCCTGATCCAGCTCATTGGCGAAAGGTTCGCCAATCAACTCATGGGCGATCACATTGGCGACGGTCATATCCATAGGCGCAAGCGGAATGCCGCTCATCGCCATAAATCGATCATTCACTTCTTCCAGCAGGCGATGGGCGAGATAGGCTTCATCGAGCAGCGCCTCCAGCTGGCTGTGCGGGCCGACAATCGACGGCGGCGACATAAAATAATCGCTCGCAATTTTCAGTAGCGGCTCCACTTCACTGGCAATGCCCGCCTCCTGCGCCATGCTGCGAATGGCGTCGATAAAATCCGGCACGTGTTTGATGTAGCGCACCACAAAGTCGGCCAGTTGCGTGGCAGCTTGTTGTTCCGGCAGCTTGATGGCGGCGTGCAAACGCTGCTTGCGGCACTCCACAAACTCCAGCAGCTTGTTGGTGGCAGCGTCCTGCTCCTGCGCCTGCCGGATCAGCTGGCGAATGGGGTTTAGGGGATCGGTCAATCTATTTCTCGGATAGTAGTTATAGGTAATCACATGGCAATCCTGCTGATGCTGCTGAATTCAATCGGGTGCGATTTAAAGGTAATCCATGACCTCACAAACGCAAGCGACGCCTAATAACGACTTTTTATAAAAAAACGGATGAGCGATGAAATCGGCCTGATGGCATTTTCTGTGCCATCAGGATGGGTTAAGTAGGAATAAAAATCAGAAGGCACCAGACAGCTTCAAACGCACACTATTGTCGATATCTCCGGTGAAATACTGCTGAAACTGCAGGCTCAGATCGAGGCTGCCGAGGGTTTGGCCAATGCCCAACACGCCGTAAAGGCCGCCATCTATGTCTATATCTTCCGAGTAGCAATTGCGGCAGCCGCTAATCGCGCGCTCGGAGTAAAGCATGCCGCTCACCCCGCCGCGCACAGTCACAAAGGTCATGTTGTCCTGACCAAAACGATACTTGGGGCCGTACTCGGCAAACACCATAAAGGCATTGGCGTCGGATTCGGAGTAGTCGATATCGCCCCAGTAGTCCTCAATATATTGCGCAAAAGCAGCGTTGTCGCGATAAAACAAAAAGTTGATGCCTAGCGACAGAGTATTTTCTGTTGCGCTTGAATAGTACTCAGCAGCACCGCCGACGGCAGTAGCGCTTTCTTTGATGCCCTGCTCGGCTGCGGTTTCCTGATCAAAGGTCACGTGATCCACATGGCCTGACCAGCTCCAACCGGTGTATTCCTGATTGTTAGGGTTATTGCTGGAACTGGCAAAAGCACTGGCAGAGGCAAGTAAGCAAGCGCTCAGCAGGCAGCGGGTAAACAGGGTCTTGGCCATAGTAGAAATCCATAAGGGTTGGCGATGGAGAAGGGTTTTGCAGCGATTTTGAGTGGATAAATCTGTATGCCAACTTAACAATCAGCCTGATAGCGCAGCTTTCCGTGAATTTGGCGCCCCGAGTCTATATAATTCGCGCATCTTTCGTTCCTGCGAGACTTAGTTATGTCAGACCGCATTGCACAGGTCACTCGTAATACTCTTGAGACCAAAATCAGCGTCAGCCTGAATCTGGATGGCGCCGGTAAAGGCGTGTTCAACACTGGTGTCCCTTTTCTTGAACACATGATGGACCAGATCGCCCGCCACGGCATGATCGATCTGGACGTGACCTGCGACGGCGACACCCATATCGACGACCACCACTCGGTGGAAGACATAGGTATCACCATCGGCCAGGCCATCGCCAAAGCAGTGGGCGATAAAAAAGGCATTCGCCGCTATGGCCACGCCTATGTGCCCCTCGATGAAGCCCTGTCGCGCGTAGTGATCGACTTCTCCGGCCGCCCCGGTCTGGTAATGGATATTCCCTTCACCCAAAAACGCGTCGGCCAGTTTGATGTGGAATTGTTTTGGGAGTTCTTCCAGGGCTTTGTGAATCACGCGGGCGTAACCCTGCATGTTGATAACCTGCGTGGCCACAACGCGCACCACCAGATCGAAACCGTATTTAAAGCTTTTGGTCGCGCGCTGCGTATGGCGCTGGAAAAAGATCCGCGTATGGAAGGCATCACTCCTTCCACTAAAGGAACTTTGTAAGCGATGACAGACGCGGTAAATAAACAGGCGAATGGGAAACAAACCGTTGCTGTAATCGACTACGGCATGGGCAATTTACACTCAGTCAAAAGTGCGCTGGAACATGTGGCGCCGGAACAAAATGTTGTTGTGACCTCTGATCCTGCGGTCGTTGCAGCGGCAGATCGCGTGGTCTTCCCCGGTGTGGGTGCAATCCGCGACTGTATGGCGGAAATCAAACGCCTCGGCTTTGACCAACTGCTGCGCGAGCAAATCGCCACCGGTAAACCGGTTTTGGGGATTTGTGTTGGTATGCAGGCATTAATGGATTTCAGCGAAGAAAATGGCGGCGTCGATTGCATTGGCATCTTGCCGGGAAAAGTGCGCTTCTTCGGTGAAAATCACACTGACAGCACAGGTGCACATTTAAAAGTGCCGCACATGGGCTGGAATCAGGTCCATCACAATGATCACCCGCTCTGGGCCGATATTGCGCAAGACAGTCGCTTCTACTTTGTACACAGTTACTGCGTGATTGCCGAAGATGCTAGCTTGATCGCCGGTACTTGTGACTACGGCTTCCAATTTCACGCGGCGCTGACGCGGGGCAATTTGTTCGTCGCCCAGTTCCACCCGGAAAAGAGCCACACCGTTGGCTTGCAGCTGTTAAAGAATTTTTTACATTGGGATGGAAAAGCGTAGGTTGGGCAGCCATGCCCAACATTGTCTTTTCGCCACCTTTGTTGGGCATGGCTGCCCAACCTACATAATCTGAAAGAATGAGATTTTTACATGTTAATTATCCCCGCAATTGATTTAAAAGATGGCCAATGCGTGCGTTTGCGCCAGGGTTTGATGGACGATTCCACTGTATTCTCCGACGATCCCGTCGCGATGGCAGCACAATGGGTGCAACAGGGCTGCCGCCGTTTGCACTTGGTGGACTTGAACGGCGCCTTTGAAGGCAAGCCGGTCAATGGTGGGGTAGTAACTGCTATCGCCAAAGCCTATCCAAATCTGCCGATTCAAATCGGCGGTGGCATTCGCAGCGCGGAAACCATCGAGTATTACCTGAACGCGGGTGTGCAGTACGTGATTATCGGTACCAAAGCGGTAAAAGAGCCGCAATTCGTGACCGATATGTGCAAACAGTTCCCCGGCCATATCATTGTTGGCCTTGATGCCAAAGACGGTTGGGTTGCTACCGATGGTTGGGCAGAAGTGTCCAATATCCAGGCGTCTGAACTGGCCAAGCGCTTTGAGCAAGATGGCGTAAGCAGTATTGTCTACACCGATATCGCGCGCGACGGCATGATGCAAGGCGTAAACGTGCAGGCGACTGTGGCTATGGCGCAGGCATCAAGCATTCCAGTGATCGCCTCCGGCGGTGTGACCAATATGGATGACATTCGCGCGCTGAAAGCGGAAGCTCATAAAGGTATTTGCGGAGCCATCACCGGCCGCGCAATTTATGAAGGCACGCTGACCATGGCGGAAGCGCAAGCCTATTGCGACGCTAACTAATGCGCCTTTAAGTGCCACAAAAAAGCCCCGGTATGCACAACATACCGGGGCTTTTTCTTAGGTATAGTACTTAGGCTTGGCGCGCTCTTTTAAAGCCGAGTGCGAGCAGACCCAATCCCAGTAGTACCAGCAATGTTGGCTCAGGTACAGCAGTCGGATTGCTTGCTCTATCAACACCATCCAGCCACAGGCTCCAGTGAGGTCCCATGTTGGTGCTGTTGGCCGGTTGGTTCCATTGGCTCAGGGCAATAGGTGCCTGGTTGTCAAAGGTAAAACCATCGGCTAACTGGGTGCTGATTGACCAGTTGTTATAGGTGGCAACAGTAAAAATGTAATCACCGGCGGCAAGGAAGGGAACCAAAAAGCCTGAATCGTAGATGGTTTGAGTCAATGGGTTGATGCTGGCGTTGTCATCGTTTTGATCGATGCGAGTGCCGTCAGCTTTCCACAGTGCAGTGATAGGATCGAAATTAATGCCGTTTTGGAATGAGTCAGTCCAAACGCGCACGTTAGTGGCATCGTTTTCTACGGTGAAGTAGGTGTAGATAACATCGTTGTGGTTTTCGATCTCGCCGGTGAAGTGAAACAGGCCGGCGTTGGCATAGCTGGCAACTGAGAGCAGTGCAGCAGCGACAAGCGAGGTAATTGCTTTCATGTATTTTCCTTTAGGATAAGAGATTAGGAGAATTTCCGTCATGGAAACCCCGCGCCTGTTCAGCAACTTATGCGCCAATAAATTTTCTCTTTTAAATCAGGTGATTAGGTTCTATTGTTGGTGTGAATTGTAAAAAAATCGACATAAATAGTTATGAAAGTAAATCCTTTTATAATTTTCAAATTGAATATAAGTAAATCTGATTGAAGTTGCTGTAGCTGTCACTTGGTTGCCATACAGGCTAAAATGCGCGCCTGTTTTATCATCGGTTTGAATTTTTATGGCACTCGCAAAACGCATTATTCCCTGTCTTGATGTCGATAACGGCCGTGTGGTCAAAGGCGTCAATTTCGTCGGTATCCGCGATGCGGGTGATCCGGTCGAGATCGCCAAGCGTTACAACGACGATGGCGCGGATGAGATCACCTTCCTCGATATCACTGCGACTCACGAAGGCCGCGACACCACTGTACACACGGTGGAGAAGATCGCCAGCGAAGTGTTTATCCCGCTGACTGTCGGCGGTGGTATTCGCACGGTGGAAGACATTCGCACCATGTTGAATGCCGGTGCGGATAAGGTGGGTATTAACTCGGCGGCTATTTACAACCCGGAGTTTGTAAAAGTGGCCTCTGACCGTTTCGGCGCGCAATGTATTGTGGTGGCGATTGATGCGAAGAAAGTGAGCGGTGAAGACGAAGAGCCGCGCTGGGAGATTTTCACTCACGGCGGGCGCAAACCAACAGGTATTAATGCGGTGGAGTGGGCGATTAAGATGGCAGAGTTTGGCGCCGGCGAAATCCTGCTCACCAGTATGGATGGCGATGGCACTAAAAAAGGCTATGACTTGGCAGTAACCCGCGCGATCAGCGATGCAGTGCCAATTCCCGTTATCGCCTCTGGCGGTGTGGGCAATTTGCAGCATTTGTGTGACGGCGTAACCGAGGGGCGCGCCGATGCGGTTCTTGCCGCGAGTATTTTCCACTTCCGCGAATACACGGTCCCCCAAGCGAAAGAGTTTATGCGTGCTCAGGGTATTGAGGTTCGGCTGTAAAAGAGCAAATTCCAGACAAAAAAAGGGCGCTCAGTGAGCGCCCTTTTTGCTGCGCGGCTTAAACACCGTTTAAGCCGCGCGATACTGTTTTAGCACATCTGATGCCTTGGGTTCAGAGGCTTGAATAAAATCGACAAATTCGCCAACGCCGGTTTCGGCATCTTCGCGGCTGTCAAATGGGCCTATATCCACACCTTCGCGGGTGGCGTAGTACCAGTAACCGTCTTTTTGCAGATATCGTCCGTGGCGCGCTGGCACTGAACCTTGTTCGCCTGCTCTATTTGATGTAGCCATATAAATCTCCCCTTTGCTAGTGTCCTGAAATCGAGTCCTTCAGCGTTGATCAAAAATTACTCTCGCTGATTATAGTCATCAAAGCAAAATGCCCGCTAGATTTAGTTGGTCTTTTATTATGATTTTTTTATAACCAGAGATGGGCGTGTTTAAAATTTATGCGCCAAATCTCCAGGGATATAGATGAAATCTATTGCAAAAGGGTCAACGGGTGCCCAAACCTCTGGCCAAAGACTGATGGGCGGAGCCATGCAGAACCCTGATTGTTGCTTCTGGATTGAGTGGTGGATGTGGCTGGCGGGCATAAGTTGCGATGCTTTCACCAGCTGGATTTGGTATTGCGCCAACAGCGGCTGCAACTGCTCAAGTTCGGTGAGGGTTTCTGGATAGGGGTGGCCGATGGCGATGGCAGAGCCATTCTCTTGTGCCAATTTGAGCGCGCGTTTTAGCTGATATTGGATATTGCTGCGTGTGCGTTCGTCGTCAAGAAATACATCGCGTTTGCGGCTGGGCAGTCGGATCGTCTCGGCCATGTTAAGCGCCTGGGTTTGGGCGCTGGTGCGGCTATCGACAAAATACAGCTGACGCTGCTGCAACTCTGCCATCAGCCAGCGCATTGGCTCGGCCTGTTCGGTGAGCGCGCTGCCCATGTGGTTATTGACGCCTTTGATGTGGGGAATATTGGCCAGATTCTGGCGCAATACCGCAAGAAACTCGGCCTGCTGCATGCCGCTTACCAAACCTCCGCGGCCGAGAGGATAGTTGTGGCGGTTGCTCATGGGCGCGTGGAGCATTATCTCTTTGCCGCGCTGATGGGCGCGCTCAGCCAACTCAACGCCGTGGGGTGTGAAAGGTAAAACCGCGAGGGTGAAATCGCCTTGCAAATCGGTGGTGCGGCGGCCGAGTGACAGGTTGTAGCCTATGTCATCGATGATGATTGCCAAGCGGCCGGCAGCAAAAACTGACGGGCTGAACACCAGAGAGACGATCAGTACCAAAGCGCCAAACAAGAGACGCTTGGCACAAACGAGGAAATTGGCGATCAGCTCTGGCGCAAGGTTAGACACGCGGGCTTATTCGCTACCGGCGTCGATGGGTAGTTCTGGTTGGACGACAATATCCGCGGCGATAGGTGCAGTTTCTGCCCGTGTGCCGGCCAGTGGCGAGCTTTGGATGAAAATGTGCAGGCCTTTGAGCAGGTTTAGCGCCTCGTGGAGCTGGTTGTCTTCTTGCAGCAACTCGGCGCTGCTGATGCGCTTGCTCGCGCGCTCTTTGCCGGTGCTCTCTTTGCCACCTTTGCTATTGCCCAAATGGCCAGCAAGGTCGGCCTCGGTGGTGTTTACGCCTTCCTGAATGCTGGTGACTTGCACTCGCTCGACATCCACATCAGGCGCAATGCCCTGAGCCTGAATCGAGCGACCATTGGGGGTGTAATAGAGCGCGGTGGTGAGTTTGATGGCGCGGTCGTTGCTGATCGGGATTACCGACTGCACCGAGCCTTTGCCGAAGCTGCGCGTGCCCATAATCACCGCACGTTTGTGATCTTGCAGGGCGCCGGCGACGATTTCTGACGCCGAGGCCGAGCCATCGTTAATCAACACTACCAATGGCAAATTGTTGGTGATATCGCCCGCTTCGGCGTTGTAGCCGATATTGCTGTTATCGAGACGGCCTTGGGTGTAGACCACCTGCCCGCCATCGAGGAAGGCATCAACCACTTCTACTGACGATTGCAAAACGCCGCCGGGGTTGTTGCGCAAATCGAGAATTACACCCTTGGTATTCGGGTTTTTCTTCAATTGGGTACGCAGTTTTTTGGCGACTTCTTTGCCTGTATCCAGTTGGAATTGGGCGAGACGAATATAGAAATAATCGTCTTCCAGTACACGCGTGCGCACGCTTTGCACTTTGATGATGTCGCGCATCAATTCAAAATCGATGGGCTGATCAACACCGTCGCGCATCACGGTAATTTTGATCGGGGTGTTCTTGGGGCCGCGCATCAAATTGACGGCTTTGTTCAAATCCATGCCTTTGACCGGCTTGTCGTCGATGCGGATTACCACATCGCCCGACAAAATGCCCGCGCGCGCCGAAGGGCTGTCATCAATAGGGGTGACGACTTTGACAAAACCGTCGTCGATGCTGACTTCCAGCCCGACACCGCCAAACTCGCCCGAGGTGCTGGCTTGCAAGTCTGCGAAGGCTTCTTTGTCGAGATAGGCGGAGTGTGGATCCAGCTCGGCAATCATGCCTTTGATGGCGTATTCGAGCAGCTGGGCGTCGTCGATTTCATCGACATAGCCGTTGCGTACATGGTCGTAAACGCGGGTAAATGTGCGCAGTTCTTCGAGTGGCAATAAACCGCCATCGGCAGCGGTGGTTTTGTCATCGGCAAGCGCGGGGGTAATTAACAGGCTGAGCAGGGCGCAGGGCGCGACCAGCTTGGTGACGGCAGGCGTGTTAAACCGAAAACTACAAACAGCGCGAAACATAATGTCTCCGATGAGCGCGACCACAAAGATGATGAATCAATAACGGAAGAAATTGATAACAAGAAACTTGCTGCCAAGGCTTTAAATCTAGTCGCTTAGCGGGCGCACACTAAGCCAAACCGTTAAAAAATGACAGCCGTCTACAAAAATAATTCCGCCAGTGCGGGCAGCCGCGCTTTTGCGCAGCAAAAAACGCTATCCACGCGCTAACCAGCCACCCGGATCAATCGGTTTACCGTTGTGGCGAATCTCAAAATACAAACCGGTGCTGGCTTGGCCGCCGGAGTTGCCGACAGTGGCTATAGTCTCACCTGCCTTAACTGGCTCTCCGGCTTTTTTGAGCAGATTTTGGTTGTGCGCGTAGAGGCTCAAATAGCCTTCGCCGTGGTCGACAATCACCAGCAGACCGTGGCCGCCAAAATAGTCGGCAAACACCACGCGGCCGTGATGCACTGCAACCACCGAGTTACCCATAGGTGCAGCAATATACGCGCCACTCCAGTTCATTTGGCCGCTGATGCGGGCGCTGCCAAAGCGATGGATCATGCTGCCTTGGGTTGGCCAAGGCAAACGGCCTTTGCGCAGCGAGAACTTTTCGCCACCGGCAGGCAGGGGAACATAGCTGGGGGAATTGATGGCACCGGTGGTGGCGACACGTTTGGTGACGCGCTCAAGCAGCGCTTGCAACTGTTGGCGATCTCTATTGAGCTGTTTTAGCTCCTGATTTTTATTTTTAAGTTCACTATTCACCTTGGCCAATGCTTTTTGGCGCTCGCCGTGGATGTCTTTTAACTGCGCGCGCTGGGCATCCAATTCGCCCTGCATAATGCCTAATTCAAGTGTTTTTTTTTCTATTTCAGGCGTGAGCGCATCAATGCGGGTGATTGTTTCCAGGTAAGCCTGCATCTTGGCGGTATGCGCTTCCATAAAATAGCTGTGGTATTTCATGATGCGCGAGAGTTGGTCGGGCGACTCTTGATTGAGCAGCACTTTCACTTCGCTCTGCTCGCCCAGTTTGTGTGCGGCGCGCATCTGCTCTGCGATCTGTGCCTGCTGGTTTTTGCGCGCTTGTTCCAGCTGACTGCGCTCGTTTTTTAATTGGTTCAGCTCTTTGTTTTGTTCATTGAGCTGTTTGTTGATGTCGCTGGCTTTTTTCTGCAACTCGTTGATTTGTTTTTCGGACTTTTCCAAATCTTTTTGCAAATCCGAGCGGGTTCCCTGCACATCTTTCAACTCTTTTTGCAGCGCTTCGATTTCTTTTTGCAGCTTGGCCATCTCCGCTTTTTCATCGGCCAATACATAGGTGCCCGACAGCGTTAGCAGAGCGCCTAAAGTGAGGATTTTGATCAGAAGGGGAAAACGATGCATGGATTTATTATCTGTCTCAATAAAAACAAAACGGCTGACAGAAATCAGCCGTTTTGTCAGGTGCATTAACCGAGTGTGATCAGGTTGCGGCCGGTCATTTCTGCTGGCTGGGGTACGCCCATCAGCGCCAAAATGGTGGGTGCAACATCGGCCAATGAACCGCCGTTTGCCATAGTCGCCTTGCGGCCGCTGACAAAAATAAACGGCACCGGCAGGGTCGAGTGCTGGGTGTGTGGCTGGCCGGTTTCTTCGTCGAACATTTCTTCCACGTTGCCGTGGTCCGCTGTTACCAGCGCATCGCCGCCAACTTTTTCTACCGCGGCCAAGACTTTGCCGAGGCATACATCAACCGCTTCTACCGCTTTCATGGCCGCATCCATCAAGCCTGAGTGGCCAACCATATCGCAGTTGGCGTAGTTGCAGATGATCGCGTCGTACTTGCCGGATTCAATCGCTTCCACCAGTTTCTCGGTCACTTCCGGCGCGCTCATTTCCGGTTTCAAATCGTAAGTGGCTACTTGTGGCGATGGCACCAGAATACGGTCTTCACCCGGATAAACCACTTCATTGCCGCCGTTAAAGAAGAAGGTCACGTGCGCGTACTTTTCAGTTTCGGCGATACGCAATTGGGTTTTGCCCAAGCCGGAAATGTATTCGCCAAAGGAGTTGCTCAAATCTTCCGGCGGGAAGGCGATAGGCGCTTTGATGCTGGAAGCGTATTCGGTGGTTTGCACAAAGTGCGCGATTTTTGGATGAGTCTCGCCGCGATCAAAACCGTCAAAGGATTCGTCGATCAGTGCGCGGGTAATTTCACGCGCGCGGTCGGGGCGGAAGTTCATAAAGATCACTGAGTCGCCATCGTTGATGGTGGCTACTTCTTCGTCTTCACCGCAGATGACGGTGGCTTTTACGAACTCGTCGTTTTCACCGCGCTCGTAAGCGGCTTTCAGACCATCAACCGCGGTCAGTGCATCGAACTCAGCATCGCCAGTCACCATCACTTCGTAAGCCGCTTTTACGCGATCCCAGCGGTTGTCGCGGTCGAGAGCAAAGTAGCGGCCGATGATAGAAGCAACGCGGCCAGTACCCAACTCTTTGAACAGATCTTCGGCTTGTTGCAGCGATGATTCAGCGCTGCGCGGTGGAGTGTCGCGGCCGTCGAGGAAGGCGTGCAGATAAACGTTTTTGGCTCCACGTTGCACCGCCATTTTGATCATCGCGTACATATGATCCTGATGCGCGTGTACGCCGCCTTCAGAAAGCAGGCCGAGGATGTGTACGGATTTGTCGTTGGCGATGGCGCTATCAATCGCTTTTACGTATTCGGCGTTGGTAAAGAAATCGCCATCGGTGATGGATTTATTGATGCGGGTGAAGTTTTGGTAAACCACGCGGCCAGCGCCGATAGTGGTGTGGCCTACTTCCGAGTTACCCATCTGGCCGTCGGGTAAGCCTACATCCATACCGGAGGTGGCGATCAGGGTGTTGGGGCAGGTTTTCCACAGATTGTCATACACCGGGGTGTTGGCGGCGTAGATTGCGTTGTATTTGGTTTTTTCCGAATAGCCGTAACCGTCGAGGATCAGCAAAACTACAGGTTTTTTGGCGCTCATAAATCGCTTCCAGTGTCGGATGAACTTGAAGTGGTTGGTGACTATGGCGGCTTGTGGTCGCCGGTGTACGCAACCCCGGATAGGTAAAGGCAGGCAAAGCCCGCACACTTGGCGGGTATTCTAGCGGGTTGAGCCTCGCAACTCTATGCGTAAACCACCCGCTCTACCGGCAATTGTGGCTATTGGTCTGATAAATCACGGTGTTTTTGATGGCAGATGTGCAATCGACAGTGGTGCAAACTGAATCGTGTATACTCCGCCGCCATATCGCCCGGCCGCAAAAGTTTGGATCACTTGCATTGAAATCCCTGTGCCAGTCCCCACTTTTGTCTTACAAGCGCCTCTGGGTGGTCAAAACCTCCTTACCGCAAACTATTAGAAGGCATGTATCGTGGATTTTTTTGCATTTGTTTCTCAAGAGTGGATTCTGGTCACCACCCTGATTGTGTTGATTTACCTCTACGTATGGCGCGATCGAATTAAAAGTGGCCGCCCGGTATCACCGCATGAAGTGACCAAATTGGTAAACGAAGGCAATGCGGTATTGGTGGATGTGCGCGAAGGTGCGGAATTTAAAGCGGGTCATATCGTGGGTGCGATCAATATCCCCTACGCCAAGCTCAGCAAAGAATCGACTGAAGTCGCGAGCTACAAAGACAAGACCATCATTCTGGTCGATAAACTCGGCCAACACGCCGGTGCTGTAGGGCGTTTCCTCGGCAAAGAAGGCTTTAATGTGCGCCGTTTGGGCGGCGGCATTGCCGAGTGGCAATCACAGAATTTGCCGTTAGTTAAAGGTAAGTAATTAGTAATCACTAATCGCGTTAGTTTTGGAGTTTTGTATGGCACACGTGTTGATGTACACCACCGCAGTTTGTCCTTTTTGTGTTAACGCCAAGAAATTGCTGGCGCAAAAAGGCGTGGTGAATATTGAAGAAATCCGCGTGGATAGCCAACCGCAATTGCGTCAGGTAATGATGGACAAAAGCGGTCAGCGCACAGTTCCGCAGATCTGGATCGGCGACACTCATGTCGGCGGTTTTACCGATCTCTGGGCGCTGGATAAAGCGGGCAAATTAGATTCATTGCTGGCTCAACCCTGATCGGCCAGCGTTTTTCGTTTAATCCCAAAAAGTCGAGTTTCATTATGTCTGAAGAAAATAACCAACAAGCGGCAGAAGGCGCACAAGGCCCCGTTTTTGCTATCCAACGTATCTATTTGAAAGATATCTCCTTTGAAACCCCAATGGGGCCAGAGGCGTTCACCAAGGCGTACAAGCCAAACATCCAACAGGATCTGAACATTCAGGCTAATCAGGTTGAAGAAGGTCTGTTTGAAGTGGTATTGCTGCTCACCATCACTGCACGCATTGAAGACCGCGCAGTATTTTTGGTGGAAGTAAAACAAGCTGGCCTGTTTGCGATCTCCGGTGTTGAAGGCCCTGCGGTAACGCAACTGATTAACACTGCTTGTCCGCAAATCCTGTTCCCCTACGCGCGTGAAGCGGTTGATAGCATTCTCGGTCGCGGTAGCTTCCCTCCATTAATGCTCGCACCAATCAATTTTGATGCGGTATTTGTGCAAGCGATCAGCGCGGCGCAACAACAAGCAGCACAAGCGCAAGCGGAAAAGCCGGAAACCGTTAACTAATCCGCGCGCTGTTCCGATCTTAAGTTCGCCCGAAAGGCAATCATCGCAAGGTGATTGCCTTTTTTTATGCGCGCGCAAATAAGATCAGCCTGATTTTTGCTGGTACAGGTTTTTCATTGAAATATCAGCAAAGTCTCGCATAATCAAACCTGCCACCGCTTGGGAACCCTGTGCATGTTCAATCTCTCTTCTAATAACACTCGCCAAACCAGCCACATAGCCGCGATTGACCTCGGCTCCAACAGTTTCCATATGATTGTCGCCCGCTGGGACAACGGCCAGCTCACCCTGCTCGACCGTTTGCGTGAGCCGGTACGCATGGGTTTTGGTTTGCAGGAAGATGGCAGCCTGAGCGACGATGCGCGCGAGCGGGCGCTGGCCTGCCTTGAGCGTTTTGGCGAGTGTTTGCGCGGTTATCCCTCGCGCAGTGTGCGCATAGTGGGCACCAAAACCCTGCGCAGCATTAGCGATTCGCGCGAATTTTTGATCGAGGCAGAAAAGCGCCTCGGCCATCCGGTGGAGATCATTTCCGGCGATGAAGAGGCGCGGCTGATTTATATCGGCGTCGCCCACGACATAGCGCCCGACAGCGAAAACCGCATCGTCATGGATATCGGCGGCGGCAGCACCGAGGTGATTATCGGCAAGGGCATGCAGCCCAAACTCAAAGAGAGCCTCAACATGGGTTGTATCGCCATCACCAAAAAGTTTTTTATGGAAGGCAAGGTCACTGAAAAGCTGGTGACCAAGGCGCTGATTGCCTGCTTGCAGGAATTGGAGCCGGTGAAAGACGAATTTATTCAGTCGGGTTGGCAGCAGGTGTTGGGTGCCTCGGGCAGCATCAAGGCAGTCGCCAAAGTGTGTGAGGCCAATGGCTGGAGCGATGGCACTATCACTATGGCGTCGCTGGAGAAAATCCTCGCCATTTACCTCAAACACGGCAAGTTGGATGCGCAAATCGATGGTTTGTCGGATGACCGCCAGCCGGTATTTCTAGGCGGTGTGATAGTGCTTGCCGCGCTCTTTGACGGGCTGGAACTCAAGCGTATGGTCGCCGCGGAATGGGCGCTGCGCGAGGGTTTGCTGTTTGATCAGAAAGGCCGTTTGGAGAATCACGATATTCGCCAAGCGAGTGTGGATGCCCTCGCCGAGCGTTTTCATGTCAATGTGGATAAGGCCAAAGCGGTGGAAAAAACCGCGCTCGGTTTGTTAAGCCAAGTGGCGCAAAGCTGGCAACTGACCGCTGAAGATGCGGGCAAAATGCTCGGCTGGGCAGCGCGCTTGTATCAGGTGGGGCTGGATATCGCCCACAACGATTACCACAAACACTCGGCCTATATAGTGCAAAACGTCGATCTGGCGGGCTGTTCGCGCGTCGAGCAAACCCAATTGTCGGCGCTGGTGCTGGCGCATCGCAAACGTTTCCCCGCCAAAAGTTTCCCGCTCGATAATACCGATCTGGTGCGCTTGGCGATTCTGCTGCGGCTGGCGGTCATCTTCCATCGCGGGCGCATCAAAAACGGTTTGCCTGCTGTGATGGTTAAAGCTGATGGCAAAAAGCTCAAACTCGAATTGCCCGCGCAGTGGCTAGATACGCACCCGCTCACCCAAGCCGATCTGGAAACCGAGCAGCGCTATCTGGGCGATATAGGTTATGAGTTGATTGTTCGCTGACGCATAGCGTCTATTCCGTTATGAAAGCCGATGCCCTGGTGTTTATAGAAAGGGCATCGGCTTTTTTATTGCGCAGAATTGATAGCCGATGCCCGCTAATTGGGCGATAGTGAATGACGTTGTTTTTATCGTTGCTTTTTATCGTTGTAGTGGTCGTGTTATCGAGTTAGCTATGCAAGAGTCTGTTCCCAAAAGTGGTTATCTGTTTGCCGCCGGTGCGGTACTTATCTGGTCTGGTTTTGTATTGGTATCGCGCATTGGCGGCACCAGTGTGCTTAATGCATTTGATATAGCCGCCCTGCGTTTTGGCGCTGCGGCCTTGGTGCTTTTGCCGGCGTGGTGGTTCTGGAAGCGGGTGCCGTTATTTAATACCAAGGTGCTGTCGCTCGCTCTGAGTGGTGGCATCGCCTACTCGGTAACTGTGTATTTCGCCTTTAAACACGCACCTGCCGCCCACGGCGCAGTGCTTATCTCCGGCCTGTTGCCGTTTTTTGTACCGCTCATGGCGCTGCTGATTTTGCGTGAACCCCTGCGCCGCAGCCTGCGTATCGCCCTGCCGGTGATTGCCTTGGGCATGCTCTGTTTGGGGGTGGATATCTTCTCGCGCAGCGATAACACCCTGCCCGGCGATCTGCTCTTGATCGCCTCATCGCTGATTTGGGCGCTCTACACCATCCTCGCCAAACGCTCGGGTTTGGGCGCATGGGAAACGGCGATTGGCAGCGCACTCTTGGCGGCCTTGATCTACCTGCCGGTGTACCTGCTGTTTTTGCCCAAGGCGATAATGCTTGCGCCCATGCAAGACATCATCCTGCAAGCGTTTTATCAGGGCGTGGTGGTAGCGGTAATTGCCATGCTGTTTTTTATGGCCGCCATGACGCGCCTCGGGCCGACCCGCTTGGGCGCCTGTATGGCCTTGGTGCCAGCGGTGGCGGGTATTAGCGCCTCGCTGATTTTGGGCGAACAGCTAAATGCATGGCTGGTGGCGGGGCTATTGATCACCAGTACGGGCGCTTGGCTTGGCGCAAAATAGCCGCGAAATAGCTGCAAAATAAACCCAATCTGATCGATATAAAAAAGCCGATGGAAATTCACTACCATCGGCTTTTTTATTGGCTAAAAATCAGCCTTGGTCAAACACGCATCAGTTACACACAGAACCAGTGACTACCGGAATTTCGGCGCTGGTATGAGTGCCTTGGAAACCGAACTCCACCGTCTGGCCGGGGGCGATGCTGTTGTTCCAGCCTGCGCCTGCTGCCGAGTAGGGGTTGCTGCCGCTGAGGGTCGCATTCCAAGTGCCGGTGATGCGCGTGCTGCCCGCGTAAGTCCAATTCACATTCCAATTGTTGATGGTACTGGTGCCTTTGTTGGTGATGCGGATTGCGCCGGTAAAACCTGAGCCCCAGTTACTGCTGATCACATAGCTGCAGTTGCCGCCAGTCGCCGCTGTGCTGGAGGAGCTGCTGGCGATTGAACTTGCGGGAGCAGAGCTGGCTGGCGTCGAGCTGGCACTGCTGCGTGAAGATGAACTGCTCGATGCGACTGAGCTTGTGCCATTACTCGGTGTTGCACTGAAGGCATTGGAGTTGAGCGATCCATCGGCGGTGGTGTATTTCACCCAGAACCAATAGGGCGTGCCGTTGGTCAGGCCGGTGGCGGTGTAGCTGCGGGTGGCGGCGCTGAGTGAGGCGATACGTGTGCGTCCGGCGGGGTCAGCATCGGTGTCGCGATAGATTTCGATCCCGTTGATAGTCCCGTTCACCGTCCAGTTAAGCGCAACCTGCCCGTTACCGGCGGTGCCGCCAAGGTTCACGCTCGCTGCCGGAGCCGATGAGCTAGAGCTGCTGGAAGAGCTGCTCGGCGCTGTCGCATTGGGGTTGGTGCCTACAAAGTACAGATCCGGCGCGGCGGGTGTCGCCATGCCATCGCCAAGGAAAAAGCTGGTGTGCGGCGGTTGGTTGTAGCCCACGTTTTGCCAGGCGATAGCGGTGCGATATTGGGTATCGTGCATCAGCGTGCGCAGTTTGTGAGTGGTCACTAACGGTGTAGAGAAGATCAACAGCTGACTGTTGTTCTCATGGCGCCAGATCACCTCTTCGCGCCAATCGCCCAGAATGTCGGCCGATAGCCCAGGCGTCGCTTTGGTGCCGTTGTTGGACGCCGCGCCGTAGTTATAGGCGGTAAGCAAACGGCTGCTATTGCTCGAACTGTAATTCCACTTATCGATCATGGTGTTGTTCAGCTGTTCGCGCAGCAGGTCGCCGTCCCACCAGGCCGCAAAGTTGACTGAGGCCGGTTTGTTGGTGGTGATGGAGCTGCCGGTTGCCGAGGTGACTCCGGTTACGCTGCTCCAGCTTTCAGCGCCGGGGGTGCGCGGGTCAATATCCATAATCACGCCACGGCCAATATCGCCGCCGCCCTGAACACTCCAGATAATCTGGCCGGTTTTAGCATCGTGCATTTCTACGCCGTGGTTGCCGTAACTGGAGGGCGACTCATGCACCATAAACACCTCAAGGCCGGGGCGATTGGGCAGGAAGTCGGATAGATGCAGCGCATCGCCATGCCCTAATCCGGTGGAATACAACAAGGTGCCGTTGTCATTGATGGTGGCGGCGCCATAGACGATCTCGTCTTTGCCGTCCTGATCTACATCGCCGATGGTTAGCGAGTGCGCGCCCTGACCGGCAGCGGCGCCATTGCCGCTAGTGTTGCTATCAAAGGTCCAGCGGCGGCTCAGGCTGCCATTGCGATAATCCCACGCCACCAGTACCGCGCGGGTGTAGTAACCGCGCGTCATCACCAAACTGGGGCGAGTGCCATCAAGGTAAGCGACGCCAGCGAGGAAGCGATCCACGCGGTTGCCGTAGCTATCGCCCCAGCTGCTCACGGTGTCGCGCGCGGGCAGATAATCGGTGCTCGCCAAAATCGTACCCGTCTGGCCGTTAAACACCGTCATATATTCCGGGCCACTTAGAATGTAGCCGCCGGAATTGCGGTAATCGGTATTGGCATTGCTGCCGCCCTGCACTGTGCCGGCGGCGTCTTTGGTGCCCGGTGCCGTTTTCATCGCCACTTCGGCTTTGCCATCACCGTCGAGGTCATAGACCATAAACTGGGTGTAGTGAGCGCCAGCGCGGATGTTTTTGCCCAAATCGATGCGCCACAAACGGGTGCCGTTCATCTCATAGGCATCGATAAACACATTGCCGGTATAGCCGGATTGGGAGTTGTCCTTGGCGTTGGACGGGTCCCATTTCACCACGATTTCATACTCGCCATCGCCATCCAGATCGCCCACGCTCAGGTCGTTGGGCGAGTAGGTATAAGCCTCGCCGCTGGGGGTGGTGCCACCTGCGGGGCGGTTGAGGTTGACGGTCAAATAAGGGTTCGCCCAGGTTGCGTTAGCGGGGTTGGCCGCCAGCTCAGTGCCGTTCACCACAGCACGCACGGTATAGGCCGCGCTGGTAGTGCCGCTGGCATCCAGAAAGTTGGTGCTATTGGTAATGGGTGATGATGTGATCTTGGTGCCATTGCGATAAACGTTAAAGCTGATATTGGATGGGTCATCGCCCAGCATCCGCCAGCTGATCAGAATACCGCTGCCGGATGGCAGTGCGACCACACCTCGGTCGAGGTATTCCGCCTGGCGCGCGGCAAACGTATTGATGCTGGCGAGGCCGAGTCCGGTGCATAGGCACGCCAATAGGGTTTTGCGCAGCCGTGGCTGCAAAGAGAATCTGTTCATAGTGGTTATCTCGTTATTCGATGCGTAAGACAGGCCGCAGCACACCAAATTGGCGAGCGTTGATACTGCTAATCATGTGTGCAGAGGCACTGCGTTTATTTAGGTCTTACCGAATGCCGTTGGTGTTTAGCTACAACTGATTTATTGGAATTATTGTGATTGTTAGCCTGCTGGAGAGAACCGGTACGTTGCCGGAAGCGGGTGCGAGCGAGAATATAATAGGTATGACAAATGAAACATCACTGGCGATATTTTAAGCGCCAGATCGGCGAAGTTTTTGTCAGTTTTGCGATCTGGTGGGAAATTTGATGGAAAGTGGCATACCTTTATATAAATGCCACTTTATTTTTAAAGTGGCATTTGTGCTAGTATCTAATTCAGGTCTGATAGCTCACTCAAGTTCAGTTTATTCATGTAGCACAAAGAGAGGCACTTCATGAAAGCTTCAAAAGCGGCCACGCCTGATTCAGGTAAACAAAACATACCCGCTCTCGCTCAATCGGATTTAACCAATTCATCAGGGCTTGTCTATGTTGGCGGCGCAAAATTTGGCCGCAATATCGAAGCTTTATTAGGAAAAATGGAATCCGGGGTCAATGGTTACTGGATCACCTTGAGAAACAAACCAGCAGCCGTAGTACTGTCCACAGATAAATTTGAAGAGCTTGTTTCAATCCGCGAAAAGTACGAAGCCATAATCGACGAACAAACTAAAAAATCCGTCCAATCAGCACAGCGCGAATTTGATGATTTGTTCATGCAAATGCAAAGTAAAAAGTCTGCGGCAGCGATGCGCAACATGGTAAATGTTACAGCAGATAAATTAGCAGAGTCTTACAAGCCAGGAAGGACAGAGACTAAATGATTCTTGCGATAGCCGGTGTAAATGGCGCGGGAAAAAGCAGCGTGCTCGGTGAATATTTACGCAGTGATGGCGGTGTGTATTTTAACCCGGATGAAGCGACAAAATGGTTGCGGGATACACATCCAAAAATGTCGCTTGATGAAGCAAATAGTCTTGCCTGGACGCTGGGCTATGAACAGTTAAAAAAATCCATCGATAACAATTTGGATTATGCGTTTGAAACTACCTTGGGTGGTAATTCAATTTGTAATGAGTTAATTAGAGCGATCAATCTTGGTGTAGAAGTATCAATTCTTTACTGCGGTTTAAACTCGCCTGAACTTCATATTCAGCGTGTGGCTGCCAGAGTAGCTAAAGGCGGGCACCATATTGCGGAAGAAAAAATTCGGGAGCGCTGGGAAAGCTCGATTAAAAATCTCGAACAGCTTATCCCCAACTGCGCAAGTGTCGCCGTGTTTGATAACTCCGCGGAGTTAGTCAATGGCAAGCCCTCACCTGTTAAGTTGTTTGCCTTGTCGGGAAATGATTTTATCGATGAACCAATTCTCGGTATGCCAGCCTGGGCAATTCGCTGCGCGTCCGTCGCAATTAAAAGGCATCTGTCTTCGAATTGATGAGCCTACGGCCGTAGCCTCATCTAACCAATAAAAAAATACACAACAGCGTCGATAAACCGGAAAATCCAAGTGAAATAAACAGCATGGTCTTATAGGCCGCGATTTGTTTTTTTGCATCGGCAGCGGCGGTTTCAAGGCCGAGCATCGCCTGTTGGATATTTTCAGCCAGCAGATGAATAGACTCTGCATTCTTGGTTGCCGCCTCTTGCAACTCCTCAATCTGCTTGGTTACCACCGGATCGCTCTTGGAATCTTCGGTAGGTTTTGGTTTGCGTGTAAATGCGGGAATCGCCGCAGTTGCTACTTGCGCTACGTAAGGTGCGATTGCTTGCAAAAGGGGAAGAAATTGAATTGCCATAGTTGTTCCTTTTGAAATGGTATTTTGACTGCGAAATTAAAGTAATTTTAGCTATCGCTTAACAAACGCTATTCTGCAACCAACTCGTACTTTGCAACTGCGCCACTGTCCGACACAATTTCAAATTGAAGTTTTTCGCCCTTCTCTGTGCGTTATATTTGTTTCGGGCGCTTAAATTGCTTGCGCGCTTGCGCTGCTTTTTTTCTGAATAGGCATTCATCGGCGTGATCATTGATAAGTCCCATCGCTTGCATAAATGCGAAAACAGTTGTTGGACCAACAAATTTCCAGCCTATTTTTTTCAGCGACTTTGAGAGTGCAATGGAAGCTTCAGAAGTTGACGCGGTTTGCGGAGTTGCAAGCCTGCTTGCATCTGGTTCAAAGCTCCAAAAATAGGCGGCGAGCGAACCTGTTTGTTTAACAAGCTCTTGTGCTCTTTTGGCATTGTTAATAACAGCTTCAATCTTGCCACGGTGACGAACAATGCCTGCATCTTGTAGCAAGCGTTCAACATCTGCATCAGTAAATTTCGCCACTTTGTTGTAATCAAAACTGGCAAAGGCAGCGCGAAAGTTATCGCGCTTGGCAAGAATGGTGCGCCAACTTAAACCGGATTGAAAACCTTCCAAGCATAATTTTTCAAACAGCCGGATATCATCATCAACCGGAAAGCCCCATTCATTATCATGGTAATCAATGTAATCAGGAGTTGCCGAACACCAACTACAACGCAATTTTCCATCAGTACCTTTAACGGTAGTGTTCATTGTTAGTTTCCTTTCATTAAGTTGCGAGAAATTTTATTTTTATAGTAAGTAGATTTTAGCTAATCTTATCAATTCAACCCAACACAGGCAGGCTAACAACATAGGACACAGTAAAACAAGTGGATATAGCTCTTCAAGAACGCACACGAATTATTACTCTCACTGGCGAAACTTGAGATGGCTGGTTTGATGGTGAAGTTGTTTCAAATGATTTTATGAGCGGTCGTGCTCAGCTGGAGCAGGATTAAAAATTCGACAAGATTCTATGAGTAAATTGGACAGTAATGCCAAAAATACGGACAAAAAAATTGATTATGAAAAATTTGGATGAAATAAGAAAATGATTCATGAATTAATAGCAGGCATTTTAACTATATCCATCGTTATTGGAATGATATCCAATATCATTTTTGCTTGGCGTCTCTATAAAGATGCTCCGGAAAAGAACAGCATGGGATTTAATAAATATCTAAATACGCTAATGATGGATGTTTCCCCGTTTGATAAATCTCTACTTGTCTATGAAGGTGATCGTTTAAAAATATTTCTTCAGTTCAGAAAGATTATCTTGAGCATTCTTTGTATTTCTGCTGGGTGCTTAATAATATCTATTGTACTTAAAGTAATTAGTGAGTAGTGATCAGTGTAGCGCATTAATGCCCTACACTGACTTTTTAATACACAATTAACAATCACAACATATGCGCAGACCAGCGCTCTAACAAAATCGCTTGCGCGTCTATGGCTTCTTCGCCGGATTTGGGATGGGTGGGGAGGTAGTTGCCGTTTTCTTGCAGCAGCCATGCGTGGGTGTTGTCGGTGAGGTAGAGATGGAGGTCTTCCATCATGCGGTCGCGGATTTTTTTGTGTTTGATCGGGAAGCAGGTTTCTACGCGGTGGTGCATGTTGCGTAGCATCCAGTCGGCGCTGGAGCAGTAGAGTTCGGGGTTGCCGTTGTTTTCAAAATAAAATACGCGGTGATGTTCGAGGAAGCGGCCGATGATGGAGCGCACGCGAATATTTTCTGACATGCCGGGAACGCCCGGGCGCAATTGGCACACGCCGCGCACGATCAAATCGATTTGCACGCCCGCTTGGGATGCTGCGTAAAGTTCATTCACCAATTCTTCATCGTAGAGCGAATTCATTTTGGCAATGATGCGCGCAGGTAAACCTTTTTCGGCATTTTCTTTTTCGGTGCGGATGCGTTTCACCATGCCTTTGTGCAGGGTGAAAGGTGCGTACAAAAGTGCATCCATTTTGGAAGCTTTGCCCATGCTCGATAATTGCAAAAAGATGCGATAAACATCTTCGCCGATTTCTTTGTCGGATGTGAGCAAACCGTAGTCGGTGTAGAGTTTACTGGTGCGCGGGTGATAGTTGCCGGTGCCGAGGTGCACGTAGTAACGCAATTTTTCTGCTTCGCGGCGCGCGACTAAAATCATCTTGGCGTGGGTTTTAAAGCCCACTACGCCGTAAATCACGTGAATACCGTAACGCTGTAAACGTTCAGCAAGTGCGACGTTTTGTTCTTCATCAAAACGCGCACGCAATTCCACAATTGCGGTGACTTCTTTACCGGCTTTGGCAGCGGCGACCAGTGCATCCACAATCGGCGAGTTGGTGCCGGTGCGGTAGAGGGTTTGTTTGATCGCAAGTACGTTCGGATCGGCGGCGGCTTCGCGCAAAAAATCCACCACGCCTTGAAATGAATCAAACGGGTGATGGAGCAAAATGTCTTGTTTTTGCAGCACTTCAAAATAGGAGTTGGTGCGCTTGGGCAGTTTGGGCATGGCCTGCACAAAGGGTTTGAAGTAATACTGCGGGTCTTTGATCAGATCGAACAAATCGCTGTAGCGATTGAGGTTGATCGGGCCGCTGATGCGATACAAATCGCGCTCTTTAATTTCGCAGCGCTGCAATAAAAATTGTTCCAAATCCGGCGGGCAAAAATCGGTTAATTCCAAACGCACTTCATCGCCGTATTGGCGATAGGCGAGTTCACCTTGCACTGCGCGCAGCAGGTCGTCGGTCTCTTCTTCGTCGAGGAAAATATCCGAGTTGCGCGTGAGGCGGAATTGGTAACTTTCGATCACTGTCATGCCGACAAAAATCTCGGCCATAAAGAAGTGGATGATCGAAGAGATAAATACAAAATAGCGTCCGTCATCATCTACCCGGCGCGGCAATTCAATGATGTGCGGCAGTGAGCGCGGCACCTGCACAATCGCGCGGCCGGAATTGCGCCCGAAGGCGTCTTTGCCGTCGAGTTTGACGATGAAATTCAAACTCTTGTTAAGGATACGCGGAAAGGGGTGCGCTGGGTCGAGCCCAATCGGGCTGAGCACTGGCAGTACATCGGTTAAAAATATTTGTTTGAGATAGTGGATCTGCTCGGGCGTCCACTCTTCGCGGCGCATGATGTGAATGCCGTGGGCGTGCAGCTCGGGCAGAATTTCAGTGTTGAGAATGCTGTACTGCTCGGCCACCAGCGCATGGGCGCGCAGCGATATTTCGTTCAGCGTCTGGACTTGAGTCAGGCCGTCTGGCCCTTGGGTGGGCGGCGCGTTGCGCTCTAGAATTTCAACCAGCCCGCCGACGCGCACTTCAAAAAACTCATCGAGGTTGGTAGAAAAAATCCCTAAAAAACGCAGCCGTTCCAGCAGCGGCAAACTGCGGTTGTAGGCTTGATGCAAAACGCGTTTGTTAAATTCGAGCAGACTTAATTCGCGGTTGAAATAGGCGTTAGACACCTTGTACCTCATCCCTTGGACTGTTGAGCGCTAGTTGAGCAAATTGTAGTAGTGGTCTTGTGGTGGTGATATTTGCTAATTGTCAGCAAGGATTATGCTGTAAAAACTCGCGCCAGATTATGTCAGTTGTGTGACAAAAATATGACAGGCATGTTTATCACTAACACTAGCAAAGATTTACGCAGGGCGATGGTGCGGGCAACAACAAAGGCTAAAAAATAGGAGGTTTGGTAAGGGAGGGGGCAGCCTTGGGCGAGCGCCCAAGGCTGCGTAATCAAGGGCTGTTTAGTTGCACTTGTACACATCAAAGCTCTGACGGCCGTCTTGTACCAGCGACACTGGCACTACGGTATCGCCGCCAAATTGGCTGGCTTCGTTGCGCGCCATATTGGTCAGTTCGGTGGCGACTTTCTCCGGTGAGCGTTTCATGGAGCCAACAAAGTTATCTTTCACTTTTACGTTTACGGTGCGAACTTTGTCGCAGCTGCGCACGTTGGCGGCATTGGCAACGGCCACGCTGGCGCCTTGGTCGCTCACTTTTACCCAGCTACAGGCGCTGGTCAGGCTGACGATGGCGGCCAACAGGAGAGTGGTTTTTTTCATAGGTAAATCCTCGCAGTGATCAATCAATAAGCAGGGGAAAAATCTCGCGGCTACACTAATCGCATGACCGATGACTTGCAAGCGGCTCTGATTTACGCGCCATCCAGAATGCCGTCTTATCCCGATTACACCTCGTTAAGAATGTGACTCACTAGCAAATTTTGGTAATGTGCGCTGGGGCACATAACAAGAGTGAGCGATCACTGACCCCGCACCGATCACAAAACCGCTATAGGACAACCGTTAAAGAGGAGTTAACCCGGATGGGCACAATAATAACCGGCCTGCGTCATCTGTTTTCCCGTGTTTTTTCGCGCAAGACCCTGCGCCTTTTATTGAAACTGGCGATCTTTTTTGTCCTTATTCCCATGGCGATTGGCTTGGCCATCGGCAAGATTTATCAGGGTTGGGACGATGACCCGGAGCGCGGCGCCATCGCTATTGAAAACGGCGCCTTTGGCGAAAACTACTCCACGCCGATTTATCTCGACCAGGGTTGGAGCGCTAACGACAGCCTCTGGTACTACAACACCACCCAAGGCTCGGCCTTGATGCCCTACGATTTTTTTATCGCACTGGAACAGAGTGATTCCACTACCCCGTTTCGCGCCAATAGCCTGATTGATAAATATCGCTATCTGCCGCAAAAACCGACTTTTTTTAACCCCGATGGTCTACCGGTTGGCTTTGTAAAAGAATCCTACAAGGGTAATGACTATGTCGGTTTTACCTGCGCCGCCTGTCATACCGGGCAGGTGAATTACAAAGGCCATGCGCTGCGCATTGATGGCGGCCCGTCAATGGCGGATATGGTCGGCTTCCTTACCGATTTGCAAAACAGCATGGCGACAACAATGAGCGACGAGGCGAAAAAGCAGCGTTTTATCGCCAAGGTGCTGGAGCTGAAAAATACCTACAGTGATGCCGATACGGTCGCCGCTGACCTTCAGCGTTGGGAGCGCAAAATCCGCCTGTACAACAACGTCAACTTGTCGAGCGTGGAGTACGGCTATGCGCGGCTGGACGCCTTCGGGCGCATTTACAACCGCGTGCTGGAGCATGTGATAAGCCGCAATCAGTTGCGCGATGTGCTTTTGGGTGTGACCAAATCCGCGACCGATGACAGCGATTTGCTAACGCCGGATCAGGTCGATCTGGCACTGGAAGGCGTTAGTGAAACCATTATTGGCGATTTGCAATTTGCCAAAATCATCGACCGTTTGATGTCGGATAAACCCGGCTATCCCGATCTAACCATGGCGCAGATGAACCGCATCAAGCCGCTGATTTTCAACGAGCCTAACGCACCGGTGAGCTATCCGTTTTTGTGGGACATAGTGCAGTCGGACTATGTGCAGTGGAACGGTTTGGCGAGCAACGGTGGCGTCGGCCCGCTCGGGCGCAATACCGGCGAGGTAATCGGCGTATTTGGCATTCTGGATTGGACTGCGCACAAACGCGGCTGGAGTCTTTCCTCGCTCCTGACTGGCCAAAACAGCAAGAGCTACAAAATCGATTTCAGCTCTTCTATCGATCTGGTGAATTTGTCGCGTTTGGAAACCCACCTCGCGAGTCTGACCTCACCCATCTGGCCGACCCAAAAAGCGGATAACCCGCAACAGGCCGCGGCCAAGGCGATTTTTGACAAGTTGCCGGAATGGCAGATCGATGGCGCCAAGGTACGCCGAGGCCGCACGCTCTATGCGCAGCACTGTGAATCTTGCCATGAGGTGATCGACCGCACCGACCGCGACCGGATTGTGGTGGCTAATATGTCGAGCCTGGATGTGGTGGGTACTGACCGCGCTATGGCGGAAAACAGCGTCAACTACAAAGGCTACGCAGGCAACTTCAAAAATACCTATCAAACCGAAAGTGTGGGGGCGTTGGTGATTAAAGATCGCGCGCCGGTGGTGCAAATCCTTACCGCTGCGACTATGGGCGAAGTGGTGACCAGCCCCGACCCGGACAAATGGCCGCCGCGCCGCGCGTTGGATTGGTTGTACATGATCGCCAAGTCGTTCTTTGATAATAAAATTCAGTCGAGCGTAAAATCTGGCGACTATCAACCGGATACTACTGCGTCGCCCTATCAATCGCTGCTATCCTACAAAGCGCGCTCGCTCAATGGTATCTGGGCCACAGCGCCCTATCTGCACAATGGTTCAGTGCCCAGTATTTATGACTTGCTGCTGCCGGTGAAGCGTGCAGGTGATCCTGAGGATGGCAAATATCGCCCCATGACATTTGAAGTCGGCAGCCGCGAGTTTGATCCGATCAAAATCGGCCTGCGCACCGAGGGTTACGAAGGTTTTACCTTTAATGCATTAAATGAAAAAGGCAAACCCAGACGCGGCGACTCTAATGAGGGGCACGAATACGGTACGGTTCATGCTCCGGCAGTGAATGGCCAGAAACCGGAACCGCTTACCGATGAACAGCGCTGGGACTTGGTGGAGTACATCAAGACGCTGTAAATAGCGCGCGGCCGCAATCAGCGGCGGCAACATTATCGAAGGAAAGACAGCGCCACTCTTGGTTGTATTCTCTTGCTGGATGCAACCAAAGTGGCGTTTGTCTTTCTAGGCATTTGTCTTTCTGGGCATTTGTTAGCGAAAAAATATTTATCAGAAGCAACGTGCCTAAGGCGACGTTCATAAAACTACGGTCACACTAAACTGACCTTTCACGAGTTAATGCTGTAGTTATGTGCTCAACTGTTATGCGATCAACTGTTCTGAAACTAAGAATAAATCGTCTTTGCTTTAACCGTTTGCGACCCTTGGCGGTGCGCACGGCGGGTATTGCACTTGGTCTGATTATCATGGCGCCACTGGCGCAGGCCTCGGGCGAAAAGCGGGTCACTGTGCCCATCGCCCTGCCATTCCAACACGCCAGTAGTGCCACGGCCAGTTCGGCCGCGCCGGAGCAAAATACTTACCAGCCTAAACTCAAGCCGATGGCGTACCAAACGCCACCAACTGCCGAAGTTAAAGCGCTTTATGCATCCTCGGCGGCGGTTTCCTCGGTAGCCGCACAGCCAGTAACCGTCAGTATTCCGATTGTGAATGCTGCTGAAGCCGCGCCAGCACAAACCGCTGCGCTACAAACCTCTGCATTGCAAACCAGTGCACTACAAACTGCGCAACCAGTACAGCAATCCCTACCCCAGCCGGCTCCGAAACCCGTAGCGCAAGCCGTCAGTTCAGCGCCTGCTGCAAAATCAGCGGTACAGCCTAAACCGGCGCCTGCAAAACCTGTTGCAGCCAAGCCTGCACCTACAAAATCGGCTGAGCCTGCCGCAATTACGATTCCGGTAGTGACAACAGCGCCGATCAAAGCGCCGCGTTATCCCGTTGGTCACCCGGAGGAGTTTGTCCCGAATTTTGAAGATTACATCGCCAAAAAAGTTGCGCCCTTTGTACCGGGAGTAGCGGTGGTGATTGTGTCGGGCGGGCAGATTAAATCGCTCAATGGCTATGGTGTACGTCGCGCCGGCACCCGCGAAAAAGTTACACCGGATACGGTATTCCGCCTTGCGTCTCTGTCCAAATCCTTTGCGGGTACCGCCGCCAGCGTGTTGGTCAACGAGGGCAAAATCAGTTGGGATACCACCATCATGTCGGTGCTGCCGGAAGTCGCATTTAAAAATGCGCGCTATGGCAAACAGCTCACCCTGCGTCATGCGCTCGGGCAGTCGTCCGGTTTACCGCGCCACACCTACAGCCATTACATTGATGAGGGCAGAAGCTATGCCGACACGGTGCAGCGTTTGCGCTACGTGAATTTTGTCTGCCCGCCGGGCAAGTGTTTTGAGTACCAGAATGTGATCTACAGCCTCTCGGGCGATATGATCAAAAAGAAGTCGGGCATGAGTTTTGAAAATTATGTCGAGAAGAAGGTGTTTGATCCGCTCGGCATGCGCAGCGCCTCCTACGGTTTGGCCAGTTACAACGCCTCGCCCAATCGCGCTGCGCCCCATATCGCCACCGGTAAACGCTGGATTCCCACCGCGGTGACGCCCAATTGGTATCGTGTTGCTCCGGCAGCGGGTGTGAATGCCAGCATTGTGGATATGTCGCGCTTTCTGCTCGCGCAGATGGGTAAACGGCAGGATGTATTACCGCTATCGGTACTCAACCCGATCCAGTCGCGCGTGACCAAAAATACACCCGCGCAAAATTATTACGGCGTGCGCAAAGGTGTAACCAACACAGCTTATGGTATGGGTTGGCGCGTGTTTGATTACGGCCGCTACAAAAACTTTATCCACCACGGTGGCCATGTAAAAGGCTTCCGTACCGAGATGGTATTCAACCGCGATTTGCAGATCGGCATGGTGTTTTTATCCAACTCCGAAACCCGCCTTGCGCGCGACGTGATCTTCCAATTTATCGACCGCTATGAGCGTGCCCAAGACGCTGCAAAGAAGAAAAAATAACTATGTCGATTAGCTCAGCGATCAACCACCTGCATCCGCGCCAGATTTTGCGCGCGCTCGATGAAATCGACGCGGCGCCATCCTCCTATACGCTCAGCCGTCCGGCGGCGCTGCGGCGAGTGATCTGGGTGCTGGCCTGTGTGTCGGTGAGCCTGTTGATCCTTCACTACGCCAAATTTTCCAGCAATTTACAATTATTACTCAACTCGCTCGATACTAGCTATTGGCAGCGCTTGGAAGCGAGCGGCTGGCTGCAAATGTGTGGCTATCTGTGGTGGACTTTTTGCCATCTGGTCACTTTTATTCTGCTGCCCTTGCTGGTGATTCGCTTCGGATTTAAGCAATCGATGCTGGATTTCGGCTGGCGCTGGAATCAGGTCGGGGTGCATTGGCGCGGCTACTTATTGCTGCTCAGCCCGATTCTGGTGTTTGTGGTGTTGGTGAGCATGGGCGAGGATTTCGTCAATCACTATCCTTTTTATCGCCAAGCGGGGCGCAGCTGGCTGGATTTGCTGCTGTGGGAACTGCTCTATATGAGCCAGTTTGTGTTTCTCGAATTCTTCTTTCGCGGTTTTATGCTCAATGCACTGCGCCCGGCAATCGGCGCCAATGCCATTTGGGTGATGTGTGTTCCCTACATGATGATTCATTTGCCCAAGCTGGCGCTGGAAGCAACAGGGGCGATTTTGTTTGGTCTGTTCCTCGGCATTTTGGCACTGCAATCCCGCTCAATCTGGGGCGGCGTTTTGGTGCATGCCGGTGTGGCTTTGAGCATGGATGTGGCGGCGCTGCTGCGAAAACAACAAATCCCTGAATCATTTTTTCCTTTCTAAATTCCCTCTTATAACCTCCAGTTAATTGGCGATTTTTTAAGCAGTCACCAAGCCTGTAAAATCAATAACTTGTCGCTTAAAAATACCTAAATCGCAAAGCTGGCATTGGCTTTGCCTTTGAATTTGTGTGACTTGAATCACGCTTTTGAGCTGCTAAAGTCTCAGATACTCGAAACACCAATCCTTGGGGGAAGGGGAAATGGCACATGATTATCGGCTCGTTACTATTCAATATTGCTGTGTAATCTTCGCATTGCTGCTGGCAACAACAGCACACGCGACCTTATCTAACTGCACTCAGGCATCGACGGATTCGACCTGTACTCCGGTGATATCGGCCGTTGAGCGCCCGGTGCAAGCACCTGTCGCCAAGCCTGTGGCGCCCGCATTAAATAATACGGCGCACAGCGAATTCCAGATTGGTCACCCACAGAGTACAAACTCCCTGTCTGGAACTGTGTCGCTGCTGTTATTGCTCGGCGCCCTGTTGATTCTGGTCTTGGCTCGCACCAAACGTTTTAACAGCAAGTAATCCCCCGCACCCAACCACCTGTGTGAAACACGCGCAAAACAAGGGTGGTCATATGTATATCTAGCCAGTAAAATTGCCGCTCACTTTTTACTGGCCAAGGTTATGGACGTTTCCCTCCTGTTAGATTCCCTGAACGACGCCCAGCGTGATGCCGTTGCGGCGCCCGCGTGTAATCAGCTTATTCTGGCGGGAGCGGGCAGCGGCAAAACCCGCGTGCTGGTGCATCGTATTGCTTGGCTCATCCAAGTGGAGCAGGTGTCGCCCTACTCGATTATGGCCGTGACTTTTACCAATAAAGCGGCGCGCGAAATGCGTGCGCGGTTGGATGAGTTATTCCATCAGAACGGTCAGCACATCAACACCCGCGCTATGTGGGTGGGCACTTTCCACGGTCTCGCCCATCGCCTGCTCAAAGCCCATTGGCAAGATGCCGGTCTGCCGCAAAACTTCCAGATTTTGGACAGCGACGACCAGCTGCGTCTGATCAAGCGCGTCTACCAAGCGCTCAATATCAGTGAAGACAAATGGCCGCACAAACAGGCGCAGTGGTACATCAACGGCCAAAAAGATGAGGGCCTGCGTCCGCAGCATATTCAGGATACGGGCGATCCATTTGTGCGCACCATGTTGCAGATTTACCGCGCCTACGAAGAGGATTGCCAGCGCGGCGGCATGGTAGATTTTGCCGAAATCCTGCTGCGCGCCCACGAACTCTGGCTCAACAAGCCGCATATCCTTGAACACTACCGCGAGCGCTTCCCGTTCATCCTAGTGGATGAGTTCCAGGACACCAACGCTGTGCAATACGCCTGGCTGCGGGTGCTGGCGGGCAAGACTTCCTGTGTATCTGCCGTGGGCGATGACGACCAATCCATCTACGGCTGGCGCGGTGCGAAAATCGAGAATATCCAGCGCTTTTCGACCGATTTTGCCGACACCAAAACCTATCGCCTCGAGCAGAATTACCGCTCCACCGGCAATATCCTCAAAGCCGCCAACGCGGTGATCAAACACAACTATGGCCGCCTCGGCAAAGAGCTGTGGACCGAAGGCGACAAGGGCGATCCGATTTCGCTTTACGCCGCCTACAACGAGCAGGACGAGGCGCGCTTTATCGTGGAGCGCATCCAGGACTGGGCGCGCAAAGGCCACGCGAAAAAAACCATCGCCATCCTCTATCGCTCCAACGCCCAGTCGCGGGTGCTCGAAGAAGCGCTGCTGCGCGAGGCAATTCCCTACCGCATCTACGGCGGTCAGCGCTTCTATGATCGGCTCGAAATTAAAAACGCCATCGCCTACATGCGCCTGATCAGCAACCGCCACGATGACGCCGGTTTTGAACGGGTGATCAACACGCCTACGCGCGGCATTGGCGGCAAAACCGTGGACGACATCCGCCTGTTTGCGCGCGACCAGGGCTGTTCGCTCTGGACGGCGGCGGAACAGATGGTCAACAAGCGCGTCTTTGCCGCGCGCGCGGGCAATGCGGTGCAATCCTTTTTGACACTGATCGAAAAACTCACGCAGGACGCCAACGCCTTTGACGATCACGGCGAAACCCTCGCGCTCGATGAAATCGCGCGCAAAGTGTTGGATGACACCGGCCTATTAGTGTTCCATCAAAACGAAAAGGGTGAAAAAGGTCAGGCGCGCGGCGAAAACTTGCAGGAATTGATCACTGCCTGTCGCGCGTTTGATGCGGAAGAGGAAGACGAAGCGCTCACCCCGCTGCAACAGTTTCTGGATACCGCCGCGCTCGATGCCGGTGAAACCCAAGCCGATGAATTTGAGGATGCGGTGCAGTTGATGACCTTGCACTCGGCTAAAGGCTTGGAGTTCCCGCTGGTATTTTTGGCCGGTGTGGAAGAGGGTTTGTTCCCGCACAAGATGTCCGCCGACGACCCCGAGCGTTTGGAAGAAGAGCGCCGCCTTTGTTATGTGGGCATCACCCGTGCGATGGAAAAATTATTTATCAGCTACGCCGAAACCCGTCGCCTCTACGGCAACGAAACTTTCAACGTGGTATCGCGTTTTGTGAAGGAAATTCCGGTCGATTGCATTGAAGAAGTGCGCTTAAAAACCGCCGTCACCCGCCCGGTCAGTTTCCAACGCACGTCTGCGCGTGAATCACTGCAAGAGACCGGCGAAGGCACTGGCTTCAAACTCGGCCAACGAGTCACCCACGCCATGTTCGGCGAAGGCGTGGTGCTGCAATTTGAAGGCACCGGCCCCAATGCAGTAATCCAGGTGAAGTTCGAAAAAATCGGCACCAAACGCTTGGTAATGCAGTACGCCAAGTTGCAGGGGCTTTAATTAACGGCTTTATCCTACGCAACGGGTGTAGCCAAGCAAGCGGCACTCGTTGCAAAATTTGCGACAGAAAAAATAATCACTTAAAAGACTAATAACGATATGAGCAATAAATCCATTAACTGGTATCCACTGGTTATCACCCTGTTAATTGCAGCGCTGGCGGCGACCTTTGCGGCGTTGGTGCTGGAAAAATCCAAGCCAACCGTATTGCAAGTAGTGCCTACGGAAGACGGCGCCGCTGTGCCTGCGCGCCAGTATCACTGGAAGATGGTGACTTCATGGCCGAAAAATACCCCCGGTCTTGGTGTTGGTGCCGAGAATATGGCCAAGGTGATTAATGAAATGTCGGGTGGGCGTTTGCAAATTCATGTCTACGGCGCCAACGAGTTGGTGCCGGCGATGGGCGTGTTTGATGCTGTCTCATCCGGCAGCGTGGAAATGGGGCACTCAGGCAGCTACTTCTGGCGCGGTAAGGTGCCAGCGGCGCAGTTTTTTACCTCGGTTCCCTTTGGCATGAACGCGCAGGAATTGTATGGCTGGATCAACCACGGCGGCGGTCTGGAGTTGTGGCGCGAGCTTTACGCCCCGTTTAATTTGATCCCTTTTCCGGCCGGTAATACCGGTGTGCAAATGGCCGGATGGTTTAATCGTGAGATTAATACCATTGAAGATTTGCGCGGCTTGAAGATGCGTATTCCCGGTTTGGCGGGCGAGGTGTTTAATTTGGCGGGCGGCACTTCGGTGAATATCCCCGGCGGCGAACTTTATACGGCGCTGCAAACTGGCGTTATCGACGCGGCCGAATGGGTCGGGCCGGAAAATGACTTGGCCTTCGGTTTCCAGCAGATCGCCAAATACTATTACTACCCTGGCTGGCACGAGCCAGGGCCATCGATGGAATTGATCATCAACAAAACCGCGTTTGAAAGTTTGCCGAAAGATTTGCAGGCGATTGTGACCTATGCCGCGCGGGCGATGAGTCAGGACATGCTCGACAGCTACACTGCGCATAACAGTCGCGCGCTAAAAGAGTTGGTGGAAAATCAGGGCGTGCAGATTCGCAAATTGCCGGATGCAGTGTTGCAGCGTTTCTACGAAATTTCGCAGCAGGTGTACGAGAAGCAGGCCGCCAAAGACCCGCAATTCAAAAAGGTCTACGACTCTTATTCGGCGTTTATGAAAGATTCGGCGGCCTACCAAAAAATTTCTGAGCAGACCTATTACGAGGTGCGCGAGCAATCCGCTGCGCATTAGACATCTAATCGTTTAGCTTGTCGCCCGCAGCGGTAATTTCTACCAGTGTGGCAATGCCGTTGCTGCGCAGTTTTTCCATTAGTTTGGCTAGCTGCTCAACCTGAGCAGCATCCAACTGTTCGCCGTGAATAAACTCCAAACGCTGCTTTTTTACCAGTTCTCGCACATACTCGGGGCGCACGCGCAGACGTTCGGCGGTTTGGGTGATGGAGAGCAATTGGCGCAACATACAAGACTCGCGGGCAGATCAATGAAGTGGATCACTATGCCACATTTAGCCGGTGTGTTCAGGCAAGCTGTGCCATAATTTCCCCTATTCCATTTTTGCTGGAACTACTTTCCTCCTGATTAAGGTTCTTTATGGCTAATCTTGGCACTCTATTTACTGTATCGGCGCCCTCGGGCGCGGGCAAAACCAGTCTGGTTAGCGCGCTGGTGAAATCCAATCCGGAAGTCTGCGTTTCCATCTCTCACACCACCCGCGCCATGCGCCCGGGTGAAGTGGATGGCGTGAATTACCATTTTGTCGATCACGCCACCTTTGAATCCATGCTGGAAAAAGGCGCTTTCCTTGAGCATGCGCGTGTGTTCAGCAATCTCTACGGCACCTCGCAGCAATGGGTGATGGATACTCTGAAGCAAGGGATTGATGTGATTTTGGAGATCGATTGGCAAGGTGCGCAGCAAGTGCGCAAGCTGATGCCAGAGACCGTCAGCCTGTTTATCCTGCCGCCGTCACTGGCCTGTTTGCGTCAGCGTTTGACTGGGCGCGGGCAGGACGATGCAAGTGTGATTGATGCGCGTATGGCGGAAGCGATCAGCGAGATGTCGCACTATGTTGAGGCGGATTATTTGATCGTCAACGACGACTTCACTGTCGCACTGGCGCAGTTCCAGGCACTGATTACCAGCCAACATTTGCGTTTGGCGCGCCAGGCAGAGCGTCATAACCTGTTATTGAAGGACTTGTTGGCTTAATTTTAGCCATGCGCGGTTGGCATACTCATGCCCGCTGACGCATAATAGCCGACCGGATTGCAGCACTGCTGCGTTTACCCACGCGTTTGTTTTTATAGAGCACAGAAAGTTATGGCACGTATTACCGTTGAAGATTGTTTGGATCACGTTGATAACCGTTTTGAACTGGTTATGGTTGGCAGCAAACGCGCACGTCAATTGGCGATTGGTGGTAAAGATCCACACGTAGCGCCAGAAAACGACAAACCAACCGTTATCGCCCTGCGCGAAATCGAAGAAGGTTTTGTTGATGCCAGCATCCTGTTGGAAAAAGATACCTTGCCACAACCTAAACCTGAGCGTGTGTACGACAACGAAATCTAAGTCGTTTTTGATGCCAGTGCCCGCCGTTTTCGATGGCGGGTGTCCCTAACGGGAGCAATCGGCATCTGATCTGGAGAAAGGCGTGCAAACCATTGAGGCACTAAGCCACCGGCTTTCGTCTTATCTCGAACCTTCCCAAATCAATTTGGTGAAGCGCGCCTACTTCTACGCCGAACAAGCCCACGACGGCCAAAAACGTCGCAGCGGCGAAGCCTATATCACCCATCCCCTCGCCGTAGCCGACATTCTTGCCACCATGCATATGGACCATCAAAGTCTGATGGCGGCCATGCTGCACGATGTGATTGAAGACACGGGTATCAGCAAAAAAGCCATCGCTGGCCAGTTTGGCGATTCGGTGGCAGATCTGGTCGATGGCGTATCCAAACTGACTCAGATCGAGTTTGAGTCCCACGCGGAAAAGCAGGCTGAGAACTTCCAGAAGATGGCGCTGGCGATGGCCAATGACCTGCGCGTGATTCTGGTCAAACTCGCCGACCGCTTGCACAACATGCGCACACTGGGCGCTATGCCGCCCGACAAAAAGCGCCGTATCGCCAAAGAAACGCTAGAAATTTACGCTCCCATTGCCCATCGTTTGGGCATGAATGAAGTGCGCTTGGAGCTGGAGGATCGCAGCTTCTACTGCATGTATCCGCTGCGTGCGACCCGCTTGCAAGCGGCGCTCAAAACCGCGCGCGGCAACCGCAAAGAGCTGGTTGAGCAGATCCAGACCTCGTTTGAAAAGCGCCTGCAAAAAGACAATATCACCGCCATTGTGATCGGGCGGGAGAAGCATTTGTTCAGCATCTACGAAAAGATGCGCCTGAAGAAAAAGTTCTTCAAAGAAATTATGGATGTCTACGCCTTCCGTATAGTGGTGGATTCGGTGGACACCTGTTATCGCGTGCTGGGCGTAGTGCACAACCTCTACAAACCGGTCGCGAGCGAATTCAAGGATTACATCGCCATCCCCAAAGCCAACGGTTACCAATCGCTGCATACCGTTTTGGTGGGCATGCACGGGGTGCCGATTGAGGTGCAAATTCGCACCAAAGAAATGGATGAGATGGCTAATAGCGGTATCGCTGCACACTTTTTATACAAGTCCAATAGCGACGAGCCGATCAGCGCCAGCCACAGCCGTGCACGCCAATGGGTGCAAGGGCTGCTGGAAATGCAGAAAAATGCCGGTAACTCCCTCGAATTTATCGAGAACGTGAAGATTGATCTCTTCCCGGATGAGGTCTACGTATTTACACCCAAGGGCAAGATTGTCGAGCTGCCAACCGGCGCGACGCCAGTGGATTTTGCCTATGCTGTGCATACCGATGTGGGCAATACCTGCGTGGCCTGTCGTATCAATGAGCGTATGGCGCCATTGTCCCAGCCGCTGTTGAGCGGTCAGAAAGTCGCGATCATCACCGCGCAGGGCGCCCAGCCGAATCCTAACTGGCTCAATTTTGTGGTCTCGGCCAAGGCGCGCTCGGCGATTCGCCACTATCTCAAACACCAGCGCCATCACCAGTCAGTCACGCTTGGTAAGCGCATGTTGAACCGCGCACTGGCGGAAATTCACGTCGATCTTGAACACATCAGCGACGAACAGCAGCATAAGTTGCTGCATGGTGCGCAATTGGAGTCGATGGATAAACTCTACGAAGAGATTGGCCTCGGCAACAAGGTGGTCTATTCACTGGTCAAGTTGTTGCAGCCGGATGCGGATATAAAATCGCGCGCCGGTACGCTCAACTCGGCGATCACTATCGACTCAGCCGACGGCATGATGATCAGCTTCGCGCGCTGTTGTCGCCCGATTCCCGGTGACCCGATTATCGGCCACGTCAGCTCCGGCAAAGGTTTGGTGATCCATCAGGACACCTGCCGCAATATCGCAGAAATCCGCAATTATCCCGACAAGATCAGCCAAGTGAACTGGGCCGCGACAGTCAGCGGCGAGTTCTTGGTAGATGTGCGCGTCGAAGTGGAAAGCGACCGCGGTATTATCGCCACTCTCGCCACCCGCATTACCGAGCAGGGCGCGAGCATCGAACACATCAACGTGCATGAGCGCGACGCCCACAACAGCGTGATCCACCTGTGCATTGGCGTGCACAACCGCATCCACCTCGCTAACATCATGCGCCGCATCCGCAACCTGAGTTTTGTGATTCGGGTAAATCGCTCGAAAAACTAATCCCTCCCCCGCCTCCCTTTTTCAAAGGGAGGAGCCTGACTCCCTGTAAATGTGGTTTCGGAGTGAAATATATCCTCCCCCCTTTGCCAAAGGGGGATTGAGGGGGATTGAGGGGGATTTTTGAAATAAGAGGATCAAGGGGGATTTTGTTTTATACTCCCCCGCTTCCCGTTCTGCACTCAATAACAAGGGTTATCACATGACCAACAAAGCCATTATTCACAGCGACAACGCGCCCGCCGCCATTGGCACTTACTCCCAAGCGGTAAAGGTAAATCACACCGTGTACTTGTCCGGCCAGATTCCGCTCGATCCAAAAACCATGCAAATGATCGAGGGCGATTTTGCTGCGCAGGCGCATCAGGTATTTAAAAATCTGGCGGCAGTTTGCGAAGCAGCGGGCGGCGGTTTGAAAGACATAGTCAAACTCAACATCTACCTGACCGACTTGGCCAGCTTCCCGGTTGTGAACGAGGTGATGGGCCAGTATTTCCAACAGCCTTATCCTGCACGCGCTGCCGTGGGTATCAGCCAATTGCCACGCGCTGCGTTGATTGAAGCCGATGGCGTGATGGTGCTCTAACATTTATTGATAGCGATAAACCAATAATCACCACTACTACAGCTCTGGGTTGGAAAAACCTTAATAAAAAGAGTGAAGTGATTATGGATCGTCGACAATTCCTCGCGGTGTCGCTCACCTCTGCAGCCTTAGCGGCTTGTGGTGGTGGCGATTCCGGTGGCAGTACCCCAACAGGTAGCTCCTCCAGTTCATCCTCGGTGGCTGATCATTGGTCGCAGTTGGATGACCAGCTCAGCGGTAGCGTGATTCGCCCCGGCCACAGTCGTTACACAAGCCTTGCGCCCGTCTACAACTCCCGTTACGACAGCATCAAACCCGCGGCGGTGATTCGCTGCACCAGCGCGCAGGATGTGCAAAAAGTTCTCGCCTTTTCGCAGGCCAATAAGCTGCCGCTGGTGCCACGCTCCGGCGGCCACGGTTATGCGGGCTATTCCGCCAGCGAGGGCATAGTGCTGGACTTGCAGGAAATGAACGCCATTACGCTGGGCGATGGCACCGCGACTATAGGCGCGGGGGCAGTGCTGGTAGATGTCTACGACCAGCTCACCGTCAATGGTGTGGCGATTCCTTTGGGCAGTTGCCTGTCGGTGGGTATTGGCGGCCTGACGCAGGGCGGCGGTATCGGCATTGTCGACCGCGCTTATGGGCTGACGTGCGACAACCTGCTCTCGGCCGAAGTAGTGCTGGCTGACGGCCAGATCATCACTTGCGATGCCAGCAATCATGCCGATCTCTTCTGGGCGCTGCGCGGCGGCGGTGGCGGCAACTTTGGTGTTGTCACCCAATTCACCTTTAAAACCCACACTACCCGCGACATCACCACCCTTGAGGCGTATTTTGATTTTGATGATTTCGTCGCGGTGATGCGTGCGTTTCAGGCCTGGCCGGAGACTCTGCCCAACCACATTTGGGCGCAGGTGATTCCGGGCTGGGGTGCGCGTTCAACCAAGCCTTCGCTATATGTGCGTGCGTTTTGCATCGGTTCCCAAACCGAGATGAGCAGCCACTGGCAGCAGTTTCTGGCGCTCGCGGGCGTGAGTGCGCTGTCCATGAATCAAGCCACCAACAGCTACCGCAACACTATGCTTGGCAACTGTGCGATCAATACCGCCAGTTGCCATATTCAGGGTTATGACCCAGCGGGCGGCGCCCAGCGCAATGCTTTTGCCGCCAGCTCGGACTTTTTCCATGAATCAATTGATGACGCGGGTTTGCTGGTGCTCAAGCAGGCGATTCTCGACAGTCGGGTGGCCGGTAATTACGGCATGATGATTGTGGATTTAATGCGCGGTGCAATTGATAACTTCGCCGCTGACGAGACGGCATTTATCCACCGTAGCGCACTATTCAGCATCGAGTATTACACCTACTTCCCGACCGGGACGGCCAATGCGACTGTGGATAAGGCGCAGGCGTGGGTCAACAGCTTCCGCCAGACCATGCAGCCCTGGAGCAGCGGCGGCGCCTATGTGAACTACATAGATCCGCTGATCGAAAATTGGGAGCAAGCCTATTACGGCGCCAATTACCCGCGTTTGCAGCAGGTGAAAACGGCTTACGATCCGGTCGGATTTTTTAATATCCCACAGGGGGTGAAAGCGGTTTAATTCCGCTCGCGCTTATTTCGCTTGCCTTTTGCGCGCAGGGGATTGGTGTTTTGGCGATCCTTTCCTAATATTCGATTGTGCTTGTCACGCAATTATCGCTACAGGTTATCCACTATCGGGGAAGGGAAAAGTTCATGCGTAGTCAAACGCTTATCTGGATGTTTGCGGCACTGGTGTCGCTGTTGTCATATCCATCGCTGGCGCAAAAAGAGCTGGATGACGAGGTCCCGTTGACGGTGTCTCTTTGGGGCATTCACATTATGGATGTGCGCGCCCAGTATCACGAGCGCACGCCGGAAGAGCGGGTAGCTAATATCGCGAATAAGATCCGTAATATACCGCTGGCCGATGAGTATCTTATTGAGGTTGAGGAGGAGACCGAAAAGGGCTACGAAGGCGCTTTTATCAAGGTTAATGGCGAGCGGATTTTTGGTGTGCTCTCGGGCGATGCTCCGTCCAATATCCGTTTTAACGAGTATGTCGAACTGGTGCGCAAACGGCTCAATCTGTGGTTGGAGCGGCGCGCCGAGCAGTACCATTTCAAATCTGTTGCGCTATCGATCCTCTACACATTGCTGATGACTGCTGCGTTTGTCGCAGTGGTTTACTGCTTGCGCCTCGGCCAACAAAAACTGCTCACGCTCATCGAAAGCGGCCGCAAAACGCGCAATATTCAGGTAGGTGGCATCTATCTGTTGCCCTACCTACTGCTGCTGTTAACCGGTGTGTTGCGCCTGCTGCTAATCGTGTTTTTGGCGATTGCCAGCTACATGTGGCTGGTATCTGTGCTCTACCAATTCCCCTACACGGTCGCCGCCGCACACAACCTCACTGACTATATTTTTGGCCTGCTGGGCAGTATCGGCAGTGCAATTGTCGCCGAGATTCCGGGGCTGGTGATGGTGGGGATCATCTTCTGGTTCGCCAAGATGATTGCCGACATCATCAAGACGATTTTTATCAAGATCGAACAGGGGCGGATTCGCACCCAAATGTTTGATCAGGAGACGGCCAAGGCCACGCGCCGGGTGTTTCTGATTCTGGTGTGGATATTCGCGCTCATTATCGCCTACCCCTACATCCCCGGTTCCGGCACCGATGCTTTCAAAGGCGTGAGCGTGTTCCTCGGCTTGATGGTGTCGCTGGGGTCGGCGGGTATAGTCGGGCAGCTGTTGGGCGGTTTGATTGTGGTTTATTCGCGCGCCTTCCAGCCGGGTGAGTACGTCAAAATTAACGATGTTGAAGGCGTAGTGTCATCCATCGGGATTTTATCGATAAAGATAAAGACCATCCGCAATGAAGAAGTGACTATTCCCAATGCGATCCTGCTTGGCGCTACCAGCACCAACTTCACCCGGCTGAGCAAAGGGAGTGGCGTCTATCACTTCACGACAGTGACAATCGGTTACGACACACCTTGGCAACAGGTGCACCATTTACTGCTGACGGCAGCCTCGCGTACTGCTGATCTGCGCAAAGAGCCAGCGCCTATGGTGCGCCAAACGGGTCTGAGCGATTTTTATGTGGAATACCGGCTGATTGTGTTTCTCGATGAGCCTATGGAAAAAGTGCGCATCATGTCGGAGTTGCATCAACATATTCAGGATGCCTTTGCCGAGGCCAAAGTTCAGATTATGTCGCCCCACTTTGAGAAGCAGCCGGATGTGGATGTGCTCCCCAAAGACTGGGTCGCACCGGCGGTTGAGGAGAAACCTTAGCTCGGAAATTAGTTCGGATATTAGCTCGGAAAATCGAGCAAACAAAAAGGGCGCCGCGGCGCCCTTTTTGTTGGTTTGGTGTAATAACCTTTGGCGACAACGCCGAAGGTTTTACGCCTTCTTCGCCTTGGGGTTAGGCAAATCAGTGATGGTGCCCACACCTAATTCCGCCGCCAAGCCTACCGACTCATGCAGGGTCGGGTGGGCGTGAATGGTAAGGGCGATGTCTTCTACGCTCGCGCCAAATTCCAGTGCCAAGGTCAGTTCACCCAACAGCTCACCTGCGTGTACTCCCACCAATCCTGCACCCAGCAGGCGATCAGTTTTGGGATCGTAAATCAGCTTGGTCTTGCCTTCACTGCGGTCAGAAGCAATGGCGCGGCCGCTGGCGCTCCAGGGGAATACAGCGGTTTTGAATTCCAGACCTTTTTGCTGGGCTTCTTTTTCGGTCAGGCCAACCCAGGCGATTTCGGGGCTGGTATAGGCGATGGAGGGAATCGCTGCTGGCTCAAAGGCGTGTGGATGGCCGGCGATAGCTTCTGCCGCCGCGTGACCTTCGTGGGTAGCTTTGTGCGCCAACATCGGCTGGCCGACGATATCGCCAATGGCGTAGATATGCGGCACGTTGGTTTGCAGGTACTGGTTGACGGCGATAAAGCCGCGCTCGTCTACATTTACGCCCGCCTTATCGGCGCCGATCATTTTGCCGTTGGGGGTGCGGCCTACGGCGACCAGTACCGCATCAAACTCGCGCGGAACGCTGGGTGCTTGGGCGCCGCTAAAAGCCACGGCGATAGCATCGGCCTTGGCGGTCACTGAATCCACTTTGGTGGAGAGCAATACTTCAAAACGGTCTTTGTTGTACTTGTTGTACACCGCAACCAAATCTTTATCTGCCGCAGGCACCAGCTGGTCGGCAAACTCAACTACCGTCACCTTGCTGCCGAGCGCTTCGTATACGGTCGCCATTTCCAAGCCGATAATCCCGCCGCCAATAACCAGCAAACGGCCGGGAACCGAGCGCAGTTCCAAGGCGCCGGTTGAGTCGAAAATACGCGGATCTTCGGGGATAAACGGCAATTTAACACTGCGTGAACCGGCGGCGATAATGGCGTTGTCAAAGTCGATCAGGGTGGTTTCGCCATCTTTAACGACTTGCAGTTGGCGATCGCTCACAAAGCTGCCGTGGCCTTCCACCACTTTCACTTTGCGCCCTTTGGCCATAGCGCCAACGCCGGATACCAGTTTGCTGACCACCGAATCTTTGTAGGCACGCACCTTGTCTAGGTCGTGACTGACCGAGCCAATACTCAGGCCAAGGTTATCGGCGTGTTGTGTTTCGTTGATCACTTCAGCCACATGCAGCAGCGCTTTGGAGGGAATGCAGCCGACGTTCAAACAGACGCCGCCGAGACTGGAATAGCGCTCTACCAGCGTCACTTCAAGGCCGAGGTCAGCCGCGCGAAACGCGGCTGAATAACCGCCGGGGCCACTGCCGAGTACTACTACCTGGGTTTTTACATTTGCCATGAGGTGCTCCTATGCGGGTTTGCCAGTTTGACCATAAAAGGAGCAACATCATAAGCGATTCATCCTTGCTTGGGAGACTAGTCGTTAACTTTTAATGCGCCTCCCGAAAGCGTAAATCGAACAGATCTCTGTGTTGCTCAATCCACGCTAAAAACTCCGCTAAACGGGCAGATTTGTTGTGTCCCTCCCGATACACCAGTGAAATCGGTAGTTCCGCACTAATCCATTCGGGCAGCACGTGTAGTAACTTGCCCATTCGAATCTCGTCGCGAACCAATAACCAAGGCAATTGCGCAACACCGAGCCCCTCAATCGCTGCATTCACCAAGGCTGCCAGATCGCTGCATTGAAAGGCAACCGGTAGTGCCACTTGTTCGATCTGCGCGTTCTTTTGTAAGGTCCAAAGGTGTGGCTGTTGCTCAAGGATTTGCAGGCTTTTGTGCGACGCAAGGTCTTGAGGTGCATATATAGCCGCATGACTGGCGAGATAAGCGGGTGAGGCCACAACAATCCGGTTAGCCCTGCCCAATGGGCGCTCGATCAGGCGGTCATCGCGGTTTTTGCCCATGCGGAAGGCCAAATCCAGCCCTTCGGTAAACAGGTTTTCAAACTCCAGTGACAGTTTTAGTGAGATAGATACCTCCGGCCAGCGAGCGAGAAACGGCGGAATAATCTCTTTTGCTAGCAATCGTCCCAGTGCCGGTGGTGCGGCTAACCTGAGCCTGCCAGATACGCTATGGCGCATGGTTTTTAAATCATTTACCAAATGATCAGCCTCATCGAGCAAGGTAATCGCGCGGCGGTAGAGAATTTGCCCGCTTTCCGTCAGGCGCACCACGCGCGAGGAGCGATCAAATACTTTGGTTCCCAGTTCATCCTCAAGCCGGACAATGCTTTTACTTAGGGCAGATTTGGCAATGCCCAGCGCAATGCTGGCGGTAGTGAAGTTCAACGTCTCTGCAGTCACCACAAAATACTGTAACAACTTCAGATCTATTGTTTCTTTTTTCATAACGATTCGTTTCATTTGAGGTTATTGTTTTTATTTTGGCCGAAATCGATACTTTTACCAATGCAGCCAGCAATCAACATTCGGTTTGTTGCACATCCCCCTGTTCTGTCAATCAAGGAGTTATCTATGATCAAAGCCTATGCAGCCATGGCACCCGGTGCCAAATTTGAACCCTTTGAATATGACCCAGGGCCGCTGGCAAAAGATGAGGTGGAGCTGGATGTTGAATCCTGCGGTATCTGCCATAGCGACCTGAGCATGCTCGACAACGAGTGGGGCTTTACCCAATACCCGTTCGTGCCAGGGCATGAAGTGATCGGTATCGTTGGCGCCGTTGGTGCAGACGTTACCAGTGTCAAGGTCGGCCAGCGGGTTGGTCTTGGTTGGCACTCTGCTTACTGTAATAGCTGCCAAACCTGTTTGGCGGGTGACCATAATTTATGTGCGGGTGCGCAGCCAACGATTGCCGGACGTCATGGCGGCTTTGCCGACAAGGTGCGCGCACAAGCGGTATCGGTTGTGGCCTTGCCAGAGGGTGTCGATGCAGACTCTGCTGGCCCCTTGTTTTGTGGTGGCGTCACTGTATTTAACCCGCTGGTGCAATTTGATGTGAAGCCGACCGCCAAGGTGGGGGTAATCGGCATTGGCGGTTTAGGCCATATCGCACTGCAGTTTTTGCGCTCATGGGGTTGTGAGGTGACCGCGTTTACGTCCAGCGAAAGCAAAAAAGCGGAAGCACTCAAGTTGGGGGCACACAAGGTGTTGGATAGCAGTAGTGCCGACGCGCTGGCCGCTGCGGCTGGTTCGTTCGACTTTATTATCTCGACCGTGAACGTAAAGCTCGATTGGAATGCCTACATCGCCACCTTGGCACCAAAAGGCCGTTTGCATTTTGTCGGCGCCACTTTGCAGCCGGTAGATGCGGCGGTATTCCCGTTAATCATGGGGCAGCGCTCTATTTCCGGCTCACCCGTGGGTAGCCCCGCTACCATCAAAACTATGCTGGACTTTGTGGCGCTGCATGGAATCAAACCCGTCACCGAGTATTTTGCGTTCGATCAGGTGAATGAAGCGATGGATAAGTTGCGCGAAGGCAAGGCGCACTACAGGATTGTGTTAAAGCACAAGTGATTCGTTAGCCGGGATCAGCCCAAAGCCTCAGCGACACCGTTGAGGCTTTTTTGTATCAGCAATGCGTGTTTGTTAAAAGAAACTGAAGCCGACTTGGAAAAGTTTTTCCACATCGCGAATATGTTTTTTCTGCAGCAAAAACACAATCACATGGTCACCGGACTCAACGACAACGTCGTCATGGGCGATGATAACTTCGTCGCCGTCGGGCCCTTGGCGGACGATGGCGCCAATGCTCGCACCTTCGGGCAGGTCTATGTCCTCCAGCGCTTTGCCGACAACTTTGGAGGATTTGGCGTCACCATGCGCGATGATTTCAATCGTCTCAGCCGCACCGCGGCGCAGTGAGTGAACGTTCACTATGTCGCCGCGGCGCACGTGGGTAAGCAGGCTGCCGATAGTGGTGGTTTGCGGCGAGATGGCGATATCGATGTCGCCGCCCTGCACTACATCCACATAGGCGGGGTTGTTGATCAGCGTCATCACTTTGCGCGCGCCGAGGCGCTTGGCGAGCATGGAGGACATGATGTTGGCCTCGTCGTCATTGGTGAGCGCGAGGAATACATCGGTATCTTCGATGCTCTCTTCCATTAACAGGTCTTTGTCGGACGCGCTGCCCTGAATCACTATCGCCCGCTCCAATTGCTCCGACAGGCGGATGGCGCGGGTTTTGTTGTATTCAATGATGCGCACGTTGAAGCGGCCTTCGAGCATTTTGGCGAGGCGCAGGCCGATATTGCCGCCGCCGGCGATGGTGATGCGTTTGTAAGCTATCTCCAGCCGGCGCAGCTCGCTCATAACCGCGCGAATATCGGCCTTGGCGGCGATAAAAAACACTTCGTCATCGGCTTCGATCACCGTGGTGCCAGTCGGAACTATGGCGCGGTTGCGGCGATAAATCGCAGCCACACGGGTATCAACCGAGGGCATATGTTCGCGCAAAAAGCGCAGTTCTTGTCCCACCAATGGCCCGCCGTGATAGGCGCGCACCGCCACCAGCTGCACCTTGCCGCCGGCAAAATCCACTACCTGCAAAGCACCGGGCTGTTCGATCAGGCGGAATACATATTCCGATACCAGTTGCTCCGGGCTGATCAACACATCAATCGGAATGGCGCCGCTTTCAAACAGCTGTTGGTGAGTTAAATAAGAAGTGGCGCGCACGCGCGCGATCTTGGTGGGGGTGTGAAACAGATTTTCGGCGACGGTACAGGCGATCATATTGATTTCGTCGTTGCTGGTCACCGCCACCAACATATCAGCATCGTCCATGCCCGCTTGGGCGAGCACGTCGGGGTGCGAGGCTTCACCGGTGACTACGCTGATATCCAGCCGGTCGCGCAATTCGCGCAAGCGGCCTTCATTAGTGTCGATTACAGTGATGTCGTTGGATTCGCTCGCCAGATGTTCAGCAAGGCTGCCGCCGACTTGTCCTGCCCCGAGGATGATGATTTTCATAGATTGCCTTTCGTTAACCGGTCGTCTCGGTTGTCTTGGTTGTTTTGTAGCATCGCTGACTTAATTGTTCAGAAGTACTGCCAAGTCTAGTTGTGTTGCGTCAATCTGCCTCTATCATCGCCAAAATTGAGTGCTTTTGGTTTATATCGCCTTGCGCAAACGCGCATAGTAAAAACCGTCGTGGCCATCCGTTTGCGGCAGTAATTGGCGGCCGCAAGGCTGGCTAATACCCCAGTCGGCATCGAGTTGATCGCAGCTGGCATCTTGCTGGCGCGCTACAAACGCTTCCACAACGCGGGTATTTTCCTTGGGCATAATCGAGCAGGTGGCATAGAGCAAAACACCGCCCGGTTTGAGTAGCGGCCAGAGGTTTTTCAGCAGCTGTTGTTGCAGCTCGCCGAGCTTGTCCAATTCTTCGGGGGTGCGCAGGGCTTTAATGTCCGGGTGGCGGCGGATAATGCCAGTCGCAGAGCAGGGGGCATCCAGTAGGATGCGGTCGAACAGTTCGCCATCCCACCAAGCGGCAGGCTGGGTGCCATCGCCGCAGATAACATTGGCATTGACCCCCAAACGCGCGAGATTTTCGCGCACACGGCCGAGGCGGCGCTCGTCGGCATCCAGTGCTGTAACTTCCAGACTTGGTTCCAATTCCAGCAGATGTCCGGTTTTACCGCCGGGTGCGCTACAGGCGTCCAATACTCGCATGTTGGGCGACAATTCCAGCAAGTCGGCACTCAATTGCGCTGCTTCATCCTGCACGCTCAGCCAGCCTTCGGCAAAGTGCGGCAGCTTGCGTGGGTCGCAGGCATTCTCAAGCGTGATGCCGTAAGGGCTGTAGTAGGTAGGTTTTGCGCTAATCGCCTCTGCTTCGAGCAATTTCAAGTAGTTTTCGCGGCTAATTTTATGTGCATTCAAGCGCAGACTAAAAGGTGGATGCTGGTTGTTAGCGGCGATCAATGAGTCAAATTGATCTGGCCAGCATTTGCTGATCATCGCTTCCATCCATGCAGGATGATTGCTTTGAAAAGCGCGATTTTCAGCCAGTAATTCGTCGATCTTGCTTTTGTCGCGCTGAAAGCTGCGCAAAACGCCGTTGACCAGTTTAGTCGCCCAAGGCTTGTTAATCGCACGTGTCACCTCAACGGTTTCGCCGATGGCGGCGTGGTCGGGGATGCGTGTGTGCAGCAGCTGGTAGAGGCCGAGCAGCAGTAAAGCCTGCACATCGGCATCTTTGGCGCGCAAGGGCTTGTCCAGCAAACATTCGGTATAGGCTTGCAGCTGCGGATAGTAGCGGCAGGTGCCGAAGCAGAGTTCTTGCAATAATGCGCGATCATTATCGGCAATCTTCGCTAAGGTTGGCGGCAACAGGCTGGAAAGCGAGCCTTTGGCTACCAGTATCTGGCTGATGACCTGCGCGGCTGCCGCGCGCACGCTTAACATGCGGGCTGCTCCAGTTGATCGCCCACTTTAAACAGGTCGGGATGGCCGCGCAGGATTTCGCCAACGCTCATTGGCTTTTTACCCGGTAATTGCAGTTGTTCGAGGATAAGTTGCCCCTGTTTGCAGGCGATCCATAAACCCTCGGCGTTAATTTGGGTGATGCTGCCAAGTGCGGCGTTTGCCGTTTTATCGGCTGTTTTGGCCGCCCAGACGCGAATGCGCTGGTCGTCGCTGGCGCCTGCAGGTTTGGTGTGTGCGATAGGGAATGGATTAAACGCGCGAACTTTTAACGCCAATTCATCGGCAGAAAGCTGCCAATTCAGCGCCGCCTCTTCTTTGCTGAGCTTCGGGGCATAATTGCTCAGGCTGTCATCCTGTTTTTCTGGCTGGATGCTGCCGGATTGAATCAAATCCAAGGCTTCGATCAGTGCCGGCGTACCGATAGTGATGAGCTTATCGTGCAGGCTTCCGCCGGTATCCTCGCTCAAAATCGGGCAAAATGCTTTGATCAGCATATCGCCAGTATCCAGTCCAACATCCATCTGCATAATAGTCACGCCGGTTTCGGTATCGCCCGCTTCAATAGCACGTTGAATCGGCGCAGCACCGCGCCAGCGCGGCAGAATCGAGGCGTGAACGTTAATGCAGCCAAGGCGCGGGGTATCCAGCACCACCTTGGGCAGAATTAATCCATAGGCGACGACAATCATCAAATCCGCATCCAGTGATGCCAGTTCGGCTACGGCTTCAGGGTTTTTGAAATTGAGCGGCTGATAGACAGGAATATTGTGCGCCAGCGCGACTTCTTTTACCGGGCTGGCGGTCAGCTTTTTACCGCGCCCAGCGGGGCGATCCGGCTGTGAGTAGACGGCAACCACCTCATGTCTGCTACCCAGCAGGGCTTTTAAATGCTCGGCGGCAAAATCAGGGGTGCCGGCAAAAATAACGCGTAAACCTTGGCTCATAAAAAACCTTTTTTAATCAATAAAAAAGGCGCCAAGGCGCCTTTGTATCTGCTGCGCAAACTTAGCGCGCGGCAGCCTTGTGTTTCTTCTCCAGCTTGGAGCGAATACGGGTGCGTTTGAAGGGCGAGATATGATCCACAAACAGCTTGCCGTTCAGATGATCCAGCTCGTGCTGAATACACACCGCCAACAGCCCTTGCGGTTCCAGCTCGAAAGCATTGCCGTTGCGATCCAGTGCCTTGACGCGAATGTGACCGGGGCGCTCTACCGTTTCATAAAAGCCTGGAACCGAGAGGCAGCCTTCATCGTATTGGCTCAGCTCGGCATCCAAAACCTCAATTTCGGGGTTAATAAACACCAGCGGCTGGGATTTATCCTCGCTGACGTCTATAACTACTACGCGCTTGTGCACATTGATCTGGGTTGCGGCGAGGCCAATCCCGGGTGCGTCGTACATTGTCTCGAACATATCGTCGATCAGTTGACGAATATTATCGTCCACTTCTGTGACGGATTTGGCGACAGTGCGCAGCCGTGGGTCGGGAAATTCAAGGATAGATAATAAGGCCATAGTCTTTGTGACAAACTTCTAGTAAAAAGGTAATAACCGCTGCTAACATGATGATCGCACAGGATTTATGCAGTGCAAACGGAAACAGCGTGGGCTTTTAATTAACTATTATACGTCTATCTGCCTCAGGACCGAATAAAACAGGATCGGTTTCTATGAAAAAAATATTACTGGCCGTTGCGGCTGCATCTCTCATCAGCTTCTTCTCATGGGCTGATGATGCTCTTCTGAAAACGGGTCACCCCGATGAATACACCGTCAAAAAAGGCGATACCCTTTGGGATATTTCTGGCACCTTTTTGAATAGCCCTTGGTTGTGGCCAGAGATTTGGCATGTAAACCCCCAAATCGAAAACCCGCATCTGATTTTCCCCGGCGATCTGATCAAGCTAATTTATTTGGATGGCCAGCCACGCCTGACGCTTGAGCGCACGCTGAAAATGGTGCCCGGCACCACCAAGTTGAGCCCGAGTATTCGTGTGCAACACACTGAGGATGCCATCAGTTCTATTCCGCTCGATAAAATTGAAGTCTTCCTGTCGCGCAGCCGCATTGTTGAGCCGGGTGAGTTAGAGGCCAGCCCTTATATTCTTGCTGGCCAGCAACAGCACGTGATTGTAGGTGCGGGTGATCGCGCTTATGCGCGTGGGGATTTTGATTCGGCATACTCCAACTATGGCGTCTATCGCAAGGGTGACACCTTTAAAGATCCGGTCACTAAAGAGTTGTTGGGTGTGTATGCAAAAGGTGTAGGTACGGTAGCCGTTACCAATACTGAAGGCGATGTTGCCACACTCGATGTAATCCGCACCTACGAAGAAGTTCGCCCGGGTGATCAGTTGTTGCCAAGTGAAGATCGCTCTGTAGATTCAGTATTTTTCCCCAGCGCGCCTGATGTGGATATTGAAGCGCAAATCATTGCAGTTGAGGGCGGTGTGACTCAGGTTGGTAAGTACAATGTAGTGATGATCAACCGCGGCGAGCGCGAAGGTTTGCAAATCGGCAATGTGATGGCGATTTATAAAACCGGTGAAGTAGTGGCGGATCGCGTGAGAGGCGGTAAGGTTGCGCTGCCGGATGAGCGTGCTGGTTTGCTGATGGTGTTCCGCACCTTTGAAAAAATGAGTTTCGCGCTGGTGCTTGAAGCAGATCGCGCCTTGGCGGTTAACGACAAAGTGCGCAATCCCTAATTTATTGTAATTTCGGTCTTATCGGCTGCCCGCTCGGGCAGCCAGCCTCAAGGATGATGCTATGCTTTCCCCTCTCGCGGCTACTCTGCTGCTGTTACGTCTCCCTAATATTGGTGTTGCTGGTTACTGGCAATTGATGGAGCTATTCGACAGCCCTACACAATTTTTTGATCAACCAGTTCACTCGCTACGCTCGCTCCTCAATCCGGCTGCTGCTGATATGCTTAGTCAGTTTTATGCTGACTCTGAATCCAGCGATATTGGCCACAAACTGGCGGCCGATCTGACCTACATCGAGTCCCAAACAAATCTTCATTGCCTGACGCAAGATGATCCGCTCTACCCGCGTTTGCTGCGCGAAATTCCGCGTCCACCACCCTTGCTGTTTGTGCGCGGTGATCCTACTTGTCTCAGTTTGCCGCAACTGGCGATTGTTGGCAGTCGCAACCCCAGCGGTGGCGGCAGCGAAAACGCCGAGCGTTTTGCGCACTATATGGCAGAGAGGGGTTTTGCGATTACAAGTGGCCTGGCCTTGGGGATAGATGCGGCAGCACATCGCGGTGCCCTACGTGCTGGTGGCAGAACCATCGCGGTGATGGGGACTGGGATCGACCTTATTTATCCCGCGCGTCACAGAACCTTGGCGCAGGAGATCATCGATAGCGGCGGTGCGCTGGTGAGCGAGTTTCCGCTGGGTACCTCATCCCATGCCAGCAACTTTCCTCAGCGCAATCGCATTATCAGCGGTTTGAGTGGTGGCACTTTGGTGGTGGAAGCAGCGGTGCAGAGCGGCTCGCTGATCACGGCATCCTATGCGCTACAACATGACCGTGAAGTCTTTGCGATTCCCGGTTCCATTCACAATCCTTTGGCGCGTGGCTGCCATCAGCTGATTCGTCAGGGGGCGACCTTAGTAGAAACGGCCCAAGATATTGTCGATCAGCTCGCTGGGCTGCTCAGTTACAAGCGGCAGGAAGTGAGATCGGCTAAGACACAGCAGACGGAATTGTTCGAGGATTCTGTCGAGCCAGATAATATGCCGCTTCTAAACAATCCCTCACTTAACGAGCCATCGCTCAATGCTGATGAACAAAGTCTGCTGCAAGCGCTGGGTTACGATCCGCTGCCCGTGGATATCTTGGCTGAGCGTACCGGGTTGGATGTGGGGAGTTTATCGGCGCAGCTAATCGGGTTGGAAATCAAAGGGCTTATCCAGCAAATTGGCGCCTGTTATCAGCGGCTGTAACTACTGGATGAACAGTTGAGCTTGGGCAATAGCTGGGGTAGATTGGCTATAACTTGATAATAGGTAATGCCCATGATCGATTGGTCGCTAAACCCCCGCGTACACTTTGCCGCCAAACAAATGAAGTTGGGCGGTGTCGTTGCCTACCCTACCGAAGCTGTTTGGGGCTTGGGTTGTAACCCTTTTGATGAGCAGGCGGTGCTGCATTTACTCGCGCTTAAAAGTCGTCCGGTTGAGAAGGGATTGATCCTGATCGCCGCTGACATCCGCATGTTTGAGCCTTTTATCTACCATCTTGATGATCTGCAGCGTCAGCGGCTGAAAAATTCCTGGCCCGGTCCCCATACCTGGTTGGTGCCGAATAATGGCTTGATTCCCGAGTGGATCAGTGGCCGCTTTTCCAGTGTTGCGATGCGTGTGACTGATCATCCGGTAGCGGCGGGTTTATCGCGCGCCTTTGGTGGGCCACTGGTGTCTACTTCCTGTAATCCGCAAGGGCTGCCTCCGGCAACAAGTATCCATCAAGTCTATCGCTACTTTGGTTATCAGTTGGATGCGGTGACCACCGGCCAAGTCGGCAAACGCGCGTCGCCCTCGGAAATCCGTGATTTACTGACAGGTGCGATTATCCGTCCGGGTTGATAAATCCCTGCTCTGGTTGATCAAAATCAACCAGAGCTATAGTCCCGCCAATGAGTTTCCCCTTTCTGCTGCTGGCCGCGTAAAATAGCGGCCGTTTTGATTCCCTGCCAACTTCTCGCACAGCTAAGGATTCCCTATGACGACTTCGCATGGGCCGGATAAATCCGCCGTTAAAGCCTATCTGCTCGATTTACAAGACCGCATCTGCAATGCCTTGGCAGCCGAAGATGGCGGCGCGCAATTCGTAGAGGACAACTGGACGCGCGCTGAAGGTGGCGGTGGCCGCTCGCGTGTACTGACCGATGGCGCAGTGATCGAAAAGGGTGGCGTCAACTTCTCTCATGTACACGGCACCCAAATGCCCGCCTCGGCAACGGCGCATCGACCGGAGTTAGCGGGGCGCGCGTTTGAGGCGATGGGGGTGTCGCTAGTGATTCATCCACGCAACCCTTATGTGCCGACCAGTCACGCCAATGTGCGTTTTTTTATCGCTGAGAAGGAAGGTGCGGCGCCTGTGTGGTGGTTTGGCGGCGGTTACGACTTAACGCCCTACTACGGCAATGAGGCCGATGTGGTTCATTGGCATCAGACTGCCAAAGATGCCTGCGATCCCCACGGCGAGCATCTATATCCCAAATTTAAAAAATGGTGCGATGAGTATTTTTATTTAAAACATCGCAACGAAGCGCGCGGCGTGGGCGGATTATTTTTTGACGACTACAATGCTGAGAGTTTTGCGCATAGCTTTGAGGTAATGCGCGCGGTTGGCGACAGTTACGTGCCAGCGTATCAGCCCATTGTAAATGCGCGTAAAGATACGCCCTTTACGGAACGCGAGCGGGATTTCCAGCTCTATCGTCGTGGTCGTTATGTTGAGTTTAATCTCGTTTATGATCGTGGAACCCTGTTTGGATTGCAAACCGGCGGCCGCACTGAATCGATATTAATGTCGCTGCCGCCGCTGGTGCGCTGGGAATACAATTGGCAGCCGGAAGCAGGCAGTGCAGAAGCGGAGCTTTACACGAAATTTTTGCCGCACCGTGAATGGCTGAAATAAATATTGAGTAGGATTTCTCTCTCGTTTTTGATTTATGTTTTGGAAGACTCATGACAGATTTATACGCCGTTTTTGGCAACCCGATTAATCAAAGTAAATCGCCAGGAATTCATCGCCAGTTTGCCGAGCAGACCGGGCAGGATATGCACTACACCAAACAGTTGGTTGCTATCGATGAATTTGAGCAAGCCGCTCAAGCGTTTTTTGCGCAGGGCGGCAAAGGTTTAAATATCACTGTGCCATTTAAATTAAATGCATTTGAATTTGCGCAAAAACGCACTGCGCGCGCTGAGCGTGCCGGTGCGGTAAATACACTCGCGTTATTAAGTGATGGCACCATTCTGGGCGATAACACCGACGGCATTGGCATGATTCACGACATGCACAATCTCGGTTGGGAGATAAAAGACAAGCGCGTATTAATTCTCGGTGCAGGCGGCGCGGTGCGTGGCATTTTGCAGCCGTTGCTGGAGGAGCAACCTGCGCGTGTAGTAATCGCCAATCGCACCTATAGCAAAGCGGAAGAACTCGCCATGCACTTTCATGATATGGGCGATGTGCAGGCAAAAACCTTTGAACAATTAAGTGACGAGCGTTTTGATATTGTTATCAACGGCACATCCGCAAGTTTGCACGGCGAATTGCCTCCACTGCCGGATACTCTGCTCGCCGAAAATGCCTGCTGTTACGACATGATGTACGGCGCAGAACCGACTATTTTTTTGCGCTGGGCAAAAGATTTTGGTGCTGCACAAATTGCCGATGGTTTGGGGATGTTAATCGGCCAAGCGGCAGAAGCTTTTTATTTATGGCGACAAATTCGCCCGGAAGTTATTCCGGTTATCACCGCCATGCGTCGCCAAATGGCAGAGAAAAAATAACCGTCATCTAGCTGCTTTTATCTATTAAAAGCAGCTTTTCTTTTTTCAAATGACCTTCACGCTATGGCTTATCTCTCGCTGTTTTTTAGTGCATTGATTGCCGCCACATTATTTCCTCTTTCCTCCGAAGCGCTGCTCGCCACACTGCTGTACCAGAAATATTCGCCAATACTATTGTGGATAGTTGCAACCAGCGGCAACACGCTGGGCTCTTGCATTAATTGGTATTTGGGAAAAGCTTGTTTGCATTGGCGGGATGAAAAATGGTTTCCGGTAAACGCAAATCAACTGGCAAAAGCCCAACAACAATTTGAGCGCTACGGCGTTTATTCATTGCTATTTTCATGGCTGCCAATCATTGGCGATCCACTCACCTTTATTGCGGGCATTATGCGCATTCCGTTTTGGAAGTTCGTTGTGTTGGTCTCCCTGGGCAAAGGGCTGCGCTATGCCGTGGTGATCGCTATTGCGCTTGGGTTTCTGAATTAGTTTTGGTGTGTAAGCCAGTTTGGTTGCTCGCAGGCATTTACAAACCACTGCAACGCCTTACCCGAATTATTTTTTCGCCATGCGATGTAAAGTGGAATGTTCGGGCGCGGTACTGAGCAATCTAAAATAATTAATTCTTCGCTTGCGATCTCATTTTGAATTAAATGCTTTGGTAAAAAGCCTACACCTACACCGGCAATTTGCGCTTGGATTTTTGCAATCGCGTTAGGTACACGAATAATTTGTCGACTCTCTAATAAACCCGATGAGCGTGCCGGTGCGCTGAGTGATGAATCGGCAATCACGATAGTTGGAAAAGCGGCGATGGCGGCAGCGTCGATTGCGCCTTTATGGAATCGCAGCGGATGATCTTTTGCGACGACAAATACAAATTCCACTTCACCCATTAATCGATATTCAAAAATGCCTTTTGGCAAATCGCCACTTGCGCCCAACGCGAGATCGCAGCGCTCGGCGATCAATGCATCCCAGGTTCCGCCTAACACTTCTTCGCTGATGGTGATGGCGACACGTTTATCCAATTGATTAAATGCATTGATTTGCTGCAGTAGTGGTGCGAGTGGCAGCACCGTATCTATGGCGATACGCAACTGAGTTTCCCAACCGGATTCCAGCTGCTGCACCGCTTCCTCAATCGCGTTGGCGGCTTGTAATAGTTGCCGCCCCTGTTCCAGCAACAAGCGCCCGGCAGCGGTTAGCTGGGCTTTCTGTTTGCTGCGATCAAACAAACTGATGCCGAGATCGGATTCCAGTTTCTGTACGGTATAGGAAAGCGCCGATGGCACCTTAAATAAGGCTTCAGCCGCGGCGCCAAAGCTGCCTTTACGATCAATCGCATCCAGTACGCGCAAGGCTTCCAGAGTGATAGCGTGATGCATGGGTTCACCTTTATTGATGTGTTCAAAAAATTTGAACTAATAACTCAAAATGTTCCGCTTTTTTATCCCAAGTGACAAGCCTATTCTGGCAACAAGTGAGGCGAACAAGCAGTTAGCGATGCGCCAAACCCCTTAATCCCCAATCAAATTTTTCGGAGTAATACCATGAGCGCAATCACTAAAGTACTGGCGACCAACAACTCTTTCTCCCAATTGGCGCTGCGTCTGCCTTTGGGGATCATCTTCGCCGCCCACGGCGCACAAAAACTGTTTGGCTGGTTTGGCGGTTACGGCCTACAAGGAACTGGTCAGTGGATGGATTCCATCGGCCTTGGCCCAGGTGTAGTCATGGCGGCATTGGCCGGTTCCGCAGAATTTTTCGGTGGCCTGTTTTTGATCCTCGGCCTGCTGACTCGTCCTACCGCATTGGTGCTTGCGGTGACCATGTTGGTGGCGATCTTCTCGGTGCATATCAACAACGGCCTGTTTATGAGCAACAACGGATATGAGTTTGGTTTGGCGTTGCTTGCAGGTGCAGTATCTCTGCTGATTTCTGGTGGTGGCCGCGCGAGTGTGGATAGTTTGATTGCCAAACAATAATCGCAGTAGCCAGAGCAAATTTTTTAACAGTGAATTGAAGTTGTGCGCGGAAATATATCCGCGCACAAAAACGGAGGTGAATCATGATCAGCATCAGACGTAGTGAAGAACGCGGCGGCGCCAACTTCGGTTGGCTGGATAGCAAACATACTTTTTCATTTGGCAGTTATTACGATGAGCGTCACATGGGGTTTTCTGCGCTGCGCGTAATTAACGATGACCGCGTAACGCCCGGTGCCGGTTTTGATACTCACGGCCACCGCGATATGGAGATTATCAGTTACGTACTTGACGGCGAAATCGCTCACAAAGACAGCGAAGGCAATGTGGCAACCCTGCCGCGGGGTGAGTTTCAGTTGATGTCTGCGGGCAGCGGAATTCGTCACAGTGAATTTAATCCATCGCGCACAAAAGGCTTACACTTTTTGCAAATCTGGATTCAACCCAATGTATACGGCGAAGCGCCGGGATATCAGCAAAAAGATTTTGGCAACAACAAAGGCTTAACTCTTGCGGTAAGCCCGGATGGTGAAGCAGGTAGTTTGGTGATCAAACAGGATGCGCGCATTTATCAATTGTTGTTGGAGCCAAAAGCGCAATCGACTTTACCAACCCAAAAATCGCGTCACTATTATGTTCATGTGATTGATGGCGAATTGGAAATTGCCGGTGAAATTGTAAAACCCGGTGATGGAGCGAAATTAGCGGATATTGATGTGCTGGAGTTAACGGCCACAGCGCAAGCAGTAAAAGCCCTTGTATTTGATTTGCCGTGATTAGAGATAAAAAATCAGGTGAGTAAATCACCTGATTTTTTAGTGTTATTCAGTCACTTTCAATTTCAGTGCTTGCGAAAACCCTTCCAGTTGTGCAATCAATTCATCACCTTTTTGTACTGGCCCAACACCTGCCGGAGTGCCAGTAAAAATCAAATCGCCCGCTTCTAGTTTTATATAACGCGATACTTCGGCAATCAAATCAGGAATCGACCACACCATATCGCGCCAGTTGCCGCGCTGTACTTCTTCGCCATTGCGCGTCAATACTAAATCGCCGTATTTTTCCAAATCAGCAAGTGATTCTTGTTTGATTGCAGTACAAGGTGCTGAACCATCAAAACCTTTTGCCAGTTCCCAGGGGCGGCCTTGTTGTTTGGCTTCTTTTTGTAAATCGCGGCAGGTCATATCCAAACCTATCGCAAAACCATATACATAATCTGCTGCGTCTGCGGGAGAAATATGTGCGCCGGATTTGCCGATCGCCACCACCAATTCAATTTCGTGTTCGACCTGTTGGGAAAAATGTGGGTAGATAAAATCATCGCCATTTTGCGCGAGTGCGCTCTGCGGTTTAAAAAAGAAAAACGGCGGTTCGCGCTCTGGGTCGTGCCCCATTTCGCGCGCGTGTTCTGCGTAGTTGCGGCCGATGCAAATGATTTTATTTACCGGAAATTCAGTGTTGCTTTGGGCAATAGGCAATGCATATTTCATGGAGAATTCCTGAATAAAAATTACTGATTTTCCTGAATGTAAGTATCTTTCAGTTTTACGTAATTATTGGCAGAGTATTTGAAAAAACTGCGCTCGGTATCTTTCAGCGGGCGGATTTGTTTTACCGGTGAGCCCATATACATAAAGCCGGATTCGAGGCGTTTTCCCGGTGGCACTAATGAACCTGCACCAATCACAACTTCATCTTCAATCACCGCGCCATCGAGAATGGTTGTGCCTATGCCGACTAACACGCGGTTGCCAATCGTACAGCCGTGCAAGCAGACTGAGTGACCGACGGTGACATCCTCGCCAATAATCAGTGGGTGACCGGCGGGGTTGTAATCGCTGGCGTGGGTGATGTGCAGCACCGAGCCGTCCTGCACACTGGTGCGCGCGCCTATGCGAATGCGGTGCATATCGCCGCGAATGACTACGCAGGGCCAGACCGAGGAGTCATCTCCGAGTACTACATCACCAATCACCACCGCGGACTCATCAACAAATACCCGCGCACCTAATTCGGGCGTGTGGCCTTGGTAATTTCTAATCGCGCCCATAGATATACTCCTCGAAACCAAACGTAATTGTGGGTGTATGATACGCCAATCCCCGCTAGATTTTCGCCACACGGAGCCTTGAATGAGCAATCCTCTATTAGCCAGTCACAAACTGCCGCCTTTTTCCGCGATTCGCGCTGAGCATGTTGAGCCTGCCATACGCCAATTGATTGATGATGGCCGCGCACAATTGCAGTCCTTGTTGGATGGATTATCGACGCCGAGCTGGAGTAATTTGGCCGCGCCTTTGGAAGCGCAAGGCGATAAGTTGGATCAAGCCTGGGCGCCGGTGAGCCATTTAAATTCCGTCGCTAATAGCGATGAATTGCGCAAAGCCTATACCGAAAGTATCGCCCTGCTGACTGATTATTCGACTGAATTCAGTCAGAACGAAAATTTATACAAAGCCTATCAGCAGTTGGCGGATAGCGAAGAGTTTGCAAAACTCACTCAAGCACAGCAGCAAACTATCAACAACGCTTTGCGCGATTTCCGTTTGGGCGGTGTTGCCTTAAATGAAAGCGATAAAAAACGTTTTGGCGAAATTCAAAAACGTTTATCAGAACTCTCTACACAATTTTCCAATAACGTATTGGATGCAACCCAAGCTTGGTTCAAACAATTTGATAATGCGGAAGCTTTAGCCGGCTTACCGGAATCCGCACTCGCGCAGGCTGCACAAACAGCAGCGCAAAAAAGTCTTCCGGGCTATGTAATCACTTTGGATTTTCCGTCTTACTACGCGGTGATTATGTATGCAGAAAATCGCGCACTGCGTGAAGAAATTTACACCGCGTATGTCACCCGCGCATCGGCGCAAGGTAAAAAATCGGATGGCAGTTCAGCGGCAGAATTTGATAACTCTGAATTAATTGCAGAAACACTTTCGCTGCGTCACGAGTTGGCGAAGTTGCTCGGCTTTAACAATTACGCTGAACGTTCACTGGCGAGCAAGATGGCGGAATCGCCAGAGCAAGTGCTGAATTTCTTAAATGAACTTGCACAAAAATCCAAACCCTATGCTGAACAAGATTACGCCGAGCTGCGCGCATTTGCCGCCGCCAATGGCTGTGCGGATTTGCAAGCTTGGGACACCACTTACTACAGCGAAAAATTGCGCGTAGAGAAATATGCAGTATCGCAAGAAGAATTGCGCCCTTATTTTCCGGCAGAAAAAGTCATCGCCGGCATGTTTGAGGTGGTGCAGCGTTTGTTTGGCATTCAGGTAAAACAAATCAACGAGTTTGATACCTACCATCCGGATGTGCGTTTTTACCATATCGATAAAAACGGCGAACAGATCGCGAGTTTTTACCTGGATTTGTTTGCGCGCGATAAAAAAAGAGGCGGTGCCTGGATGGCCGATTGCCGCGTGCGTCGCCAAACCGATAAGGGCGTGCAATTGCCAGTAGCGTTTCTAACCTGCAACTTCACTCCACCGGTGGGCGAAACTCCGTCGCTGTTAACGCACGATGAAGTGACTACTTTATTCCATGAGTTTGGTCACGGCTTGCACCATATGCTCACGCAAATTGATGTGGCAGCGGTGAGTGGAATTAACGGCGTGGCATGGGATGCTGTTGAATTGCCGAGTCAGTTTATGGAGAACTGGTGCTGGGAGCCGGAGGCGATTCCGTTAATCTCCGGCCACTATCAAACCGGTGAGCCGTTGCCACAAACTCTGCTGGATAAAATGCTCGCCGCAAAAAATTTCCAATCCGGTTTGCAAATGATTCGCCAGCTGGAATTTTCATTGTTCGATTTCCGTTTGCATGCGGAGTACGATCCGGTCGCGCCAAAATCCGTGCAGCAAGTATTAAACGAAGTGCGCGATTTGGTCGCGGTGATTCGCCCACCGGCATTTAACCGTTTTGAAAATAGTTTCAGCCATATTTTTGCGGGCGGCTATGCGGCGGGTTATTACAGCTACAAATGGGCAGAGGTGTTATCGGCCGATGCCTACTCGCGCTTTGAAGAGGAAGGTATTTTTAACCAGCAAACCGGTGAGAGCTTCCTGCAAGAAATTCTGCAGCAAGGCGGCAGTAAAGCGCCGATGGAATTGTTTAAAAACTTCCGCGGGCGCGAGCCGCAAATCGACGCGCTTCTGCGTCATTCTGGCATTGCGGTTTCTGATTTTTCAGGCGAGGCAGCATAAATGGCTTACAGCACTACACGTCGATTTGTCGCGGGCGCGGTTTGCCCGCGCTGTTCAGAGATGGACAAATTAGTTGTCTACAACGAAGAGGGTAAGGATTACCGCGAGTGTGTCGCCTGTGGCTACAAAGAGGAGATGCGCTTTAAGCCGGTCGCGCGCGAGTTGGAAACCCGTGTTAATCAAACCGAAGAAGATAAAAAAGACGCCGTACAGGTGATTAATATCCTGCCTTTTGACAAGCCGAACCACTGATCGGCTTGAGTATTTTCTATCCTTGCCTCAGAACTGACGCATTTATCTTCTAAAAAATTACGGGCGATATTGTTTTTACTAATAAAACGGTATCGCCTGTTTTATTTTCCCTCTCGTATTTTTCGAGCTTTTTTAAAACCGATCATTTCATCAATCAAAATCCTTTTTTTAGTGCTACTCGCGTATAGATTTATGCGCCAATGTGTGGCCTGCCGTAACAGTTCTTAACTTTCTGCGCCTCATGACAATACATTTTGTTGTAGTCAATATGAACATATGATACTTGTATTCAACCATGCAAAAGCACACACCCTGTGCGACTCATAAGTACAACACGGCAATGGTGAATAAAAAGGGAAACGAGCCGCAGTGCTCGGTGTGGCCAGAGCATCTTGTTCGCGAGATGAATCCGGGTTGATTGCCCATCCCCTGGGGTGACTAATCCGGCGTAGTACCAATAAAAGCAGTACCAATAAAAATCCTGAACATAATTAGTCAAATAGGAGTACTTCATGAACACAAGGGCGAAATTCAATAAAAAACTCATCGCGACAGTTATCGCATCCACCGCTGTTACCGGGCTGAGTGGTTTTGCGATGGCACAGGGCGGTGAGGTAGTCGAAGAAGTTATGGTTACCGGTATTCGTGCGTCTATGGAGCGCGCGATGGATGTAAAACGCAATTCATCGGGTGTGGTTGATGCGATTAGCGCAGAAGATATCGGTAAATTCCCGGATACCAACCTTGCTGAATCCCTGCAACGTATTACCGGTGTGTCGATTGATCGCACCAACGGCGAAGGCTCGCGCGTCACTGTGCGCGGCTTTGGCCCTGACTACAACATGGTGACCCTGAACGGCAGAACCCTGCCAACTGGTAGCGCCTATGGTGGCAGCTCGGGGGCGGACGCTTCTACTCGCGGCGGTAACTCAAGAGCGTTTGATTTTGCCAATCTCGCGTCTGAATCTGTTTCAGGTGTAGAGGTGTACAAAACCGGTAAAGCCAATATCGCTGCGGGTGGTATAGGTGCAACTATCGATATCAACACCGCTCGCCCGCTGGATAACCCTGGCCTTAAAGCGACTTTTGGCGCTAAAGCCGTTGCGGATACCACCAACCGCACTGGCGATGACATCACTCCGGAAATTTCCGGTCTGGTGAGTTGGAGCGATGATAATGAAGTCTTTGGTGTGTCATTGAGCGCAAGTTTTCAAGAGCGCGATTCAGGTTACACCGGCGCTACCGTTAACGACTGGTCGGTTGCCGAATGGGGTGGCGGTGACAGCAGTACGCTCTATAACAATCCTGCGTCCAGTGCGATATTTGCGAACGCACCAGAGGTTGGCCAACTTTATTCGCGCCCTAATGATGTTCGCTACACCTTTGCAGACCAAGAGCGCGAACGTACTAACGCACAATTGACCTTGCAATTCCGTCCGGTTGAAAACCTGACCGGTACCTTGGACTACACCTTCGCGCAAAAGAGCCAATCCGAGCATCGCGGCGAAGTCACCACCTGGGTGCAAAACGGTTCTTTCCTCGATTACGTCGAGTTTGATGATTCTGCGATTGCAACGCCACGAATCATCACGGAAACCTACAGCCCTGAAACCCGCGATATCGGCTTTTCACAGCAGTACCGCTCGCAGGAAGATACTCTGGAATCCGTTGGTTTAAATCTGGATTGGGAGGTGAACGACCAGTTCACTCTGAGCCTCGATGTGCATGACTCAACACTGGAAAGTTTGCCTACCGGCCCCGGTCACTCCGGTGAATTGGATATCGGCGTGGGCGCACCTATCAAAACTGGCGCCAGCTGGGTATTTAGCGGTCAGGAAATTCCAAGCTGGACGCACACGATTAATGGAACTTTAGGTGAAGAAGATCTTAGTTCGTCGGTAATGCGTATCTGGTCGGCGGAGCAAATCTCCGAAGTGACGCAAGCGAAAATCGATGCGCAATGGGAATTTGAAGATGGCCGTTTCGACTTTGGTATCGAGCGCCGTGAAATGGGTTCCAACACCATCAACTACAACGGTAACAACAACCAGGTATTGGGTGGTTGGGGTGCATCTGCACCGGGCGAATTCCCCGAAGGTTCATTCGAGCCATTCGATGTGGCGGGCGAATTTAATGATGTAAGCACAGGCAATTCTCCGCATATTGGTTACCGTGGTGACGCACGTGAGTTGGGCGAGTTTCTGGTCAGCAAGTACACTGCACAGGCCGCTTATATTGGTGTTGAAGACAATCAATTGGCGAGTACTCGCAACAGTAAAAGCAACAACGATATTCAGGAAAATACTGATGCTGTTTATGCCCAGTTGGGCACTACCGGCCAATTGGCAGGGCGCGATGTAGATATCCTTGCTGGTTTGCGTTATGAGTCCACCAAGCAAACTTCATCATCAGACACGCCACTGCTATCGCATTTTGTTTGGCAATCTGACAACGATTTCCAGCAGGTTTATTTGCCCGCAGGTGAAATGACGGTTTCCAAAAACAGTTACGACGCCTTGTTGCCCAACCTGGATTTGGCTGTTCATCTGACCGATGACCTGATCAGCCGTTTCTCCTACAGCAAAACCATTGCTCGCCCCGGTTTGACCTCATTGGGCGCTGCGATTTCCGGTTATGGCATCAACGGCTCCAGTCTGAACGACGGCACTACTGTGCAAGCTACAGGTAACAACCCTAATCTGGTTCCACTGGAATCCAGCAACTTTGACCTGTCAGTTGAATGGTATTTTGATGACGCGAGTTATGTGTCAGCCGGGTTGTGGGAAAAACGTGTACTCAACTTTGTAGGCACCGAGCAAGTTGAGCGCACTATTGGTGATATTCGCGACCAAACTGCAGGCCCAAGAGCACAAGCTGCATTGGCTGCACTCGAAGCGGAAGGCTTATCGACTGATGACGGTCACATCTATGCGATGATGGCGGTATTGCGCGATCCAGTGACTTACCCGGGCGGTGCGGCTGATTTCGAAGAAAGTCTGGTGCAGGAGTTAGGTGAAAACTGTACTGATATCAGCTGTGACTTTGTGCCTGATGCGAATGATCCACTAATGCTGTTCACTATGCGCAGCCCGGTTAACAATCAGGAAGCGAAAATCTACGGTGCTGAATTTGCTGCACAACACTTCTTCGGTGATACCGGATTTGGTGTGATGGCAAACTACACCATCGTAAAAGGCGATATCAGTTTCGATAACATGGACATCACTGCCAACCAATTTGCCTTGTTAGGTTTGAGTGACACTGCCAACCTGGTATTGATGTATGAAAACTACGGCATTGAAGCTCGTCTCGCTTACAACTGGCGCGACGAATTCCTGAATAGAACCAACGCTGGTGCTGGCAACCCTGGTTATATTGAGGAATACTCACAAATCGATGCTAACGTGACTTACCATATCAATGACAACTGGCAAGTATCGCTTGAAGGTATCAACCTGACCGGTGAAGATCGTCGCGAGCACGCACGCAACAAAAACATGTTGTGGGGTTACGATGACTTAGGCGCTCGTTATCAAATAGGTACTCGTTACACCTTCTAAGTGTTGCGTTAATCCTGCTGATAAAAAAGAGTCGCTTCGGCGGCTCTTTTTTTATCTCGTATTGAAAAATTATAAAAGTTTTGCAGTTGGAGCAGACTATGCAAAAAATAGAAGTATTAAATAACATTGCTCATGAACACTTGCGTGTGAACCATCAATTCTCAACAGAATTGGGTGATAATCTAGCGAGTACGCTCGCGTACGCAACTGAGTTCGCAGAAATTCAAAAAGAATATCCTATTTTATTTCGCAAAAATGCAGGCTCTAGTGAGTATCAAGCCATAGTTTTTTTTGGTTTTCAAAAAGATGAAAACCTGTTTCTGATTGATGCAAATCAAATGCATGAACAGAATCTGAGTGCTTATCCGTGTCCGGGCTGGCGCGCCCAGTATGTGCCTGCTGTAATAGCGCGCGGACCTTTTTCAATCGGTATCCAACGGGAAATAATGAATGGTTCTGAAGTTCATAATCCGGTGGTGCATGTGGATGTGAATCACCCTAAAGTGCAGAATAGTGTTGGGCAGAATCTATTTTTGGAAAATGGTGGAAATAGCGCTTACCTGAATCATATCTCTCGTGTATTAGATACCATCAACAATGGCATTGTGCAGACAAAATTAATGTTTGATGCCTTTAATAAATTTCAATTACTGGAAAATGTGGTATTGGATATAGAGTTTCACAATCAGCAGAAACTAAAAATAACTGGTTTTGAAACTATCAATGCAAATAAGTTGGTAGCTCTTGATGGTGCTACTCTTGAAGAATTGAATCGTTCCGGCTTTTTACAGCTGGCTTATTTTTCGTTAGCTTCTATGTCAAATATCAAGAAATTAATTGATTGGAAAAATCAAAAAAATAGCTACAGGTGATTCGCATTGAATTTGCAAAAAGTAAAAGTGATTCATGGCGTTAGTCCAAACGCTATCCCCAGAGAAATTATCACTGCAGCTGAGCCAATTATATTCAAGGGTTTGGTAAGTGACTGGCCGATGGTGCATGCCGGTCAGGTTTCTGATCAAGCATCAGTGGATTATTTGAAATCCTTTTACAATGGCAACCCGACCATTGTGTGTAAAATTCCTGCGGAAAATAATGGCAGAATGTTTTACAACAGCGATTGCACTCGTCTCGATTACGAAAGTTTCAGAGGGCGAATCGACGAAACACTCGATTTGATTCTGCAATCAGCGCAACAGCCGAACAGTCCGACTTATTACATCGCCTCCAATATTATTGCGACCCACCTGCCTGGTTTTAACGAAACCAACTCGTTAATTGTTCCGCGTGAACCTCATATGGATGCGCTGGCCGATAGAGTTAGCGTATGGATTGGAGGGGCAACAACAGCAACTTGTCATTTTGATGCACTGGATAATATTGCCTGCTGTGTTGCAGGTAAGCGCCGTTTTACGCTCTTTGCGCCTGATCAAGTTGGCAATTTATATCCGGGGCCATTAGAACCAACGCCGGGTGGGCAAGTGATCAGCATGGTGGATTTTAAAAATCCCGACTTTGAAAAATTTCCGCACTTTCAAACTGCATTGAATAATGCACAGGTTGCTGAATTGGAACCGGGGGATGCGCTCTATATTCCCAGCATGTGGTGGCATCACGTAGAAAGTTTAAAGTCCTACAATATTTTGGTGAATTATTGGTGGGAAGATTCGCCGGCATTTTTAAGCTCGGGCATGAATGCAATGTATTTGGCGATGCTCGGCATTCGCGATAAATCTGCACACGAACGCGCAGCTTGGCGGCATTTGTTTGACTACTACATTTTTAATGGTCCAGAAAAAGCCAATGCACATATTCCCATCGAGGGCAGAGGATTTTTGCAAACATTAGATCGGCTGTTGGGAAGAAAGCTGAGAGCCATGCTACTGAATAAATTAAATCGTTAAAGAATTTAACAATGGATAAAAACGTGGACGATAACAATAAACACCATAAAAAAATGAAAGTCGTTATTGCCGGCGGCGGCACCGCCGGTTGGATAAGTGCAGCAGCTCTGTCACATCAAATGGGAGAAATCCTCGATATTACTTTGGTGGAATCGCTAGAAATTGGCACTATTGGTGTGGGTGAAGCCACTATTCCACCTATGCGAACTTTTCATCGGCTTTTAGGCATTAATGAACAAGAGTTTATGCGTGCAACCAATGCCACGTTTAAGCTAGGAATCCAATTTGAAAATTGGAAGCAAGTTGGCGAAAAATATTTCCATTCTTTTGGTGTCACTGGCAAACAAACGGTTGTTGCCGATTTTATCCACTTTTGGCTCAGAGGCCGCAACCTCGGTATTGCAGATGATTTTGGCAACTATTGCCTCGAATACAAAGCTGCTCTAAAGGAGCGTTTTGGTATTAATGAGCAAGCAAGATTAAATTATGCGTTTCATTTAGATGCTGGCCGCTATGCCAGCTTTCTACGTGCACGTGCAGAGGCGCGCGGTGTTACTCGTGTTGAAGGAAAAATTGCCAGTGTGCAGCAAAATCCTGAATCGGGTTTTATCACTTCTCTGACAATGGATTCAGGTTTGGAAATTCCGGGCGATTTATTTATCGATTGCACGGGTATGAGAGGTTTGTTAATTGAACAGACCTTGCAGACTGGATATGAGGATTGGTCGCACTGGCTGCCGTGCGACAGTGCTATTGCTGTGCAAACAGAATCGACAAGTGCTGCATTACCTTACACTCGCTCGATTGCGCATCACGCCGGTTGGCGCTGGCAAATTCCATTACAGCACCGAGTTGGAAATGGTTTGGTCTTTTCCAGTCAGCACATGTCGCAAGATGAAGCGACAAGTATGTTGTTATCGAATGTTGATGGCAAAGTGCTTACCGAATCAAAACCGATTAAATTTAGAACAGGCAAACGCAAAAAATCCTGGAATAAAAACTGTGTTGCGGTAGGTTTGGCTTCGGGTTTTTTGGAGCCGTTGGAATCAACCAGCATTCACATGATCATGACGGCGATTACGCGTTTGTTGCAGTTATTTCCACATGGCGAAATTCGCCCATCGATTGTGAACGAATTTAATTTGCAAGCTGAAAGTGAAATTGCGCGTATTCGCGATTTTATTATTTTGCACTACAAGGCAACCGAGCGTGACGATAGCTCTTTTTGGCGCTACTGCAAAGAAATGGATGTGCCTGAAGAGCTTGAGCATCGCATAAGGCTATTTAAAGAAGTTGGAAAATCATTTCAGGTTGAGGGCGAGCTATTTCGCTTGGATTCCTGGACCCAAGTCATGCTTGGTCAGGGGCTAATGCCGGAGTCATATCACCCTATGATCGATTTGATGTCAGAGCGTGATTTGAATTTATTCCTCAATAATATCGCTGCCGATGTCGATAAAAATATCGCTACACTTTTTTCTCATCAAGAGTTTGTAAATAAATATTGTGCTTGAATGTGAAGCGATAGGACTAACTGTACAAATCAAAAAAACCGAAATACAGTTCAGGTGCAGCTCAAGGTGACGAGGTTTAAGTAATCAATTCCCGATACGTTCGGTATCGGGAATTTTATTTCGCAAAAAACAACTGCGCAATTAATTAAAAAGTATAGCTAGCGCCTACTGAAATCATATACAAGTCATCAACGTTATCAAGTTCCAGAGCTTCATATTCTGCGCGCAATGCAAAAGAGGTGAATTTGAGTTTGGCACCAACACCCCAAGCAGTTGCATTTTCTGAATCATTACCTTTGATATCTCCTACAGAGGTATCTAAAACACTGTCCAGATCAGTATCTGAGTAACCTATCTTGCCGAACACACCAATTAGGCCAAAATTCAAACCAACCAGTCCAAACAGCTCGGAAGAGGTGACTTCAGTATTTACACCATTGCCACCAAATTTACCGTATTCGCGGTAATCCGCTTCAACCGCCAAATCAAGCAGTGGTAGCACACCAAAGTTATAACCAAAAAACAGCTTGTAACCATTGTCATCATCTTTCAGATTGAAACCACCAATATCATCTGATTCAACAGATGTCTGACCGATGCTGCCACCAACGTACAAACCAGTGTCACTACCAGCCCAGCTAACCATAGGCGCGCCACCCAGAGCCAACAATAAGGACGTTGCAATTAACTTTTTCATAAACCACTCCTTTAAACCCGATTAATAACACCTGTTGTTAACAACAATAGATAACACAGCTGAAAACAACAGGTAAAAACACTTGTATATAGAATAATAAACGACAAAAATCGCGCACCGATTACCAGTGCAACAATAGCCTAATCGGTTAATTTGAGTTTGTCATTAACGCTTTCGGCGTGGAAATCAGTATTAGCAGATAATGATGACAGCCAATAGCACAGAGTTATCAATTTCAACCAAACTACCGCTGGCGGATTAAGGCGGATAACGCTTGGATGTGATCCGGACGATCATTTAATGCAGGAATATAGGCGTATTTTTCGCCGCCAGCATTCATAAACGTATGGCGGTTTTCGACGGCCAATTCTTCCAATGTTTCCAAACAGTCGGCACTGAATGCGGGGGATAAAATTGCGACATCCTTTACGCCCTCCGCAGGTAAATTTTTCAGGGTTTCATCTGTGTAAGGTTTTAACCACTCCGCATAACCAAAGCGCGATTGAAAGCTGGTGATGCAATCGTTTTTATCCAATCCTAATTTTTCGCTAACCAAGCGAGTTGTTTTCACACAAAAACAATAATAGGGATCTCCAAGCTCCAGATTGCGCTTTGGTGTTCCATGATAGGAAAAAATAATTTTTTGCGGCTTTCCATTTTGCTCAATATGCTCGCGTACTGAATTTGCCAAGGCTTCAATATACAGAGCGTCATCACAATAATCATTAATAAAATGCAATTCAGGAACCCAGCGCCAACGCGACAGTTCTTTGCTTACCGCATCAAAACTGGAGCCGGTAGTTGGCGCGGCATACTGCGGGTAAAGTGGCAGCACAATAATTTTGCGCACGCCCTCTTTTTGCAATTCGCGCAATGCGCTGGCAATGGATGGGTTGCCATAACGCATGCCCAATTTAACGCTGTAGCCATCGCCCAGTTGGTTTTGAATCGCACTCTGTTGCTGTTTGCTGATTACTAATAAGGGCGAACCCTCACTCATCCACACATCTTTATAAAGTGCTGCGGATTTTTTCGGGCGCACACGCAAAATAATGCCATGCAATATACATAGCCAAATAAAGCGAGGAATTTCAATAACGCGCGGATCAGATAAAAACTCACGCAAGTAGCGACGCAATGCAGGTGTAGTGGGAGCATCGGGAGTTCCTAGATTAACCAAGAGTACACCGACTTTTGCTACAGGCTTACCAGCGGAATGAAAGACTGGATCTATATCGTAATTCAGGGCGCTGAACTTATTCATGCTAACTCCACACACTATTGCATTGGTGATTGAAAAACGCGCACAACATACCTGCAGACTCTGCGAAAATCCAGCTGCAGAGATTAAGGGTTGAGAAAATCACCGCTGGCGATCAACTCCAACTGATCGTAATCATGTTGATAGGCATAAACCCAGACCGACAAGTATTCGCCCGTATCAGTCAGCACTTGTACTTGTATGCGTTGATATTCCTGTTGCGGCAATGCCGGGTAAGTGCATTCCTCATAAGCATCCAACTGTGCAAGCTGTTCTGCGGAGGCTAACTGATAAACTTCGCCCGTTACTCTGCCTGCATTTTCATCCAACACCAAGGCCGGGTAATAACTCACGCGAAATAGTTTTCCGTTAAGTGTAGCGCGGGCAATAAATTGTGCATTGGCCAGATAAGTGGCATGGGCACCGCTCGTACAATCGCGGCGTAAAGTGCCATACACAAATAACAATTCGCCCTGCATAAACAGACCTCACAAAGAAAAACTCCCGCATCTGCGGGAGCTTCATCTAGCAATTAATCAGCACGCATTAGTTAGTGGGTGATAATTGATAAATTTTACTCTTGGATTCATCGGTAACCAAATACACCAAACCATCCGGCCCCTGTACTACTGTGCGCAAACGTTGCCCAACATCTTCTTTTAGCAATCGCTCTTCTTTGGTAATTTGTTCACCATCAACGACCAAACGCACAAGTGTCTGCTCGCGCAAGCTGGCTAATAATATATTGTTTTTCCATTGCGGAAATTTATCGCCGGTATAAAAAATAAATCCGGCGGTAGCGATGGAGGGAACCCATTTATAAATTGGCTGCTCCATGCCGTCTTTATGAGTGCCTTCGCCGATTTTTCCGCCGCCGTAATTTTCACCGTAAGTGATTACCGGCCAGCCGTAATTTTTTGCGGCGCGATCAATATTTATTTCATCGCCGCCTTGTGGGCCATGTTCGCCCGTCCAGAGTTCTTTGGTGAGCGGATTAATCGCCGCGCCCTGCATATTGCGATGACCATATGACCAAATCTCTGGCAGAGCGCCCGTTTTATTTACGAAAGGATTATCCTTTGGCACAGAGCCATCGGCGTTGATGCGCACAACTTTGCCTTGGTGATTATCAAGCGTTTGGGATTTATCTTTTTCGCTGTACCGTTCGCCCAGAGTAATAAATAAAGTGCCGTCTGGTGCCCACACCAAACGCGAACCAAAGTGATTATTGCTATCCACTTTCGGTTGTTGGCTGAATACGCGCGTTACATTGTCCAACTTATTGCCATTGAGCGTGGCGAAACTCACTGCGGTACTGTTTCCGCCTTTCCCCGGCTCGGAATAACTGAAATAGATTTTTTTGCTGGTGGCAAAATCCGGTGCAAGTACCACATCCAACAAACCGCCCTGACCGCGCGCTACGATTTCCGGCAAACCACTTAAAGGCTCACCCAATTTTCCATCGGTACTGACAATACGCATCCGCCCCGGACGCTCAGTTACTAACATGCTGCCATCGGGCAAAAACGCCATGCCCCAGGCGTTTTCCAAACCTTCGGCGATGGTGTTGATCTGAATTTTACCTGCATCGGTTTTTACGGTGAGAGCTTTAGCGCTAATCACCGGAGCGATAGTAGCCAGGCAGAATGCAAGGCTAAGTGTGCGAAGTTTCATGTTGTTCTCCTGAGTTGATAATTCAGGGTAACAAGGCGGTTGTAGGAGGGCAATTCAAGGTTTGTTAAGCGAATCGGCGCTTACGCTGGTGCGTTGCCATTTGGTTCTTGCTCACATTTTTCTTTCATCAATTGCAAAAAATGTTTGAGGCTTTTTTTGTCGCTGGTTGCGAATTTTTCATCGGTAATGATGACGGATTGAATGCGATCCAAGCGGAAGGTGCGATAGTCATTGCGCAACTGGCACCAGGCTACCAGCGTCCAGACTTTGCCCCAAAAAATCAGCCCCAAAGGTTCGATGGTGCGCGAGCTGTGTTGTTCATCGGCGCGCACATAATCAATCACCACACACAAATGCAAACGGATCGCCTCACGCATGGGCTGGCTGTGGGCGGTATAAAACTTTTGCACTTCTTCCATGTTGGGCACCAGCAGCGGCAGGCTTTCGTCGCTGTGGCGCAAATGATCGGGGAGTACCGCGAGGATTTTTTGAATCGCCTGATTGGCATGTTGCGCCATATCGGTATCACCCCAAGCGCTCACCATGCGTGCGCCTAGCAACAGTGCTTCAACTTCTTCGCGGTCAAACATCAGCGGTGGCAATTGATAGCGGTGCGAGAGGCGATAACCAACGCCCGCTTCGCCTTCAATTGGCACGCCCGATAAACTGAGCGATTGAATATCGCGGTATATAGTGCGCTCGGAAACGCGCAAATGCTCGCTCATCTGCTTGGCAGTCAGCACTGTGCGGCGGTTGCGCAGCAGGGTGGTCAATTGAAAAAGACGTTCAGCGCGATGCATAGAAGGCTCGGGGCAGGTTCTGGTGGCAAGGTGGATGCGCTATCCTAGCCAAGGCTTACTGACAATTCGTGTCAGCAGGCATGATATTAGGCGATCAGGCTCGAAAAGTCGCCGCTTCCGGGAGCCGCTGTGCTACCTTTAGTGGGCGCTAACCCGCAGCATCCCTCCAGTGATTGATCTGAACAAGGCGAGTTTATGCAGATTTTTTATCCCGAGATAAAACCCTACCAACGTCACCAAATTGCCGTAGAAGCCCCCCATGAATTGTATGTCGATGAATCCGGCAACCCGGACGGTATCCCCGTACTCTTCGTTCATGGCGGCCCTGGCGCTGGTTGCGGCAAATACGACCGCCGCTTTTTTGACCCGGAAGTCTATCGCATCGTCCTGTTTGATCAGCGCGGCGCTGGCCGTTCGCGCCCGCATGCTGAGCTGCAAAACAACAGCACCCAAAAGCTGGTTGAAGATATTGAAGTTATTCGCACCACGCTTGGCATCGATAAGTGGGTACTGTTCGGCGGCTCTTGGGGTTCAACCCTTAGCCTTGTGTACGCCCAAACCTACCCTGAGCGCGTATTGGGATTAATTTTGCGCGGCATTTTTCTGTGCCGCCCGGAAGACATCAACTGGTTTTATCAGGAAGGTGCCAGCCGTATTTTCCCCGATTACTGGGAAGATTTTATCGACCAAATCCCTGAGGCCGAGCGCGGCAATTTATTAGAGGCTTACTATCGCCGCCTGATTGGCGAAAACCAGATCCAGCAAATGTCAGCCGCTAAAGCTTGGTCGGGCTGGGAAGGACGCACAGCGACGCTGAAGCCTTGTCAGGATGTAGTGGATTCCTTCACCGAGCCGCACCGTGCTTTATCGCTTGCGCGCATCGAAGCCCATTATTTTATGAACAATTCTTTCCTCGAGCCCAACCAAATTTTGCGCGATGCCCATAAGCTCGCGGGCATTCCCGGTGTGATAGTGCATGGCCGCTACGATGTTATCTGCCCGCTGGATAATGCCCACTCTTTGCATCAGGCATGGCCGGATTCTGAGCTGATTATTATCCGCGAAGCTGGTCACGCCTCGCGCGAGCCGGGCATTGTCGATGCACTGATTCGCGCAACCGATGAAATGGCAAAAACGCTGTTGAATACTGGCGATCAACTCGCGTAATTTTTTAGCGATTTATCCCATGCTGAACGGAGCCAATTGGCTCCGTTTTTATTATCACTTTTATTTTTTAATTATTAAGACCGCGAGCCGCACCATGTTAGGTTTAATCCAGCGCGTAAAAAAAGCATCGGTAGATGTAAACAATGAAACCGTCGGCGAAATTCAGCAAGGTATTCTATTGTTACTCGGCATTCAGAAAACCGATACAGAAGAAACTGCCAATAAGCTGATCGATAAAATTCTCGGCTATCGTATTTTTTCAGATAGCGAAAACAAGATGAATTGCAATCTACAGCAGGTAAATGGTGGAATCTTAATCGTCTCGCAATTTACACTCGCTGCCGATACCAAAAAAGGCACACGCCCGAGCTTTTCATCTGCCGCGCCACCGGCGCAAGCAGAAGCACTTTACGATTATTTTGTGCTGCAGATGCGCGCTAAACACGCGCAGGTGGCGACAGGTATTTTTGCAGCTGATATGCAAGTCAGTTTGGTGAATGATGGGCCGGTTACGTTTATGCTGGAGATGGATTAGGGAGCTTCTGATAAATTAAGCAAGCCATGTGCGGCAAAGGGATTCGATTTTTTCCAGATCGTACTGGCGCAACGCACTCAGCAATTGTTGATGGCGTTTTTTTCCGAGCTGCTCAATAGTGAGTTCGTTGATTTGTTTTTTGCACGCACTCATATCGCCGCTTTCAGCAAAGTTGGCGAGCACCTGCAACTGCGGTTTTATTTTTTGTAAGTCTATGTTTGCTTCATCTTCGATTCTGTCATCCTGGATGACTTCATCACCAAGAGCGCATGCAATATCATCAAATTTAACCTGAGCAAAATGATGAAGGGCATTAAACACATCATCAAACGCATAGGGTTTACCGATAAACTCTTGAAAGCCCTGCGCCAAATAATAGGCGCGCTCGTGCTCTAAACTGGATGCTGAAACCGCGACAATTGGTGTGTCTTTATAAGACGATAATGTACGCAGGCGGCGCAACATTTCCAGCCCATTAACATTGGGCATGCGGATGTCGGTAAAAATAATATCGAACGACTGCGCCAAACACAGCGCCAGCGCTTCGCGGCCATCGTGAGCAGCGTAGGTTTCGCAACCGATTTGCTGCAACAGATCAACCAGAATTTCGCAGCTGGCTAAATCATCTTCTACTACCAACACTTTGCATTGAGAGCCTAATTCCAAGCGGGCGTTGTGTTGGGTATTGCGTGTGTCCAGCACAATATTTTCACTCACCAATGGCAAGCGTAAATGCGCGAGCGTTCCCTGACCGAGAATGCTGGAGAGTTTTAAACTGCCGCCCATACCTTCGGCAAGGTGACGAGAAAGCGTTAGCCCTAAACCTGTACCGCCTGCATCTTCACCTGCTTGCCCCTGCTTAAATGCGGCAAATAATTCTGCTAACTCCTGTTCGGAAATTCCGGGGCCGGTATCGCCAATCACAAATTCAACTTCATCCGCGAGGTGAGCAACGTACAAACTCACACTGCCTTGCGGGGTAAACTTAATTGCATTGCCTAACAGGTTTAATAAAATCTGACCGATTTTTTGGCGATCCCCTTTTACAACATAAGGATCAGGCAAATCGACTTGGGTAATTAAATTCAAACCTTTATTGTGCGCGCGCTCCGCCATAATAGTTTGGGTGTCGGCTACTTCCTGATGCAAATCAAAATATTCTTTGCGCAAATTCAATACGCCCGATTCAATTTTGGAGAGATCGAGTACATCGTTGATCAACCCCAGCAAGCGTTGACTCGCCACTAAAATTAATTGCAAGCGCTCGCGTTGGTTGCCAGTGAATTGTTCGTCGCGCATCAGTAACTGGGTGTAGCCCAAGACGGCATTGAGCGGCGTGCGAATTTCATGGCTCATATTGGCAAGGAAACGGCTTTTTGCACGAGTTGCTTGCTCCGCCGCCTCTTTGGCAAGCGACATTTGATTCTCTGCATTTTTTTGTGCAGAAATGTCGCGCCCTATTCCCAAAATTCCCACGGCATTTCCCTGTTCATCGCGCACGGCGACTTTTAGGGTATCCAGCAACAATTGTTCGTTTTCATTTAACGGAATTGTTTGTTCGTAGCGGTGTAGTTCGGTACTTATTAATGCTTGCTGATCATTGTGGCGAAACAACTCTGCCAGTTCGCGCTCGACCAATTGATCTTCCGTATTACCAATAATATTGCTCTCGTCTTGCCCCAACATTTTGGCGAAGGCTTTATTACAGCTGATGTAAATACCATCGAGATTTTTAAACCAAACCGGGTCGGGAATGTTATCGAGCAAGCTGCGCAAGTGTTGCTCGCGCGCGCGCAATGCTGATTGCGACTCCTGCAGTTGCTCCTGCGCTTGCTGCCGCTGCACGACTTCATTGAGCAACCAGTCATTGGCTTTGCGCAGTGCTTGAGTGTGAGATAAAACTTCAGCCTCAAGGCGAGTTTGATTTTCGCGCAGCAATTCATCATGTGCTTGCCGTGTGCGAATGTATGCAGTCAGCAAACCAATCAGCGTCAAACCAATCGCCATAACCGATAATTGCAGCCAACTGGGCTGATACCAGGGGCGCGGGTCCAATTTCGCTGCAAGCGTCATTTCTCGCGCGGCAGCGGCCAGACGCTGTGCTTCACTGTGTTCGATGTAACCCAATGCCGAAACTAAAAAGAACACCAGCCCTACACCAGCGCACAGCAATAAAAATGCTTGCGCGTGAGTGTTTTCACGAATGCGTGGAATTAACGCCCATGCAAATACGGCGGTGACAATCAACATTCCGATGCTGTCGCCCAGCCACCAAAATGCCCAGGTTTTTCCCAGTTCGCCTGAGGGCACCATACCTAATGCGTTTAATGTGAAGCTGCCGATGCTGGCAGAAATAACTGAGCAGAGAAAAACGCTGGCGATAAAAATTAGTGTGCGGCGCAAATTAACCAATAGATTGCTGGTGAATAGGCCGCGATTAATGCGTGCGATCAGCAGCGCTTGAAATACATCCGCACTGCTATTCAGTGCTGCGGCTCCCCAGCTGATATAACTGCGGCCGATGTGCGGATCAAAATGTAAAAGCTGAGTCGCGAGCAGCGCACCGATAAATAAACCCGGCAATATGCGCACACCAAAAAGTAGTAAACCAAATAAAGATAAGCCCGCCGCTGGCCACACCAGTGAAACCTGTGAGGTCAACGAACTCCAGGCCATACCAAATTGCACAAACAAAAAATACGCCACTGCAAAACCTACATTCAGCAGTGGCAGTTTAATAAAAAGATAGGTGGATTTACGCGAGAGGTTTAACCCAGACATTTTTCCAGCGCCTGAAAATTCATTTCTTCCGGGCGGTGATGGTAATAGCCTTGCCCCCAGGTTACGCCCAGGTTATGTAACTGGGCTGCGACCTCTGCAGTCTCAACAAATTCGGCGATCACTTCTTTGCCGAGTGAGGTTGCCATTTCGGCAATAGATTTCACCATCGCATAGTGTGCAGGATCGGTATCCATATCGCGCACAAAAATGCCGTCGATTTTAATTTTGTCGAACGCCAGTTGATGCAAATACGCATAAGAGGCAAAACCGCTGCCGAAATCATCCAGCGCAAAATGGCAGCCCAACTCGCGTAGCGCTTGCATAAAAACGCGCGCCGATTCGACATTCACAATGGCTTGAGTCTCGGTAATTTCAAAACAGAATTTATGTGCGGGTAATTCAAGGCGATTAAAGGTGTTGATAATAAATTGGGCAAATAGCGGCTCGCGAATGGAAATTGCGGAGAGGTTAATTGATACCAAATCCAAACGATCCAATAACTGTGGATGACGGGCAAACAACTCCAATGTGTAGCCAATCATCCATCGATCCAACTCCGGGATTAAATGCAAACGCTCGGCTGGGCCGATAAATTCTCCCGGCGATATCATGCGTTGATGGGGTTCATCCCACAAACGCATCAATACTTCCAAACGATACACTGGTGCAGCGTCACCAGCATAAGCTGGCAAGTATTCAATCATTTGGAAAAAAGCGCGGAATAATTGGCTGTGTACTGCATCCACTAAACGCGATGCCCAATTGATATTGTCTTTGTGCAGGTTGCTGCGTTTGGCAGCATCTTCGTAACTGAAAATACCACCGCGCGCTTCGCGTTTGGCGACGAAAATAACTTCATCGGCCGCGAGCATCACCTGATCGTAGCTCACCATTGCGCGCGTGAGTGGCACAGTGGCGATGGAGGCGGCGAGCTTAAATTGGCGCTCCTCCCACAGAAAATTAAATTGTTCCAGATGCGTCAAAATATTGCGCGCCAGAGCTTCACCTTTATCGCCTTCATCGCAGTAAGTGACTACCGCAAAACGGTCGCCGCCCAGGCGCGCGACAAAATCATCGCGCGTTAACAGTCCGGCAATGCTATCGGAGAATTGGCGCAGCAGTTCATCGCCCGCGATGCAGCCACAGCTTTCGTTAATCAAACGGAAGCGATCAATATCGATCAATAAAAACGAGGCGTCTATATCCTGCATTTGAATGCGGGCGAGCAGTTCGGATACATGGGCTTCAAGGGCGTTGCGGTTGTGCAGGCGGGTGACAAAGTCGTGGGTGGCGAGGTAATTGAGGCGGTCTTGCATGTAGCGCCGCTCGTTAATTTCTTCGCGCAATTGCCGGTTGGCGATAGTCAGTTCAGCAGTGCGCTCACGCACCTTGCCTTCCAGTTCGCGGTTAAAAGACTTTAATTCCGCGAGCAGAGTTTGCCGCTCTAGTTGATGGCGCACTCGCGAGCGCACTTCATCGGCATTAATCGGCTTGGTGATGTAGTCGGCGCCGCCGACGCGAAAGCCTTGGCTGATATCTTCGGTGCGGGCGGTGACAAAAATAATCGGGATTTCGGTGGTGGCCAGATCGGCCTTAAGGCGGGTACATACATCAAAGCCGTTTATGTCCGGCATCATCACATCAAGCAAAATGAGGTCGGGCAATTGCCTCGTTGCCAGCTCCAGTGCTCGCTCACCCGAGGTCGCCACTATAAGTTGGCAATCCAAATCCTCCAGTATTCCGCTGAGGACATCCAGATTTTCGGGGGTATCATCAACCAACAAAATACGCGTCGAGCTTGACATGAGATGAAGATCCATAACTATTGTTGTCATCGGATAATAGCAGATGAAAAAAGAATAGCTACGCGCCGTTTATGAAGTTTTGTTTGGGCAACTCATCGCTGTCAAAAATGTTGTTCTAAGATATCGAAGCTGAGATATTTTTATCAATCGCTGGGCGACCAGACCCCATCATAAAATGTTTTCATTATTGTCTCTCGCTCTTCCCCATTTAATGCATCTACCTTTGTATCAAGTACTAGTTCAAGATTTTTAACTTGTGTAGTCCCCAAGATGCAGCTTGAAATCGCCGGATTCTGTAGTACATAGGCAAACGCAGTCTGCGCGGGTTGTTGCGATTGAATACTGGCGATGGTTTTACGCATAGTCGTTGCGCCAAGCATTAGGCGGCGGCTGGCTGGCTTAATAAGTGATCGGGCCATATACCAAACGTCGGCGGCGCGAGCAAAATGGAAAAAGCGGTTATTTGACAGATGCCCCTGAGCCAAAACGGTGCCAGCTAAAATGGCAGTGCCTGCTTTGTGCATGGCAGTAATGAGAGGCTCACGATCCTGTTGCAGGGCGTTGTAATCAATCAGGGCAACATCAAATAATCCAGGGTTCTGACCCAGATATTGCATTGTTGCACTTGAGTGAGTGTTAATCCCCAGCAACCGAAACTTACCTGCGTGCCGCATTTTGTCCAGTGCAGCTAATAAATCATCATTGATTTGATGCACACCAATTCCATGCAGGTAAAAAATATCAAGATATTCACAATGCAAATTACGCAGCGATTGTTCACAGCAGCGCTGTATGTGACCAGGAGAGTAATCTTGTACCTCGCCCTTAATACCGGCTTGCCCGGTAACTGTACCGGCTTTACTGGATAGGACTAATTGTTCACGCGGCCATTGGGAGTATGCGCGTTGCAGTATGCGCCCCAAGCGCGGCTCTGCATTGTAGTTGGAGTAATTAATACCGGTATCAAATAAATTAACGCCGCGCTCCAAGGCTCTGCGTACAATTTTTTCAGCGGCCACTTCAGAAAAATTGCGGTTTCCCCAAAAGCCCGAACACCCCAATCCTATTTGTGAAACACTTAACCCAGTGGAGCCTAATTGTCTGCGAGGAACGCCAGCATCACTCATTCACATAGCCTTGTTGATGGATACATTAAGGAAGGAAAACACGCAGGATCTATTTTCTAAACCAGACCGCCAGCAAGCCAATTGCGGCCAGCACAATGGTTGATGGGGAGACATCGGTGACAATCCAGTCGCGCAATACGGCTGAGCCCTGCATGTCGCGATAGAAAAAATATCCCGCTGCACCAAAAGCAATCAGGGCGATTAGTTTACGGCGGCCGCGATGCTGCTGCAGATTGCGCTGGGCAATGTCATTTTCTAACGCATCCAACTTTTGGGTGATTTGCGGCAATTGCTGCAAACCGTTGAAGATCAAATCCGGTACCTGCGGGAATTTTTCCATCCACTCAGGCGCATAGCGTTTTAATTCGCCCCACAAGGATTTTGGATGGAAGCGATTTTTCAGCCAGCGCTCCAAAAACGGATGCGCGGTCGCCCATAAATCCAAGTCTGGATACAACTGGCGACCCAGCCCTTCAATATTCAACAGTGTCTTTTGCAGCAATACCAACTGCGGTTGCACTTCCATATCAAAGCGGCGCGCGGTGCGGAACAAACTTAGCAATACATTGGCGAAGGAAATTTCTTTCAGCGGTTTTTCAAAGATAGGTTCACAGACGGTGCGGATCGCCGCTTCCAACTCTTCTACACGCACTGTGCTTGGCACCCAGCCACTCTGCACATGCAGTTCGGCCACTTGGCGATAATCGCGGCGGAACATGGCGAGCAGGTTGCGCGCTAAATAATATTGGTCTTCGCGTGTAAGTGATCCCACTATCGCCATGTCCACAGCAATGTACTGCGGCAACTGTGGATTTTTGCTGGAGACAAAAATATTGCCGGGGTGCATATCGGCATGAAAGAAATTGTGTTCGAACACTTGGGTGAAAAAGATCTCTACCCCGCGCTCGGCGAGTTTTTTCAGATCGGTTTGCTGTGCATTGAGCGCGGTCATATCGGTCACGGGAATGCCGTAGATGCGCTCCATCACCAGCACATTGCTGCGCGTGTAATCCCAGTAGATTTCCGGCACATACAACAGTGGCGAATTTAAAAAGTTGCGGCGCAGTTGTGATGCGTTGGCGGCTTCGCGTTGTAAATCCAGCTCATCAAAAATCGTGGTGCGGTAGTCTTCGACAACTTCAACTGGATGCAGGCGTTTGCCATCGATAGTATTTTTTTCTACCCAGCGCGCGACTAGCAGCAGTAATTCCACATCCTGCGCGATCACTTTTTCAATGCCGGGGCGGATGACTTTGATCACTACATCGCGGCCGTCTTTCAACACCGCGGTATGCACTTGCGCGACCGATGCCGATGCGAGCGGTGAATGTTCATAGCTTGCAAAAACATCTGCAACTTTCGCCCCCAGCGATGCTTCCACTATGCGCAGAAATTCTTCATTGGCAAAAGGTGTGACATTGTCTTGCAGATGATTCAGCTCTTGAACTATATCGTCAGGCACCAAGTCCGGGCGGGTAGAAAGCAGCTGGCCGAATTTTACAAAGATAGGGCCGAGGTCTTCGCAGGCGTGACGCAGACACTCGCCGCGTGACAATTTGGGTTTGGGAAATAACGTAAAGAAAAACAGCAACACACGTGCAGCAAAAGGAATATTTGCGGGCAGTAATTGATCCAGACGATAACGCGCAAATACGCGCAGGATTTTTAATAAACGAAAGAAGACCATTAAAACTCAATTCTCTTTTTTGTTCTAACGTAGGTTGGTGGTGAGGAACGAACCCCAACATGACTTACTCGCGCAACACGACAAGCTCCTTTTGTGATGGCGAATGGGATTGGATTTTTTAGCGATTTATTCGCGTTGCTTTGTTGGGGTTCGTTCCTCACCCCAACCTACAGTTTTCGCTCTGCGATGAGTTTTTCAACACGCGCCGCCGCGCGATCTACCGCCAAACGCAGCTCATCCACCTGCTGATAAAAATCATTTAACTCAGGTTTGCTCGGCAATGTCTTTAATTCTTCGGTAAGAAATTCGCTGGTCAACCGCTGCGCCGATGCCGCGCGGTCTTTAGCCCAACCGAATTTGGCGCGAATAACCTGCGCAGTTTGATGGCCGATAATATCGCCAGTGAACTGGCTAAGCATTTCTTCCCAATCGATATCGAGGTTTTTCACCAGCCGCTGAAAATCGGCGAGCAGCTGCAAGTCGCCCATCACCGTTACGCCGCTGTCTTTTAAATTGTGGATTTCGGTTTGCGATAGCTGCGCGAGTGCAAGTGCTGATCCGGTGATACGCGTATCTACATCGCCATCCCAGTTGCCCATCAAACGCAGCTCATCGTCCATCGGCATTACAAATAGATTGATGGCTGGCGCGGTGATTTGTACGGCGAGGATTTTGCCTTCCAAACGCGCAAGACCAATTCGTGTGGCAGGGTCGTAGCGCAGCGCGGCATTGAGCATTTTTTCCGCGCTGGCGAGGGCGGCCAAGGTGAAAGTATTGCTCATTAAGGTTTGATGCCTTTGTGCAGCGCAACTATGCCGCCAGTCATATTGTGGAATTCGGTACGCACAAAACCGGCGTTGTCCATCATGTCTTTCAGCGTTTGCTGATCCGGGTGCATGCGAATCGATTCGGCGAGGTAGCGATAGCTCTCGGCATCGTTAGTCACCAGCTTGCCCATAAAGGGCAGCACTTTGAATGAGTAGGTATCGTAAATTTTGCTGAGGATGTCGCTCTGCGGTTTGGAGAATTCCAGCACCAGCAAGCGGCCGCCTGGTTTAAGCACACGTTGCATGGAGCGCAGGGCGAGATCTTTATCGGTCACATTGCGCAAACCGAAGGCGATGGTGATGCAATCGAAAGTGTTATCGGGAAACGGCAGGAATTGCGCATCGCACTGGGCGAAGTTGATATTCCCGGCAATGCCGCGATCAGTCAGGCGGTCGCGACCTACACCGAGCATGGAGGCGTTGATGTCAGCCAGTACCACCTGTCCACTGGCGCCCACTAACTTGGCGAATTGATAACTCAAATCGCCGGTGCCGCCGGCGATATCCAATACCTTGTGCCCGGCGCGCACGCCTGAAGCCTCGATGGTGAAACGCTTCCACAGGCGATGAATGCCGCCCGACATCAAGTCATTCATCACATCGTATTTGGCGGCAACTGAGTGAAAGACCTCGGCGACACGTTCGGCTTTTTCTTCAACCGGAACTTGTTGGAAACCAAAGTGAGTGGTTTTTTTATCGTTCATAACAGAGTCCAAAGGCAGGCAGCCCGTGCGGGCAGAGTGGCGGCATTGTACTGGCATTGGGCGGCAGCCGGAAACTTTTGGTAGTGTTTCAAGTGTGATGGCGTAAAATTCGCCCTTGGATCATCCCCAACTGGAGAGTCACCTCTTTTATATGCGCGCGTTCGGATTCGTCATCGTTCTGCTAACTGCCGGCATTTCGCTGGTGACTTTCTCTACTCAAGCGAACGACCTCAAACCCTTTTCCACCGACGGCTGCTCTATGTGGATCGACGGTACTCTCGATCAGCCCAATCTCTGGCGTCACTGCTGCGTGGCACATGATCTGGATTACTGGATTGGCGGCACCGAAGCCGAACGCGAAGCTTCAGATGCGCGCATTCAAACCTGCGTGCAACTCGCCTTGGGGCCGCGCATGGCCGACTATATGTATAGCAACGTGCGCTGGGGCGGCAGCCCTTATTGGATGTCCACCTACCGTTGGGGTTATGGCTGGGATTATTTCGATGGGCTCTGGGTGCGCGGCTATAAAACGCCAACATTCGATGAGCAACAATTAATCGAACAGGCAATGCCCGCTGCGCGCCAGTTGATTGAGGAAGATGCCCAGCGTTATCCGGTCAAGCAGTAAGTATCCATAAGCAGGGTTGCCTTCACATATCTAACACTCCATAAATGTGCGTGTGCTAACGCACCAATATTCCCCTGCTGAAATGCTTGAATAGGCTTGCGCCGAGATCCTATTGGCGTCCTCCCTGTTTTTCATTTTGTGTGCATAGCGGGGTTTCCCCCCAAGGAGTTCACTATGTATAAGCTTCCGCGTAATGCTGTTGGCTATTTAGCAGCAGCCTTGTTTGCGTTTCTAGCATTGCCTTGTTCTGCCGCTTACCTCAAGTTCACTTACGCTAACCCTGATTTATTTTTCAGTTCGCACAAGGTGAATGGAGTTCCCACTGAAATTGAGGATGGCATGGGGTTTGTACCGCTCATACCGGCCTTTGCACTCTCTTTTACCCTACCGGAAAAAGACTTATCCCTACAGCCAACTACCTCCTTTTTCACTCGCGAGCTCAACCTGAGTTTGAGCTCCGACTCGGCAGGGTACTTGGATTTCCCTATTGACCTCAGTCCATCGTCCTATGCTCAAGTATTGCTTGACCAAACCGGTCAAATCGCTAGTTGGAATCTGGTCGCATTTGCGCGAGAGCTAATCACACCGGAAACGAATCTGGAGGCTCACAGGTTAACGGATAGATGGGTTAATGTTCGTTCCTATAGCACGAGCGGCGATCAACTTGTCGAACGATTTCACCCACTAACCAGCCGACGTGAAACGTTAATACAACTCGCTTTGTTGGAGTTCAACTACGCTGATGAGACTAGCCTCAGCAACTGGACGATAGAACGCATCGACGTACCTGAGCCGGGTTTGGCTGGGCTGTTCTTCAGCGGCTTGGCGACATTGCTCTGGTGCCGCCGCCGCGACAGAAGCCCCACACGATAAAAATATGTTTGAAATCCGCCAACTAGATTACAATCGCGCTCCCGGTCGTTTGGCCGGGAGCGGTTATTTGTAACAGCGCCTGGCTATTCTTGGTCTACCCTTCAGGTACTCCGGCCAGACGATTCACACCACCCAGAGGCGGTCACGTCGGCAAGTGTTAACTCCAGCCAACTCTATATTGGAGACCCCATGAAATTTCGTTTTCCCATTGTCATCATTGACGAAGACTTTCGCTCCGAGAACACCTCGGGTTTAGGCATACGCGCACTCGCGGAGGCCATTCAGAATGAAAGCTGGGAGGTAGTTGGTGTTACCAGCTACGGTGACCTGTCGCAATTCGCGCAGCAACAATCGCGCGCCTCGGCGTTTATTTTGTCGATTGACGATGAAGAATTTGGTGCTGGCTCGCTCGAAGAAACCGATCACGCACTCAAATCCCTGCGCGCCTTTGTCGAAGAAATTCGCTACAAAAACAAAGATATCCCGATTTATTTGTACGGTGAAACCCGCACCTCGCGCCATATCCCCAACGATATCCTGCGCGAGCTGCACGGTTTCATCCACATGTTTGAAGACACGCCCGAGTTCGTGGCGCGCCATATTATCCGCGAAGCAAAATCCTATCTCGATGGTCTCGCACCGCCGTTTTTTCGCGCATTGGTGCACTACGCGCAAGATGGTTCCTATTCCTGGCACTGCCCCGGTCACTCAGGTGGCGTGGCGTTTTTAAAGTCGCCCATCGGCCAGATGTTCCACCAGTTCTTTGGTGAAAACATGCTGCGCGCCGACGTGTGTAACGCAGTGGAAGAGCTCGGCCAATTGCTCGACCACACCGGTCCTATCGCCGCGTCTGAACGCAATGCCGCGCGTATTTTCAATGCCGACCACTGCTACTTTGTGACCAACGGTACCTCCACCTCCAACAAGATGGTGTGGCACTCAACCGTTGCGCCGGGCGATATCGTTGTGGTTGACCGCAACTGCCATAAATCGATTCTGCACTCGATCATTATGTGCGGTGCGATTCCGGTATTCCTGATGCCGACGCGCAACAACCTCGGCATCATCGGCCCGATTCCGCTGGAAGAATTCACCCCCGAAAGCATCGCGCGCAAAATCGAAGCTAACCCCTTCGCACGCGAAGCTGCCAATAAAAAGCCGCGCATTCTCACCATCACTCAATCCACTTACGATGGTGTGGTCTACAACGTTGAGACCTTGAAGAACATGCTCGATGGCAAAATCGATACGCTCCATTTCGATGAAGCCTGGTTGCCACACGCGACTTTCCACCAGTTCTACAAAGACATGCACGCGATTGGCAAAGATCGCCCGCGCGCTAAAGAGTCGATGATTTTCTCCACCCAATCGACGCACAAACTGCTCGCCGGTTTATCGCAAGCATCACAAGTGCTGGTGCGTGAATCCGAGAAAGTGAAACTCGATCAGGATGCGTTTAACGAAGCCTACTTGATGCACACCTCCACCTCGCCGCAGTACTCGATCATCGCCTCTTGCGATATTGCCGCGGCCATGATGGAAGCGCCCGGTGGCCACGCGCTGGTAGAAGAGTCGATTTTTGAAGCGCTGGACTTCCGCCGTGCGATGAAAAAAGTCGATGAAGAATGGGGTCAGGATTGGTGGTTCCAGGTCTGGGGTCCGGATGAATTCGCAGAAGAAGGCATAGGCACCCGCGACGACTGGATACTGCGCAGCGACGACAACTGGCATGGCTTCGGCAAACTTGCGCCGAACTTCAATATGCTCGACCCAATCAAGGCAACCATCGTCAACCCGGGTTTGCGTGTAAATGGCCAGTTCGACGAAACCGGTATTCCGGCATCGATTGTGACCAAATACTTGGCCGAAAACGGCGTAATTATCGAGAAATGCGGTCTCTATTCATTCTTCATCATGTTCACCATCGGCATTACCAAAGGCCGCTGGAATACCTTGGTAGCGGCACTGCAACAATTCAAAGATGACTACGACAGAAATCAGCCGATGTGGCGCATCATGCCCGAGTTTGCGCAAGCCAACCCGCGCTATGAACGCATGGGCTTGCGCGACTTGTGCCAGCAAATTCACGATTTCTACAAGGCTTACGACGTAGCGCGCTTGACTACCGAAATGTACTTGTCGGACATGCAACCGGCGATGAAGCCCTCGGATGCCTTTGCGAAAATGGCGCACCGCGAAATCGAGCGTGTACCTATCGATCAACTCGAAGGCCGCATCACCTCGATTTTGCTGACGCCATATCCGCCGGGCATTCCGCTGTTGATTCCGGGCGAGCGCTTCAACAAAACTATCGTCGATTATTTGAAATTCGCGCGCGACTTCAACGAGAAGTTCCCCGGCTTCGAAACCGACGTTCACGGCTTGGTGAAACGCGAAGTAAATGGCAAAAAAGATTATTACGTGGACTGCGTAAAACAATAACGCCATTGTTCAAGATGGGTTAGATTTGAAAGCCGTCGCATGCAAGTGCGGCGGCTTTTTAATTATCTTTTCAGTATTGGTTGATCTTCCGTTAGCAGGGAAAAGGATTCGCAATGAAAGCGCTGGTTTATTGTTGTTTTGCCATCATCACGTTTGCCGCTTCGGCACAGGCAGAGATTTATAAGTATCAGGATAAGAACGGAAAATGGCAGTTCACCGATAAAAAGCCAAAAGATCCCGACGCAGAAGTCGTGAACTACAAAAGCACGGAAAAGGCCAAAATCCAGCCGAAGTTCGACAGTATTAGCCGCGATGGATTTAATTATCTGGTAGTGGAGAATCCATTCTATGCGCCTATTCAGGTGCAGCTGACGTCACCGCAAGTGAAAAATGGCAAACAGACGCGTATTGTCGGCGCCCGCCAAAAACTCAATCTAATTAAAACCACAGATAGCATCGCCAAGTTTCGCTACCGCTGGCATATAGGCGACCCTAGCGCACAACCTAGCGATCAGCTCTATCACTGGCCGATTGATACTCAAATCTGCGCGCGCATTTCTCAAGGTTTTAATGGCAGCTTTTCGCATACATCGGAACAATCGCGCTTTGCAATTGATATCGCTCTGCCGGTAGGTTCGGCAATTTTGGCGGCGCGTGAAGGCACAGTGGTCGCAGTGAAAGACGATTACCACATGGGCGGCGTGAATGAATACTTTTTGGATAAGGCTAACTACGTATCGGTGATCCACGCCGATGGCACCTTCGCCTTTTACGGGCACATTTTGCTTGGCACCGCCGCAGTCAAGCCCGGCGACAAGGTGAGCGCCGGAACCCTGCTTGCCAAATCCGGCTCGTCGGGGTTTTCATCCGGCCCTCACTTGCACTTTGTGATCCAGAAAAGTAAAGGCTTTGCCAAAACCTCAATTCCGTTTGAGCTGATTAACAATCAGGGGCAGTCGTTCATCCCGTCGCGCAACCAAAAATCCTGCGGCTAGACCTACTGCCGCTGGATATCTACAAAGGGACTGTAGACACCGTTTTTATCAAATGCGGCTATCTGGAATACATAGTCGCCTTCATCGAGCCAGGCAAATTGATAGCTGGTCGTCCAGGCATCGTTGATGCTGATATAGGTGTAGGTGTTATCAGTCGATTTTTTGTAGCGAATCTCATAGCCACCCAATTCAGTGATATCCAGATAGGTACCATTTTCGCGCGCGTTGGGGGGCGTCCAGGTAATGCCCACCGGGCCCGCGACATGCTCTGCATGACTAGCTGCCGATGACGATGACCAGCTGGATGACACTGCGGTCGAGGGGTTTGAGGAACTGGATGAGCTGACCGTGGTAGCAGGCGCAGAAGATGAACTGGAGGAGCTTACTGCGCTGATGACTGGTGGGGTAACCGCGGTTGAAGTTTGATCGGCGGGCTCAATTTTAATCCAGTTTAGATTAAAGCCAGCCTCCAGAATTTTAACGCCAAAGTAATGTTTGCCGGCGGGTAAGGTAACTATGTGTTCAACCGTGGACCACTGTTGCCAGCCACCGGTAGCTGGCACTGAAACCGTATCAAACACCGCTGAACCACCCGCTTCATGGAGGCTAAAGCGACCGGCAGAACTTTGACCTGCCACGCGATAGGACACTTTATAACTGGCAGTGACAGGGATATTTACTTCTGTATTTTTATATTCCATCCAGTCGCCGGCATCGAGATAACCTACGCTTTTCCCTCCGCCGACATCTGAAGTTGTTTCCGTTTGAATACCGCTCATCGTGGAATAGTCTTCTGATTGGATAGTGACGGTAGGTGCTGTTACAGGAGCAGCAGCGGCACTGACCAGATCTAATTTTATCCAGTTGAGATTAAATCCGCCGGACGAAACCAATAAGGTCAAATCATGGCTGCCAGCTTCAAGCGATATGGTGCGCTCAATATCAACCCAGTTTTGCCACCCACTGGTAGATGGCACAGAGACAGTATCCAGTACCTTGCCATCAGCGGATTTCACCTGGAATGAACCCCCGCCACTTTGACTTGCTACCCGGTAAGTGACTTTATAAGTACCTGCAACAGCAATACTAATACCTTTATATGTCATCCAATCGCCGGCATCGATATAGCCAAGACTTGTGCCGCCACCTACATCCGTAGTGGTTTCATGTTTCACACCACTCATAGTTGTATAGTTTTCAGCTTGGATGGTAATGCTAGAGGTTGTTGCTGGAGCGGTAGAGCTAGTGGCAGAGCTAGAGCTAGAGCTAGTGCTAGAGCTAGTGCTAGAGCTAGTTTCACCTGTCAGATCTAATTTCATCCAATTCAGATTAAATCCGCCCGCAGAAACCAATAGGGTCAAATCATTGCTGCCAGCTTCAAGCGATATGGTGCGCTCAATATCAACCCAGTTCTGCCACCCACTTGTAGATGGCACATAGACAGTATCTAGTATCTTGCCATCAGCGGATTTCACCTGGAAAGAACCTCCACCGCTTTGGCTTGCTACCCTAAAAGTGACTTTATACTTACCTGCAACAGCGACATTAATACCTTTATATGTCATCCAGTCGCCAGCATCGATATAGCTAAGATTTGTGCCGCCACCTACATCCGTAGTGCTCTCCTTCTGCACCCCACTCATAGTTGTATAGTTTTCTGCTTCGACGATGAGGGTAGCCCCCGAAGTCGAAGTACTAGATTCAATAACGGGAGTCGTTGTTTCAATAATCGGAGTAGTTGGTTCTACGATAGGAGTACTTGGCTCAACGACAGGAGCAGTTGACTCAACAACCGGATCATTAGTTTCTGGAGCTGGAGCTGGAGCTGGAGCTGTAATGGTCTCGCTGGACAGTTCTACTTTCATCCAATTGATATTAAATCCGCCCGTCACTGACCTTATGTTCAGATCATTACTGCCCGCAGTAAGCGGTACCTTGCGCACAACATCAACCCAGGATTGTGCTCCACCGGTCGCAGGTACGGTAACTGTGTCAATCACCTTGCCGTTGCGCGCTTTAAGTTGGAAGGTTCCTCCATTGGCGCTCGCTACCCGGAAGGTAATGTCGTAAGTACCGGTAACTGGAACATCGATTTTCTTGTATGTCATCCAATCGGCAGCATCAATGCTTGTGACATTCTTGCCGCCGCCGACATCCGAGGTGTTTTCGGTTTGAATGCCGCCCATGGTTGTATAGTTTTCAGACTGGATAGTAATTGGCGCTGGTGCCGCGCGCGCAACACTGGGCATAAAGATCATGAATGGAGCGCAGAGCGCCATTGCGATAGATGCATGACGCAAGCGGTGCTGCCAATTCAGTCCGCGTTTTAATTGCAAGCGATCGATACAACCCATCTCAATTAGAATTTCACCTAAGGGCGTGACTTGAGCATTGGGGTCAGCGGGATTTAACAGGCGCTTTCTGCGGGATTGTTCTTCAATTGCGCTCGCAAGTTGTTCCTGAGTGATTAATCCCTTGCTGATTAAAATATCCCCTAGCCGGGTTTGTTCTATTTTCTTGAACATGATTCCTCCCAAACGACACCGGAAAAGTATTGCGAATTGAGTGACCTTTACCTTGGCGTGAATTACGCTGTTTTTCAGTGTAGAGGATATTTAACTCTGTGATCTGGCTCACGCATGGCGGGATAACAACATTTTTACATATGGATAAACGCCGATATTCTTTTGTCTTTCTGCGCCACAAAAACCACTTTTTGTGTGCATGATCAACGCAAAAATGTAATCAGAAAACAGCCTGATATGCTTTTTATCTCGCCATCAAATTCGCACTGGCATCATGTTTAAGAAGGGGCTCCTGTCACCGATTGCATCATAAAACGTAAATGTTGTTCGTATCTGCGCGGCTAGCTGGTACCTTTTGCCAGCGCATACCTATGTATTCGTTTTCGGCACTTATATAACACTCAACTGACTGGAATCGCCTCGCTCTAGGGCGTCAGATCCGTTGCTTTTTTGGTCAACAGGTTCCCTCATGAATAACAAACTACCACTAGGCTCACTGGTGTCAGGTGTGGTTTTGGCCAGCCTTTTAATCGGCTGCGATTCAAAAACCACTGACGCACCATCCACGACTACGACAACTCCTGCCCCTGTTGCTACAGCCCCCGCGAAAGTGGAATGGCCGGCAATCAAGAGTGCAATTAAACAAGATCCAGCGGTTGAAGCACGCATCGATGATTTGATCGGGCGCATGACGCTGGAAGAAAAAATCGGCCAGCTGATTCAGCCGGAGATCAAATTCCTCACCCCCGAAGACATCAAGCAGTACCACGTAGGTTCGGTGCTTAACGGCGGCGGCAGCACTCCGGGCGCGAACAAATACGCGCCACTGGAAGACTGGGTCAAACTGGCCGATAGCTTCTATAATGCGTCTATCGATACCTCCAACGGCCGTATTGGTATCCCGATCATGTGGGGTACAGATGCCGTACACGGTTTGGGCAACGTAGTGGGCGCCACCCTGTTCCCACACAACATCGCCCTTGGTGCTACTCATAACCCTGAATTGTTACAACAAATCGGTTGGGCGACTGCGCGTGAAATCGCCGTGACCGGTTTGGATTGGGATTTCTCCCCGACTGTTGCTGTCGCGCGCGATGACCGCTGGGGTCGCGCCTATGAAAGTTGGTCGGAAGATCCACAGATCGTCGGCGATTTTGCGGGCAAGATGGTTGAAGGCCTGCAAGGTAAAGGCAGCTCGGAAACCCTCTTTTCCAATGAGCACGTAATCGCCACTGCCAAACACTTTATTGGCGATGGCGGCACCTTGAATGGTGTTGACCGCGGGCCGACTCAAGGCGATGAAACCCATCTGCGCGATATTCACGGCGCTGGTTATTTCAGTGCAATCGAATCAGGTGTGCAGGCGGTGATGGCCTCCTTCACCAGTTACGATGGCACCCGCATGCACGGCCACAAATACCTGCTGACCGATGTACTCAAAGGCCAAATGGGTTTTGATGGTTTGGTTGTGGGTGACTGGAGCGGCCACAGTTTTATCCCCGGTTGTACTGCGGTGGACTGCCCGGAATCGCTGATGGCGGGTCTGGACATCTACATGGTGCCCGAGCCCAACTGGAAAGAGCTGTACAACAACCTGCTCGCACAAGCCAAATCCGGCGAAGTGACTGCCGAGCGTTTGGACGATGCCGTGCGCCGCATTCTGCGCGTGAAAATCCGCGCCGGTCTGTTTGAGAAAGGTGCGCCATCTACCCGCCCACTGGCTGGTAAAAAAGAATTGCTGGGTGCACCAGAGCATCGCGCTGTTGCGCGTCAGGCAGTGCGTGAATCGCTGGTGATGTTGAAAAACAAAGGCAATTTGCTGCCACTGGCACGCAAGCAAAATATCCTCGTTGCGGGCGATGGCGCGGACAATATTGGCAAACAATCTGGCGGCTGGTCAGTGACCTGGCAGGGTACCGGTAACGTCAACTCCGACTTCCCCGGCGCCACCTCGATTTATGCTGGTATCAATGAGGTTGTGAGTGCGGCTGGCGGTAAAGCGACACTGAGCGTCGATGGTTCTTTCAGCGAAAAACCCGATGTTGCGATTGTGATTTTTGGTGAAGATCCCTACGCCGAAATGCAGGGTGATGTGGGCATGCTCGCTTACAAACCGCGCAACCCGAGCGATCTGGAATTGCTGAAAAAATTGCGCAGCCAAGGTATTCCGGTGGTGTCGCTGTTTATCACTGGCCGCCCGCTCTGGGTCAATCGCGAACTCAACAGCTCTGACGCTTTTGTCGCCATCTGGCAACCGGGCACTGAAGGTGCAGGCGTGGCCGACGTGATTTTCCAAAAAGCCGAAGGCGGCGTGAACTACAACATGAAAGGCCGCCTGAGCTTCTCTTGGCCGAAAAATCCCGACCAAACGCCACTCAACAAAGGCGACGCTAACTACGATCCACTCTTTGCCTACGGCTATGGCATGAGCTACGGCGAGCAAAACACCTTGGGTGATGACCTGCCGGAAGACGGTTTAAAACCAGCGGAAGCCTTGGACGTGTTGGAGATCTTCAACCGTCGCCCAATGGATCCTTGGCAGTTGGAAATCATCGGCTTCCAAAATGATGTAGTGCCGATGAACAGCAACACCGTAAAAGCCTCATCGCTGATGATCCAAGCGGTTGACCGCGATGTGCAGGAAGATGCGCGCCGCGTGCAGTGGAATGGTTCAGGCAGCGGCCAAGTGGCCTTGTCGGTGGCTAATCGCCAAGACTTTATCAACTACTACAGCAGCGATTCCGCGCTGGTATTTGATATCAAAGTCAACGCAGCGCCGAGTGCAACCACTTACTTGCGTCTGGGTTGCGGCTCTTACTGTGCCTCCGATATCGACCTGAGTGAAAAACTCAAAGGCTTCGCCGGTCAGGATTGGCAAACCGTTACTGTACCCTTCAAGTGCTATCCTAACTCGGGCGCAAACTTCGGCGTAACCCAACCGCCAGAAGAGTACTGGACGCAAATCCTGCAACCTTTCTCGCTGATCACCAGCGGTACTTTGGATATCACCTTCGCCAAAGTGAGCGTAGTAAAAGGCGCGGGTAAAGATGTAGCTTGCCCCTAAGTAGCTTTTTACACACGTATTTTTACACGCGTAAATAAAAATCCCGGTCAGCTCACACTGACCGGGATTTTTTATTGCGTGAACAAACGCGAATTATTTATTGGCGCGCTTACGCTCGTTTTCGGTGAGCAGTTTTTTGCGCAGACGGATCGATTGTGGTGTTACTTCAACCAGTTCGTCGTCTTCAATAAATTCCAGTGCTTGTTCCAGAGTGTGACGGATTGGCGGTGACAGGGTCAGCGCATCGTCAGTACCGGAAGCACGAACGTTGGTTAATTGCTTGGCTTTGGTTGGGTTTACTACCAGGTCATTTGAACGCGAGTGAATACCCACGATCTGACCTTCGTAAACTTCTACACCGGCGCCGAGGAACAAGCGGCCGCGGTCTTGCAGTGGGTGCAAACCGTAGGCGAGGGTTTTACCTTTCACCATAGAAACCAGTACACCGTTTTGACGCTTGGCTACTTCACCTTCTTTCACTGGACCATAGTGATCGAAAATACTGGTCATGATGCCTGAACCTGAAGTCATGGTCAGGAACTGGCCGCGGAAACCGATCAGCCCGCGCGATGGGCAGAGGAATTCCAACTTGATACGGCCTTTGCCATCCGGCTCCATGTTGGTCAACTCGCCTTTGCGCAGGCCGAGTTCTTCCATCACTTTACCTTGGTGTTCTTCTTCAACGTCGATTACCACTTGCTCAAACGGCTCGTGCACTTCGCCATCAACGATCTTCTTAACTACTTCTGGACGGGATACGCCCAACTCGTAGCCTTCGCGGCGCATATTTTCGATCAATACTGACAGGTGCAATTCACCGCGGCCAGATACGATAAATTTGTCCGGTGAGTCGCCTTGTTGTACGCGCAATGCAACGTTAGCAATCAATTCCTGATCCAGACGGTCTTTGATGTTACGGCTGGTCACGTACTTGCCTTCTTTACCGGCAAACGGTGAGTCGTTTACCTGGAAGGTCATGCTTACGGTTGGCTCGTCGATTGACAGAGCTGGCAGAGCTTCGATTGCATCCGGGCTGCACAAGGTGTCGGAAATGCCGAGCTTGTCTACACCAGTGATACACACGATATCGCCGGCGTAGGCTTTGTCGGTTTCAACGCGTTGCAGACCGTGATAACCCATCACTTGCAATACTTTGGCTTTGCGCTGGTTGCCTTCGTGGTCAACTACAACCACTTGTTGGTTCGGCGCCAAGCTGCCGCGCGTGATACGGCCAATCCCGATTACACCTACGTAGCTGCTGTAGTCCAACGCAGAAATTTGCATCTGGAAAGGACCGTCGAGGTCAACTTTAGGTGGTTGAACCTTGTCCACGATCATTTGGAACAGCGGGGTCATATCTTCTTTGATGTCTTCTGGATCCAGACCGGCAACACCATTCAGCGCAGAGGCGTAAACGATTGGGAAATCGAGTTGCTCTTCAGTTGCACCCAAACGGTCAAACAGGTCGAATACCTGATCCATAACCCACTCAGGACGAGCGCCCGGGCGGTCGATCTTGTTGATTACCACGATTGGATTCAGACCCTGTTCGAACGCTTTGGAGGTTACGAAACGGGTTTGTGGCATTGGGCCGCCAACGGCGTCAACGATCAGCAATACCGAGTCAACCATCGACAGAACGCGCTCTACTTCGCCGCCGAAGTCGGCGTGTCCGGGGGTGTCCACGATGTTAATGCGGTAGTCGTTCCACTTGATGGCGGTGTTTTTCGCCAGAATGGTAATGCCGCGCTCGCGTTCCTGATCGTTGCTGTCCATGATCAGGTCGCCGGTGTCATCGCGACGGTCGAGGGTGCCAGATTGACGCAACAACTGGTCAACCATAGAGGTTTTACCGTGGTCAACGTGGGCGATAATCGCAATATTGCGCAGTTTTTCGATAGCTGATTGATCTGTCACTGTGGGATTTCTCTTGGGTGAATGCCTGTGCAGGCAAGTGGGGACGCATAAAAAGGCGCGCATTATACCTATGTAGAGGTTGCACGGATATGACTAGAAGGCGCTGATTGGTGATTTTTTAATCTGGTCTGATGGTTTGTTGCTGTATATACTTAACGTATCTACTTAATGTGTCTACTTGGTGTGCGCTTGATGTGAGCGCTAATGAGCGCAAAGAAGTGCCTACATCAAAATTTATTCAGGAGGTTCCCATGACTTTTGCACGGGTTTTTCAATCGGGCAACAGCCAAGCCGTTCGGCTACCGAAAGAGTTTCGCGTTGATGTTGAGCAGCTTGAGATTTTTCGTCGCGGTGATGAAATAGTGTTGCGCCCTCTGGTGCCCAACGCGACAGCGATTTTTGACGCTCTGGCGCAATTGCCATCCGATTTTATGGAGCAAGGGCGGGAAGACGAGGCGCCGCAGGAAAGAGACGATTTTTAATAGGGACGATTTTTAAAAGGAATGCTCGATGAGTACACGTTTTTTGCTGGATACCAACATCTGTATTTATATCGCCAAATACAACCCACCCAGTGTGCGTGAACGTTTTCAGCTGCACCCTGCCAATCAATTAGCGATGTCGGTTATCACTCTTGGCGAGCTGCGTTTTGGCGCAGAAAAAAGCCATTCCAAAACGCGCGCCTTGGCGGTTATCGATGAGCTTGCCAGCCTGATTACCATTGCGGAATTGTCAGAAGAGGTTGCCACTCATTACGGCGACATTCGCGCGCAGCTGCAAAAATCCGGTCAACCCATTGGCAACAATGATCTCTGGATCGCCGCCCATGCCCGTGCCCAAGATTGGACGCTGGTCACTAACAACGAGAAAGAGTTTGATCGGGTTGATGGTTTGCGTGTGGAGAATTGGGTGTAGCAGTTTGAATTATCCGACCAGATAGCGGCTGCGCTTGTTGAATATCGCTTTAATAAATACCGCAATCCCCACCGAACCATAAAACTGCACCACAAAGGCGAACGCAAAAACCAGCAGGCTTTGGCTCAGTGTCGTGACGGGGAAAAGCGGGGCAATGCCATCTAGCTTGATCAGATTTTCCAGAGCCAGTGTCAGCAACGGGTGGATAAAAAAGATCGGGAAGCTTAGTTCTGCCAACCAGCACAGGTGGCGTTGCAGCCAGGGCCAGTGGATATGACGGCAGAGCGCGAGCAAGGCGATACAGGCGAAAAACGTTTGGATAAATTGCAGATCAATGCCGTCGTAGGTGAAGGCGGTTTTGTGATAGTTGCCCAAGCGCACCCATATATAAGTCTGTGCCAGCGCAGTGATGGCAATCAGCGCGAAGCTTAATAGCATCAGTGGCCAGTGGTGTTTACGCAGTTGGCTGTGATAGAGCGATACCAGCATCCCGAGCAGATAATAAGGTGTGAAATACACCAGCGACTGCACAAAGTTGGAGTTGGATTGCGGGCGATGTAAAAACATCGCAATCAGGAAAAACGCCACCAAAATAACCAGCTGCACCGACAGCCGCGCGCGTATGTAAAACCAATGCAGCGGCGAGCACAAAAATGTGAGGAAGATAAACGGGATATACCAGTGCGGATAAAGCACATAACCGTTGCGCAGCGTGTACCAGCTGTAGAGCACCATATCCTGCCAGCTCACGCCGTCCAGCCACCAGCCGATCATGCGCAGCAGCAATGCAAAGAGTGAAATCACCGCAAAGGGAATCAGCAAGCTGCTGGCTTTTTTGGCGATAAATTGCGAGTAGTTAAAGCGCGCGTAAAAAACGCGATGGAAGAAAAACCCGGAGATAAAGACAAAGAGCCCTGTCCCGCCGCGCAGCAGATTTTCCAGCAGTGGTGGAAACAGCGGTTGCGCAAAAACAATCGAATGGCCGAGCACAATCAGCGCGATTGATATTCCGCGCAGGTAATCAAATTCGGCTATTCGTTCCTTTTTAGCTGCTTGTTCCTTCTGCGCTGGTGTGGGGGCGCCAGTCATGAAATGGCGCAAGCACTCTTGGGTTCAGGGCGATAGACGCCAACATTCAAATGGCCGGCATCTTTCAAGTTGGCAGCATGCAACTGGCTCATCACCCCTTTTTGGCAATAGAGGTAATACTGCTTGGTCTGATCCAGCAGCGCGAAGCGGTTGTTGAGTGAGTAGAAGGGAATTACCTGCACATCTACACCATCCACAGAGAGCGGCGTTTTTTCCTGCTCATCGGGATGGCGAATATCGATCACCACATCGGGTGCGCTTACATCGCCCACCATAGGTACCGACAGGTCCGCATCCAGTTCATCGACAATCTCGTCAATGTTCTGCGCGCGACGCTCTTCGATTGCACGTTCAAGGATTGCCATATCAAAACGCGCTTCTTCAAACTCGACCTTGTGCAATTTGGCGCGCGTAGTCGGGTTGACCGAAATCACGCCGCAGTATTCCGGCATGCTGGCGGCAAAACTTTCGGTGCCGATTTTGCGGGAGATATTGATGATGTCGCCTTTATCCATAGTGGCGAGCGGGCGCAGTACAACCATATCGGTTGCGCGGTCGATCACATTCAAATTCACCAGCGTTTGGCTGGATACCTGCGCCACACTTTCACCGGTCACCAGCGCGGGAATCTCCAGCGACTCGGCGACCTTTTCGGCGGCGCGCAGCATCATGCGTTTGAGTGTCACGCCCATGTAAGGGTTGTCGACCTTTTCCAGAATCTCGCGCACTACATCTTCAAAAGGAACGGTAACGAATTTCACTCGATGCGATGCGCCGTATTTGTTCCACAGGTAATAGGCGACTTCTTTTACGCCGATTTCATGGGCGCGACCGCCGAGATTAAAGAAGCAGTAGTGTGCGCGCAGCCCGCGTTTGATACACAAATAGGTCGATACGGTTGAATCAAATCCGCCGGAGATAAGCGAGAGCACTGGATCTTGCGCGCCCAATGGGAAGCCGCCCAAACCTTGGGTTTTGCTGGTCAGCACCCACACGCGGTCGCCTTTGATCTCCAGCGGTACTATCACCTCTGGCTTATGCAGGCTTACGCCTTTGGCTTCCGAATGCTGTAACAATCCGCCGCCGACATACTGCTCCACCTGTACCGAAGTGAACTCGTGTTTGCCCACGCGTTTGGCGCGCACACAAAAGGTCTTGCCGGCGATGCCATCGCGCCAGTGGCGCAAGGTGTGTTGGAAGATCGACTCCAAATCGCCCAGTGGATAATCATTCAGCAGCGCAAAGTTGGCGATACCCGGCGTGCGCGCCAGCACATCCGATACTTGTGCGATCACCTCGGGAGTCGCTTCTGGGCAGCGAATTTCAATCTTTTCCCAATCGCGCTGCACATCGATATCCACCCCGATATTGCCCAGCAGAACGCGCAGGTTATCGCGCAATTGCTTAATAAAGCGCTTACGCACGGGCGGGCTTTTGATGATGATTTCGGAGAAAACTTTGATAACAAAATGCATAACGAGATTACCGGCTAGGGTTGGCCCAGTGAGGTTGGTGCTCTGACCCGTGGAAAAAGCAGCGAATTATACCCAAGAGGATGCCAGATGGCGCGGTTAATCTTTGAGCAGCTTTGGAAATTATAGGCAATACTGATTAAGTCAATGGAGTGCCCGGTTAAGCGGTAATGGGCTGAAACATGGGGTGCTATATCAAAAATAAAGGTGCTGGAACATGTCATTAAGAGATATCAAGATCGGACTGCGCTTGGCGCTTGCTTTTGGTTTGCTGGCATTGCTGGTGGTGTTGTTAGGTGGTTCGTCCTTGCACAACATTAATCGGATGAGTGCCGCGGGGCATCAAATTACCGAAAACTGGATGCCGTCCTTAGCCGCAATTGCGGATGTAAATTTGTCGTTGATGCGCTTTCGCATTTTCACTTTGCGCGCCGCGCTGGATGACACTCCAGAGGAGTTGGCGCAGACCAGTGCGCGGCTCGATAGCATCCGGCAGGATTTGGACAAGGCTGGCAAGCGTTATGAAAGCCTGATCAGCGAAGCCGGCGAGCGGCAAGTCTATGGGAAATTACTGGAGGTGAAGCAAGCCTATATCGCAGGTTCTGCCGAGGTCGTTAGCGCTATGCAAATCGGTGACACCGCCACAGCTCGGAGCCTGATTGAAACCCGTCTTAATGTGCTTGCGGATCAAATGACCCAGTTGTTGCTCAACCTCAACCAGATCAATAGCGAAGGTGCGGTCAACGCGACCGCGCAATCGGATGCTGCGCACGACAGTAGCCGCACTGCGATTCTCACCAGCATAGCTATAGCCTTGGTGTTAACGCTGGTATTGGCTCTAGTGGTTACACGTAGCATCACGCTCCCCATCGCTAATGCCGTTAAGGCGGCTGAAACGGTAGCTGAAGGGGTTTTAACCCAGCGTATCGACACTACTGGTAAGGATGAGCCTGCTCAATTGCTGACGGCGCTCGCACGGATGCAAGCCAATTTACGCGGCGCAATCAGCCACATTTCCGATTCTGCAGCCCAGTTGGCAGCGGCGACTGAGGAGTTGCACGCAGTTGCAGAGGACGCTTCGCGCAATCTGCAAAATCAGAATAGCGAGATTCAACAGGCGGCCTCGGCGATTACGGAAATGAGTGCAGCGGTGGATGAGGTGGCGCGCAATGCATCAGGCACTGCCGAAGAGTCTAATCAATCCGCCCGCTTGGCGCATGAGGGGCGCGATAAGGTTCAGGAAACCATCTCTTCCATTGAAAGCATGACTAGTGAATTCACCAAGACCTCACATCAAATAGAAGGCTTGGCCGAGGAATCCAAAGATATTGGTAAAGTGCTGGATGTGATTCGTGGCATTGCCGAGCAGACTAACTTACTGGCGCTAAACGCAGCGATTGAAGCGGCGCGCGCAGGTGAAGCCGGGCGCGGTTTTGCAGTGGTAGCGGATGAGGTGCGTGCGCTGGCGCATCGTACCCAAGTGTCTACACGCGAAATTGAGCAGATGGTATCCAAGGTACAAAGTGGAACCCAGGCGACAGTTGATTCCATGCGTGGCAGTGTCGACTATGCGCGCCAGACTCTTGGTATTGCCGAACAGGCTGGTTCTGCACTGGAGGAAATTTATCGTCAGGTGGGCAAAATCAGTGAGCGCAATCTGCTGATTGCCAGCGCTTCCGAAGAGCAAGCAGCAGTGGCACGCGAGGTGGATCGCAATATCGTCAATATCAGTGATTTCTCCACTCAATCGGCCGCCGGTGCCAATCAAACCAGCGCCTCGGCGCAGGAATTGGCGCGCTTAGCGGTAGATTTGAATGGGCTGGTGGCGCGTTTTGTGATTTAACTGTCGTTTAAATAAGCATCTGATTTGAAAAGAAAAGATTTCTGAATATCCCGTTGAGCTGGGGCAGCTGTTGGCGCAGAATTCGCATGTTGATTTTGGCGCCAGAGCACTAGTGTGCTGGTGCCACAACAGTTTGATCTAACCCATGCGGAGAAAATAAGAAATCATGATGATGCGCAATATGACGATCGGCCAGCGGTTGGCGCTGGCATTTGGCTTGTTAGTCTTGGGGGTATTTGTGCTGGGGGGTATTGCACTCAATGGCACCGAAAAAATGCATGAGGCGGAGAATGAAATAACGGAGCATTGGCTGCCATTGGAGGAGCGAATTGCAGAGCTGAATCTATCGCTGATGCGCTTTCGCATTTTTACTATCAGAACGGCGCTGAGCGACTCGCCCGATGAATTAAACCAGACGGCTACTCGTTTGGATGGCATCAAAAGTGATGTTTTAACGGCACTCAGCAAGGGTAAAAGCGTGGCAGGGGAGCAAGAACGACGCCTGTTTGATGAGCTATCGGTGAATATCGACGCCTACTTTGCCGGTTCAGCGGAAGTTGTCAGCTTGATGCGAGGCAACAATTTTGCCGCAGCGAAAGATCTTATCGATGGGCGCTTGAACCCCCTCGCCGATGCTATGACCAAGGTGGTGTTGGCGCTAAACCAAGTGAGCCATGAGGGCGCAACAGGCGCCGCACAGCGCTCGGATTCAACCTACAGCAATAGCCGCACCGCCTTGCTTGGCAGCTTGGCAGTGCTAGTCGTGGCAATGATTTTACTTGCCGTTACCGCCACCCGCAGCATTACGCGCCCGCTCGCCAGCGCCCTGTTGGCAACTGAACGGGTGGCGCAGGGAAATCTAACCCACTCGATTCAAGCTCAGGGTAAGGATGAAGTAGCGCACTTGCTGGTCGCCTTGGGAGCGATGCAAGACAGTTTGCGCAGCGCTATCAGCCAGATCGCCGATTCAGCAGTGCAATTGGCAACGGCGACGGAGGAATTGCACGCGGTGGCAGAGGATTCCTCGCGCACCCTGCAACGCCAGAATGATGAAATCCAACAGGCAGCGTCTGCCGTGACCGAAATGAGCGCCGCGGTGGATGAAGTGGCACACAATGCAACTAACACGGCAGAAGAGTCCAGCACCTCTGCGCAACTAGCCCAGCAGGGGCACGACCAAGTGTTGGAGACGATTAAGGCCATCGAAACCCTGTCATCCGGGGTGACCCGAACATCAGTACAGATTGATGAGCTGGCGACAGAATCCCGTGCTATCGGCCAAATTCTTGAGGTGATTCGCGCCATCGCTGAGCAGACTAATCTGCTCGCGCTCAATGCTGCGATTGAAGCGGCGCGTGCCGGCGAGGCAGGGCGCGGTTTTGCGGTGGTGGCCGACGAGGTGCGCGCGCTGGCGCATCGCACTCAGGCATCAACCAAAGAGATTGAGCAGATGGTGGCGCGCGTGCAAGCGGGCACTCAAACTGGAGTCAGCGCTATGCGCGAGAGCGTGGACTATGCGCGCGCTGTGCTGGCAGCGGCGGAGCAATCGGGAGTGGCACTGGATCAGATCTACGCTCAGGCGGGCAAAATCAGCGAGCGCAATCTGGTTATCGCCAGCGCGGCTGAACAGCAGGCCGTGGTGGCACGTGAGATAGATAAAAGCATTGTGAATATCAGCGATTTATCGACGCAATCGGCCGCCGGTGCCAATCAAACCAGCGCCTCGGCGCAGGAGTTGGCGCGCTTGGCGGTGGATTTGAATGGTTTGGTGGCGCGGTTCGTGGTTTAACGCAACGATGTTCGCACAATAAAAAAGGGTGAGCCGATATGTCGGCTCACCCTTTTGTTCTGTGGCTTGGCGATTTACTTGGCGCGAAAGATAATCTCTTTCATGCGCTCTAGCTTGGGCGCCACGGCTGGCACTGTCAGCATGGTACTGGCGACGGCCATAATCAGCAGTGCGGTAAAGGTTTCGCTGGTAATGATTTGTTTATCGAGCAGCACATTGGCGAAGATGATCATAATCAGCGCCTTGGTTTGCAGCAGCCAGCCGATAATCGACGCTTCACCTTTTTCCCACTTGAGGATCTTACCCGCGGCGTGAACCCCGGCCAGCTTGCCCGCAACGGACGCGACTAGCAGTATGCCGGCGGCGACAAACACCGCAGTGCCGCCCACATCCCAGTTAGTGCGCAAGCCGGTACTGAGGAAGAATACGGGCATGATGATCATCAGGACAAAGTGGCGCAGCTTGTCCATATCCTCCTGATTAAACCAGTCAGCATCCATCACTGCCCCAGCGAGGAAGGCGCCGACCATAAAGTGCAAACCAGCCCAGTCGGCCGCGAGGCCGCAGATCGCCAGCCAGATAAAACCGGAGTACCAGCGGTCTTTTTCCTGAATGGCGATCATCAGCTTGCGGAATCCGTAAGCGGCGATGGTAAAGCCCACCAGAAACATTCCCTGGCGCCCAACGCGCTCCCAATCCAGCAGAATCAAGGCCAATACACCCCAGATGGCGATGTCATCGAGGCTGGCGTAGCGCAAAATACGCTGGCCAATGGGCTGGCGCAGAATTGCCATCTTTTCCATAAATAAAATCAGAATCGGCAGCGCCGTTACCGCACAGGCCATACCCACGCCCAGCACGAACTGCCAAGTCATGCCATTTGGCCCCATCCAGCCATCGCTAACACCCATCATTAGCACTGCGGCGCCACAGCCGAATAACAGGGGTGTACCCAGTGCCAAGCCAGCGGTGATGCCGCTTTCGCGCTTGTATTGCCAGGCTTTTTTCAGATCCAGCTCGATACCGGCGATCCACACAAAAATCATCACCGCCCACCAAGCAATACCGTTGAGTGACTTAATCACATCAGCGTTGAACACAAATGTGTAGTACTCGGGGAAGGCTTTGCCCAGCACGCCCGGGCCGAGCACTATGCCCATAATGATCTGGACGACAACCAGCGGCGCCCAATAATCCGTTCGGCCAAGGCGCCAAATCAAATAGGGAATGGTAAAAATGATCACCATTGCGATCAGGAAAATTTCGGTCGTTGTCATGTGCATGTGAATAACTCGTGTTCTTATTGATATGGCCTGGCCGCGCGGTTTACGCACGAGCAGCGCAAACTACAGTGATTTTCCGCGCCATTCGATATCAAAGCTATAGGTAGTTGCTATAGGGTGTTTAGATAAAAGCTAATAACCTTTGATGAGCGAAACAGCTTTAATGGTTTTTAGGGGAAATTGACGATAAAAGTGATGCAATTTGGAGCATGCAACTGGCACACTAGCGCTCGCTTTATAGGGAAACAAAAAGGGAGGCCGCAAACAAATAATTAATGCTTGTTTTTGGTGCATTAATAAAAATTTGTGCGTTTTATTGGTGCTTTTGCTGTTTGCGCGAGCTTGCCTTATCGCTTGAAAACCTTATTTTTAAAGGCTTATTGCTATTTTCCCTAGATGGCATATATTTTGCCCTTTTTCTGACACCCTAGTCTTGCCCCGCTCACCGAAATGAGTCGCGCCCGGATGAAGTGGGAAAAATTTCGGCAAAGCGCCCGGTTCCGGGTTATTTGCCAAGAGTAATAACTTTCACAATCCGTAGCCTTCGGGCTATTACAACTTGGAGGCATTCAATGTCTAAGACTTTAGACCTGATCAAAGAACACGAAGCTCGCTGGATTGACCTGCGTTTCACCGACACCAAAGGTAAAGAGCAACACGTAACTTTCCCATCAAGCGTTGTAAACGACAGTTTCTTCGTTGACGGTAAAATGTTCGACGGTTCTTCTATCGCTGGTTGGAAAGGCATTAACGACTCCGACATGATCCTGATGCCGGACGATTCAACTGCTGTTCTGGATCCTTTCTACGACGAAGCTACCATCATCGTTCGCTGCAACATCGTTGAGCCAGCAACCATGCAAGGTTACGACCGCGACCCACGTTCTATCGGTCTGCGCGCTGAAGAGTACCTGAAGTCTACCGGTCTGGGTGATATCGCCCTGTTTGGTCCAGAGCCAGAATTCTTCATTTTCGATAGCGTTCATTTCCACAGTGGCATGGGCGGTTCTTTCTACAAGATCAAATCTGAAGAGGCTTCCTGGCAGTCAGGTGATGACATTGAAGGTAAACACGGCCACGCTCCACGCGTAAAAGGTGGTTACTTCCCAGTTGCTCCAATCGACTCTCTGCACGACATCCGTGGCGCTATGTGTAATGCGATGGAAGCTATGGGTCTGGAAATCGAAATTCACCACCACGAAGTTGCTAACGCTGGCCAATGTGAAATCGGCGTAGGCGCTAACACTCTGGTTAAGAAAGCGGACGAAGTACAAATCCTCAAGTACTGCGTACACAACGTTGCTCACCAATACGGTAAAACCGCAACCTTTATGCCGAAGCCTCTGATCGGTGATAACGGTTCAGGTATGCACGTTCACCAGTCTTTCACCAAGAATGGCAAAAACCAATTCGCTGGTGACGCATACGCTGGTCTGTCTGAAACTGCTCTGTACTACGTTGGCGGTATCATCAAGCACGCTAAAGCATTGAACGCTTTCTGTAACGCGTCTACCAACTCTTACAAGCGTTTGGTTCCGGGCTTCGAAGCTCCAGTAATGCTGGCTTACTCTGCACGTAACCGTTCTGCTTCTATCCGTATTCCTTACACTGTTGGTGAAAAAGCCAAGCGTATCGAAACCCGTTTCCCTGACCCAACTGCTAACCCATACCTGTGCTTCGCAGCACTGTTGATGGCAGGTATCGACGGTGTTCAGAACAAGATTCATCCGGGCGAGCCAGCAACTAAAGACCTGTACGATCTGGAGCCAGAAGAAGAAGCGCTGATTCCACAAGTTTGTGCGTCTTTGGAAGAGGCTCTGAACTCTTTGGAAGCAGACCACGAGTTCCTGTTGGCTGGTGGTGTATTCACTAAAGACTTCATCGATGCTTACATCGACCTGAAGAAAGCTGACATCCAACGCGTTAACATGACTCCACACCCAGTAGAATTTGAACTCTACTACTCTGTATAAGAGCAGCGTGTAAGTCCTGCTAGATGGTTGGCTGCGGCCGATCAATCTGTGAGAAGGCCCGCACCGGAAACGGTGCGGGCTTTTTCTTTGGGGGTGGCGGGAGTAATCTAGGGTAAAGCTGACTGATGAGGGAAATGCGATGCGCAAATTGTTGGTGTTGATGCTGTTGCTGGCGCAGGTTGCCGGTGCCGATGTGTATAAGGTTGTCGATAAGGACGGGACTGTCAGGTACACCGATAAGCCCAGCACTGAAAATGCGGAAAAGATTAAGCTGCGCGAGGTTAATACTGTGCCCGGCGCGGAGCCTTTGCCACAGTCCACGCCAGTGAGCTCCTACGAGCCGCAACAGGCGGCAATTGGCTATAGGATTGGCATTATCAGTCCGCGTGCGGATGTCACCATTCCTGTTGGGCAGCGCGATCTGGCGATTGCAGTTAGTCTCAATCCCGGCCTGCAAGAGGGGCATTTGCTGGTGTATTTTATGAATGGTGAGTTGTTGGAAGAGACGACAATGACCAATATAGTCGTTAAGGATGTTCCGCGCGGCTCCCACACGCTGGTGGTGGAGGCGATAGATACCAATGGTCAATCATTGGGCACGTCAGATCCGGTAATTGTGAACGTTATTCGACCAAATATTAATAATAATGCCCTTCCGAAGCCCACGCCGAAATAGTTGCACCAAATTAGTGCTATGATTTTCCTGAAAATCACCATTATGGGTAGTCTCGGCAGTTAAAACCGCAGAAATCGGCCTTTTTACTACTTGGTTTGGTTTTTGCAGTACTGCCCATGCCCATTGTCGAGGCGTTCAGGAGAGCAGTAGCTGGTGAGTCCGCGCGATATTTACAAACCCATATTAGATAGCTTGAGTACCGCCATTGTCTTGGTGGATACCGATCTTCTGCTGTGCCACATGAACCCCGCCGCCGAAGCTCTGCTCGCGATGAGTTGTGAGAGCAATACCGGTGAACCTATCACCTATTTTTTTTACGAATCCGATGAAACCGATCGTCAACTGAAGCTGGCGGCGGCGCAGGCTAATCATTACACCAAGCGTCATGCCGAGTGGCGCCTGCTTAGCGGCGGTTCTATCACCGTCGATTACACGGTAACCCCCTTTGGCGACCACGAAGGTTTGATCATTGAGATCCAGCCAATTGACCGTTTATTGCGCATCAGCCGCGAAGAGATGCTGACCACCTCGCACGAAACCACACGCAATCTGGTGCGCGGTATGGCGCATGAGATCAAAAACCCGCTGGGCGGGATTCGCGGTGCCGCACAGTTGTTGGCGCGTGAGCTGCCCCATTCCGGGCTGACCGAATACACCAGCATCATCATTGATGAGGCGGATCGCCTGCGCAATCTGGTCGATCGTATGCTCGGCCCGAATCAGCTGCCCAATTGGCAATCGATCAATATCCACGAGGCGATTGAGCGAGTCGCCAATATCATCAAAGCCGAAAGCAGCGATGCGATCAAAATCGTGCGCGACTACGACCCAAGTATTCCGCCGATGCAAGGTGATAAAGAGATGCTGATTCAGGCGCTGCTCAACATAGTGCGCAATGCTATGCAGTCGCTGGTGGAGGCGAATGTGTTGAACGGTGTGATTCAACTGCGCTCGCGTATCCAGCGCCAGTACACCATTGGTCGCAAACATCACTCGCTGGTGTGCCGCATCGACATTATCGACAACGGCCCGGGTATTCCCGCCGATATGATCGAAAACATTTTCTATCCGATGATCTCCGGCCGCGCTGAAGGCACTGGCTTGGGGCTCACCATTTCGCAACACCTTATCCATCAACACCATGGCCTCATCGAGTGCCAAAGCGAGCCGGGCAAAACCCGCTTCTCGCTCTACTTACCAATGGAAGCGCAACATGCAGAAGTCTAATAAAGTCTGGATTATTGATGATGATCGCTCGATCCGCTGGGTGCTGGAAAAGGCACTGCAGGGCGCGAACATTGAAACGCGCGTGTTTGATTCGGGCGACAGCGCCATGAGTCAGCTCAACCGCGATACGCCCGATGCGATCATCAGCGATATTCGGATGCCCGGCACCGATGGTTTGACGCTGCTCGGCAATCTGCACAATACCCATCCGCAGATTCCGATCATCATCATGACTGCGCATTCCGACCTGGACAGCGCGGTGGCGGCTTATCAAGGCGGCGCTTTTGAATATCTGCCCAAACCCTTTGATGTGGACGATGCTGTTGCTGTTACCCAGCGCGCTCTTGCCCATGCGCAGGAGCAGAAGAGCGAACACGGTGTTGAGACAGAGCTGGAAACCAATACTGAAATCATCGGCGAAGCGCCGGCGATGCAAGAAGTGTTTCGGGCGATTGGTCGCTTGTCGCAATCCAATATTACTGTGTTGATCAATGGGCAGTCGGGAACCGGTAAAGAGCTGGTAGCGCGCGCCCTGCATCGCCACAGCCCGCGCCGCAACGAGCCGTTTATCGCCCTGAACATGGCCGCGATTCCGAAAGATTTGATGGAGTCTGAACTCTTTGGTCACGAGAAAGGCGCCTTTACCGGTGCTGCTGCACAGCGTCAGGGGCGTTTTGAGCAGGCCAATGGCGGTTCGCTGTTTCTCGATGAAATCGGCGATATGCCCGCCGAAACCCAAACCCGCTTATTGCGTGTATTGGCCGACGGTGAGTTTTATCGTGTAGGTGGCCATACGCCAGTTAAGGTGGATGTACGTATCATCGCCGCGACTCACCAAAACCTTGAAACGCTGGTGGCGGACAATCGTTTCCGCGAAGACTTGTTTCATCGCCTGAACGTAATCCGCATCCATATCCCGAAACTGGCTAATCGCCGTGAAGACATACCTAAACTGGCGCGTTTCTTCCTGCATAAAGCCGCGACTGAATTAAATGTCGATCCAAAAGTACTGCTGCCGGAAACGGAAGAGTATTTCAGCACCCTGCAGTGGCCGGGCAACGTGCGCCAGCTGGAGAACACCTGCCGCTGGATCACCGTAATGGCGTCCGGGCGCGAAGTGCACATCGAAGACTTGCCGCCGGAGCTGCTGGAAAACAAAGAATCCAGCACCCCTGCTGACGACTGGGAAAAAGCCCTGCGCCACTGGGCCGACCAAGCGCTGACTCGCGGTCAGCATCAATTGTTAAGCGAAGCTGTGCCGACTTTTGAGCGTGCATTGATCGAAACCGCCTTGAAATACACTGCTGGCCGCAAGCGCGATGCCGCGAATTTGCTGGGCTGGGGGCGCAATACCCTTACGCGCAAACTCAAAGAATTGGGCATGGCTGGTGGCAATGATCCCGATGGCGACGGCGATGATTAATCGCTAGCTGAGTTGTTGGCGGTTGTGGGTGATTATCCTGCAGTCGCCAAATATCCCTCCTTTCTGCTGTCTCCTGGCATTAAAAACTTCTTTTTAGATCTTCTTCACACTTAGCGGCGCTAGCCTGATCAGGCGTCTATACTCTGCTAACTGGTATACAACAGCGGTGGCCTCGGTTTAGCCTGCATAGAAATATTTATAAAATTCTCTATAGAAGTTTCGATAAAAGTTCCTGCAGGTGTTCCCGCTCAAAATAACTCAATCTTGCTAACGCATTTTTGCTCAAGATTGGTGTTACTTGGCCGTCATTATTACTGGTTAACTTAATAACTCTAATAGCCGACTCGATTCGGGGGAAACATGGTTCAAAAATCCTTACTGACCAAATTGATGATGGTCTTGATCGTCGCCATGGTGGCAATTGCCATTGTCGTGACCTTTACCAACTACAAAATCGCTTCAACAAGCCTCGAATCCGAGATGGAAGCAGAAACAGCGGCAATGATCGAATTGACCAATAGCTCCATTCTGGAAGCGGTGTTTGCCTATGATTTTCAGCAAGTGGAGGCGATTGCCAAATCCCTTGTGAACACCTCTTTGGTGACCTCGGTTAACGTAGTTGATCATCGCGGCAAATCCTTGGCGCAGGCGAGTGATGATGACCGCAGTGAACACCAGATTACCCGCACCGCCATTCCCATCGAATACAACGGCAGCACCATTGGCAGTTACGACATCAGCTTTTCCACTCAGGAGCTGCAAGACACTTTGGCTGGGCAGATTTGGACCAGTATCTGGACTGTATTGGCACTTCTCGCCGCCAGTTTGATCACCATCTACATATTAATTCGCAGTCTGGTATTGGCGCCGGTAGATGAAGTGACTCGTTCACTGGCAACCATCGCAGGTGGTGGTGGTGACTTAACCCGCCGTTTGCCAACTGGCAGCCAAAATGAAATCGCGGCTTTGGCGCACAATTTTAATCTGGTGATGGAGCATATCGCCGACATTATTCGCAATGTTGTGCAGGTTAACGACAAGGTGCGTGTCAACGTCAACAAAATGAGTGGCGCCACCGAAAGCACGGTTGATTCAACCTCCCAGCAGTTGCGTGAAATTGAACTGGTAGCGACAGCGGTGGAAGAATTATCGGCATCGGCGACTGAAATTGCTCGCCACGCTGGTGATACCGCCGAGCGCACTACCGCGACCAGCGTGCTTGCCGAAGAAGGTAATACCATCGTCAATCTCTCGCTGGACAATGTGAATCGCCTTACCGGGCAGATAGAGGCAACCGCGAAAAAAATTCAGGTGTTAAAAGATAATTCGGTGAATATCGGATCAGTGATGGAAGTGATTCGTACCATCGCCGAACAAACCAACTTGCTCGCGCTGAATGCGGCGATTGAAGCGGCGCGTGCTGGCGAGCAGGGGCGTGGTTTTGCGGTAGTGGCCGATGAGGTTCGTTCACTTGCGCAAAAAACCCGTTCATCTACCGAAGAAATTGAGTCGATTATTGTGCAGCTGCAACGCGCTGCTGATGAGGCGCATCAGGCGATGAACACCAGCACAGCCTCTGCACGGGAAACTATTGAAACGGCATCAAAGGTCGGCGGCGCATTGGATAAAATCCGCGCGAATATCGGTGTGATTAATGACATGAACCACCAAATTGCTACGGCATCGCATCAGCAAAGTTCAGTGGCAAATGAAGTGAGTAAAAATATCACCGCCATTCACGGCTTGTCGGAAAATGTGGTGGAGAACGCGCAGGTAGTGAATCACAGTGGTAGTCAGTTGATTAATGAAACCAGTGAACTGAAAAAACAAATCGATACGTTTAAAGTGTAGTTTTTTGTAGTTCAGTTATTTCCAGCGAATGAAAAAGCGAGCCGAATTTCTGCTCGCTTTTTTTATGCTTTTATTTTTATGTTGCGTTTGTTTTGCTGTCATTTGCAGTAGAAACTGCAAATTCGAGGGGCTGAATCTTTTCACCACAGCGGTCAGCGTAGATACGCGTAAATTCAGCGCCGAATAACAAAATTAATCCCGCATAGGAAACCCACAGCATAATTAAAATGACTGTCCCTGCTGCGCCATAGGCAGAGGCGGGTTCGCTGTGGCTGAAATAAAATCCCAATGCAAATTTTGCAAGCACAAACATAAGTGCAGTGACCAATGCCCCTATCCATACGTAGCGCCAGGGAACATTGGCATCGGGTAAGAATTTAAAAATCGCTGCAAACAATAGGGTAATCACGCCGAGGGAAATCGAAAAATCAATCATGCGGAACAAAATATTAAACATATCGGAAAAATAAACCGACACCCAGCCACTCAAAATACTGAGCAAAGTTGATAGCACCAGCGATACCAATAATAAAAATCCTACCGCCAGTATCAGCCCGAACGAAAACAACCTGTCCATCGCCATTTTAACTATTTTGCGTTTTGGCTCGGGTTTAACTTCCCAAATCTGGTTTAGTGTTTGCTGCAGCTGATAAAAAACACCTGTAGCACCAAATATTAATGTGCCTATGCCGAGTAAGGATGCAAAAGTAAAGTCGCGATTTACACTGGCATTGGCGATGATGGCCTCAATATCTTTGGCGGTATTGCTGCCGATCATGCCTTCTATTTCGGTGCTGATGCGGCGAGTAACTGCTTCATCGCCATAAAAATAGCCTGCCAGATTAATGATGATGACTAATAAACCGGGCAGGGAAAAAATAGTGTAAAACGAGATGACAGCTGTGCTTCTGAAAGGCTCGCGCTCCAGCCACTTGATAAATGTATCGCGAAAAATAAATGCTATATCTTTTGCCTGTTTGAACAGCTTCATTGTTCTTCCCTCTGTTTGAATGGCAGTGCATCGCGCACTTCATCGGCATAGTGTTGAATCGCCAGTGCTTCCTCGGCAATAAACTGATCGATGGCGTTACGAAATTGCGGCGCTTTGAGCCAGTGGTGTGAATAGGTAATTACTGGCTCAAAACCGCGTGCAATTTTATGCTCACCTTGGGCGCCGCCATCAAAGCGCGTTAAACCATTGGCGATGGCGTAATCTATTCCTTGATAATAGCAGGTCTCAAAATGGAGAAATTGATACTCTTCAAAACAGCCCCAGTAGCGACCGTAAAGTGTGTTCTGGTCGCGCACAAAAAGTGATGCGGCAATGACATTGCGCGCACCATTTTCCTGATCAACTGATGCGTTAATTAGCACCAAATTGCTACTCATGGTTGCGCCCAGTTGCTGAAAAAATTCAGCGTTTAAATAACCAGTGTGACCGCTGCGTTTTAAATAGGTATTGCGATAGAGCGCGTAAAAAACGTCCCAATCCTGAGCAGTTAATTGATCGGCAGTTTTTACCTCAAATTCAAAGCCCTGTTGTAGTACTTGTCGCCGTTCTTTGAGAATATTTTTGCGCTTGCGCGAACTCATGGTTGCGACAAAATCATCAAAGTTTCGGTAGTCGCGATTAAACCAGTGAAACTGGCAACCTAAACGTCGAGTGATCGAAGCTAACCCTGACGTGAAGCCTGCACTGGTATTATTGTCGGGAAATAAACTGTGCCAGCCGGAAAGATTTTCCGCACTGCATTTCGCGTGCAGCGTTTGCACTACAAAATCTAGTAATTGTGTTTGCGCTATGTCTGTGTGGCATAACACACGCGGGCCGACGCAGGGAGTAAATGGGATCGCATTAATCCATTTTGGATAGTAAGCGTAGCCGTAGCGGCGATAGGCATCGGCCCAGCTCCAATCAAACACATATTCGCCGTAGGAGTGGGTTTTTATATAGCCGGGCACGATCGCCAGCAATTGCGCGTTGACCAAATCATCCTGTGAGTAAATTAATAGATGCTGCACCTGCCAGCCGTTATTTGCCGAAGTGCATTGGCTGTTTTCGAGTGCGGCAAGAAATTCATGGCGGACAAACGGATAATCGGGCGGGCAGAGGCGATTCCAACTGGCCGCATCCAGCTCATGGATTGACTCGATAAAGCGCGCGTACACAGGCATCCCCTTTGGTGTTTTATTAACGTAAAGTTTGGCAACTATAAGGTGTCGCGCTAGTCATGGTCACGTGGACTACAGTAGAATCCGGCCATCTTGATTACGTCTGGTTGCTAAATGCCATCGTCCGAACCTGATTCAGGGGCACCTACCCTGGGTCACTCCAGTGTTAGCTTATCCTCCCTTCTGTTGGCTTTTGCCTCCAACTTCAGCGCCGAACGGGTGCGGGTACGGGATATTACCGAATCCCTCGGGCAGCGTTCATTTGGATTTATCCTGCTGATTTTCGCCCTGCCCAACTCTCTGCCGATTATTGGTATTCCCGGTGTCTCGACTATTACCGGACTGCCAATGTTATTTGTCGCTGTGCAAATGGCGCTGGGCCATGACCGCGTATACCTGCCACGTTGGATTGCCGATAGTTCGCTGGCCACCACCGACTTTCAAAAACTCATCAACAAAGTGGCGCCCTGGTTGATGCGCATCGAAAAACTGATGCGCCCCCGCATTGCCTTTCTTACTCACACCAATGCCGAGCGTTGGTTGGGTGCTTTTTGCGTATTGCTGGCGTTTTTACTGGCATTGCCAATCCCGTTTGGCAATTTATTGCCGGCATTGGGGATTCTGTTTATCGCGCTGGGGTTGATCGAGCGCGATGGTGTTTGTGTTCTGCTGGGCATCGCTATAGGTATTGCTGCCTGGATGCTGTTAAGTGGCCTGATCTGGGTCGCGGTGCAGACGGTGCTGACAATGCTGGACAAGATGGTATAGCGAGGATGATTGAGAGGAATGGCGCGTGGAATGGATAGCTGATCCCAGTGCATGGCTGGGGTTGTTAACCCTGATAGTTCTGGAAATTGTGCTGGGGATCGACAACCTGATCTTCATTGCGATTCTCGCCAACAAGCTACCGCCGCACCAGCGCGACAAGGCGCGGGTGATAGGTTTGAGCCTCGCGCTGTTGATGCGCTTGCTGTTGCTCACCGCCATCTCATGGCTGGTAACCCTCACTGAACCACTCTTCAGTGTCTGGGATAAAACCTTCTCCGGGCGCGATCTGATCCTGTTGCTCGGCGGTATTTTTCTCCTCTTTAAAGCCACAGTTGAGGTGCACGAGCGCCTTGAAGGCAAGCTGCATTTGCCGCGCAATACCAAAGCTCACGCCGCATTTGGGGCGGTTATCGCCCAAATTGTGGTGCTGGATGCCGTCTTCTCGCTCGATGCGGTAATCACTGCTGTAGGCATGGTGGAGCATCTGGAAGTCATGATGATCGCAGTAGTGATCGCCATGATCATTATGATTGTCGCCAGTAAAGCGCTTACCGATTTCGTGAATCGCCACCCCACCGTTGTCATGCTCTGCCTTGGCTTCCTGTTGATGATTGGTCTGAGTTTGATCGCCGAAGGCGCTGGCTTTGGCATACCCAAAGGCTATCTCTACGGCGCGATTGCCTTCTCGGTATTAATCGAAGTCTTTAACCAATTGGCGCGCTCCAACCGTACGCGTCATTTGATCGGCGAGCGGCCGCTGCGTGATCGCACCGCAGAAGCGGTTCTAAAATTACTCGGTGGCCGCAGCGATGCCGATGAAGTGGGTGCTGACATCGCCGGTATGACCGCTGCGCCAGCAGATGAAGAGCTTGCCTTTGAGCACAGTGAACGCACCATGATTCGCAGCGTGCTGCAGCTGTCGGAGCGCCCGGTGCAATCGCTAATGACACCGCGCCCGGATATTGTTTGGGTTGATGCCAATGCAACGCCCGCCGAATTGCTGGAGGTTTTGCAATCCACACCGCAAACCCGTCTGCTAGTCGCGCGCGATGAGTTGGATAATCTGCTCGGCGTAGTGCAAAGCCGCGATCTGCTCACTGCTGCGCTTGCGAACCAACCGCTGGATCTTGCGAAGCTCGCGCTTTCGCCGCTTGCCGTACCCGAAGGTACCAGCGCGCTCAAAGTGTTGGAAATGTTGCGGCAAGAATCGCTGCCGCTCGCGATAGTGATCGATGAATACGGCAGCATTCGCGGGTTGGTCACCACGGGTGATTTGCTTGCCGCAATTGCCGGCGAATTAGCCGACACTTACGACGAGCCGCTCGTGACCCAAGCAAATGATGGCTGGTTGCTTGACGGTAGTATCCCGCTGGAACAGGTCGATGAGTTATTGAATATCAAATTACCGCGCGGTGATGGTGAATATTTCACCCTTGCCGGTTTGCTTCTTGATCAATTGCAACACGTTCCCATCGCAGGTGAAGAAATTACGCTCGCGCATCATCAATTCATAATTGAAATGATGGAAGGGCGCCGAATTTTACGTGTGCGAGCGACCGCAATAGCGGAAGACTCTGGAATTGATCAAATAGGTTATTAATTTTTTGCTGAATAAAAAAACATCATTAGTGATGTAATTTGTAAGTGTGATATCGCACATCTTTTTATTTTTCTTTATGAGAAATTTATCACCGAAAATTAATGGCTCGTATTCTTGTGCAGCAATCAATTCGAGAACTGCCGCACTTCATCTTCGCTAGCTTCGTCAGATAATGCGCGCGCAAAAATACTACCCAAATTGAATTAAGTATTGCATTCAGGATTCATTCATCCTCACAACATACTATCGCTAATGAGCTTAGTATCGTCGGTGAACTGTACTGTCCGAAAATTTATTTTTTATCTTACTGTTTTTACGTCCGTTTTTTAGGAAGAAAAAATCGTAGCAAGTGACCATACCGGAGAGACCATATTATGAAAAACTCAATCAAAAAAATGACCTTCGCAATTGCAGCCGTTAGCTTGTGTTGCAGTGCTAGTGTAATGGCGCGCAGTGTTAGCTATAACTACGCTAGCCTTCAATATATTGATCAAGATGTAGATGATTACGATTGCAATCAAGACGGCTTGCGCATTGGCGGTAGCCTGGAATTGAATCAGGATTTCTTCGCGCTGGGTTCTTATAGTGATGTTAGCGGCGGCCGTTGTGGTTCCGAGAATTTAAACATCGGCCTTGGTTACCGCACGCTCTTTGGTGCAGATTCCAGTTTGTACGGCGCACTGAGTTTTGAAAATACATCAGTAGACTATGGCAATGATGATTCAGGTTTAGTTGCTGCAGTAGGTTTGCGTGGTTTTGTTGAGAACAATGTAGAGCTTAAAGTGCAATTAGCGCATCACACTGCATTTGACGGCAATACCGTATTGAGCGGCGGTGTGGCTTACTGGTTTGCGCCAAACTTCTCTGCAACTGCCGATGCTGGCCTTGGCTCAGAAACATCTGAAATCGCCTTGGGCGTGCGCATGAACTTCTAATTTCATTAGAAAGATTCATGTGAGCAAATAAAAAAACCGGCCTGTGCCGGTTTTTTTATTGATGAATTTAAATTAATAATCGGTCACTGGCTTGCCGCTTCCAACTCTTCACTTACCATCAGCCAATTTTCTTCCGTTTCTTCCAGCTGTGTTTGCAGTTTTGCCTGCTCTTGTAACAAAGGCTGCAAGGTCGCTTTATTTTTGTCTTCGTAAATTTCCGGATTGCTTAATTGGGCTTCTATTTCGCTCATACGCTTTTGGAGTTTTTCCATTTGGGTTTCGAGCGATTTCAATTTATTGGTGAGCGGTTTTAATTGCGCACGTGCAGCAGCAGATTGTTGGCGCTGCACTTTTTTATCTACTTTGTTATCGCTTTCGCTAGCCGCAACGGCTTCTTTTTCAGTATTAACGGCGGTGGTTTTTTGTTGTTGCATCCATTTGTAATAGTCTTCCAGGTCGCCATCAAATTCTTCGACTTTACCATCGGCAACCAATAAAAATTCATTCACTGTATTGCGCAACAAATGGCGGTCATGCGACACCACAATCACTGCACCTTCAAATTCTTGCAGCGCCATAGTGAGAGCGTGGCGCATTTCCAAATCCAAGTGGTTGGTAGGTTCATCGAGCAGCAATACGTTGGGTTTTTCCCAAGCAATAATCGCCAAAGCCAAGCGCGCTTTTTCACCACCGGAAAAATGGGTGATAGGTTCAAAGGCGCGGTCGCCGTGGAAATCAAAACTGCCGAGGAAGTCGCGAATTTCCTGTTCGCGTGCACTGGGCGATAAACGTTGGATATGCAGCGCAGCCGAGGCGTTGATATCCAAGGCTTCCAATTGATGCTGAGCAAAATAACCAAGCTTGAAATGTTCGCCGTTGGTGCGATCACCCGCCAGTAGCGGCAGCGAACCGGCGAGGGTTTTTACCAAACTGGATTTACCAGCACCGTTGGGGCCAAGCAGGCCGACACGAGTTTCCGCGCGAATCGCCAGCTCGACACTATTGAGAATTACTTTGCTGGTATTAGCATCGGTTTTGTAACCAATGTTGGCGCGTGCGATATGCACCAAGGGCACCGACATTTTATCGTGACATTTAAAGGTGAACGTAAAAGGCGAGTCGATATGCGCGGGCGCAATTTTTTCCATGCGCTCCAATTCTTTAATGCGACTCTGCGCCTGACGTGCTTTGGTCGCCTGTGCGCGGAAGCGGCGAATGTAATTTTCAACGTGCGCGATACGCGCTTGTTGTTTCTCATAACTCACTTGTTGTTGTGCAAGTTTTTCTGCGCGCTGGCGCTCGTAAGCAGAATAGTTGCCGCTGTATAGATCGAGTTTCTGGCGCTCGATGCACACAATGCGATCAACAATGTTGTCGAGAAAATCGCGGTCGTGCGAAATAATAATCAAAGTGCCGGGGTAGCGTTTCAGCCACTCTTCCAGCCACAGGGTTGCATCCAAATCCAAGTGGTTGGTCGGTTCATCGAGCAGCAATAAATCCGACGGGCACATGAGTGCTTGTGCGAGGTTCAAACGAATGCGCCAGCCGCCGGAAAAATCCGAAACAGGACGTTTATCATCGCCCGCTGCAAAGCCCAAGCCGTTTAATAATTGCTGCGCGCGCGACGGAGCAGTGTAGGCGTGGATATTTTCCATATCGCTATACAGATGCGCGAGTTTGTCGCCGTTGTGTTCCGCGTCGAGGTTGGCCTGTGCAATTTCCTGTTCCAGTCTGCGCAGTTCGCTATCGCCATCAAGCACATAATCAAGCGCGCTACGGCTGGTGTGGCCGACCTCTTGCGCCATGTGTGCGATGCGCCAGACTTTGGGAATGTCCAGCGTGCCGGTATCGCTCTGCAGCTGGCCGAGCAGTAATTGGAATAAAGTGGATTTGCCAGTGCCATTGGCGCCGATTAAACCGACTTTTTGGCCCGGATAAATGGTGAGATCGGCGCTATCCAATAAGAATTTAGCGCCGCGTTGTACGGAGATGTTTTGTAATTGAATCATGGCGCGCATTCTAGCAGACTTGCCCCAAACCCCTGCTAGCGGATTTTGCGATGCCTTCTGCCCTTTCTGATGACTTATCAGGCCTGTGGAATTTCTCCCTGGATGTCTACGCGCGCGCAGGCGTTGCCGATGCCTGTCTGCGTTTACAAGATGAGCATGGTGCTAACGTCAATCTGCTGCTTTGGTGTGCGTGGCTTGGGGCAAAGGGATATTCCCTTGAACAGGAGCAGCTACTGCAAGCGCAGCGAGTGATTGCATCCTGGGACGAAAATTATGTGAAGCCACTCCGCGCATTGCGGCGGAAAATGAAATCAGAGTTTGGTGTTGGCGATGCGAATATTGAGTCCGTTCGCAACAGCATTAAGCAAGCTGAGCTACATGCTGAGCGGCAGCTGCAATTTTGGCTTGAGCAGGTAATAACTGATGGTGAGAAAAACTGTGTTGATGCAGGAAAAATTGTGCGTGCAAATATTTTGCTTTATTTATCCCTAATAGGCGTTGTTGAAAACGCCTATTCAAAAAATCTTTTCGATGCGCTCGATTCCTGAATGAAGGATCAGTGGCGCAATAACGCTGAAAGTTGATCGACGGCTTGGCTCCAGTCGGCATCCTCTTTCAAGCTTTGATGAATTAATTGGCGCTGAGCCGGGCTCCAAAAATCCGCTTGATCCAGTGGTGTTCCCTCCGGCAAGTGATGATTTTTAATAAATTCCTCAATCGCCTGATCATTTGTTTCTAATCCCAATTGCGAAAACAGATCAAAAAAATCAGCGTAACCATTTGTGGTTTGCATGATGTACTCCTCCTTTTGAATGAATAACTATTTCATTGTATCTGTCTTTATTAGATATGAGCGAAGTATTAAGTTCACAACTGATTTTGTTGTTATAAAAAAAGGCACGCTAGGTGCCTTTTGTTGTGAAAACGCTGCTGCTCGTTAGCTCAGTGCGCCTTGGTCATCATCAAATGGTGATGACTTTTCAATTTCGGTTGTTGAGTCAGTTGTTGTATTAGTGGTGGCAGGTGCATCTGCAACAGTGCTTTCAGTAACTGATGTATCGGCCGCGGGAGTCTCGGTGGCGGGCAGTTCAGGCGCTGCTACAGGTGCAGGGTTGATAACCGCAGGCGTTTCCGGCGGAGAAATTGCCTGAGTTTCGTTAAGGCTCGCTACATCTTTTATATCAGCAGGTTTTACTTCAGCAGATTGTGTATCAGTTGGTTTTGATTTGGCGGGAGCTTTTTTCTCTGCCACTTTTTTTGGCGTTGGTTTTCTAACTGGTTTTTTGGGTGCTGCTACCTTTCCAGTTGTTGCTTTGGCGAGCGGTTGAGCATTTTCAATCGCTGGAGCAACTACTGCAGATTTGGTTTTGGCTGTTTTTGCGGTAGTTTTTTTCACTGCTGTACTTTTTGGCGCTGCTGTATTTTTAGGCACGGTGCTTTTCACAGGTTTAGCCGCAGCATTTTTTTCTACTGCTGTTGCAATTTGCTCAGTGCTTGCTGCTTTGGTTTTTTTTGCGTGTTTTTTTACTGACTTTTCCGCTTTGGCTGCTTTTTTAATTTTTCCCTTCAGTTGCGCTGCAATTTCCTTGGCGATTTCTTTGCTTGTTGCTTGCGCGCTTTTTAATGAGTTCAGCGCTGCTTGAGCAGTGGCAACTACTTTGGTTTGGGCAGTCAGATCTTTTTTGGCTTGATTCAGGCGCGCTTTGGCGGCGACAGTTTTACTGTCTTTAGCAGAAAGGTCGGCGACTTTTTTCTTGCTGCTTAGCAGTGCTTTAGTTGCTGCTGTTACAGCTTTTTCTGCGGCTGCGAGTTCTTGTGCACGCGCTTTATCCAGCGCAGTACTGAGTTTGGCGATTTCGAGTTCCAGTTCAGCAATTGCAGGCTTAGGGGCAGCAATTGATTTCTTTTTGGATTTGGAGGCGGCCATAAAAAATACCTGTGTGAAAAAAGCGTTGAATGTGCAAAAAGTGTTAAAAATGCGAGCAAAACGGATCGGCAATCTGCCATGGGAATTCGGGCGAATTGTAGCTGGGCGCCAATAAAAAGTGTATCGCCTTGGTAAGCGCAACATCCGTTATTGTGCATCGCAATTGCGCCGATTTTTATGCAATGAACTTTGCGGGGCTCAGATAGTCTGAATTCGTCCTGCTGACGGCTGATTTGTTCGCGCAGGTATAAATGGGGAGCAGCACACAGTTTGACCGGCCGTTTCATTCCTGCTGGCGCTAAAAACGCGCACATTTGCGTGTAGTTGGTATACCATTGCCGCCTGCTCTGGCGCTGCAGTACAGGGTGTCGGTTAAGACCCAGTGGGCGGTACGCTGCTTACAGACAACGATTACAAATCAATGATTACGAATAAGGTGAATTATGTTTAACAAACGTTTATTGGTTGTTGGCCTGATGGCTGCTACCGCAGGCATGATTGGCTGTAACAAAGAAGAAGCAAAACCAGTTGATGACAGCGCGAAGCTGGCGACTCTGGAACAAAAAGCCAACTACATCATTGGTCAAAACCTGGGCAAAAATCTGCAAAACGGTGGTTTGGCAATCGAGCCAGAATCACTGGCGTTGGCATTGACTGACGTGCGTGATGGCAAAGATTCGCGTATCAGCGAAGAAGACATGCAAAAAATCATGCAAGAAGTTCAGCAAAAAGCCATGGCGAAACAAGAAGAAGAGCAAAAGAAGCTGAGCGAAGCCAACATTGCTGAAGGCAAAAAATTCCTTGAAGAAAACAAGGCTAAAGAAGGTGTAACTACCACCGAAAGCGGCCTGCAATACAAAGTAATCACCGAAGGTAAAGGCGCCAAGCCAAAAGCGACTGACATTGTTACTGTTAACTATGTTGGCAAGTTGATCAACGGTACCGAGTTTGATAGCTCTATCAAAAACGGCCAACCAGCTACCTTCCCTCTGGACGGTGTAATTCCAGGTTGGACTGAAGCTCTGCAATTGATGCCACAAGGCTCCAAGTGGGAAATCGTTATCCCATCAGAATTGGCTTACGGTGCTGGCGGGCAAGGTCCAATCCCTCCTTCATCTACTTTGATTTTCGAAGTTGAATTGTTGGAAATCAAAGCGCCAGAAGCTGCTCCTGAGTCGAACTAAGTTTTTCATAAACTTGGCCGATAAAAAAACCCGCTCTTGAGCGGGTTTTTTTATGCTGCAGGATTGGTTGGATTAGCTGACCAAGTCCTTGTGCGATGTGTGCAGAACGGAAATCAAACGATCTTCAGCGCTGAAGCGAACTTCAAGTGCTTCGCCGAGTTGCGATAAGTCTTCGCTGAGTGAGCTGATGTCATCGGTTTCCAGATACTTGTCGTTGAAGTCGAGCAGGCGTTCGGTAGTTGCATCAATGGTATCGTAGAGTTTGCCGGCTTCTTGCAGTGCGTCGGCATCGTCAAACTCGCGTCCTTCTTTGATCAATTGGTCGTAAACTTCAAAGTGACCAGCGGATACATAGTCCACCAGAATCTGGCAAAAGCTGCGCAATTTGTCGCCGCGTTGCAGTTCGCTCAAGTTTTGATCCAGGCCGCTGAGTGCGCAGTATTGCACCAGCATTTCCTGACGTTCTTCCAGCCAGCGATCAATAATTTCGCTTACGCCACCCCAGCGCTCTTTGGCAGTTTTGCAATTTTCTAACATCAGATAGTCCTATGCGTATTCAGTGCAGCGTGTTGTTAATGAGGCCGCACCTGGCCTCAAGAGAACTCAACCGCCGCTAATGGTGTTGAGTTCGCCACAATAGGCCATCTTATCTGCAAGGGCAAGACGCCTAGGCCAGTTTGTCCTGCTTGCGAATCAGTTGGTATAAATTGACGACAGCCAAGCCGATAAAGGCCATAAACGTCCATGCGGCGAGGCTGAGGCCGAGGATTTTATCGACATGGGCGCAGTTGCCATCACCCTGTAATAACAGCTTGAGCGCGTCCATAAACGGGAAAACTTCAAACATATACGCAAGGCCGGGCCCGCAGGCAGGCACTTGATCGGCGGGTAGGCTTTGCAGCCAGAGTTGGCGGCCGGCAAAACAGGCACCTAATATCGCACTGATGATGCCCAAAGAAGCGTAAACACGGCGGCCTGTAGGTTGGGGGTTATGGATAGCGGCTGCTAATGCGAGCAGACCGGTAAGTACCACAAAACCGCGCTGGGTGATGCACAAGGAACAGGGGATCATTTTCATCACGTGTTCCATGTAAGCGGCGGCGAGCATCATGAGAGTACAGACAACAAAGATCAGAAAGTTGGTGTTGCGAACGCTGGGGAGCATAGTAAATCCTTAAAATGGGATGCTTCTTATCGTGTGGGTTGGTGTTATTTTGAGTCTGGCCGGAGTCTATGGTCTAGGGGTTATGATCCAAGGGTTATGATCCAAGGGTTATGGTAAGCAATTCAGCGCAATTAGAGCCAGTATTTTCGGCCTCGCCCAGACGCAATAGGCTATGCTTGGTGCGAGTGCGATTATTGCATCCTTAATACCGCCAGATGTTGCGCTGATTGGAGCGCAAAAGGCGGAGCAAGTTCAGATTCGGAGCAGTTATGACGTGGGTAAATAAGTGTTTAGTAACCGCAATTGGTGCAGTCTTGGCTGTGCAGGTGATGGCCAGCGGTGGTGGTGGTGCCAAGATGGCAGAGGGAGTGAATTACATTCCGTTGGAACCTGCGCTGGTGGTGAATTACGGCGGGCCGGGTGGCAAGCCGCGCTACGTTAAAGCCGACTTATCGCTACGCGCTGAAAACGCTGAAGATGCGACCGAAATCATGCATCACCTACCGCTAATCCGCGATCGCTTGGTGAGTATTTTGAGCGCGCAGCCAGAAGAGATTGTCAGCTCAGTCGATGGCAGAGAGTATTTGCGCGTATTTGCGCTGGCGGAAATTAATAAGGCGCTGCTGAAAGTGGAAGGCCATGATGTTGCTCATGATGAACACCCAGTCGCAAAAGCCATGCCTGCGAAAAAGGCTGATGCGGATGATCATGCAAAACCTGAGACTTCATCTGAAACAAATTCAGCTCCAACTATTCCTTCAGTTGCCGATGTCAAACCGGTCAAAGGGCCTGCGTCAGATTTGTACTTCAATAATTTTGTGGTTCAAAAATAGTACAGAAGTAGCGTAGAAATAGTTATTTATCAGCCGCGATTCGCGGCTGATTCACATCTCTTATCACATCATTTTTCGCATCACTTTTCACAACTACAGCCGCGATACTGCGCGTAGTAGTGATCCAGATACTCATCAAAATTCAGCTGCTGCTGATTTTCCAGATTGGTTTGTGCTTGCAGCGATTGCTCGCTCATCTGCGCAAATGCAGCCCAATCATTTTCAGTTAATGGGCGTGCGGCAAAATAGGCGCGCTGTTGTTCGGCCAGCGCCAAGGTGTGTGCGTAAAAGCTTTGCTGGGCGCTGGTCATATCGCGCAATACGCGCGCCGATGGTGTCAACTCGGCGTTGTCGATTTTGGCAAATTGCTGCGCAACCGCTTGCTGGTAGGATTGCCCGCCTTTGGCTTGATCGAGCAATTCAGCGCAGGCGCTGCTGCCCTCCAGAATTTCTTTTGCCCAAGACTGCATGGCAATTTCATGGTCGCCACGCAACAGAGTCAAAGCCGGATCGCGCCCTTGGTTGACGATGCGTTTTTGGTTTTCCTGCCCCTGATAAAACTCGCGCTCATCAGTCGCCGGGCTATCGCTCAGCAGGCAGTAAAGTAAAAACGCATCCATCACCTGCATCTGCTCGCTGCTAATACCGAGCGGCTCGTAGGGGTTTAAATCCACGCAGCGCACTTCTACATATTCCACGCCGCGTAAACGCAAAGCTTGCAGCGCAGTTTCGCCGCGCCCGGTGGTGCGTTTGGGGCGGATGCTGGAGTAAAACTCGTTTTCGATTTGCAGCAAGCTGGTGTTGAGCTGCTGGTAATTTTCGTCATCATCTTTTACGCCGATTTGCTCGTAAGCCGGATGACTTTGGGTAATCGCCCCGCACAGAGTTTTCAAGTAATCGCTGAGGTTGTTGTAATTCACCACCAGTGATTGCTGGGCATCGCTCTGGTAGCCCAAATCGCCCATACGCAATGAGGTTGCATAGGGCAAATACATGGTCTGCTCGGCGGCGGGAAAGGGCTGCAATTTGTGCGGACGATTCTGTACAAAGCAGGAACTTACCGCAGGTGAGGCGCCGAACAGATAAATCAGTAGCCAGAAATTGCGGCGGAAATTGCGGATCAGGCCAAAATAGCGCTCGGTTTTAAATTCTTGCAGGCTTTGGGCGTTGCCCGTTTGGGCTTGCAGTGCGCGCCAGAAATCATCGGGCAGGCTGAAGTTGTAGTGAATCCCCGCGATGGTTTGCATGGAGCGGCCATAGCGATGCCCTAGCCCAACACGATAGACAGTCTTCATCTTGCCGCTATTAGAGTTGCCGTAACGCGCCACCGGAATTTCGGCATCGCTCCCCAGTGTACAGGGCATACTGGCGGGCCAGAGGCGCTCTTGATTTTTGGCAAGCTGCTGGTAGGTGAAGCGATGGATATTGTCCAACTGGGCGAGCAAGGGTTTGATATCGGCAAACGGCTCGGTGATAAATTCGAGCAGGGCTTCACTGTAATCGGTCGTGATATGCGGATGCGTAAGTGCTGAACCCAGTGCCTGCGGGTGGTCGGTTTGCGCCAGAGTTCCCGCCGGGGTTACACGTAAACTTTCTTTTTCCAGTCCGCGCAAAATGCCATTCAGGCTGGCGTTGTTAGCGGGTTCAGCAAAGGCGGCGAGCAGCTCGCGCGCAAGATTTGGGGATGCAGACACGTTAGATTCCTTCAGGTAATTCGCCCTGCTCGCCAGCAGCTTGAGGTTCAAGGTTTTCAAGCAGATCCTTACCGACTTTGGGTAAGGGTTCAGGCAGCAATTCCGGGTCGATCACAGGCAAGCCTTTTTCATTGGGGCTACAACTGAGCACCTTGATACGCTGGCGATAGTCTTTGGAGCTGGCCTCAAACATTTGGTTGATGGCCTCATCCTTATGGACTGTTTTGAACAGCGCGGCCAGGTCGCGCCCATCGAGCCAGTTGTTTTGGCGACCGAGAAAGAGTTTGTCTTGATTTTGCAGAATAAAAAGTTCGCTCATAACCCGACCAGTCCTGATTACCTAACATATTGCCTACTATAGTCTAGGCGCGAATGTGGGGTTGATGGCGCGCAACTTCAAGGGCGCGCCAACGAATCACTCTAGGCTTCAGTGCCCGTCTCTTCAGCAGGTTTTTCCGGGCGATAACTGCTGATTTGTTGCATGTCATAACCCGAGGGTGCTTGATAAATACGCAATCCAAATTCGGGCACCACCGCAAAAATATGGTCAAAAATATCCGATTGTATTGCCTCGTAATTAACCCAGCCGGTGTCACTGGAGAACGCATAAATTTCCAGCGGAATCCCCTGTGCTTCAGGCGCGAGCTGACGCACGATTTGCGTCATATTGTTGTGAATGGATTTGTGTTGCTTCAAATACATGCGCAGGTATGCGCGAAAGGTGCCCAAATTGGTCAAGCGGCGGCCATTCACTGGTGAGGTTAAATCCACGCCTGCTTGTTTATTTTCTGTTTCAATTTCAGCAATGGTTTTTTCGATGTAATCGCTCAATAAAGCAGCGCGACGTAAGCGCACAATATCGTCTTGCTGCAAAAACTTTACACTGGTTGCATCGATATAAACTGCGCGTTTGATTCGTCGCCCGCCCGATTCAGTCATGCCGCGCCAGTTTTTAAATGAATCGGCGATCAGTGAATATGCGGGAATGGTGGTGATGGTGTTGTCCCAGTTGCGCACTTTTACGGTGGTCAGGCTGATATCGATCACATCGCCATCCGCGCCGAATTTTGGCATTTCCAGCCAATCGCCCACCGCGAGCATATCGTTGGCAGACAATTGAATGCCCGCGACAAAACCGAGAATCGTATCTTTAAATACCAATGACAGTACCGCCGTCATAGCACCTAAACCGCTAAATAAAATCAGCGGCGATTTATCAATCAAAACCGAAATAATTAAAATTATTGTAATTAACGCAGCGATCAGTTTGATACTTTGAAAAATACCGCGAATGGGAATATTACGTTTGCGGCTAGCGGGTCTGAGAATATCTTCAATAAAATTCAGCAGCGCGTAGAGCGATAAAAGTAGGTAAAACAAAATCCACAAATACGCTAGCGTTTGTAAAACGTCGGTAATTTCGCCTTCTTGCGGCAACCAAATGCGCACCTGAACCAATAGCACCACGCCCTGAAACACCAGCGCGATACGATTAAGCAATTTATGTTTAAAAAGTGCCAGCCCCCAAGGGAGTTGCGATTTGTTTGCGCTTTTTTTGAACGCGCGCAGAATCACCGAGTGCAGCAGGAAATGAAGCAAAAGCCCGGTCAGGATAAAAATGCCTGTCGCCACCGCGACATAAATCCACTCGCTGTATTCCAGGTTGTAGGCATTCAGCCATTGGGTTAGCTGCGCCTTTAGCGTCTCTCCGAGCTTCATCTTGCTTCTCCCATTGATCAGGTAAATATGGACAGGTGTGAGGTGCGGGGGAGTATAGCAGAGCAATAAAAAGGGCTTTGGCGGCGAATAACCAAGGCGCAATAAAAAGCCCGGCGCTTGGCCGGGCTTTGAAGGTTATCAAACTTGGTAATTAAGCTTCGTACTTTTGAGTTTCGTACTATTAAGCCTCATTACTCGGCTTGCCGATGGTGGCGAGAATACCGCCATCAACATACACGATCTGACCGGTCACAAAATCGCTCGCTTTTGAGGCGAGGAAAATGGTTGTGCCTTGCAGGTCATCCGGGTCACCCCACTTAGCGGCGGGAGTGCGGTTGATGATGAAATCGTTAAACGGATGGCCATCAACACGAATAGGTTCGGTTTGGCTGGTAGCAAAATAACCTGGGCCAATACCATTTACTTGCACGTTATATTTCGCCCATTCGGTCGCCATATTTTTGGTGAGCATTTTCAAGCCGCCTTTTGCAGCAGCATAAGCACCAACAGAATTGCGGCCGAGTTCGCTCATCATTGAACAGATATTGATGATTTTACCTTGGCGGCGCTCAACCATTTTGCGTGCAACCGGACGAGTCATAGTAAATACACCGGTCAAATCGATTTTGATGACTTCTTCAAAATCTTCCAGTGACATTTCCAGCAGCGGGGTACGTTTAATAATGCCGGCGTTGTTGATCAAAATATCAATTGCGCCGTGATCTTTTTCGATTTGCTCAACGGCAGCAGTAACTTGGTCTTCATCGGTTACGTTAAATTTGTAACCAAAGGCTTTGAAGCCTTGTTCACGATAGTAATTTACCGCGTTGTCGATTTTTTCTTGTGATGAGTTGCCGTTAATAATTAGCGTTGCACCAGCGCTGGCCAAACCAGAAGCCATTGCCATGCCTAAACCGTGGGTAGCGCCGGTTACTACTGCAACTTTTCCGGTTAAATCAAACAGTGGATGAGTCATATTCTTGTCTCGCTCGGAGGGATTTTTTAACTGGATAAAACCCGTATGCAGATCACATACGGGTTATTGAGCAAAAAATTATTTCAAATCGCTAGGCTTATGGAAGTCCATATCGGTGTAATCCATATTCTCGCCCGCCATACCCCAAATAAAGGTGTAGTTGGCTGTGCCTACGCCTGAGTGCATTGACCAAGGGGGAGAAACTACCGCTTGTTCATTGCCAACCCAAATGTGGCGAGTTTCTTCTGCTGGCCCCATAAAGTGACACACAGCGTGAGTGTCTGGAATGTTGAAATAAAAATAGGCTTCCATACGACGGCTGTGGGTGTGCATTGGCATGGTGTTCCAAATGCTGCCCGGTTTTAATTCGGTCATACCCATTTGCAATTGGCAGGTATCGAGCACAGTGCTGATCATCAGCTGATAAATATCGCGCTCGTTACAGGTATCGCCTGCACCCATGTGCAGCACTTTGCTGTTGTCTTTATTTACTTTTTTGGTTGGATGCGTAGTGTGCGCCGGTGTGGAGTTCAAATAAAACTTGGCTGGATTTGCTGCATCATCGCTGCTGAACAAAACTTCTTTGGCGCCGCGGCCAATGTAGAGCGCTTCTTTGGTGCCGATTTCATAAACTTCGCCATCCACAGAAACTTTACCGCTGCCGCCGATATTGATAGCGCCCAGTTCGCGACGATCCAAAAAGTTATCCATCTTGAGTTGATAGTAGCTTTCCAGTTTTACCGCTTTGCTTACAGGCATAACACCGCCCACCATCAAACGCTCGTAGTGGGTGTAGGTGAATTGCACTTCATCGGCAACAAAAATGGTTTCGACTAAAAAATGTTTGCGCAGTTTTTCAGTGTCGTAGTGTTTGTAGTCGTCAACGTGGACGGCAAAACGCTCTTCAAGAACTTTCATAATAAAACCTTTTGTCTTTCAGCTAGCCGCGTTATGACCGCTGGCTATAGTAATGGAAACTAACCGGTTGTGAGTTAAGGCAAATCTCATGGCTTAACTTAATAGTAAGCCAGCATTAATCGATTGAAAAATTAATGCTGGCTATGCGGAGCATTATTATTTTTTGAGTAATTTATACATTTCTACGCCCGCCAAAATAAACGGGGTATTACCTTTAGGATCGTTGGAAACAATGCGTTCGGTCATGTAGTAATTGTAGCTGCCGTCGCGGCCAAAACCTAAACCGGCAACAAGGCATTGATCGTTAACGCTGATTTTTCCATCGGCATGAACGGTGACAAATTCATTGATCATGCCTTGATAGCTTTTAATTGCCATCTTGCGATAGCTTTCTGGCAGATAACCTTTATTCACACCTTTGGTATAGAAGTAAGTAAACATAGCGCTGGCGGTAGATTCACGATAGTTAGCGATCTCGCCCGGCTTATTCATGATTTGCCACCAGGTGCCGGTTTCTGCATCCTGGTAGCGCGCAATATCTGCTGCCAATTCTGCGGTGATATCGAGCAGGGTTTTGCGCAGCTCGGCTTCTGATTCAGGAATGTAGTCCAACACATCTACCAGCGCCATTGCGTACCAGCCTACACCACGGCCCCAAAATTGTGAGGCGCGTCCGTGCTCTTTATCGGCCCAGTCAGCTTGTTTTGATTCATCCCATGCGTGGTAATACAAACCGGTTTCTGGGTCGCGCAATTGTTCGCGTGCGATTACAAATTCATGTACGGCTTCTTTAAAGCTTTCGTGTTGTTGTTCACCAGTTTCATAAGCGGCTGCATACTCAACCAGGAACGGAATACCCATGTAAACGCCGTCGAGCCAGAGTTGATTTGGATAGGTTGCACGATGCCAAAAAGCGCCGCCGCTGGTGCGTGGGTGACGCTTTAAGTTTTCACGTAAAAAATCCACCGCTTTGCGATATTTTTCTTCGCCAGTGCGCTGCTCCAGCACAATCACCATTTCACCCGGCTTGGTTAAATCGATACTGAACAAATCTGGTTCAAAGGTGTGAATGTGGCCATCGTCAGCGATATAACTTCCGGTTACGCTTTCCAGTGCATTGCGATACGCAGGGTTAGGGCTGACTGCATCCAACTCTTGCAGTGCAGCGATTTGCATGCCCACTACATCGTATTCAAATTTGCCCGGGCGCTTGCGATAGGCATCCCACCCTTTGTAGTGATAGTCCAGTGTTTTGCGGTCCAATTCGGAATCAGCCAAGGCTTTTGCCCATTTCAATGCAGCTTCTGCATCAACCGGATTTTTTTTGGCTTCAGCGCTGAGTGTAGATTCAAAACGCACGCGTGGTGTTTTAGTCAGACGTTCAACTTCACGGTCAAGATAAGCTTTGAAATCTGCTTCGGTTTTAATGCCATCCAGTTCATGTTCCCACGCAGCAAGGAAATAATATTCCAGCTCGCCGCCTTTATCTTTCATCACCGACACATAAGAATTTTCGTCGGTAGTTTGTTCTTTGCGATCATCGCGGCGGAAAATAACTGCCATGCCCAAATGATCATTTTCACCACTTAAACTTTGTTTGCCCCAGCTAGCAACATAGGTCCAGGCGTAACCGCTGGTGTTTTGGTTGCCTTCAATAAGAGTGGTGCCTTTGTGTTTAACCAAGCCAATCGCCATGTTGGGCAATTGCTCGCTGGCCTTGAGTTTTACATTCACCAAGCGGCTGCCTGCATTCATGGAAAAATGCGCAGCGAGATCCACTTTTTGATTGTTAATTTCCCAGCCGTTGTAATTAATTTTAAAACCGGAATAGAGATCGCCATTATTGGTGATGATCGCATCGCGGGTATCCACTTTCGATACCAGATCAACCGTTTTGCCGTTCCAGAAACCAAAACCACCCATGCCGAGTGATTTTCCTACTTTCAAAACATCAACACCCCAATCAGCGTTTTCATGGTAGGATTCATAGCCATCGAGGCCGACATTTTGCAGAACAACATCGCTGGTTTTTTTACCAAAAATATCAAAACCGTTGCGCCAGTCGAGGTAGACGCGATAAGCCACTTTGTCTGACTCAATGCCCGGGCCTTCGTAGCGAATCCAGTAGGAGTGATCAGTATATTGTGGCGGCGGCGTTACACGATCTACGGTTTTAAAAGTGCCGCCTACATATTCTTTACCATTCCATTCCCCACCTTCTTTGATGGAAATTTCTGCTTGGGTTTGTTTTTTCAATGCAGGTTTTGCAATGGCAGGATCGCTGGAAATTGTGAAAGATTTAATTTCGGCTGGATTAAAATCGGCAGCTAACAACAAACCATCGAGAGTGCCATCGCCATCGGTATCGACAGTTTGTGATGCTTGTGCGGCAGCGCCGGATAATACATTAAGATTCTTTACGGCGCTGTCATCAGCCGCTATGCCTAAATCATAAAAAGAAAAATAAATTGGCTCTTGTTGCAATGCAAAATTATTGGCATTGGTAATTTCTGCCGTTGCCAATTGGTAATTAACGGGTGCAGGTTGTGCAACAGGTGTTGTAGTCGCGGTGGTTTGTTGTTCGTCAGCTTTTTCCGGTGAGCAACCTGTTAATGCTGCCAGAAAAATACCGCCATAAATTACTCTACTTTTTAACAATAGACTCACGCTTCTCACCTCTTGTCGCTAAATAAAATTCACGCACTTAATAATCAAACAGGGATGCCAGCAAGCTGGCATCCCTTTTGGTCTTACACAAATACCATTGAGTGAAACTTAGTATTTGTAGGAAACACCGAGGTTGTACTGAATGCCGGTGCTGTGATAGTAAGAAGAGCGTTTTTCACTCGCGCTACCTACCCATTGATCATCTACTTCGTCAGTCAGGTTAAGCGCCTCGAAGGTGAACTTGAGGTTGTCTGTCGCCTGATAGCTGAGAGATGCATCAACGTTAGTGGTTTCGTTAGTGCCTTCTTCTTCGTTGTTGTTACGGCCAATTGGCGTAGTCAGATAGCCGCTGCGGTTTGCCATGGAAACACGTGCACTGAAGGTATCGTTTTCCCAGTAAAGCGTTGCACTGATGGTTTCATCAGACAAGTTAACCAATGGCTTAGTAGCTTCCACTTCGCCAGCGGTATTTAGGTAGTCCATGTCGGAATCTACGCTGGTGTAAGCTCCCATGAAACCGAAGTTGCTGAAGAAACCTGGCAGGAAGGTAAAGGCTTGTTGGTAGCTCAGCTCATAACCATCCAAATCACCGCCTGGGCCATTGGCTGGTACAGAGAAGTTCCACTGCAGATTTTCGTTACAGTTAGGACCGTAACCGCCTAAAGATGCACCTTGGAGATTACAGGTATCGATAACTGCTTGAGTTGGCAAGCCAGTATCAGCGTAAATTGGTGTTGATCTCAGGGTTTGGATATGGCTGCCAATCTCTTTCTTGAAGAGTGTCAGTGCAAGCAAACCACCTTCTGCGAAGTACCACTCAGCACCCAAGTCATAGCTTTTGGCTTTGGTTGGTTCAAGCAATGGATTTGCACCAGTCACAGCAAGGTTGGTACCCGCTACTGATACGTTTACCGCAGGAACGATTTGGCCAAGACCGGCACGTGAAATACCTTCAGAATAAGCAGCGCGAATCAGGAAGTCTTCCATTGGCTCGATGCTGATATTCAGAGCTGGCAGAGTGTCTGAGTAATCGTGATCAACCGTTACGAAAGATCTGTTAGCACTGCTACCGTTGACCCAACCGCTAGAAGTTTGGTCAGTTTCAAAGCGACGTACACCAATGTCACCGCGAACTGGCATTGAACCCAGATCGAAGTTGAAATCCAACTGTGCAAAGAAACCTAGGGTTTCTTCACCTACTTCATAGGTACTGCCGTAGTTTGGTGTCAGTGGTAAATCAAACAGGTTGTAGGAATCCATAATCAACGCGCGGTTTGGTACCAACCATGGCTTACCATCTCCCAAGCCTGAATCATATTCAATAATGAACTCAGGATTAGACTGGATGTTAACGCCGTTGGCGCCCTCACCACTTGCATACAGATATTGGTCAGTAGAGAAACTGAAGTCTTTCCAATCTCCGCCTACTTTTAAGGTCATATTCTCATTAAAATCGAATTCGAAGCTGACATTCGCCGCGTCGTTTTCATTGAGTGTACTTTGTGGGCGCTGACGAACACCGGTAGCAGTCCACGAAGCTTTGTCGTATGCCGCATCGCCAAATGACAGTTTCGCGTTGTCGTAATCGCGATAGTCATAGCTGAAGCGTTGGTTATTCGCTTGCATCAACAAGGTGTTTTGAATTGGGTTATCGTAATCTGACTTGGTGGTACCAATCATCGCGTTCATGCGGAAGCTATCGGTGAAATCTTGCTCCAGCGAGAGAGTGACTTGCGAGAAGTCAGTTGACATGTCGTCGTAGCGTTGTTCAGACAGCAGGCGTGCACCGGCGATATCAGCATAAACCAGTGTGTCACCTTGAATTGCGTAGTCGACCAGGTTACTGGTTGAGTTGGCGCCAGGGTTCAATGAACCTTGAAGGAATGTTTCTTGACGGCTGGCATCAAATTTTGCCCACAAACCATCGAGACTGATTTCAGTAGAGTCAGTAGGACGGAACTGCAATGACAAGCTTGAACCCATACGCTCCATTTCATGCTGATAGGAGTCATAGCGTGGAATGCGAGGGCGGAAAGCAGCATTGGCAGGATGAGTCGCATCAGCATCTACGCCGCCAACCTGACCAAAATCTTGTGATGCAACATTGTCCCAGCGTACAGTACTTGAACCTTCGTCTTGTACATTGCGCTCAGAGTAAGAGAACGAGAACAGAGCACCGAACATGCCATCAGCGAAGGTGTTGCTCACTAAAAATGCTGCTGAAGGATCGGTTTCTTCTGACAGATCGTTGTAACCCACTTGGCCAGATGCAGTGAATACAAATTCATCGTAATCAAACGGTTGCGCCGCTTTCAAATCAACAGTGGCACCCAATGAACCCTCTTGCACTTCTGCAGAGTTGGTTTTGCGTACAGTAATTGACTGGAAGAGATCAGATGAAAAGGTGTTGAAGTCAAAACCGCGGCCGCGGTTGTTTCCGCCTACCGCATCCGTACCGCCAGTGGTAGAAATAGTTTCCATGCCATTTAAGCGCACGGTGGTAAAGCCTGGGCCAAGACCACGAACGGTGATGTTGCGACCTTCACCGCCAGAGCGGGAAATGGCTACACCAGGAATACGCTGCATGGATTCTGCAAGGTTGTTGTCTGGAAATTCAGCGATGTCAGATGCAACGATGGCATCAACAAAGCCGCTGTTATTTTTTTTGATCATTTGTGCAGAGGCAATACTTTCACGGAAGCTTCCGGTAACCAGAACTTCTTCGACAGTATCATCTCCTGCATTTGGTGCTTCTTGTGCAAAAGCACCGATTGGCAGTGCAGTAACTGCCATGGCTAACACGAGTGGATTGAGTTTGAAACTTCTCATAGCTATTCCCCATCTTTTATTGTGATTAAATCATTGAGCTAGCGGAGCTGGTGCTGTTGGTCTAAATAATATTGCGATGACTATCAGCACGTCTTAACAAACACGACGGATTTTCATGCGCCGCAGCGGATAATCCATTGTTATTTGTATTCTGTTGCAATCGACTTTATTGAGCCTAGTCGATTTAACGCAGCTGTCATGGTGGTCACATGATTTAATTGCTGCGCCGTTTTGTTTTAATTCATCTTTATTTCAATTTGCTGTATCAATAAAAAGATACGACTAATTTTGATGTAAAGCGTGAGCCTTCATCAGACTTTAAATTCAACACCTTTGATTGTGACTTTGTCGGCAACAAAGTTATCAAGCTTTTCCAAAATGCCAATTTTGGTTGCTTCTTTGAAGTGACAATTATTGAGATGTAAATTTTGAATTGGTGAACGCTCGTAGCCGCGCACTTGAAAAACTTGTTGCGCTTGTTGGCACACCAAATTGCGAATATCGATATTGCGCACAGTCGGTGTAAATTTACCAGCGTCGCCTTCTTCGTAATCAAAGTCGATAACGATGGCGGTTTGCACTTCGCCAATGGTGATATCGCGCAGATAGAAATTTTCGATTAATCCACCGCGCACGGAATTGGTTTTAATGCGAATGCCGCGTTCCAATTCCGGGCTGCTCATCTCGCAATTTTCAACAAATACATTGCGCACGCCGCCAGAAATTTCACTGCCAATTACTACGCCGCCGTGACCGTGACGCATTTTGCAATTGCTGATCAAAATATTTTCTGACGGAATATTGATGCGACGACCATCGGCATTACGGCCAGATTTAATTGCGATGCAATCGTCTCCGGTTTCAAAAAAGCAATTTTTGATGACAACGTTTTTGCAGGATTCAGGGTCGCAGCCATCGGAGTTCGGCCCCATGCTCGCGAAGGTCACGCCATCGATAGTCACATTGTCGCAACGCACTGGATTAAGCAGCCAGAAAGGCGCGTTATTAATAGTGATGCCTTCAATCAACACATTGGTGCAGAGGTAGGGCTGCAAAAATACCGGGCGTAAATAGGAGCCTTCAGCGTACTGGCGCTGGGCGACAGGTACGTTGTTTTCCATATCCTGCATGAGTTTGTTGCGCGCTTCGGTCTGCGTTGGAACACCGGGAACGCCCCAGTCCACACTGCTGAAGTTGCTGCCTTTCCAAGGCCACCAAGTGGTGCGATTGGCTTGCCCATCCAGAGTGCCTGCGCCGGTAATCGCAATATTGGTTTGCTCATAGGCATAGATGAGGGGCGAATAACCCATGATCTCCATGCCTTCCCAGCGGGTTAGAACGGCGGGCAAATAGGCTTTGGGATCGGTACTAAAGGCGATAGTGGCATCTTTAGTGATGTGAAGGTTTACGTTAGAGAGAAGGTGGATCGGGCCAGACAAGTAGCGGCCTTGGGTGACCAGTACTTTTCCGCCACCGGCTTTATGGCAAGCGGCGATAGAGGCAGTAAATGCAGCAGAGTTATCGGTTTTGCCATCTGCTTTGGCGCCGAAGTCGCGAATATCAAAGGTGCGATCAGGAAATTGTGGCGCCTTGACGTTGGCGCGAATTTGTTCGGCCATTGCCCAGGCATCTTCAGCAGATGGTGCGGAATCTTGCGCAGTATTGGTAGATGAGGCGCAGCCTGTTAATGCGCCCAGCGCACTGTAGCTTACAACGCCGCCAAGGGTGCGGGTAATAAAGGCGCGACGGCCTGACTGGAATAAGGAAGAATCTGTCACCGGTACTCGCTCTCGTGTTGTCTGCTACTGCAGTAGCTTTTTATTGCGTAATAGTAGAAGGCAGATGTGAGTATATAGATTGCTGTCTGGTTCACACGCCCGAAATATCCAGAGAGATATATATCCTCATATGTGATCAAAAATATTCTGTATGTCATGTTCGATAAAATCAACCGTAACACCCAAAAAACGCACCAAAAAAAGATTTTTGAGTATTTTTTTCCCACATTGGTGAATGTAAACGTTTACATTTAATGAATCATTGGTTTGTAAACGTTTACACTTGTTGGTCGATAGAAATAATTTTAAAAATAATAAAATTATCGAAAAGTATATTTATCCTAAAATTGTGTAAATTTGTGTATAAATAATCATTTTAGGGCAAGGTTGAATTTGGTGTAACGGGCTAAACAGCCCGAAGGAATTTATGTAACGGGTTACATGCACTGTTTTTGCTCTTTTTGCGCTGTTGCAGGGCAATATTTTCGGGGGTAAATTTGATCCCGGTATTGACCGAATACCATTGCCGATTTTGAGGCGCCGCAAGGCGCCTTTTTTTTCGGTGCGATTTCATAAGACGAAATCAGTGCGAGAAAATGCGCCTATATTGATCCTTCAATAGAGTTATTGGCGCAGCGAGCTACACTCATAGAAGATGACGCTGTAGCAGCGGCACGACCCTTCCTTCGGTTAACGAATCAAAAAGAGAGATCAGCGTGAGCAGTATTATTGTTTTACATGACGGTGATAATGTCGGTATTTGTAAGGTGTCACTTCCCGCTGGTGTTTTGTTTGCAGAAAAAGATGTCACCCTGCAGCGTGACATTCCTGCCATGCACAAGGTCGCCTTGCGCAACATCGCCAAGGGCGAAGCCATTCTTAAATACGGCCAGACAATTGGTTTTGCCAGTCAGGATATTCCGGCGGGCGAGCATGTCCATGTGCACAACTGTGTTATGGGCGAACTGGAAAAAGATTACGGCTTTTGTGAAGAGGCCAAACCCACTGAATATGTTCCAGTTGAGCAGCGCGCCACCTTTCAGGGTTATAAGCGTATCAATGGCAAGGTCGGTACCCGCAACTATGTGGGCATCCTCACCACGGTGAATTGCTCTGCGACAGTAGCCAAAGCGATTGCCCAGCACTTCACCTACTCCGGCGAATTGGAAAAATACCCGCATATCGATGGCGTAGTCGCCATGACCCACGACAGCGGCTGCGGTATGCGCTCTGATGGCGATGGCTACGAAACTCTGCGTCGCACCTTTAATGGCTATGCGCGTCACCCCAACTTTGGCGGCGTAATGATGGTTGGCTTGGGTTGCGAAACCATGCAAATCCAGCGTGTGATGGAAGAGTGTGGCCTTGCCGATTCCAAAACCTTCACTGCTTACACCATTCAAGATGTGGGTGGTACCCGCATCGCGATTGAAAAAGGTATAGAAACCCTGCGCGCTATGCTGCCGCTGGTAAATCAGTGCGAGCGCGAAACGGTTCCGGCCAGTGAGTTGGTGATCGGCTTGCAATGCGGTGGTTCCGATGCGCTTTCCGGTATTACAGCCAACCCGGCACTGGGTATTGCTGGCGATATTCTGGTACGTCACGGCGGCACTGTGATCTTGTCCGAGACGCCAGAAATTTTCGGTGCGGAGCATTTATTGACTCGCCGCGCACAATCGCCAGAGATCGCACAGAAATTATTGGATCGCATCACCTGGTGGGAAGACTACACCGCGCGTAATGATTTCGAATTAAACAATAATCCATCGCCTGGTAATAAAGCAGGCGGCCTCACCACGATTATTGAGAAGTCATTGGGTGCTCAGGCCAAAAGTGGTTCAACTAATTTGACCGATGTTTATCTCTACGGTGAAGACATTACCGCTAAAGGTTTTGTGTTTATGGATAGCCCGGGTTACGACCCTGTATCCGCCACTGGTCAGGTTGCATCGGGCGCACAAATTTTGTGTTTCACCACCGGGCGCGGTTCAGCGTTTGGTTGTAAGCCTGCACCGAGTATCAAATTGGCGACCAACAGTAAAATCTATAGCCACATGAAAGAGGATATGGATTTGAACTGCGGGCGTGTGTCCGATGGCGAAATTACCTTGGAGCAATCCGGCCAGGAAATTTTTGAAGAAATTCTGGCGGTTGCATCAGGCAAGCAGACCAAGAGTGAATTGCTCGGCTACGGCGATAATGAATTTATCCCGTGGAAAATTGGTGCAGTAGTCTAATCCCCCATTCCCCCCTTTACCCAAGGGGGTGCAAGTCAAAAGCAGTATCTTGCTTTTCTCCGACCCCTTCACAAAAGGGGTTAGGGGGACTCAAAAAACAACAATAACCAGCAGTTAGCTGGAATCACTAGAAAGCAAATTACGGCAAGTTCCATTCAAATCGTTATTTACATTAATGAAAAATTGATGGGGCTTTCTATTAGCAAAAAAAGCTATGGCCAAAAAATTTGCCACTACTACAGAGGGCGACAATAAAATGAAAATAGTAATCACCAAAGAGCGGCGTGAACATGAGCGCCGCGTTGCTGCGACACCTGATACCGTTAAAAAATTAATTGGTTTGGGTTTTGATGTTGCAGTAGAAAAAGATGCGGGCATCGCCAGCCGTATCAGCAACGAATCCTATCAGGATGCAGGCGCAAGCATCAGCGATGATATCGCAGGTCTATTAGGTTCAGCGGATATTGTTTTAAAAGTTCAGCGTCCCATTCTTGCAGGTGAAAAGCTGGCTGGCGAGAGCGATATCAATGAGCTTGCCTTGATCAAACGCGGCGCGCTGTTGATCGCCATGCTTGCCCCCTACAGCGAACCCGCTGCAATTGCACAATATGCCGAAGCGGGCATCACTGCGATGACACTCGAATTTGTGCCGCGTATTACGCGCGCGCAATCAATGGACGTATTGAGTTCGCAATCAAACTTGGCTGGTTATCGCGCTGTGCTCGAAGCGATTAATGTTTACGACCGCGCCATGCCGATGATGATGACCGCTGCTGGCACTATCGCACCCGCACGCGTAATGGTTTTGGGGGCAGGTGTTGCCGGTTTGCAAGCAATTGCTACTGCAAAACGTTTGGGTGCGATTGTATCTGCGACCGATGTGCGCGCTGCATCCAAAGAGCAAGTGGAAAGTCTCGGCGGAAAATTTGTCATGGTGGAAAGCGATGAAGTGAAAAACGCTGAAACCGCCGGTGGTTACGCTAAAGAAATGAGTGATGACTACAAGCGCCGTCAGGCAGAGTTGGTTGCCGAAACCCTGAAGAAACAAGATATCGCCATTTGCACTGCGTTAATTCCTGGCCGCAAAGCCCCAACACTAATTAACGATGAGATGGTGCACAGCATGCGCCCTGGCTCGGTGATTGTTGACCTTGCTGCCGAACAAGGCGGCAATTGCACGTTAACAAAACCGGGCGAAATTGTTGAAGTGAATGGTGTGAGCATTATTGGTCTGCTCAATATCCCCAGCCGCTTGTCGGCCGATGCCAGCGCCCTCTACGCTAAAAATATTTTGAATTTTTTAACCCCCATGATGAATGCCGAAAAACAATTCAATGTGAATTGGCAGGATGAAATCATCGCCGCAACTGTGCTAACGCGCGATGGCGCTGTGGTTCATCCAAACTTTAAACCTGCCAGTGTGGCTTAAGGGGAGCAAATCATGGAAACCAGTTTTGTTTCGCAATTATCGATTTTTGTATTGGCAATTTTTGTTGGTTACTACGTTGTGTGGAGCGTAACGCCCGCATTGCACACGCCCTTGATGGCAGTAACCAACGCAATTTCGAGTGTGATTATTGTCGGCGCGCTGATCGCTGTCGGGCCTGAGGGTGTGAGCTTGTCAAAAGTATTGGGCTTTTGTGCAATGGTGCTTGCGGCCATCAATATTTTTGGCGGCTTTACTGTGACTCATCGCATGCTCGCCATGTATAAAAAGAAAAATAAAGCAGGGGAGAAATAATCATGTCGTCATTACATGAAAACCTGACATCGCTCGCCTATTTGGTTGCAGCCGTATTGTTCATTATGGCACTGCGTGGATTGTCTTCACCGGAATCATCGCGCAAGGGTAATTTGTTCGGCATGGTGGGGATGTTGATCGCTGTTGTGACAACTGTGCTCAGCCCTGCGGTGACATCTTACGGTTGGATTTTATCTGCGCTGGCGATTGGTGCGGTAATTGGAATTTTTATCGCACGTAAAATTGCTATGACTGCCATGCCGCAATTGGTTGCCGCATTTCACAGTCTTGTTGGTATGGCGGCGGTATTGGTTGCGGGCGCAGCGTTTAGCAATCCGGCTGCATTCGGAATTTTAAATGCCGCGGGTGAAATTTATATCGCCAGTCGTATCGAAATGGGCTTGGGGGTTGTAATTGGTGCGATCACCTTTTCCGGTTCGGTAATTGCGTTTACTAAATTGCAAGGTTTGGTTTCTGGTAAGCCAATTGTGTTTGGTGGTCAGCATTTTATTAATGCGCTTCTCGGTGCGGCGATTTTTGGTTTGATTGGCTACTTCTGTGTCGATCAATCACCTTGGGTATTCTGGGGCATGACGGCGCTGGCATTTGTGATTGGTGTGCTGCTGATTATTCCTATCGGTGGTGCAGATATGCCGGTTGTTGTTTCTATGCTCAACTCCTATTCCGGTTGGGCCGCGGCAGGTATTGGTTTTACGCTGCATAACGATGCGTTAATTGTGACGGGTGCATTGGTAGGATCGTCCGGTGCAATTCTTTCTTACATTATGTGTAAGGGCATGAACCGCTCTTTCTTTAATGTAATCCTCGGCGGCTTTGGTGCAGATACTTCAGGTGCCGGTGCTGCAGCTGGTGGTGATGATCGCCCGGTAAAACAAGGCAGCGCCGAAGATGCCGCGTTTATTATGAAAAACGCTGGTTCGGTGATTATTGTTCCCGGTTACGGAATGGCAGTTGCGCAAGCGCAACACGCATTGCGTGAAATGTGTGAAGAGTTGAAAAAAGCCGGTGTAAAAATCAGCTACGCCATTCACCCCGTTGCGGGGCGTATGCCGGGGCATATGAACGTGCTGCTCGCTGAAGCAAACGTGCCTTACGATGAAGTGTTTGAACTGGAAGACATTAACAACGAATTCCAAACTGCTGATGTGGCTTTTGTAATTGGTGCTAACGATGTTACTAACCCTGCGGCAAAAACAAATCCGCAAAGCCCGATTTTCGGGATGCCGATTTTGGAAGTGGAGAGAGCGCGCACAGTTTTATTTGTGAAGCGCTCAATGGCTTCAGGTTATTCGGGTGTTGAGAATGAGTTGTTCCATCGCGATAACACCATGATGCTATTTGGCGATGCGAAAAAAATGGTGGAAACCATCGTTAAAAATATTGAGTAACTTTTTTTAATTCAATAATTTTCTTGTACGTGTGCATGGCTCCTACTGGGTGACTCTTTTAAGCCATTAAAAGAGTTCACTCTTTTTTTATTTAGAGAGCTGCATACCAGCTGGATGTAATCATTATGAAAATCGAACACTTTGCAATTAATGTAAAAGACCCTGTGGCTATGGCTGCGTGGTATACGGCGCATATGGGCTTAACCATTGTGCGCAAGCAAGACGGCGGCGCGAATACCCATTTTTTGGGTGATGAGAGTGGCGATGTAATGTTGGAGATTTACAACAATCCGCCAGATCAGGTGCCAGATTACGCCAATATGAATCCGCTGTTGGTGCACTTGGCATTTGTGTGTGAAAACCCGGAAGAAAAACGTGCTGAACTAGAAGCGGTAGGCGCGAGTTTTGCGGAAGAGGTTCACATTAAAGATGGTTCGCATTTGGTGATGATGCGCGACCCTTGGGGGTTGGCAATTCAGTTGTGCAAACGCGGAAATAAAATGCTGAAGTGTCAGCAATAATTTACTTGCTGGATTTGAAAGCGCGCTACGAATACGTTTGCTATTGGCGATTCTGTTTCAAAAACGCATAAATACGTCCATGTAGCTCCCGTTCGCCATCCATGGCTCTAGGGTTTTGAAACAGAATCGCCAACAGCAAACTCACAATGCGCCAAGAAAAACAGTCGGCCTATGCGCCAAGTTCTTTATCAAAAATAGCCTTATCAATAATCGCACCGCGATGGCGAATGATAATGCCTGCGCAGCGGATGCCTTGTTTGGCAGAGTCTTCTAAAGATTTGCCCATCAAGCGACCCGCTAAATAACCGGCATTAAAGGTATCGCCTGCACCGGTGGTATCAATTACACCTTGAACCGGTGGAACTGGCACGCGAATTTCTGCATCGGGAGTGATGATGATTGCGTCATCAGCGCCACGCTTTAAAACAAGCTCGCTGAGGTTGTAATTTGCGTAGCGCTGTTTGCAACCTTCTGCGCTGTCATCGCCCCACAACAATTGTTCGTCATCGAGAGTGAGTAGTGCGATATCGGTGTATTCCATAATCGCGAGCATGGCTTGTTGTGCTTCGTTTTTATCGCGCCACAAGCGTGGGCGATAGTTGCTATCAAATGCAACTATCACATCTTGTTGACGCAACTTGTGCAGAGAGTTGTATAAAAATTCGCGCGATTTTTCGCCGATAATGGCAAGGGTAATACCGCTCAGATACACGCAATTGCAGTGAACCAGCTTTTGGCAGAGTTGATCAGCTGCTTCTTGTGAATTAAATAATTCGCGTGCTGGAGCTTCTTTGCGCCAGTAAAAGAATTCGCGTTCGCCATCGGGGGCATTGCGAATAATGTATAAACCGGGTGAGCGGCCAGGCAATTGTTTGATCATGCCGGTGCCGATATTTTCATTGCTCATGCGCTGCATAATTTGCGCACTGTAAGGATCTTCACCCAATTGTGTGACGTAATCGGTTTGTAAACCGAGGCGCGCCATATACACCGAAGTGTTATAGGTGTCGCCCGCAAAAGATAAGGCCATGGTTTCACGGCCATTGCTGTCGGCGGTAGGAAAAGGAGCCAGCTCCACCATGACTTCGCCAATCGCTGCTATGTGTGCCATTTGAATAATTCCGGAGTGATAGAAATTGGTATTTTTGGTTATTTCGTCAGTGTATTTTTTGCAGTTATTGCATAAATTTTTACGCCAATAAATTCATCGCAAAATATACCACTCTTGAAGCGGTAAAAGTAGAAATATCTCGGCGCAAATCTCTTGGATTTACAGTAAAAATTATATTTTTTATGTGAATAAGCTGCCATCAATTTACATACAGGTTTACAATAAGCGCTATTGTAAGTCTCCTATTTTTTATGCGTTGCAAAATCAACTTGCTGGATTTTTATAATGAATCGTTTAAATCAAAAATTGTTAAGCCGTTTACCAAAAGATATTAAGCTTCCAGCCTATGATCGCGCAGCGCTCAAGCCGGGTATTGTGCATTTGGGAATTGGTGCATTTCATCGCGCGCACCAGGCGTTTTATACCGAGGCAGTGTTAAATCAGTTTGGTGGCAATTGGGGAATTGTGGGCAGCAGCCTTCGTTCAGCAGGTGTGCGCGATCAGTTAGTGCCGCAAGATTGCCTCTACACTTTGGTGGAGCGTTCAGGTGAAGGTGAAAAACTGCAAATTATTGGTGCGGTGCTGGATACATTGGTTGGCCCAGAGAATCCAGCTGCGTTGGTTGCGCAAATGACCGCAGAAAATATCAAAATTGTCTCACTCACCATTACCGAAAAAGGCTATTGCCATGATCCGGCAACTGGCGACCTCAATTTCAGTCACCCGGATATTGTTCACGATCTGCAAAATCTGGATAAACCAGTTTCTGCCATCGGTTACATTATTGCCGCGTTAAAGCAGCGTTTTGAAAAACAGCAAAAAGCCTTCACCGTATTGAGCTGCGACAACCTGCCCAACAATGGCGAAGTACTGGAAAAAGTTGTCACTCAATTTGCCGAGAAAATTTCTGCAGAATTTGCGCAGTGGATTAAAACCAATGCGACCTTCCCCTGCACTATGATCGACCGTATTGTGCCGGCCACTACCGATGATGACCGCCGCGATATTGAAGCGCGCTTGGCGGTTGATGGCGAAAGTGTGCGCGATGAAGGCATGGTGGTGTGCGAGCCTTTCACTCAGTGGGTGGTGGAAGACAAATTTGCCGATGGTCGCCCTGAATGGGAAAAAGTCGGTGTACTTATGGTGGAAGACGTGCGCGTGTTTGAAAAAATCAAACTGCGCTTATTAAACGGCGCTCACTCCACTATGGCTTACACAGGTTATTTGTCTGGCTTCCAATACATTAGCGAAGTCATGGAGCAACCTGCGTTTGTCAATTTGGTAAAAACCTACATGGCGCGTGAAGCGGGTGAAACCGTTGTGGCTCCAGCTGGTTTTGACATTGAAGCTTACAAACAAGAATTGCGCGACCGCTTCTCCAATAAAGCACTGAAGCACCGCACCTGGCAAATTGCGATGGACGGTTCACAGAAGTTGCCACAACGTCTGTTGGAAACTTTGCGTGAGCAATTATCTGGCAATGGCCATATTGATATTTTGTGTTTGGGTGTTGCGGCCTGGATTCGCTATGTGTCGGGTGTTGATGAACAAGGTGCAGCGATTGAAGTATCTGACCCACTGGCAAAAGAATTGCGCGCGGCTTGCGATGCAAATCAAGGCAATCCTGCGGGCATGGTGCGCGCTGTAGTGAGCATCCAAAAAGTATTTGGCAACGACCTGATTAACGAAGAGCGTTTTGTGCAAACCACTACCCAATGGCTTGAGCGTTTCTATGCCAAGGGTGTGCTGGCAAGTATTAAAGATGCGTTTGCTCAATAATCGCGGCTGATTGATCAACTGCGCCCGCTTAATGCGGGCGTTGTTTTTTATAGCCTTAATAAATCAAGGGAGCCTAAAAATGCGATTCCGTTTAAGTTTTGTAGCGATGTTTTTATTATTGTTATCAGCATGTGCGAGTGTTCAGCAATCGCAATATGATGCAATTGTCGATAAAAATTCCTCCGCTAAAAACGCTTTTGTCAGCGTACAAGCTGCAATTGAAGCGGCACCGAGTACGGCAACAAAACCCTATCGTATTTTTATTACAGCGGGTGATTACTACGAGAAGCTGGTTATCGCCAAACCCCATATTCAGTTGATTGGAGCCGACCAAAACGCAACGCGAATTTTTTACAGTGCCTATGCAGGGCAACAGTCTACCGATGCAGGTGCAACCAAAGGACAAATCTGGGGCACTCCGGGGTCTGCTACGTTGATCATCCGCGCAGCCAATGTTCAGCTGCACCAACTCACCATCGAAAACAGTTTTGATTTTTTAACCAATGATGCGCTGGCAAGCGATGACCCGCAGCGCATTGCCAATACCCAAGCGGTTGCATTGCACTTGGATACGGGCAGCGATCAATTTTTTGCGCGCAATATTAGTTTGTTGGGCTATCAGGATACGCTTTACGTTAATTCCGGGCGCAGTTGGTTTGATCAGAGTTTGATTGCAGGCAATGTGGATTTTATTTTTGGTAAAGGCAACGCGCTCTTTACCAGCTCAGAAATAAAAACGCTGGGGCGCGGAAAACCCAGCGATCCTCACGGCTATTTAGTTGCTCCATCAACACAAATTACCAGCGAATTTGGCTTAACGTTTATCGATTGCCGGTTAACGCGCGATGCCTCAGTGCCAGATAATTCAACTCCACTCGGCCGCCCTTGGCACCCCACAACCCAGTTTGCCGATGGTCGCTATGCCGATCCCAACGCAATTGGTAAGGCAGTTTTTATTAATAGCTGGATGGATGCGCACATCACTTTGGATGGCTGGGCTTCCATGAGCGGCACCGCAAAAGACGGCAGCCGCATTGCATTTCAACCGGAAGATTCGCGCTTTTTTGAATTTAACAGTAGTGGCGCCGGTGCGGCGGTAAATGAAAAGCGCCGCCAGCTCAGCAATGCAGAAGTAAAAAATTATACGAAGGAAAAGATTCTGGGCGATTGGCAGTCAGCGTTTTAAGTAAAAGTTTTACTGAATTGATTCGGGATTAAAATGACAAAGCCGCGCATGGGTAATGCGCGGCTTTGTCATTTGGTCTAACGCAGATAGAGAGCAGGTGTTGTCTTTATCTGTAGTATTTAAGCTAGTTATAAATAGCTCAAACACTCATCTACTTCATTGGCGGAGCCCAAAATCACAGCAACACGTTCGTGCAATTGTTGCGGTTGGATATCCAAAATACGCTGGGTTTCACTCGTCGCTTTGCCGCCGGCATTTTCAATTAGCAGCGCCATAGGATTTGCCTCGTACAACAAACGCAATTTCGCAGGCTGTTTGGCATTGCGGTTATCCGATGGATATAAAAATATTCCGCCGCGGGTAATCACGCGATGCACATCTCCCACCATAGCCGCATTCCAGCGCATGTTATAGCGCTTACCGCGCGGGCCACTTTCACCGAGAATCAATTCGCCGATGTAGTTGCGCATGGCTTCGCTCCAGAAGCGCGAGTTACTCATATTGATGGAGAACTCTTGCGTATCTTTTGCGATTTGGATGTTGTCGGAGGTCAGCAAAAAAGTGCCTTGGGTTGCATCCAGCGTAAAACAGCGCGTGATAGTTTTATTGCTGACTGCTGAGCCCATAGTGATTGCAAGCAAGGTAGATGGGCCGTAAAGCACATAACCGGCACACACTTGTTGCGCACCCTGCTGGTTAAATTGCAATTCACTGTTGTGCGGAACTGAATCCAGTACATGATAAATACTGAAGATAGTGCCGATTTGCCCATTGATATCGATGTTGGATGAGCCATCGAGTGGGTCAAAAGCAACCACGTATTTACCATCGGGATTGGCACCAACAACTGTGTCTTCCTCTTCCGAGGCGAGCGCGGCAACTGGTGCGCAGGCGAGCAGCAAATCTTTTAACAATTGATTGGAAATTACATCCAATTGTTTTTGCGTTTCGCCCTGAATATTTTCATCCTGCGTAGAGCCAAGCACTCCCGCGAGCGCACCCTGACGCACGCGGAAGGCGATTTCTTTGCTGGCATTAATGATAGTGCTAATGACCTGAATTAAATCAGTTGCTACTTCATCATCACGCAGTACATCGAATAAATTTTTCATGCAAGTATCCGTAACTCTTTATGTGTTTTGCACATTTTATGTGTTTACGCATGGTTGACGATTAACAATCGCCCGGCTAACAAGGTCGCTTGGTTTTTGAGTTTAGATGTAGCGATTAAGGCAATTTAGATCAGCAAAAGATTGCTCAAGACGCTTCACCATATACTCTTCGCTTTTACGCAGCCACACGCGTGGGTCGTAAAACTTTTTGTTGGGTTTTTCGTCGCCTTCCGGATTGCCAATCTGACCCTGCAAGTAGTCAGCGTTAGCTTTGTAGTAATCCATAGTGCCTTCCCAAAATGCCCATTGGGTGTCGGTATCAATGTTCATTTTCACTACACCGTATTGCAGGGCTTGGGCGATCTCGGCTGGCTCGGAACCTGAGCCACCGTGGAATACAAAATCCAGCGTGTTATAAGGCACACCAAATTTTTCGCTCACATAAGTTTGTGAGTTGCGCAAAATTTCCGGAGTGAGTTTTACGTTGCCTGGTTTGTACACGCCATGCACGTTGCCGAAAGACGCGGCGATAGAAAACTTATCGCTGATCGGGCGCAATTTTTCGTAGGCGTAGGCAACGTCTTCTGGTTGGGTGTAGAGCGCAGAGTTATCCAAATGGCTGTTGTCTACGCCATCTTCTTCACCGCCCGTGCAGCCCAGCTCGATCTCCAGCGTAATACCAAGTTTGCGCATACGGGTTAAGTAGGCGGCAGAAATTTCGATGTTTTCCTGCAGTGATTCTTCGGACAAATCGATCATGTGCGAACTGAACAAAGGCGCGCCGGTTTTAGCGAAATGTTTTTCGCTGGCATCGAGCAGACCATCAATCCAGGGCAATAATTTTTTCGCAGCGTGGTCGGTGTGCAGAATGACAGGAACACCATAGGCTTCAGCGACTGTGTGCACGTAGTGTGCGGCGGCAATTGAACCTAAAACAGAACTGCCTTGGCCATCCAGCTTGATGCTCTTGCCCAGAAAAAATGCTGAACCGCCTTGTGACAACTGCACAATTACTGGCGAATTCACTTTACGCGCAGCTTCAAGCGTAGCGTTAATCGTGTTGGTGTTAGCCGCATTAACCGCCGGGTAAGCGAAACCGCCGGCTTTAGCGGCATTGAATAAGGTTTTTACGGCATCGCCGGTGGCAACGCCGGGGGCAACAAGGTTAGCGAGACTGTTCATCATCAAATCCTGAGCTGTAGTTGATTGGTTGTGATGACCGTGTTATTCGCCGATTAAATTTTTTTGTAATTTTTCTGTATTGGATTTTTTAGCAATGCTTAATCGTTTTGTGCGGCAAGTTCTGCGGCTTGCTCGCAAATGGCGACAAAGTGACCCGGGTCAAGACTTGCGCCGCCGACTAACAAACCATCGATATCGGCTTGTTGTAACAAATCGCGTGCATTGGTTTTGGTCACACTGCCACCGTAAAGAATGCGTACGCGGTTGGCGGTTTCTGCATCAAAAATTTCGGTTAATTCAGCGCGAATAAATTGATGCACTTGTTGGGCAATTGCTGGAGTTGCTGCAAGGCCGGTGCCAATGGCCCACACGGGTTCGTAGGCCACACACAGGTCTTTACCCGACAGGTCAATATCGGTAAGGCCGCCACGTAATTGCTCGCGCAAAACTTGCTCGGTGATATTGGCCTCGCGTTGCTGCTGGTTCTCACCGACGCAGAGCACCGGTAATAAACCGTGATTCAAGGTGGTGCGCACTTTGATCTGGCAGCCTTCGTTGTTTTCCGCAAACATGGCGCGGCGCTCGGAGTGACCAATCAAACACAGCGAACAGCCAGCTTGCTTGAGCATCTGCGCTGAGGTTTCACCCGTGTAAGCGCCCGACTCATAGCGGCTCACGTTCTGGCTGCCAATCTGCAATTCGGAATACTGCAGAAACGTCATCATGTCGCGCATATACAAATAGGGCGGGCAGATGGCGATTTGCGCGGCAAAGTGTTTGCCGATAAACGAGGCCACCGAGGTGCAGATTAAATCCAGTCCGCCATTGAGCTTCCAGTTGGCGATCACTATAGGCTTGCGTTGTTTCATGATGCTGACTCAAAAAATAAACAGATAAAAAAGTCGCGCTAAGTGCGGGCGACCCTAACGTCAGTGGGAATAACCTTGATAGAGAAAATGCTACACAGCGAAATGAAATCGAGCAATAGTCGATTGGGATTATTTTGCTTAAAAATGGTTTTTTGTAGAAATTAAATCCTAAATTATCGTGAAAACCATGTGTAAACGTTTCATTTTTCCTCTTATAAAAAATGTAATCGTTTACATTTTTATGATAAATAGTGCCCTTCAGAGCGTATGGCTCTGTGGGCGGAGAAGGCTGCTGGGGATTACATCTGGGCGATGTATTTGGAGAGGGTTTCAAACTTGTCGGCGTCGTTATCGACAAAGCGAATCACAATTTTCACTACATTGGTATCGGGGCGGCTTTCGCCTGCTTGCAGGCTGTGAACATAGCCATTGACGCGCGCCAGACTGCTGCCATCGCCGGTTTCTATATCGACTACCGCCTGCTCAAACAAACCGGGCAGATCATCGGAGCGCTGCATTAAGCAGCTCATCAATTGAAGCGACATCTCGCGGATCACACAGCCAAATACGCGATTGTTGGCAAAACGCAGCTGCGCCTTGCCCTTGGCAGCCTTGGGTGTTTCTACCGCTTTGATCGCGGGTTTGGCGCCCAATGCACTGGCACTGGCGTTTGCAAAAGGATTGGCCGGGGTCGTCGGTTTGGCTGTGCCGGCCGCCGCCGCGCCGCCGGTCAACACATCCACCGAGGCAAAGGCGATGCCTTGGGTAGCTGCGCCGCTGGCGCGTTGGCTGGGGGTTTTGCCGATTACTTTTAATTGCTTGAAGACTTTTTTCAGCAGCTCATCGGCAGAGAAGGGTTTGGTTAGGTAGTCGGATACGCCCAGCTCAATGGCTTTGATGATGTGATTGCGGTCGCCCCGGCTGGAAATCATGATGAAGGGCACCTTGCTGCAATCGGGCATGGCGCGCACCGCAGTTAATAATTCTGCGCCGCTGAGATTGGGCATTTCCCAGTCGGAGAGGATCAAATCAATCGCCTGACCTTTGAGTTGCGCCAGCGCGCGTGCGCCGTCGGGCGCATCGAAAATTTCCACGCCGGGAATTTTGTCGCGCAGCTGTTTTTTGATCATGTCGCGAATAAAGGTGGCGTCGTCTACCACCAGAATACGAATGCCCATCGGCTCTACCTCTAACAATTATCCATTCAGCTTAGCCCAGTCTGGATAAGTTGCCGCATGGGTTAGGCAGGTAAAACTACCTATTCAAGGCGCCTCTATGCCTGCTCTTCTCTTAAAAACACCCATTCTTTGGGCGATGAGCTGCGCTCGTCGTAGCGATAACCAGCAGTGTCAAAGCCTTTGATGTCTTCAACATTGTTCAGCTGATTTTGGATGATGTAGGCGCTCATCATGCCGCGCGCTTTTTTGGCGAAGAAGCTGATGATTTTGTACTGGCCGTTTTTGCTGTCTTTAAATACCGGCGTAATCACTTCCGCGTGCAGCTTTTTGGTGTTGACCGCACTCCAGTACTCGTTAGAGGCGAGGTTGACGACGACTCGCTCCTGTTGCGCATCCAGCTCCTGATTGAGCTGATCGGTGATGATATCGCCCCAGAAGTGATAGAGATTTTTGCCGCGCGCATTGGCAAAGCCGGTGCCCATTTCCAAGCGGTAGGGTTGGATCAAATCGAGTGGGCGCAGCAATCCATAAAGGCCGGACAGAATACGCAGATGATTCTGCGCAAACTTGATATCCGCCTTGGAGAAACGCTCCGCTTCCATGCCCGTGTAAACATCGCCCTTGAATGCAAATACCGCTTGCTTGGCGTTTTCCGGAGCAAAGGGCAATTGCCATTCGAGGAAGCGCTGCGCATTCAGCTCGCCCAGCTTTTCGCTGATACTCATCAACTTGGATACCTGCGGCGGCGTGAGCTGGCGCAGGTCGTCAATCAACTCTTGCGAGTGCTCCAGAAAGCGCGGCTGGGTAAATTCCGGGGTGATGGATGGCGTTTCAAAATCCAATGTTTTGGCGGGCGAAATCAGATGTAGCATAAGTAAAACGATACCAATAAAAGAAGCGGGTGTTATTCGGGCTTGAGCAGGTCTTGCCACCAGTTGAGCGGGGTTTCGCCGTCGGCTGGATCGTAGACATTGCCGTACATCCAGGCGCTTTGGCCATCGCGGCCGACAAACTCGTTGAGGATGTTTTCAATTGCGGTGAAGCCGCAGCTGACGTGAATCGAGTAGACCAGCATGCGCGGGGTTTCGCGATCCAGCTCACCGCCCAGTTTTTCCAGTTCGGCGGTAAGCGTATCGGACAGGGATTGAATATCGCCGCGGCTGTACACACGCAGGCTAAGGTTGCCGCTGCGTTGCACCAGTTCAAACTCACGGGTTTGCGGCAGCATCTTGACGATATCGCCGCTCGCCAAGCCCTTGGCAAAGGCGGGCGATTGCACCAGTTGGAAGTTGCCGTCCTCCAGTTCGCGCACATGGAGTTGCTCGACAATTGGCTTGCCATCGGCGCCGAGACCGGCAAAAAGTTCGATCACTTGCAGGGATTTCATGGGGCTTTGTTCACCTTCTATTAAACAGCGTCTGCTAAAAGTTGTGGCATTATACCCGTCTACATCTCAAGGAGTCCGTTTATGAAAATGCTTTCGCAACTTATCACTTTGGGTGCTCTAGCGTGGGCGCTGACCGGTTGTGTGACCAATCCGGTGACTGGCAAAAGCCAGATTTCCCTTATGTCGCCCGAGCAAGAGATCGCCTCAGGCGCGCAAAACTATGTGCCAGCGCAGCAGGCGCAGGGCGGCCAATATGTGGTAGATCCCGGCCTGACTACCTATGTGCAGAAAGTGGGCAAAAAGCTGGCGGCAGTGAGCGACCGCCCTGACCTGCCCTATGAATTCGTAGTGCTCAATAACGATGTGCCCAACGCCTGGGCGATGCCCGGCGGCAAGCTGGCGATCAACCGCGGCCTGTTGGTGTATCTGGAAGATGAAGCCCAGCTGGCAGCGGTGATGGGGCATGAAATTGTGCATGCCGCCGCGCGCCACGGTGCCCAGCAGCAAACCAATAATGTGCTGATGGGTGCAGGGGTCTTGATTGCCGGTGTGGCGATTGCCAAAGACAAGCCAGCTTATGGTGCTCTGGGTGTAGGCGCCTTGGCGGTCGGTTCACAGGCATGGCAGGCCAAATATGGCCGCGATCATGAATTGCAGTCGGATGAGGTGGGCATTAAATACATGGCCAAAGCGGGCTATGACGCTCAGGCAGCAGTGGAGCTGCAGGAGATTTTTGTGAAGTTGTCGGAGGGCAACAACCCCGGCTTTATCGACGGCCTGTTTGCCAGCCATCCACCCTCGCAAGAGCGTGTGAATCGCAACCGCGCGACTGCGGCAAAATACCCCGGTGGTGTGCGCAACAAAGAAGCTTTCCAACGCGCTATGGCACAGGTGAACAAAGACCAAAAAGCCTACGCCAATTATCAAAAAGCGCAGAAGTTGGCGGGCGAGAAAAAATATATCGATGCGCTGGCCTATGTTGATCAATCTATCGCTGCGCAGCCAAAAGAAAACCTGTTTTGGGAAATGAAAGGCCAGCTGTTATTGCAGCAGAATAAAACCAGCGAAGCGGTAACCGCCTTGGATCGCGCAGTGCAAGCGAATCCACAGTACTTCAAACCCTATGTGTTCCGCGGCATCGCCTATAACCAACTGGGCAAAAACGATATGGCCGAAAAAGACCTGCTTACCAGCCAGCGCTATTTGCCAACGCAATTGGCAGCTTACTATTTAGGTGAGGTTTCATCGGCTAAAGGCAATAAGTCGCAAGCGGCGCAGTACTACCAACAAGCAGCGCAAGGTGGTGGCGAAATTGGTGAAGCGGCCAAAGGCAAGTTAGGCAAATTGCAGTAAGGCTGATGGCTTTTCTGCCTGAGTTTTTGTTCGGCTTACAACAATAACAATTGGGGCGGCGATATAGGGTTTACGTATAATCGCCGCCCCCGATTTCTGAAAACAGATTTACTTCTGATAATAAATACACCATGAATCCCTCCCCGACTTCTGTTAGTTCCTTTGCGCTTGTGCGCTGGCTCGATGCCATCGCTGAATTCACCGGCACAACTACGGCTTGGCTCACCGGCATTATGGTTGTCATCGCCTGCATAGTCGTTGGTTTGCGCCATTTGTTTGATATAGGTTCCATCGCCCTGCAAGAGTCAGTGACCTATATGCACGCGATGGTGTTTATGTTGGGTGCGGCTTACACCTTAAAAAATGATGGCCATGTGCGCGTGGATATTGTGTATAAAAAATTATCGCCGCGCGGTCGCGCTTGGGTAGAAGTGTTGGGCAGTTTGTTATTCACCTTGCCGCTGATGATTTTTATCGGTTGGAGCAGCTTGGCTTTTGTGCAGGAAAGTTGGCGAATCAATGAAGGCTCGACTGACTCTGGCGGTTTAGGTGGTGTGTATTTATTAAAAAGTTTATTGCCGTTAATGGCAGTCAGTGTGAGTTTGCAAGCACTTGCTGAGTTGCTGCGCAGTTTATTGGTATTGATGAATATCGCTCCTGAATCTGACGAGCAGGAGAGCGCATCATGCTAATTGAATTAATTCCGCTGCTTATGTTTGCGGCCATCTGTCTTTTTTTAATGCTCGGTTATCCCGTTGCTTTTACGCTCGGCGGAGTGGCCTTGGCTTTTGCGGGTGTTGGAATTGTCGGCGGAATTTTTGATCCCAATTTATTAAAAAGTTTTCCTGCGCGCCTCTACGGCATTATGAATAATTACACACTGGTCGCAGTGCCGCTGTTTGTATTCATGGGCACGGTATTGGAAAAATCCCGCCTTGCCGAAGACTTGCTGGAAAACATGACCAAAGCCTGTGGCCGCCTGCCCGGTGGCTTGGGAATTTCTGTAGTTATCGTTGGCGCAATGCTCGCGGCCAGCACTGGGATTGTCGGCGCGACAGTGGTGACTATGGGTTTGATGTCGCTGCCGCTGATGATCAAACGCGGTTACGCGCCGAGTTTTGCGTGCGGGACTATCTGTGCAACCGGAACTCTCGGGCAAATTATTCCGCCGTCAATTGCGTTGGTATTGTTGGGCGATGTGCTCTCCAGCGCTTATCAGCAGGCGCAGTTAAAACTCGGTGTGTTTAACCCCAAAACTATTTCGGTGGGCGATTTATTTGTTGCCGCCATAGTGCCCGGCATGGTGCTGGTTTTGCTCTACATTCTCTATGTTTTTTTCACTGCATTTTTTCGCCCGCAGATTATTCCGCGCGTAGTGGTGGATGAAACAGAAAAGGTTTCACTTATCAAAGTGCTCTTCAGTTTGCTGCCGGTTTTATTATTAATTGGCTTGGTGCTCGGCTCAATTTTAATCGGCGCCGCCACTCCAACCGAAGCGGCAGGTGTAGGTGCCTTGGGTGCTTGTTTGCTCGCGTTGGGCAAAAAACAATTGTGCTTAAGCCGCATTCGCGAAGTATCGCGCTCGACTATTCAAATCAGCTCGATGATTTTTATGATTCTCATCGGCGCATCACTTTTTTCACTGGTGTTCCGCGGCTTCGGCGGCGAAGAAATGGTGCATCACTTTTTTAACCAATTACCCGGCGGCGTATTTACCGCTGTTTTATTGGTAATGCTGGTGATGTTTGTACTGGGCTTTATTCTCGACTTTATCGAAATTATTTTTGTTGTCGTGCCTATAGTTGCACCGGTATTGCTAGCAATGGGGGTGGATCCAATCTGGCTGGGAATTATGATCGCCATTAATCTACAAACCTCATTCCTAACCCCGCCCTTCGGTTTTGCGCTTTTCTATTTACGCGGCGTCGCACCTGCCAGCATTAAAACCAGCGAAATTTATCGCGGCGTCATTCCGTTTATCCTGCTGCAACTATTGATGCTCTGCGCAATAGCCTTGTGGCCGGGTATGGTGACTTGGTTGCCGGAGCAGATGTAGGTCTATACTCATGACTCAATCTGTTCTGGAGTGAGTCATGCAAAATTTTAATTCGCAGCCCACCGGCACTATCGCGTTACAAACCATCACTATGCCGGCCGATACCAATCCCTTCGGCGATATTTTTGGTGGTTGGGTGATGGCGCAGATGGATATCGCTGGTGCAATTCATGCTAACGAAGTAGCGCAAGGACGGGTTACGACGGTAGCGGTGAGTAGTATGGTGTTTATGCGGCCGGTGCCGGTGGGCGCGATTATCAGTTGTTATACCAGCACCCTGCGCATCGGCAACACTTCTATTCGGGTGAAGGTCGAAGTTTGGATCAAAGACTTTCTTACCCATCAAATCAGCCAAGTCACTCAAGGCGAGTATGTCTATGTTGCGCTGGATGAGTTTGGGCGCAAACGTCCAGTGTTAAAAAATAAGCAAATTTCAGTTTGATCGGATTGAAATATTGATAATAAGAAACGAAAAAACTGATTGATTCGTTTGCAGCATCTGTGTGTTTAATTCCCAAGAGATGCTTCAACCCACTGAAAACAAATAACTTATTCGTCTAAACCCTTTTTTACCCACGCACCTCTGTCATTTCAGTTTTGCTTCACTACACTTAAGCCAGCTTGTGATCAGGGGGCGTTAACCTGTATTGTTTTTGCAATTGCGGGCACTCGCTGCCTGTACCCCATTCCCGTGTTGACCGAATTAATAATAGGCTCTGAAGCCAGAGGCAAAGGATGTTAAAAGATTCACCAAACGGTTACGGTTTGATTGCTATTTTGATTCACTGGATTAGCGCCTTGCTCATTTTGTTTTTGTTCGGCCTCGGCACTTATATGGTCGGGTTGAGCTACTACGATGACTGGTATCACAAAGGCCCTGAATTACATGTCAGCTTGGGCTTGGTGGTTTTGTTGCTGATGCTGGTGCGAATTGTGTGGCGAATTATTAATCCAACGCCGGTGGATTTGGTGGCAAAACCAGTGCAAAACATCGCCGCAAAACTCGTCAAGCTTGGCTTGTATGGATTTATTTTTGTAGTTCTTGTCACTGGTTATTTGATTACCACTGCCGAAGGCCAGCCAGCGAGTATGTTTAACCTGATTAAATTTCCGGTGTTAACCGAACTGAGTTCGCAAAATGTCGATCTCGCCGGAAAACTGCACGAATATTTTGCGTGGGGCATTGTCATACTGGTTGTCTTTCATATCGCAGGTGCATTATTTCATCACTTTGTTTTTCGCGATCGCACTTTGGTGCGTATGTTTAAACCGGTAAAAAAATCTGATTTACCCTAAACGTTTGTTTGATTTCTTCTAAAGGAGCTTAACTATGTTAAAACCATTTTCGTTAAAAAAATCTTTACTCGCGTTAACCGTTAGCAGCATTGGTGTAATGAGCTTGCCCGCACTGGCTGACACTTATGAAATTGATACCAAAGGCGCACATGCCTCTATCAATTTTTCAATCAAACACTTGGGTTACAGCGTATTAACCGGTCGCTTTGATAGCTTCAACGGTGAATTCACTTACGATCCGGCAAAACCAGAAGCGAGCACTGTGAGTGTGACTATCGACACTGGCAGTGTTAACTCCAATCACGCCGAGCGCGATAAGCATTTGCGTAGCGCCGACTTTTTGAACGTAGAAAAATTCCCTAAAGCGACTTTCGTAAGCAAGAAAATCGTATTGGATGACGATAAAGATGAGTTCGATATCGTAGGTGACCTGACTCTTAACGGCGTAACCAAAAGCATCACTATCGAAGTCGATAAAGTTGGCGAAGGTAAAGACCCGTGGGGCGGCTACCGCGCAGGTTTTTCAGGCGACACTGAAATCAATATGAAAGACTTCAACATCAAAATGGATTTGGGCCCAGCGTCGCAAACCGTTGAATTGGAATTGGAAGTTGAAGGTATCAAGAAGTAAATTATTGCTTCAGTAATAAAAATAAGGAGGCCGCGGCCTCCTTATTTTTTGCAAAAATTTATTCGATGTTCTGCACCTGCTCGCGCATTTGCTCAATCAGCACTTTCAATTCCACTGCGGCTTGCGTGGTGTCGCTCACAATACTCTTCGATGAAAGCGTATTGGCTTCGCGATTTAATTCCTGCATCAAAAAATCCAAACGGCGGCCGAGCGAGTCGGTTTGTTTGAGGCTGCGTTTGACTTCGATCACGTGAGTGTCCAAGCGATCAAGTTCTTCATCGACATCGGCTTTTTGTGCGAGCAAAACGACTTCCTGTTCCAACCGCTCAGGATCTAAATCAATTTGCAGTGCAGCCAGTTTGGCCTGCAATTTTTCGCGTTGTGCTGCGAGAATTTCCGGCATGCGTGCGCGTACCGCGACAACCTGTGCTGATACGCCGTCGAGGCGCTGCAAAATTAATTGTTCCAATTCTGCGCCTTCGCGGGTGCGATGTTCGATCAGCCCTTCAAGTGCGGATTCAAATAAATCCAGTGCAGCTTTGTGTATTTCCTCGCGATCCACTTCCTGCTTTTGAATCACACCCGGCCAGCGCAAAATCTCCAGTGCATTTACTTGAGCTGCAGAGATGCCAAGCAGTCCGTTGATTTGCTGGGCGGCCTTAGTTAGTTGCGTAACTTTATCGAGGTTGATGCCTAGGTCGGATTCGCCTTCCAGTTCCCATTGCACACTCAGACTGGCTTCGACCTTGCCGCGTTGTAAGGCTTTGCGCATGGCGTCGCGGAGGTTGGGTTCAAGCTCGCGAAAATCTTCCGATAAGCGAAAACTGGGTTCGAGGTAGCGGTGATTCACACTGCGGATTTCCCATACCAGCGTGCCCCAGGGCAGCTTGGCTTCACGGCGGGCAAATCCGGTCATACTACGTGGCATAAATACTCCTCACGATTGGCGGTTACGTCTGCGCGCTAGAGCTGGTAGAGTTCGCCGGCAACGATAATTTATTAACAGATGAGGGATGGTATCACACCTTCCCAGAGATCGATTTTCAGTAGTAAGGATTCCCTTTATGCAAGATTCTGACATGCAGCGCCCTAGCGGTCGCAACCCTGACCAATTACGCCCTATTCGTATCACCCGCGGTTACACCAAGCACGCGGAAGGTTCAGTGTTGGTGGAATTTGGTGATACCAAAGTGATTTGCACCGCGAGTGTAGTGAATTCCGTTCCCCCCTTTTTGCGCGGCCAAGGTCAAGGCTGGCTCACCGCAGAATACGGCATGTTGCCGCGTTCAACTGGCACTCGTATGGATCGCGAAGCGGCGCGCGGTAAACAACAAGGCCGCACAGTAGAAATCCAACGCTTGATCGGCCGTTCACTGCGCGCGGCGGTAGATTTAACTGCGCTCGGTGAAAACACCATTCATATCGATTGCGATGTGATCCAAGCTGATGGAGGCACTCGCACTGCATCTATCACTGGTGCTTGGGTGGCCTTGGCTGATGCGATTAATTTTTTAAAAGCACAGGGCAAAGTTACCGGCGAGCCACTTAAACGCGCGATTGCGTCCATTTCGGTGGGGATTTATCAAGGTGTGCCGGTATTGGATCTGGATTACCCGGAAGATTCATCGGCCGATACCGATATGAACGTGGTTATGGGCAATGACGGCGGTATTATCGAGATTCAAGGCACTGCCGAAGCCGAACCTTTTACTGAGGCAGAATTTGCAGCCATGTTGGGATTGGCGAAGAAAGGAATTGCGCAATTACATGAGTTACAACAGCAGGCGTTGAGTACAAATTAAATTTTTGTTCAATTTGCTAAAACAAGAAAGGGCGCAATCACTGCGCCCTTTCTTGTTTTAAATCACAGATTAAATCGCAAAATTATTCGGCTGGAATCAGCCCCAAATTTTTCACAATCTGCGCGGTGGGTTCGGTCTGGTTCATGGTATAGAAGTGCAAACCGGGCGCTTCATTTTCCAGCATCACTTCACAGAGTTCAGTTACCAACTCTACGCCGAAGGCTTTCAAACTGGCTTCATCATCGCCGTAATTTTCCAATGCTTTGCGCAACCAGCGCGGAATTTCTGCACCGCAGGCATCGGAAAAACGGATTAAATTTTTGTAGTTGATGATGGGCATAATGCCAGGGTAAATCGGCTGGGTAATGCCCTCTTTGCGGCATTGATCCACAAAATAAAAATACGCATCCGGATTGAAAAAGTACTGCGTAATAGCGCTGTTGGCGCCCGCATCAAATTTACCTTTCAAATAGCGAATATCATCGCTGTAGCTTTTGGCTTGCGGATGAATTTCCGGGTAGGCCGCCACTTCCAACTGGAAATGATCGCCAAAATTCTTGCGAATAAACGCAACCAATTCATTGGCGTAAACCAACTGGAAACCGCCGCCAATACCGGATGGAATATCGCCGCGCAGTGCGACTATGCGATCGACACCGGCATCTTTATATTCTTGAATCAAGGCTTTGACAGTTTCTTCATCATCGCCACCAAATGACAAGTGTGGCGCAGCACTAATGCCGTCATCTCTAAATTTATTCACCAAACCTTTGGTGTTATCGCGCGTTGAACCGCCCGCACCGTAGGTGACAGAGAAAAAATCCGGATTAAAAAAATTTAATTCGTCGCGCACTTTAATGAGTTTTTCTTTTCCTTCCGCCGTTCTGGGCGGGAAAAATTCAAAGCTCAAACGCAGTTGTGAATCGTTCATTGTGTATTCCTGTAGGTTGGGCAGCAATGCCCAACATAATTGCCATGTTGGGCATTGCTGCCCAACCTACGTTAATTCAAATTAATACTTATAAGATTCCGGCTTAAATGGGCCTTCCACTTCTACGCCGATATATTCAGCTTGTTGCGCGGTGAGTTTGGTGATGACACCACCAAAACCTTCCACCATGTCTTTAGCGACTTCTTCGTCGAGTTTTTTCGGCAGTACGCGCACGTACAAATGCTCAGCTTTTTGTTCAGCGGGCAGGTCAGCAAATTTGCGCTCGAACAAATAGATTTGTGCAAGAACTTGGTTGGCGAAAGAACCATCCATAATGCGCGATGGGTGACCGGTAGCGTTGCCCAAATTTACCAAGCGACCTTCAGATAAAAGAATCAAATGGTTGTTGGTTGCCTTGTCGCGATAAATTTTATGCACTTGGGGTTTAACTTCTTCCCACTCCCAATTTTTGCGCATAAAGGCAGTATCGATTTCGCTATCGAAGTGGCCGATGTTACAAACTACGGCGCTATTTTTCAGCGCGCGCAACATGGCGGAATCGCACACGTTGACGTTACCAGTGGTGGTGACCACCAAATCGGTGGTGCCCAATACTGCGTGATTAATATCTTCGTATTTGCCGGTGTTGATGCCGTCGTTGTACGCAGACACAACCTCAAAACCATCCATACAAGCTTGCATTGCACAGATTGGATCAATTTCAGTAACTTTAACGATCATACCTTCTTGGCGAAGCGAAGCTGCAGAGCCTTTACCTACATCGCCGTAGCCGATAACCAATGCTTTTTTACCTGCGAGCAAATGGTCGGTGCCGCGTTTGATTGCATCGTTCAAGCTGTGACGGCAACCGTATTTGTTGTCGTTTTTGCTTTTGGTCACTGCATCGTTCACGTTGATTGCAGGCACTTTTAATTGGCCTTTTTTCAACATGTCGAGCAGGCGGTGCACACCGGTGGTGGTCTCTTCGGAAATGCCGTGAATGCTGTCGAGCATCTGCGGATATTTCTCGTGCACGATTTGCGTTACATCGCCGCCGTCATCGAGAATCATGTTAGCAGCCCATGGCTTGCCATCTTTATTGATGGTTTGCTCGATACACCACCAGAATTCTTCTTCAGTCTCACCTTTCCACGCAAATACCGGAATGCCAGCAGCGGCGATTGCAGCAGCGGCGTGATCTTGGGTCGAGAAAATATTGCACGATGACCAGCGCACTTCTGCACCGAGATCTACTAGAGTTTCAATCAGCACGGCTGTTTGAATGGTCATGTGAATACAGCCGATAATTTTTGCATCGGCGAGAGGTTTGCTTGCGGCATATTTGCGACGCAGCGCCATCAATGCAGGCATTTCACCTTCGGCGATTTCAATTTCTTTGCGGCCCCAGTTAGCAAGGGACATATCGGCAACTTTATAGTCGGTGAAGCTCATAATTCGAATCCTGTTTAATAAAAATTGTGTGTTGTCACATCAATCAATTTCGTGCGCAATGCGTATTAAAAATTACAGCGCTTTCTTCAATGCATCAGCCTTATCGGTTTTTTCCCAAGTGAAATCGGGAAGCTCTCTACCAAAATGACCATATGCTGCAGTTTGGCGATAAATCGGGCGTTTCAAATCCAGCATTTCGATCAAGCCGCGTGGACGCAGATCAAAGTGTTCGCGCACCAATGCAACAATGGCGTCGTCAGAAATTTTGCCGGTGCCAAAAGTGTTAATCGAAATAGAAGTTGGCTCGGCAACACCAATCGCATAACTCACTTGAATTTCGCATTTGTCAGCAAGGCCAGCGGCAACAATATTTTTTGCTACGTAGCGACCGGCGTAAGCCGCAGAGCGGTCTACTTTTGATGGGTCTTTACCAGAGAACGCGCCGCCGCCGTGACGCGCCATGCCGCCGTAGGTATCTACAATAATTTTGCGGCCAGTTAAACCGCAGTCGCCTACTGGACCGCCGATAATAAATTGGCCGGTTGGGTTGATGTGATATTGCGTATCTTTATGCAACCATTCAGCGGGCAATACATTTTTGATAATCAATTCGCGCACAGCTTCGCGGATTTCCGCTTGCTGCACGCTTGGGCTGTGTTGAGTCGATAAAACAACTGCGTCGATAGCAACTGGCTTGCCGTTTTCATAGCGCAAAGTCACCTGACTTTTTGCATCGGGGCGCAACCAGGGCAATTCGCCGCTCTTACGCAATTGCGCTTGTTTTTCTACCAAACGATGTGCGTAATAAATTGGTGCTGGCATCAATACGCTGGTTTCATTGGTGGCGAAACCAAACATCAAACCCTGATCGCCTGCGCCCAAATCTTTTTCATCGGCTTCATCAACACCCATAGCGATGTCAGCAGATTGTTTGCCGATTGCATTTAATACCGCACAAGAAGCACCGTCGAAACCGACATCGCTGGAATCGTAGCCGATGTCCAAAATCACTTGGCGAATCAGATCTTCCAAATCGACGTAAGTAGAGGTGCGCACTTCACCGGCAACAATTGCCATACCGGTTTTTACCAGCGTCTCTACTGCAACACGTGCGTTGGGATCATCTTTTAAAATTGCATCTAGCACCGCATCGGAAATCTGGTCGGCTAATTTATCGGGATGGCCTTCAGAAACGGATTCGGACGTAAAGACGGAATATTCAGACATGGTGAGTTCCTGTAATAAACATCAAAAATTTAATGGTTTAAAAAATTGGCGCAATTGAATCTGGAAGCCGTTGCGCAAAGCGAAATACACGCTTTGGCCTTCCTCTAATTTCGCTGCTTGCGCCCAGCGTGAAAAATCTTGCGGTTCAAACCCCTGCCACAAATCGCCGCAGGCATCGCGCGCCCAAGCTTGTTCGTGGCGACACAAATCGCAAATCAATAATGCACCGCCGGGTGCGAGCGCATTGGTTAAATCCTGAAAAATATCGGCGGGCGATGCGGTGTGGTGCAATACCATGTTGACGACAATGCAATCGGCCAAGACTTTGTGCTCAGGCAAACTTTGCGTATCGCCGTGAATAAATTCGATATTGCGCAAATTATTTTCTTGCGCAAATGTTTTGGCTTTATCCAACATGTTTACGGCGTTATCCAGCGCGACCACATGGGTAAATTGCTGTGCGATAACCGCTAAAAATTCACCTTCGCCCGGGCCGATTTCAAGCGCGAGATGTTTATCGCGTAGCGGTGTGTTGTTGAGCAATTGTGTCATCTGCTCGGCATAGACCGGATAGCTAGCAATCAAATCCTGCTGCGCGCGGAATTTATCGGCGTTCTCGCTAAAAAATTGTTGCGCGGCTTGGCTGCGCTCTTGCTGCAACTCTTGAATCGGTGCGCGCATATGTTCTGCGATGGGCAGGGTATCTACCGTTGCAAACAATTGTTGCTGCAAGGCGGCGAGTGCGTGATCCGGAGCTAAATAGGCACGGCGATAAAAAATCGAATTGGCTTCGCGGCGTGAACTCAGCAGGCCAGCGCTGGTGAGCACTTTCAGGTGATGGCTCATGCCCGATTGCTTGAGGCCGAAAATCCGGCACAGTTCCAATACGCCGAACGAATCCTGGCTGAGCACCCGTAGAACTTCCAGGCGCAGTGGATCGCCCGCCGCTTTGAGCAGGTTGGCCAGTGGGCTGAGCGGGGTGTCGAGTTCGACCACATCGGTTAGCACGGATGTATTAAGCAGGGATTGGTTCATTTTTTAACCGGGGTATGACAAGTGCTGTGCAGTCTAGCAGCCAAAAAAACCTATATCAAAATATTTTGATATAGGTTTTGGCGGTTTTAGTGAAGAAATGTTCTGATATGGGGCAATTTGGCTAGTTGCTGGCCGCAATCGGCATTAATTACTGCTATTTCGATGGTTATTTCTTTACGGCCAGCGCCCGCTGGGCGAAAATGCCAACCCATTTTGTCCCCAGCGACGGCGGCTGGAACCCAACGACACAAAAGCCCATCTTAGAGGCTGGTAATAAGTGGCAATTGCCCATTAGTGCTTTGCAACCCCAGGGCGTCCTGAGCGTAAACCGCATCAGGCGCGAACGCGCCCACCTACAACAGCAATCAACTTATACGTAAGGAGCCTTGAGTTTCATGCCAACTCGTCAACATCTCGCTAATGCCATCCGTGTCCTTTCGATGGACGCCGTTCAAAAAGCTAACTCAGGCCACCCGGGCGCCCCAATGGGCATGGCGGATATCGCTGAAGTTCTGTGGAACGACTTCTTAAAACACAACCCACAAAACCCTGCTTGGACTGATCGCGACCGTTTTGTACTGTCTAACGGCCACGGCTCTATGCTGATTTACTCTTTGCTGCACCTGAGCGGCTATGCAGTGTCTATGGCTGACCTGCAACAGTTCCGTCAATTGCACTCCAACACTCCTGGCCACCCTGAATTGGGTTACACCCCTGGTGTTGAAACCACCACTGGTCCATTGGGTCAGGGTATCGCTAACGCCGTAGGTATGGCATTGGCCGAAAAAGTATTGGCTGCACAATTCAACCGCGATGGCCACTCAGTAGTTGACCACTTCACCTACTGCTTCCTCGGCGATGGCTGCATGATGGAGGGTGTTTCGCACGAAGCCTGTTCTCTGGCTGGTACTCTGGGCTTGGGCAAACTGATCGCGTTCTACGATGACAACGGTATTTCGATTGACGGCCATGTTGAAGGCTGGTTTACCGATGACACGGCAAAACGCTTTGAAGCTTACGGCTGGCAAGTAATCCGCGCCGTTGATGGTCACGATGCAGTAGAGATCAAAACTGCCATCGAAACCGCACGCGCTGAAACGCAAAAGCCAACGCTGATCATCACCAAAACCATCATCGGTTTCGGTTCACCAAACAAGCAAGCATCACACGATTGCCACGGCTCACCTTTGGGCTTGGAAGAAGTTGCACTGGTACGTCAAACCCTCAAGTGGGATTACGAGCCATTTGTGGTGCCTGATGATGTTTACGCCGGTTGGGATGCAAAAACCAAAGGCGCTGCGGCAGAAAAATCCTGGGGCGAAAAATTCGCTGCCTACAAAGCTGCTCATCCAGAACTGGCTGCTGAATTCGAGCGCCGCGTAGTTAAGGGCGATTTGCCTGCTGATTTCGCTGCAAAAGCACAAGCCTTAATTGCTGAAACTCAAGCCAAAGGCGAAAAAATCGCGAGCCGTAAAGCATCGCAAAATACTATTGCTGCATTCGTTGAGTGGTTGCCAGAAATTCTCGGCGGCTCAGCTGACCTGGCCGGTTCTAACCTGACTTTGGTGAAAAAATCCAAAGGCGTTGAAGCGGGCGATGCAAGCGGTAACTACGTGTACTACGGTGTGCGTGAATTCGGTATGAGCGCGATCATGAACGGCGTGTCTGCGCACGGCGGTTTCATTCCTTACGGCGCAACCTTCCTGATGTTCCAACAATACGCGGCTAACGCTGTGCGTATGTCGGCATTGATGAAATTGCGCAACGTGTTTGTGTACACCCATGACTCTATCGGTCAAGGCGAAGACGGCCCGACCCACCAACCAATCGAAGTGCTTGGCACTCTGCGACTGACTCCAAATTTGGAAACCTGGCGTCCAGCGGACAGCACCGAGTCAGTAGTGGCTTGGAAGTCAGCTGTTGAGCGTAAAGATGGCCCAGCGGCGTTGGTATTCAGCCGTCAAAATCTGGAATTCTTCGCACGTAGCGAAGCACAGGTTGCCAATATCGCCAAAGGCGGTTACGTATTGGTTGATTCAGTAGGCGAGCCAGAATTAATTTTGATCGCGACTGGTTCAGAAGTTGGCGTGACTGTGAAAGCGGCAGAAGCGCTGAAAGCAAAAGGTAAAAACGTACGCGTTGTATCTATGCCTTCTACTTCTGTGTATGACCAACAAGATGCGGCTTACAAAGAATCCGTATTGCCAAGCAATGTTACCGCGCGCGTTGCAGTAGAAACTGCACACGCTGATTACTGGTACAAATACGTTGGTTTCGATGGTCGCATCGTCGGCATGACCACCTTCGGTGAGTCAGCGCCAGGCAACAAACTGCTCGAACACTTCGGCTTCACTGTCGACAACATTGTCGCCACTGCTGAAGAATTGCTGGAAGACTAAGCAAGAAAAACACCCGGCGCGAGTCGGGTGTTTTGTTTTATCGCTCTGTATTCGTTCTAAAAAGCAGAGCTGGAGAATTCACTAAAGGCATTAGGTTTTTATTCGGAGTAAAGCCATGACTGTAAAATTAATGAAAGACCAGGATCTCGCCGGTAAGCGTGTATTGATTCGTCAGGATCTGAACGTGCCCTTAGACGGTGGCCGTATCACTTCTGCGGTGCGTATCGACGCATCTATTCCTACCATTCAAGCGGCGCTGGCTGCTGGTGCAAAAGTAATGGTGATGTCGCACTTGGGTCGCCCTGATGAAGGTGTTTATGATGAAGCAGCTTCATTGGCTCCGGTTGCAAAATACTTGAGCGAAAAATTGGGTCGCAATGTTCCGCTAGTAAAAGATTGGGTAGATGGTTTCGCTGATCAAGGCGATTTGGTTCTGCTCGAAAACGTTCGCTTCAATGTGGGCGAAGGTAAAAATTCTGATGAGCTGAGCAAAAAAATGGCAGCGCTGTGCGATGTGTTTGTAATGGACGCATTCGGCACCGCGCACCGCGCGCAAGCATCGACTCACGGTGTTGCGAAATTCGCTCCCGTCGCTTGTGCAGGTCCATTGCTTGCGGCTGAATTGGAAGCGCTGGCAAAAGTGCTCGACAATCCTGCTCGTCCGTTGGTCGCCATCGTTGGTGGTTCAAAAGTTTCTACCAAACTGAGCGTGTTGGATGCATTGTCAAAAATTGCTGACATTCTCGTAGTAGGCGGTGGTATCTCTAACACTTTCGTGGCTGCTGCTGGCAACCAAGTCGGTAATTCGTTGTACGAAAAAGATTTGATTCCGGAAGCTCAGCGTCTGTGCAAAACCACCGAAGTGGTGTTTGCGACTGATGTACGTGTGACCAAAGAAGGATTTAAATCCTGGAATCACAACTCAGTTGCCACTGTGAAAAAGCCTAGCGAAATTGCTGCTGACGAAGAAATCATCGACTACGGTCCTGAAACTGCTGCGCGCGTTGCCGAGATCATCAAAAACGCTAAAACCGTTCTGTGGAATGGCCCATGCGGCGTGTTTGAGTTTGATGCGTTTGCGCAGGGTACTGAAACCATTTCTCGCGCAATCGCTGATAGCGCTGCGTTTTCTGTTGCTGGCGGTGGCGATACTTTGGCGGCAATCGATAAGTGGAATCTGGCCGACAAAATCTCTTACGTTTCCACCGGCGGCGGCGCTTTCCTTGAGTTCGTAGAAGGTAAAGTATTGCCCGCAGTTGCGATTCTGGAAGAGCGCGCTAAAGGCTAATTCGCTAGCTTTTCTGTTGTATAAAAAATGCCGGTGCTGAAAAGTACCGGCATTTTTTATTAGGGATTTTTTAAAACTGCTTAATCGCGAAGGTTGCTTAACCCTTTTGATCTTTGTGGAACAAACGCTGTTTATCGCGTGCCCAGTCGCGTTCTTTTTCGGTTTCGCGTTTGTCGTGCAGTTGCTTACCTTTGGCGATGGCGATTTCCAGTTTGATCAAGTGCTCTTTCCAGTAGAGTGCGGTTGGCACTACTGTGTAGCCTTTTTGATTCACGGCTTCTTGCAGGCGATTAATTTCGCGGCGATTGAGCAGCAGTTTGCGGTTGCGAAATGGGTCGGTGACGAAGTGCGTTGAGGCGCTCAGCAGCGGTTGGATTTGCGCGGCTTGCAGCCAGGCTTCGTCATTTTTAAAAATCACATAGCAGTCGGTGATATTGCCTTTACCGGCGCGCAGGCTTTTAACTTCCCAACCGGTCAGTGCAATGCCAGCTTCAAAACGGTCATGGAGTTCGTAATCGAACTTGGCCTTTTTATTGAGGGCGATGGTATTGCCTTGGTTTTTTTGTGATTTTTTTGCCATGAGCGGACGCTACTTCCAATAAGATCAAAAACAGGATCAAAAAACGGGCGGGCATTATATCGGCAAAGTCGATGCTATGTCTTGAGGCTGCTATCTCATCGCCCAATACCGGCGGGATTGGGCTTATCGGTTGGCGGCAGGTACAATCAGCAGCTGCGCACCGAATCTGGTGCGGTCTGTGCTTGGCTAATAATAATTTCTGCAAAGACAATGAGGGGATCAGATGAAACGACTCAAGCAACACGTAATTTGGGGGCAGCGCGGCAGCTTTATTTTGGCCGCGACCGGCTCGGCAGTGGGCTTGGGTAATATCTGGAAGTTTCCCTACATCACCGGCGAGAACGGCGGTGGTGCGTTTGTATTGATGTATTTGGTGTGTATCGCGGTGATTGGGATTCCAATCATGATGGCGGAGATTTTGATGGGGCGGCGCGCGCGCGCCAATCCGATTATGGCGACCGAAGAGCTGTGTGAGCTTTCCGGCGCGAGTAAGGGCTGGATGTGTATCGGCTGGATGGGCGCCCTCGCCGGGCTGATTATTTTGTCGTTTTACGCGGTGATCGCCGGTTGGACATTGGAATACATCAGCGCTGCTGTGAGCGGTGAATTTACTGGCCTGAATGGCGATACATCCCAGCAACTGTTTGATGGCTTATTGGCCGATAGAGGCCAGCTATTGCAGTGGCATTCAGTGTTTATCGGCATGACCGTTACGGTGCTGGCGCTGGGTGTGACGCGCGGGCTGGAGGCGGCAGTGCGCTGGATGATGCCGCTGCTGTTTGTACTGCTGTTAGTGCTTTTGGGTTATGCGATGGTTGAGGGCGAATTTGTCACCTCGCTGCGGTTTATGTTCAGTTTTAACCCTGAGGCTATCTCTTGGGAGTCGGCGCTAACGGCGATGGGTCATTCGTTTTTTACCCTGAGTTTGGGCATGGGCGCGATCATGGCTTACGGCGCTTATATGCCGAGCCAGCAGTCGGTAGGGAAGACGGTGTTGGTGGTTGCACTGCTGGATACGCTGATCGCGTTAGTCGCGGGTGTGGCGATTTTTGCGCTGGTATTTGCCACGCCGGGAATTTCGCCCGGCAGTGGCCCGGGTTTGATGTTTGTGACCCTGCCGGTCGCGTTCGGCAATATGAGCGCCGGAGTGGTCGTGGGTTCGGTGTTTTTTGTGATGGTGATGCTCGCCGCTTGGACCTCGACAATTTCGCTGTTGGAGCCGGGTGTGGCTTATCTGACCGAGCGCTTTGGGTTTAATCGCGTGGCGGCCAGTCTACTATTGGGCGGTATTTCCTGGGCGCTGGGGCTAGGGTCGGTGCTGTCGTTTAACGATTGGGCAGACAAGCAGTTCCTCTGGGGCAAGACCTTTTTCGACAGCATGGATTTTATCGCCACTAATATAATGCTGCCGCTCGGCGGGGTGCTGATCGCCCTGTTTGTGGGCTGGAAGCTGCGCGACCACCATATACTGCATGAGCTGGTATCGGAATCGGCGCTATTGATGCGCATCTGGCGGCCGATCCTGCGCTATATATCGCCCATTGCGGTGTTGATCGTGCTGATTAACGGTATTTTCCCAGTGCTACGCGGCGTATTTGTTGAATAGCACGCGGCGTGTTTGTTGAATAAATTGATTTCGCTGGAGTAAGGCATTTGGCACATCGGGTAGAAAGATCGGCGCTGGTAAATTATTCCGCGGCGCAAATGTTTGAGTTGGTCAATGATATTGAAGCCTATCCCAAATTTATGGATGGCTGCGTGGGCGCGCAAATTCTGGCGCGTGGCGATGACTGGCTGGAGGCGCGGTTGGATTTGAGCAAAGCCGGTGTGACTCAGAGTTTTGTCACGCGCAACCAGTTGCAGGCGCCACAGAGCATGACCATGAATCTGGTCGATGGCCCGTTTAAGTATTTGCGCGGTGTCTGGCGTTTTACTGCATTGGCGGAAACTGCCTGCAAAGTGAGTTTTGAATTGGAATTTGAATTGCAAAACCGCTTGTTGGGTATGGCGGTGGGCAAGTTGTTTGAAGGCGTAAGTAACAAGCAGGTGGATGCACTCTGCGCGCGCGCCAAACAGGTGTATCAATAAGCTTTCTTTTGTTTTGGTTTTTATTTTTATTGATGGATGTAAAGCATGGCCGATTTTGATCTGATCCGCGTGGAAGTGGCTTACGCACTGCCGCACAAACAAAAAATCATCGCAATTTTAGTAGAGCCGGGCACCACGGCGCTGGCTGCAGTGCAGCGCTCCAAAATTACCGATCACTTTCCCGACCTGGACATCACCAGCGCCAAGATGGGCATTTTCGGCCAATCGCTCGGCACCAAAGGGCTGGATAGCGCCGACAAGCACGTGCTGCACGCGGGCGACCGGGTGGAGATTTATCGTCCGCTGGCGTCTGACCCCAAAGATGCGCGCCGCAAACGCGCAGAAAAAACCGATGGTGCCAAAACTGACGCGGCCGAATAAGCTTATCGGCCAGTTGCGTTTCTCTTTCCCTCCCTGATTTAGCCTCTGCTCTAATTTGATCTCCCTGCTCTGTTTACCCAACTGGGATTCTCCGACCAGACTATCGCTCTGGTCGGTCATCCGAGCTGCCCGCGCAAAAATTTGCACTACACTGGTGTAATGCTGCGCTTTTGCTGATGAGCAGCAGCTATAACAACAATTGAGAGTTTTCATGTCGCTGAATTACAAACGCCCCTATCGCTGGCTGCCCTGGTTTTTTGCCCTTGGGCTGGCGGTGGTCTTTGTGTGGTTTATGAATGCCGATCTGCGTGTGCATGAGCGGGTGTGGCATGAGCGATTGAACTGGAATACCAAAACGCAAAAAGACCATCTTGACAGCACCGGGCGCGATCTCACCCAGCAGGCGATGTTGCTGGCGCAGCTGGTGGGCAGTAATCAGCAGCTGGTCGATAAGCTGCGTGAGGCACAGAAGGTATTTGTTGCCGAGGAGGCTGACAGCCTCGAACACTTGCGTCAGCAGCGACAGGATGTGCAGGCGCTGCTGCAGGATTATTGGAGCGGGATGAGTGAGCTGGGGGTGCAGCAGCTGAACGTGTTTCTGGCGCCGGGCGCGGTGAATTTTTTGCGTATGCAACGGCCGGATCGCTACGGCGACAGCCTCAACGGCGTGCGGCCGCTTATCACCCAAGCTTTCGCTTCTGGTTTGCCTACTTGGGGGATGGATGTTGCCCGCCAAGGCACCGGTTATCGCGCCATATTGCCTATTCCGGCTAATGCCGATGCCACAGGTGGTGTGGTTGCGGTATTGGAAGTGGGCATGTCATCGCTGCCGCAGCAGGTAGATGGACAGTTGGCGCCTATGCAGATGGCAGTGTTCTTGCGTAAGAGTGCGGTCGAGCAAGTGCTCTGGGAACAGACCCGACGCGAACTCAACCAGCAAAGCCCGACCACGGTAGATGATTGGCGCTTGGAAGATTCAACCGATTCGCAGCTCAATCATTGGTGGAGCCGCGGTCTGGTTCCGATCAACAAACAAGGCCAATTGCTGCACAACGAAGATAAAACCTTTCTTGCTTCCTGGTGGCCACTGCCTTACGTAGGTACGCCGCTTGAGGATTCGCCACTGGCGATACTGGTGTGGACGGATATCAGCCCGGCCTACGACGAGTATCAACTCATCTGCGAACGGGTGATCGCCAAATGGCTGGCGGCGCTGGTGTGTGCGCAGCTGTTACTACTGCTCTTTATTCGTCTCAATCGCCACTACATCCAGCGCTTGGTTACCGAACACGGCGAACAGCTGCGTGAAGAACATGCGGCAAGTGAACAGGCTCGGCGGCGTTTGGCCTTGGCGTTGCGCTCCAGCGACTCGGGCTTTTGGGAGTGGGACATCATCAATGACAAAGCTGAGTTTTCACCCGAGTGGCGGCAGCTGTGCGGCATAGGCCCGGAATCACCCAGTTCGCTCGATTTGGACGAGTGGATGAGCCGCGTTCATCCCGCAGATAAACGTCTCAGTTACGGGGACATTATTCGCCATATCAAAGGCGAAACCCCGATGTACGAAAACGAATATCGCATCAAAACCCACGACGGCAGCTACAAGTGGATCTTTACCCGAGGCAAGGTGGTGGAGTGGGCGGCCGATGGCAAATCGTCGTTGATGGTGGGTGTCTACACCGATATCACTGAGCGCAAAAACACCGAGTTGATCAGTATTCGCCAGCAGGCGGCGCTGCACTCGCTCAATGAAATTGCCTCGCTCTCTTCGGTTGAACCGGCCGAGCAGTTACAGCGGGCGTTGAGTTTGGGGGCGCGCTATCTGGGCTTGAGTAACGGTGTTATCAGCCAGATCAGCGGCGAGGACTATCGGGTGCACATTCAGTTTTCGGCACAGACCGAGGGTGATAAATCAGTTGTAACTTCCCTCGCTAAAACCTTTTGCAGCCTGACGCTTAACCAGCAGGATGTGTTTGCAGAAGATGATATTCCCGCGAGCCAATACTGCCGCCATCCTGCATACCCATTAAGCCAGATTGAAACCTATATAGGCGCTCCGCTCTGGGTAGGTGGGGAGATATTCGGCACTCTTAGTTTTAACTCGCGCAAGACACGTCATCACCAATACGACTCGCTCGACCGCGACTTTGTGCGCCTGCTCGCGCGCTGGATCAGCTCGGTGGTGGAGCGCTGGCAGCAAGACAACGAGAAAAAAGTCATCCTGCAACGCTTCCAAAAACTCAGCGAGCGCCTGCCCGGGTTCCTCTATCAATTCCAGATGCGCCCGGACGGCAGCTCGTTTTTCCCCTACGCCAGCCCCGGTATAAATAATATCTACGATGTTGACGCGGAGGAGCTGGCATCCAGTGCCGAGAAAATTTTCAGTGTGATTCATCCGGATGATGTCGGCTGGGTCAGTCAAAGCATCGCCTACTCCGCCGCCAACCTCACGCCTTGGGTGGCGACGGTGCGAGTCAACCACGCCCATCGCGGGCTGATTTGGACCCATGTGCAGGCGATGCCGGAGCAACTGGACGATGGCAGCGTGCTTTGGAATGGTTATGTCTCGGACATTTCGCCGTTGAAAACAGCGGAGCTGCAGCTGCAAGAGACCAATGCTCTGCGCAAGGCGATTCTGGATGCCGCTAATATTGCGATTATCTCGACCGACCAGCAGGGCATTATCAAAACCTTTAACCGCGGCGCTGAGGTGATGTGTGGCTACAGTGCGGAGGAGATGATCGACCGTCAGACCCCGCTGGTATTGCATGAGCCCGAAGAATTGGCTGCGCAGGCGCGGGTATTTGCAGCGCGCGCAGGGCATGACAATGTGGATGATTATTTTGAGTTGTTTGTGGCTCAGGCGCGAACTAATGATCGTTTGGAAAAAGAGTGCACCTTCGTTAAAAAAGACGGGACTCGCTTTCCTGTGATGTTAACGGTAACCCCCTTGCAGAATGCTGAAGGAGAAATCACTGGTTACTTGGGAATTTCGCGCGATATCAGTGAGAAAAAGCGTATAGACCGCATGAAAAGCGAGTTTATCTCCACCGTCAGCCACGAGTTGCGCACCCCGCTCACCGCGATCAGCGGCGCGCTGGGAATCGTCGTAAACGGTTTGGCGGGCGCACTACCCGAGCAGTCGGTGCGCATGATTCGCATTGCGCACAACAATTCGCAGCGCCTGATCCACTTGGTCAATGATTTGCTGGATATGGAAAAGCTGGTCGCGGGCAAAATGCACTTTGATATACGCGCGCAAATGCTGCTACCGCTGATCCAGCAGAGTATCGAATCCAACGCCGCCTTTGCGCAGCAGTATGGGGTGACCTACGAACTGATTGCGCCCGCGAGCGACGTTAAAATCTCGGTCGATCAGCAGCGTTTGCTGCAGGTGTTGGCAAACTACCTCTCCAATGCGGCCAAATTCTCGCCGGTGGACGATGTAGTGAGCATTCATCTGGCGACAAAAGTCAGCGCCAATGGCTGCAGTGTGCGTGTGATAGTGACGGATAAGGGGCCGGGCGTGCCGGAGGATTTTAAAGCGCGTTTATTCCAGAAATTCTCCCAAGCCGATGCCTCGGATTCACGCCAAAAAGGCGGTACCGGGCTGGGGCTGGCGATTTGCAAAGAGATTATCGAACGCATGGGCGGCAGCGTCGGTGTGGAGTCCACTCCGGGCGCAGGGGCGAGTTTCTACTTCGAGCTGCCCTGCGAGGATGTGCGCCAAAAATCGCCATCCTCCCGCACCGAGCCAATTGCGGCCAAACCCCATTTGCTGGTGGTGGAAGATGATGCTGAAACTGCCGAAGTGCTGGTGGCCGCGCTGGCGGCGCAGCAGTATGACGTGGATTGTGCGCTCACCGGCCAAGCAGCACTGGAACACCTGCAATTGCGCCATTACGACCTTGTCACTCTTGACCTGCATCTGCCCGACATGCATGGCACCGACATAGTAGCGCATTTACAGCAGCGCGAAAGCAGTGCACAGAACCCTGAACCCAAGCTGCCGATTATCATCATCACCGGCACTATTGATGAAGGCAAAACCCGCCTGCCTTCGCTGGTTGGGCGCGACAATGTATTCTGGCTGCAAAAGCCGCTGGTTACTGGCCAGCTGGAAATGGTAATTAAACAGGCATTGGCGCAGTTGCCTCCATCAGATCAACCAATTAGCCCGTCACAGGAAGCAGGCAAATGAAAGCAGCACTGCCATTAACAGAAGCAGAGCGGTTGGCGCACCTGCATCGACTGGATGTGCTGGATACCCCGCGCGAGCAGAGTTTTGATGACATCACCACGCTGGCTAGCCATTTTTGCGAGACACCAATCGCACTGGTATCGCTGATCGACAGTGAGCGTCAGTGGTTCAAAAGTTGCCTCGGATTGAATGCGTCGCAAACACCGCGCGAGCTTGCCTTTTGCGCCCATGCGATCCTCTCGCCTAACAAGTTGTTTGTGGTGGAAGATGCGCTTTTGGATAAGCGCTTTTGCAATAACTCATTGGTCGTAGGTGAACCGTATATTCGGTTTTATGCCGGAGCACCGCTGGTAACCAGTGGTGGATATGCCTTGGGCACACTATGTGTGATAGACACAGTGCCGCGCCGATTATCCGCCGCTCAGCTCGACTCGCTGCGGCTGTTGGCCAAGCAGGTGATGCAACTGCTGGAGCTGCGCGAAGCCAATGTCGCGCTCGACTATGAGCGCGAGAAGTTTGACGACGTACTCAAGGGCGCCAATCTCGGCACCTGGCGCTGGAATGTGCAGACGGGCGAGGCCATCTTTAACGAGCGCTGGGCGAATATGGTCGGTTACAGTCTGGCTGAGCTGGCGCCTATCTCTATCAACACCTGGTTGTCGCTAACCCATCCCGATGATGTGGTTGAGTCCCAAGCGCTGCTGGAGCAGCATTTTCGCGGCGAGTTGGAGTTTTACGAAAACCAGTGCCGAATGAAACACAAAGATGGGCATTGGATTATGGTGTTTGCGCGCGGTCGGGTAGTCAGCTTTACCCCGGACGGCAATCCGTTGTGGATGTCGGGTACTCATAGCGATATCACCGAGCTGTACCATTCGCGCGAACTCCTGCAGGAAAACGAGCAGCGCTTGCAGACGATGGTGAGCAATTTCCCCGGCGCTGTGTACCGCTGCGAAAACAATCCGCGCTGGACCATGCTATACCTGAGCGCAGCGGTCGAGCAGCTCACCGGTTATTCCTCTGCGGAGTTTATGGGGAAGGACGCGCTCAGCCTGAGCGACATCACCCATCCGGAAGATGTGTCGCTCATCTATGAAACCGTGCAGGCCGCCCTGCTGCGCAAAGACACTTTTCACATGACCTATCGCCTGCAACATGCCGATAGCCGCTGGTGCTGGGTGGAGGAAGTGGGGCGCGGTGTTTACGATAGCGATGGTGAGTTGAAATACATCGACGGTTTTATCTGGGACATCACCGAGCGCAAGCGCATCGAACAGCTCAAAAACGAATTTGTTTCCGTGGTCAGCCACGAATTGCGCACTCCGCTGACTTCTATCTCCGGCGCGTTGGGCATAGTTACTGGCGGAATGCTCGGCGAACTGCCAGATAAAATGCGCGATATGTTGGGTATCGCCTACAAAAATGCCCAGCGCCTGACCCTGCTGATCAATGACCTGCTGGATATGGAAAAACTGGCAGCGGGCAAAATGGACTTTGATGTGCATGTGCAGCCGCTACTACCGCTGGTCGAACAATCGTTGAGCGCCAATCAAGCCTATGCAGATACCTTCGGGGTGCGGTTGGCACTGCATGCGCAGAATGCCGGCACGAATGCCTACGCCGAGGTAGATGCCCGGCGCATCCAGCAGGTTTTGGCAAATTTCATCTCCAACGCGGTCAAGTTCTCCCCGCCCAATGGCGTGGTGGATGTGCATCTGCTGCGCGAAGGGCAATGGTTAGAGATAGCGGTGGTGGATCACGGTCCGGGCGTCAGCGAAGAATTCCGCGCGCATATTTTCCAGAAGTTCGCCCAGGCTGATGCCTCTGATTCGCGCCAACGCGGTGGTACTGGCTTGGGGTTGGCGATCAGCAAAGCCTTTGTGGAGCGGATGCAGGGCAGCATTGGTTTTGAATCAGAGCCGGGGCAAGGCGCACGTTTTTTTGCCCGCTTTCCGGCGGTGGACTAGTATCAGGTTTGCTATAACTGCCAGAGTACTGGCGCACTATTGACTTCTTATCAGGACATCGCGAATGGCACACGAGTTAACCCGTATCCTCTATGTTGAAGACGACCCGGATATCCAAGCCATCGCCATGATGGTGCTGGAAACCATCAATGGATTTACCGTAGAGGCCTGCATCTGCGGCAGCGATGCGCTCGCAAAAGCCGTCGCCTTCAAACCGGATCTGGTTCTACTGGATGTGATGATGCCGGGCATGGACGGGCCGGAAACGCTCAAGGGGTTGCGCAACTTTCCCGAACTTGCGACCACGCCGGTAGTGTTTATGACCGCCAAAGTGCAACCGCAAGAGGTGGAGGACTATCTGAATCTGGGCGCAATCGGCGTGATCGCGAAACCCTTTGACCCCATGACGCTGGCGCAGGAGCTGCGCGATATCTGGGCGCGAAAAATTGTTGAGTAAAATGATTTACTCTAGATCATGGCGCTCGCCCAAGCGCTGGAGCTAGAAAGAGTTGTCTTGGAAAAACCTTAGTTGATGCCCGACCAGAGGCTATCCAGATGTTTAAAGCCCCAATCCTCGGGTGATTCACGCCCGAGGATTTTATCTTTGCCCACCAGTTTGGCTAGATCCAGAAGCTCCTGCTTGATGGGCATTTTTGCCTTGATAGAAAAAAAGACTTTCACTTTGGGACTGAGCAGCGATGTTTCATGTTGCTCTACCACCACCGCTAAACGCCCGCTCTCCAAACGTACCAGCGAACCGATGGGATAAATGCCCACTGTTTTCACAAAGGCCTGGAAAATAGCTTCATCGAAATGCCCCTTGCTCCACTCTGCCATCTTGCGAATCGAATCGGCCGGGGGCCAGCCTTTTTTGTAGGGGCGATTGGACGTAATTGCATCATAGACATCGCACACCGCCCCCATTTTTGCAAACAGGCTCAGGTTCTCCCCCTTGAGGCCGTGCGGATAGCCGGTGCCATCGACCTTTTCGTGGTGATGCAGGCACACATCGAGCACCAAGGGGCTGACCTTATAGCTGTCGATCAGAATCTGCGCACCTACATCCGGATGGGATTTCACAATGGCAAATTCACTGTCGGTGAGCTTGCCGGGTTTATTGAGCACCTCCATAGGTATGCCTATTTTGCCGATGTCGTGCAGCAGGCCAGCAAAGCCCGCTTCGTGTACCAGATCTTCGGTGAGGTTTAGTTGGCGGGCGAGTGCGATCATCAAAGCACAGACCGCAACAGAGTGCATATAGGTGTACTCGTCAGCGGTTTTGAGGCGCGCGAGGCTGATGAGTGCGTGGGGTTGGCGCATAACCGAGCTGGAAATCTCCTCGACCAGCTCGCGCGCCTGCTCAATCTGAATCGCCTTGCCCATACGTGCATCGCTGAACATTTCAATTACGGCTTCTTTGGCTTTGGCACAGAGCTTGGCTGCAGTTTCTATTTCGTCCGCAATCGTGACTTTTCCTCGTAGATTGCTCTTGGTTGTCGCTAATAATACGGCGTCGGTCTGGCGGGCGACCTCTTCCTCTGACTGCGCAGGGATACTGGCATCCAGATCGCTACCCTTGCTCGCATCAATCCAGAGCTCTTTGACCCCGCTGGTTTGGATGGCGTGCAAGTCTTTCGGGTCGGTCAATAAAAAGCGGGATTTCCAGAAGGGATGTTCCATCCAGGAGCCGCAGAACTCACAAATGAACATGCCGATCTGGAGATCTGTGACAGCAATTCGTTTAAGCATGTAGACTCAGTTTAGTAGTGAAATGCAGTGCGTGTGATTCTGTGAGTATAGACAGGGAATTTTGGTTGTACGGAGCAAGGGTGGATAAAATTTGTGCAGATATGAGGGCTGGCTAAACTCATTTTAAGATCTATTATTGAGGCTAATTGACACGATAAACGTCGCGTAATTACGTCTGTGTGCGAGAATAAAAACTTTCCTATTCATAAATTTGGTATCCATGGATAAACACGCAGAAATTGCACAAAAGCTTCAGGCGTTGCGCGACGATTACGCCGCGCGTTTGCCAAAGGAACTCCAGAGTCTGAGCGATCTGGCAGAGAAATTATCCGAGCCGGAAACCCAGCAGGAAACGCTCGACCAGATGAGTCAAAAGCTACATCGACTGGCTGGCTCGGCTGGCAGTTTTGGTTTTGCGGAGTTGGGGAAGCAGGCCAAAAAACTGGAAATTCAGGCGCAGACCTGGCTTGTCAGCCAGCATATCGACCCGGGAATTCTGCGGGTGTTTGCGGTCGCGGTGGCCTCGCTTGAAGGGCAAGATCAAAACATCGGCGATAAAAAAATCCCCTTGGTATCACAAAGTGCGCCGCTCAAATCCAACACGCTGATCTATGTTCTGGAAGATGATCCAGATGTAGCAGATGAGGTTTGTATGACTCTGCGCCATTTCGGTCATGAGGTGGTGCATTTTTCCAACATTGCTGCAGCTGAAGTTGCCGTTATGCGCCGCCCGCCGGATTTTATGATCTGCGACATCATGTTCACTGAGGAGGGGCGCGAAACGCCTGCGGCAGTGGCTAACTTGCAGCAGCATTTACCCACCCCTATTCCGGTGATTTTTGTCTCGACCCGCACCGACTTTGATGCCTATCACGCCGCGGTGCGCGCCGGTGCGGTGGGTTATTTTGTGAAGCCGTTGGACATCATCCGCTTGGTCGAATGCTTTGAATACTATCTCGACCGCCACCGCAGTGCACCTCATCGGGTGTTGATTATCGATGATGATCTGGCACTGGCGGAGCACTACAAACTGGTGCTGAGCACAGCCGATATTCGCGCCGAGATAAGCAATAATCCCCATGAAATCTTTGATGTGCTTGAGGAATTTCACCCTGAGCTGATTTTGCTCGACATCAATATGCCCGGCTGCAATGGCATAGAGTTGGCGCAGGTGATTCGCCTCAATCAGGATTGGCTGCGGGTGCCGATTACTTATTTGTCGTCAGAGCAGGACATCGAAAAGCGTGCACTGGCCATGGGGCGTGCGGGTGATGACTTCCTGAGTAAACCTCTGAGTGATCGTGAACTGATTACTGCGGTATCGGTGCGCGCAGCGCGCAGTCGCCAACTGAGCGATGCATTGGATCGCGATAGCCTCACTGGATTGCTAAAACACTCGCGCATTAAAGAGCTGGTGGATGCTGAACTGAGTCGCGCTGCGCGCACCGGTGAAAACCTGAGTGTGGTAATGCTCGACCTCGATCACTTCAAACAAGTGAACGATACCTACGGCCACCCTGCGGGCGACAAGGTGATCAAAGCGGTTGCTCACTTGCTGCGTCAGCGTCTGCGTAAAACCGATGCCGTTGGCCGCTATGGGGGTGAGGAGTTTGTCGCCGTACTGCCGCGCTGCAGCAGTGAAGAGGCGCAGGCGTTAATGGAGGATGTGCGTCAGCGATTGCGCGATATTACTTTCAACGTTGATCAGCGCACATTTAATGTCACCCTCAGCGCGGGTATCGCTGCCTATCGCCCGGGGATTGAACGCGCCGAGCAGTTATTGCAGGAGGCGGACATCTCGCTCTATCGCGCCAAATCCGAAGGGCGTAATCGTATTTGTCTTAACACCTAAATCAAGCTCAAGGTTTCTGTCTCGCACAAACAAAAACGCCCGGCTTGACCGGGCGTTTTTGTTTGTTGCTATGCGAGATTATTCAACGTCTTCAGAATTTGGTGCTTGTGGTGGCAATGCGCCGTTGTCATCGGTAGGAACGGGTACATCGCGGTTCATATCATCCAGATATTTTTTCGACTTGTCGCCCGTCAAAGGTGCTTTACCGGGCAAATAATCGCCCTCGGTTTTCACCAGCTTATCGTTCTCAAAATACACGGTATAAAGGTATTGGGTGATTTCGCCCTGAGAGCCACGACGCACACTGTAGGGGTAATCCCAACGGTCATCGTTAAAGGTATCGGGGAGCAGGCTATTGCCGAGCACAAAGCGAACCTGACGTTTGGACATGCCCAGTTTCAGTTGTTCTACCATCTCTTGCGTGATGATGTGACCCTGCTGGATGCCGACTTTATAAACACCGGGAAAGCGGAAGCTGGAGCAAGCGGTGAGACTGGATGCTAAGACAAGGGCCAGAAAAACGCGGCTGGCTAATTTCATACAAGGGCTTCCACTAACGAAAATGAACGCGGATAATACCCGAACCACAGGAACACTGAGAAGAGTTTGGGGGAAATAATGGCAGACGGTAACCACGAACTGCGCAAAGCGGGTCTTAAAGTGACCTTGCCTCGTGTGAAAATTTTGCAAATGCTAGAGTCCTCTGAGCAGCATCACATGAGCGCGGAAGATGTGTACAAAGCGCTCATGGAACAGGGTGATGATGTAGGTTTGGCTACTGTGTACCGGGTATTAACCCAGTTCGAAAGTGCCGGTTTGGTTGTGCGCCACAATTTCGACGGCGGTCATTCAGTATTTGAAGTGGCGCGCGGCGATCATCATGATCACATGGTCGATATGGACTCCGGCTCCATCATTGAGTTCCATAACGACGCAATTGAAGAATTGCAACACCGTATTGCCGAAGAGCATGGTTTTGAATTAACCGGTCATAGTCTGGTGCTGTACGTTAGAAAAAAGCGCTAGTGATGCAGGCTGATCTATGTCGGTTAGCTGCAGTTTTGGTTGAATAAAGAAGGGCGCGAGTGATCGCGCCCTTTTTTATTATTGTGAATTTTATGCTTGAGAATAAATCAGTCTGATTCGATGGCTTGCTAGAATTCCAACATTTCGCGTGCATGTGCCAATGACTGCTCGGTAATTTTTAAGCCGCCGAGCATACGCGCAATCTCTTCCACCTTGCCCTCGCCTGCCAATTCCACTAGCGTAGATTCCGCACTTTTTTTGCTCGCAGTTTTTACCACTTTCAAATGCTGATGGCCCTTACTTGCCACCTGAGCCAAGTGAGTGACGCAAATAACTTGCCCGCGTTCGCCCAATTGGCGTAACAACTGACCGACGACATCGCCAGTGGCGCCGCCGATGCCCACATCCACTTCATCAAATACCAATGTCGGTGTGGCCGAGGTTTGCGCGGTGATGACTTGAATCGCCAAACTAATACGCGACAGTTCGCCACCTGAAGCAATTTTGGCGAGTGGGCGCGGCGCTTGGCCGGGGTTGGTGCTGATTAAAAACTCCACATCTTCCAAACCATTGGGACCGGGTTTGTCGGTAAGAGGAATCAGGCTGACGCTGAGATTGGCGTTGCTCATCGCCAGCAATTTGAGTTGTTCATTGACCTGTTTGGCGAGGCTGGTGCCTGCTTTACTGCGCTTGGCGGATAGTTGCTCTGCCAATTGGCGATAGGCTTTTTCCGCCTGCGCAACTTGCTGCGCAAGTTGATCGAGTTTGGCATCGCCGCCTTGCAGTTGCTCAAGTTCGGCACTGAGCTTTTCAACAAAGGCGAGCAATTCTTCCGGTTGGATACGGTGTTTGCGCGCGAGATCGTAAATCGCGGAAAGCCGCTCTTCGACTACCGAAAGACGTGCTGGATCGAGATTGAAGTTGTCGATATGGCGATCAATTTCGTGTTGTGCTTCTTCCACTTGGATCTGCGCGCTGGTCAGCAATTCTTCAGCAGTTTGTAGCGCTGCAGTCTTCTCCGGCAGACTGCGCAAAATATGCAGCGCGCGATGCAGATTTACGCTCAAGCCCTGTTCATCATCGCCACAAAATGCCGCTAATTGTTGACTGCCGTGCAGAATTTCTTCGGCATTGGCGAGGCTGCGCTGTTCAGCTTCCAGCTTGGTCAGTTCACCTGCTTGTAATCCCAGCTGTTCCAACTCGTTAAATTGATAGCTGAGCAATTGAAAGCGCGCGCTCACATCGGCGGCGTTATCGCGCAGGTGAATAAAGTGTTCGAGGCGGCTCTGCCATTCGCGAAAGGCGAGGCGTACCTGTTTGGCAAGATCAGTCTGGCCGGCAAATTCATCGATCAAACGGCGATGGGTTTCTTTCACCAGTAGAGATTGGTGCTCGTGCTGGCTGTGAATATCCATCAGCATCTCACCCAGAATACGCAGCTGTTGCAGGGTGACCGGCTGGCCATTGATATAGGATTTGGATTTGCCTTCGTTGTTGATCAGACGGCGCAGCAGGCATTCCTGTGGATTGTCCGGCTGCTGCAAATCCATATTCAGTAGCCATTCCTGCGCACTGGGAATGGCGCTAGTATCGAAAGTGGCGGTGATGTCGGCGCGACTGGCTCCGGCGCGCACCCGATCGGCTTCGGCGCGGTCGCCCAGCGTTAACGCGAGAGCATCCAGCACTATTGATTTGCCTGCGCCTGTCTCACCGGTAATCACCGTCATGCCGGGTTTGATGTCCAGATCGAGCTTGTCCACCAAGGTGAAATTTTGGATATTCAGGTGAGTCAACATGGGCGCCTCGCAAGCCTTGCAGCAATAAAAAAGCCAGACAATATGTGCATTAATTGTCTGGCTATTTATACAGTATTGATGCTGGGTGAGGCAAGCGACCCAGTGCGTTAAAAATACAATTACAGGCGGAAGCCCTCTAATTAGAGGCGGAAGCCATCCAGCTGCCTACTGAGTTCATCGGACGCATCGCGAATTTGCTGCGATGCCACGAGGGTGCCGCGCGCGGCATCTTTCGTCCCCAGCGATGACTGTTCGACCTGACTGACGTATTCCAAAATCAAGCTGCTTGCCTGTACGTGTTCGATCAGTGAGTTGCCAATGTGCGCAACCATCTTGGCCACCTCATCAGTTTCCAAGCGCACACTTTCAACAATCTCGCCGCCCTGACGGGTTTGGCCTATGCCATCTTTCAGCTGTATCACCATGTCATCCATATTTTGCTTAGCGACGCGGCTGGAGTTCTGCACGGCGGTAATTGTCTCGCTGATTTCGGTGGTCGCCTTGGTGGTGCGCTGGGCGAGCTGGCGCACTTCATCTGCAACCACTGCAAATCCGCGCCCTTGCTCACCGGCGCGGGCGGCTTCAATCGCGGCGTTAAGTGCGAGCAGATTGGTCTGGTTGGCAACTTCGCTGATCACCGAAATAACTGCTGAGATGCTGTTAATCCGGTTGGCGAGGTCATCAATGCTGCCCTGTGTTTGGGTCACACTATTGTCGATCTCGACAAAACTTTTCACCGCATTAGAGATAAATTTCTGGCCTTCATGCGCGGTTTTGGAGGCGTGATCAGTCTGGTTGGTTGCTACTTTTGCCTGCTGCATCGCATCTTTGGTCTGCATGTTGAATTCTTCGGCAGAGGAGGCGATCTTGATGGTGTTGACGCTTTGGTCTTCTGCCATCGCAGTGCTAGTTTCGGCTTTGTGGACAATGTCGTCGCTGATGGCATGTAGGCGCGACACCATCTGGGCGATACCGCCAATCACATCGCGCAGCGCATGACGCATACGTACTACCGAACCATAGATGCTGTCTTCCGGGGCTTGATGTCCGTTGCGTTCGGTCAGATCGCCGCTCGCAACCGCGCGCACCAGAGCAAGTACTTCTTTTAATTCAGCGCCCAGGCCGCTATCGAGTTTGCGCGCGAACATCACCACGGGCACCACGATAATTAATGTCACCAGCAAACAAATGGTCAATTGCCACTTGGCGGTTTCCCAAAAACGCGCGTTCACTTCGTTAAAACCAATTCCAGTGCCGACTATCCATTTCCAGCGCGGCGAAAGTTTGGCGATGGAGAGTTTTTCCTCAATCGAGCCATCGGGTTGTTTTTGCGTCCATTTGTAGCGAGCGAGCTGGCCGTTGGACTTATCAACGGCTTTTTGCATGATCTCGCCTACGCTGCGGCCTTTGCCATCTTTAAATTCATGAAAACTGGTGCCGTGAATTTGTGGGTCGAGCGGCGCGGCGACAAAGTTAAGTTTTTCATCGGCGACGTACACATATTCCGACTTGTGATAAATGTTATTGCGCAGCAGCGTTGTGGCGATTTTTTTAGCCGTTTCATCGTCCATTTCACCGCGTGCAGCCATCTGCTCCATTTGGATTACGGTGGCGTAGGTACTGTTTAGCAATTGTTCGACGCGCGCCGCGTTATCCTGATTGCTGGAGTGGCGAACGGTGTAGAGACCAATCAGCATAATTCCCAGTAGGCCGATTAGAATTTGAGCGGAGACGATCCATATTTTGGTGCGTAAAGACATTGTGCCCCCTGGGAGTGGCTAAGTTATGAACAGACAACCTTGAACCTTAGGTTTGAGAGACAACGTTGTCAAATAATATTTAAATGCATAAGTTCGACTTTTGGATAAAAACGGGTATTAGGGTTCGAGTTCACTATTATGGCGCATTTTTCAACATAAAGTGCACCTGCATTGCGCATCCGTGATGGGTGTTTTCTGGTGCTGATGATGAGTTAGCACCGGTGTGGCGTCCTGAATTGATTATAGGCAGAAATCGATTTTTGCCTGCTTTTCGTGCCCCCACCTAGGTATAGCGGCCGGTTGGGGAAAAACTTTGGCGATAAAAACTTGAATCCCCCTGTGCCAGCCCCATATAGCCCCCACAGTTAATAAAGCGGGAACCGTGCCAAGCATTCGGCCGGTTCTGCCAACCTGCGATTGGAGATAACAGTGTCAACTCAAGACTATAGCGATATTCAAAATGCGGCCGAGCCAAGTCCGGCTGAAGACGTAACCGAGCAGGCTGAAGCTGGTAGCGAGCCTAGCCTTGAAACCTTGCAGGCGCAGCTGGCAAGTCTTGCGGCGGCTTATGAGTCAGCCAAAGAACAATCCCTGCGCGCGCAGGCTGATGCGCAAAATGCTCGTCGTCGTGCTGAGCAGGATGTGGAAAAAGCACATAAATTCAGCTTGGAAAAAATCGTCAATGACCTCTTGCCGGTAGTCGATAACCTTGAGCGTGCGCTCACCTCAATCGACGCCAGCAACGAAGCTTTTGCGCCTGTAGCTGAAGGTATTCAATTGACTCTCAAGTCGTTCGTTGATGCGCTTGCTCGTCATCAAGTGATTGCAGTTAGCCCGGAAGGTGAGCCATTTGATCCGAATCTGCATCAAGCAGTTTCTGCCGTTCCTAATCCGGATGTAGAGCCAAATACCGTGCTCAACTGTTTCCAAAAAGGTTACACCCTGCATGGCCGTTTAGTGCGCCCGGCAATGGTTGTGGTTTCCAAAGCGCCTTGATGGGCGAGAAACCACAAAAAGTTTGAGGAATTTTTGTGCGTTGGACTTGAATTAATTTCACCCGCGCCAATATAGAAAACAACTGCCAACAAAACGCAGATCCATGCAGATCAGCGGTAACTAAGGCAAGAAACCAACAATTCAGTACAAGTTAGTCATTTGCACTTAGCGCTTGTACTTAGTAACAAATAGCATTTTCAGGAGCACCACCATGGGCAAAATTATCGGCATCGATTTGGGTACCACCAACTCTTGCGTATCTGTATTGGAAGGCGGCAAACCAAAAGTGATCGAGAACGCAGAAGGCGATCGCACCACTCCGTCGATTATTGCATTCACCAACGACGATGAAATTCTGGTTGGTCAATCTGCCAAGCGTCAGGCAGTTACTAACCCTCACAACACTTTGTTTGCAGTAAAGCGTTTGATCGGCCGTAAGTTCAAAGATGATGTTGTGCAGAAAGACATCAAAATGGTGCCCTACAAAATTACTGCCGCTGATAACGGCGATGCATGGGTAGAAGTGAAGGGCGATAAAAAAGCACCGCCACAAATTTCTGCTGAAGTGCTGAAGAAAATGAAAAAAACCGCTGAAGATTATCTCGGCGAGTCAGTAACTGAAGCGGTAATTACCGTTCCGGCTTACTTCAACGATTCACAGCGTCAAGCAACCAAAGATGCCGGTCGCATCGCTGGTCTGGACGTAAAACGCATCATCAACGAACCAACTGCTGCTGCTTTGGCATACGGTTTGGATAAAGGTGTGGGTGATCGCACTATCGCGGTATACGACCTGGGTGGTGGTACTTTCGATATTTCAATTATCGAAATCGCTGACGTTGATGGCGAACACCAATTCGAAGTGCTTTCAACCAACGGCGATACTTTCCTCGGTGGTGAAGACTTTGATATGCGCTTGATTGAATTCCTTGCGGATACTTTCAAGAAAGACACTGGTATTGATCTGCACAACGATCCTTTAGCGCTGCAACGTTTGAAAGAAGCGGCCGAGAAAGCCAAGATCGAATTGTCATCAAGCCAACAAACCGAAGTGAACCTGCCGTACATCACTGCTGATGCAACCGGTCCAAAACACTTGGTTGTTAAATTGACGCGCGCGAAACTCGAATCGCTGGTTGAAGATTTGGTAACTCGCTCAATGGAGCCAGTAAAACAAGCGATTAAAGATTCAGGTAAATCCCTGAGCGAAATTGACGACGTAATTCTGGTAGGCGGTCAAACCCGTATGCCAATGGTGCAAAAAGCCGTTGCTGATTTCTTCGGCAAAGAAGCGCGCAAAGATGTAAACCCTGATGAAGCGGTGGCCATCGGTGCGGCAATTCAAGGTTCCGTATTGTCAGGCGATACCACCAACGTATTGTTGCTGGACGTAACTCCGTTGACTCTTGGTATTGAAACCATGGGCGGCGTTGCAACTCCGCTGATCGATAAAAACACCACGATTCCTACCAAGAAATCGCAAATTTTCTCGACTGCGGATGACAACCAAACTGCGGTAACTATTCACGTGGTACAGGGTGAGCGTAAGCAAGCGTCGCAAAACAAATCACTCGGTCGTTTTGACCTGAGCGATATTCCACCGGCGCAACGCGGTATGCCGCAAATCGAAGTAACCTTCGATATCGATGCTAACGGTATTTTGAACGTAAGTGCAAAAGACAAAGCAACCGGCAAAGAACAGTCAATCGTAATTAAAGCGTCTTCTGGTTTGAGCGATGACGAAATCCAGCAAATGATTAAAGATGCTGAAGCTAATGCCGATGCTGATCGCAAATTTGCTGAAGTAGTAACTGCACGCAACACCCTGGAAGGTTTGATTCACGCAACTGAAAAAACCCTGAAGGATGCAGGCGATAAAGCGACTGACGATGAGAAGTCTGCAATCGAAGCAGCCTTGACTGAAGCGCGCGATGCAGCCAAGTCTGAAGATTTGGCAAAAATCGAAGCAGCGACTACCAAGTTGACCGAAGCTTCTGGCTCACTGGCACAAAAACTTTACGCTGAGCAACAAGCGGCAGGTCAAGCTGGTGGCGCTGGTGCACAACAAGCAGGCGGCAACAACGTAGCTGATGATGGCGTAGTGGATGCAGAGTTTGAAGAAGTAAAAGAAGACAAGTAAGTCGCTAGATGAGTGCTGTGTAAGCAGCACTCATTTATTGCGATTCGGGTTCGCGTTAAGGATCCAAACACAAATGCGGGCTTGCCCGCATTTGTCATGTAAGAAACAGCTCATTTTTTACTGGCAATATTTTCAGAAACAAAAAGGCATCGTAAAGAAAATCGCTCAATCTGGTAGCGATTGACTAACTGATTTAACTATCTGGTCTCATTATGGCAAAGCGTGATTACTACGAAGTGCTCGGCGTCAAAAAAGATGTTGACGCAGCAGAATTGAAAAAAGCTTACCGTCGCGTGGCGATGAAATTTCACCCGGACAGAAATCCGGATGACGCCTCTGCAGAGGAAAAATTCAAAGAAGCAAACGAAGCCTACGAAGTGCTTTCCGATGAAAACAAGCGCGCAGCTTATGATCGTCACGGCCATGCGGGTGTTGATGGTCAAGCTGGCATGGGTGGTGCAGGGTTTAATAACTTCAGCGATATATTTGGCGATGTATTTGGCGATATTTTTGGTGGCGGCGGTGGCCGTGGTCGCGGTGGCCCAGCGCGCGGTTCCGATTTACGCTACAACCTTGAGTTGAGTTTGGAAGATGCCGTTAAAGGCACCAGCGTACAAATCAAAGTGCCTACATTGGTCTCCTGTAAAACCTGTGATGGCTCAGGTGCAAAAGCCGGTAGCAAACCTGTGACCTGTACCACCTGTGGTGGCCATGGCCAAGTGCGTATGCAGCAAGGTTTTTTCTCTGTGCAGCAAACTTGCCCAAGTTGTCGTGGTCGCGGCACTATTATTTCTGACCCATGCAAATCTTGTCACGGCCAAGGTCGCGTAGAAGAAACTAAAACTCTTTCTGTGAAAGTGCCTGCGGGTGTGGACACTGGCGACCGTATTCGTTTATCCGGAGAAGGTGAAGCGGGTGCAGATGGAGGCCCAAGCGGTGATTTGTACGTGCAAGTGCATGTGCGCGAACACAATATTTTTAAGCGCGACGGTGCTGATCTGTACTGCGAAGTGCCGATTGATTTTGTTGATGCAGCACTCGGTGGCGAGCTTGAAGTTCCCACGCTCGATGGTCGCGTAAAATTAAAAGTCCCGGCAGAAACTCAAACTGGGAAACTATTCAAACTGCGTGGAAAAGGTGTAACGCCAGTACGTGGTGGTGGAGTTGGTGATTTACTTTGCCGAGTAGTAGTAGAAACACCGGTCGGCCTCACCAACAAACAAAAAGAGCTGCTCAAGGAATTCCAATCGACCATGAAGGGCGGAAAATACTCGCCCAAACAATCGAGCTGGTTCGATGGTGTTAAGAAGTTTTTTAATGAGTAATTGATGTTGAAAAAGCCGACTCGATAAGGTCGGCTTTTTTTATGAAGGTGAAAATTTAAATGCAAGAATACGATGAAACTAAGTAAAACGAATCAAAAGCTGGATGACAATATATGCAAGTCGTTAACTGCTGCTTGCGAATCCTTTTTGGGTGATATTGTCGGATTTTCTTGGTTGACGCATCGCGTGAATTACACCAACTTTCCTGGAAGTTTAGTGGTCACTTGTGTTTTTAATACGGATGAAGATATTGAGGCTATGTTGGCGCTTAAGCAAGATGAAGTCTTGCGTGCAACCATACAAAAACAACTACTTAAGGTGGGCATAGTCGTAAAAAATATTAAACAATGTGTGCGTTTTGATAGTGAGCAAGCGTGTGAGCGTCAGCATGGTGGGCAATGGTCAGATCGTTTGGCGTTAAATATCCCCAAGTACAAACCTTGGGAAAGTGTGTCCACTAAGCATTGATAAAAAACTGCTGAGTGGGCACCAAACAATTGAGCTGGCTCACTGGAGTGAAGAAAATTCTTAACGAGTAACTCAAAAGGCCGATGAAAAGATCGGCCTTTTTCATTTGTGCGCAGGCTTTTACAAATTGCACAAGACTGTTTCTTGTCTGTTGCAAGTGCGACAATTAATCAGGCTTGATAAGCAGATGGGGTGCAGGCGATGAAAAGTTGGTTGTTTTTAGTGGTGGCAATTTTCTCAGAAGTCATAGCAACATCAGCATTAAAAGCGAGTGACGGATTTTCCAAAACAACGCCGTCCATGATTGTGCTTGTGGGTTATGGTTTGGCGTTTTATTTTTTGTCGCTTACCTTAAAAACAATTCCCGTCGGTGTTGCTTATGCAGTCTGGTCAGGTGTGGGTATTGTGGGCGTCAGTATTATTGGATGGCTGGTGTTCAAACAGAAGTTGGATTTTCCTGCCTTGTTGGGTATGGCGTTCATTCTGGTTGGCGTGCTGATTATGAATGTGTTTTCAAAGTCGGTAGCGCATTAACTTGCAGATTTAAAATGTTGGGCATCGCTGCGTTCAGCGCTAACCTACGGATTTTTTGATGTCTTCTCAAGTCTTGCTTTTGTCGCTATAGTTTCCATGCATTAAAACTATGTAGGTTTATTAAAACGAATAAGATAGAAGCAGGAGCTTTATATGACTGATAACAATGTTTACAGCACACCGCAATCGCAATTGGTTGATCAAATTGACGATAGTGAAAAACCTTTGGCCTCCCGTTGGGCGCGTTTGGGCGCATCAATTATCGATTCGGTGATTATGATGGTGGTCGTAGTGCCGGTGATGTATTTTACCGGTGGCTTCGACAGTATTATGGAGGGGCGTGAACCAGGTTTTGTTTACATGTTCGGCATGGGTATTCTGAGCCTTATTGTTTTCTTTGCGATTAACTATCGATTGCTGGTTGCGAATGGCCAGACGATTGGCAAAAAAGTACTGGATATTAAAATCGTTGACTTGAGTGGAAATGTTCCATCATTTCAGCCGCAGTTATTGATTCGCTATGCGGTTTATTCATTGTCTGGTCAAATCCCTATTGCCGGTACCATTTTCAGTTTTGTGAACATTCTGTTTATTTTTACCAAAGATAAACGTTGCATTCACGACTTGATTGCCAAAACAAAAGTAGTCAAGTGCTAATAAGGCATAAATAAAAAAGGGCGCAGTCTTTACGAAGGTTGCGCCCTTTTTTATTGTTGGTCATCTTTTTTATTGTATTTTTATAGCTGCTTCAATTTCTTTTAGCGTTTTATCACTGGATGAAAACTCTGTAAAACGTGCTATCTCTGTGCCGTTATTGAATACAACTAATGTTGGATAACCATTGGCTTTGAAGTGACGGAATTTCTCATTGTTTTCGTCCAGGTTGACTTTGTAGGGAACTGAAAAACGTTTGCGATAATCTGTCAAATCGCTTTGCTCCGTCCACAGATGTGTCACATAGGCGATGAGTTGCAGCGTCGGTTGCGCGCGATAAAGTTTATCGATGGTATGTATAGCATTGACACAATTGGTGCTGATTTCTGGCTCAACGTCTTTCATATAAGAATCACACCAGGTCGCAGAGAAATACACAAGCGACACTCCATTTGGTAAAGGTGTATTTGCGGTGTCTGCCTGTTTTACTCCCTCCGTTGTCGCTTCTATTTTGGCTGAGTCTTTGGCCAATAATGCTAACTGGCTTGCCAATTGTTCATCGTCTTTATAGGTGGTGTAGACGACTTCGCCCTTACGGTTGATGAGCACATGAAATGGTGTGCCTTTGAATTCGAAGTTTCCGGCGATAGTGCCATTGTTGTCCATCAGGATAGGTATGGTCAGATTGTTTTTTTGCTGAAGCTTTTTAATCGCCTCATCTGTTTCATTAATGTTTAAGTTCACCGCATAAATTGCCATCTGATTGCGATACTTCTGATAAGTTTTTTCGAGGCTTGGTAATTCATGGCGGCAATCGAGGCACCAACTTGCCCAGAATTTTAAATAGACCGGCTTGGTTCCGATTAGGGATTGCAGATCCACTTTCTGATGTTCAAAGGTTTCATAGCTGGCGTCGAACTTAAGGGCCTTTTCTCCGAAGGGTGGAAGTGCGGCATTGACTAGCGGTGTAGCAATGAGCAATAAGCCCAAAACCAGATGACGTACATTCATAAGTTAACTCCCTTACAGTGTTAAAAACTAAAATGCAGGCGCAAAATGAAAGCCTACCGCAATGCGGTTCCACGCGTTAATGGTAACTATAGCGGCAGTCAGGTTGATCAGCTCTTTTTCCGTAAAGTGTTGTGCGGTGGCTGCGTAAATTTCGTCGCTAATGCCCTCATTGGCAACCAGTGTCATGGCTTCTGTCCAAGCTAGCGCGGCGCGTTCACGGGCAGAAAAAATATCCACCTCTTTCCATGCGGGCAATACATCCAAACGGTGCTGTTGTTCGCCATCTTTGCGCGCTTCATTGGCATGCATATGCTGGCAAAAGGCACAGCCGTTAATTTGTGAGGCGCGCAGCTTTACCAGATGGATTAACGAATGCTCCAATTCGTGTGCGGCTGCATCGCCCAAACCGATTAAGGATTTGACAATGGCAGGCTGTAATTTGTAGACATCGCTTTGAATAATTCGTTTGCTCATGATGTGCTCCTAAGAATATGTGAGCACTGATGATGCGTTTTTAATCCGCTGCTGGATTGTATTTTTGCGACATCTTTTTCTGGCGATATTGATTGGGTGTCAGTCCGGTAATTTTCTGGAATTGGCGGATAAAGTGCGGTTGGTCGTAAAAACCGGCATCTTGCCCTACGTGACTCAGCGATTGCTCCGGGTGACGGCTGATGAGCGTGCGGGCCAATTTGATGCGATGCAGTTGTTTTAACTGGATCGGGCTAAAACCGACTTCCTGCTGGAATTTTCGCTCCAGTTGGCGGCGACTGATAGGCAGCTGCGCGCTCAACCCATCGATAGAATCATGCGCGAGCATCAAAGGCGGCAACAGCCGTTGGATCAGCCCGCTCTTGGCATTATCAGCAAGCTTGAGTAGCCATTGATCAATCAGATTCAGACGCTGATCTATCAACGGGAAATCGGTCAGTTGTTCGCGCAATTGCAACAGGGATCGCGGCGCAAATTCATCGGCAGCGGAATCGCCTTCGATCACATCCTGCATATCAACACCGAGCAATTGAAATGCACCGCCGGGATGGAAGCGTATCCCCAATCGATTAATTTGCCCTGAAAACTGCATTTGGCTGGTGCTGTGGGTGGCATTGAAAATAATGTCGGGATAATCACTAGGGGTAAAATTGAAGATCAGCGTGGTGCCACCATCCGGATAGACTGTTTCACTCACAGAGCTTCCGGGCAACTGTGTTTGCTGTGCCACCCAGTAGCATTGCACCCAAGGCATTAGCTGTGGGTGAGGCGCAAAACGCTGGAAGCCCAAATGCCTGAGGCTGGCAAACAGGGCATCACTGACATTGGGCAGCAACTGCGCAGGCATGGCTCATCCATCAATAAATACAATCAGGTAATAGTACACTGCACAAATGCCGATTATTATTTATTTCACGAATGCTCTTATTGGTTCTTTTAATAAATAGCATCGAATATCAAAACGACTATGATGTGCGGTTGATAGTTTTTGTTTTTAACCAATTAGGGATGATGGGTGATTAGATGAAACCAGATATGAATAAACCTGCTGAATTATTAAATACCCGATTCAAACTCACCACATTCCGCCCCGGTCAAGAAGCGGTAATTAATGCATTGTTACAAGGAAATTCTGCACTCGCCGTATTTCCCACTGGTGGTGGTAAAAGTTTGTGTTATCAATTGCCTGCATTAATGCTTGATGGTCTGACATTGGTGGTTTCGCCGCTAATTGCCTTGATGAAAGATCAGGTAGATGCATTACAAAAATTGGGAATTAATGCGGCGCGCTTGGATTCATCATTGAGTAAAGACGAAACTCAAGCAATTTACACAGCGCTGCAAAACGGTAGTTTGAAGTTGTTGTACGTATCGCCTGAGCGGTTGAAGAACGAGCGTTTTGTACAGCGGCTTAGCCAACTGAAAATAAGTTTATTGGCGATTGATGAGGCGCACTGTATTTCCGAGTGGGGTCACAACTTTCGGCCGGATTATTTATTGCTCGCTGATCTTTCAAAAAAATTGCGTGTAGGGCGTGTACTGGCATTAACTGCTACAGCAACACCGAGTGTGGCTGCGGATATTTGCCGCCAATTTTCAATTCAGCCGCAACATCATATTCAAACCAGCTTTGCTCGCCCCAATTTACAATTGCGCGTAACACCCTGCACCGCTGAGTCGCGCATGGAATTATTGCTTGCGCGTTTGCACAAACACCCGCGCGATGCCGCGACCATTATTTATGTCACTTTGCAAAAAACCGCTGAAGAAGTTGCTACGGCAATTAATGCTGCCGGTTTACGCGCAGCGCATTATCACGCGGGGTTAAAAGACGATGAGCGCGAGCAAGTGCAAAACCAATTTATGAGCGGCGAAGTGCCGATTGTGGTGGCGACTATTGCGTTTGGCATGGGGATCGATAAAAGCAATATTCGCGCGGTCTATCATTTCAACTTGCCTAAATCGATTGAAAACTATGTGCAGGAAATTGGCCGCGCCGGTCGCGATGGAAATCCATCGCTGTGTGAAATGCTGGCGGTGGGTGATGATATTCGCGTGCTGGAAAATTTTACTTACGCCGATACGCCTACAGATGAAAGCTTGCGTGCCCTAGTGCAACACTTGCTTGCTCATGATGATGTGTTTGATATTTCCACTTACGAGTTATCCAATCAGTTTGATCTGCGCCCGCTAGTATTAAATACCGCGCTGACTTATCTCGAATTACAAAATGTGATCAGTTCGCAAAGTCCGTTTTACACCGAATACAAAATCAATTTTGTGCAGGATAAAAATTATATCCTCGCGCAGTTTGATGAAAATCGCGCTGCGTTTTTGCAGCAGTTATTTGCCGTTGGGCGCATGGGTAGAAAATGGTTGTCTATCGATATGCTCACAGCACCGCAGCAACTAAATGAAAGCAAAGAACGCATCACCAAAGCACTGGATTATTTGGCAGAAAAAAATTGGATTGAATTAAGTGTCGCCAATTTGCGCCAGGGTTATAAAAATAATCAAACGATAAAGTCTGCGGAGCAATTTAATGCATTGTGCGATTACTTAAACAAATTATTTGCCGAGCGTGAGGCGCGCGATATAAAACGAATTCACAGTATCCTTTCATTTGCCAATAATCCCGCCTGTTTAAGTCAGCAGTTGATGCAGTATTTTGGCGAGGCGAGTGCGCAGCCCTGTGGTATTTGTAATCACTGTCGGTAACAAAATCCTGCGCAAGTTAATCTGCCCGATGCTGTGCCGCTGAATGCAGGGCAGCAAAATACCATTGCTAATCTCAAGAAGGAAAACCATGCGGCTTTGCGCCAACCGCGCCAGTTGGCCAGATTTTTGTGTGGTTTGCCCAGCCCGGCTACCAGTCGCTCAAGTTTGAAAGCTCACTCTGCTTTTGGTGCGTTGGGGGATGTATCTTTTTTGATTGCGCTGGAAAATTCACAGCAATGAAGCTAAACCCTATTGGATAATTGAAAATAATTTTCTTTTGATTCTTAACCAGCTTGCTGTAAGCGGAAATTTATTTGCTTATTGTTTTTTATCATTTTCGCGCCATACGGAAATAAAAAATTCACTCTTTTATTTGCAATATAAGGAAACGTTCTATGCGCCATGTAAATATATTCACTTTCAATAGTTTGGTTTTTCTTTCTTTAGGCGCGATAGCAGCATCGACATCACATTTGCAGGATCTGATCGATGTGCGTGCAAGCAGCGGTGAGCGGCAGTTGGAAGATCGTGGTTACACCTATCACAAGACCATTAAAGTCAGCAGTTCCTCTATTACTTATTGGTGGAGTGAGAGCCGTGAGCAGTGTATTGCCGTAACAACCAAGGAAGGGAAATACAGCTCCATAGTTAATCAGCCTGAGAAAATGTGTGAAGGCGCCTCCGATGATAAACATAATGAGTCCAGAGACCATCATGAACATCATTCCGGCCACTCTGGAGGATTGGAGGGTATTGTTGGTGCTCGTGCCAGTAGTGGTGAAAAGCAGCTGACTGATATGGGCTATTTTGAACGCTATTCCAAAAAATCCGGTAGTAGTTCTATTACCTACTGGTGGAGCCCCAGTGAACAACGCTGTATTGCAGTCACCACAAAAAATGGGCGTTATACCTCTTATAACAAGCAAAACAAAAATTTATGCGATGACAAATATGTCGACTCAGGAAAACAACACGGTGGTGGCGCTGGCTTGAATAGCTTGGTTGGCATGAAGGCGAGCAGTGGCGAAAAACAGTTGGAGGATAAGGGTTACAAATTTATCAAATCCAGCAAGGGTGAAGACCGAGTCTGGAGCAACTGGTGGAATAGTTCGCATCGCAAATGTATCACCGTTGTAACACTGGATGGCCGTTACGATTCGATTACCGACTCTCCCGCGTTTGACTGTAACCATAAATAGTAAGTCGATGTATTAAGGCGGAGGGAGTCATGTCCGGCAATAGGCAATATTCGGCAGGTTACGAGATGGATGATTTTCCTTTTTATAACGGGAAGCCTATCGGCTTATCTGCTGGAAATTGGTTGTTGCTAATGCTGGGAGTTGCGTTGGGCTTTATGGCTCTCGCATCCCCTTTCCCCTTTGGGCAGTATCCGGGGCGGGAGTGGATTAGTGCTTTCCTATTTCCCGGTATTCCAATGCTGGTGTTTATTTATCTTGTAGGTGAACACTGGCGACTTATTTTTGCGAAAGTTGATGCAAAAGCAGTGGGATGGATGTTTCTCATCGCACTGCTTAACATCATTGTGAGTATATCGATTGGAAAGTTGGTAATGGATACCGCGGGCGCAGCAGCAAATCCGGTGTTTGGTTTATTGCGCGAGCAGGATTCCTGGAAAAAAATACTGTTTCTACTGCGCACTATTCCCCAGCTTTTTGGTGAAGAACTAATAACTATTTTTCCCTTTTTAGCCATTATGTGGCTGCTTCATACCTGGTGCGGGATGAGCCGCAAACTGGCATTGATTCTGGCGTGACTCGGCTCCGCGTTGCTATTCGGTATGGCGCATTTGCCGACCTATAACTGGAATTGGGTGCAGTGCATTGTGGTTATCGGTAGTGCCAGAATAGTGTTGTTTATAGCCTATCTTGCAACCCGAAATATTCTGGTATCCACTGGTGCTCATATCATTAATGATTGGGCGATGATCGGTGTTGTCCTGGCGCTTGGGCATTCATCGGCGAACTAGATTTTCTCGTTCCACAGAGTTTCCTATCCCTTCCTAAGCATGGCTTCTGCGGTCTTGCGTTATCAGTGCTATAAGAAGTGTAAATAACTGTTTGCTGTATCGCGCCTATAGTCCACATGACATAAAGTCTTGCGCCTGAAACAATAAATACGACATTTATCGGCATTTTCGCCCCCAGCGAGGCTGCCGAATTACATAACAACATATCGTCTTGCCGCTGCTGATTGGCCTGCTATTCGGCCTACTACTTAGGAGAACCGCATGAAAACATTAAAAGGTCCCGCCATTTTTCTCGCCCAATTTGCGGGCGATGAAGCTCCCTTTAACAGCTTGGATTCGATCGCCGGTTGGGTGGCGAGTTTGGGTTTTAAAGGCGTGCAAATCCCGACTTGGGATAAGCGTATGTTTGACTTGGAACAGGCCGCAAAAAGCCCTGAATACTGCGCCCAAATTCAAGCGACTTTGGCCAAACACGGTTTGGTGGTGACAGAGTTATCGACCCACTTGCAAGGCCAATTAGTGGCGGTTCATCCAGCGTATGACGATATGTTTGATGGCTTTGCGCCTGAGTCTGTGCGCGGCAATCCTAAAGCGCGTCAGGCTTGGGCGGTTGAGCAATTACTGTTTGCTGCGCAGGCGAGTAAAAACCTCGGCCTGAATGCCCATGCGACTTTCTCCGGTGCACTCTTGTGGCCGTATTTGTACCCTTGGCCACAGCGCCCTGCTGGTTTGGTGGAAAAAGGTTTTGAAGAGTTGGCGAATCGCTGGTTACCAATTCTGGACGCATTTGATAAAGCCGGTGTGGATGTGTGTTACGAAATCCATCCAGGTGAAGACCTGCATGATGGCGCGACTTTTGAGCGCTTCCTGGCGGCAGTAGATAATCATCCACGTGCGAATATTTTGTTCGATCCATCGCACTTTGTCCTGCAACAACTCGATTATTTAGCCTTTATCGACCGCTACCACGCACGCATCAAAATGTTCCATGTGAAAGATGCGGAATTTAATCCGAGCGCGCAGCAAGGCGTTTACGGCGGTTATGAGAGCTGGGTAAATCGCGCAGGTCGCTTCCGTTCTCTGGGCGATGGTCAAGTGGATTTCAAACAAATTTTCTCCAAGTTCGCCGCCTACGATTACGACGGTTGGGCAGTGCTGGAATGGGAATGCGCATTGAAGCATCCGGAAGTGGGCGCCGCCGAAGGTGCACCATTTATTCAGCAGCACATCATTAAAGTGACTGAGCGCGCGTTTGATGACTTCGCCAAAAGCGGAGTTGATGATGCGAAGAATCGTCGGATTTTAGGCCTGTAATAACGGGTTTGTAATTAAAAAATAAATCCCTCCCCAGCCCTCCCTTTTGCAAAGGGAGGGAGTAAAGCTTCTCCCCTTTGAAAAAGGGGAGACTGAGAGGGGATTCCATTAGAAAAAATTCAGGAATTCCAACAATGACAAGTCCACGAATTCGTTATGCAATGGTCGGCGGTGGTCGCGGTGCATTTATCGGCGCGGTACACAGAATCGCTGCACGCCTTGATGATCGTTTTGAATTGGTTGCCGGTGCGCTCTCGTCCAATCCGGAAAATGCAAAGTCCTCAGCTGCTGATTTACATATCGCTGCTGATCGCGCTTACACCTCTTATGAAGAAATGCTGCGCGTAGAAAAAACGCGCGCCGATGGTATTCAAGCCGTAGTAATCGTTACGCCTAACCATATGCACTTTCCGGTTGCCAAAGCCTGTTTGGAAGCGGGCATAGATGTGATTTGCGATAAGCCAGTCACGCGCACGCTGGAAGAAGCTTTAGAGCTTGAGCAGATCGTGAAAAAAAGCGGCTGCTTTTTTGCGCTTACCCACAACTATTCTGCGTACCCATTAGTGCGTTATGCGCGTGAATTGGTTGAGCAGGGCAAGCTTGGAAAAGTGCGCGTGGTGCAAGTGGAATATCCGCAGGAGTGGCTGACTGAAGCGGCGGGTGACGATAACAAACAAGCCTCATGGCGCACTGACCCCGCGCGTTCGGGCGCAGCCGGTTGTTTGGGCGATATTGGCACTCACGCATTTCAACTTGCACGTTTTATTACGCAACAAAAACTCAGCGCGGTGAGCGCGGATTTAACCAGTTTTGTCGATGGCCGTTTGGTGGATGACAACGTGCATGCGTTATTGCGTTTTGATGGTGGTGCCAAAGGTATGTTGTGGTCGAGCCAAGTTGCTCCTGGCTGCGAAAACGGTTTGCGCATCCGCGTTTACGGCGATAAAGCTGGTATCGAATGGGCGCAGGAAAATCCGAATGAATTGTGGTTCTGTGAATTGAACAAGCCGCGTCAGCGCATCACTCGTCGCGGCGATATCGGCAGCGACATAGCCGCGCGTGGTATGCGCACCCCGGGTGGCCATCCTGAAGGTTATCTCGAAGGTTTCGCGAATTTGTATAAAGACATCGCCGATATTTTGGTTGCGCGTCAGCAAGGTGAATCGCATCTCTTGCAGGAGTGGGTGCCGAATATCGACACAGGTGTGGAAGGCATGCGCTTTATTAACGCTGTGCTAACCTCAAGTCAGCGCGATGGTGTCTGGACGCCATTGGCTTAAAACAACTATCAACAATAACAACAGCCCCATAAGAATAGGAACAGATTTTATGACCACCTCTTCGACAATGAATCCGCAGCGGTTATTTACCGCCTGCTGTATTGCACTGATTGTAACGGCAATGACCTTCGCGATTCGCGCCGGTATTTTGAGTGAGCTCAGCGTTAAATTTAATTTCAACAATACCGAGCTGGGTTGGATCAACGGCATGGCATTTTTGGGTTTCCCGATTGCCATGATGTTCGGCGGCTTGATTTACAACTATGTCGGCGCACGCACGCTAATGTATTTGGCGTTTGCTTGCCATTTGCTCGGTTTGATTTTGACCATTACGGCCGGTGGTTTCTGGACGTTGTTGCTATCGAGCTTTTTTATCGGCTTCGCCAATGGCTCAGTCGAAGCTGCTTGTAATCCATTGATCGCCGATATTTATCACACGCGGAAAACGGCGATGCTTAATAAATTCCACGTCTGGTTTCCTGGCGGTATTGTGATTGGCTCTTTGGTATCGGCGCTTATGACCAAACTTGGTTTGGGCTGGCAGATGCAAATTGCGATTATGATCATTCCAACGCTGATCTACGGTTTCATGATTTTCGGTCAGGCTTTCCCAAGTATGGCCAACTCCGAGACATCAACCTCGACCAATATCAAAGCGCTTTTCTCGCCGCTATTCCTGTTCATGATCGTGTGCATGACCATGACGGCGATTTCAGAGTTTGGCGCGCAGCAATGGGTAGGCCGCATTTTCGAATCTTCCGATGTCCATCCAATGATGATTCTGGCGCTGACCGCAGGTCTGATGGCGCTCGGGCGTTTCTTTGCTGGCCCGCTCGTGCATGCGTTTAATCCGGCGGGTGTATTGGTGATCTCAGCTATAGTGACCACCATCGGTTTGCTGCTGTTGAGTCAGGCATCAGGTTTTATGATTTATGTATCAGCTGCGGTATTTGCGCTGGGCGTCACCTACTTCTGGCCAACCATGATCGGCTTTACCAGCGAATACACGGCGAAAACCGGTGCATTGGGGATGTCGCTGATGGGCGGTGCAGGTATGTTCTCGGTGAGTATGTGGAATCCGGTTATTGGCGGCTGGTTGGATACTGCCAAGCAAGAAGCGATTGCAAGCGGCGTTACCGGCGATGCAGTTGAACTGGTTGCCGGTCAGGCAACTCTGCAAAGTTTGGCGATGATTCCGGGTGTATTGATAATTGCGTTTGGTATCTTGTTTGTACTGCGCAAGCGTTTTGCTCACGCTGAATAAACATTGAAGTGTTTGCAAAAAGCGCCTTCGGGCGCTTTTTTTATGGCCACGTGTTATCGCTATCTGGCGCAAGAAAAAATGGTTGGTGTAATGCTGTGTAATATCGAGAAGACTTGTGTGACAAAGATTGGAACTGCGTCACACTTGCTGCTGTGGAACTAGGTTTTTAAAAAAACCAAGCGTATAAAGAACGGGCATGACCATGATTGAGTGAGTGGTAATGAACTCAAAAGGATTTGAGTTTCCACCTCTAAACCTCAACCCCCTCCCCTCGTTTTCCCCTCTCCAAAAAACCATGTTTCATGTTTATCTTTTGGTTCTGTGTCGCCTTCAAAATTACGTTCTATTCAGTAATTCCACCGTCAGGGCGATAACGATTAACAGCAGAATCAACGACACTCCCTGCCAGAACCCCACTGGGTTGCGTTCAATCAGCGGCGGTTTGTGTTGGGCGATAAACACCTGATTCGGCTGGCGCAGGTCGTACACAAATTCCGACAACTCGGTATAGCGCTTGTAAGGATTGGGATGCAATGCCTTGCGCAGCACATGGTCGATCCACGCCGGAATTTCGCGCTCGTCATCCAATACCGATTGGTAATTCAGGCGCTTCTGCGCCGCGCGGGTTTTCGCCTGCGCCACTTGAGTGCCGTAGGGGTAGCGGCCAGACAACAGGTGATAGGTAATCACCGCCAGTGAAAACTGATCAGATTGCGGTAAACCTGCTTCGCCGAGGAAATATTCCGGCGCCGAGTAGAGCGCTGTTCCTGCCAGATGGCTGCGCTGTAGTGGGCTATCAATTTCCGCCAAACCGGCTACACGGGTGGAGCCAAAATCGATAATTTTTACCGTGCCGGTAGGGTCGATCAGAATGTTCTCCGGGCGCAGATCCTGATGCAACATCTCCATGCGATGAAACGCCTGCAAGCCCTTGGCAATCTGCTCCACCAGTTTACGTACGGTTTCCAGCGATGGCGATGGGTTGTCCACCAGCCATTGGGCGAGCGATTGCCCCTCAATATATTCCATCGCCACATACACATAGTTGCGCGGGCGGGTGATGCTGCAGGGCTTGAGGATATGCGCCGAGTTCAGCCGCCGTGCAATCCACTCCTCTAATAAAAACCGCTCCAGATAAACCGGATCATCGCGCTGATCCACCGAGGGAAACTTGAGCACGACTTTTTCGCCGGTCTGCATGTCACTGGCGAGGTACACATGGCTGCGGCTGGTGATCTTCAGCTCGCGGGTGATCTGGTAACCGTCAATCACTGAGCGCGCATCCAGCGCAGGGGCAAAGGGCAGCTCAGTCAGCTGTTGGTAAACCTGCGGTGCGGTTTGATCGGCGAGTTGGTCGATACGCAGTAGTTGCACGGTGAGGTTATCGTCGCTGCCGTTATCAAAGGCGCGCTGAGCCAGCAGTTGCGCTGTGGTATCGAGCGACTGGCCATGCTGGTCGATAATCGCCAGCCACTCATCGAGCGACAGATGTTCGTAAACGCCATCGGTACAGAGGATAAACACATCGCCCGCTTCCACACTGGCTGCGCGGTAATCCATCTCGACAAACTGGTCGATGCCCAAGGCACGGCTAAGCACGGATTCATGTTGCGACAATTGCTGGCGATGGTCTTCGGTGAGCAGCTCAAGCTGTTTATGGCGCAGGCGATACACACGTGAATCGCCCACATGAAAGACGTGCGCCGTAGCGGATTTGATCACTAGCGCGCTAAAAGTACATACATAACCGCGGTCTTTATCAAAGCGAAATTGGCTTTGGCGGGTGAGTGAGTACAGCCAGGAATTGGTGGCGGCGAGAACTTGCTGGCCGGATTTTTTGACTGACCAAGCGTCGGATGTGCAGTAGTAGTCGCTAAAAAAGCTGTTTACGGCGGTGGCGCTGGCGATATGACTGAGGTTGCTGGTACTGATGCCATCGGCGATGGCGAGCGCCAAACCTTTGCTTTCCAGTTGCGTGGTATCGGGCGTGCTAATACCGTGAAAATCCTGATTAACCTCTTTGCGGCCGCGATCAGAATACTGGCCAAAATTGAAGCGCAGCGGATTATTCATATGTCAGTTGCCCGTCCGAAAAAGAAAACGCCGACACTCACAATGCTGGTGTCGGCGTGCCAGATTAACCTCAAGGTTAGCGATTAACCGATAGTGCGTTTGGCGGCAGTGCGCACGTGAGTGCTGTACAGGGTCAGGCCGGTAAACGCCAAGCCGCCCACCAAGTTGCCTAAGGCGGTAGGAATTTCGTTCCACAGGAAGTAATCGGCGATAGAGAAGTTGCCACCCATGATCAGGCCGAAGGGGAACAGGAACATGTTTACTACCGAGTGCTCAAAGCCCATAAAGAAGAAGAGCATGATCGGCATCCACATGGCGATAGCTTTACCGGAAACGGTGGTAGAGATCATCGCACCTACCACACCCATAGATACCATCCAGTTACACAGCATGCCGCGCAGGAAAATGGTCAGCCAGCCGTCAAAACCGTGAGCGGCATAACCCAGTGTACGCGCTTCGCCGATATGAGCGACTTTCTTGGCAATCTCGCCGCCATCCACGTTGTAACCATAGGTAAACATAAACGACATCATCACGGCGACAGTCAGTGCGCCGCCGAAGTTGCCGAGGAATACCAAGCCCCAGTTGCGCAGGATTTGGCCGATAGTTACGCCAGGGCGTTTATCCAGCCACGCCAGTGGGGTGAGCACAAACACGCCGGTGAGCAGGTCAAAGCCCATCAGGTAGAGCATGATAAAACCGACCGGGAAGAGGATGGAGCCGACCAGATGCGAGCCGGTAGCGACCGCAACGCTTACTGCAAATACCGCTGCCAGTGCCAGAATTGCACCGGCCATAAAGGCGCGGATCAGGGTGTCGCGGGTGGACATGTAGATTTTGGATTCGCCGGAATCCACCATTTTGGTGACAAATTCAGAGGGTAGTAGGTAGGCCATAGGATTTTCTCGCTTTTATTGCTGGAGATTAGGGTTTGGAAACCTGACTACAGCAATAACCGCGCCTACCGCAAAATATGGTTTGTAAGCTTATGAATTTATTGAATATTTATGAAATTGCGAGAGCTGGATGAAAGTTATGGAACGAGGTTTGTGCGCTATTATTGTGCTTGTGTGATCTATGTTGTTTCACATAAAAATCGTGAAACTATTTTGTGTTCTTATTTGGTGCCTTGGTTTGCACCAAATAATTTTATTTGCACTTAAGTGGGTCTTTTTGCGTGATGGAAGCTTGGTGGGGGCGATGGCAGCAAACTGGAACTGCCATCGCATTCCGGTTAGGCAGTGAGACCGAGATGTTTTGCGTGATAGCGCAAATGGTCTTCGATAAAACTCGCAATAAAGTAATAGCTGTGGTCGTAACCCCCGTGCGCACGGTAGATCAACGGATGTTCCGCCGCATGGCACGCCGCCTGTAACAGTTCGGGTTTGAGCTGCTCGGTTTTGAAGTTATCCGCCTCGCCCTGATCGACATACAACTCCTGCTTGGATTGACCCGCTGCAATCAATTCGCAGGCATCGTATTGCATCCAGGTGGTGCGATCATCGCCCAAGTAGCCGCTCAGGGCTTTGATTCCCCAAGGGCAATTGCTCGGGTTTACGATAGGCGCAAAGGCCGATACTGAGGCGTAGCGACCCGGTTGGCGCAGTGCCAGAACCAGTGCGCCGTGGCCACCCATAGAGTGGCCGCTAATGGATTCACGGCCGTTTACCGGTAAGTTTGTGATTACTAACTCAGGCAATTCCTGGGTGATGTAATCGTACATCTGGTAGTTGGTCTTCCAAGGCTCTTGCGTGGCGTTGACGTAAAAACCGGCGCCCGAGCCGAAGTCGTAGCTGTCGTGCTCGCCGGAGAAGTTAAAGCCGCGCGGGCTGGTATCCGGGCAGATAATCGCAATGCCCAATTCCGCCGCGATGCGCTGAGCGCCCGCCTTCTGCATAAAGTTTTCGTCAGTACAGGTCAGGCCGGATAGCCACCAAAGCAGCGGCACTTTTTGCGTCTCTGCCTGCGGTGGCAGGTAGACCGCAAAAATCATCTCGCAGCCGAGGGTGCTGGACTGGTGCTTGAAACGCTTATGCCAGCCGCCAAAGCTCTTATTGGCGGCGATTTCGGTTAGTTGGCTCATCTCCACTCCTTATTAGAAATGCGGATTAGAAATGCAGAACGGTGCGGATACTTTTGCCTTCGTGCAGCAAATCAAAGGCTTCATTGATCTTGTCGAACGGCATGTCGTGGGTGATAAATTCGTCGATCTTGATCTCGCCTTTCATGTAGCGATCCACATAGCCGGGCAATTGGCTGCGACCTTTCACTCCGCCGAACGCCGAGCCCTTCCATACGCGACCAGTCACTAACTGGAACGGACGGGTAGATATCTCCTGACCTGCGCCCGCTACGCCAATAATGATCGACTCGCCCCAGCCTTTGTGGCAGCACTCCAGTGCCGAGCGCATCACATTCACATTGCCGATACATTCAAACGAGAAGTCCACGCCGCCGTCGGTCATATCCACAATCACTTGTTGGATAGGCGCGCCGTGGTCTTTGGGGTTTACAAAATCGGTCGCGCCGAACTGACGGGCGAGTTCAAATTTATCCGGGTTGATGTCGATGGCGATAATGCGCGCGGCTTTCATCATCTGCGCACCTTGAATCACCGCAAGGCCGATAGCACCCAAGCCGAATACCGCCACGGTTGAGCCGGGGGTGACTTTGGCGGTGTTGATTACTGCACCAATACCGGTGGTCACGCCGCAGCCGAGCAGGCAGATTTTATCCAGCGGCGCCTCTTTGGATACTTTGGCCAGCGACACTTCTGGCAGTACTGTGTACTCAGAGAAGGTCGAGGTGCCCATGTAGTGGAACAGTGGTTTGCCTTCAAATGAGAAGCGGGTGGTGCCATCGGGCATCAAGCCCTTGCCTTGGGTGGCGCGCACCGAACCGCACAGGTTGGTTTTGCCCGACAGGCAGAATTTGCACTTGCCACACTCGGCGGTGTAGAGCGGAATTACATGGTCGCCCACTTGCAGGCTGGTCACGCCTTCGCCCACGGCTTCCACAATGCCCGCGCCTTCATGGCCGAGCACCGCCGGGAATACGCCTTCCGGGTCAGCACCCGAGAGGGTGTAGGCATCGGTATGGCACACACTGGTCGCCACTATGCGCACCAGCACTTCACCGGCCTTTGGGCCTTCAACATCAATCTCAACGAGTTCCAATGGTTTGCCAGCGGAGAGGGCAATAGCGGCGCGTGATTTCATAAAGGCTCCTGATTCCGGTTTTAAGAAAATTTTGCGGTGATAGACAAGTGGATTCGATCTGTAGTCGATAAAAGCTAGCTACAAGACTAGTTCAGATCCGTTGTCATTCCCCTGAGTAAAAAGTTTTAGGTGGAAAGTTCTGGGTGAAAATTTCTGGGGGCGAAGTGTAGACTATTGATCAAATGGCAATAAGCTGTCTAAAAATCACTTAATTATTGCACTGGAGCAACAATGCAGCATTGGGAAAGGGTGGAAGCGTTTATCGCCGTGGTTAGGTTTGGCAGTTTTGCGGCGGCAGCGCGCGAGTTGCAGGTATCCAACTCCCATGTGAGCCGCTTGGTGAGCCAGTTGGAATTACAGCTCGGCACCCAACTGCTCTATCGCACTACCCGCCAAATCCGCCTGACCGACGCAGGCCAGCTCTACTACGAGAGCTGCCGCCACCTGTTCGATGGCTTACGCGAGGCAGAATCGCTACTGCAACACCACCAAGGTCAGCCCACCGGCCTACTCAAAATCACCGCCGCCACCACCTTTGGCGATCGCTATATCGCCCCGCTAGTGAACGACTTCCAACTGTTGCACCCGCAGCTCAAAGTGAATATGTATTTCAGCAATCGGCAGGTGGAATTGATCGAAGAGGGCTTTGACCTAGCGATCCGCATGGGGGTGATGCGCGAATCCACGCTCGTCGCTAAACGCCTATGCGACCGGCAAGAATATATCGTCGGCTCGCCCGAGTATTTCGCGCGCATCTCCGCCCCGCAAACCCTCACCGAACTGGAGCGCCACAACTGCTTGGTCGGCACCCGCGGCTACTGGCTGCTGCAAGACCAAGGGCAGCGCAAAGATTTAGTCGTCCACGGCAACTGGCAAGCCAACTCCGGCCCCGCATTGGTAGACGCCGCACTCAAAGGCTTGGGCTTGGCGCAACTACCGGATTACTACGTGGATGAATATATCGCCAGCGGCCGCCTCATCGCCGTACTCGACCACCACCGCTTCAAAGACGCCGGCGTCTGGGTCGTCTACCCCCAGCAGCGCCATTTAGCGCCCAAGGTAAGGTTGTTTATTGATTTTCTAGCGGAAAGGTTTGCGGGTGGGGTGCCGAAGAGCGAAAAAATAACTGCGTATTCTTTTTTTGCTCAATGATTTGACCTTAGGTATGCCTTGTTGGCCCAGCGCATGGACTCAGCGATAGATTTGCGTATCTTGTCAGCACTAGTTTGGCTTTCCCAATCGACAATGACCATTCTCTGGCTCTGAATATCAAATGGAACATCTTCTAACCCTCCGGTGACCATCACAACTGTCTTTCCAAATGCGTGCGCGAGGCCGAGTTCATAAAAAACGTTTGGGTTTCGTCCATCAATAATTGCTATTACTAGATTTGCAGAAAGCATTTTTTTTACGATGACCGAAAGAATCGGGCCAGAAATAAACTCTTCATCTGCAGTTTCACAATTGATACCGATGTCATGGCAAGCTCTTTTTATTATTTTTACTTGTTCGGCAAATCGTGGGTTTATTGGTGCAAGAAGGAATGCTTTGTTTCGGTCAATTTCAATTGATTGTCTGTGAATCGAGAGTGATTCTAAAAACTGATTATCGGAAGCTTCTAAATTAATAAAACTTCTTTTTGCTGACTCAAAGAGCATGTGATTTACATCTTCCCAGCGCTCTTTATTGGATGCTATTTTTTCGGTTGTTGAGTAAATGGAGTTCTCTAATGACTTTCTGAACATTTCAAGTTCGATTTTTTGTTTTTCAAAATTTAGATCAGATTTTCTTAAGTAAACCTTTGCAAAAAGATATAGCAGTGAAATGAGTGCAAATACTGACATGATTAGAATTGCCATCAGCACATTTTGATAATCCATGACTATTCCTTAGGTAAATTAATCGTTACAGATAAGACAAGAACTGGGATTGCAATTAGATAGCTAGAAAATGAAATCCATGCGGCATGCCATGATTTTTTTACTAGTTGTGTTTCAGCTTTTCTCCAAAGTAGAACAACTACTATTGACAAAACAACGCATCCAATAAACCAGAGTAAGCCCTCCCCTGTATTGGGTGCGTTCGCGAGTATGTGGGCTATTACTAAGCTTGAGGATAAAAACATCATATCTGCTGGAAGTTCTATGACACTTTGAAGTGCTTTGGGTAGATCAACTTCCCGTTCGATTGACATTTTTACTGTGAATGCAAGCACCAAAAGTGCAATTGGTAAAATTATCGATGCCATCGTTTTGTTTTAATCTCCTTTAGTTTATGAATCGGTTTTACTTTACATAATTAGACTTTCTTCCCCGCCCCGCGCAACATCCCATCAATCAGTTCACGCGCATCAAACTTGGTGAGGGCTTCGTCGGCGCCGACTTGGCGGGCTTGGCTTACGCTGATGCTGCTTGATAGCGAGGTGTGCAGGATGATGTAAGCGCTGGCGAGTTGTTTGTCGTCGCGCACGGCGAAGGCGAGTTCGTAGCCGTCGAGGCCGGGCATTTCTATGTCGCTTACCAAAATGTCGATGGGCTGCCCGCTGTTGGCGGCGGCGCGCATTATGTTGAGCGCTTTTTGGCCGTCGTCGGTGACCTGATAGCGTACGTTGATGGCATCGAGCGAGTCGCTCAGTTGCTTGCGCGCGGTGCGCGAGTCGTCCACCAGCAGGATATTCATCGGGCGCAATTGCTCGCGCTCCACATCGGTAATGGTTGCGGTGGCTTTGGACGGATCGAGCGGGAAGAGGCGCGCCATAATCACTTCTACATCGAGCAGTTGCACCAGCTGGTTATCCACCTTGGTGACGCCGGTGATGTAGGTGCTGTTGCCCAAAAACTTGTCCGGCGCGCTTATATCGCGCCAGTTGGCGTCGGCGATGCGTTCAATCTGGCGCACCAAAAAGCCGACTTTCTGCCGCTGTACATCGGTGATGATGATAAAGCTACTGGCGAGCTGATCTTTGGGAGTAGCGCCTTTGCCTACAGCGGCGGCGAGGTCAACAATTGGCATGGTCTGGCCGCGCACATTGAGCGCGCCCAAAATACCGGCGTGTTGGTTGACCATGGGGGTGACAGGTTGGAAGGGCACTAATTCCTGAATCTTGAGTGTGCCTAGCGCAAACACCTGCTGGTTGTGCAGGCGGAACAGTAACAGACCTTGGGAGTGATCGGCTTTGGTGGATGGCAAGGTGATGGCTCCTCGCAGATTAACGCGGTTGAAATGGGCGACATGCTTTCAGTGTAGAAGCATATCGCCCAAAAGGATTTAGTTCGCGGCCAGTTTGGTGTCGGACTTGGCACTGCTTAGGCGCTGATGAATGCGCTCGGCAATGGATTTTGCGTCTAATCCTTGAGTGACTAATTGCTGTTTTTGGCTGGCGTGTTCGACGAATTCGTCGGCAAAGCCCAGTTGCAGCACAGGTACATTGAGTGCGCGGCTGTTGAGGTATTCGCATACGCCGCTGCCCGCACCGCCGGCGATGGCATTTTCTTCCAGCGTCACCAGCAGTTCATGGCTGGCGGCCATCTGCTCGATCAGTCCGGTATCCAGCGGTTTTACAAAGCGCATATCGCACAGGCTGTAGCCGTATTGCTCGGCCACTTGTTGGGCAACTGGCAGCAATGTGCCAAAGCACAGCAACGCAACTTGTTTGCCTTCGCGTTTCACTACGCCTTTACCAATCGGCAAGGCAGTCATGGCTTTTTCAATCGCAACACCAGTGCCGGTGCCGCGCGGGTAACGCACTGCGGCCGGGCCCTGATGTTGGTAGGCGGTGTAAAGCAGTTGGCGGCATTCGTTTTCGTCGCTCGGCGCGGCGATCAGCATATTGGGGATGCAGCGTAAAAAGCTGATATCAAAGCTGCCCGCGTGAGTGGGGCCGTCTTCACCGACCAAGCCAGCGCGGTCAATAGCGAAGGTTACATCGAGGTTTTGCAGGGCGACATCGTGTACCAGCTGGTCGTAAGCGCGCTGTAAAAAGGTAGAGTAGATCGCGACAACAGGCTTTTGCCTTTCGCAGGCCATACCGGCGGCGAAGGTCACGGCGTGTTGTTCGGCGATGGCGACATCGTAAAAACGCTCGGCGTAATGGTGCGCAAACTCCACCATGCCCGAGCCTTCGCACATGGCGGGGGTGATGCCGATAAGTTTGTCATCCTGCGCGGCCATATCGCACAGCCACTGGCCGAATACATCCTGATATTTGGGCTTTTTCGGGGCATCTACCGCGCCAATCGCCGCTTTTTTCGGCTCGATTTTGTTGAGCGCGTGATAGCCCACTGGATCTAGCTCAGCTGGTTCAAAACCTTTGCCTTTTTTGGTGATTATATGCAGCAGCTTGGGGCCTTTGATCTCGCGCAGGTTACGCAAGCAGCGGACTAAATCGCCTAAGTCATGGCCATTGATCGGGCCGACGTAGTTAAAACCCATCTCTTCAAACAGGGTGCCGGGAGACATAAAGCCCTTGAAGTGCTCCTCGGTGCGCTTGGCGATTTCCCATGCGGGCGGGATTTTTTCGAGTACTTGTTTGCTGCCTTCGCGCAGCGAGTTATAGAACTTGCTCGCCCAAATTTTGGATAGATAAGTCGAGAAGCCGCCCACGTTTGGCGAGATGGACATGTTGTTGTCATTGAGTACAACGACCATATCGGTGGCAGTGTGCGCGGCGTGGTTAAGTGCTTCAAATGCCATGCCGGCAGTCATGGCGCCATCGCCGATGATCGCCGCAACTTTGCGGTCAATGCCTGCCATTTTGGCACCGATCGCCATGCCTTGGGCGGCGCTGATGGAGGTGCTGGAGTGGCCAACGCCAAAGGTGTCGTACTCACTTTCTTCGCGTTTGGGGAAGCCGGATAGGCCATCACCCTGACGAATGCTGTTCATGCGTTCGCGGCGCGAGGTGAGTATTTTGTGCGGATAGGTCTGATGGCCAACATCCCACACCAAGCGGTCGGCGGGGGTTTCATAAACATAATGCAGGGCGATAGTTAGCTCGACCACGCCCAGGCCTGCGCCAAAATGCCCGCCAGTTTGCCCCACGGAATAGAGCAAAAACGCGCGCAGTTCATCCGCCAATTGTGGCAGTTGCTTTTCATCCAATGCGCGCAGCTCGGCGGGGGAGTCGATGCTGTCCAGCAGTGGCGTGTGCGGTCGGCTGGTGGGGATTTCGTTATGCATGCAAGTCATCAATTATCGTTGTGCGGCAAGCGGCCACGGTGGGTTATTGTAGGCAGCTTGCCGGACTCTTGGCTAGTTTGAGCTTTCTGCTGGCTAGTTTGATCGTTCAATTATGTAGCTTGCGAGCTGGCGCAGCGGTGTTGCACTCGCGCCAAATTCGCTCAAAGCATCCAGCGCTTGGCGATGTAATTCGGCTGCTTTGGCCTTGGCTGCATCCAATCCGAGCAGCGATACATAGGTTGGTTTATTGCGTGCGATGTCGGCGCCCTGCTGTTTGCCGATGGTGGCGGTATCGCCGGTCACATCGAGAATATCGTCCTGCACCTGAAACGCGAGGCCGATGGCTGCGGCGTAAGTATCCAGCGCTGCCAATTGCGCTTTATCAGCACCCGCAGCGGTAGCGCCCATCGCAACGCTGGCGCGAATCAAGGCGCCGGTTTTGTGGCGATGCATGGTTTCGAGCTGTGCGAGCGTGAGCTGATGATCAACCGCAGCAAGGTCAATCGCCTGCCCTAATACCATGCCATCCACACCTGAACCCAAGGCCAGTTGGTGCACCAGTTGGATTTGAATTTGGCTTGGCAAATCGGTTTGGGTGAGTAAATCAAACGCGAGGGTTTGTAATCCATCGCCCGCGAGTATCGCGCTCGCCTCATTAAAGGCGATGTGGCACGTCGGTTTGCCGCGGCGCAGATCGTCATCGTCCATTGCGGGCAGGTCGTCGTGCACAAGGCTATATGAATGTAGGCTCTCAAGTGCGGCGGCGATGGGATCAATTAATGCGAGATTGATTTCCGGTTTTATCGCCAGCGCTGCGGCATAGGCGAGGATCGGGCGCACGCGCTTGCCGCCATTGAACAGACTGTAGCGCATGGCAGCGCGCACTTGGGTTGGGTCATCGCCTTGTGGCAAAAAGCCGTCGAGCGCGGCATCAACACGAGCGCGGCACTCTTTACTGAATTGGCTGAAATCGTTTTGGATCAAATCTCTTTGGGTTAAGTCAGCGCGCATTAGATATCGCCTTCGTCATCAAAGGCTTCCAGTTGGATATTGCCCTGCTGCTCCACCAGTTTGGTGACTTGTTGTTCGGCAGCAGCGAGGCGCGCCTGACATTCGCGCGTTAGTGCTATGCCCGCCTCAAATGCTTGCAGCGATTCTTCGAGGGTCATGTCGCCCTGTTCCATGCGCGTTACCAGAGCTTCAAGGGTGCTGAGTGATTGCTCAAAATCGACACCTTTCTTTTTAGATGAAGAGGTCTTTGGCGGCATGGTGTTTTCTCGCTGGATAATAAGAAGGCGGCGGATTATAAACCCGTGCGCCCAAAACTGCAGTCGTTTTGGCTGGCAAGCGTGTGCGATATTTCCTACAAAACTTAGCGAGATTTGCCACTGGTTGCTTGGCGTCGAAATTATCAATAATGGCGCCATTGGAACTTGTCGCAGGATGCGACTCCGCAAGGAATATAACGGAATCGAGCACATCTACCGCCAAGGTATGGCCACTCATCCTGAAAAAACCCTGATCGCCCCCTCCAGCGATCAGGGTTTTTGCGTTTTGCCAGCCTATTTTTGCGGCACCTGTCGCATATTTCGTTTATTGTGCAACTTCTCGGCTGTTCTACTATCCAAAAAGCGCCGAAACTCGCGCTCCACGTGATTCTATGAGCGGCCGCAGTGCTTCGCTTTTGTAATATGGATGGAGTAGAATCTCACGGCTTTGATAAACATAACGCACTAAGCTTTTGATACGACTACATTTACCGCCTCGCTAAATATCGTTGTACCGCCCGGATGGGGAACCTATCAAACCTATGCAGGAAAGATCAGTTAGCCACAGAGCCGCCTTTGAGCAGCGCACTGCCCAGTTGGAAATCCAGCTGCGTAAGCTTGCTGCGCTATTAAATCAGGTATCGCTCCAGCGCTGGCAGTGGCTGGTGATGTTGCTGCTGGTGATCTGGCTCAGTCACAGCCTTGCGCGCCTGTTCTGGCTGGTGATTCCCGGTCCTGCTATTCCGCCTGCCACTGTGTCTATAGTTTCTGCTGGTTCGCAAGCGACTGGCGCATCCCCCGGCTCTGTAAACATTCAACAAATTACCGCCTTGACGCCCTTTGGTGATACCGCCGAGGAGCCTGCGCCCGCAGATGCAATGCCTCAGGCGGCTGCTACCCAAGGCATCGAAAATGATGCCGCCGATACCCAGCTCAACCTGACTCTGCGTGGAGTCTTGGGCAGCAATAAAGAACAGGCCGGGCGCGCGATTATCGTAGTGAATGATCGCGCTGATGTGTTTGCTGTGGGTGATACCCTGCCTATAGGCAACAAAGTGACCCTCGCCAAGGTGCTTGAGGATCGCGTCATTATTAATAACAACGGCTCGTTTGAGTCGCTCTGGCTGTTTAAAGAAGATCCTAACGCGCCCAAATTGGCGACCAGTTTTGCGCCACCTCCAGCAGCGAACAATCCGGCCGCATCCGGCGGTTACGCCAATCCTCCCTACCAACAACAGTCGCAATTGCCGGTCGATAAAAGCCCGGTAGTCGATTCGCCGCGCTTCGGAGCTACGCCTGAGGCGGCCAGTAAAACCCTTGCTGATGTAGTGGCGATGAGTATTTATCGCGAGGAAGGCAAGGTGGTGGGCTACAAAATTCGCCCCGGGCGCAATGCAGAAATGTTTGATTCGCTGGGTTTGCAGAAAGATGACATAGTCACGGCGGTCAATGGCGTGCCGCTGAGCAGCCCCGGGAAAATTATGGAAATTTATAAAAGTATGGGTACTGCCACATCGGCGAATCTGGAGATCAGACGCGGCGGCGGTACAGTTAACCTAGACATAATGCTCAAGTGAGGTTTTTGTGATCCGGTTTTATGGTCGTAACAATAAAAAGATCTTCGACAACAAGATCATCGGCGGCCTGTTGCTGGCGACCCTGATGGGAATGAGCGGCGCCGCCCTCGCCCAAGTGGAAGCGCAACCCGTGGATGCACAAGGCGAAACTCGCTGGGCAGTCAATTTTAACGATACCGACATTCAGGATGTGATCAAATCCATCGCGGGTTTGACCGGTAAAACCTTCATCATAGACCCGAAAGTGCGTGGCCCGATCAAGGTGATCAACTCCAAACCGCTCAACGCCAAAGAACTGTACGAGCTGTTTTTGGCGTCGCTCGATGTGCATGGTTTTACTGCGGTAGAGAGCGGCAATATTGTGCGAATTGTGATGAATCGCGACGCGCGCAACCTGCCGATCCCGACCGAAAACAACGTCAAAAATAAAGATGACCTCTATATCACTCAGGTTATCCCGCTCAAAAACACCAGCGCCGCCAAAATCCTTGCCGCCTTGCGTCCGTTAGTACCGCAGTACGGCCATCTCACTACTTATGAACCCAGCAACGCGCTGATCATTACCGATACCCGCGCCAACGTCGCGCGTATGAATGAGTTAGTAGTGCAACTGGATAAAATCGGTGTAACCCATACCGATGTAATCCCGCTGCGCTACGCCAACTCGGCGGATGTGGTGGCGATGCTGACCCAATTGGAAAAGCCCGATCCCAACCGTGGCATGACTACTGCGCCACCAGTAATAGTGGCGGACAAACGTACCAATGCCGTTGTGATTAGCGGCGACGACCTGACGCGCCAGCGCCTTAAACTGCTGGTGAATGACTTGGATCGCCCGCAATCCAAAAACAGTAATGTGCGCGTGATTTATCTCCAATACGCCAAGGCTGAAGAAGTGGCCAAGGTGCTCTCGGGTATGTTGCAAAGTCTTGGTCAAGGTAAGGCTGCCGAGGGTGCACCGGCCAATGCCGCAGCTCCGGCGGTGCAGGCCGATGAGGCGACCAACTCCGTCCTGATTACTGCTGATGTCGACACTATGGATACCATGTTGTCGATTATCGACAGTCTTGATATTCGCCGTTCGCAGGTGTTGGTTGAAGCAATTATTGTGGAAATCACCGGTAACAATGCCAAGGAAATTGGTATTGAATGGATGTATTCCTCGGAAGATTCCGGCTTTGGCGGTTTTACCTCGGGTAGCGCTATGGGAAGTGTTGGTGCACCTGCGCTGAGCTTGCTGGATGACGCCAGCAATACCGATGCTCTGGGGGCATTGGCTACGGGTATCAACTCGGTATCTGCACCGGTATTTGGAATAGGTCGCTTGGGTAGTAATGTGGATTTTCTTGCAGTGTTAAAACTGCTGCAAACCACTGAATCATCCAACATCCTCTCCACACCAAGCCTGCTGACTACCGATAACAACGAAGCCTCGATTTTGGTTGGCCAACAGGTTCCGTTTGTGACAGGTTCTTACACCAGTGCTACTACAGGTACTACTACTGGTTCGTCTTTTACCAGCCCATTCAATACCGTTAACCGCGAAGATGTGGGCATCAAGCTGCAAGTTACCCCTCAAATTAACGAAGGTGACAGCCTGATTCTGGATATTGAGCAGGAGATTTCCTCGGTAATTGGCAACACTCAAAACTCGCCCAACGGCCCGACGACCAGTAAGCGTGAGATCAAAACTCAAGTCTTGGCTGGCGATGGCCAAACCGTAGTGCTGGGTGGCTTGATTGAAGATCAGGTCAATAAAGGTGATCAGCGCGTACCTGTGCTGGGCAGTATTCCGGTATTGGGTCACTTGTTCCGTTCGCAGAGCGCGAGCAAGCGTAAAACCAACCTGCTGATCTTCCTTAAACCGACCATTATCCGCACTAATGATGTATTAACCGGCGCCACCGCTGAGAAGTACCGCCTCATTCGCGACCAGCAGCTAGAGTTCCAGCGCTCGCGCGGTATTTTACAGAGCAAGCGCGATGTTTCGGTATTGCCCGAGTGGGAAGAGCAAATCAAACGCTATATGGACGAAACCCAACAAACCGATGCAGCACCGGCTGTAGAAGCGGCTGGGGAGTAACCTGTGAGCGAGCAAGTATTGGATGAGCCGCTGGCGCTGACGGAAGTCGTGCTCGATGAACCGGCCGCCGAAGAGCCGCCAGTCTATGAGCGTCTGCCATTCAGTTTCGCCTCCACTCACGGCGTGATGTTGGAGGAGCTGGCGCCCGGTTTAATGCCGCGTGTACTGCATCGCCCCGGTCTTACACTGGATGTGCTGCTTGAATTGCAGCGGATTCTGGGAACCGATTTGCAGCTGGAAGAATTACCATCCGATGACTTCCAAAAACGCTTAACGCGTGAGTATCAAAGTGGCGATGGCGCAGCGCAGCGCGCCGCCGAAGACTTGGGCAATGAGTTTGATCTCTCATCTATGGCTGATGACTTGGCTGACCGCACTGATTTGCTCGCGGGCGATGACGATGCGCCGATTATTCGCCTGATCAACGCGATTCTCTCGCAAGCCGTGCGCGAAGGCGCCTCGGATATTCACCTCGAACCCTTTGAAGACCGCGTATCGGTGCGCTTCCGTATCGATGGTGTGCTGACCGAAGTTCTCTCACCCAAAGCAGAATTGGCACCGGTACTGGTATCGCGCTTGAAGGTTATGGCGCGTTTGGATATCGCCGAAAAACGTCTGCCGCAAGACGGCCGTATCACCGTGCGCCTTGCCGGTCACGCGGTGGATATTCGTGTATCGACCATTCCTTCAGCGTTTGGCGAGCGTATCGTACTGCGTATTCTCGATCAGGCCGCTGGCCAGCTGCGTTTGGAGCAGCTGCAAATGCCGCAGTTGGTATATGAGCGATTGACCAAAAACCTGCTCAAGCCGCACGGCATTATCCTGGTTACGGGGCCGACCGGTTCCGGTAAAACTACCACCCTGTATGCGGGCTTGAGCCATATCAATACCCGCAGCCGCAACATCCTCACTATTGAAGATCCGGTGGAATACCTGCTGCCCGGCATCGGCCAGACGCAGGTAAATGCCAAGGTGGATATGACCTTTGCGCGCGGTCTGCGTGCGATTTTGCGTCAAGATCCGGATGTGGTGATGGTGGGGGAAATTCGCGACGGTGAAACGGCGGAAATTGCAATTCAGGCATCGCTCACGGGTCACTTGGTGTTATCAACCTTGCACACCAATACCGCGATTGGTGCGGTGTTGCGTTTGAAAGACATGGGCGTTGAGCCTTTCCTGTTGGCGTCGAGCCTTGAGGTGGTGATGGCGCAGCGCTTGGTGCGCCTGCTTTGTAGCCACTGTAAAGAGCAGTATTTGCCGGTGGAATCCGAGCGCGAAATGCTCAAGTTACCCGCCGATACCCCTATCTGGCGCCCCGCGCCGAGCGGCTGTAAACACTGTAATCAACAGGGTTATCGCGGCCGTAAGGGTATTTACGAATTAATTGAGATCACCGAGCGTTTGCGCCACCTGATTCACGAACAAGCGGGCGAGCAGGAACTGCTGGCCGAAGCGCGCAAACACAGCCCGTCGATGAGCGACGATGGCCGTCAGTGTGTACTCAACGGTATCACCAGCATTGAAGAAGTGCTGCGTGTGACCACCCAGCTGTAGCGGGTGTAACTCATGGCTGCATTTAGTTACAAGGCGCTGACCGACGAGGGGAAAACTGTCAAAGGGATTCTCGAAGGGGATTCCGAGCGCCATATTCGCACCCAGCTGCGCGCCAAAAAGCTCAAGCCGTTGGAAGTTGTCAGTGCCACTGGCGATACCTCATCTGCCGCCAGTGGTGACAACGGCAGCATTACTGCCAGCTTTCGCCGCCGCGCGACTAAATTAAGTACCCGCGATTTAAGTCTGATCACCCGCCAGTTGGCGTCTTTGGTGAAATCCGGTCTGCCGCTTGATGAAGCCCTGCACGCTACCGCCAAACAATCGCAAAAAGCCAATGTAAAACGTGTGGTACTGCAAGTGCGCACACGGGTATTGGAAGGTTTCAGTTTGGCGCAGGCGATGGGCGACAACCCCGCTGCCTTTAACGATATGTACCGCGCACTGGTGCGCGCCGGCGAAGGTTCGGGTTATTTGAGCCCGGTGCTGGAGCGTCTGGCCGACTACACCCAGACCAGCCAGCAGCTGCAACAGCGCATCAAAATGGCGATGATCTACCCGATGGTAATGCTGGTGGTGAGCCTTGCGGTAATTGTCGCGCTTATGGTGTTGGTAGTCCCCAAGCTGGTCAAAATCTTCGAGCAGGGCAAACGCGAACTGCCCGCGCTGACCGAGGGAATGATCGCCACCAGTAGTTTTTTGATGAACTACGGCATCTATTTATTCTTCGCCTTGATCGGCGCCTACTACCTGATTAAACGCATGATGCGCGACCCCAAACGTCTGCGCGCCTGGCATGTAGTGCAACTCAAGTTGCCGGTGATTGGCGAGCTGGTAAAACAAATCAACTCGGCGCGTTTTGCTGCGACTCTGAGTCTCTTGTCTGCCAGTGGTGTGCCGCTGTTACAGGCGCTCAATATCTCCGGTCAGGTGATGACCAATAAACTCTTGCAAGAGGCCTGCGATACAGTCGCTGCCTCTGTGCGCGAGGGGATGAGTTTGAGTCGCGCGATGGAAAATACCGGCCACTTTCCGCCTTTGTTGGTGCAATTGGTGGCTAGTGGTGAGACTAACGGTACTCTTCCGCAACAGCTGGACAACGCCTCCAAAGATCAGGAGCGCGAGCTGGAGATGATGCTGGGAGTAGCCATGGGCTTGCTTGAGCCCGCGACCATTATTTTTATGGGTGGAGCTGTCTGTGTAATCGTATTGGCGATCCTGACCCCGATTTTCGAAATGACCAAACTCGGCTAAGCCTGAACCTACATCTACACCTAAGCCGGGTGCGACATGCAAACTTTTAATATGGAGGAAACCTGAAAATGAAAACAAGAAAAATGCAAACCCGCCAGAGCGGTTTTACGCTGGTTGAGATCATGGTGGTGGTAATCATCATCGGCTTGCTGGCCGGTATTGTGGTGCCCAACGTGATGGACAACCTCGATAAAGCCAACGTGCAAAAAGCGCGCGCTGACTTCAGCTCGCTGCAAACCGCGCTTAAGTTGTATCGCATCGACAACTTCAACTTCCCAACCACTGAACAGGGTCTGGAAGCGCTGGTGACCAAAACCTCAATCGCGCCTATTCCGCGCAACTTTAAGGCTAGTGGTTACATCGATAACCTGAACAAAGACCCATGGGGCAACGACTATCAGTACATGAGCCCGGGTGAAGGCAAAGAGTACGATATTTACAGTCTGGGCGCCGATGGTGTGAGCGGCGGTGAAGGCCAGAATGCTGATATCAGCGTCTGGGACGAGCAGTAAACGACAGGTATAACCCGTGAAACCCACCGAGCGCGGCTTTACCCTGATCGAGATCATTTTTGTGGTCTTCATCATCGGCATGGCGGTGGGAGTGATTTCGATTGCGGTCGGTGGCAATGCCGCTGCCGACCAATCGCGCAAAGAGGCCGAAGAGTTTATGTTGCAGGCGAATTACATCGCCGAACAGTCGGTGCTCAAAGGGGAAACCCACGGTTTATTTGTGACGCCGCAACAGGCGCAAGACATCGACGGTGAACAGCAGTGGTGCTACCAGTGGCGCCGTGTGCGCGACCGTCAATGGCAGGACTTACCTGAATTGGCGCAACACTGTCTGGCTGAAGGCCAGGTGATTGAGTTTGTAGTCGATGAAGAACTCTGGGAATTTGACCCGGAGCTGAAGTTTCAGGAGCCGGTGATGGGGTTTTTCCCCAGCGGCGATGGCTCAGGTTTGGTCGAGATCTCGATCCACGCCGATCAGCTTCAAAGCGATGAAGCGGTTGAACCGGAAGAATTTGAACTGGATTTGGCCGGAGAACTACACTGGCTTAGCGAAGAAAAACGGGTCGAAGCGGAGCAGCGTGGGCGATGAATATCTCCTCATTAAAGCGCGCCCGCACAGTTGCCAAACAGCGCGGTTTTACCCTGTTAGAGGCCATGATCGCGCTGATGATTGTCGCCATGGCACTGCCGGCGCTGATCACTTTGGTGATGACCCAGTTGGATGGTTCAGCGGCCATTCGCGATAAAACCTACGCCTATTGGGTGGCTGAAAACCAACTGACGCGCTATCGCCTGCTACAACAGCAGAAGGCCAAAAAAGCGCTGAGCAATTACAAGATTCCGGAAAAAGAAGCCGGTGTGGTCGATATGGCTGGCCTGCGCTGGCAGTGGCAGCTCAAAACCATCGAAATGGAAACCATGCCGGTACCCGGTTTTAAACGCATTGAAATTAGTGTGCGCCTGTTAGGCACAGCCGAAGGCATGAGCCTCGGCAATTCGGCGGTTGATGAGGATGAGCCAGTAATGGCGCGCTTAACCGGCTATATCAGCGACCCTGAAACTGTACGGGTGCAATGATGAACCGGGCTTTGAATCTGAATCTGAATTTGAAACGGGCGCAGGGTTTTACTCTGCTTGAAGTGCTGATTGCGTTGGTGATCTCGGCGCTTATCGCGGTTATGGCATTTGAATCGCTCAACGCAGCTGATAGCGGCGCCACTCGTACCAATGAGGTGCTGACCGAGATCAACCGCATCGATCGCGCCTGGCAAATCATCGCGGCGGATTTGCGCCATGTGATTCCGCCCGCGTCGTCCGATAGAAATACCGTTTTTCAGGCCGAGAGCCTGCGCTCATCAGGCGAGGATGCCGACCAGCTGGTGCTGCTGTTTAAACGCCGCGGCTGGGTCAACTTTTCTAATTTGCCGCGCAGCGATTTGCAGATGGTGAGTTATCGGGTCGAGGACGGCAAACTCTGGCGCGATTTTGCCCCCGAGCGCAATCTCGATTTGGGTGATATAGATCTGGAAGATGAAGATGGCTTTCATCAACTATTGCTCGAAGGTGTTGAGGATTTTCAGCTGCGCATGTTGTTCCAGGGCGCGATCAGTGCCAAGGGCAAGTCAGCGCTCGAAGAGCGCGATTATTCGGACGATTGGCTGCAAAAATGGCCAGACAATAATCAAGCGGGCGCCACCGCGCAGGATTTGCCGCTGGCGGTAGAAATCACCCTTGAACTTAAAGGAGTTGGCAGCAGTGTGCGTCTCTTCGCCATGCCTGAACAGCAGCAATAAGCCGGCGAGCGAGCGCGGTACAGTGCTGGTGCTGGTGCTGCTGATAGTCGCGCTGGTCGCCGGTTTGAGCGTCAAGTTTGCCGCCCAATATCAGTTGGGGCTGGCGCGCGCGGAAACCCGCTGGCATGGCGCTCAGGCGCGCGCGTTTCTGGAGGGAACGGAAGAAGTTGCCAAACTGATGTTTCCTGAGGCAGATATAGACCCGAATATCGACTATTTGGGAGAGCCTTGGGCAGGTGAAGTACCCATTGAAGATGAGGGTGTGTCTGGTTTTGCCAAGCTGACCGATGCCACTACCCAGTTGAATTTGAATGACTTGGCGCGGCCGATTGACCTGACCAAGCCGGAGGGCACGCCCGACCGCTACAGTGAGCCACAGCGGCGCTTTATCCGCCTGTTGCAGACTTTTCCCGATCTGCCGCTCGACCAAAATCAGGCCGAGATGCTGCTTGCCGGGGTAGTGGACTGGGTGGATGCAGACGATGCCGAATCGGGTCCTGGCGGCGCCGAATCCAATTTTTATCAGGGCATGAAAGAGCCCTATCGCGCAGCCAATGCGCTGTTTAAATCGGTAGATGAATTGCGTCTTGTGCGCGGTTTTAATGAAAGCCCGATGCTGGTTACGCGCCTGCAGCCGTTTATCACCGCACTGCCGGTGGCCGACGCGGGGTTGAATATCAATACGCTGGATGTGGTTGGCCCCTACGGCGAAGAGATCAATAATCTGTTGCTGTGCATTAATGGCAAAGATGATCTAGTGCCGTCCAATCCGACCGAAATTGCGCAGTTTATTGAGTTGCGTCCGGTGGCTGGTTTTGCGGATAAAACCGCTATCTCCACGGCGTGGGACACCATGTTTGCGGGCAAGCCGCTGGATATCGATGGTCTGAATACGGCTACCAAGTATTTCTGGCTGAACTCCACGGTGCAGCTGGTTGATCAGCGCCGCAGTATGCGCAGCCTGATGATGCGCGGCTCGGAGGCGAGCAGCCTCAAGGTGATCCGCCGCGACGATGTATTTGAGCTGCCCTATGTAGATCAGGGCAAAGATGATAAAGATGGCGATTCGGAACTCGTTGAATAAGCCTTAAAACCAATCTGATTGAGCAAAGAGTTAGAGCAAATTATGTCCATGCAATTGGTGCTCTCTGTATCCACTTCTGATGATGGCAAAACCCTCGCGGATCATTTCCGCTGGTGTTGGCTGGGCGCCGATGGCCTGCCCGCCGATGAAGGTGCCAGCGGCAACCGCGATCAACTGCGCGCTGCGCTTGGCGACCGGCCGGGCAACCCGCAATCGGCGTGGTTAATCCTGCCCGGCAGCCGGGTGAATACCCGTCAGCTGGAATACAGCGATAAAGAAAAAAAGCACCTGCGCAATCTTTTGCCTTATCAGCTGGAAGATTCGGTGGTGGGCGATGTTGAAGACCTGCACTTTGCGCTGGGCACACCGGCCGATGGCAAAGTCGTCGTCGCTTTTGCCGATAAGGTCTGGCTGCAAGCGGCCTTTGCCGAATTGGCGGCCCTGGGTATTGAAGTCACCCGCTGCTGGGCTGCGCCTCTGACCCTGCCGTTGGCAGCAGAGGCTGCAAGCGATCTTGGCAATCACTGGTCGCTGGGGTTGTATCAACAGCAGGTGTATTTGCGCTACAGCAACAGCCTCGGTTTTAGCATCGCCCAATCCCATGCGCGCATGGCGCTGCAATTGTTGCTACGCGATCAGGAGCGAGCGGATCGTCTGCCCAATCTGCATTTGCGCGCCGCAAGCGAAGCTGATTTGGCAACATTGGGCGAATTGATTCCCGTCGAGCTGCAAGATTCCATCGCCAGCCAGACACTGGCCGATGAGTGGATGCTGGATTACAGCAACAGCGCTATCGATCTGTGCCAAGGCGATTTTTCCCAGCGCTTGCCAATCGAACGCTGGTGGAAACTCTGGCAGTCAGTGGCGATTTTTGCCGGTGTCTGTGTGGCGGTTTATCTGGGCAGTCTGCTGTTTGAAATCAGCAAACTGGGCGGCGAAAACCTCAAAATCCGCCAGCAAATCGAGACGACCGCGCGCAGTGTTATCACCCAAGGCCGTATTGTCGATCCCGAAAAACAATTGAATACCATGCTGAAACAGCATCAACCAGCCGGTCAATCGACCAGCGTGATTGAGCTGCTGACACTGGTTTTGCCGCAAATTTCGCAGGTGCCCAATGTGAGCATCAAAGGCATTGCCTTTGCGGGTGAAGCGGGTGAGTTGAACCTCAATATTCAGGCCAGCAGCTTTAATGACTTTGAAACCGTGAGTCAGAATATTCGCAATCAGGGCTTAAATGCGGAGACTTCCAGCTTTAACGCTCAAGGCAATGTGCAGACTGCGCGCCTGAAAGTGACGAAAAATCCTAACTAATTGAATTTTGCCAACAGGTTTTTAATCGGTAGCCGCTATGAATCAGCTTCTGAATTTTCTCAATAAATACAACCGCCGCGAGCAGATGCTCATCCTCGGCTGCGGTTTGGCTGTCGCACTCTATCTAGTGTGGCTGCTGGTGTTTGTGCCCATCCAGAAAAAGCGCGATCAACTGCTCGCGGCCAATGTCGCCACCACCCAAACCCTTGGGCGAGTGCAGATAGCTGCCGCACAAATCCAGCAGGCGCGCGCTGCGGGGGTGAACTTGAGCAATGAAAATATCAATGGCCTGATCGACAGCACCTTGCGCGCTAATGGCTTGTCGATGAACGGTTTCCAACCGGGCGCCAATGGTGAAGTGCGCGTGCGTTTGGATCGCGCTGCCTATGGCCCACTGATGCAATGGCTGTACGAAATTGAAGTTAATCAGGGCATTCGAGTGAGCGATTTATCCATCGCCGCCACCAATGATCCGGGTCAGGTGACGGTGAATCTGCGCCTGCAAAAAAACTAATCAATAACAACTCCTGTCGATCAATCGATACCACCTAGAAGATGATTGAAACCCGCTTATGAGCCGTATACCCCTGATTTTGAAATCCTATAAAAAACTCTGGATTCCGCTGGGCATAGTCCTGTTTTTGGTGTTTGTGATTACCAGTATTCCGGCGATTTGGGGCGCCTATGTGCTTACGCGTGGCACCGGCCTTGCGATGAATGGCGTGACCGGCACTCTTTGGAATGGCCGCGCGAGTCTGGTCAGTGTGCGAAATGGGCCACAGGAGATTTCGCTCGGGCAACTTAACTGGACGCTCAGCCCGCTGTCGCTGCTAACTCTTAGTCCTTGCGCCCAAGTCACCACCAATATGCCCATGCAGCAATTTGAAGGCGAGGTGTGCAGCAGTCTGAGTGGCGTACTCAAGGTGCGCAAGGCCGATGTATCTCTTCCTGCAGCACTCTTGCAATCCAAGGTGCCGGTGCCGATTCAGGGGCAATTTTCAACCCACATCGATGAGCTGGAGCTGCGCGGCAATGTGCTGCTGAAACTCAAAGGTAATCTCACCTGGAATGGCGCTATGGTGAATACCGGTAGCCGCTGGTTGGATGTTGGCAGCTTCGGTGCTGAATTGAGCGATAACGGCAACAACGGTATTAATGCCAAACTCTTTCAGTTGGCAGGCCCGGTGGATGTGAACTTGCAGATCGAACTGGCCGCTCCGGCAGGTGGCAAAGTGACGGGCGAACTGGCGGCACCCAAATCCTTTTTTGAATCAGCCAATGCCATCGATATGCTCGCGATGTTTGCGCAAGAAGATCGCGTGGACGAGCAGGGTAAAACCCATTATCGCGTTGATATAAACCTGTGATGACGCGCGCGCGCCAACTGCTTATCTGTGCCCTACTGGTGGCAGTTAGCCCATTGGCATTGGCCAAATGGCACGGCGATGCGCAAGACATCATGGGTACCAATGTCAGTGTGACTCTCTGGCTGGAAGACGATCAAAAAGCCGAGCAGGCCATAGCGGCGGTGATGGCGGAAATGCGCCGTATCGATGAGCAGTTCAGCCCCTATATCGAAACCAGCGAACTTTATCGCGTCAATCAACTAGCCCCTAAAGCTAGCGCTGAAGAACCCATCAGTATCTCCGCTGAATTGGCGTCAATTATCGCTAGGGCTAATCGCTACAGCGAACTGAGCGGCGGCGCTTTTGACCTCACCTTCGCCTCCATTGGCCGCTATTACGATTACCGCAACAAGCTCTCCCCTAGCGAGCAGCAGCGCGCGGACTTATTGCCTGCAATCAACTACCGTTTGATTCACCTGAATAGCAAAAACAACACTGTCTGGTTTGGGCACCCGAAGTTGTATATCGATTTGGGTGGTATCGCCAAAGGTTATGCGGTGGATAGATCCATGGCGATTGTGCAGTCGTTTGGCGTCGAACACGCGAGTATTACTGCCGGTGGCGACAGCCGCGTGATTGGCGATAAATTCGGCCGCCCTTGGTTGATCGGGATTAAAAATCCGCGCGCCGATGCCGTTGCCATCACTCTGCCGCTTGAAAATGTTGCCGTCTCCACATCGGGCGATTACGAGCGCTACTTTATCGACGACAAAGGCGAGCGGGTGCATCACATCATCAACCCGCGCACCGGCAAATCTACTAACGGTATTAACAGCGTCACCATCATCGGCCCCGAGGGTTTTGATACTGACCCGCTTTCTACGACTGTGTTTGTATTGGGCGAGGAAAAGGGGCTGGCGCTGATCAATAAGTTGCCGGGTTTTGATGCGGTTATCATCAACAGCAGCGGCAAGGTGTCCTACAGCAAAGGGCTGATGCCGCCTGAATAACCATCTGCTTTAAGCGACACATTTAGAAGATAGCAATTTGCGAAAAGCGTCCTAAGCTTCTATGCGCGAGCTCAAGCAAAAGTGACTTTTTGCGTGCGCGTAAATTGTTAATTCACGACATAACACGACATAAAAACGAATCCCGGTTTGATTTCTGTGTGTTCAACATCACACTCTAAGTGCCAAAAAATATACAAATAAGCCGCTTTTGGCACTCAGAGCGAATTGGTCTGCAAAATGCAAACTGCATTCGGTTGCCGGGGCCATGCTGGCCGTCCATTAATACTTTGGAGAAAGACCATGCTTCACCCCCTGCGCCAGGGTTTTTGTCTGGCTTTTGTATTTTCCCTGCTTATCTCATCGCTAGCGTTTGCGCAAACGGGTGACAAAACCGCTGGGCAAGTGGAATCCCTCAAAGAATCGGTGCTTACTCTCAATCGCGATTTATTGATTCTCGAAGAAGAGTTGCTTTACCCCGCCAGCAGTCAGGTGGCGGTGTATGTGTCTATGGATTTGGGCGAGTTTTTTACGCTCGATGCGATCAAGTTGGAAATCGATAACAAACTGGTCGCGAGCGAACTCTATACCGACAAACAGACCAAGGCGCTGTATCGCGGCGGCGTGCAGCGTTTGTATATCGGCAATTTAAAAGCCGGTGAACATGAGATCAGCGCATTTTTTACCGGGCGTGGACCGCAGCAGGATTACAAGCGCGGCGCCAAGTTGATCATTACCAAAGCGCAGGAGCCGCTGGTGCTGGAGTTGCGCATAGTGGATTCCACCGCGCAATTGCAGCCGGTATTTGAAATCAAACAATGGCAGATGTAATGCGTTTGGCGATGTCGATACGGTCTTATCTATTGGCATTGGGGGTGGCTGTCACTCCTTTGCCGATTGCCGCGCAAGAGGAACCCAAAACTGCCGTGGCGGATTTGCGCTACGGCGTCGCGCTTTATCATTACTATCAACAAGATTACATTTCCGCGCTCGCTGAATTGATGGTTGCCGATACGCGCGACGGCATTCAGGGTCACAGTGACAACCCTGAGTTAATCGCCGGCGGCGTCAGCCTCGCCTTTGGTATGCAGCAACATGCCGAAGCGGTTTTTACTCGCATTTTGCAAGATGAGCGCCGCCCGCAATCGGTGCGCGACGCGGCATGGTTTTATCTTGGCAAGTTACATTACACGCGCGGCGATTGGGCTGCCGCTGAGCAAAGTTTTGCACGCGTCAGCAGTGAATTTAATCCTGCATTGCGCGCGCAGATGCAATCCCTGCAAATCAATATTCGCATCCGCAATAACAATTATGCCGATCTGACGCTCGATAATATCGATGCAGACGCTCTGCGTTCCTGGAGCCCTTTCACCTTTTACAATTTGGGCGCAGCTCACGCGCGTGAAGGCAATTTTTCCAACGCACAAACATTTTTTAGCGAGCTGGAAAATATCGATATTGCAGACAGCCCCGCGCGCCGCAAAGAGCAGTGGGCGCTGCAAGACAAAGCCTATACCGCGCTGGGTTACAGCTATCTGGCCGAAAAAAAATACGCCGCCGCGATTCGCGAATTTACCAAGGTGCGCCTCGATGGCATTTTCGCCAATCAAGCACTTTTGGGTTACGGTTGGGCAGCGGTTGCGCAAGAAGAATATGCGCATGCGCTCAGACCCTGGCAGTTGTTACAGCAGCGCAGCTTGATGTATCCCGCCGTGCAGGAGTCGCTGCTCGCTGTGCCCTACGCCTATGAAAAATTGGCGGCACAAGGCGAGGCGGTGAGCGCGTATCACACCGCAGAAGAATTGCTTACGCGTGAAATTCAATTAATTCGCGATATGCGCGCAACGCTCACCGAAGGTGAGTTGCTGACGTTGATTGGCAGCGAGCCGCTCTCCGCTGAAGATGCAAAAGAAGTGTTGCGCGCGGATGCTGCGGGCGATGCCGCACTCACGGCAGTAGTGACCGACGATGGCCAAAACTGGTTGAAGTTGGATAACACCAGCATCATCAAAACCCGCTCGGCTTATCTCAACGAATTATTCGCAAAAAATGCTTTTCAAACTGCCGTATTGGATTTGCGCGATCTGTTGCGCCTGCAAAAACTGTTGCAAAACTGGCAGCCGAAACTTGATGCCTATCATGACTTGCTGTTGCAAAAACAAGCCGCGCGCGGCCGTCAAGAACAACAATTGGCACAAATTGCGGTCGCTCAGCGCGAGCAACAATTAACCGCAGAGCGCAATGCATTTGCACAGCGTTTGGAGCAAATTCAGCGCGATGAAAATGTGATTGCACTGGCCGATGAAGAAACCCGTGCGCTCTACGCGCGTATTGAGCGTGGTGAGCAAACTATCACACGTATGAAAGCAGCAGGTCAGGATACGCGTGAGCTGGAGATTCGCCTCAATATGTTTGGCGGAATTTTATTGTGGCGCGCCGCGCAAAACTATCCTGCGCAAGTTGCTGCGCAGCAAGCCGAATTAAAAGTGATTGATGAAAATCTCGCGCAAATCGCCAAGACTCGGCAAAACATTGCGGACATCACTGCGACCAGCATGGACATCCAGCCGACTTTGGCGCGCTTGCAAGTATTGAACAAAGACGTCAGTGCGCAATTAGCTAATACCGATCAACTCATTGCTAAACAAAGCCAGCAATTGCGCAAGCAGGTGGATCTGCAATTGGCCGCACATGAAAAACGGTTGAATAATTATTTGGCGCAAGCGCATCTTGCCGTAGCGCGTTTGTACGACGCCGAGTTAAGGAAGCAACCCGAATGATGCACCTTAAGCGCAATCTAAATCACAGTATGATTTCGCGCAGTCTACTCGCGTTAGCGGTAGCTACAGTGATGCAATTGCAAGGCTGTAGTGTGATGCAATTGGGCGATGACGGGCGCGGTAAAACTCTCGCTGATTTGCCTGTTGCGACTATGCCCAATGCCAAAACTCCGGTAGCCGTTTTGGATATGGCACGCATCGAACAAAGTTATCAGCGCGCCTTAGCGGTTGCAGAAGATCCCGCTTTACGCCAACAAATTATGGTGCGCCTTGCCGACTTGGAAATGGCGCGCAGTGAAAAAAATCAGTTGAATGCCAGCGAAGTTCATCGCTTCTACGACAAGCCAGTCGCTATGTATAGCGAGCTGTTAAAAATGCAGGAGAGCGGTGCGCAACCCGTTAAAGGAATCGAAGCTGATCAGCTGCGTTATAAGCTTGCCAAGGCGATGTCGCTCGATGGTCGCACTGCCGAGGCGGGAGTTGTGTTGGATCAGTTAGCAGGCACTAATCCCAATTCTGAATTTATGGCGGAGACACAATTTCGCCGCGCCGAAAAATCCTTTGCCGATGGCGACTACGCCGCGGCTGAGCGCAATTACGATGCCGTCGTAAAAGGCAACAATCCTGACTTGCAGCAAAATGCCCTGTATATGAAAGGCTGGTCGCAATTCAAACGCGGCGATTACGACCTCGCACTGATTTCATTTGCACAGGTGCTCGATCAATTAATCGGTCACGCTAGCGATGCGAAAGATGTGGATGCTGCCTTGGGCGATATAGGCGCATCCAAAACCAATTTGGTGAAAGATACTTTGCGCGTAATGGCGCTGTCGCTGTCTTATCTTGAAGGTGCAAAATCCATCAGCGAATTACAAACCCAGTTGGGTGGTGGTCGCGCTTACGAATACCTGCTCTATCAACAGCTCGGGCAGTTGTACCTCGACCAAAAAAATTACACCGATAGCGCCGAAACCTATCAGCATTATGTACAGCACAATGCCAATTCCGATTTTGCGCCCAGTTTTAGTATTAAAGTCATCGATGTGTATCAGCAGGGCAATTTCCCCAGTTTAATATTGCCAGCGAAACAAGATTTTATTGAGCGCTACGGTATTAGCAGCAATTACTGGACGCAGCGCAAAGGCGCAATTGGCGATAATGCACTGGCCTATTTGCACCAATCGCTACAAGAACTCGCACAATTTGAACATGCACAAGCGCAATCTTTACGTGCGAAAAAAAGTCCGGAAGCAACAGCGGCATTTGGTCGCGCAGCAAAATGGTATCGCGAGTTTGTGCAAACCTTTGCTCAGGATGCACAGGTTGCGGAGATGACTTTCCTGCTGGGCGAATGCCTCAACGAAGCGGGAGACTTGCCCGCTGCTATGGATGCCTACGAACAAGTCGCTTACGGCTATATGGATAAATTGCGCGGCGCCGATGCTGGTTATGCCGCGATTTTATTGCCGCAGCAATTAATTCAATCGGCGCGCAGTCTGCCCGATAATCGTTTGCCCGAATGGCAAAATCGCAAAATTCAAAACGCATTAAATTTTGCCGATGTGTATAACACCGATCCGCGTGCTGTTGCGGTGCTTGCTGAAGCCGCCGATGATTTGCTGCAACAAAATCGCTATGTGGATGCAAAAATGGTTGCCGAGCGGGTGATCGAATGGCAACCGCCTGCTGAAGGAAAGTTATTGTTTTCAAGCTGGCTGATTCTCGGGCACAGTCGTTTTGAAACCAAAGAATATGCTGCGGCTGAGCAGGCATATATGCAGGTGTTAGCGCTCTTGCCCGCTTACGGTAAAAATCCCGGTGCACCTAGCGCGCAACAAGTGCGCGAGCGAGTGGCCGCGAGTATTTATCGCCAGGCTGAAGCCAGTTTGGAATTTGGCGATAAAGATGCCGCCATCGCGCAATTGCTGCGTATCACTCAAGTCACACCCGATACTGAAATCGCGGCCAAGGCGCAATACGACGCCGGTGTCTATTTGATGGATCAAGAAAAATGGTCGCAGGCAGAAAATGTGTATCTTGGCTTCCGCAAAAAATATCCTTCAAATCCACTTGCCGCTACTCTGCCGGAAAAAATGGTATTGATTTATCAAAACCAAAATAAATGGCAGCAGGCGGCCGATGAATTGGTGGTTATGGAGCGCACCAGTACCGACCCGGATGTAAAACGCCAGTCGCTCTACATGGGCGCCGAGCTTTACGAAAAATCGGGTAAACGCGCGCAGGCGATTGAACAGTATCGCCGCTACGCAACGGATTATCCGCGCCCGTTGGCAAACAATATGGAAGCACAATTTAAGTTGACCGAGTTGTATGCCGCGAGTGGAGAAAAAGATAAGCGCTTGTACTGGCTGCAAAATATTGTAAACACCCACAATCGCGCCGGTGCGGCAAAAACCGACCGCTCGACTTATCTGGCGGCGAGTGCACAAACTGAACTGGCGCAACCAGCCTATGACGAATTCTCGCGCATTCAACTGACGCTGCCGTTGAAAAACAGTTTGCAGCGTAAACGCGCCGCACTGGAAAAAGCTTTAAAAGCGCAGGAGCAAATTTTGGCGTTTGGTGTGAGTGAATTTACTACCGAGGCAAGTTTTAAAATTGGTGAAATCTACGCACAACTCAGTCGCGACTTAATGAATTCACAGCGGCCAAAAGAACTGGATGAGCTGGCGCTTGAACAGTACGAAATTCTATTGGAAGAACAGGCTTATCCCTTTGAGGAAAAAGCGATTGAGATTCATGAGGCCAACGCCCAGCGCAGTTGGAAAGGCACTTACGATGCAGGTGTAAAGCGCAGCTTTGATGCACTCGCAAAATTACTGCCCGCGCGTTACAACAAATCTGAATCGCGCTTGGAGGTGAGCAATGAAATTCATTAAGCTCATTCTCTGTATACATGTATTGATGTTGGTTGCCTGTTCATCCGCACCCACAAAAAAAGCAGCGGGCAAAAATGAAGATGCACCAATAGCGGTGGCAGCTGCTGGCGAATCGATACTGCCAGCTGGGCCGGTTACGCCTAACCCTTATTTGCAAAACAAAACCTCGGTTAGCCGTCAAGCGCAACAAAATTTTAATGACGCCACCCGCGCTATGCGCAATAAGCAGTGGGCGCAAGCGGAAACTCTGTTGCAAAAAGTGATTGCGGAAAATTCAAAATTATCCGGCGCGCATTTGAATTTGGGGTTGGTGTATCGCGCGCAAAATGAAAACAGTCGCGCTGCCCAAGCGTTTAACGATGCTATAGCCGCTAACCACACCAATCTGGATGCCTACAACCAGCTCGCTATTTTGCAGCGCGAACAGGGCGACTTTTCTGCAGCCGAAGCCACCTACAAAAAGGCGATAAGCCTCTGGCCATTTCATCCAGACAGTCATAAAAATATCGCCATACTTTACGATTTGTATATGGGCAAAAGTGCCGAAGCACTCCCTCATTACGAAGCCTATTTACAGTTGATGGGTGGTAACGATAAACAAGCGTTGAGTTGGATCGCCGATTTGCAGCGCCGTTTGGGGATAACACCAAAACCCAAAGCTGCACCTGCTACCGAAGCAGCCACTGAAACTCCTGTTACCGAAGAAGCTGTGGAGGATGTGAGTGATGAATAAATTTTATTTGCTAGTCGGTCTGTGTTTATCTGCAGTCAATGTATTAGCGCAGGATGCAGATGTGCCTGCTGAATCTGCACAAGCAACTGCACCATCAGCTACGCAAACAACAACCACAGCGGATGAAACAAAAGCAGCCAACAATAAAATGGTGAGTGAAGGCAGCATCAGTTTGCAAACAACAGTGACAGGTAATCAGGAGCAGCCGCGGGTTATGTATATTTTGCCTTGGCAGTCGCCATTGAGCCCTGAGTTGGAAATGGAAATGTTAAGCAGTCAGGAAGACGCCGTGTTCGGCCATGTTGAACGCGACGAATTGCAGCGCAGTTTGGAAGCCGCAGGTGAATTGGATGTGGATGACGAATAAGTTTTTTATTTAATGTTTTCTCTTTTTATTTTCATTTTATTGTAGATGTCGAGGTTAATAAGATTATGGATACTCTGATTCGTTTTTTTCAAGATGGCGGCGCGTTTATGTACCCCATCGCCGTGGTGTTGGTGATTGGTTTGGCAATCGCGCTTGAACGTTGGTTGGTGTTGACTGCAGCGAAAAGCGCAAACCGCCAAGCGTTTGATCGCATTCTGCCGTTATTGCAGAAAAAAGATTACAACGGTGTGTTGAATGTAGGTAAAAGCAGCAGTGCACCTATCGCTCGCATCATCGCATCTGGTATTGCACGTATGGCGCAATCACCACGTCGCGATGATATTGAGTTGGCGATGGAAGAAGGTGTGATGGAAGCCATGCCGCGCTTGGAAAAACGCACAGCATATTTGGCAACGCTGGCGAACATCTCAACTCTGATGGGTTTGCTCGGAACCATTATCGGTTTGATTCAAGCCTTTACCGCGGTAGCAAGCGCTGACCCGGCAGAAAAGGCTGCGCTTTTGTCATCGTCAATTGCGGTTGCGATGAATACCACCGCTTTTGGTTTGATCGCAGCAATTCCGCTGTTGTTGATTCACTCAATGCTGCAAAGTAAAACCACCGAAATTATCGATAGCTTGGAAATGGCCGGCGTGAAGTGCCTGAATATTATTTCGCACGTGCAAGATGTACCGCGCACACGCACACAAGATGCCGCGGCAAAACCACAGGTTGCGCAATAAGCGTTTGTTAGCAAAGCCAAGTTAAAGACTAGGATTTACCTATGCGCATTAAACGGCGATTTAGAGAAGATGCTGATCTCGACATTACCTCCTTTATGAATTTGATGATCATATTGGTGCCGGTATTGTTGATGAGCATGGTGCTGGCGCGCACGACGGTATTGGATTTGAAGTTGCCCGATATGGCCGACTCAAGCACACCCATGACCGATGAGCCGCCGCAACAATTAGAAGTAATTATTCGCGCAGATAAGCTGGTTATCAATTATCCTTCGGGCGTGACAAGACAAGAAATTGGAAAAACATCCGATGGAGAATTTGATTACAAATTACTTGCCACGTTTTTACAGCAAATAAAACTCACCTTGGAAAATCAGGGCATCCAGAAAAAAGATATTTATATTCTCTCGGAAAAAGATACTGACTATCAAACACTGGTCAGCACTATGGATACCGCGCGTTCATTTAAAGCGGTTGTTGCTACTTCAGTGGTTGAGGCTGAATTATTTCCAGAGATTTCGCTGGGCGATGCGCCACCACCCGGTGCCTCTACCGGTGCAGTAGCGCCAGCGGCAGGAGGTGCGCAATGAAGCAATCTCTGCGCGCAAAACGCATGGCAAAACATCATCGCCGTTTGAATCAGGTGCCCAAGCTGAACCTGGTTTCGCTGATGGATATTTTTACCATTCTGGTATTTTTCCTATTGGTAAATTCTGGCGATGTAGAAGTGTTGCAGGCGGATAAAAGCATCAAGCTGCCCGCGTCTGTATCGGAGCAAGTTCCAGAAAATAATTTGCTGGTGGTGGTCAGTGCAACCGATGTGCTCGTCGGTGGGCGCAGTGTAGGCAAGATCAGTGAGTTGTTGGAAAGCACTGGCGATAAATTTGTCCCGCTGGAAACTGAGTTAAAGTATCAGGCAGAAAAAGCAGGGCCATTAAAGGCCGAGGATCAGATTACTGGTCGCCCAGTTACTATCATGGCGGATCAAAAACTGCCCTACACGCTGCTGAAAAAAATCATGGCAACCTGCGCAGCGGCAGAGTATCGCGCGATTTCACTTGCGGTGACGCAAAAAGAAAATAGCGCTGATGCGGAGGGCGGTTGAGATGGCAAGTGTATTAATGCCTAACCTGGAATTGCCTTGGAGTTCATCGATTGATGATGACAAGCGCTTTACGAAAATCGTCTCCGGATTTTTGGTGGCGATGCTGGTGGTGAGTGCAGTGGTAACCTTGGTGAATCTGCCCGATGTCCCGCGTGCAGAAAAAGAAAAGCTGCCGCCGCAGTTGGCGCGCGTGGTGTTGGAAAAACAAGAGCTACCGCCGCCTAAACCCATTGAACCACCAAAGCCTGAGCCCAAGCCGGAAGAGAAAAAGCCAGAGCCGAAACCGGTAGAGAAAAAACCGGAACCTAAGCCGGTGGTAAAACCCAAAGAGCCGGTTAAAGCTCCGCCCAAAGAGGCTGTCGAAAAAGCACGCGAGCAGGCATCAAACAGTGGTGTCATGCAATTTAAAGATGACTTGGCTGAAATGCGCGAGATGATGCAAACCTCGGCCGTCGAAACTGCTGCCACTACAGTGACCAACAGTAGCGGTGAAGCCGCACAGCTGGATCGGGCGATGATCACCAGTGGTGCTAAAAAAGCCAGTGGCGGCATCAATACTGCTGCGCTCAGCCGCGATACAGGCGGTACAGCATTGTCTGGCCGTGAGACCACCAAAGTGACTAGCACGCTTGCCGATAGCACTAAAAAGGCAAATCAGGCTACCGCAGGCAATAGCAATGGTGCGGGTGGCGCGGCGCGCAGTGAAGAAGATATCCGCAAAGTCATGAACCAGCACAAGGGCGCGATTGACCTTATCTACAACCGTGCACTGCGCCAAAATGCATCGCTGCAGGGCAAGATGGTGGTGAAAATTGTCATCGACCCGAGCGGTAAAATTGTTGAGGCGAGCATGGTGTCGAGTGAATTGGGCGACCCGGAACTGGAAGCGAAGATTTTGCAGCGTATCAAACTGATCAGTTTCCCTGCGGCTAATGTGGCGCGTTTTACGCTTAATCAAAGTTTTGATTTCTTCCCAAAATAAGATTGGGCTCACAAACCAGCTAGACCTTGCAAAACCCCTGAGCGATCAGGGGTTTTGCTTTTGGGGCGGAAATAAAGCGCTGGAGCGAATTCTGGTTTTGGGTAATTTCAAAAAATAATCGTACAATTGTTGTAATCGGTTACATTTATATGGATAATGCCCTTCAGCTAAGGCCTTTTAATCATCGTGATTAAGCGGTAATCGATTACATTTTATCCTTCCGTGATAGATGCTAATCATTGAAGTCTGCTTGTTGTCATCCGTGATGCATTGTTAAGCCATAGCCCGCTGTTGTGTTTTTTTCACCCCGGTTCGCCGGGGTTTTTTATTTGCGCCTGCTTAAATCCTCCCGCAAAATGCCTCTGCCACATCAGCCGCAATCAATCCGATCATTACTTTCTCGCCAGGGGCGGCGCTGCGATTTGGGAATCTCTATGACACAAGCATTGCGTGCGGCGGCCAGTCGCCTCGAAAACTGGATCAAAAACGATGCCCTGCCACTTTGGTTAGCGCGCGGCATTGAACCCACCACTAAAGCCAACTACGAACGTTTAACGCCAGAGGGCGTCCCGGATCTGGAATCCAGCACCCGCGTGCGTGTACAGGCGCGTCAGGCGTTTTTCTTTGCGGCTGCTTACCATCGCGGCTGGTGCCCAGAGGGCAAAGACGTTGCCAAAAATTTGCTCGATTTCGTGCAAAAGACTGCGGCTCATCCAAGCGCAGGTGGCGGTTATACCCATCTGCTCAATAACCAGTGGGAAGTGGTTGATACCAAGCAAGATCTTTACGACCACGCGTTCTTTTTGCTGGCCAATGCCTGGTGTTATCGCGCCTTTGATGAAAAATCCTATTTGGAAACGGCAGATAAATTAATCGCCCATTTGGACGCGCGTTTTGGTTCTGCAGTGGGCGGTTGGATTGAAGGCGACTACGACTACGCCTGTCGCCGCCAAAACCCGCACATGCATTTATTCGAAGCCTTTCTTGCGCTTTACGATGCAACCGGCGATGCAAAATATTTGGCGCGCGTGGGCGAATTGTTTGCGCTGTTTCAATCACACTTTTTTGATGAAACTCACGGTGTATTGTTTGAATTCTTCGACGATAACTGGGCGCGTTTGCCCAATGCCAAAGGCGATACCGTAGAGCCGGGTCATATGATGGAGTGGGTCTGGTTGCTCGATTGGTATCACCGCCGCACTGGTCGCCCGGTGGCGCATTACACCAAAGCGCTCTACGCGCGCGGCTTGGAAATCGGCATGGATAAATCCGGTCTGTTGTTTGATGCTGTTTCCTATACCGGAGAAGTTATCGACCACAACAAACGCTGCTGGGGCATCACCGAATTAATCAAAGCCAGCTTGGTGCAGATCCGTGAAGGCAATGCCGATGCCGAAGCGATTGCAGTGAAAGGTGTGGAAGATTTATTTACCTACTATCTCTGCGCATCAACACCGGGTTCTTACGTGGATCAACGCGGAAAAAATGACGAAGTCGTCGTCGATGTCGCTCCTGCCAGCACCCTCTACCATTTGATTGTGGCAGCGATGGAGTTGCTTGATCATTTTGAGTTGGCTGCAAAAAAATAAATGCGAGCAGCTAACAAATAAATTGTTGGTTGAAATAAAAAAGCGCGCCGCGATTAAATCCCGGCGCGCTTTTTTATTAGGTTTTAAGTTGCCCGTGATTGCTGGTAACGCTCTTTGTTTAGGTTGTTGGTTGCAGTAGGGGGGCATCCCTCATCCCATTGCAAACGACAATAACTTCGCCACCAGTTCGGCTTGACTGCGCACTAGGGCTTTGTGCATACAGGTTTTTACCTGTTGGCGCACGGTGGTGAGGGATGAGCCGCGCTGCAAGGCAATTTCGGCCAAGCTGTCGCCGTGGCAAAGGCGGATTGCAATCTCTGTCTCAGCTTGAGTATGAGGATTTAGCCTCCCTGTGAATCTCTTTTTACAATTACGCATCCCCCATATGGAGGATGAGGCCACAAAAAGGGGTATTCATAATGCTGGCTTTTATTATTAATGGAACTTGACATGAAATACACTCTAAGTGCACTCATAATAGCCGTATCTTTTTTGACCGCATGTGGTGGTGGAGGCGGCGGAAGCGGAGGTGGAGGAGCGGCGGTGCAGTCTTCACAAGTCCCTGCATCCTCCTTGGCTGCTGGGGTGTCCAGCGTGGCTGTTTCCAGTTCGGAACAAGCGGTTAGCTCGGATGCTGTTAGTTCGCAGGTACAGGGCAGTTCATCGTCTGAGGCTATGGGGGGAAACTCTTCAGGGATAAGCGCTACAGCAAGTTCTATGCTGGCGAGCAGCTCATCCGTGTTCGTGAGCAGCGCTGAATCGTCTAGTTCAGGACAATCAGGTTCAGGGCAATCCAGCTCGGATCAGTTCAGCAGTCAAGCTAGTTCCAGTGGGTCAGCTGCAGATCCTTTCCTTGGCCAATTTAGCGGTGGTGCAGGTCATAGTTGGGATGTGGCCAGTAATTATTACCTCAAGGTTATTAAGGCTGGCTCGCTCACCCAGTACTGCGAATACCGCCAGCTTGAGCTAACCGTGAGCGCGGCAGAGGGCGGGTATGCACTTAGCTACCAAGCCACAGATTTGCTCTACGCCAGCGAAGAGTGTCCGGCGCAGCTCAACGGTAGTTTTACGGTGACGCTGATGGCTGACAGCACCAAAAGCGCCACCACCATCTACAGCAATCCGGTTTGGCCAGCGAATTTTGAGTTGCTCTGCCAATTCTCCACCAATGCGAGCCTTTATTACGATCACGAGTTTTCCCCGTGGGTCGATTGTCACGAGCCGACCAACAGTCAGCCGCAGCTCTTCCTGCGCGCGTGGCCCAAAAGCCAAAGTCCCGCCAGCAGCTCCTCCAGCAATAGCTCAAGTAGTCAAAGCGAAAGCAGTTCTAGTCTCGGTGAAAGCAGCAGTGAAAGCAGTGTCGCGAGTGAGGCTAGCGTTTCCAGCGCGCCAATAGTAGTACCAAGCAGCTCAAGCGCCAGTACTGTAAGCAGTTTGGCGGCTTCCAGCGAATCCTCCAGCGCCAGTTCTGGTGCAAGCCAAAGTTCCAGTGATAGTAGTCAAACAGCTTCATTTTCAAGTACTGCCGTTTCCAGCAGTAGTCTTTCTGCTGGCTCCAGCTCCAGTGCAGGTAGTGCCGCTAGCGATAGTGATGCAGATGGTGTCAGCGACACTGAAGATAACTGCCCCACTACCGCCAACCCCAATCAAAACGATTACAACGACAACGGCATAGGCGACGCCTGTGATGTCGCTGTACTAGGGGAAAAGGTTTATCGCGTTGCTGCCAATATCGTTGATAGCAGCGAATTACCCAATGCTGACCTTACCTCCACCTTTGATAGTCAAGGCACAACCCATATTGCGTGGCACGAAGACAGCGACACCGGCGAAGTGCTCTATTACGCAAGCGTTACCGAGGATGGCGTGATTAGCAAACGCGCGATACCGGAGCTGGTCGCGGAGTTAATTAAACCTACGGATATCGAAGTGGATAGCAGCGGTGGTGTCCATATTGTCGCCTTTGCCAAGCGTCAAAAGAGCGGCGGCACTCGCAGTGGCAACTACGCGGTTTACTACGCCTACGGCGGCGCTGGTGGTTTTAGTGTCAGCCAGGTGAGCGCAAACCCCACAGATCCAACACTGGATACGGACAGCCTTTACAACGCCTCCGTTAACGACAGGCCGCAAATTATGCTCAACGGCAACAATGCCACCGTCGCCTTTTATGCTGATGCCAACACTCTCACCAGTTACGACAACTGGCTAATCCTGGCTACCAACGCAGGCAGTTCCTGGAGTTATCAGCGGGCGTTTAATTTGGATGAGCTTGGCGAGACATTTGGCGCCACCAAAACCTACGCGACGAATGGCACTGGCTCGGTAAAATTGCCGCAGCGTCAACTGTCCTACAATCACATAGCGTTAATGGACATCTCTGACTACCGCCCGCGCTTTTTAAGTGGTAGCGGTGCCAATTGGACAGAGGCAGTCATGGAGGGGCCGTCCGGTTATACCGATGCACGCCATGTGCAGCTCACACTTAGCAATAGCGACCAATACCACTACGCCTACATCTTTGATGACGATACTAGCGCACAGATTCTCTACACTACGCTGGAGGCTGGTATGGCAAAAACCCTTAACAGTGTTCCCCTTAATTACACCACCGCCGGTAACTATACCCCTATTACCGTCGATCTCGATCATGACGGTCACCTTTACAGCATCTATCGCCGCGCCTTCCGTTCGGAGGAATATCTAGTCAACGTGGACTCTAATGGCGATAAGGGTGAGGTGATGTTTGACGTGCCGGGCAAGGTTCTTGGCCAACAAAGTCTACAGGTCATCAATGGCAAGTTGTCTTATGTGACCTACGGGACAGATCCGGATACTGGAGATGGTTATGTGTATGTGACGCATGTGACCTTGCGGACTTGGCCTGCGGTGGAATAAGGCTGGGGCTTGAGTTGGTGCCCTCTCCCTTTTGAGGGGGAGGGTTATTTTTTGAATTGAAATTACTTTTTACCCGGTGCCGGCCCAGTGCTTTTGCGAATAATAAATTCAGTCGGCAATACGCATTCGCGTTGGCTTAGGGGTTCACCTTCAATCACTTTCAGCAGCATGTCCATCGCCATTTTGCCCATTTCTTCTGCGGGTTGCGAAATGGTGGTGAGGCTTGGGTCGGAGTATTTGGAGTAGGCAATATCGTCGAAGCCGGTAACCGAGATGTCTTCTGGGATACGGATACCTTGATTTTTGAGCGTCTGCATAGCGCCAATCGCCATTTCATCGTTCATCGAGAAAATCGCGGTTGGGCGAACTTTCATATTGCAGAACTGGAAGGCGGCGTTGAGGCCTGACCACATGGTGAAGTCGCCTTCAGCGATCAGGTCTTTTTCAAACGGAATGCCCGCTTCAGCTAATGCTTCTTTATATCCTTCAAGGCGGTCGATGGCGTGCGGGTTGTCTTTCAAGCCGGAGATAACACCAATGCGCTTGTGTCCGAGCGAAATCAAATAATTCACCATGGTTTTGGCGGCAGCGCGGTTGTCGATACGGATCGCCGGGCCGGTGGTGTACTCGCAGCCACAAGCGTTTACGCAGGGGATATCGGGCGGAATATTGTTTTGGCTTTTTTCCGAGCTGGGGCGCAGTTGCACTATGCCATCGGCCAAGCGGGTTTCCACGCGGCGGATGTAATCCATTTCACGCTCAGGGGTGCCGCGGGTATCGCCCAGCAGTACGGCATAGCCTTTTTGCTGCGCGCGATCTTCCAGCGCGCGAATAAAGAGGGAATAGAAGGGGTTGGCGATATCCGGTACCAGTACTACCACGGCATAGGCGCGTGCCGAGCGAAAGTTGCGCGCAAGCATATTGGGGCGATAACCCACTTGGGCGATGGCGTTATGGACTTTTTCGAGGCTGTCGTCAGAGACTTTTTCGGGGTTGCTCAGGGCGCGTGAAACTGTGGCTACCGATACACCTGCCAAGCGGGCGACATCGCGAATATTGGACATAAGAACGACCTTTTGGAGCCGATATGGATATAAATGGCAGTTGAATTTATTGGAGATATGGTTATTTGCCCGAAAATTTACTACAGCTCGCCCTAAGAGACTAGAAAAATAAAATGTAAACGGTTACATTAGCTGACTATGTTGAGCCTTATGGTCGGCTGCAATATATGCTCAATTGAATTCAGTTTTATCAATTGAGGTTTAACCCTGAGTCTCTGCCTGTTGCCTCATCAGTGGTAGCGAGGTGCAGCACGGATGTGAAAGGGTCAGATTACAAGCGATCGCGGTCGCTCCACATAATAATTTGGTATGTGTTCATGAATCTTCCTCTGCTGGATGTCGCCATCATCCTCGCTTATATCTTTGCCACCTTGGTTGTGGGTTTTTGGATTTCCAGTCGCGCGTCCAAAGATATTAAAAGCTACTTCCTTGGCGGAAATAAGTTGTCCTGGTGGCAACTGGGTTTATCCAATGCGTCAGGCATGTTCGATATTTCCGGCACCATGTGGATGGTGTATTTGCTGTTTGTTTACGGTATTAGCAGTGTTTACATCCCTTGGTTATGGCCGGTATTCAATCAGATTTTTCTGATGGTATTTCTTGCCACCTGGCTGCGCCGCTCCGGCGTAATGACGGGTGCAGAGTGGATTACTTTCCGCTTTGGTGAGGGCAAGGGCGCGCGCTTATCACACATGATTGTGGTGCTCTTTGCACTGGTCAATGTGATCGGTTTTATCGCTTACGGCTTTATCGGGATTGGCAAATTCGCCGCGGTATTTATGCCTTGGGAATTGTCGTCCGACTCGCACATGAACGATGTGTATTACGGTTTGATCATCACGCTGGTGACAACTATCTATGTTGTGAAAGGCGGCATGTTCAGTGTGGTGTTCACTGAAGTTTTACAATTCATCATCATGACGATTGCGTGTATCGCCGTGGGCATTATTGCGATGCAACGTATATCGCCAGAATTGCTGGCAAGTCTAGTGCCGGGCGGTTGGGATCAGTTGTGGTTAGGCGGCGATTTCGATTTGGATTGGTCGGCGCAGTTGGCGGCGGCGAATGACAAAATTACCGCCGATGGTTACTCGCCTTTCGCGATCTTTTTCATGTTGGTGTTGTTTAAAGGTATTTTGCAAAGCCTCGCCGGCCCGCAACCAACCTACGACATGCAGCGTGTACTCTCGGCGAAAACACCAAAAGAATCCGCAAAAATGAGCGGTTTTGTTTCGCTGGTATTGCTGTTTCCTCGCTACATGTTGATTGCTGGCCTCGCTGTTTTGGCGATAGGTTTGTTTATGCCGCAACTCAACGGCATGGGCAAAGATGTCGATTTTGAACAAATTCTGCCGATGGTATTGGCGGGCGATATTCTGCCAAGCGGCTTATTAGGTTTGTTGATTGCCGGTCTGCTTGCTGCGTTTATGTCTACTTTTGCCGCGACGGTAAACGCTGCTCCAGCTTACGTGATTAACGATATCTACAAGCGCTACATCAACCCCAATGCCGAAGCTAACACCTACGTGAAGATGAGTTATCTGGTTTCAGTTTTGTTTGTGATCTTCGGTGTGGCGATTGGTTTTTTCATCCCCAGTTTGAATGAAATTATCGGCTGGATTGTGAGCGCACTTTACGGCGGCTACACCGCAGCAAATTTGCTCAAGTGGTACTGGTGGCGCTTCAACGGCTTTGGATATTTCTGGGGCATGGTGACCGGTTTTGCGATTGCATTTCCGCTGATTTTTACCGACATCACCCCGATCAAAGCATTTCCATTTATGTTCCTTGCGTGTTTGTTGGCTTGTGTGATCGGCTCGCTCGTCACCAAACCTGATGAAATGGATGTGTTGAAAAAGTTTTATCTCAAGGTTCGCCCTTGGGGCTTCTGGGCACCAGTGCTGGCCGAAGTACAGAAAGATTATCCCGCAGTTGGGCGCAATAAAGATTTCTCGCGCGATGCTATCAACGTAGTCGTTGGTGTTGTGTGGCAAACCTCGCTCACTGCCGCACCGGTTTTTATGGTGATCCAACACTGGCAAGAATTTGCGATAGCAATGGCAATTGCTGTGGCTACCAGTATTTTCCTTTGGTTTAACTGGTACAAAAAACTGGAAGACTATCCGGCAGACACTCCGGCAGAAGTGCTTAAAGGTACTAATGACGAGCATTTGCTGGCGAAGAATTAAGTAGTTCATTTTTCGCTGCAGCTAACTGCTGCAGCGAAAAAATTTTTAACGTCGTTGTAATCGATTACGGTTTACGTTCGCTGTGCGATGAAATGCATAGTAGACAGACAAAAAACAAAAACTCATTGGAGCATTTGAAGCATGAGTAGTTTTAAAGAAAAAGCAAAAGCGCTGTTGCAACAGCACGAAGCACTGGTAACTAAAAAAAATACAGTAAGAGCATCGGGCAATGGTGTTTACGATTGCTATGAAAATCCGATTCTTACCGCGGAGCATGCTCCAATTTTCTGGCGCTATGATCTGAATGAAAAAACCAATCCATTTTTGATGGAGCGTCAAGGTGTTAACGCCGCGTTTAACTCAGGTGCCATGCTGTGGAATGGCAAATATATTCTGGCAGTGCGTGTTGAAGGCGTTGATCGAAAATCATTTTTTGCCATCGCTGAAAGCCCTAACGGTGTCGACAATTTCCGCTTCTGGGATTTCCCCATCACTCTGCCGGAAACCGAGCGCCCCGACACCAATGTATACGATATGCGTTTAACCCAGCACGAAGATGGCTGGATTTACGGTTTGTTCTGCACCGAGCGCAAAGACGAAACTCGCCCAGCTGATACCTCTGCTGCTGAAGCGCAATGCGGTATAGCCCGCACCAAAGATTTGGTGACTTGGGAGCGTTTGCCCGATTTGATTACCTATTCTGGTCAGCAGCGCAACGTGGTTTTGCACCCGGAATTTGTGGATGGCAAATACGCGCTCTACACTCGTCCGCAAGATGGCTTTATCAGCGTAGGTGGTGGTGGCGGTGTAGGTTGGGGCTTGACCGATACTATGACCAATGCCGAAGTGAAATCTGAAGTGATTGTTGATCCAAAGGTCTATCACACCATTAAAGAAGTGAAAAACGGTCAGGGTCCTGCGCCAATTAAAACTGCTGAAGGTTGGTTACATTTAGCACATGGCGTGCGTAATACCGCTGCTGGTTTGCGTTACACGCTTTACATGTTCATGACTGAACTTGAGCGCCCTTGGGTGATTTCGCATCGTCCTGCTGGTCACTTTATTGCACCGCACGGCGCAGAGCGTGTGGGTGATGTGTCTAACGTTGCATTCTCAAACGGCTGGATTGTGAATGAGAAAAACGAAGTGTTTATTTATTACGCTTCATCCGACACGCGTATGCACGTTGCGACTTCAACCGTAGACAAACTGATCGACTACTGCAAAAACACGCCAGAAGATGGTTTGCGTTCTGCGGCTTCTGTTGCGGTGCGCAATGAATTGATCAGCGCTAACCTGGCTGTGTTGAAGGATTTGGTGTAACGCATGAGTGTCGCAAGTCTTCCAGTAACTTCTGCATCTTTGCAGCAAGAATTTCGCGCAGAATTAATTGCCATTGCTGACTGGTGGGCTGCGCATGCGGTCGATCAGGAGCAGGGTGGTTTTTACGGTGAAATTGATGTGCACAATAAGCCTGTTAAAAATGCGAGCAAAGGCATTATCTTAAATGCGCGCATTTTGTGGTTTTTTAGTGAAGCCGCGCAGCAAGTGGATAATCCTGTTTATCGCACCTGTGCAACGCGCGCATATGATTATGTGATTGCGCATTTTTTCGATAAAGAACACGGCGGATTTTATTGGGAGCTGGATGCGGCAGCACAACCCATCAACACCAAAAAACAAGTCTACGCACAGGCGTTTACCATTTACGCATTGGTTGCTTATCACCAGCTCACAGGCGATGAGCAAGCTCTCGCTCGTGCGCTGGACTGCTTTAAAATGGTTGAGCAATATGGAATAGATAGTGAGCGTGAAGGCTATCTTGAAGCCTTTACGCGTGAGTGGGGCGCGCTGGAAGATTTGCGTTTGAGTGATAAGGATCTGAATTATCCAAAATCGCAAAACACTCATCTGCATATTTTGGAAGCCTACACTACTTTGTATTTGGCTCATCCTTCTGCCGAAATAAGAGCAGCACTTAAATACAATATTCAAATGTTTGATAAGTATATGATCGATAGAGATACGTATCACCTGCGTATGTTTATGGATCTGGACTGGAAAGATTTTTCGCCCGGCTATACTTACGGTCACGATATTGAAGCCAGTTGGTTGATCGCCAAAGCACTTGAATCTCTGGGTGATGATGCTTACACCACAGAGTTGACGCCAACGCTGATCAAAATTGCACAAGTAACAGTAAATGAAGCTATTGGTGAGCATGGGCAAGTCATCGACTCCTACGATTTTGCAACTCGCTCAATCAATACCGACACTGTGTGGTGGGTACAGGCAGAAGCACTGGTTGGTTTCCTGTATGCATATTCAACTACGGGTGAAGAAAGTTTTTATCACGCTGCAGATAATAGTTGGCAGTTTATTAAAACTTATCAAATCGATCATAAAAATGGGGAATGGTTTTGGATGTCGCGCGTGCATGAGCAAGACATTAACGCCAACTATAAAGTTGGTTTTTGGAAATGCCCTTATCACAATGGGCGCGCTATGATTGAAGCCGCGCGTTATTTACAGAAAGCTGAAGGCTCACTGCAAAGAATTGTTTGAGTGATGTTTTGAATTGTCAGCCGAGGGTAAAACCTCGGCTGCTTTTTATTACAACTAAAGATAAGGTTTTATAATAACAATGATTTTTTATTTTCTTTTTGGGAAAAACACTATGAAAAAAATAACAGCTCTATTGGCGAGTATCGCCGTCGCTGCTTCACTTTTGGCCGGTTGTAGCAGCCCAAAAAATACCGCATCTGTTGCGCAGGATTTTGTCAAAGTCTCCGGCAAGCAATTTCAAAAAAATGGTAAACCCTATTTTATTGCCGGTACCAATATGTGGTATGCCGCCTATTTGGGCTCGCCCAGCGCAGTGGGTGATCGCGCACGCTTGGCTAAAGAATTGGATACACTCAAATCTATGGGTGTAAACAATTTGCGCGTGCTGGCGGTATCGGAAAAAAGCGATATCAATTCTGCAGTAAAACCTGCAACAACGAATGGCTTCGGTAATTACGATGAAAGCCTATTGCAAGGTCTGGATTATTTATTGGTTGAACTCGCCAAGCGCGATATGACCGTGGTGCTGTATTTCAACAATTTCTGGCAGTGGTCGGGCGGCTTTACTCAGTACATGAGTTGGATCGATGGTCAGCCAGTGCAAGACCCGAATGTGACTAATGAGTGGGAAGTGTTTATGGCGAAATCTGCCAGCTTCTACCAAAGCGAAAAAGCGCAGCAGGAATATCGCAAAACTATCAAAAAAATTATCACTCGCGTAAATACCATCAACGGCAAAGCCTATGTGGATGATGCGACTATCATGTCATGGCAATTGGCGAATGAGCCTCGCCCTGGTAATTCCAAAACAACTGTGAAAGAAAAACAAATTTATATCGATTGGATTAACGGTGTAACTGCCTATATCAAAAGCCTCGACCCCCATCACTTGGTTAGTACCGGTAGTGAGGGTGTAAAAGGTTCGGTGGAAGATGCACAGTTGTTTTTTGATGCTCACTCATCAGAGAACGTGGATTATTTGACTGTTCACATGTGGATCAGAAACTGGGGCTGGTTTGATAAAACCAAACCAGCAGAAACCTGGGCACCAGCATGGGCAAAAGGCGACGATTATTTGAAATCTCACATTGAAATGGCGAATAAATTAAATAAGCCAATTGTGCTGGAAGAATTTGGTTTGGATCGTGATATGGGTTCATACGATATCAAATCAACTACACAGTACCGCGATACGTTTTATCAGGAAGTATTTGATGTGTTGCTGCCACGTATGCAAAAAGGCGAAGCGATTGCTGGCTACAATTTCTGGGCATGGAATGGCGCTGGTCGCACTACACGCAGTAATTATTGGTGGCAGGAAGGCGACGATTTAAATGGCGACCCACCACAAGAAGAGCAGGGAATGTACGGTGTGTTTGATACAGATACATCTACCATCGCCATCATTAAAAAGTTCAATACGCAGATTCATCAAATTAAATAAGTGATGAGGTTATAAACAGACGCACAAACGTGCGCAGGAAAAACTGCAATCAGCATTGCAGTTTTTTTTGAAAATCATTTAATTTATCTGATTAGTATTACGCATTAATTTAATAACGAGTTTTTACTGCAACACTTGAGCTCTAGAACTAAAGAGGAACTACAACGATGAATAAAAAAATACTTATCGCTCTCGGCATACTTGCCTCATCACTCTTGATGAGTGTGGGTGTGCAAGCACAATTTAAAACCAGCTCGGAATTTCCGCCCAAGCACGATATAGGTCACACGCCCGCAATGGGATGGAACAGCTGGAATACCTTTGGCTGTAATTTGAATGATCAGCTTATTCGCGATATGGCCGATGCGATGATCGCCACAGGTATGAAAGACGCGGGTTACGAATACATCAATATCGATGACTGCTGGCAGGGCGAGCGCGATGCGCGTGGCTATTTAACTGCGCACCCTGAACGCTTCCCTCATGGTATTAAAGCGGTTGCAGATTATGTGCATTCCAAAGGTTTAAAAATCGGTATCTATTCCGATGCTGGCAATAAAACCTGTGCGGGTTACGCCGGTTCGCGTGGGTTTGAATATCAGGATGCACTCACCTTTGCTGAGTGGGGTATTGATTATCTGAAATACGATTGGTGTAACACGGAAAATATTAATCCCATTGGTGCTTACACGACTATGAGTCAAGCGCTGGCTAAATTGGAACGTCCAATTTTATTCAGCATGTGCGAGTGGGGTGACAATGATCCATGGTTGTGGGGCAAAGAGCTTGGTCACTCATGGCGCGCAACCGGCGATATTTACAACTGCTGGGATTGTGCTTTCAATCATGGTTCATGGGCTTCGTTAGGTGTTCTGAAAATTCTTGATAGGCGTGAAAATATTCGCAAGTACTCAGGCCCCGGCCACTTCAATGATTACGATATGATGGAAGTGGGTAATGGCATGACTGAAGCGCAAGACCGCTCACACTTTAGCCTTTGGGCGATGCTTGCATCACCCTTGATTGCAGGTAATGATTTGCGTTCAATGAGCGAAACCACGCGCAAAATTCTCACCAACAAAGAGATCATTGCACTTAATCAGGACAAGCTTGGTTACGAAGCGCTGCGCATGTTGGACACCGGCAAGTTGAACGTATTTATCAAGCAATTGGAAAACAATGAGTGGGCGGTGCTCTTTTTGAATCGCACCGATAGCACCATGGATTACACCCACGATTGGGAATATTACCCAATGAAAGATGATGATAAAGGCGTATCGTTAAATTTCTCTGAAAAGAAATTTAACTACCGCGATTTGTGGAAAGGAACCAAAGGCGATACTTTAAAACCCATCAAGCTGAAAATTCCTGCTAACGATGTAGTTGTATTGCGTTTAACTCCGCGATAATTTGCTCCAGATGAAAATACCCGCTGCGTGCGGGTATTTTTTTATCTGTCTGACTCTGACAGTGCCACGCAATTGCGCCCCATATTTTTTGCGCGATAAAGCGCCTGATCGGTGCGCTGGAATAAATCATCAAAATTTTCATCGCTCTTGGCGACGCCAATACCTATGCTGGCGGTGATCGAAATATTGCCATCATTGTGTGTCATCTTGGCTGCTTCAATTGACACGCGAATTTTTTCGGCAATCAACAGTGCTTGTTTCACATTGGTTGCATCGCAAAGCAAAATAAATTCTTCGCCACCCCAGCGAACAAATTTATCGCTAACGCGAATATTTTTCTGAATGATCTGCGCTGTTTCACGCAACACCATATCGCCTGTGTCGTGTCCTAGTGTGTCATTGATGCGTTTGAAATTATCCAGATCAATGATTAGTAAACTGGTATTGGATTGCATTTTGCCATCGGGACTTTGTTGGCTCATCGCGGTTGCAAAACCATTGCGATTCAGCGCGCCGGTAAGCTGATCAGTATGGGAGAGCCATTTGTAGTGCTGGGATTCCTGCTGCAAATCCTGAGAGTAATTCAACAAGGTCGAAAGGCGTTGTGAGTCATTGCGAATGCGTCGGGCCTGAATCATCAGGTGGCGGGCAAACAACAATACATTGAACAACAGCCAGATGAGCGCAACCCCGAGGTACCAAGCTTCGGCGGACAATAGTTTGCCGTAAAGATCTATGTATTCGATTTGAATAAGGTGCTCACCAGCGCTTATTGGCGGCGCTAAATCTATGCCTATGTCGAGCAGATTCTCGGGCGAATCGGTGTTGAGCCAGCTCAAAGGGTTCCGGTTTCTGTTGTCGGGTTCGCGCCAGCCATAATTGTGAACAATGATTGGATTGGCTGTTTCATTGGCTAAAAAAGTGACATCAAGACCTTTTAGAATTTCCCGATTGTTAAGTGCAGAATTGGCGGGGTTAAAGTTGTGCATGCTCAGGCGCAAGCGCTGGTTGCCGCCCTGATAATCCACTTTTATCTCTATGCGTTGGTAGCTCGCGTAATCTTTACCCGTAGGACTTTTGCCGATGTTAATACTCATGCCGCAGTAGGGCGCAGGCAGGCCTTCGTTAGCAACTGTGCATGTAAATTTGAAACTGCTCTTGTCGATCCACTCCGCTTTGGTTTGCCCGCCGCTTTGGCCATCAAAAAATAAATGGTATTCACTGCCAACCAAATCGGGCAGGATTCGATCCCGGTGCTCGGGCAAGATGAAGTAAGCCAATATCGCAACCAGTGCTATTAAGGTAGAAATCACCAGTTGCCGGTAGAGTGGAATAAGTGCTGAGTGCTGGTCGGAAAAAGCCATTTTAAGCGCCAATAATATTATTATCTCAAGTGTAGACCATGTTCAGGGGAGAATTCAGGTGCAGTTGTTTGCGTACAATCCAGTTGGGCAGCCCGGTGATTTATTGATCTGGGTCGGGGTGATGGCAGCCAATCCGCCGCCCGAAATCCGCTTTGAAGTTCAGGGCGCGCCGGTTGAGGCGCAAATGCTGCCGCCCGGTTTTGAACCCTTGGGCGATGAGGTACGCGATGCGCGCGGCAATCCGCTCAATCATCGCGCTTTGTTTCGTCTGGATTGGCCGGCGACGACTGAGCGTTTTCACATCTGTGTATCCATTCCTGCTGCGGGCATCAAAACCACGCTTAGCAGTCGCCGCCCACCCGCACATTTACCTTCCAAGGCGACCGAAAGTTTTAATCTGTTGCTGTCATCCTGTTACTACCAACCCAACGACAAAAGCTACGCGCTTGCGGATGTGATTGCGGGCATCAAGCCTGCTCCGGACTTTACGCTGCTCGCTGGCGATCAGGTCTATCTCGATTTGCCTTCGCAGCAAAATTTGCCGCGCAATAAAAATCAGCTCGCCCAAACATTGGGGAAGAAGTATCAGGCCAATTGGTTTTGTGCTGATTTGCAACAGCCGGGGCTGGCGAAAGTGTTGCGCCACGGGCCGGTGCTCTGTGTACCGGATGATCACGAATTCTGGAATAACTTTCCGCTGTTTCAAGTGCAGCTGAACAATACATATGCAGAGCAAGATCGAAATAATTGGAAAGATGTCGCGCTGCGTTTGTATGAGCGCTATCAAATGTCGCCCGCGCAAACTGATGGTTTTTTTCGGCAGGATTTGCAACCGCTCAGTATGTTGTTTTTGGATGGCCGCACTTGCCGCGATGACAGCGGCAAACAGATGTTTAATGCGCAAACTCACAGCGCAATTGATCGCTGGACGAAGGATTTACTCGCGCGAAAAAAAAATAATGAAGCGGCGGTGGGTTTATTAAGTTCCGGTCAGGCATTACTGATGGAAAAACCGGGCATCTGGGCGCGCAAATTGGCCGATATGGAAATGCCAAATTATGATGATTTTTCTATCTTGACCAATGCGCTGGCTAAATTGTTAGCGGCAGAAGTTCCAGTGCTGTACATCACCGGTGATGTGCACTGGGGGCGCATAGTTGAAGGCGCGAGTCCGCGTGGAAAAAATGTATTTTATGAAGTGATTGCATCGCCATCGCGCTTGATTGATACCGCTGGTAGCGATCAAATTAATAGCCTGAAAAATAGCTTTCGCGCTAATCCAAAACCCTTTCCCTTGCATCCGGATGCCCCCGCTGATTTGGCGGGCATCAAGTTAGCCAATTTAAAACTGCAAACTCTGCATCGCCAGCAGGGCGATCACGTTGCGCTTTTGCGTTTCCATGCAATTCCGGGCGGAATTGAGTTTAGTGTGGATTATATCTGTACCGATCCGGATGAAAAAAAGCGGCGCCTTTATTCATCGACGCAAGGGCCATTCAAACTGCTTAGCTATTCATAACTGCTAGCTATTCTTAAGTACTTGGCTAGTCATAAATGAATTAATTATTTTCAAAATGATGTCAGATATTTATTGAGGAAAGGAACATGATCAAGCAAACCCTCTCGGTGCAATCGCGGGTGAAAAGTGATATTAAAAAACTAAAACGCACTAAAGCGGAAACCAATACAAAATGGTTGGTGCGCGCTTACGATAGTTTTAAGCTGGATAATAGAGCGCAATGGAGTTTCATTGTGTTAGCGGGCGGGAGAGATGTGGCTTCATTTCGTATTCGCGTAGCGCAATCCCATTTGCGCGGCGATATGCTGCCGTCATTTTGGTCTGAGTGTGCGTTGTTTTCGGTTCAGGATGATGATTTTTCCAGTGCAGAGTTTTTCAATCTGCCGTTGTTTCAACCTGCAAATGCCTCCTATGCACCTACGCGCAATGGCTTAATTAGATTGGCTCTGAGTGCGTTATCGGATCAAAAAACACTGCCGAATATTGCATTGCTCGCGATTCCGGTGCCACAGGAAAAAGTTTTAGCATCTATCAAGGAATATGAAAAATCGCGCGTGAGCTACGACGCGATTGAAAATATTTTGCCATGGTTGGCTTATGTTTGGGGGGCGGGCAATGCAGCTAATCCCCTGATGCAACAAATTGGTTTTCCGTCAGCGATGATGCTCAATCAGGTGTTTGCCGCAAATGGTTTTGATCTGGCACCGGGTGTAAATGCCAGCTTATCGGCACCGGAAACTTTTTGGAGCGGCGCAAAACATTGGCAGGATTACTACAGCAAAACGCAACAAAATGGCCTATTGCCCAAGATGCGTTTTGCTATCGATCATATGTACGATATTGATGAGAAATAATCAGTGCACTAAAGGAAAAGTAAAAAACTGATCCGGATTTTATAAATCCGGATCAGTATCCAACAATAATTCAATACGGTTATTCATCTGCGCCAGTCGGTTCCACTCGCCGGCATTTACCGTGGGAATTCGCTCCGGGTATGGCTCTATACCGGGCGTGGCATTGATCGAAATCTGCAATGTGGAATTAACATCGCGTGTGAGGTTGCCGAGCATCATAGTGACTTCACGACTGTAGTCATCCATGAGGCGATTGATAGTGTAAATCTCGTTGGAGAGCATGCAGTCGCCGAGGGTTTTGCTGTCCTCCGCCAATTGCGCCATACCCATGTTATCGATAACTACACAAAAATCGCCCACATAAATATTTATCGTCGCTGTGCCTTTGAAGCCTTTATTCGCCAAGCGATGCAACAGTTCATGCAGGCGCAGCAAGGGTTGAGGGTCAATGCTGTTTTGATGAAATTGCAGCGCGCCGGTTTGATTAAATGTCCAGGCCAATTCTTCAATTAACTCGGGTGCAGGCACTACAAATTGCGGCGGCTGCACCGCGCGCGCGTTCATCATGGCCGGGCTAATTAATTCCGGTTCTTCATTTGCTTGCGCATCGAGTTTGTCCAGTTGTTTGCTGATGAGTGTTTGCTGTTGGTGATTTTGCTCAAGCTGTTTGTCCATTTTTGTGTACAGGTAAGCCGCCGCAATTAATGCTGCGCAGGTACAAAAAAAAGTTGCCAGCGACCAGCCTGAGCCCGAACTGGTTGGCGCTGTTTGAATTTCAGGTGGTGGGAGTGTTGGTGGTGTGGCGGCGGGTTGTTGCTGCAAAATTTCGCTAAATTCCTGCCGCATGGTTTTACGCAGGCTTTGCAGTTCACGCACCACGCGCGAAGTAATAAACCGACGGTTGTCTTCCAAACTGTGTTCCATATGGCTGAGACGCAACTCCAAATTGCGCGCCTGTTCCAGCGATGCCGTACGCCGCTCCAGTTGCGCACCACCGATACCCGCAGCCTGATTGGCGATGTCAGTCACTTGATTGGCGGCAGCAATTAATTCCGGGCTTTCAACTGGCTCGCTTTTATCGGCGGACGCGTTGGGATAAATATGAATCGCCTCCAGCACTTTGGATAAATCCGTGGCATTGATGTGATCTTTACTCATCACATCCATCGCCCCCAGTGCGCGCGCTTGGCCGGTGTACACATCACCACTTTTGGACGTGTACATAATTACCGGAATCATGGCGGTGTCGGGGTTGGATTTAATAATTTGCAGCGCGCGAAAGCCATCGATGCCGGGCATCAGATGATCCATAAAAATCACCGCGGGTGCATGGCGGGAGAGGTAGCGCAGAGCGGCCTCACCGGAATCGACAATATCTATATCGAGCGGATAGCGGCGCAACATTTTTTTGAGTCGATACTGGGCAGTGGAGGAGTCGTCCACAATGAGGGCGCGTTGGATAGTCATGATAATTCCCTGTCGTCGGGCGGCAAATAAATAAGCGCGGTTATTATTTGCGCAAGCCTAACAGAAAATAATGATCCAGGGCGCTATCACAATCACAAGCTTGCAGATTCACAGCTCGCAGAATCATAAGCTTGCAGATTCACAAGCTCGCGGAATCACAAACGTGTAAGCGACTGTTTACGAGCGAAAGAAAAACGCAAACGCGGCGGCGATCCAACCGCTCACTGCCAGCAGTTTCCAGATTTTATCCGGGTGGCGTTCCAGCAGTGGCTGCGCGCGCGGGCTGAGCCATGCGGGGTTGGGGCGTTTTAGATCCTGCAACCATTCCGAGAGCGCCTCGTAGCGGCTGGCGGGGTTTATGCTGAGCGCTTTTTCCAGTGCCTTATCGAGCCAGTAGGGCACCAGCGGATTGTGCTTCATGGCGGGAATGTACTTCAGTTGCTGAAAACTTTTTAGCTCCATCGCCTTGCTGTAGTGGCTGCCGTAGGGCAATTTTCCGGTGAGCATTTCGTAGAGCAAAACGGCGAGGGAAAATTGATCTGAGGCTTCGCTAACGCTGCCTTGATAGCGATACTCCGGCGCGGAGTAATCGAGTGTGCCGAGTACCCGGTCGCGCGCAAAAGGCGCCCCCACTTCCTGCACACCTGCAACCCAGCAGGAGCCGAAATCGACAATCACTGGCCCTTTGCTGCTGATGACTATGTTGTCGGGTTTTAAATCCTGATGCAGAGTTTCCTTGCGATGAAATGCACGTATGCCGCGAATCAATCCTTCAATTAATTCCACTGCATCCAGAATCGATAAAAGACCGCGCTCTTTTAACAATTGCGTCAGCGTTGGGCCGGGCACATATTCCGTTAAATAATAGAGGCAAGAGCGCGCTTCGGGCGTGGGTACCACACGCACAACAGCGGGGCTGTGAATGCGCGCACCTATCCAGGCTTCCATCACAAAACGTTCGATATAGGCTTTGTCATCCTGAAATAATTCCGACGGCGTTTTCATTACCAGCAGATGATTATTTTCATCTTCAACTAAATAAACTTGGCTGCGATTGGATTCGTGCATGATTTTTTTAATGCGCAAACCATCCAGCATTTGCTCCGGCGATAGCACCGGCGGAAATGGCAGGCGCGACAATACTTGCACAGCATCATCCTGCGCGGCGGTGCCAAGCTGTTCAATTCGCAGCGCCTGAATGCTCAGGTTGTCTTCACTATTATGCTGTAGCGCGAGCGGCAACGCTTGATTCACCAGTGCCTCCAAATCCTGCTGTTGTTGAAGCACAAGTTGTTTGAAATCGGCGGCGGGAATATGTTCGTGAATACCATCGCTGGTCAAAATAAAAATATCGCCGCGCTCCAATTCCAAACTGTGCATATCCACTTCCAGATAAGGGTCGGCGCCCATAGCACGGCTTAAATGGGTGGTGTGTTTGTCGATGCGCTGGGTGTGGTCGCGGGTGAGTAATTCGAGATAGTTATTGCGCAGGCGATAGACGCGAGTATCGCCTACGTGAAAAATAAATCCGCTATTACCTTTTAAAATCAGCGCCGAAAAAGTAGTGAGATAACCTTCGCCATAAATGGAATTTTGGCTGCGCCCCCACAAGCTGGAATTTAAACTTTGGATCACGCGCATGGCCGATTGCTGGGTGCGCCAGGTATCGGGTGTAGCGAAATAATCGTTGAGAAAACCGGCAATAGCCGTCTGGCTCGCATCGCGCGCGGCCTTGCTGCTGCTTACGCCATCGGCAATGGCAATGGCGATGCCTTTTGCGGTGAGCAAATTGCCTTCGGGAATGCGTGCGCCTACCGTGTCCTGATTTTCCGGTTTGCGCCCGGCTTCACTTTTTTGCGCGAAGCTAATTTGCAGTGTTGATTGCAGGTGATCCATAGTTTTTCATTCAATAAAAAAACAATTGCCGACAGCATAGCGGTCGGCAATTGTGTTGTCGCGCAGGAGTTAAATAATTAACTTACTTCAATTTTGTGCAGCGAACCATCTTCATTCACTTCAACCACATGGCCTTTGGGTTCTTTCAAAAATTGCACAAACACCAAGCCGATTGCAGCGGTAATCGCGAGCATATAAAAGAAGGTTTGAATATCGATAAAGGTATTCATGGTTAAAAAGAAGAGTGCGCCTACATTGCCATAAGCACCCGCAAGGCCGGCGATTTGACCAGTCATGCGGCGTTTGATTAAAGGCACTACCGCAAACACTGCACCGCAGCCCGCTTGTACAAACAAGGAGCAGATAAATACGGCGGCAAATGCTAAATACAACGGCCAGCTGGCATTGATTTGCGACAGCATTATGTAGCCCATAGATACGCCTGCGAGGATAATGCTCATGCTGAAGCGGCGACCAAATTTATCGCTCACCCAACCGCCGCCGGGGCGCGCCACCAAGTTCATAAACGCAAAGGAACCGCCCAGCATTGCCGCTTGGGTTACGCTTAATCCGGCAAAGGTTGTCATAAAAAATGCAGGCAGTACCGATACCACTGCGATTTCCGAACCAAAGGTCGCAAGGTAGGCCCAGCTCAAAATCGCTACTTGTTTGAACTCGTATTTATCGTGCTCGGCAACACTGCCTTTTTGCAGCATCTCTTTGTTCACGCGATAAATTTGCATAAATTGAAATGCAAAGAGCGCCAACAAAATTACGTACATCACATAGGTCATGCCCGCACTCAACAGACCTAAATTAGTAGGTGACATTTTCCAAGCGAGTACCGCAAGGATTAAATACATAGGCACGTTCATCATCACGTAAAAGATAAAATCTTTTCTATTGCTGACTTCCAAACCGCCCGATTTTTTCGGTTTGAAATAAGTCGAGCCTTTAGGTGTGTTGCGCACAGTGAGATAAAAGGCAACGCCGTATACCATCGCGATAATCGCTGCGGTGCTCATCGCATAGCGCCAGCCGTCGTCACCACCAAAAACGTGAATTGCTAAAAAGGGCAGGGTAAAACCAGCCGCTGCTGCACCAAAGTTACCCCAGCCACCGTAGATACCTTCTGCCAAGCCAACCTGACGCGCTGGAAACCATTCACTTACCAAGCGAATGCCAATCACAAAACCGGCACCGACAAAGCCTAATAAAAAGCGGAAAAGTGCGAGTTGTTCGTAAGTTTGCGCGGAGGCGAAGGCAATCAGAATCGCGCCTGAGACGATTAACAGCGCAGAGTAAATCGCACGCGGGCCAAATTTATCCACCAAACTGCCAACCACAATACGTGCGGGAATAGTGAGCGCCACGTTGAGCGTTAACAGCGCAGCCCATTGTTGCGGGGTCATTGCTATAGAGGCGGTAATCAGTGGTTTTAGCGAGGGCAAACTGAACCACATAACAAAGGTGAGAAAAAACGCGAACCAGGTGAAGTGCAGGGTCGCGACAGATTTATTGGAAAAGTCCAACAGGTTTAAGCGAAGTGTGCTCATGGCGAGTGTCCGAAAATGATGGAATTCAACACGGTAATTTCAAAACTGATTTTGCAACGGCTATGCCAAGGTCGTTTTGCCTGCTAAAAGCGCGCGATTTAACGCTGCAGACTGGCTTTGATGGTTTTTGGTGCGATCTTTGTGCGCTAATTGAGTACTGAAAAACAATGATTTGTTTTTTGGTGGTGCATTTTTTTAGCTTTTGTTGCAGATGAGCGATTTTGGTGAGTCGCGCGATAAAAAATTCTTATCACCAAGTGGATGATGCTAAAAAATGGAGCGGGCTAATAAAAAATCAGCGAGCTTTCATGCCAAATTCGGCTGATTTTGTTAGTGGCTGTCTTTTTATTGATCTTATTTTGTGCGTTTTTGCTTTGTGTATTTGCACCAAATGTATGTATTTGGTTGGTGCAATGTGCATTTATATTGTGCGTTTATGGTGTTTTTTGGCTTGTGCAAAACTCTGGTGCAAAGTTTTACCTCATGAATTCATTGGGTTTGTACAGGGTGGCGTAAATATTGCTCTTCGCGCTTTATAAATTGGCGTTGAGGCAAAACGAGTGAGTAAAAATAGTGCAAAATTGAATCTGCTGTCGTTTACCGGCAAAACCCGGATTCTGCATCTGACATGGCTGGCATTTTTCATCAGCTTTCTGGTGTGGTTTAACCACGCTCCATTATTGCTATCGATTCAAGCCAGTTTTGGCTTGACTGATCAGCAGCTAAAAGCGCTGCTGATCTTGAATGTCGCGCTCACAATCCCCGCACGCATTCTGGTGGGCATGCTGGTGGATTCATTTGGCCCGCGCATTATCTACAGCGTTTTGTTAATCCTCAGTGCGCTGCTATGTTGGTTTTTTGCCTTGGCCGACAGTTTTGAAATGCTCGCCCTTGCACGCTTTTTATTAGGCTTTGTCGGTGCCGGTTTTGTGATTGGCATTCGTATGATCAGCGAGTGGTTCCCCGCGCGCCAGATGGGTTTGGCCGAAGGCATCTATAAAGGCATGGGCAATATCGGCTCGGCTGCTGCTGCGGTTAGTTTGCCGATGATTGCACTCTGGGTGGGCGGCGATGATGGCTGGCGTTACGCGGTCGCCCTGACTGGATTGATCGCATTTGGTTACGCATTTGTCTATTACTTTTCGGTGACGGATACACCTGCCGGTTCAACCTATTTCAAACCAAATAAATCGGGCGGTTTGGAAGTCACCAGCAAAAAAGATTTTATTCTCTATCTGCTCGTTAACATCCCCATGTATGGCGCGCTGGCATTGCTTGCATGGAAGGTGCGTGAATTGGAGTTGATCTCCACGCTTGCTTTTTATGGGGTGCTCGCGTTGTTATTTGCGTTATTCGCATTTCAATGCAGAAAAATTTATCAGGTCAATGCGACTATTTTTTCGCGCCCGGTTGATAAATTACAACAATATAAATTCAAACAAGTGGCGATTTTAAGTATCGCCTACGCCGTCACCTTTGGTGCGGAATTGGCGGTAGTGTCGATGTTGCCAATGTTTTTTCACAATACCTTTGCGTTGCCTGTGGCCTTGGCGGGTGTGTTGGGCGCTTGTTTTGCTGCGGTGGATGTTGCCTCTTGCCCCGCTGGTGGCAGCATCAGCGATAAATTCGGGCGCAAAAAATCCTTGGTGGTATTACTTGCCGGCGCAGCCATGGGCTTTTTGATGTTGTCCTCCATCACCGCTGAGTGGCCAATTGCGTTGGCGGTATTGGCGATGATGGGCTGCTCTTTCTTTTTAGGTTCAGCAGCGGGCTGTGTCTTTGCCGTTGTACCTTTAATTCGCCGCAGCCTGACCGGACAAATCGCAGGCATAGTGGGCGCTTACGGCAATATAGGTGCGGTGGTTTTTCTCACGGTATTTTCGTTTGTTAGCACGCCGGTATTTTTTCTCGTTATCGCCGCGAGTATCGCGGTAGCAGCTGTAGCGGCAATGTTTTTGGATGAGCCTAAAAACAGCATGTTTGAAGTCTTGCCCGATGGCAGTGTGCAATTGGTAGAGTTGCACTAATGAACGAGTGGCACTTGCAGAGCAGCCTCAGTTTTACTGTCGGGCAACATTCGACGGCAGGTGTAAAAGCGCAAAATGAAGATGCGCTCGGCATCCGCATTCCCGAAGGCATGTTGCTGGATACCAAAGGCGCCGCCGCGATTATCGCTGATGGTGTAAGTGCAGCAGAAGCGGGGAAAGAAGCGAGCGAAACCTGCGTACGCAATTTTCTCAGCGATTATTTTTCTACGCCCGACACCTGGACTGTAAAAAAATCCACCAGTCAGGTCTTGATCGCATTAAATCGCTGGCTCTATTCGCGCGGACAACACTTGCGTGATGCGCAAAAAGGTTTTGTCAGTACGCTCAGCTGCATTATTTTTAAATCCCACACTGCGCATTTATTTCATGTGGGTGATAGCCGCATCTATCGTTTGCGTGCAGGAAAGCTTGAACAATTAACGCGCGATCACCGCACCGTGATCAGCGCCGAGCAGTCGTATTTGGTGCGCGCGATGGGTTTGGATATTTCGCTTGATGTAGATTACCGCGCAGTTGAACTTGAAGAAAAAGATATTTTTTTCTTGAGCACCGATGGCCTGCACGATTTTATCAGCGACGCACAATTGGAATCCTATCTGCAATTAGCGGGCGATGATTTTGAAACGCTCAGCAAGCAGTTGGTTGCTCTCGCGCAGGCTAACCAAAGTGATGACAATATCAGCTGCCAAATTTTGCGCATTGAAACTCTGCCCGCGCAGAGCATTGATGATGCCTGCCAAAAACTCAGCGCCTTGCCATTTCCGCCGCACTTGCAGCCGGGCATGATTTTGGATGGTTATCGCATCGAAAAAGAATTGCATGCGAGTAGCCGCAGTCAGGTGTATTTGGTTACCGATACCAGCAGAGGCAAATCACTGTGTATGAAAACTCCGTCAATGAATTATGCGGATGATCCGGCCTACATTGAACGTTTTATTTTAGAGAGCTGGGTCGGCAGCCGAATTAACAATTCCCATGTGGTTAAAGTCATCGCGCCCAATAAAAGTAAAAGCTGCCTGTATTATTTAATGGAATATGTAAATGGCCAGACCTTGGCACAGTGGATCAAACAGCATCCAGCGCCGCCGGTGCAGGATGTTATTTATATAGTCGAGCAAATTTGCAAAGGCTTGCGCGCGTTTCACCGCCGCGAAACCCTGCATCAGGATTTGCGCCCCGCCAACATCATGATTGATCGTCATGGTGAAATTAAACTAATCGATTTTGGTTCTTGCCTGGTAAAAGGTGTGGCAGAAATTATGTCGCCCATCGCGCGCGATAAAATTTTAGGCACAGCCGAATACTCAGCACCGGAGGCGATTTTGCAAGGCGCGGGTGATGAAAAGTCTGACCAGTTTTCGCTCGCGGTTATTGTGTTTGAAATGCTTACCGGCAATATGCCGTTTGATGGCAAGTTAGCCCAGTGTCGAACCGAGTCGGCTTATTTAAATACGCGCTACACCGCAAGTTATGATTTGAATCCGCTAGTGCCTTTCTGGATGGACGGCGCACTGCGCAAAGGGCTAAGGTATGATCCCGAGCGGCGCCACGGCGATATATCGGAATTTTTGTACGAGCTAAAACATCCCAATCCAAAATACAAACAGCAGTATCGCAGCCTATTAATGGAGAAAAACCCACTGCGTTTTTGGCAGGGCCTTTCGGCGGTGTTGTTTATTGCTCTATGTGCTGCTTTGTATTTTTAATGATCCTTGGTGTAGTATCCCCATCATTCATAAGAGTTGCGGCTGCCAGCGGCAGACTGCAAACATTCCACCACTAATACACCTCAATTGCTTACATGGTGCCAAACGCGCGCTCATGCGATGAATTTCAATAAGTTGCACACGAGGTTGTTATGAATCAACAAAAATTATTGCTGGCCTTGCTTGGCGCCCTGAGCAGTTACAGCTATGCACAAACAACAGATTACGTTGCCGATAATGTATTCACTCAGGGTATTGAAGGGCCTGCTGTAGATGCAAAGGGCAACTTATATGCGGTAAGTTTTGGTAAAGACGGCACCATTGGTATAGTCGATAAAAAAGACAATGCACAATTGTTTGTGCAGTTACCGGAAGGTAGCACCGGCAACGGTATTCGTTTTGATCGCAAAGGATTTATGTATGTGGCGGATTACACCGGCCACAATGTATTGAAAATCGATCCGAAAACCAAAGCGATTTCGGTACATGCACACAGCGATAAAATGAATCAGCCCAATGATATTGCCATCGCAAAATCCGGCGTGATTTACGCGAGCGATCCCAAGTGGGCAGATAACACCGGCAATTTATGGATGATCGGCACCAATGGCACCGTGACTTTATTGGAAGCCAATATGGGCACCACCAATGGCGTTGAAGTAAGTGCGGATGAAAAGCATTTGTACGTCAATGAAAGCGTGCAGCGCAACGTATGGAAATACGATATAGATGCAAAAACCGGTGCGGTAAAAAACAAGCGTTTGCTGATTCAATTTCCCGATCACGGTATGGATGGCATGCGCTCTGATGTCGACGGCAATTTGTATATCGCGCGCTACGCTGCCGGTGAAGTTGTTGTGGTGTCGCAACATGGCACACTGATCGAGCGCATAAAATTAACCGGCCAAAAGCCAACTAATGTCGCTTTTGGCGGTGAGGATGGAAAAACCGTTTACGTAACTCTGCAAGATCGCGGCGCGATAGAAACCTTCCGCACTGAACGTGCAGGGCGCGAGTGGGCACTGTTGCAGTAAGTTTAAAAATTATTACTTGAATAATAAAAATAGCCCTGAATACGGGCTATTTTTCTTTTTGTTTTTTCTTGGCTTTTCGCTTGGGTTTTTTACTTCTGACTCTTCCAGCTATTTTTAATCGCCGCGGCTTCCTGTTCTGCATCAAACGCATTGCTTTGCATCATTTCATCCAGCGCAGCATCTAACACCGAGCCACCGCTTGCTGTTTGGTATTCATTCACCTGAATAGTTTCTTGTGTGTAAACACTCATAGCTAATTGCCACTGATTATCCACATTGCAGGCAATGTTTTCTGCGCTGCGCTTATTTTCAATAACTTGAAACTGGCGGCAGATATTTCCCTCCTGATTAATAAAACTCAAGCGTGGTTTTATCTGGCTGCCATCGTCCAGTTGTTGCTCGCTGCCGCTGGGCGTTTGATCGAGCACTTGTGCAATCGCGTTCCAGTTATTGTGAGTGTTTTGACTGGGTAGCAATTGCGCAGCGCCAAAACCAATCACCAATGCAACAGACGCAGCTATAGCGGCATGTTCTCGCAGTTGGTTTTGCAGTCTTTTCCACAAGGGAAACGCAATCACATTTTCTGGTTTGTCGGCAGTCGTTTTTTCTTCATTTAATAATTGTGTGATAGCTGCGGGCATGGGGCGCTGGTCGATTTGCGCATAATGGTTTGCCACTTGGGTATCCACCAAGGCTAATTCAGCCAAGCGGTTGGCGAGACTTTCATCTTCGCTAATGTGTTGGCGAATTTTTTCCATTTCATGCTCGGGCAATTCTGCATCCAGAAATGCGGATAATTGTTCATCAGAGATTCTCATAAATAGCTCCTAGGCACCCTTGTGTGCGGCATTAGTGCCTGCTTGTAAAAAATTGGCCAAGGCGACACGCGCACGCGCCAAGCGGCTCATCACTGTGCCTGCCGGTATGCCCAATGTCTGCGCGACTTCCTTGTACGACATTCCCTGCACGGCGATGAGCGCCATAATCGAGCGCTGTTCGTCGGGCAATTGGTTCATGGCGGCATCCACCTGCGCGAGTGCAATCTGGTCGTGTATCGCCTGTTCGCCATCTACCGCAGGCTCTTCAGTATCATCGAGCGAATACACATTGCGTTGGCGCACTTTGCGCGCGCGATATTCGTCAATCCACAAGTTGCGGCAGACCCGAAATGCCCATTTGGTTAAATCTATATCTTCGGGTATGTCGCGGCTGAGCAAGCGCTCCAGTGTGTTTTGCAGCAAATCGTCGGCGTCGGCGGCTGAACCGGTGAGCGAGTAAGCAAAGCGGCGCAGCATGGGCGCCAGTTGGGTTAATTCCTGTTTCATAAGTGTGATAGCGGTTCCACAAGGGGTAGATGATCAGGTTCTTATCTGGTTAACGGATCAGCTGAGATTTTATTCCCTGCAGGGTAAAAAATTTTTAGGGAATTTTTGAGCGGTTCAAACGTTATTCTATAAATAAAAAGATGTTTTTGTATTTAATCTTATCCGGCTATTGTCGGTATGCTATCAGCTAATTTGTTGTAGGGTGTTTTATGCGATCGATTTACATCAGGCTATTTTTGTTGCTTTGTCTGTGCCCGGCTGCCTATGCGCAGTTGCCGGATCAAATAGTGCTGGATCAGCAATTGGACAGCATTACCAGCGAGCTGGACGATGTGATTGATGTGGTTGAAGAAAGCGTTAATCAGGAAGTTGATGCAGTGGTTGATCAGCTTGAGGGCGCAACCCGCGAAATGGATGCAGTTGCCGATAGTTTGGAGACTGAGTTGGATGGGGTGGAGTCTGCATTGCAAAGTTTGGATTCAGTTGATGATCAGTTAGAGACTCAGCTGCGCAATCAGGATCTGTTGCCAAACACAAAAGTGGATGAGGCATTAACCAAATCGATTGCCGATGCGCTTGCATTGCTACCGGATTCCCTGAGTGATGTGTTGCCGATTCTGGATCGCACCGGAAAAACCGTTTTTGTTGAAGTGAAAGTTGAACAGGATTGGTATGCGGTAGAGCATGAGTGGTTGCTGATGCTTGATGAGCAAAGCGATGTAAATTTCACCGCGTTAAACGCCGAAATTATCGAGCAGCAAAACTTCACTGATCTTGGCATGCGTTTAGTTCGCTTTCGCGTGCCGGCAAAAATGGATTCTATTGATGAGTTAAAAAAGCGGCTGCCTGCGCATTTGCACGATCAACTGGATCGCAATCACATTTATATTCCCCAAACTCGCGCAGCGGAAAAACCCGTGCCGCATACACAAATACCCTTATCTTATGCCTGCGATACCGAGCTGAAGATCGGCATGATCGATACCGGCATTAATACCAATCACCCGGTATTTTGGCAGAGCAACATCAAAACCAAAAACTTTATTGAATACGAAATCGATGCTCCGACTAACCACGGGACTGCTGTTGCTGGATTATTGGTGGGAAAAAATGATCAGCTAACGCCATTACTGCCTTCGGCAACTCTGTATGCTGCATCGGTATTTTACTCGCGCACAACCCAGTCGCAGGGCGCAACTATGATGAATTTAGTGCGTGCACTTAATTGGATGGCGGCGGAAAAAGTAGCGATAGTTAATATGAGTTTGTCTGGGCCGGATAACAAAATTTTAGCGAGCGTGATGAATAAATTAATAGATTCCGGTACTGCAATTATTGCCGCAGCGGGCAATGAAGGGCCAGCTGCATCGCCTGTGTATCCAGCTGCTTATGAGAAAGTGATTGCCGTAACGGCGGTGGATGATCAACAGCGCGTGTATCGCTGGGCAAACCAAGGCGCCTACATCGATTTTGCAGCGCTGGGTGTTGATGTGTTGAGTGCAGCTGCAAATGGTAATTTAGCAAAGCAAAGCGGCACTTCTATGGCAGCACCTGTGGTTTCAGCATTGTTTGCCTGTGAGCTTGCGCAGCAGATTTTTCAAAAAAGCGATGTGCAAAAATACGCATTACACCAAAGGGTGTTTCAAAAATTAATCGAGCGCAGTGTGGATTTGGGTAAACAAGGGCGGGACACCGTTTTTGGTTATGGGCTTTTACAAGTGCAATCCAAATAAAAAATTAATGCATAAAAGCAAAATATTAAAAGCCAGTTTAAAAGCTGGCTTTTAATGTGAGTGATGCGCGGGTTTCGGTGTAGTCAGCAGCATCATAATTGGATTGATAATTTCCTCGCTCCACACTGCTGGACAGCGTCAGCCAGTCGGTTGTTTCAATTTGCCACTCAAGGTTAACGATATTGCGTGTATCGCGGCGCACGGCATCCAGCTCCGGATTGACCGCGGCGTAGTCGCGATCCTCATAGGTTGCTCCCAATTGTATTTTGTTGCTTTTGCTCCAGAGTGAAAAACGTTGATTAATACTGGTTCTGATGCTGAATCCGTCGTAACCAAAATAATCAGCTCTGGCTTGCTCATCATCAATATTAAAACCCAGTGCGAAAAAAGTTTTGGCGTTGTTGAAAAAAATAAACATATCGCCCGCCAGCATCAGGTTATGCGCGTTGCGTTCGGCGCTGGTGGGAAAGTCTTTTTCCTGATAATTAACCGCGCCACGTAAATAAACACGTTTATTAAATAAGCGCGATACGTACAGGCTGCTTTGTTTTAAGGTTAAAAAATCGGTGCCATCCAATTTTGCATCGGCATAGTGATAGCTAGCCCCGAGTGTCGCCCAGGAAAATGCGCGATTGGCCTCGACAAAAAATTGCGGAATTGCCAAGTCATAGCTGCTGAGTTCTTGCCAGGTTTTGCTGTTGTAGCTTGCGCCCGCTTTCAGATTGGTTTTGTCATCTGGTTTCCATTGAACAGTGGTGCGGGCATTGGCGACTAGCGCCCAATCGCTTGCGGCAGAATATTGATCGAGTTCGATCACCGCTAGGTTCGAATCATATTCAGTACCGGTTTCCAGCTCAAACTTGAACTCGGGTGCCGCTGCCATCGCATTAGCGGCAATATTTGAAAGGCCAATAAATAGCGCTGTGGGCAGCATTTTTTTATAAAGATTTTTGGTTGGCATAATCGCTCTCCACAAAAATAAAAAATCGGCGCCGAAGCGCCGTGAATCCTTACAGGCCAAGATCAAGGCTGTCATTCAAGGCCGAGGTGATATTGCTATCCACCGTCGATTCAATTGTGCTGGCAATATTATTCGCAATGCTAGTCTGAACGCCATTGTTTACCGCTGCATCCAGAGTGCTTTGTACCGTGCTAGCTACTGTACCTTCTATAGCTTCATCTACCGCACCATTCACTGCTCCATCGACTGTACTGTTCAGTGTTGCGGCAATAGATGAATCGAGGCCGTTATTGATCGCTGCGTTTACTGTGCTGGCGACAGATTGCTGCACCGAATTTTGTAAGCTGCTGTCAGCTGCCAATGCCAGAGTAGAGTTTAATTTTTGGCCAACAGTGGTATTCACCGCATCGGTTGTTGCTGCTACTCCTTGTTGTGCATTCGCATTGGTTTGCACCGCAAAACCTGCGGTAGTAGCAGCTACTGAATTCAGGTTGCTTTCTGCTTCGCTTGCTGATGCTGTATTCATAGAAATTGATGTTTGCGCAGCTGCATTTGCGTTGGTATTGACGGCGACACTCAAGTCGTTTGCCAAGGATGGTGTGGCGATAACAGCGCTGGACATTAAAGACGAAATGGCGATTAATTGAATGATGTTTTTCATGGCAATGATCCTCATGATCGGTTTATGTATGGTCAGTTGCTGAGGTGTATCTGCAACTCTCATCTTGTTAACGCATGAGGATTTGGTTTTATTCCCGCAGGATGAAAATATTTTTTAGAAAAAGAAAAACCGCCCATGAATCCCTTCAGGGCGGCTTTCAATGTGCCTATCTAATCCTTGTACATATCTAAACCTTGTACATATTTAAAACTTGTACCTACTAAAACTCGGAGTTTTAGTTAAACCAAACCACCGAAACTACGCTGCATTGCGCTTTAAGGTGCGCATGCGGTTGTGGCAGTGTTGTAGCGATGAATAGATGTGATTCAAGGCAACACTGAGGTCTTCCGATTTGACTTCGCTGATGGCGTCGCGAATATGCTCCAGCGTTCTGTCTTCCAGTTCTTCCAGCTGTGCAATGTAGGTTGACGACTTGTTGCTTTTCATTTTTGCCAGCAAGTCAGTGTAGGTTTTGCGTACAGAACCACTCAGAGTTTGTCCTGTTTCTACTTCACCTTCACGTTGGTATACGAGTGGTTGCAAACGCACCAGCGCGGCTTGGCGTGCATCAATCATCTCCTGAAAAATATTTTCGTAGCCTGAACCGCGCAATTCCATCTTGGCGTCTGTATAAAATTCAACGCCATCGTTCAATACTCGAATAAGATCGCGTACGGCGGAAATTTCTTGATTAGCCATAATCATTCTCCATAAAAAATAATGAATGGGTTATGTTTTGTGAAAAACATAAAGCTCAGTAAGAGTTTTGCAGAAACTATGCCAGCAGCAGATTTTTCTTGTTTTTGAACTGATATTTGTTCACTAACTTATTGGTATTTAATTAAAAATTAAATTATTGAATTAATTTTTCTAAATAAAATTAATTCAATTCAATGGCGGGATTTAAAAGTAGTTTTTACAAAAAAATTTTCTTATTGGATGCGGAAATTATCTTGCGGCATAAAAAATCCCGCACTGATTACCAGTGCGGGATAACGGATTGTCATAACAGATTGTTTAGAAATCCATTCATTTTTAATCTAGGGAGCCTCTGAAAAATGTTTACGGTGCAGCTCTGGTTAGGCAAATTTGTTTGAAAAAGCGGAGTTTATTGAAATAAATGAGCATTTTGAACGGACGCCGCGCGGAACAAATTTAACGACACCAGAGCAAACAAGTTAATTTTTCAGGGGTTCCCTAGTGATGCCATGGTGTTAACAGCCCAAATTACCCGCTCCCGCACTTACCCCCAAAATATTCAGGAAGCGCTGATATTCATTGATACGGCTTTGCACCTGCGCCGGATTGCCGCCATTACATTCGAGTGAACCATTAATGGTACGGATGGTTTCGCCAAAGCCGTAGCCGCCCACCATAGAATCGTGCGCGGGGCGATAACCCGCGCCTGCTTGTGTCATCCAGAACCAGAGTGCGGTTTGCCATGCGACTGTCGGGTTTTGTGCGACAAGATCCGGGTTGGCGCGCAAATCCAGGCCTAAAGCTGCACCCGCTGCGCAGTAGTTGCCGTTCCAGCTAAGTTGGATTGGGCCGCGGCCGTAGTAGCGTTTGCCGGGCGCGCAGGGGCAGGTGTTGGGGTTGTTATCCCAGTCGCCACAGTATTCGCCTTGGGCGATTTCCGTCACATAGATCAATCCACCGGTTTCATGGGAGAAGTTGGCTAGCGCTGCTGCGGCTTCGCGTTTTTTAGCGGCTAGATCACCCGTTCCCGCAAATGCGGGGTAAGTTTGCGCCGCCGCAACCAAACCGGCATAGGTATAGAAGCTATTGCGGCCGGGGAACATTTGGTTGAACTGGGTTTCGTTAACTATCGCAGCAAAGCCGGTGCCGCCAGTAGTCGCCGGGCGCACGATGATGGATGAGGTGCGGTCATTGAAGTTGCTCAGGCAAGTGTTATCACCGGAGACGACAACCGAGGCGCCGCTGTAATCCCAATTATCAAACAGCACCGCTTCATAGCCGGCCGCAACTTTCACCGAGGAGATGGTGTTGCTGGCCGCGCCCATTGAAGTCATCACGTTGCCATCAAATGAGCCAGTGCCAAAACCTCTAAACCAGCCACCATAGTTGCAGTGCTCATACACCGTGAGTAATCCCGTGGTATTGCCGCTGCCGCCATTGGCGACGACTTCAATCCAGTTGAGATTCCAGCCGGCGGTTTTGGCGAAGACGCCGAGGTTATAGGTGCCGGCATTGATGTTGACGGTGCGGGTGACCGTCGTCCAACTCTGCCAGCCGCCCGTTGCGGGGATTGCAAGATCGCCCAGCAGGATGCTGCCGCCGTTGAGATCGACCGATGCAGTTCCACCCGATGGGCTCGCGACGCGCAAGCGAATGGTGTAGCTGCCGGAACTGGGGATCGACAGGCCGCCATAAACCAGCCACTCATTCGGTTCGATCCAGCCGATGTTGTAGCCACCGCCGGAATCGGTGGTGGCTTCTATATCGACGCCGTCATTGCGGAAGGCGCCGCCGCTGTTACCAGCCGTGGTATCAAAATAATTGGTGTAGTTCTCGGCTTGATAAACCACCGCCTGAGTGGGCGCGGCAAAAGCGGCGAAGAGTAAACAGCCAGCTGCAGCAATTAACGAACAGCGAAGCAGACCAGATTGCCGATGGCTGCGTAGACCTTTTTGTAGACTAAGCATTGTTATTGTCCTCGATTATTTATTGATAGCAGAGCAGGTTTTTTGCTCGCACTGCCGATCATTAAATAACCAGTGCTCAATGGCCAGTCCCAGTTTGGGTTTGGCATTAACTGCCACTTTGCTTGCACTTTAGGGGAGGTGCGTTCGACTTTGCTCCATGGTGGCGCAAGTGCGGCAATCGGTAGGTTTGACTTTTGTTCAACTCGCTTAAGGTATCGGCAGCTTGGTGATTGTGTGTCAGTAGGTAGATGATGCTGCACTCTTCTGGCGCATTTATACCCGTTTTAGGGCGCGAAAAATTGTCACAATCTGGCGTTAATATCCTCTAATTTTGTAAATTATTTTCTTTAAAGTTCATTTTTTTGGTGTTACGCTAGTAAAAATGATCATTTTTTCTGCTTTCGATGAGAAAAAGGCATGTATAAAGAAAATAATTTACAAAAAGTGCTAGCTGAAAGATTACTAAGCCCTGCCGGTAAAGGCTTGGGCGATCTGAGTTCCCAGCCGACAACTGCCGCTACCAGCCAATTGGGCTGGAACCTCTTGCAGGAGGATGTGAGCTTGCCGGTGGCGGTACTCAGTAATAGTCGTGTTGAGCACAACCTCAATTGGATGAGGTCCTTTATCAGCACCTATGGGCTGAAACTCGCACCTCATGGTAAAACCACCATGAGCCCGGCACTCTTTCATCAGCAGTTGGCACATGGCGCTTGGGGTATCACTCTGGCAACCGCTCCTCAGGTGCAGGCGGCTTATCATTTTGGTGTGCGCCGCGTGATTATGGCTAACCAGTTGGTTGGCCGCGCCAATATGGGAATCATCTCCCGCTTGCTGCAAAACCCCGAGTTCGACTTTTTTGTCATTGTGGATTCCGCTGCCAATGTGGAGCAGCTGGGGCAATTCTTTGCACATACCGGCCAGCGTTTGAATCTGCTGCTGGAGTTGGGTGTGATGGGCGGCCGTACCGGTGTACGCGATGAACAAACCCGCACCGCGGTGTTGGATACTATTGCGCGCTACCCGCAATCTCTGGCCTTGGCTGGTATCGAAGTTTACGAAGGCGTCTTGAAAGACGATGCTGCAATCCGCGCCTTCCTGCGTCGCGCGGTGAGTGAGCTGCAAGCGCTGGCCGAGCACAAACTATTGGCGACTGATACCGCCATCCTCACCGGCGCCGGTTCTGCATGGTTCGATCTGGTGGCCGAGGAGTGGACTGGCGTCACTCTGGATCGCCCGCTCGATATCATTCTGCGCCCCGGCTGTTATCTCACCCATGATGTGGGCATCTACAAGGCCGCAGAGGCGCGCATTCACGCCAGCAACCCGGTTGCGCGTGAGATGCAAACCAGTTTGCTGCCCGCGCTACAACTCTGGGCTTATGTGCAATCTATTCCCGAGCCAGGTCTGGCCATTCTCGGTCTGGGCAAACGCGATGCCGCCTTTGATGCCGGCTTGCCTGTTCCTGCATTGCATTTCAGACCTCAAAACAAGGGGCGCCCCGGCTCTGAGGCGCCAGTTGCGGCATCTGCTGACTGGAAGCTGACGGCGATGATGGATCAGCATGCCTTTATGCAAGTCAGTGCCGATGCTGATCTGCAAGTGGGCGATATGCTCGCGCTGGATATTTCCCACCCTTGCCTGACCTTCGATAAGTGGCGCCAGCTTCTGGTGGTGGATGACAACTACACGGTGATCGATGCCGTGGAAACTTTCTTCTAAGGGGCGGCAATGGAACATTTACTTAGCCCCGGCCATTGGCTACTCGTCTACGCCGCCATCAGCATCATCGCCTTGGTGTTGTTGATCGCACGCTATCGCCTCAACCCGTTTATCACGCTCACACTGGTGTCGCTCGGTTTGGGTTTGATGGCCGGCATTCCCGCTAAAGATGTGGTGTTTGTGTACGAAGCCGGCGTCGGCAAAACCCTCGGTCATATCGCCTTGGTGGTTGCGCTCGGCACCATGCTCGGAAAAATGATGGCCGAGTCAGGTGGCGCGGAGCAGATCGCGCGCACCATGATCCGCTGGTTCGGTGAAAAAAATGTTCACTGGGCGATGGTGTTTATCGCATTCCTTGTTGGCTTTCCAATTTTTTTCGAAGTTGGTTTTGTTTTATTAATTCCAATTGCGTTTAACGTCGCGCGTCGGACTGGCACTTCGATGTTGTTGGTGGGCTTGCCGATGGTGGCGGGTTTGTCGGTAGTACACGGTTTAGTGCCGCCGCATCCGGCTGCGATGATCGCGGTGGGTGAGTATCAAGCCAATGTCGGTCGCACGATTTTTTATGCACTGCTGGTGGGAATTCCTACTGCCATTATTGCCGGGCCAATTTTTGCAAAGTGGATTGCACCGCGCATTCAATTGCCAGCAGTGAATCCATTGGAAGAGCAATTTATTCACGCCGATGCCGAACGTCAGTTACCGGGTTTTGGTATCACTCTCGCCACTATTTTGTTGCCGGTATTTTTAATGTTGCTGGGCGGTTGGGCAAATGTAATTGCTGCACCGGGCACAGCATTCAATGATTTTTTATTGTTTATCGGCAACTCGGTAGTCGCACTCTTAATTGCCACGCTGGTGAGTTTTTACACCTTGGGAATTGCGCGTGGATTTAATCGCGATTCGATTTTGAAATTCAGTCACGACTGTCTTGCGCCAACCGCAGGTATCACTTTATTGGTTGGTGCAGGTGGTGGTTTGAATCGTATTTTGGTTGAAGCGGGCATCGCCAAAGAAATTGTGGATTTCTCTTCGCACATGTCATTAACGCCATTAATGATGGGTTGGTTGGTTGCCGCGTTAATGCGTATCGCAACAGGTTCTGCGACTGTGGCTATGAGCACTGCGGCGGGAATTGTTGCGCCTATCGCCTTGGCTGCCGGTTATCCGCACCCGGAATTATTGGTTATCGCCACTGGTGCCGGTTCATTAATTTTGTCGCATGTTAATGACGGTGGTTTTTGGCTGATCAAAGAATATTTCAATATGACCGTAACCCAGACGTTAAAAACCTGGACGGTCTTGGAAACTATTATTTCAATTGTTGCGCTGGTGTTTGTTTCGCTCGTAGCAGCATTTATTTAAATCGATTTCGGAAAAAGATATGACGGCTTTGTTCGATATTGTGTACCACATGCGTGCCAGTCGCGATCGCTTATCCGCGACCGAACAAAAAGTCGCCGATGCCATTTTGGAAGACATTGCCTTTGCCGCCGCTGCCAGTATCGATCAGCTAGCAGTAAAAGCCGCGGTGAGTATTGCCACTATTTCGCGTTTTGCTAAATCGGTTGGCTGTGAAGATATTCGCGATTTGAAATTAAAACTGGCGCAGGCCAATGCGGTAGGTTCACGCTTTTTGGCAGAAGTGCCTGCGGTAGAAGAAAGTGCGTTTTACACGCAAATTTGCAGCGATGTTGAATCTACTTTACGCGCAAATCTTGCGCGTTTTGTTGAAGAAGATTTTCGTGCAGCGGCAGGCTTATTGAATTCAGCGCGTTTGATTTATATCGGTGGTATGGGTGGTGGGTCCACCATGTTGGCTGATGAAGTGCAATTTCGTGTCGCCCGTTTGGGTATGGCGGTAACGGCATATCACGATCCAGTATTGCTGCGTATGTTGGCGGCAACGCTCACTGAAAAAGATGTATTAGTGCTGTTGTCCGTTACTGGTGTTACTCCGGAGTTGTTGGAAGTAGCTGACATTGCACGTGAATACGGTGCGCGCATTATTGTGCTCACCTCCAATAATTCACCGCTTGCCGAAAAAGCCAATATTGTGCTGCCAGTAGTGACTGAAGAAACCGATTTTATTTACAAGCCATCGGCATCGCGTTACGGCATGTTGTTGGCAATCGATATTCTTGCAACCGAACTGGCATTGGTGCGTAAAAACGAAAGCAAAGAATTGTTGCGCCGCGTAAAATTTGCTTTGGATGAATATCGTGGTGGCGACAATCGCCTGCCTCTTGGGGACTAATGCTCTTGGTAGTTAAGTCTCTCGGAAATTAATTGGCTTTTGATTTAAATAAATAACATTTTAGTAATTGCGTAGTAGGGAGCCAGTGGGTGAAGTTTGATTTGATAATTCGCAATGCACAGATTATCGATGGCACTGGCGAGCAAGCATACAACGCAGATGTTGCTATTAGCGGTAACACCATTGCGGCAATTGGTCAGCTATCTGATGCAGATGCGTTACATCTGTGCGATGCAAACGGCTTGGTGTTGGCACCCGGATTTATCGATGTGCACACCCATGACGATTTACAAGTGATTCATGCTCCACAAATGTTGCCAAAAATTTCGCAGGGAATTACTACGGTGATTGTGGGTAATTGCGGAATTAGTGCTAGCCCCGTGACCTTAACGGGTGAATTGCCTGACCCGATGAATTTGCTCGGTGCACCAGAACAATTTAGTTACGCTGATTTTGCCAGCTATAAAAATGCGGTAAATCAGGCAGAGCCGGCGGTTAATGTTGCAGCCTTGGTTGGGCACACTGCATTACGCAACAATCATATGGATCGCTTGGATCGCACTGCGACAGAAAACGAAATTGAATTAATGCGCACTCAATTGCGCGCTGCGCTAAACGAAGGTGCTTTGGGCTTGTCCTCTGGCTTGGCTTATGGTTCTGCTATCGCCAGCACAACAGAAGAAGTAAAAAAATTAGCGGAAGTGTTAAACGAAAGCGGCGCTGTTTACACCACGCATTTGCGTACAGAGTTTGATGAAATTCTTTCGGCGTTGGATGAAGCATTTGAAATAGGTGAGCACGCTAAAGCCCCAATTATTGTGTCGCATTTAAAGTGTGCTGGTGCCGGAAACTGGGGGCGCAGTTCAGAGGTGCTAAGTAAATTAGCGTCTGCTGCGAAAACACATCCTGTCGGTTGCGATTGTTATCCCTACAGTGCCAGTTCATCGACGCTCGATTTACAACAGGTCACCAGCGACTTCGATATTGTCATCACCTGGAGTGATCCGCACCCGGAGCAGGGTGGAAAAAAATTGGCGGAAATCGCAGCTGAGTGGGATGTGAGTTTGCTTGATGCTGCAAAAAAATTGCAGCCAGCAGGTGCTGTGTATCACGGGATGAGTGAGCAGGATGTGCAAAATATTTTGGCGCACCCGCTGACCATGGTTGGCTCTGATGGTTTGCCTGTAGATCCGCTACCGCATCCGCGTTTGTGGGGGGCATTTCCCCGAGTGCTGGGGCATTACAGTCGCGACTTGAAATTATTTAGTTTGCCGGAAGCGATTCGCAAAATGACATCTATGTCGGCAGATCGTTTTGGCTTGGATGATCGCGGGCGCATTAAAGTTGGCGCTGCGGCAGATTTGGTTTTGTTTGATCCGGTGAAAGTAAAAGACGCGGCAACCTTTACCCAACCACAACAATTGGCCGAAGGCATCGAGTCAGTTTGGGTGAACGGCGTATTGAGTTACACACAAAAAGTAGTAACCGGAATGCGTGCGGGAAAATTTTTAACAAGACAGCGCGATTTACGAATCGGGTTTTATTAGTGGTACGGGTACGAGCGATGTGCTCTTCGATATTCATTCTGTGACTCGCCGTAAATACATCCTTGTAGGCTCGACTGCGACATCCATGTCGCAGACGGTCACAGAACAAATATCGAAGCTCACTTCAAAGAGTGTGGTTACAACAAATTAAAAGAGATTTTTATGTCAGAGATAACACGTATTGGCGTTGAAGGTGGAAAAGGTACTGGTGGGCAGCATTTGCCATTTGCGCGTGCAGCTGGTGCCGATGGCTGGTTGTTTGTGTCCGGTCAAGTTCCTATGGTGAATGGCGAAATTATTGATGGCGGCATAGTCGCGCAATCGCATCAGGCCATTAAAAACGTGTTAGCTATTTTGGCTGAAGCAGGTTATGGCCCGGAAGATGTAGTGCGTTGCGGTGTGTGGCTAGATGACCCGCGCGATTTTATGTCATTCAACCGTGTATTTATGGAGTACTTCGGTGCTAATCCACCGGCGCGCGCCTGTGTGGTATCCAGCATGGTGGTGGACTGTAAAGTTGAAGTTGATTGCGTTGCTTATAAAAAACCTTAAGCGAACCAACAAAAAATTAAAATTATCTAGCAAAGAAGCCACAGAAAATTAAGTAACAAATGATGACGAAATATTTGCTGTTGATTGCCAGTGTATTGTGTTCTGTTTGGGCTAGCGCTCAAGCGGAACAGTTGCCATTAATGCCTTATCCGCAGCAAGTGGAGCAACAAGCTGGTGAATTGGTTGTTGGCAGCTCATTGAGTTTTTTTTCAAACTCAAAGAACAACGTTGTCACGAAAAAGCAAGTGCAGTCGTTTGCGCGCAGAGTTGAACAACAAGCTGGCCGCTCACTGCGCGTTAAAAAATCGTCTGAAGCTAAAGCGCAGCTAATCATTCGTGTTACCGACAGCAAGCCAATGTCAGACAAAATCAGTGAGTGGGATGAGTCTTATCAATTGCATATCACTGCTGAAAAAATCGAATTGATTGCACCCCAATGGCTAGGTGTTGAGCGTGGTATGGAAACACTCTTACAGCTAGTCGGTATCGGTTCAGAAATTAAACTGCCTTTAGTCGCGATTAATGACTACCCACGTTTTAAATGGCGCGGATTGTTGTTGGATACATCGCGCCATTTTTTCTCGGTTGAAACCATCAAGCGTCAAATCGATGCGATGGCGGTAGCCAAATACAATATTTTTCATTGGCACTTAACGGATGACCAGGGCTGGCGTTTAGAGTCAAAGGCATATCCCAAATTACATAGGCTAGCTTCTGATGGCGAATATTACACACGCAAACAAATTCGCGAGGTTGTTGCTTACGCACTTGAGCGTGGCATTCAGGTATTGCCGGAAATTGATATGCCCGGACATGCGAGTGCAATTGCAGTTGCCTACCCGGAATTAATGTCTGCGCCTGGCCCTTATGCAATGGAATATCGCTGGGGTGTGCACAAGCCAACCTTAAATCCCGCAAATGAAGATGTATATAAATTTGCCGATGCGATTCTTGCTGAAGTAACCGAATTATTTCCGTTCGAGTACATTCACATCGGCGGCGATGAAGTTGATCCTGAGCACTGGAATACCAATCCTGTTATTCAAACTTTCATCAAAGAAAATAATTTAAAAGATCATCACGGGTTGCAGGCATATTTCAATCAGCGTTTGCAAAAAATATTACAGCAGCACAAGCGCAAAATGATTGGTTGGGATGAAATCCAACACAAAGATTTACCTAAGGATATTGTGATTCAATCATGGCAGGGGCTGGATGGCGTAAGTGATGCAGTGAGTCACGGTTTTCAGGCGATTTTGTCGACTGGATATTATTTAGATCAACCGCAAAGTTTTGCGTATCACTACCGTAATGATCCAATTCCGCCCAAACCGGTCGTGGTTCATCCAATCAATGAAAATGAAGCGATAAACACTTGGCGTTTTGAAATGCCACGCAAGCGCGGAAACCCTGTTACAGGTACATTTACTTTCATCAACAATAATAAAAAAGTCATACAGGCTTTTGTTGATTTCAAAGGAAAGTCGCGGCGCGAAGTTTTAATCAAAAAATATGCGGATAACTCGGCAATATTTTCAATAGATACCTGGATGGGCTCTGTCGATTTTTATGTGAATTTTGTTGCAGATAAAATTGAAGGAAAGGCCATCGTTGGCAATGCGCCTTACACAATTACTGGTGAAAAATTAACACAAGAAAATGCACAAAAACAGCTAACAAAAACAGAGCAAGTGGTGCATTTGAGTGCACAGCAAGAGGGATTAATCCTCGGTGGCGAAGCTGCACTTTGGGCTGAAATAGTTGATGAGCAGAGTATTGATCTACGTTTGTGGCCTCGTGCGTTTATTGTTGCAGAACGTTTATGGTCGGCGCGAAATTTGCAGGATGAAAACAGTATGTATTCGCGTGCAAATGTAATTGAGGTGTGGGCAGAGAAATCGATCGGTTTATTGCATCGTCAGCAACAAATAAACGCACTGAAAACACTTGCCGGTAAAAATGAATCGGCACCAGTAAAAATGTTTGCGGATATGCTGGAGCCAGCGCATTACTACCATCGGCAGCATGAAAAGTCAGCCTATGAGACCTACTCAAAAGCAGACCCACTAAATCGATTGGTTGATGCATTACCTGCTGAAAATGAATATGTACGCCAATTTAATTTGCGCTTGGAAAAATGGTTGAAAAACCCGCAAGTAAATGAAGAGTATTTTGCTCTTCAAGTGGAAATGAAAGGCTGGACTGCCAATCGGATTGCCTTGGATGGTTTTTTATTGGCGCATCCAGAATTGGCATCGCTTGCAAATAAAGTGGACTCGGTAGCGCGCGCATGTGTTGATCTACTTGAGCGTCGGTCGAGAGTGTCTGTACTTGCACAGGATGAGCATAAAAAAGCAAAAGAATTGATTCAGCAGGCGCAAATGTTGGATCAAGAAATGGTGGTTGCAGTCGCCTCTTCGTTGGAAAAAATCCTGAATACGTTTACATCTCACTGATTAAAATTTTTATCAGATGAAGAAATGTAAACCGGATTGACAACGTTGTCCTTTTGTATATAAGTTGGACGGGTAGCGGGTTCTTCTTGCTACTCAGGTGACGAACAATAATTGAAGGTGCGTGGGGTAATAACCTCATAACTAAGTGCATAGCGCTGGACTCACGGGATTATGGTTGGGATGAAACCATAAGAGCAGCGGCATGAGGTTGGGTTACTACTGCGCTAAATATAAATACGTTATCTATGATGACCTGCGCTATCGGTAGACTGATATGGTTGAAGTAGCCCTGTTTAATATCAACGACATCCCGCTTTTATTTGGCGGCTTTCTTGCGTTGATGCTTGCGTGCCTGTTGTTTTTCTCCCAACAACTTGGCCACGTTAATAAAATCTATTGGCAGTGTTTAGCTCTGTTCTTTTTCTTTGGTGCTTTGCGTGCGTTCGATACTTTGGTGTATTGGAATGTCAGCGTGCGCGACACTTTGTCGATGTTGTCTTCCAATGTTTTCTTTTTATTTGGTTTCGTATTTTTTTTACAGGGGCCGCTGCTGTACTGGTTTACACGTGCATCATTAAAGCGAAATTTTTCCCTGCGCAAATTTGAGCTTTTGCATTTATTACCTGCAGCTTGCTATCCATTTTATATCTACCAAATTTTTCATCGCCTAGCGCCAGAGCAAAAAATGCAGTATGTGCACGATTGGGTACATGTAGCGGGCGACTCCTATTTTGAAGGTTTGATTTGGGCGCAGCGTATAGTTTTATTTGTTTACAGTGGCTTCTGCTTCTATCAGCTTTATCTGTACCAGCGTCAGCAACAAGCTGATCATTACCACTTAAATAAAACAGATAAGCAGTGGTTGAGATTGTTGTTAGGTGGTTTTTTCGCGATTAACTGCTGGGTTCTTATGGGGTTAATAGAAACCCGCTTTTTTCAGTTGTTGCCACCAGATGTATTTGGCTCTGTAGAAGGTTTTGCACTGCTAGTTTATGTAGGCGCATTGCTGATTTACTTTTTAAAGCATTCAACTGAGTTTTCCTGTGAAGAGATCGAAAAATCAGTTGATTCAGCTCCTTCAGTAGAAGAGCCGCAACAACAGTTGGCTGAAAAATTGACTGATTTTATGGAGCAAAACAAACCTTATCTGGAACCTCACATTACGGTAGAGCGGCTGGCGATTAAATTAAATGTATCGCCCAAGTTATTGTCATGCACCATCAATAGCCAATTGCATATGAATTTTTTTGAATTGATTGGTACTTATCGTGTTGCAGAGGCCAAAAAGCGTTTAGCGGACACTGAGTTACGCCAAAAACCTATAGGCGAAATCATGAAAAGCTGTGGGTTCAATAGCAAATCAGTTTTCAATCAGGCGTTTAAGAAAACAGTTGGCGTTACCCCAAGTCATTACCGACAACAGCATCTGCATTGATTTTTTGACGCTGTTGTCGTTTGTGTTGTGCGTGGTTCGACTTTTAGTAGTGTGTAGTTCGAGTTTTGTTTTGATGTGGTGTCGCAAAAAATCGAATGTTAGATTCGGCTACTGCTTCGATTTTAATCATTCGCGCTTGATCATTGTCCTGAGGTGTTTTTTAGGTCGAGGGTCAAGTGAAAAATGGATAAGTTCTAAAAAAGTAGTAAATGTGTAGTAGGAAGAATGCTCAATAAGATGTGCACCATTATTAATTAAGCATGCGCATCCTGGGTTTAATACGAGAGAAAACAACTAAGGGGTTGGATATGACAAGTAAAAACTATGTATCTGAAACTTCACGCACAAGATTTAAAAAATCTTTGCTGGCCGTTTCAATTATGGCGCTGAGTGTTCCTACTTTCGCGCAAACAGACTCGAAAGATGCGAATCTTGAAGAAGTTGTTGTAACAGGTATGCGCAACAGCTTGGATACCGCTCAAGAATTAAAGCGTAACTCTGACACGGTTGTGGATGTTATTACAGCTTCTGACATTGGCGCTCTGCCCGACAAGTCGGTAACTGAAGCGCTGCAACGTGTTCCAGGTGTAACCATCGAGCGTTTTGCATCTTCAGATGATCCTAAGCACTATGCTGACGAGGGTACCGGTGTGTTAGTGCGTGGTTTGGATCGTGTACGTTCAGAAATCAACGGTCGCGATGCATTCAGTGCTAACCCATGGGGTGGTTTGAGTTATGAAGATTTTCCTGCTGAATTACTGGGGGCGGTTGAGGTTGCTAAAAACCAAACTGCTGACAGAATCTCTGGTGGTATTGCTGGTACGGTTAATTTGATTACCCGTAAAGCTTTCGATTCAAATGAGCGTTTGCTTTCTTTCAATGCTAAAGCTAACTATGGTGATTTCGCTGAAGAGTTAACGCCTTCTTTCTCTGGTTTATTTGCAGATACATGGGAGACGAGTGCGGGCAAGTTTGGTTTCTTGATTTCTGGTTCTTACTCTGAGTATGAAACACGTGGTGATGGTTTTGGCTTGGGTAACTTCCACGCTCGTGGTATTGATAACACGCCTGCAGCAAGTTGGGATAGTTGGGGTGGTGCGCAGGGCCCTGGGGCTGTGTTAGGTATGTATGACAGCCCTTGTGTGCCTCAGGATGCTAACAACAATAACCCGAATGTATGGACATGGTCTCCAGACTGTACAGGCCCTTCGGCTAATATTGTTACGCCAGAAAACGCACATGTGGCGACAGTTGATGGCCCTCCATTGCCCGGTCAACCAGAAGGTGAAACTTGGTGGATTCCTGCAAACTTCCACATAAGTACAGCTGAAAATACTCGTGAGCGTGCTGGCTTTACAACCTCGTTGCAGTGGGCTAATGCTGACGAAACTATCACTACGACTTTGGAGCACATTAACTCTACGGCTTCACTTGATTGGCGTGAGCGTGTTATTGCCTCTGGTGACCGTGGTTTCTTGAACGGTAATGGTTCTGCTACCTCTTGGTCAGATGATTCTGCTAATGGTATGCCGTTGACTATCGATGAGAATGGGTTCCTTACTTCAGGCGTAGGTAGAGGCGTTAGTGGTGACTTCCCGCTGCAATTCCGTTCTCGCTATAACTACAACGAAAATACTGTAGAAGATACATCGTTCAATCTGACTCTAAAACCAACTGATCGCTTGACTGCGTCATTTGATTATCAGCATGTTGATTCTGAGCAAACTGTTCATAACTACGGTTTAACTTCACGTATCAATGGTGATCAAAATGCTGTGAATGCTCCGTATTTCTTGGATCTAAGAGGCTCTACACCATCGTTTACTTTCTTAAGTTCAAATACTTCTTATCCGCCAGATGTTGCTGCGCCAGTCGTTGGGAATGGAACTGTTACTTACACTAACCCAATTCTACGTTTGGCTTCTGGTATGCAACAGGAAGTTTATTCCGAGGCTAAGTTAGACGCTGTTAAATTTGATGTTCAGTATGACTTTGATGGTGTCTTCAGTGCTATAAAAGCTGGTATCTACTATTCAGAAAAAGAACTCAATATGGGTGATACGGAGTATGAAGGCTGGCAAGCGCTGGGAACTCCTTGGAGTGCGCAAGGCTCTTACAATGCTTCTCCCCAAGCGGCGGGTTATTTGTTTGAACGTGTCAGTTTTGCTGATCATTACAATGGCGATATTTTGAAAGGGGCTAATAACAGCTTCCTCTTTCCTAAAATGGATCTGACGAAAAACTACATTCAAACTTTGCGCGAAGGTTGCGGTAGTTGGAGTGCGTTGGGTAATGCAATGGGGGCAGTTAAAGATGGCCTTAGAAATTGTGCAGTTCCATATGAAGATCTTGCTGACCGTATTGATGGCTCCTTCGCAGCGCGCCACCTCAGTTCAAGTAAGGAGGAGCGTACAGAGTTTTATGTTCGCGGTGATTTCCAATTCGACGACTTGTCTATGCCGGTAAAGGGTAATCTTGGTTTGCGTTATGTTGGTTACCAATTGCAATCTACTGGTGGCATGACGCTACCTCCTACATCTAGACGCGGAACATCTCCGACTGAATCTCGTTATCAAGTGATGGAGGAAATGTATCCAAGCATCTTCGCTTTGGCATCTGGCGATTCGATTCCAAGCACAGTTGACGGTACTGATTACAACACGGTATTGCCAAGCTTTAACGTTAGCATGAGCGTAACTGATGATGTGGTCGTTCGTTTCGGTGCATCTAAAGGGCTTTATTATCCTAGCCTGCTCGATACTCGCAATAGTATGGTTGTGAGCTTGGATTACACAGAAGTTTTGCAAGATCCGACAGCAGGAAAAAATGATGACGTAAATAGTGCGACCTATAACCCTGTTGTTGATTTGGAAGATATCGAAATTAGCGCCAACTCTCGCAATGCATTCTTGGAGCCGGAAGAATCAATTAATTACGATTTGACTGCAGAATGGTATTTTGCGGATGCGGGTTCTTTGACTGTTGGGCTCTTCAATAAAAAGTTGGACAACATTATCCGCAATAAACAGTTTTCCTCCGAAATTGATTATGCTGGTTATACCTATCCAGTATCAGCTTACGGTCCGGACAATACTGGCTCCGGCACAATTCGCGGTGTGGAGTTTTCCTATTCGCAGTTCTACGACATGCTGCCGGGTGCTTGGAGCGGTTTGGGCTTGCAGTTCAACTTTACCTATATCGATCAGGATGGCTTGAACGATCCTAACGAAAATCCAGCCGAGCCAATTCGCTATAATGGAGCGGGTGTGCCTGTAACGGATTTCCGTAATAGCTTCCGTAGCTTCACTGGTTTGCCATTGCAAGGCTATTCAGACGAGAACATGAACATTGTTGGTATGTACGAATACGATGCTATTGCATTCCGTTTGGCATACACCTGGCGTTCAGAATACATGCTAACTATGCGTGAGTCTGAAGAATTCGTACCAGCGTTTGCTAAAGCTGCCGGCATGATGGATGCGAGCTTGTATTACACGATTAATGATAATTGGAAAGTGGGTCTTGAAGGCAGTAACTTGCTGAACACAGAAACCAAAACTCAATATCAACTTAATCAAGAAGGTGATAAAACGGATGCTTTGAGCTTCACAACTGACCGTCGTTATGCTTTGAGTGTTCGTGCAACCTTTTAATAGCAATATTACTTGTTAAATGGGTTTTGAAGAGCGTGCAGCAGAAATGTTGCGCGCTTTTTATTATTTATTATTTTTAGATAAGCTGTGTTTTTATATGATTTGAATTCAACTTATAGGTGTGACTATGAAGATAAAAAAAGTTGCCATTGTCGGAGGTGGTACGGCTGGCTGGCTGGCTGCAAATCATATGGGACTAGAGCTCAGCAAAAGAGCCGGATTTAGTATTACTGTAATTGAATCAAAAGATATTCCTATTATTGGTGTCGGTGAGGGAACTGTGGCCGTAATTAGGAGTAGCTTAGAAAGCTTCGGTATTAGCGAGGCGGATTTTTTGTTGCGCTGTGATACTACTTTTAAAACAGGCATTAAATTTATAAACTGGATGACGCCAAACGAAAATCGGGAAAGCAATTTTTTTTACCATCCATTCGATTCTCCCTATCCGGCAGGGCAAGATGCTACAGACTTCTGGTTGAAAAATAAACCATGCGAATTCTCGGAATTGGCGATGAGTTATTGTGTTGCGGAAGACAATCTATCTCCGAAATTGCGAAATTCTCCCCCGTATAAGGGAGTGATTAGCTATGCGTATCATTTTGATGCTAAAAAATTTGCTGATTTATTGGCAGATAATGCAAAGCGAAGATTCGGAATTTTATATAAGCAAAAGACAATATCGTCAGTCGACTTGGATGAAAGAGGGTTCATCAGTACCTTAGGTTACGATGATGGTGAAGTAGAAAATTTCGATTTTTTCATTGATTGCAGTGGATTTAACGCCCTTTTGCTTGGCAAAACATTGGGTGTTCCATTAGTTGATAAAAGAGAGCAAATTGTTGCAGATCAGGCGCTAGCTTTACAGGTTGCAACCGCTCCTGAGGATGATATTTTCCCTTATACAAAAGCCACAGCACATAAGGCGGGATGGATTTGGGATATTCCACTCACCAGTCGTCGAGGTACAGGATTTGTATATTCATCAAGTCATATGAATGAGCAAGAAGCTCTAGCAGAGTTTTCTCGTTATCATGGAGCTAGCTTTAATGAGGGTGACGTTAGAAAAATTCCTATGAATGCTGGCTATCGGGAAAAGTTTTGGGTAAAAAATTGTATTGCTCTTGGTTTGGCGCAAGGATTTGTTGAGCCGCTGGAAGCGACTTCAATCATTGTTGCTGATCGATGCGCGTCGTTAATAGCTAAGCTGCTGCCGGATTGTTTTGATGATATTGAAGTGCGATCACTGCAAGTTAATAGGCGAGTAGAGCAAATTTGGGAAAGAATCATTGACTTTATCCAGATGCATTATTTTATTTCGGATCGTCGCGATAGTGATTTTTGGTTTGATTGCACAGAGAATGCAAAAATTTCAGACGTATTAAAGGAACGCTTATCATTATGGAAAAGTTTCTCTCCTACTTATTACGACTTTGCTGCCGAAATAGAATTTTTTCAGCGAGAAAGCTATTTAGCTGTGCTCTATGGTATGGATTACCCAACTAAAGCTGTTGAAAATTCAAGAGATTATTCTCGGTTTGTGGAGGCTAAGATAAACGAACATTTTATCAAAGCAAAATCTCTTGCCGACTCACTGATTAAACAAAGGCAATGGATCAATGAATTTAATAATTATGCGGACACGGCTAGAAAAAACTTAAGTAGATAGAATTATTTTTTCAATCACTGCATTTTTATGTTCGTTCGATGTTTTCTGGAGGTTCGACTTTTATCCCTACCAAAAATCGTTATTGCGGCGCCATTTTTCCGGTGTTAATTTGACTTTAACGAATCAGCAGATGTAACGCGGCGATGGTTAATTTAAAAATTCAAAAAAATATTTTGTATCCCGCGTTTTATGCATTGAATGCGGCGATGTTAGTGATGTTTGTAGCGCTGATTCTGATTAAATAATTCGATTTTGTTTTCCCGTGACTTGCCAGAACCCAGTTCTGGCTTTTTTTTGCCCTGAATTTGCCTTTGGTAAGGATTGGTTAAGCTGCGAAACTTTAACGGTTGCTGCTTGTAAAAAGGCATAGACTGCGGTTGATATTCAATCAATGCCCTGTAAGGAGGAGCGAATTGTGAAACGGTCTGTGCAAGCGGTGATTAAATCCATTGGCTTAATGGGAGTTGCGATGATGAGTTTGGTAAGCGGGGCGGCCTCGGCTTGTCCGGATTATATGAAAGGCGAATATCGCAAATTGCACTCAAAAGATTCAGTCGATATTTGTGCCTTGATGGAAAACAAGGCGGTGTTGGTGGTGAATACCGCCAGCCACTGCGGATTTACTTCCCAGTTCAAAGAGCTGGAAGCGCTGCATAAAAAATACAAAGACAAAGGTTTGGTTGTAGTTGGTTTTGCCAGCGATGATTTCAAGCAGGAAGATGCCGATGAGGAAAAAGCGGCAGAGATTTGCTACCTCAATTACGGGGTGACTTTTACCATGGTCGCGCCTACCCATGTCACCGGTGAAAATGCCAATGCCTTGTTCAAGGCGTTGGCCGAGCAGTCGAAGGAACCCAAGTGGAATTTCAACAAGTATCTGCTAGGAAAGGACGGCAAATTGGTCGAGTATTTCGGCAGTATGACCAAGCCGGATTCAGAGAAATTGACCTCTGCGATAGATGCTGTGCTTTAAGAATTTGAGTTTTTCCAGGCGCAAGGATGCGCTTTTAATGTTGTTTTATGTGACCGTTTTGTAAACGATTACCGTTGTTTTCGATGGTAAAAAATTCTTCCTAGATATTCCCTCTGCCTTATTTTTAACTGTAAAAATATTAATGTATTGATTTATATGGATATTTTTATTTTTCCTTCTGTCTGCTTTCTTGGTCTTTCTATTTCGTCAACTTCAAGAAACGTCTTTTTTGTAAAAAATTTGTAAACGATTACATTTTTGTGCAATATGGCGCCACACCGAGGTCAAGGCTTCGGTGAACGATAAAAATAGAGCCTTAGTATCCAACCCCAATCAGTTTCAATCGAATTGGCTGCGGCGTTTTCCTATCTCTCACCTCTCCTGATTGGCGGGTGACGTGTAGCTGTTGATCTGTCTGGACCGATAGCTAAGGCATAACCCAAGAGGTAGATCATGAATACACCAAGCTTTAGAAAAACGGTTTTGTCATCCGTTGTGGCTGCGCTGTCGGTTACTGCGTTTGGCTCTCACGCCTTTGCTCAAGAGGGAAGTGATGGCGGTTTGATTGAAGAGGTTGTGGTTACTGGCATCCGCGGCTCGCAAAAAGCAGCGGTAGACGTAAAGCGCAACTCTGCCGTGATAGTTGACTCCATTGTCGCCGAAGATATCGGCAAGTTGCCCGACGTTACCATCGCTGACTCATTGCAGCGTGTGACCGGTGTGCAAATCCAGCGCACTGCGGGTGAAGGTTCAAGCCTGAACGTACGCGGTATGCCGCAGGTGTTGACTACGCTGAACGGTGAATCTTTCCTTAGCCCTTGGTCGATTACCGGCGTAGGTGCTAACTATTCCGATATTCCCGCCTCCATGATTGGCGGTGTGGATGTCATCAAATCCCAATCGGCATCCACCACCGCCGGCGGTATTTCTGGTGTGGTTGATCTGAAAACCCGTCGCGCTCTGGATATGGACGAGGGCTGGACTGCAACGGCTGCAGTTGAAGGTTCTGAAGGCTCCATCACCAAAGATGCAAACCACGACGTTAACGGTTTTGTGGGTTGGAACAATGGCGATTTCGGCTTTACTTTGGGTGCGTTTACCTCGGTGACTAACGCCGCCAACTACCAAATGTACGAAGATTCGCGCTTGGGCTTCGTCAACTCCGGCGGTGACCCTTACGATCTGAATAATGACGGCAACACCACAACTGATCGCTATCTGGTGCCCGGCGGCTACGGCGTCAAAGCCTATGTGATGGAGCGCGAGCGCGAAGGTTTTGCCGGCTCATTCCAGTCGCGCCTGAGCGATTCATTGACCTTCACCGGTGAAGCTTTCTACACCAAGATGGATCAATACGACCGCGGTGTTGAAACCCAATTTAACGGCAGCCGTGACTCCAACTACGACGTACTGCGCCCCGGTTCACAAACCAGTTTTGAAGCGGTTGTTCCGGGTGTAGATGGTGCGCCTGATCGCGTAATCAACTCGCTGCAAGTTGCTGTAGTTGAAGCGCCGGACTTTCAGGCGACCACCAAAAGCAAACAAAACCATACCGATGCGCTGAACACCAATTTTGAATTGGCGTTTGATAACGGCGGCGCCTTCACTGGCTCGGTGCGCTATGTGCACTCTGAAGCAGAAAAGGTGATGGAAGAGGCGACCTTCCAAGCGGGCACACCCGTCTGGTACTGGGTTGATGAAGATGGCGATGGCCAGGATGACCCGGTTGATCCTTTCTTTGTGACCGTGGATTACACCAGTGAATACCCAACCTTCACTTATGCGGATGACCTGTCCAGCACCGACCGCTTGAATCTTTTCCAAGCCTTTGCGATTGGCCAAAAAGACGAAGCGACTATGGATGTGCTACGTGCAGACGGCTCTTACGAGTTTGAATTTGCTGCGTTCAATTCCTTCGATTTCGGCGTGCGCTGGGATAGACGCGATGTCGATACCACCAAGTACGACTACCTGACCCCGACCGGTGTTTACTCCACTTGGGCTGACTCCAATGTGCCGGAAGAGCTGTGGTATCAACCATTGCCGGGCGATTATGTGTGGCAACGTTATCCCGACTGGAACGACTTCAAAGGTAACGCGGACTTGGGCTTGGCACCTTTTGATGATCTGAAATCCCAGCTGATTTCCTACAATGATTTCGGCCCTTTCAATGGTTTTGAAACCGGTGTTGCGGCGCTCGATCCCAAATCGCTCGACGACGTAAACGGCTTTATGAACTTCATCTACCCGGGTGCTACCAAGTTTGCCGACCCGGCAAAAACCTACTCGGTGATCGAAGAATCTACCTCGGCTTACTTTCAGGGTAATTTTGAGAGCGATGAAGGCCTGTTCGGCATGCCTTACTCGGGTAATGTTGGTGTACGCGTCGTACAAACTGACCGCGAAGTTGTTAATAGCACCTACCTTGCCAGTGCCACGCCTGCGGAGGGTACTTACTACGGTGGTGGTGCTGATGCCGCATTGGGGCGCTCGCCGCAGGGCTGGCAGGTGATGCTCAAATCGACCGGCAGTGAAACTACCCATGCTTCTTTCACTGATGTATTGCCATCGGCCAACATCAATTTCTTCCCGCATGATGATGTGATCGTCCGTTTCGGATATGGCAAAACCATGAGTCGCAACGACTTGGTCAATGTGGGCGAAAACGAAACCCTGTGGTATCAGGAATACAAGGTGTATACCCCGGACGGCGACCGTGAAGATGCCGATGGCACCTACAAAGTAGTCAATAGCCCCGGTGGCGGTAACGATCAGGGTAACCCGAACGTGAAGCCTTGGCGCGCGGACAACTGGAACGCCTCGACCGAATGGTACTTTGCCGAAGGCGGTATTTTGGGCTTTGGTGTGTTCCTGATCGATGTGGAAACGGCTACTGAAACCCTGCAAGAAGCGCGTGCTTATGCGGATTCCGATGGTGTGGTGCGCCGTACGGCTAACGTCTGGACTACCCAAAACGTAACCGGTTCTGACCTCAAAGGGTTTGAAGTGGGCTACAAGCAATCCTTCAATTTCCTGCCTGGACTCTGGGGTAATACCGGTGTGGAATTCAACTACACCTACTCCGACAGCGACTCGGGCGATGAAGATTTGGAAGGCAACAGCTTCCCGCTGCAATCCAACTCCGAGCATCAATACAACGCGATTCTCTGGTACCAAGGCGACAAGCTCAGCTCGCGTATCGCCTACAACTGGCGCAGCGACATCTACCAAGGTCGCGTGGGGTTGAACACCAACGAAGCGGCGATCAGCTTGGGTAACTGGACTGAACCTGCGGGTTATTTGGATGCATCGATCAACTATGACCTGATCGACAATGTGACTGTGTACCTGCAAGGTACCAACCTCACTGAAACCAACTATCGCAACTACGCGCAGTTTGAAAACCAATTCCATTCGCTCTCGGTACAAGAGCGCCGAGTGGCTTTGGGAGTGCGTGTGCGTTTGTAATTACCCGTGCAATCTTCCGTTTTGCCTTGCTGCCATTATTGGAGGCGAGGCAAGCGGGTGAATGAAAGCGCCCAGTGGTGTAATGCTGCTGGGCGTTTTTTATTGGCAGGTAAAACTGTGGCGAGGAGCTGTTATTGGTGTCGTTGTTACGATTTGAAACCGTTTTCTTTTTGGCGGTGTTTCCGTCACGCTTTTCGCGTATCAATACCTGTTTGTCAGTAAACATTTTGTTTTTTTACTGACGGGTTTTAAATTTTTCTTATTTTTCAAATATATAGAGTGCATCGTCTAAGACTTTTTTGACGCAGTGACGGCTCTCTTGCCAGAGTGTTCGTGAAACGATCACAAAACACGCTTGAAAACGATTACATTTCGATTCAATATCGACACCTAATAAATCCAATAAGTCGTATTAACCTTAAGTAAACAACGCTCTACCCGTAAGTAAAAAAACAATAATCGTTCGTCAATAAAAAATAGATTTCACGCTGTAAAACTCATTCTCGAATGCTTTTGTTCCCAGTGGGACAGCTGCGTCTATCTGTTGGGTTTGCACAGCGCTACAGCTCTGATTTTTATAAAAGATAACCACTTATAAAAGATAACAACAAAGAGGAAGCTCAAGATGAATAGACCTGGCGGTATATCCACTCGAAAAAAAGCGCTGGTATTGGCCATAGGCTGTGCCCTGTATGGCGGACAAGTTTACGCGCAGGAGCCTGAAACCGAAGCACCAACAGATGGTGAGCAGGTGGAAGAGGTTTTTGTAACCGGTGTGCGTGCATCCCAATCCCAAGCGATTGATATCAAACGTAATTCGACCATGGTGGTGGATTCCATCGTGGCCGAAGACATAGGCAAATTGCCCGACACCACCATCACTGACTCATTGCAGCGTGTGACCGGGGTGCAAATCAAGCGTGAAGCAGGTGAGGGGACCTCGCTTAACGTGCGCGGTATGCCGCAGGTACTGACCACCTTGAACGGTGAGCAATTCCTCAGCCCTTGGAGTATTAACACCGTACAGGCTAACTTTTCGGATATTCCTGCCGGTCTGATTTCCGGCGTGGATGTATACAAGTCACAAGACGCCTCTACCCTAGTAGGGGGTATTTCTGGTGTGGTCGATCTCAAAACCTGGGATCCAAGCAAGTTGGATGAAGGGTTTACGGTAAAGATTCGCGCCGAAGGTGCCACAGGCGAATACTCTGGCCGTGAATATGATGAAAATGGCGATAAATCCCGCCGTGAGCCTGACTATAACGTTGGTTTGGTTGCTGGGTTTAACAATGGCGACAATTTCTCAATCATCGGCTCGCTCTACACTGCCGAAAGCTACAACGCCAACTACTCGATGTATGAAAATCAAACCTTCGCGTTCCTTGACCAAACCGGCGGTACGCCTACCGATATATATGATCTTGATGGCGATGGGGACTATCTCAACGACTGGTACATAGTGCCTGAGCAATTCTCTGCCACCAGTCAGTTCCTTGAACGTGAACGTTTTGGCGGAACGCTTACCAGTGTGTTTGAAATCAACGACAACTGGAGTGTACGCGGCGACGTTTTCTACACTGAGATGGATAAATATGACCGCGGTGTGTCGGCGCAATTCAACGCCAAGCAAACGCCAGATGCATGGCCCGTTAACAATGCCTTGCCAGTTGATCCATACGCAGAAACTTACAATTCCCTAAAGCCCGGTTCGATTGTATCGCCTGGTTCATCCATTTCGGTTACTGATCCGCAAGGTAATTCGCGCACTATCGATATCAACACCATTCAGCTGGCTAATGTCTGGGCTGGTGATTTCCAATCCGTCTCTAAAAACACTATCGAAAAAACGGCTGCCTATAACACCAACTTTGAGGTGGCTTATACCGACCATGAGTTTTTTGAAGCCAAATTTCGTGTGATTCACTCCAAGGCTGAAATGCAGCAGCGTGCGGCGACATTCCAGCAGGGTACGCCCGGCTGGTTATGGGTAGATGAAGATGGCATCGCCGGTAAAGACCCGGTAGATGGCTTCCGCATGACGGTGGATTACCGCGGTGACTATCCGAGCTTTTCCTATGAAGGTGATGTTGCTGACGCGAACTTCCTTAAACAGTATCAAGGCTTTGCGAGTGGCTTTAACTCGGATGCCGAGCTGAATGTGGCGCGCATCGATGTAAAAACTATTTTTGATGCCTCTCATTTCGAATCGATGGAAATGGGGGTGCGTTACGGTAGCCGTGAAGCCAATTACAACAAGTTTTGGTACGTCACTCCCACTGGCCGTTACTCCAACTATAACGACCCGCGCGTTCCGGCTGATAAGCGTTACAAATTACTGCCGGGCAACGCGATTTGGCAAAAATTTCCCGATTGGTACAAGTTTAATTTCGCTGAGACAGATACCAACCTGATCGATATTGGCGGTTTGGTCGATAACGGCTTTAGTGCTGCTGATACCAGCGTGTTTTATGATTTTGGCCCCATCAAAGGCTTTGAAAATGGCGTGGCAGCTTTGGCGCCCAGCAATTGGGACTCGCCTTACGAGTTTATGAATCGCCTCTACCCTGGTACTCGTACGGTAGATGAGCCAGGTGAAACTTACGCGGTTACCGAAGACACCATGAATGCGTATATGCAGTTCAACTTCGCCAATGAGGATGAAGGCTTGTTCGGTATCCCCTACAACGCCAATGTGGGCTTGCAGTTGGCTCATACCGCGCGTGAAGTGGGTAAGAGTGTCGTACCGGAAGTGCTCGATTCATTTAACTCGATTGGTTATGACGATTGGCAGAAAATCGCCTATGTCTATGAGACCGAGACCTTCAACCACTCCTATCTTGAGTTGTTGCCCTCGATCAGTGTGAACCTCTTCCCGCGTGATGATGTAATCCTGCGTGCAAGCGCGGCACGCACCATGACCACTAACGACATGGATACCATCGGTTCCTCTATGGTGCTGTGGTACGGTCGCTGCGTGAAAACTGACGAAGATGGCAATCAAGTTCAGATACTTGATCCTAACTCGGGCGCTATGGTGCATGACACTGTCGGTTGTATCGGTGGTGGTTCAGATAAAGGTGATCCTTATATCAAGCCTTGGATGGCTAACGTATATAACCTGTCGTCCGAATGGTACTTCGACGAATCCGCTATTTTGGGCTTGGGTTTGTTCTACATCGATGTAGATACTGCGGTACAGAGCTATCAAGAGCAGCGCCACTTCCTTGATATGGATGGTATGGATCGCAACCGTTACGCGACTGTTTGGTCAACCCGCAATACCGGCGCAGCCGATTTGTACGGCTTGGAGTTTGGCTACAAACAGCCCTTCACCATGTTCGATAACTGGTTCATCAATCGCACCGGTATCGAGTTCAACTACACCTGGTCGCATTCAGAGTCGGAAGATATGGATATCGAAGGTAATCAATTGCCATTGGTCTCCAACTCCGAGCATCAAACCAACCTGATTCTCTGGTACGACTATGAAGGTCTCAATGTGCGTATGGCCTACAACTGGCGCAGTGAGGAGTACACCGGTCTGGCGGGAGTAAACAACGCGGCGGGTAACTCGTTCAACTTGGCTAACTGGGCAGAGCCTGCGGGCTACTTGGATTTGTCCGTCTCCTACAACATCACCGACAACGTGAATGTGTTTGTTAACGGCACCAACCTGACCGGCCAAAGCCGTAAAGGCTATACCCAATACGAGAGTCAGTTTCACAGCCTGTGGGTACAAGAAACCCGCTACTCGGCTGGCGTGAACCTGAGCTTCTAATTAATCGAGCGGCATAAAACGATAAATCCGTTTGAGGAGAATTTTATGAGAACCAAATTGACGTTGTTGGCATCGATTATCGGTGCAAGTTTGTTAACTGCTTGTGGCGGTGGCGATATGTTGAGCCGTTCCGACTCTGAAACCCACAAGTTAATTCCCGAGGTGGTAACTGAAGACCCGACTGCAGCGCGCCCTTCGGAAAATGCACCTGTGCTGCGTACCAGTGAAACCAAAATTATGTGGACGGACGGTGTTCATCAGGTATTGCCAATTGGGGTTGAATTGGATTACGGCGCCGACTCTACCACTCGCTTCGATGCTATTAGTGAGGCTGCCAAAGTATCAGCAGGCGCTATACGTCTAGTGGTAACGCCAGAAACGCCAGCAGCAAACCTTGAGGCAGCATTGAATCGCGCTGCCGCTGAAGGTTTGTTTGTGAACCTGACGCTCAACGACCCTGCACTTTATTGTCGGGACAGCGGCGAAGACCTATTGCGCATTACCAAGTCAAGCTGGTTCGGCACGCTGCGCCCGATCATTGCGCAGGATAAATTCCAGCCCATGATGATGATCAGTCTCGCCCGTGGTTGGGGTCCAAAAGAAGTTTTTGACCCTACCTCAACGGGTTATCGCGAATACATGGATTACACCAAAACCTTGATCCGCGATTTCCGCAAAGCCGGCTTTAAGTTTCCATTGGTGGTAGAAGCGCCTGGCTGTGGCGAAGACTTCAATGCTTTTGATGCCAATCGTGTGCGCGAACTCTTAGCGGCCGATACCGAGAAAAACCTGATCTTTGGTCTGGCCACCAAAGGCAGAACCTATAACACCTCCGCCAAAATCGCTAACGCTGTTAACGTAATTCGCAGCCAGCGTGCGCCGGTGATTTTCACCGAGGTGGGCGGTAGTGATGTTGTTGAAAAAGGTGCTAAAGCTGAGCAGGTGATTAACGGTGCGTTTGTCGATGTGGCGGTATCCGTCAATCCGCAATGGCAAGGGCCAGGGGATAAAGTCGCTTATCTTTTCCCATTTGCGGCAACGCAAAACCTGAAAAATACCCAGCTGAGTTTTGACATCAATTTTGATGATGCCTACCTCGATGCTGAGTATCTGACAGTAGAAGGTGCAGCCTCCATGGGCTACCAACTCTACCTGCGCGATGTGAACGACAACTACGCCAATATCCAGTGGAATGAAGTGAAAGCCGCATCGTCCGGTTGGAACAACTTCACCTACAAAATCGGTGCAAACATGCCAACCACTGGTTGGGTGTCTGAGGGTTTTGATATGACCCAAGTTGTTGCAGTAGGTATGGAGTTGGCTGCTCAAGATAAGCCGGCGTCAGTCGCTGGGCCGATCAAAATGGATAACTTCAAACTGGTTGAGGGTACTGGCCCAGCAGTGGTTTATGCCAGTGACTTTAGTGCCGGTCCCGATGGTTGGGCCAACTCCCAGTGGGAGGGTAAAACGGCAACCATTTCAACGGCTGACGGCGAAACTACCAAAGCAATTTCTTTGATTCCTCAGGACGATCAATTTGAAATTACTCGTGCAGGTTTAACCGTTGATTTGACTCAGTCGTTCACCATGACCGCACGAATCTACATACCATCGTCGATAACCGCATTTGGTATGGGCGTTTTTGCGGCTAACTCAACTAACTGGGCAGGCGGAGGCTGGGCGGGTACCTGGAATCTGATTCCGGGACAGTGGAATGACTACTCGTTTACTCCTGATGAAGCGACGCTTGCACAATTTGCTGCATCAGGTGGTAGCGGCTTGGGCATTCAATTCAGTCAATTCACTGCAGATCAAATTAAAGGCGATGCCATTCTGATCGAGAACTTACAAATTGTGAGTGCGGCGGGTGCAGGTGCGACCGAGACTGAATTTGGTGTTCAATATCGCTCTGACTTCACCACTAGCACCGATGGATGGGGCAATACTGGTTGGCCAGATGACAATCAGATTCCATCATCGCCGGTACTGACGCCAAGTGCTGATGGTCTGATTGCTGCTAGCTCAAAAGATGGTGTTGAACGTATCAGCTTGCAGAAAAACAACCTGAACTCACTGGATTCATTGAATTTGGGTGAAGGCTTCAAGGTCACTGTTAATGTGTTTATCCCTGAATCGCTGCGCGATACTGAATTCAACTTCCAGATGTTCTTTCAGGACTCAAACTGGAGTCACCATAACTCACCAATCGATATGACGGGTGAAGACCTGAAATACGGTGAGTGGATGACCATTAGCGTTGAGCCAGCGTTCCCGCCCGGTTTCGATTTAGTTGGTACTCCTAAATTTGTAGGTATCGACATGTTTGCTCGTAAAGGTGCTGGCGGCTTTAAAACAACCGACGAAGTGATTATCGGCAGTATCCTCTTCGAGGGGCAGATTCCGGTAGAGCCAGAGGAGGTTGTGTTGGGCGCAGTAGATTTCAATCGCTCACAAAATGTGTTGGTTGACTTTGTCGATGGTGCTATTACCGAAGAGCAAGCAACGGTTATCGCATCAGATGTGATAAGCGATCCGCTGGGTTGGTTTGCGTCTACCTGGTTTGCTGCAGATCCTGAAAATGCTGGTTATGATCTGGTAACCGATCTTGCCAACGCAGAAACTCTAACCGAACGCGGCGAGCTGATCGTCAACACTCCCGGCGGCTTGGCAGAAATGCGCAGCTATTTAGTCCCTGAAACTGAAACCCCAGAGACTACCCCGGTAGCGCAATAAAAACTACAGGGTTCAAGGACGAACTGACTGACAGGTAAAAGCAAAAGCCCAAGCAGAAATGTTTGGGCTTTTGCTATCTTGCTAGGCATATCTTTCGGCGCGGCGTATTTATAGGCGTTTGATGTTTTTCGCGGCGAGATTGTTTTTATTTCAGCGCCCAATCCGCGCAAGGCTTATAATTCGCGCACTTTTTACTATGTGAGTCCTGCCATGAGTCTGCCCGTCCTTGTTCTTAACTCCCAAGGTGATCGCCGTTTGAAGCTTGGCCATTTGTGGATTTACAGCAACGAGGTGGATACCGCCAAGGCGCCGCTCAAGTCGTTTTCGATGGGGCAGCAGGCGCTGGTGACAACGCAGGGCGGCAAGCCGCTCGGCATTGCCCTGATTAATCCTAACGGTCTGATCTGCGGGCGTTTGGTGAGCCGCGATGAAAAATATCCGCTCAATAAATCCCTTCTTGTACACCGTATCAAGCAATCATTGGCGTTGCGCGAATTGGCGTTTGATGAACCTTTTTATCGTCTGATCTACGGTGATGCCGACCTGCTGCCGGGCTTGGTGGTGGATCGTTTTGGCGATTATTTGGTGGTGCAAATCGCCAGCGCCGGTATGGAGCTGGTGAAAGATGAAATCGTAGAAGCATTGGTGCAGGTGCTGAATCCGCAGGGTGTTTTGCTCGCCAATGAACATAGCGCGCGGGTGTTGGAAGGCTTGCCGGAATACACACAAGTTGCCTACGGCGAAGTGCCGGATTCGGTTGAATTGGTAGAGAACGGCACCCGCTTTATGGCGCCAGTGCAGGCAGGTCAAAAGACCGGTTGGTTTTACGATCACCGTATGAATCGCGCGCAACTACAGCAATATGCTCAAGGCAAGCGTGTATTGGATGTGTTCTCTTACATTGGCGGCTGGGGCGTGCAAGCCGCAGTTGCTGGTGCCAGCGAAGTCTATTGTGTGGATGTATCTGAAGCGGCAAGTGATGCCGTGTTGGAAAACGCCCAACTTAATGGCGTCGCTGACCGCGTGGCGGCAATTCAGGGCAAGGCGATTGATGTGCTGAAAGAGTTGATCGCCAACGATGAACGCTTCGATGTGGTGGTGCTGGACCCACCGGCATTTATCAAAAAACGCAAAGATCAAAAAGCAGGCGAGGCGGCTTATCGCCATATTAATGAGTTGGGTATGCGTTTGCTCGGTCGCGATGGTCTGCTGGTGTCGGCATCCTGTTCCATGCATTTGGGCAAGGATACGTTGTTGGAAATCGTGCGCGCGGCAGGTCGCCATTTGGATCGCCATGTGCAGATTATCGGGCAGGGCGGGCAGGGGCCGGATCATCCAATCCATCCGGCAATCCCTGAAACTGATTACTTGAAAGCGGTATTTGCGCGGGTCTATTTAGCCTGATAAAAACGTCGTTCTGTCTCATCGATAAGCCTGCCTAGCGCAGGCTTATTGCTTTCCAGTTGCGCTCATTGGCGATAGCGGTGAGCTTCTCGTCTGCATCCACTACAACAGGGTGATCAACCTGTTCCAGTAGCGGCAAATCATTAATCGAGTCGCTATAAAAGTAAGCGCCGTCCAGTGAGTGATGATTGTGTTTTAACCACTCGTGCAGATGGGTAATCTTGCCCGCCTGAAAGCAAGGTGTGCCGACAAAGTTGCCGGTGTAGGCGCCATCGACCACTTCCGGATCGGTTGCCAGAATGTCATCAACTCCCAAACGTTTGGCGATGGGGCGAGTTACAAAACCGTTGGTAGCAGTGATGATCAGTAAGTGATCGCCTTGGTCGCGGTGCTGTTGAAGTAGCGCTTCTGCCTTGCTCAGCATCAGCGGTTCTATGTGATCGCGCATAAATTCTGCGTGTAATTTTTGCAAGGTTTCCATGCTGTGCTGTGTCAGTGGCGCAAGTGAAAACTGCAAATAAGCACGGATATCGAGCGTGCCGTTTTTATAGTCGGCATAGAACTTATCGTTAGCGAGGCGATAGGTTTCCGCATCCACCAACAGCTTTTCCACCAGAAACACGCCCCAGCTATGGTCGCTGTCGCCTGCAATCAAAGTGTTATCGAGATCAAAAATAGCCAGTGCCACGCGCATTCCCCATATAGATGAAGTGAGTCTTGGCCGCCGATGCGGCAATGGGGCGCTAGGATAGCGGCAGAGGCTGATGCGCTCAACGAAAACCAATTCCATGTTCAGGGTTGCGGGTTTAAGCAAGCCTGATATAGTGCGGAAAACGCTGTTTTGTGGAACATGTCCGCTTTGTCGCAGGAGTTGTGTTTTCTACCGCAGCAGAACCTTTTTATATGGATAGTTCCCCGTGATTGACTCCGATGGATTTCGCCCGAACGTGGGCATTATTTTGACTAACGATCAGGGCCAGTTACTCTGGGCCAGACGTGTCGGGGGGCAGGATGCCTGGCAGTTTCCGCAAGGCGGCATCAACCCGAATGAAACACCTGAGCAGGCGCTTTATCGCGAGCTGCATGAGGAAGTGGGTTTGCGCCCGGAAGACGTACAAATACTGGCTTGCACTCGCGGATGGCTGCGTTATCGCCTGCCCCATCGGTTGGTGCGCCACAATTCGCTACCGCTCTGTGTCGGTCAAAAACAGAAGTGGTTTTTGCTGCGTATGTTGAGCGATGACGCGAAAGTTAGCCTCAACAATGGCGGTCGCGCCGAGTTCGATGACTGGCGCTGGGTGAGTTACTGGTATCCGCTGGGCAAGGTGGTGTCGTTCAAGCGCGATGTCTATCGCCGCGCCTTGAAAGAGTTGTCATTGTTCCACGCGCATCTGGAGGATCGCAGCACCCGCACGCTGGTAAATACCTAGCCACTAGCTGACTAAAACATACAATAAATTAATCCACTGACAGGTTTGATCGACTCACCCTATGCTGAATTCACTCCGCTCCATAGTTCAGGAAGTAAACGCCGCGCGCGATATGAAAACCGCGCTGGCGATTATTGTGTCGCGGGTGAAGCAGGTGATGGTCACTCAGGTTTGCTCAGTCTATCTGCGCGACCCCAAAGGCGACTATGTCTTGATGGCGACCGATGGCCTCAATGCCGATGCGGTCGGCAAGGTGCGTTTGGCCGCCGGTGAAGGTTTGGTCGGGCGTGTAGTAGTGCGCGAAGAGCCTATAAATCTGGAGCACGCGGAAGCTCACCCCAGCTATCAATACTTCCCTGAAACCGGCGAAGAGCGCTATAGATCTTTCCTTGGCGTACCTATCATCCATCACCGCAAAGTGCTGGGGGTGCTGGTTGTTCAGCAGGTTGAGCAGCGTCGTTTTGATGAGGGTGAAGAAGCCTTTTTAGTCACCATGTCGGCGCAATTGGCTGGCGTGATTGCCCATGCAGAGGCGACCGGTGGTGTGGTGCCGGTAGGTACCAAGGCAACCCAATCCAAATTTATCGGTGTGTCTGGCGCTTCGGGAATCGCGATTGGCGAGGCTGTAGTTATCGCGCCATCGGCCGATCTGCGCTCGGTGCGCTATCAGGCTTGTAAGGATGTAGATGCTGAAATTGCCTTTTTCTTGCGCAGTCTGACCGCGGTGCGCGATGACATCAAATCCCTCGGTGAGCAGCTAAAAGCGCGTATCAACCGTGAAGAGCAGGCGTTGTTTGATGCCTATCTGGCCATGCTCGACGATGCTTCACTCGGCGGTGAAGTGGTTGAACGCATTCGCAAGGGTGCCAACGCCTCCTATGCCTGGAGTGAGGTGATTCTCGAACACGAAGATATTTTTAACAGTATGAACGATCCTTACTTGCGCGAGCGGGCGACCGACTTGCGCGATTTAGGGCGGCGTGTGCTGGCTTACTTGCAAGAATCCAATCAGAAAACTCGCGTCTACCCTGACAAAACTATCCTGATTGGTGAAGAGTTAACGGCATCTATGCTGGGCGAAATTCCCACCGAAAAACTGGCGGGTTTGGTATCGGTGCTGGGGTCATCCAACTCTCATGTGGCGATTCTGGCGCGGGCGATGGATATTCCCACGGTCATGGGTGCGGTGGATTTGCCATTCACCCAAATCGATGGTCGCCCGATTATTGTGGATGGCTACAAAGGCACGGTGTACTGCGATCCGGGCGCGCAACTGCGCAAGCAATACAAGGCGATTTTCCTTGAGGAGCAGGCGCTGGTTAAGGGCTTGGAAGCGCTCAAGGATTTGCCGAGTGAAACCAGAGATCGCTACCGCATGCCGCTGCATGTAAACACCGGTTTGATGGCCGATGTGGTGCGTTCGCTGGAGCGCGGCGCAGAAGGTGTCGGCCTGTATCGTACTGAGGTTCCCTTTTTGCTGCGCGACCGTTTCCCGAGTGAAGAGGAGCAGCGCACTATTTATCGCGAGCAGCTGGAAGCTTTTGCGCCCCATACGGTGACTATGCGCACTCTGGATATCGGCGGCGATAAGGCATTGCCTTATTTTCCTATCGAAGAAGATAACCCTTTCCTTGGTTGGCGCGGAATTCGTGTTACCCTCGACCACCCCGAGATTTTCCTCTCGCAAATTCGCGCCATGATCAAGGCGAGTGAAGGCTTGGATAATCTGCGCATTCTGCTGCCGATGATCACCAATATGCAGGAGGTGGAGGCGTCAAAAGCGCTCATCCTGCGTGTCTATAAAGAGCTGCTGGAAGAGGGGTTCCGGGTTCGCAAGCCGCAAGTCGGGGTGATGATCGAAGTGCCAGCTGCGGTATATCTGGCGCCAGAATTATCGCGCCGGGTGGATTTTTTGTCGGTCGGTAGTAATGACCTCACCCAGTATCTACTGGCGGTAGATCGCAATAATGCGCAGGTGGCTGATTTGTATCAGGCTTATCACCCAGCCGTGTTGCGCGCTTTGCAGTACATTGTTTATGCCGCCCATGATGCAGGCATAGTTGTGAGTATTTGTGGCGAGTTGGCCGGTGATCCGGGCGCGGCAATTTTGCTGATGGCCATGGGTTACGATGTGTTGTCGATGAATGCCACCAACTTGCCCAAGGTGAAATCCGTGATTCGCGGCGTCACCTATGAGCGCGCCAAACAGTTGTTGGCGGAGGTGATGCGCATGTCAAACGGTGATCTGATCCGCGAACATATCGCACGCGAACTGCGTGAAACCGGCTTGAATCGCCTGATTCGCCCGGTCGCATCGGATGCAAATGAATAAATTGTCTTGGGCGAGTCATATTTACGCGCCATAATCATCGCCCATTGAAGTGGCTGTATCAGGTTTAACTGCTTATGTTGCAATACCCCGATTTAAATCCTATCGCCTTTACCATCCCTATCGGCCCTATATCTCTGGGCAATATGACCATTGGCCCATTTAGCGTTCATTGGTACGGAATCATGTATTTGCTGGCGTTTGCCAGCGCTTGGTTGATTGCGATGCACCGCGCCAAGTCGCCAATGGCGACAATTAATCGGACGCAGGTGGAAAATCTAATCACCTATGGTGCCTTCGGGGTAATTCTCGGTGGGCGCGTAGGCTATGTATTGTTTTATAACTTTGATCAGTGGTTGCGCGACCCGCTCTGGTTATTCCGGGTGTGGGAGGGTGGCATGTCATTTCACGGCGGCTTAATTGGCGTCATTCTGGCCATGCTGATTTACTCCTATCGCATCAATCGCCCTTTCTTGGCGGTGACCGATTTTATCGCTCCTATAGTGCCGCTTGGTTTGGGCTTTGGTCGTTTGGGTAATTTCATCGGGCAGGAATTGTGGGGGCGCGTCAGTGATGCGCCCTGGGCGATGGTGTTTCCCAAGGCGATGGATCCGGAGGGTATTGCGCGTCATCCAAGTCAGCTGTATCAAGCATTTCTTGAGGGGTTGGTGCTGTTTATCATTGTGTTTTGGTTTTCGGCTAAACCGCGCCCGCGTGGTGCTGTGTCAGGTGTGTTTCTTATTGGATACGCTATTTTCCGCTTCTCGGTTGAGTTCGTGCGCGAGCCGGATCAAGGTATAGGTTTTGATTTGCTGGGCTGGATGACGCGCGGCCAATTGTTGTGCGTACCTATGTTCTTGTTGGGGCTTGGGTTGTTGGTCTATGCCTATGTGTTCGCGTCAAAAGAAGCTAAAAGCGCCTAGTATTTATTCAAATTTTCTGTGTGAGTAGGTAGATGAAGCAATATCTTGAGTTGATGCGCGATGTAGTTGAAAACGGAGTCCAACGTGGTGATCGCACTGGTACTGGTACTCGCTCGGTGTTCGGGCGTCAATTGCGTTTTGATCTCAATGCGGGTTTTCCTCTGGTAACCACCAAAACTGTCCACCTGAAAAGCGTGATTGTGGAACTCCTTTGGTTTTTGCAGGGTCGTACCGATGTAACTTGGTTAAAAGAGCGCGGCTGCAATATCTGGAATGAATGGGCGACAGGGTCGGGTGACTTGGGGCCAGTTTATGGTAAGCAGTGGCGCAGTTGGGCTTGTCCTGATGGTTCAACTATCGACCAGATAACGCAGGTAATCGAGCAGATTAAAAAGAATCCCTATTCGCGCCGCTTGATTGTGAGTGCATGGAACCCGGCGGATTTGCCGGATGAGTCTATGAGCCCGCAGCAAAATGTTGAGCAGGGGCGTATGGCGCTTGCCGCATGTCACACACTGTTTCAATTTTATGTGTCAGAGGGTAAGCTCTCGTGTCAGCTCTATCAGCGCAGTGCGGATCTGTTTCTGGGTGTACCTTTCAATATTGCAAGCTATGCGCTTTTGACGCACATGATTGCGCAGCAGTGTGATTTAGGTGTGGGGGACTTTGTGCACACCTTCGGTGATTGCCATCTCTACAATAATCATATAACTGACGCCATAGTTTACGAACAATTAACACGCGAGCCGAAAAACTTGCCTACACTGAAGCTTTTACGTCGGCCAGATAATATTTTCGGTTACGAGCTGCAAGATTTTGAGTTTGAAGGTTATCAACCCCATCCCCGTATAGTCGCGCCTATTGCCGTATAGTGGTTTGTTGGTTGTTGGCAAAATAAAAGTAGTAAGTAAAGGCGAAGGCTCTGCATGAAATTAGCCATCATAGTGGCGGCTGCTAAAAACGGTGTTATAGGCTGTAAAAATCAATTGCCATGGCATCTTCCGCAAGACCTGAAATACTTCAAGTCTGTGACTCTGGGCAAGCCTGTCATTATGGGGCGTAAGACTTTTGAGTCTATCGGCAGGCCGCTTCCGGGGCGAACCAATATAGTGGTTACGCGTACTAAGGATTGGGTTGCTGAGGGTGTGACTGTTACCAATAGTTTCGAGCAGGCGTTACACGAAGCACAAAAAACAATGAGTGCTGGGCTGTCTGATGCTGCTGAGGCGATGATCATAGGTGGTGCGGAAATTTACCGCTCAGCTTTGTCATTTGTTGATCGGGTTTATTTGACCAGAGTAAATCTTGCGCCTGAGGGGGATGCCTTTTTTGCGTCGTTAAATCAGGCGGAGTGGGCACTAGAGTCGCGTTTGAGTGGCGATGAATCCGCTGAAATTCCGCACGAGTTTTTGGTTTATCAACGTGTTTCTGGGTTGAAAATTGATCAGTAGTTAAGATTTTTGGTTTGTTTTTTGTAGGTTGTTTTTGCTTTTGTGTTACCGGTGCGCTTATTGAAAGCAAAGGTGTGTTACCGGTGTGATACTTAAATACACACGTAAAAAGTTAAGGGATAAATCATTGGAAGTGGGCCAGTGTGCTTATTACAATGCCGCCGTTCTTAACTGCCTCTAAGAGGTTACGTGGATAACGCGTCTGTGGCAGCTTGTTGTCGCAAACTCACTTGATTGAACACCCAGTTGGGGGGATTATGAAAAAGCAGCGATTGAAAGCGGTGGCACTGACCACGATGCTTTCTGCGGGCGCGCTAATGGGTAGCGTTGCCATGGCAGATCAAGCTCTGGATTCTGTGCTGAAAGTTGGTCAAGCCAAGACAACTATGGCGCAAGATTCACAGAAGCGTATTGATAGACTGGCTCAGGAAACCGATGATCTGACCCAGCAATTCAAACAGCAAAACAAACTGATCGACGATCTCCGTGTGTTCAACGCGCAAATGGAAAAGCAAGTTGCCAAGCAACTTGTTGTTGTTCAGGATCTGGAACAATCCATTGAGAAAGTGACTGTTATCGAGCGTCAAATTCAACCATTGATTTTCCGTATGTTGGAAAGCTTGGATCAATTTGTAAGTTTGGATAAACCATTCCAAGTAGAAGAGCGCAAAGCGCGTATCGCTATGTTGCGCGATAACCAGGAGCGTGCAGATATCTCTGTTTCAGAGAAATTCCGTCAAGTTCTTGAGGCCTACAAAATCGAATCTGCTTATGGCAGCACTATCGAAGCCTACAAAGGCACTCTGCCTGTTGACGGTCAAGACCGCGAAGTAAACATTCTGCGTGTTGGTCGTATCTCTCTGATGTATCAAACAACCGATGCTAAACAATGTGGCACTTGGGATGCGTCTCAAGGTCAATGGGTTGCACTGGATGATTCATACAACGCCAATATTCTGAAAGGTTTGCGTATTGCTCGCGGCCAGGCGTCTAAAGATATTATGACCATGACTGTTCAGGCACCGGAGGCAGCACAATGAAAATGAAGTTTGTAAAAAGCTGCTTGATGCTGGCTGCCGCTGGCGTTTTGAGTAGTTCCTTCGCTGTGGCTCAAGAAAAAGCACAAACTCTTGACCAGCTGTTGGATATGGTAAAAAAATCGCAAATCAGTGAATCTGCTGAACACAAGCAGCGCGAAGCTGAGTTCGCTCGCGATAAGGCAAATCAAGCAAATCTTTTGGCTCAAGCAAAAGCAACTCGCCAAGCAGAAGATAATCGCTCTGTTGCCCTTGAGAAAAAATACCAAGAGCAAGACGTTCTTGTTGCGGCAAAGAAAACGCAGCTGAACGAGCGTTTGGGATCAATGAAAGAGCTGTTTGGTCATTTGACCTCTACTGCAGGTGACCTGCGTTCTGGACTTGAATCTTCAATCGTTAGTGCTCAATACCCTAGCCGCGGCGAGTTCCTTGATGCTTTGATCGAAAAGATGAATAGCAGCACCCAGTTGCCGGACATCGAAGAGATTGAGCGTTTGTGGTACGAAGTTCAACGCGAAATGGTTGAAACTGGTCGTGTTGTGAAGTTCAACGCTACTGTTATCAAGCCAAGTGGTGAGCAAGCGCAACAAGAAGTTGTGCGTGTTGGTACTTACAATCTTGTGTCTGAAGGTAAATACCTGACTTTTGACGGTTCAAAAATTCAAGAGCTGGCTCGTCAACCTGATGCCTACTCAGCAGATGCTCAAGCGTTGCAAAATGCTACCTCTGGTGTTGTTGATTTTGGTGTGGATCCAACCGGACCTGCTGGCGGTCAATTGTTGACTGCTTTGATTGATACTCCAACTTTGGTTGAGCGTTGGCATCAGGGTGGCTCAGTAGGGTATGTGATTACTGCTGTCGGTGTTATTGGTGTGCTCTTAGGTTTGTTCCGTATTCTGGTTCTTTTAGCTGTGAGCGGAAAGGTAAATGCACAACTCAAATCTGATAAAGCAAATACCAACAATCCGCTGGGTCGTGTATTGAAAGTTGCTGAAGAGAATAAAAATGTTGATACCGAAACTCTTGAGCTGAAGCTTGAAGAAGCTGTTTTGAAAGAGCGTCCATCAATTGAAAGTGGCTTGTCTGTATTGAAGATTATTGCTGCTGTTGCGCCACTGTTAGGTCTCTTGGGTACCGTTACCGGTATGATTGAAACCTTCCAAGCTATTACCATCTTCGGTGCTGGTGATCCTAAGAATATGGCGGGCGGTATTTCTTCTGCGCTGGTTACTACTGTTCAAGGTCTGGTTGTTGCTATCCCGGTAGTGTTGATGCACACCTTGGTAAATGGCCGTGCAAAAGCGGTTGTACAAGTGTTGGATGAGCAAACCACCGGTATTATCGCTGAGAACTCTGAGCGTACTTCTAAGTAGGAGATAGCACATGCAGGCTTTAACGGACGTTTTTAGTGCCATTGGAGCCTTTATGGATCAGGGCGGTTGGGTAATGTACCTCATTGCCGCCCTTACCTTTATCATGTGGACGCTCGTATTTGAACGAGCGTGGTACTTCAAAGGTGGTCTAAAAGGCGATGTTCAGCAAGCGTTAGCAAGCTGGGAAGCGCGTAAAGAGCGCAAGTCCTGGAATGCTCATCAAATTCGCGCAAAAATGATTTCGCGCATGTCTGCCAAAATAAATGCCAACATGGATATGATCGTTACGCTTATCGCACTCTGCCCGTTGATGGGGCTGTTGGGTACGGTAACCGGTATGATCGAGGTATTCAGTGTGATGGCTTATACCGGTGGTGGTGACGCAAAATCTATGGCTGGTGGTGTATCCAAAGCAACAATTCCAACAATGGCAGGTATGGTTGCTGCTCTTTCCGGAATTTTTGCTAACACTTATCTAGCGCGTATTGCTGAACGTGAAGATCATTTGTTTGCTGACCATTTGACAATGGATCACTAAACAATAAGCAATATTCACCTGTAATTAAGAGATGTCTCATGAGCAGGAATAACGCAAAACCTGAAGAAGAAGCTCAGGCAATTGACCTCACTCCAATGTTGGATGTGGTGTTCATCATGTTGATCTTCTTCATCGTTACGGCGACGTTCATCAAAGAAGCTGGTAAAGAGGTGAATAGACCTGATGCCACTACTGCTGATTTAAAGCCTAACGCCAGTATTCTGATTGCCGTTGGTGACGATAACGAAATTTGGATCGATAAAAAGCAAGTTGATCCACGTGGCGTTAAAAATGTGATTGAGCGCATGCGTGCTGATAATCCAAACGGTACCGTTTCAATCCAGGCTGATGCCAAGGCAGATATTGAATATGTATTGGAAGTCGCTAATGCTGCTCGTGAAGCAGGTATTAACGATGTGTCTGTCTCTACTGAAGAGAAATAGGTTGCTATGAACTTCGCAAAAGTAGGTGTAGCAGGGCTTCTGGGGGTTATTACCACCCTTTTGCTGCTGTTTTTGATGTATGAGCTGGTGAATAACGATCTCGGCGAAGTTACACAGAAAAAAACTGTGAAGATTCCTGATATCAATATGCCTGATACAAAAATCGAAACCCGATTTGAAGACGCTAAACCTGAAAAACCACAAGAGCCAGATGTTCCACCAGATTTACCTGAGCCTGAGTTTGAAGCTCCTGATGTATCCGGTGAGGCGTTGAATATGACCGCTCCCGTGGCTAAAGCTGGGTTAGATGTTGGTGGTAACTCATTAGCATTCAGTGAAGGTGAATATCTTCCTATTGTTAAGGTTCCACCTGAGTACCCAAGCACAGCACTATCTCGTGGAATTGAAGGTTTTTGTACAGTTGTGTATACGGTTACCGAAACAGGTACTACTCGTGATCCTCAGCCTATTGAGAGCGAGTGTGTAACCAAAGAAGGTAAGCCTACTTCTGTATTTAACCGTGCATCTGTCAGAGCGGCGTTGAAGTTTAAGTACAAGCCTAAAGTGGTAGATGGGAAGCCTGTTGAGGTTCCCGGGGTGAAGAACCGTTTCACCTATACGATGCAGAAATAAAGGGGTAATAACATGAGACAAGTATTTCCTGCTGTTTCAGTTGCTCTAAACCGTACTTTGCTGGCCGGTGTTATTGCTGTGTCTCCATTGTTGGTAGGTAAGGCAGTTGATGCGGTGGCGCCTGGAGTGATTGAAATCTCTAGTGCTGTAGCTCAAGTAAAAGCAAAGAATAAGCATGCGGGGGAGCAGCGTAAGTTCCCTAATGTGACTGAATCTTTTGGTAAGAAAATTACCGAAGCTGCTAACTACTTGCAGCCTCCTGAAGACGCCAAACCAGATCCTCGTAAAGCAATGCAGTTGCTGAACGAGATGGCTGCGAATTCCGCCAAAGCCAATGCTTATGAAAAAGTGCTGTTAAACCAATATATGGGTTATGCATATTTGGGCAGTGAAAATTATGCTAAAGCAATTGAAAGCTTTAACAAAATGCTTGCGCAAACTCCCAATATGCCAGTTGCCACTGAAGCTGCAACGATTCGTATTGTTGGTCAACTGTATTCGCAAATGGACAATCCAAGAAAAGCATTGGAGACATTGCTGAAATGGACAGACTATGCGGATTCACTTAAGCCTGAAGACTCGTACATGTTTTCAACGCTTTATTATCAACTTGAAGATAATAAAAACGCGCTACTCAACATTAATGAGGCGGTAAAAAATCAGGAAGCCGCTGGTAAAGTTCCAGCAGAATCTTGGTATGTGCTGCAGCGTGGTTTGTATTTCGATAAAGAAGATTACAAAAGCGGTTTGGTGGTATTGGAGAAGTTGATCAAGCATTATCCAAAAGCCCAATACTGGAAACAATTGTCACAAGTTTATTATGTAGTTGAGCGTCAAAAAGACTCTTTGTATGCACTTGAAACATGCTATCTGATGGGGGGGTTATCCACTGAGAAAGATATCATCCGCTTGGCAAGTATGTACCTGGAGTCAGAGGTTCCTTATAAAGCAGCTAAAGTGCTGAAAAAAGGTATCTATACTGACAAAATAGTTGAGCCAACTGCTAAAAATCTTAAGTTGCTCGCTGACTCTCTGCGTTTAGCACAAAATGCAAAAGAGTCATTGGTTGAGTATGAAAAAGCTGCAGAGAAGTCTACTGATGGTGATTTGATTATTGGTCTTGCGCAGGCTTATCTGGCAACTGATAAATACAAAGAAGCATCTAAATGGGGGCGTCAAGCACTTAAAGCTGGCAAGCTTAAGCGTGTTGATTACGCCAATCTGACTGTAGCTCAAGCTGAGTTTGAGTTGAAAAACTTTGATGAAGCAATCAAGTACTTTAAAGAAGCAGGTAAAGATGCTCGCAGTGCTAAAGTTGCTGGCCAATGGGTAACTTTCTCTGAAAGAGAAAAGGCTCGTTTGGAGGCGCTTGCACAGCAAGAATAATTACCGGTTCTGATCTAGAGCATTAAAAAGCCAGCAATTGCTGGCTTTTTAATGCTTAATTTTTGTATTAGTAACACACTGATTTGATTATTCTGCTGTAAAGAAAAAGGCACTCCGGTTTTTAGCTGGAGTGCCTTTTACGTTTGAGTTATAAGCTGATTTAAGCGATGAAAATTAATCCAGCTTGCTTAAATCTCTTACCGCACCTTTATCCGCACTGGTGGCCAGCATTGCATAGGCTTTGAGTGATGCGCTGACTTTGCGTTCGCGTACTTCGGTTGGCTTCCAAGCCAATGGACCTTTGGCGTTTTCGGCGGCGCGGCGCGCATCCAATTCGGCTTCGGTCAGATCAACATTGATGCTGCGATTGGGAATGTCGATGCGGATAATGTCACCAGTTTGTACTAGACCAATGGCGCCGCCAGAGGCTGCTTCAGGTGATACATGGCCAATCGATAAGCCAGAAGTGCCGCCTGAGAAGCGACCATCTGTCAGGAGTGCGCAAGCCTTGCCTAAGCCTTTGGATTTCAAATAGCTGGTGGGGTAGAGCATTTCCTGCATGCCCGGGCCACCTTTAGGGCCTTCGTAGCGGATTACCACCACATCGCCTTCTTTCACTTTGCCATCCAAAATATCGCGAACTGCTTTGTCCTGACTTTCGACGACGTAAGCTTTGCCTTCGAATACCCAGATGCTTTCATCAACACCTGAGGTTTTTACGACGCAGCCATCAAGAGCAATATTGCCTTTGAGAACGGCCAAGCCGCCTTCTTTGCTGTAGGCATTTTTAACGGAGCGGATGCAGCCTTCCGCGCGGTCGCCATCGAGTGTTGGCCAGCGGGTTGCTTGACTGAAGGCGACTTGGGTTGGGATGCCAGCAGGGCCAGCTTTGTAGAAAGTTGCAACAGCTTCGGATGAGGTGGTGATGATGTCCCATTTATCCAGTGCTTCCTGAAAGGTTTTGCTGTGCACGGTGGGCAATTGGTTATGCAGCAGGCCGCCCCGGTTCAGCTCGGCCAGAATGCCCATTACACCACCGGCGCGGTGTACATCTTCCATATGGTATTTTGGAGTGTTGGGTGCAACCTTACACAATTGCGGAACCTTGCGGCTCATGCGGTCCACATCGAACATAGTGAAAGGCACATTGCCTTCCTGAGCGGCTGCCAACAAGTGGAGGATGGTATTGGTTGAACCGCCCATAGCGATATCGAGCGCCATGGCGTTTTCATAGGCTTCAAAAGAGGCGATGGAGCGTGGCAGAACACTTTCATCGTCTTGTTCGTAGTAGCGTTTGGTGATTTCAACTATGCGACGGCCAGCTTCGAGGAACAGTTGTTCGCGGTCAGCGTGAGTTGCCAGCAGTGAGCCGTTACCCGGCAGGGACAGGCCCAGCGCTTCGGTCAAACAGTTCATGGAGTTGGCGGTAAACATGCCTGAGCAGGAGCCGCAAGTTGGGCAGGCCGAGCGCTCGTATTCATTCACTTTTTCATCGCTGGCTTTGTCATCTACCGCAATCACCATGGCATCAACCAAATCGAGCTTGTGATCGGCCAGTTTGGTTTTGCCCGCTTCCATTGGTCCGCCGGATACAAAAATCACCGGGATATTCAGGCGCATCGCGGCCATCAGCATACCGGGGGTGATTTTGTCGCAGTTGGAGATACACACTATCGCATCTGCGCAGTGGGCATTAACCATGTATTCCACTGAGTCGGCGATGATGTCGCGGCTTGGCAGGCTGTAGAGCATGCCATCGTGACCCATGGCGATACCGTCATCGACCGCGATAGTGTTGAATTCTTTGGCGACGCCGCCAGCTTTTTCGATCTCGCGCGCGACCAATTGGCCGAGGTCTTTCAGGTGTACATGGCCGGGTACGAATTGGGTGAAGGAGTTGGCGATGGCGATAATTGGTTTATCAAAGTCGCCGTCTTTCATCCCGGTTGCGCGCCACAGAGCGCGGGCGCCAGCCATGTTGCGGCCGGACGTAGTGGTTTTGGAGCGATAAATTGGCATGACACTTAACCTCGTAAAGCGGGTAGCTATGGCTAACGGCGGAGAAATCGAGTTATAGGAGGGCGTAAATAATACCAGAATGCGGGCTTTCCGGCAGCTTGCGCTTGAGGGGATGGAATAGAAAAGGCCGCGCCCGATGCTATCGAGTGCGGCCGGAATTCAGTATCAAATCAGCGATTTAATAAAAATCTTGGAGTTGCGCTGGTAGTTATAAAGCTCTTGCCTGGCGATGGGGAGATCTTCAATCTTGCCCTGTACAAACCCTTGCTCGATAAACCAGTGCGCGGTTTGGGTGGTGAGCAAAAATAGCTGTTTGATGTGCTGTTTGCGCGCTTGTGCCTCCATCTGTTGTAGCAAGGTTGCCGCGCGGCCGCCGTTGCGATACTCAGGGTGAGTTGCCACACAGGATAGCTCTGCCATATCACCATAAGGGTAGAGCGCGGCGCAGGCGACGATAGTGCCGTCTTTGTCCATTACGTGGAATTTGTTGATCTCGGTCTCCAGCACCTCGCGCGAGCGGCGCACCAGAATCCCCTGTTCTTCTAGTGGGCGAATCAGCTCCAGAATACCGGCGACATCATCAATGCTTGCGGTGCGTAGTTGTTCGTACTGGCCGGAATAAATCATAGTGCCCAAACCATCGCGAGTGAACAGCTCGGTGAGCAGTGCGCCGTCGGTTTCGTAGCTGATCAACTGCGCGCGCTGCACGCCTTGCAGGCAACTCAGATAACAGGCGCTAACGGCTTGTTGTAAATCAAAACTGATTTTGTCGCCGTGCTCAGTGAGATAGTTTTTGCACTCTGGCAACGAAAGCTGGCGAATCAGATTGCCTTCGCTATCGGTCAGGCCGTTGCCCTCCACAAACGCCAATAATTTATCGGCCTTGATGGCGCCGGCGACATGGGTGGCGACGTCACTGAAAGTGAGATTAAAAATCTCGCCAGTGGGCGAATAAGCCAGTGGTGATAAGAGCACCACGGCGCCAGAATCCAGCGCGGCATTGAGTGAACGGGTATTTACCTTGCGCACCTTGCCAGTGTGCTGCAAATCCACGCCGTCGATGACGCCGTAAGGCATGGCGACCACAAAGTTGCCGCTGATGACCTGCATGTCCGCATCGTGCATGGGCGAGTTGGGCAAGCTGGTGGAAAGCGCCGCCTCGACAATAGTGCGTGCTTCGCCAATTGCCTGAATCACCAGCCGCAAGCTGTCGCTGTCGGTGATGCGCAGGTGATTGTGGAAGTGGCTAAAGGTATCGGCTACCTGCAAGCGGTCATCAATTTGCGGACGCGCGCCATGCACCAGTACCAAGCGCACATCGAGGCTACAGAGCAGGGCGATGTCGTGCACGATATTGTGAAAATTGGCGTGAGTAATCGCTTCTCCCGGCAGCATCACCACGAAAGTTTTATCGCTGTGCCGGTTGATGTAAGGGGTCGAATGACGGAACCATTTTACGTAGTCTTTTGTTGTCGATTCTTGAGTGTTTGCAGGCACGATGTGTCTCTTGTTGGATCAGTGTTATAAACAGTATTGTTCGATCAGCCCGCGCAGAATTTTCACTGCCGGTTCAAGCTGGTCGAGCGGGATAAATTCATCCGGCTGGTGTGCCTGATTAATCGAGCCAGGCCCTAGTACGATAGTTTGCATCCCGAGCTGCTGCATAAACGGCGCTTCGGTGGCAAAGGCGACACTTTCAGCGGTATTCCCGGTAAGTTGCTCGCAAAGTTGCACCAGTTCGCTGTGCGCATCTTCGCCGAACGGATCAACGCCTTCAAACAGTGACGATAACACCACATCGGTACCGCTGCGCTCGGCGATGGGCGCGAGGCGCTGCTGGATGGCGGCGCGGACTTCATCATTATCCATGCCCGGCAACAGGCGCAAATCAAAATGCAATTCGCAGCTGCCGCAGATGCGATTGGCACCATCGCCGCCGTGGATACAACCTAAATTCAGTGTTGGCACTTGCACCGCAAAACCGGGGTTGCGGTACTTTTGCTGCAACTCATTGCGCAGGCTGATGAGTTCGCTCATCACTTGATTCATCGCTTCCAGCGCATTATTGCCCAGCGCCGGATTGGACGAATGGCCACTCTGGCCGCGCACGCGCACGGCTTCCATCATTATGCCTTTGTGCATGCGAATCGGTGTCAGCTCGGTGGGTTCACCGATCACCGCATAGCGCGGTTTGGCGCCGGGGATGCCGCCTTGGGCAAGGGCGCGCGCACCGCTCATGCTGCTCTCTTCATCAGCGGTGGCGAGCACAATCAGCGGGTGCTTGAAAGGTTTATCGAGATAAGGTTTTACCGCCTCGATAATCACCGGGAAGAAGCCCTTCATGTCGGTGGCGCCAAGGCCGTAGAGCTTGCCGTCTTTTTCGGTGAGCGCAAAAGGGTCGGACTGCCAGCGGTCGGCATCATAGGGGACGGTATCGCTATGACCAGCGAGCACCAAGCCGCCATCAGCTTGGCCGAGTGTGGCGATCAGATTGGCTTTGCCTGAATCGCCGATGGGCATCACCTGGGTGTTAAAACCAAGGTCAGAAAAGCTGTTGGCGAGATAGTCGATCACCGCGCGGTTGCTCATATCCCACTCGGGCACGGCGCAGCTGACCGAGGGCAGGGCGACCAAGTTGCTCAAATGGTGTTGGTAGCGCTTGAAATCCATGTTCATGACTCTATTCGATGTAAGACCGGATCGGTTTCGATGTGGTTTATCGTTATCGGCGATTGCGCCCCAAATTGCAAGTTTGCCGCGAAATCCAGACAACAAAAAGCCCGAGGCAGCGAACCGGCTCGGGCTTTTTGTTGCGCGCTAAGGTTTAGCTTAGTAGAACACGCCTTTGAAAAAGAAGAAGAACAGGATCGACAGACCCGCGCCCGCAGGCAGCGTAATCAGCCAAGAGGCGAAGATGCCGCCAATCACACGCAGGTTTAATGCGCCGATACCGCGCGCCAAGCCAACGCCGAGTACCGCGCCTACCAAAGTGTGGGTGGTAGAGATGGGCAAGCCAATTCCCGAGGCGATTACTACAGTCGCAGCGGCTGCCATTTCGGCGGCAAAGCCACGGCTGGGGGTCAGTTCGGTGATTTTTTTGCCGATAGTGACCATCACCTTGTAACCGTAAGTCGCCAGCCCCACCACTATCCCGACTCCGCCGAGCAGCAGAATCCAGGGCGCTACCGCTGCCTTGGCGCCCACCGCGCCAGACTGGATCACACTAACCACAGCTGCCATTGGGCCAACTGCATTGGCTACGTCGTTGGAGCCGTGCGCAAACGCCATGGCGCAGGCAGTGAAAATCATCAGTACACCAAATACGCGCTCAACACTGGAGAAACGGTTGTGTTTGTCAGCAGTGGCATCCGGGGTAATCCGGCTTAACAGGAAGATGCCTATAGCAGCAACAATTGCTCCAATAACAGTGGCAATCATCATGGCTTGCAGGAAATTAAGTTCAAAATGGTGAGACTTCAGAACATGTTTCAGACCTTTGAGAATGGTCACCATCGACAGGAAAAACCCCACCGCAAACATGTAAAAAGGAATGTAGCGCTTGGCATTGGCGAACGGATCTTCTGTATCCAGAATCAGGTGTTGCACCGAGCGGAAAATCCAGAAGGAGATAATGCCCGCCACGAGTGGCGAGGTAACCCAGCTGGCAACAATGCCCCAGACTTGGCCCCATTGCACCGAATCCACCGAGATACCGACCGCTGCAAATCCGATGATCGCGCCCACGATTGAGTGAGTGGTCGATACCGGCCAGCCGAGGATACTGGCGATTAATAGCCAGCTACCGGCTGCCAACAGCGATGACAGCATGCCGAAAATGAACAGGTCGGGGTGATCGACCATGACTGCAACATCGACGATACCGCTGCGAATGGTTTCAGTTACTTCGCCGCCGGCGAGATAGGCACCGGTAAATTCAAATACCATCGCGATAATGATGGCTTGTTTCATGGTGAGTGCGCGCGAACCAACTGAGGTGCCCATCGCATTGGACACATCGTTGGCACCTATACCCCAGGCCATAAACAAACCGAAGACACAGGCCAGTACGAACAGCGTTTGGCCGTGTTCAGCTAATAAAGTCATTGTGGATTCCCCAATCTAAACAGGATTAATGTGCCAGCAGCAGTTGTAAGCGGCCGCCTACATCATGGGCGCGGTTGGCGATATCACCCACCCAATCGATGATGTTGTAGAGGAACATCACGTCTACCGGTGGTAGTTGGGCTTCAAGGGCAAAGAGGGAGGTACGTACGCCAATCTCAAGTTGATCGGCTTTTTCTTCCAGTATGTCCAACTCCTTGATCATGTTTTCTACTACTACCAGCTCGCGCCCGCTAAATCCGGTTTCGAGCAGTTCATCCAACTCATTAATCGCGGTCAGTGCTTGTTCGGCAGCGGCGACGCTTGAGCGGACAAATTCGTTCATTTGGTCTTTCATGCTGGCGGGAATCGCCATGCGACGGCCCATGATGATGCCGGCGATGTCTTTGGCGCGGTTGGGGATGCGGTCTTGCATGGTCAGCAATTCCAGCAAGTCCGTGCGCGGTACCGGCAGGAACAAGCTCTTGGGCAAGTGCAGGCGCAGATGCTTTTTGATCTCGTCGGCCTCGTTTTCATACTTGACCACGCTCTTTTGGATGTCGCTTGCGCGCTCCCAGTCGTCGCTGGTGACGGCTTCAAAGAAACCCACCAATTCCGAGGCGGCTTTAATCGCAAGTGCCATATGCTCTTGCATCGGCTTGATGGGTGAACGGCCAAACAGATTTGACAGATTTGCAAAAGGCATCAACGACCCCTCCGGTTAAAAGTGCGCGCAGTATAAAAAGATCATCCCTCAGGGTCACGCTGCTTTGTGACATTTTTATGGTGTTTTCATGACTATTTTTTATGCGGGTGTATAAATAATGTCTTGATTTGGGTGATTTTCGTCCTGCTTCGTGTCTTGAGCCTAGCTGCTGCCACCGGAAATACCAGCCTGAGCCCAACCTGAGCAGTGCTGGGCAGACGCTCGGCGGCGGAGGCGCTACAATCAGCCGATCTCCTTTTACAGATAAACAGGAATAATAAGATGGTGTTGGATCGGGTATTGGATTTGCGCGGGTTGATTCAGGATTTGGTCGCCGACGGGCGCCTGAAACAGGCCGATGCCAATATGCTGTTGGGCGCCTCGCGCACCCGTGAACAGGCGATCATGCACCCGCTGGCTTACATTGCCAGCCAGAATTTGGACGATGTGCAGCGCCCCGGTCACAGTCTCAATGGCGATGTGCTCACCGAATGGCTGGCCAACAAAGCCAAGCTGCCGCTATTCCATATAGATGCGATGAAAATCGACGTGGCCAAATGCACCGAGGTGATGAGTTACGCCTTCGCCAAACGCCACGGCATCCTCTGTGTAAAAGTCGAAGCTGATCATGTGGTCGTCGCCTGTACCCAGCCGTTTATGGCGGGCTGGGAGCCGCAGGTGGAGCATGTGGCGCGCCGCGCAGTGAAGCGCGTGGTGGCCAATCCCGCCGACATCGAACGCTTTATGGTGGAGTTTTATACCCTCGCGCGCTCCGTCTCTGGTGCCAGCGGGGCGACTGCCGCCTCGGCTATCACCAACTTTGAGCAGTTGGTCGAACTGGGCAAAGCGAGCGACCCGGATGCCAACGACCAGCACATAGTCAAAATCGTCGATTGGCTGCTGCAATACGCCTACGACCAGCGCGCCTCGGATATTCACATAGAGCCACGCAGGGAAGTCGGGCGCATCCGCTTCCGTATTGATGGTGTTTTGCATTACGTCTACGAGCTGCCCGCCAATGTGTCTACCGGCGTGACCAGCCGCTTCAAGGTGTTGGCGCGCATGGATATTGCCGAAAAGCGCAAACCGCAGGATGGCCGCATCAAAACCCGCCGCAACGACGGCAGCGAAATCGAACTGCGTATGTCTACTCTGCCGACCGCCTTTGGCGAAAAACTGGTGATGCGTATTTTCGATCCGGAAGTCTTGCAGCGCAGCTTTAGTGACTTGGGTTTGGTGGGCGATGACTACAACCGCTGGAATTCCATGCTCACTCGCCCCAACGGCATTTTGCTGGTGACCGGCCCGACTGGTTCCGGTAAGACCACCACGCTTTATTCATCGCTGCGGCAGGTGGCGACTGACGAGGTGAACGTCAGCACCATTGAAGATCCGATTGAGATGGTGGAAGAGACTTTCAATCAGACCCAGGTGCATCACAAGATTGGGCTGAATTTCGCCGCTGGTATTCGCAGCCTGATGCGGCAGGACCCGGACATCATTATGGTGGGTGAGATCCGCGATTTGGAAACCGCGCAAATGGCAGTGCAAGCGGCGCTTACCGGCCACTTGGTGCTCTCCACCGTTCATACCAACGATGCCCCCTCAACCGTGGCGCGTATGCTGGATTTGGGTATTCCGTCTTATCTGATCAACGCCACTATGTTGGGTGTGATGGCGCAGCGTTTGGTGCGCACTCTTTGCCCGCACTGCAAAGAGGAAGGCCAAATCAGCCAGAGCGATTGGCAAGAGTTGGTCGCGCCTTGGAAAGTACAAGTGCCGGCAAAAATTTATCGCCCCGTGGGTTGTTTGGAATGTCGCAATACCGGCTATATGGGGCGACAGGGCTTGTATGAAATTCTGATGCTGTCGGAATCGCTCAAAGAAAAAGTCACCGCCGACTGCAACCTGCAAGAACTGCGTAAACTGGCAATGAAAGAGGGGATGCGCACTTTGCGCTTGTCGGGCGCGCAGAAAATCGCTGCGGGTCTGACGACCTTGGAAGAGGTGTTGCGCGTCGCACCGCCGCCGGAAAAAGCGGGTTAAGTGAAAACAATTTTCCTGAGACAAATAAAAATGGCGACCAATGAGTCGCCATTTTTATTGCTCCCTCTCCCACCTGTGGGAGAGGGGTGTCGTGCGCCAATCAAACCAGCAGTTTAATCCCCACAAACACCAACATAATCGCCAGTGCCGGGCGCAAATAGTGGTCGGCGACGCGGTTGGCGAGGTGACTGCCGATATAAATGCCGGGCAGTGAACCGATCAATAAGTTGGCGAGCAAATGCCAATCTACATTACCTAAACCGGCGTGACCCATGCCTGCTACCAGTGTGAGCGGTACGGCGTGGGCGATTTCGGTGCCGACCAAACGTACGGTTGGGAGCAATGGGTAGAGCATAAACAGGGCGACAGTACCCAAGGCGCCAGCGCCGATAGAGGTCAGGGTCACTACCGCGCCGAGCAGTATGCCGGTCAGGACGGTGGCGATCATCTGCTGCTGGCGGGTCATGCGGGTGATCCAGCTGTTGTTTTTCTGGCTGTAATCAAAAATCTTGCGTTTGAACAGAATCGCGACAGCAGTAAATACCAGCGCGTAACCCAAGGTGGTTTTGATCACACTGTTGAGCGTGTCGGTATCGAGCTTGATGCTGTGTAGCACCCACAGAGTAATAGCCGCAGCGGGCAGGCTGCCAAGCGCCAGTTCGCCGGTGATCTTCCAATCGATATTTTTCTTTTTGTGGTGGACGTGAATGCCGCCTGCTTTGGTGATCGCCGCGTAGAGCAAATCTGTGCCTACAGCATTGGCGGGGCTGACGCCGAAATAGAGAAGAATGGGCGTCATTAGCGATCCGCCGCCCACGCCGGTCATGCCTACGATAAAGCCCACCACCAATCCGGCGACTATATAACCCAGTTGAAAATCCATAAAACTCGATACCAAAAAGCGGCACGCCAGCGATGGAAAACTCGCCAAGTCAGGCAGCTAAAGTGTTGATAAATAAACAGGTCGCGCAGGCTAACAGCCTAAAAGGAGTCTGGCTAATGCTTATTAGTTAGGTGCTTATAACCAAGTGCGCGTGGCCTGCCGCTTAGAGCAGGCTGCGGACGTTATTTTGGGGGTGAGCTTTTTGCACGCGGCTGACGGTGTTTTGCAGGATTTGGTCGGCTTTGATCGGCCCCAGATATTCGCAGAGCGCGACATAAGCGAGGTTGATCACCTGTTGCAAGGTGTGGATGCTGGGGGTAGTGCCAGTGAGCGGTTCAACCTGATTGAGCCATGCGTGAAAAGCCCAGCGCTCGGTAGGTGAGAGCGATACCTTGGCGAGATTTTCCAGCACATAAAGGCGGGTGCGGGTAGAGGCTTCGCCGCCGGGAGCGTCGATCAGGCCATCCACCAGTGCCATAAACATTAGTAAAAAAGGTGAGCTTTGGGGCTTGGCTACCGCAGGACGGCTGGTTTCAGTGACACGACTCTGGTGCTCATCTTGCGCGGATGACATAGCAGCCACCAGCGCCTGCAACATACGCGAGCGCATATGGGCGATCTCAAGATCGCTGCACAGCTCGCGCAGGTAATGTTGCAGGGCAAAGGTAGGTTTGTGGGCGTACTTTTCATCCCACAGGATAAGCGCGCTGGCGAGGCCGTTCCCCTGTAAAAACGGCATGAGCGCCTGCTCAACCGCTTTGCGTTTCTGACTTGGATTCACACTTGGTTCCTGTGACGTAGTGGTGGCTTGTGCGGCTTGGTCGATGTATGGCTTATGCCTGTTGTTATCGCCGCTTATGGATTGCTTACGGATTCCGTTTTAGCGCTGGGATTGCAGCGCCTCGGTATTGAGCGCGCGCGTATCCTGAAATTCCGGGTAGCCGATCTCGGCGTGTTCGGTAAAATCCAGCCCGCGCTGTTCATGCTGGCTGCTAGCACGCATACCGATTATTTTGTCGATCAAAAAGTAACAGATGAGTGCCACGCCAAAGCCCCAGGCAAAGGCGACGAGTACTCCCAACCCCTGAATGCTGATGCGCTCAAGGTTGAACATATCGCCCGCAAAGAAAATACCCGCTGCAAGTGTTCCCCAAGCGCCACAAAAGCCATGCACACTGACGGCATCGACCACATCATCGATTTTGAAACTGGCGATAAATTTGGGTGCGATAAAGGTGATCACCCCGGCGATAACACCGGTAAGCAGCGCAAATTGCGGGTCCATAGTGGCGCAACCGGCAGTAATGCCGACCAGCCCGCCAAGGCTGCCGTTGACCGTGCCAGTCATAAGAATCGCGTGTTTGAAGGCTTTGGCGGTGAGCATATAACCCAGTGCACCAGCGCAGGCGGCAAGGTGGGTGTTGAGTGCAATTTTGCCGATATCCAGATTGGCCGCGAGGGTTGAACCGGCATTAAAACCAAACCAGCCGAACCAGAGGATAAACCCGCCCAGCGCGACCATGCTCAGGTTATGGCCGGGAATAGTGCGCGCCGCGCCATTGGCCGAGAAGCGCCCCAAGCGCGGCCCAAGTACGATGATGCCCGCCAATGCTACCCAGCCGCCAATAGAGTGAACGACCGTGGAGCCGGCAAAGTCGATAAAGCCCAACTCTTTCAGCCAGCCGTTACCGCCGTGGGCACTGCCCCAAGCCCAGCTGCCGAATATGGGGTAGATAAGCCCGGCAATTACACAGGCGCCAATCAAGTAAGCGTGGAAATGTATCCGCTCGGCCATAGCGCCGCTGGCGATGGTGGTTGTGGTGGCGGCGAACATCATTTGGAAAAACAGAAACGTCCAATCCCATCCGGCTAGTGCATTAGGCAGGAAATGGCTCTCGCCAAACCAACCGGTGCTGTTGGCACCAAACATCAGGCCGTAGCCCAGCGCCCAAAAAATCACGCTGCACACGCACACATCCATGTAGTTTTTCATAATCACATTCACGGCGTTTTTGGCGCGCGACATGCCGCTTTCAACCAAGGCAAAACCGGCCTGCATCAAAAACACCAGCACTCCGGTGATCACCACCCAGCTGGTGTCCAGCGAGCGAGTTACATCGAGAATACTGGGTTCTGCCGCTAGCGCACTGCTGCTACCAAAAATCGAACTTATCAGAAGCGCCCATCCACCCACTGCCAAAGAACTTGCACGCATAGTCAGCACCCGCCATGAGAATGAGAGGGATTTTGCAACTCATGTGCCAGAGGAGGAAAAGAGCGAAAAAGTGTGGAATTTTGCGACAGGATGTAAGGGCGAATAACGCATTAAGGGGTTATTAGAAAGGTTTTGCGTTAAACGATTGGATTCTATTGAGAAGGGATAAAAAGGGCTGGTGAAGAAGATTGCACTGAAGTTGGGCATGGGCTTGGCGCGGCGATTTTGCCCAGCCCAATCCGGGTGCGTGGCTTACCAGCCCTGCAGCACCCGAATGGAGGTCGATTAACTACTTCTTGCTAGCGGGGTAAATGACTTTCCAGTCTTTTTTCATATCCACCAGCAACCAGCCTTTGGTGGGTGCATCGGTCAGACCTTTGTTTAATTCACCGATATGGGAATTGCGGTCATAAGCCCACTCGCGCTCGGCGTCAGTGTGGTGAACGATCAAACCAAAACGCGCACCTGTACCGGCGGTAGTCCACTCCAGCATTTGGTAGTCACCATCGGAGTTACCTGCGGCAAACACCGGGCGGCGGCCAATGTGTTGGTAAATACCAACGGGCTTGCCTTCTTTGTCATCATAAAAGCCCAGATCGGGCGCTTTGGTGATGGTGGGCACACCGTTAACCACCGAATATTTTGCCTGCAAGCTACTGCCAACAACCTGCTCGGGCGGGATGCCATAAGCGTCTTGCGCGAAGACACGCATAAAATCAATGCCGCCACCTGAGACGATAAAGGTTTTGTATCCGTTTTTGCGCAGGTATTGCAGCAACTCCAACATCGGCTGATAAATCATTTTGTTGTAGGGCAGGCCAGTGGTTGGGTGCTTGGCGGTCGCTAGCCAGTTGCTCACGGCGGCAGAGAAATCATCCGAACTGATGTTGCCGTGGCTGGCCATGATGATCTTGCTAAGCGCGGGCATTCCGCCTGCCAAAGCACCTTTAATATCCCCTTTGATCACAGAGGCATAGGGTTCAGTTGTATTCCATTCCGGGTGCTGCGGTGCCATTTGCTTGATGCGATCAAACGCAAACGCGGCCTGAAAGTAGATGGGTTGTTCAGCCCAGAGAGTGCCATCGTTATCGAATACGGCGATACGTTCAGCTTCGGGGACAAAATCCGGCGAGCTTTTCTTGGTCGTCTTTTTGACGAAATCGACAATCGCCTGCTTGGACGCGGTGTTCTCCCAAGAGGCGAGATCTTTGGCGCTGGCGCCACTGGCTGTGAAAAACAGCAATAAAAGCGCGCTTAACAGGTAGCGAAAGTGGATAAAGCTGGCGATTTTCATGATCTGTTTCCTTCTGTTCTATCTATTAAAAAATCGGCGAAAGGTAAAACAAAAATGCCGCTAAATTTCTTTAGCGGCATTGGAGGGGTTAGCGAGCACCCGCAGTGGATTTTAGCTGTTCTTCAATTTTGCTCAGGTTGAAGGAGCCTGGTGATTGGCTGGGCGGGAAGTCCTGCATGGTTTTCAGGAATTGTGCCGCCTTGGTTTGGATTGGAACTAGTACAAATGCGCGCTCCAGGAACCAATCGTTGTAAGTATTAGAGTTGTGTTGTGCCTTCTCGAATGGGTCGCGACGCAAATTGAATAGCAACGGGACGCGCAACTCTGTAAAGGGTTCACGCCATACTCCGAAAGCCTCTCCACGGTTCTCCAAAAACACCACTTTCCAAGCGTCGTAACGGGCAGCAACCACTTGGCCATCATCGTTCACATACCAGAATTCGTGGCGTGGTGACTCTTTCACTTCGCCTTTCAGGTAGGGCAGCATGTTGTAGCCATCGATGTAGTTTTTGTATTTACGGCCATTGAGCGAGGTGCCTTTGCGCAATTGGTCGGCAATCTCGGTATTGCCCGCTGCTGCTGCAAAGGTTGGCAGCCAGTCTTCATGGGAGATGATGCCATTCAGGGTTACGTCTTTGGGGAATTTGCCCGGCCAACGAACAAATGCAGGTACGCGGTAGGCACCTTCCCAGTTGGAGTTTTTCTCGCTGCGGAAAGGCGTTGTGCCTGCATCCGGCCAACTGTTGTAGTGTGGGCCGTTGTCGGTGGAGTAGAACACGATGGTGTTATCGGCGATTTTCAGGTCGTCCAGCAGCTTCAAGAATTGGCCTACATGACCGTCATGCTCAATCATGCCATCGGTGTATTCATCGTTGCCTTTGTGACGGTTCTCGTCTTTCACGTGAGTGCGGAAGTGCATACGTGAAGCGTTCCACCATACAAACCAGGGCTTACCTGCTTTTTCATTCTCGCGAATGAATTCCTGCGCGCGGCTAGCGGTTTCCTGATCTACGGTTTCCATACGTTTTTTGGTCAGTGGGCCAGTATCTTCGCAGCGCTGGTTGCCCCAAGGGCCTGAGCGCTCATCCGCTTTGGCGGTATTGGCAGAGTCTGTCGCAAAGCAGTGCAGCACGCCGCGTGGGCCATACTGTTCTTTAAAGGTTTTGCCGTTGGCGAGTTTCATATCGCCTGGGTAATCCTCATGCTCTGGTTCTTCTTCCGCGTTCAGGTGGTAGAGGTTGCCGAGGAACTCGTCAAAACCGTGGGTGGTTGGCAAATGTTCGTTGCGGTCGCCTTGGTGGTTTTTACCAAACTGGCCGGTTGCATAGCCTTGGCTTTTCAGTACCGTCGCCATAGTGACATCGGTTTTTTGCCAGCCTTCTTTTGCGCCGGGCAGGCCAACTTTGGTCATGCCCGTTCTCACTGGCACGTTGCCGCCAATAAAGGCAGCGCGACCAGCAGTACAGCTTTGTTGGGCGTAATAATCGGTGAACGAGACGCCCTCGTTGGCGATGCGGTCGATGTTAGGGGTCATATACCCCATCATGCCGCGGTTGTTGTGGCTGATATTCCAGGTGCCGATATCATCGCCCCAGAGCACCAGAATATTGGGTTTTTCAGATTTGCTTTGCGCGTGTACTGCACCGACAACACACATCGATGCGACCGCAATTGATTGGATACAGACTTTTGAGAAAGTGCGTAAGCCGCTCATTGTTGACTCCTTTTCTAGCATGGTTTTTTTGTGAAATTACAAAATATTTTCGTCGTGAAAAATTGCTATTTCGTTACATCAGGAACTGATGAACTCTAAAGGTACTACAGGGATTTTAATGCGCCACTTTTTAATGGCTCTAAATGAAAAAATGTCGCATTTATCATCTAAAAATTAGTGATTGATGCGACATTTTGTTTTTTCTCATTCAGAAACCGAATTAGAAATCGATAAAAATTACCTGTTTCTGTAGTTAATTGTTGCCCTTGGTTAATTGTTCCCTGCAGTTAATTGCTGCCCGTAGTTAACTGCTGCTGTAAGCCGCGCAAATCCGGGTCGCTTGGGTTGCGCATGAGCGCGGTATTCACCACTTTTAACGCCTCGGCGGCTTGTTGTTGGTCGAGCAGGGCGACAGCGTAAACATAAGCATAGCGGCCATTGTCTGGCGCGAGCTGGGCGGCGCGTTTTAGTGGTGCCAAAGCCTGCGCCATTTGTTTGCGTCTGACCTGAACCAAGCCGAGGCTGTGGTGCAGGCTGGCGTTGTCTGGCTCCAGTTTGAGCGCATCTTTCAACAGGGCTTCCGCATCATCGTTGCGGTTCTGTTGGCGATAGAGATCAACCAGATTGACGTAGGCCGAGGTCCAGCGATTATTCAGCGCCAAGGCTTCGCGATAAGCCGCTTCGGCTTTAGCGGGCTGATTGCTCTGCGCGTAGATATTGCCCATATTCACCTGCGCGGCTGGATCATCGGCATTGAATTGCTGGGCTTTGATGTAGTCGTCGAGGCCGCGTTGCAGCGATGCGGTGATCGCTGGCGGCAAGGCGGCTTGGCGCGGAAGCTCTGCCAATTGCGCAGCGGCGAGGGCGCGAATCACACGCGATGGATCATCCAGCAGTGGCGATACATATTGCGCACGCGCTTGCAGCGGCGCATTTTGCATCGCCTCCAATGCGCCCATGCGCACCAGCGGGTCTTCATCTTCTAGAGCGGCGCCTACATCCTCAACGGTTTGCTGGCTCAACCAGCTGCCCATAGCGCGTGCTGCGGTGGCGCGCACAATCGGCGGATGCTGTTTGTTGCGCAGCAATTCGACCAGTTTGGCGTCGGTGCCGGGGGCGAATTGTTGGGCATCGCTAAAGGTTTGGGCGAATTTCTGGAAGCCTTCGGGCGCGTGGCCATACCAGTTTTGTACCTGATCCGCCGCCCACTTGGCGGGTTTATCGCGGTGGCAGCTTTGGCAGGCATTGGGTGTACCCAGCGCGGCCGTCAGCGCCGGTTGCGGGATGCGGAAACTGTGGTCGCGCCGCGCATCTACCTGCATATAAGTCGTGGCGGGCATATGGCAGTTCACGCACTGGGCGCCGGGTGTATTGGCTGGATGGTGATGGTGTTTGGGGGTGTTGAATTGCGCCGCGCCGTGGCACTGGGTGCAGACCGCATTGCCCTCGGCTTTCAGCTCCAGTGTGTGCGGATTGTGGCAGTCGCTACAGGTCACCCCGGCATGGAACATTTTGCTTTGCAGGAAGGAGCCGTATTCAAAATCCTCCTCCAGAATCTGGCCGTCGTGGTGATACAAACCGCGATCCAAAAGTGCGGGTAAGAAGTTATCCATTAATGGTTGGCCGATGCGATCATCTTCAAAAAATTGCGAACGGCGCGAGTGACAAGCGGCGCAGGCTTGCAGCTCGCTGTGGCCAGTGCGTGGCTGCGAGCGGCTGGGTGTGCTGGTGACCGGGTCGGTGGTCCAGATGGCATTGTTATCCGCAAATAAATGGCTCAAGCCTTTGGTGGGTTCCAGTGTTTCCCAATCTGTGCCGCGCTGCGCCCAGCGCACATGGTTGGCGGCGGGGCCGTGGCAGGCTTCGCAAGCGACGTTGATCTCTGACCAAGTGGTGTCGTAACTGCGGGTGGCGGGCGAGTAGTTTTTTTCCAACTTGGTGGAGTGGCACTCGGCGCACATAAAGTTCCAGTTGTACTGGTGTTTGGTCCAGTGCAGCGGGTCGCGGTGATCGACTTTATCCTCAGGGTGCAAATGGAACCAGCGCTGCCCTCCCTCAGTTTTGGGGCGCGAATCCCAAGCGATACTCAGCGCCTGATAGCGCCCACCCGGCAGCGCGAGCAAATATTGTTGCAGCGGGTAGACGCCAAAAGTGTAGTGAACTTCAAAATCCTGCAGGCGCCCATCGGGGCCATCGGTATTCACAAAGTATTTGCCATCGCGCATAAAAAAGCGCGACTTCACTTGCTCGTAACTGAAACTGGCCTGATTGAAATCGCCCAATACGGTTTGATCATTCGCCAGCGCCATAGCCTGCGCATGGTGGGATTTTTTCCAGTCTTCAACTTGCTTGGGGTGGCAAGCCGCGCACTGTTGCTGACCGACGTAATCAGTTTTGGGCGGCAGGTTAGTCGATGAGTAATTGGATGTGTAAGCCGCTGCAGTAGGCGCGCTGCTGACGGTTGAGGATGAACTTATCGCCGCAACGGGTGATGGCGCCGTCGCCGCAGGCTTAGCGGAAAAATACCAAGCGCTGGCGCCAATCGCTACCAGTGCAATGGCTCCGGCAATCACTGGCCAGATTTTTTTGCGTGCTGATTGATCCTGAGTTGTTGCATCTTTCACGGTTGCTGGCGCTGTGTTTTGTGGCTGATGCTTCTCGCCGCGCCTTTGCTTTTTACCCATTGGGTGTGGCTCCCTCTATCCTTTAAATTCTAATAAGCAACGCCAAGCTTAGATCATTTACATTACATCTGGCAGGTTTTCCCAACTAAATGTCGGTTGCGCTCCAGCAGCTCGGTGAGGTTGTCGGTTTCCATGGCGCCATCGATCAGGATTTCTTCGGTGCTATCTTCCTGAGTGCGCAAAATGCCGATTTGGGTAAACATAAGCGCGTCTTTGGCAGGCAGATTTTTAAAATGGTTTTTGCCCATGTGTTTGCCATTCACCCAGACTTCCGCAGAGCCGAGCTTGGCATCGGTCGACCAGTGAATATGCAGCGCAATGCGATGCCACTGCCCCGGCGCTGCGCCTTCGGGCAATTTCCACAACACATCCTTCGCGGCCGATTCCTGAAAACTCAGCTCGCTACCGGTGATGTTAAAACGCAGCATTTGCTGCCAACTTTTATCCGATTCCCAGTAGCCCAATTCGTGTTTGTGTTCGCTTAATTTTTTCGGCAGATAAAAACTGAACGCAAAAAACGTATCCTTGTCCTCAAAGGTTTCTCCCGCTGCGCGGCGATGATGAAACTCGCTGCGATTCAAAAATTTATTGCCCATCCACAAAAAAGATTCATCGCCCGTCAAACGTACCTTGCCCGCATGTTTGCCATCAAAAGTGCAGCCATCGACGACGGATAAACCCGCGACATTGATGGGCGAATCCCACTGCGACATATCGCCCGTCTCAAAATTGCCCTGCCAGAGAATGCTGGCTTGAGCATTAAAACCGAGCAGTATTAGCGCAATGCAGGATGAAGGTAAACGAGTAGTAAATCGCATAAACACCTCTTTTATTGGAATTATTTGGTTTGAATTATTAAATCGATGCCGGGTCGGAAAAGTAAGTGCGAGTAAAAGTCGGGGGCAGTATTGATGTTTTACTCAGCTATGTCGATGACCGTATTAAGGAGGAAAGAAAATGAACAGCTATCTACACCATGTAACGGGATTTTTTGAACATGAAGATCAGGCGCGCGAAGTTCAGCGCCATCTCCTATCAGCCAATATTCCACCTGACCGAATTCACTTGCTCAACAAAGCGAGCGATGAGTCATTTCACCCAGTTAAAGAAGACAGTAACGGCGTATTAAAAGAGATGGCGGTAGACGGCGCCATCGGCGTGGCAGTGGGTACGGGCGTGGGCGCAGTGGCGCAGATGGCGTTTGTCGCCGCCAATGTCACTCTCTTTGCCGCAAGCCCACTCATAGCACCACTGGCAATGCTGGGGTGGGGCGCAAGCTTGGGTGGATTTTTAGGCGCCGCCGCAGGCGCAGCGAAAAAATCCAAACCCTTCGCAGATTTAATTCAAGACGCCATCGGCCACGGCCAGCATGTATTAATCGTCGAAACCCTAACCGAATCCGAAACCAAAATCGCGCAAGATCGCATTAGGGATGTGGTTGGCGATTATGAGGATGTGAAGCAGGCGTGACGGGACAGATGAGGGCATTTAAGAGTATTGTTATCGCCTATTTTCTATAAAAGGAAAAATAAATGGCGGTTCAAAAAGTTGCGCTCATCACTGGCGCCAGTCGGGGGATAGGTGCAGAAACTGCAAAGCTGTTTGCTGAAAACGGCTACGCTGTCTGTATTAATTATGTTTCAAATGATACCTCTGCTGAATCTGTAAAGCAGGAAATAATCCAGCGTGGTGGAAGCTGTATTCTAGTTAAAGCGGATGTGAGTATTGAGAGCGATGTAATCCGGCTATTTGAAACTGTCGATGCAGAGTTAGGGGGCATTTCCGTATTGGTGAATAACGCAGCCATCCTCAAGCAACAAAGTCGGATGGAAGATATTTCAGCCGAGCGTTTTGCGAAAATTTTGCGTACAAATGTGATGAGTTGTTTTTTGTGCAGCAAAGAAGCGGTGAAGCGAATGTCGACAAAACATGGCGGCATGGGCGGAACTATCGTGAATGTATCTTCTGCCGCAGCGAAAACCGGATCGCCAAATGAATACGTTGACTATGCTGCTTCCAAAGGCGCAGTGGATACGCTAACCCGAGGCTTGGCGTTGGAGGTTGCCGCAGAAGGCATTCGCGTAAATGCAGTGCGTCCCGGTCTTATCTACACCGATATGCATGCCTCCGGCGGTGAGTCGAATCGTGTTGATCGATTAAAAACAAAAATTCCATTGCAAAGAGGCGGTGAAGCAAAAGAAGTTGCTGAAGCTATTTTTTGGCTAGCTTCCGATAATTCGTCATTTGTCACTGGGAGTTTTATTGATACTACTGGTGGGTTGTAGTTAGTTCCTTAGCGTGATACCCAAAGCAGTTAGTTTTGATTGCTTTTTCATTCTCTCCCGGCAGTTTTTGTATTTCCACCCTGATTTATTTCGTCTAAAGCATTCTTACTACTATGCTTAGCTGACTGACAATTTTAAGGCTCCCACTATTAACGAGGTTTATATGAAAATCATTCCAAAAACAGGGGTCGATAATATTCGCTTGGGTATGACTCAAGGCGAGGTGCAGGTTAAGTTGGGTATTCCTGCGGGCAAAGATAAAACGGCAGACGAAGAGATTTGGGAATTTGATAATGGGTTGGAGTTGTCGTTTCAGGCGGAAGATAATTTTCGTTTGAGTTCGATTACGGTAATGGCCGGTTCGGCATTATTGGATGCAAAACCTATTATCGGAATTAGTGAATCTGAACTGGAAAGCATTTTCCCTGAATTTCGTTTGGATGAAGATTTTAAGCAGGATGGCAAAAGTTACTACGCCGATGAGTTACAGATAATGGCGTGGGTCTTTGATGGCGAAGTATTTAATTTGGTGGTGTTTCCTGAATACGATGAAGCCACTGAGCAGCCAATTTGGCCGCAGTAAAATAAAACTATTTATTCAGTAGAGGGAACCAATGTCGACTTTGAATGAGTGGTTAATTTTTCTGATTGCGTTGCTGCACATTTATATATTGGTGCTGGAAATGTTTTTGTGGGAAAAGCCAGCGGGGTTACGCGCATTTCGCAATACGCCTGAGAAGGCAGCAGCAACGCGGGTATTGGCAGCTAACCAAGGGCTTTATAACGGGTTTTTAGCTGCAGGCCTGCTATGGGGTTTGTGGTTGGGTGCAGAAGCGTTTGGGATTAAATTGTTTTTCTTGATCTGTATTGCTGTTGCGGGTGTATTTGGTGCGCTTACGCCAGCGAGGAAAATTCTGTATATCCAAACGCTGCCGGCGGTGATTGCTATTGTGTTGTTGTGGTTGGGAATATAAACGCCTGGTTAGCGATTATTCTGAGAGCGGGTTACCAAAAATATTCCGCCGCAAACTAGCAGTAGGGCGATGAGATATTTCCATTCCATAATGGTTTCGCCGAGGAAGATGGCCGATAAGGCCACTCCGAAAACCGGCACCAGAAAATTGAAAATGGTAACCATGCCAACGGGGTTGTATTTCAGCAGCGTTCCCCAAAGTGCAAATGCGGCGGATGACAACAGCGCGAGATAAATCAGCAGCAGTGTTGATTGCCAATCAAAGTTGCTCAGGGTTCCGCCGGTTGCCCAGCCCAACAGTATTAATGCAAATCCGCCAATGGTGAGTTGCCATGCGGTCATGATTAATACATCCATGTGCTGCGAAATACGTTTGCCGTAAATCGATGCCGCTGCGAGTGTGAAGGCTGCGATTACCACAAAACCTTCGCCTTGCAGCGACACATCAAAATCCAGCAGGTTTTTGTTGAAGTTAACAATCATCACACCGAAAAACCCCACCAAACAGCCAAGCGCTTTTCGATGACTCAATCGGTCATTGTGATAAATAAAATGTGCGAGTAATACGCTGAAAAAAGTTCCGGTCGCATTGAGGATGGATGCTTTTACACCCGTCGCGTAGGCGAGGCCGATATAAAAAAATACGTACTGCACTGTGGTTTGCGCCAAGCCCAACGTGGCCACTTGTCGCCAGTGTTTTGCACTGCCAATAGCGAGTGATTTTCCCGTCAGTTTTGCGAACAGCAATAAGAAAATTCCGGCGAGCAAAAATCGATAACCGGCAAATAGCATTTGCGCGGGAATATTGTCGCGCGCTATGCCCAGTAGTGAGTAGCCGCTTTTAATCGCCGGGTAGGAGCTTCCCCAGAGCAAGGTGCATAGGACGGCACAGGCAAAAAGAACATGGCGACGGGTAAAGGGACTGCAGGAGTGGGTCATGAATATAAAACCGGGTGGGGCGATGGATAAGGCAGGGCGGCGATTCTAACGCGAAGCATAAAAAAAGCCGATACAAAGATCGGCTCAAGCACACTTCATTGGAGAACAACTTTGGGCGGGATTAGCTGCCAATCGTGCCGTTTACAATGGGCTGGAAGGCGGTGAGTCTGTCCATCATGGTGGCGGAACCGAGGCCGTGGCCTTTGAATAAAGTGCCGAATTGGTTTTGTTGGCCATGCAGCGCCATGTAATTGAGTACGAGAGTTTCCACTAACAAGTTGACGTTGTTGGCGGCGGGGCTGCCGGCGGTTTCTACGTCGCCGCTTGGACGCATATAGCCGATTTGTTGATGACGTGCTTGCTCGTCGGCGTTGGCGCCCATCAGTTGCGGGCGGCCGCCGGGGTTGTAGACGAGGAAGAAGGAGCAGGCGGTTTGTTGGTCATCGCCAGTCCAGACGCCTTTGCCGCGCCCGGCTTCTGAATCGTCGATCATGCCGTTACTGAATACCGAGCCGTCGCTGAATACGTAGATCATCAGCGGCATGTTTTTGCGCGCGGCGTATTCGAGGCAGGCGCCAATGCAGCGGCCAGCGCGTTCGTCGCGCATTTCGCCGGTGGAGCGGTCGCCAGTGTGATAGTCGTAGCCGCCCATAGTGATGGTGCCAGCGCCCGCATAACCGTTAACGACCAGCTTCATCACCGAGGCGGTTTTGCGCAGCTCGCCGTCGCGGTCGAATTCATCGAACGAGAAGATGCCGTTGGCGCCGACAATATCTGAGTCAGCAATCGGGTCAATATCCGCCGGGTTGCCGAAGCGCGCGGCCAAGTCCGCACTCTTTACATAACCGCAGCGCAGTAGTTTTTTAATATCCTCATCGCGGCTGGTGCCTAGGCTGGCCATGGCATTGAGCTTGGCATCACTAATGCGATAGATGGACTCCATTGTTTTCACAATGTCTTCCTGACTCATCAAATCCACCAGATCGCCCACATCCACCAAGCCGGTTACGTCGTTGGGGTTGTCCACTTTGGTAGGGCGCACTTCGAGGTTGATAAGGGAGGCGGGTGCCATTGAGTTGCCGCCCGAGTCGCTGTTGCGCGAGCCGATCAGATCCACCAGCGAACCCGCCGCGCCCGCTTTGTAGATACCGTACATGGGGTTGTGCGGGTTGTTGCCGGTATCGTTTTCCGAGCGCGCCGCGATCACGGCGCCATTGATATTGGCGGCGGTGGTGGTCTGCACTTTGGATTTGATGCCTGCGAGCACCTGCGAATCGGCGTGGAATAACAGGCCGAGGCTTTCGTCGATCAATGTGGCAGCGGTAGATGCGCTGGGCGCCATATCGGCCGGTAAGCCCTGTTTGCTGTAACCCGCTGCACTCAAGAAATCGCGCTGGCCGCCGCGCTGGCCGACCAATACGTTGGAGCCAGCAAAGTTGGCGCCGCCTGCCAAATCGAAACATATAAACGGAATCTTGCCAGCGCCTTGGGCGGCAATGCCACAGGCATCGCGCACGGCGGCTATATCGTCCGATAGTGTGACTTCTGCGCCGTAAGCGGGGTTTGTGAGGATGCTCATGAGCGAGCCGCCGACCAGAGTGCCGGTGCCGAGTTTGAAACCTTGGGCGATCATCTCGCGGCGGGTCATGGGGCGGCGGTGATCGCGCAAATAAAGTGGAGCGTCCGGATGTAAAGGTGCTTTGTACTTGGCCATGTTCATTTACTCCGGTTATTGCAACAGCATCACCGCGCTGCCAAGGGTGGCGGCGCAGGTGGCTTTAACAGTGGTCAGGGTGCGGTCGGCGGCGCAGCCGCTGCCACAACTGGTCATGTTGTCGATCAACTGGTTCAGCTCCAGACGCAATTCCGCCGGATCAGCTTGATTGTCGAGTTTGCTGTGCGGATTGCTGCCGTCGGCCACTTCATTGGCGTGCAGACGCGCAAGCAGCGGCTCGATGATCTGGCTGCGTTTGGTATCGCTGTTAAAGGCGATATTGGCGGCGGCGCTGAAATCAAAGCCGGGGAAGAAGGCGGCGCGCGCGGAATTTGCGGCAGCACTGCTGCCCACCAAGGCATTACAGTAGGCCACGGTCAGCTGAGTGATCCCCATTTGCTGGGCGGCGAGGAAGCCATCCAGATTGGTGAGCGTTGGCAGCTGTTGTTTCACTTTCTCGTAGGTACATTGAGGGTATTTATATGCTTCAAGAGGAGAGCAGTCTGCGTTGGCTACAGGGCTTATGACCCCCGTCATCTGCGCCAAGCTAGCGTTGATTTCACCAAAGTCGCGCAAGCCTTGGTGTGGCTGATCGGGAATATCCGCTGGCGCCGCCGGTGCAGGTACTTCGGCTATTACACGGGTGTAGGTGTTGGCACCGATTTGATCGAAGGTGAGGAAGAACACATCGTCTTCCGGCCCACTTTTGGCTTCGACTACTGTGCCCAGTGGCGACAAGGCTTGGCGGCCTTCCACTACCGCAGCGCTATCGAGTTGGGTATCCAGGTTGGCAAATACTTGGCCGGCGATGGCTTCGGTGCCATTGACGCCGATGCGAATGCCTTTAAGCGCGACTGGGCTATCCAACTCGCCGCCGCCCAAAACGGTGAAGAAGGGCGCTGCAAACTGGTAGCCGTAATCATCGATCTGCTGCACTTCAAACACGATAAAACAATTGCTGCTGGTGCCATCGGCTGTGGTGGTAAAACAGGCCGGTTGGTCGATCAGGTCAGACACGTTAAACAGCAGCAAATAGCGCGCGCCTACACCCACTTCAAAGTTGGTGAGGATGTCGCCTTCGCTCATGGCGCGTTTGTGCACGGCGAGGAAACGCAGGCTGCCAGTCCAGGGACGATTGCCGGAAACCTCGTTGCCCACTACCAGCGCATAGCCGTTATCCCAGTCTTTCATCACCGCGCCCGCGAGTGGGTCGGTATCGCCAGTAAACTCGCCGTTGACGTAAATGCGGCGGCCGCGCACCGGGTCAAAGGTGACCACCACATGCTGCAGTGATGCCTGCGCGCGCTCGTCGTTGGCATTGGTGGCTAGCACCTCCAATCCGTTGGCGTCGCTCTTGTCGCTGCGGCTGAGTGCGACATAGTTGTAGTCGTACTGGCCGAGGGTGAAGTTGCGCTCGTTGGTGCTGCCGGAATAGCTGACGATGCGCGCCGGATTTTCATCGTTAGCACCTTGGTCAACGTTATCGGGAATCACCCAGGTTTCGATGGTGTATTCGCCCGAGCCGCGCAGCAGGTCGTAGAGTTTGCGGCTGCCGCTGACTGTCGCTTGCGCGCGGCCAGTGTCGGCAAACTTGATGCCCCAAGCGCTGCTCCAGGTGACATTGCCGATTAGGTTCAAATCGGCGGCGGGTTCAATGCCCGAGGTGTCAAAGGCGATGGTGTCTTTGCCGGTTTTAAATTCGTACTTGGCGATGATGTCGGTATCGATACGACCGCCGCTGCTGAGCACAAAAGCATCGCCCAAGCCCACGGCTTTACTCACCACCAACTCAGGGTCAACTTCCACCGCATCCAGTCCGTTGGCAAAAGCGACAATCGCGGCCTGCATTTCATTGGCGTTGGCGGCGCAATCGCCCCAGCAGTTGTGTGAGTCGGCGCGCAAACGTTGCACCAAACGCGACTGCGCTGGGTTATCCAAACGGATTTTGCTCTTGGCTGCTTGATAAGCAGTCGCCACTTCGCTGCTCGCCAAATAAGGCTGCTGGCGCGTTGCGGCCGATTCAGAGTGGCAGCCCGCGCAGTATTGCGTCAGCAGTGGATAAACAGTGGCGGCAAAGTCGCTGCTGTCGATGGGGAAGGCTTTGCTGTTGGCGATCTCTTTATCTTCCGGCGCTTTGAGCGTTACATCGTTAGCGTTGGTTTCGCGCGGGCCAGCCCAGCGGTTAATCCAGCCGGTCATGATGTCGCCACAGGCAACCGGGTCGCTGGTCCAACAGTTATGCCCGCCCGCGACTTTGGTCACCAAGCGCGATGCGGCTGGGTCAGACAGGGACACCAAGCCGTTATCGATTACTGCGGCATAGGCGAGGTTGATGTCATCGCCGCGTGCAAAGACGGGTGCTTGGGTCTGGTGACAGCCGCCGCAGCGGTCTTCGCGGGCGATGTTGATCCACAGCTCGGTCTGGAATTTGGTGATATCGGAAGTTGAGGCGGGTTTTTGGCCGCGATACGCAAAATCGCCGCCACCTGTTGCTGGTGGCGGAGGTGGGTTAGTGGTGACTTCACTGCCACTACCCGAGCCGCCGCAGCCGCTGAGCAATCCAGCGATGAGAGCGAGCGCAACAATGGTGGATTTGTGCCACTGCAAGGCTGTTTGAATATTCATGTTCATCACCTTATTCACCTTTGCAGTAGTCGGCAGTGTCGATAAACACTTGCTTCAGGTTGTAGCCAGCACTGGCGAAATTGTTGGTGATCAGGTCAACCTGTGCGTGGTCGGCGGTATTAGCCGGTTTGCGCAAGCACACATTCTGGAACACCTTCTCTACTTGGCAGCTGGCAAATGCGCGGCTGTGTGCCAGCTCCATATTCATGGTTTTGGCGCCAGTACCCTTGCCGGGCAGGCTGGTATCCCAGCCCAAATGCTTGTTCATGCCTACACGCCAGTAGTTTTGCCAGTCGTCATTAGTGGTGACATAGCCGTATTTAAAGGTATTGGCGTTGATGCGGTATTTCTTCTCGACGCGCGAATTGGTGTCCGGGTCGATCACACCTTCGCTGTTGTAGTGAATGGCGCCACTCACGCCATCCGGATCGCCGTTTACATCAAATTCGTAATCGTAATAGGCATAGGCTTTGGCCATAGGGTCCATGCCGTTGTGGCAGCCCACGCAGTTATTCAGGTAGACGCGGCTATCGCCACCGGGGCTGCGGCTCACATCCTGGCGCACAAAATCCGGCGTGAGTGAGGTGTCGTGCACCTGCTCCAAATCGCGGCATAAATGATTGAGCAGGGTGAAGCGGAACATGGCGCGGTTGGTGCCGGCGATAAAAAAGGCCTTGGCGGCGGCACGGCTGGTGACAACGCCGGAGGTCGCCTCGGAGGGGATGCCGTTCAAGCTGGTTTGGTCGCGCGCGACCAAGGTGTTTTTGAGGCTGATGCCCTGAGCTTCAATCGCCTCGTAGTGAGCGTTGCTGCTGATGGAATAGGCAGGCAGTCCGGGGGCGTTACTGGTGTAGAGCTTGTCGCCGTAGAGCAGAGTGCGGAAGTCGCCGCCATCCCTTACCAAACCGATCACCGTAGCGGTGTAATCATTCAGTGGCGCAAAGACAGTGCGATCGCGGTTGGTCCAGGGCGTCGCCAAATTCTTCAGGGTGACGCTGTAAAACGCCTCGTTTTCCATAGCGATGGCCACGGCGCCGGCGACATCATTGGCGTCGATTTCAGCGGTCATCTGCGCTAGCACTGTCGCGCTGGGCGGTACACCGGCGATGCGATTGTGAATTTGCAGCGCCTGTTCGCGCGAACCGGCGTAGCTATTGCCAGCCGCGAGTGTCAGTGCCATTAGCCCAATCATGGGTAAAGGCCGCAATACTCGGCTGACCCAATGGGCCAAGTGGTGGGGTGAGTTAATCACAGTTGCTCCTGGAGTTTGTACGCGAGCCAGATGGATCTACAACCTAAGCCACAGTGGTGGGTGGCTTGTGTTAGGTACAGCGTAATCGGCGGCGGTTTTTCTGTTATCTCTATGTCAGATAGGCTCTATGCAGTGACTGTGCCTAAAACGGCTGGTTTTTATGCGCCAATCAACGCTGTGTCAGGAATTAGAAACAGTTCTCCAAATGGCCGCTAAAATCCTGAAAGTGCAGCTAATGTCTTGCTTGATGTTGTATTTGACGTCTTTTTTGACGCCTCTGATTACGCTTGCGGGTGTCGCAAAATGTCAGATTGGTACCTGATGGGTCAGTAACTGCTTGGGAGGATGGTGGTGATGACAGCGAATCCAGCTTGGGGGAAATACCGACAAGAATGGAATTTCGCGATGGGGTTCACACGAATTTTGCCCAAATCGGCTGAATTGCCCACCCTTGGCTAGTCTTTATTTCGCTCGCCTCCTTGGCGCGGGTTTTGAATATCAATGCCCTTCAGGAGATTGTTTAAGCGTCATGTTTCTTATCGCCGCACTGTCACCACACTGTTGCCGCAATGTCGCCGTACAACAATAAAACTCTATCGATTATTTCGGGATCTTAGGCCACTGGCTATGAAGCAAACCTTGTTACCCTCGTGTTTATCCTTTTCGCTGCTGGCGTCTGTCATCGCCGCCTTAACGGCCTGTGGCGGCGGTGGGGGTGATGGCGGTAGCAACGGCGGTCAGGAGCCAGACCCGGTAGTGGTGGATATTCCCGTTGCCTATGTGCAGCGCCCGATTCCGGTGGATGAAGATGGCGAGCCGCTCTACCCGGATGTATTCATGCCCGATAGCTTTACCCCCGGCGGCGAGCTCTACCTAAAAGCGCGCGCCACCGCGCAGGCAGCGGTGATCAACATCACCCGCGCCGAGTACGAAACTGACTTGGCCAAGTACCCGAATTACACGCCGGAAGCGCCCAATTACGATGTAAAAGATGTCTCCGTCAGCCCCGATGGCAGCCGTTTGGTATTTGCCATGCGCGCACCGCTCGACCCGGATATGGATGAAGATGACGAAGATCAACCGACCTGGAACATTTGGGAGTACCAGCTTGAAAGCAAGCTGCTGCACCGCGTAATCACCTCCGAATTTGAGGCGGAAAAGGGCGATGATGTCAGTCCTCACTACCTGCCCGACGGGCGCATCCTGTTTACCTCCAATCGCCAAAAGCGCAGCAAAGAAATCCTGCTCGACGAAGGCAAACCCCAGTTTGGCGCGGTAACCGAACAGGACGATGACATCACCAGCTTTCTGCTGCATACGGTCAAAGACGATGGCACCGACATCCAGCAGCTCAGCTACAACCAAAGTCACGATATCCAGCCAAGTGTGATGCCTGACGGTCGCCTGCTGTTTATGCGCTGGCAGGGTACCGGCCAGAATGCGCGCCTGAGTTTTTATACTTCTAACCCCGATGGCACCGATGTGCAGTTTTACTTTGGTGCTGAGACCTTAAATGAAGAACCGGCAGAAACCATGACCGAAGCACCGCGTCTGTTTCGCCCGCAGGTGATGGCCGATGGTCGCATCGCCGCCATCTACATGCAAAACGGTCTGCAACTGGGCGGCGATATGGTGGTGGTGGACGGTACTGATGAGACCGAAGGTGAGATTGAATCTATCTCCATCAAACCGGTGGATATAGCTACGGATGTGGTTTCGCTCTCTGGCCGTTTTGCGTCCCTATCGCCCCTGTACGATGGCACCAATCGCCTGCTGGTGAGCTGGAGTCAATGCCGCTTGCTGGAAACGGCAAACCAGCGGTTGCGGCCTTGCCTTGCCAACTTGCTGGCCGAAGGCGCGCCCATTGACGGCTATGAAGAAGCACCAGCGTTTTATGGCATTTGGATTTACGACATCAACAACCAAACCCAGCTGCCGGTAGTGCTGGCGGAGGATGGCAAAGTCTTTAGCGAAGCTGTCGCGCTTGAAGCGCTGGCCGCGCCCCCGGCATATATCGCACCGACGACTGATACGACCTTAGCCGCGCAAAACCTCGGTGTGCTGCATATCCGCAGCGTTTACGATGTGGATGGCGCGTTTAATCCCATGGGTAGCGGCGCGGCCGATATCGCCGCTATGGCTGCCCTTCCTGCCGAGCAACGCCCCGCGCGCTTTGTGCGTTTACTGAAAGCGGTCTCCCGCCCCGATGACGATACGCTCGATGATCAGGACGACAATATCTACGGCAACCTATTTAACGCCAATAGCAGCATCGAAGAGATTCTGGGTTATGCCCCAGTCGAGCCGGATGGTTCGGTGATGGTCGCTGTGCCATCGGATGTGGCCTTTAGCCTTGAAGTCTTGGACGCCGATGGCCAGCGAATTGGCCAGCGTATTAACCAACTGATCAACCTGCGCCCGGGCGAATTGCGTGAGAGCAATGGCGTCGCCGTACTGGGTCGCGCTGAGCTGGCTTCGGCGCCAGTCAATACCGGCGCCGCTACCTCGGCCAGCTTCCCCAATACCCTGAGGTTCGATCCTTTAGGTGCGCCAGTGGTACCGGAAATGGGTGAGACAATGGCGGAATTTGCGGCGCGCACAACCTACTGTTCCACCGATGCGCTACAGGGGATTATGTGTGCTGCTATGGCCGGCCCGGGGCAGGAACGCAATCTGCGCAAGCCGAGTGTGGATCTTATCTATAACGATGAGTGGACAACGCCCGAAACAGCACGCGCGGAAGCTTTTGCCTATCGCTACAACAATCTCGACCCCAGTCTCACGCCCGATGCCATAGCCGCGCCGACGCCAACCTCCTGCCGCGAAGCGATTAGCTGGAATGCCAACTGCCGCGTTGTCATCAACTACGAATATCATATCCAACCACTGTGGGAGCGCGAACGCGAACCTATGACGGTGACTGATCCTGAATTGGCGCTGCCGGGTACCGCGAATACCTGCGCCGGTTGTCACTCGCCAGCGGATGCTGATGGCAATATGCAGGTTCCTAAAGCACAGCTAGAGCTGACGCGTATCAAGGAGAATGCAAACACCCAAATGCGCTCGTATCTGCAGCTACTTAACGGCAATCAGAGATTGGCTTTTTGGTACAACGGAATGGCATCTATGCTCATTCCTACCTGTGAATATGAAGATCTCTATCCAGATGAATACATTCCTCAATGCGAGGTTGTACTCAATGAAGAAAACATCCCTTTTTGTGAAGATCTGGAAGATTGTCAGTTTGAAATAGTGAATGAAGAAACAGGCGAGCTTGAGTTAGATCCTGTCACTGGCAACCCTGTTCCTCGTCAAGTTGAAACGCCATTCATAGCTCCAGCGATGAGCCGCGGTGGCGCCCGAGCCAGCGGTAGTTTCTTTAATAAATTTACGGCTGCGGGTGGCGAGGACGCGACGCATGTGGGATTCTTGAACGACGCCGAATTAAAACTGCTCTCCGAATGGCTGGACACCGAAGGGCGTTACTACACCAATCCCTTTGAAATGGCGATTCCGAATTAATATAACAATGACTACAAAAATCGAGATCAAGGCATGATTGCCAACTTTCAAAACCTGCGTCGCTGTTTGAACTGCCTTGCGTTTGCATTGCTGCTGATGCCTTTATCAGCAGCGCAAGCTGATTGGTTTGGCAGCGATTGGTTTGCTGAACAGCCGCTGCAACAAGTCAGCGTCAACGATGCGTTTATCAACGTCTATTCCGGCCCCGGGCGCGGCTATCCAATTTTCCATGTGGTTGAGCGCGATGAAGTTATCACCCTGTTAAAAAGCCGCACCGACTGGATCAAAATCAAAACCCGCCGTGGCTTGGAAGGCTGGGTACAGCGCAGCGATATGCAACTCACTCTTGCACTCGATGGCAGCAAACCGGAATTTCCCGATAACACTCAAGCGGATTATTTGGTTGATCGTTTTGAGTTGGGCGCAGCCTACGGCGATTTCGCCGGTGCTGACAGCATGAGTATGAATCTCGGTTATCGCTTCACTAAAAATCTGTCGGCAGAATTTCGCTACGCGGAAAATACCGGCCAGTTTTCCGACAGCCAAATTATGGCGGCGGCCGTGTTATTCCAACCTTTTCCCGAGTGGCGCGCATCGCCCTTTTTTAGTGTCGGCAGCGGCACCATCAAAACTTTTCCCAGTTCAACACTGGTGCAAACCGAAGACCGCGAAGACGATTTATTACAAGCAGGCTTGGGTGCTTATGTGCATCTCACTGGCCGTTTATTTTTGCGTATGGAATACGTCAACCATTATGTGATGACCAGCCGCAATACCAATGAAGAGGTTAACGAATGGAAATTAGGTTTCAACGTCTTTTTCTGATCGGATTATTTTTCGGTCTGATCGGAATTGGCAGCGGCGCTTGCGCGCAAGATGACGATGGCGACGATGAGTTGGGGCAAATTATCACCCCGGATATTGAGCGCCGCAGCGTAAAAGAAGCGGACTTGGACAGCGAAAATTTTCAGGCGGGCATCTTTTTCGGCATGCTCAGTGTAGAAGATTTTGGCACTAACAGTTTGGTCGGCGTTTCATTTACCTATCACATCACCGAAGATTTTTTTGTTGAAGCCAACTACGGTGTGAGTGAAACAGAAAAAACCAGCTATGAATTATTGAGCGGTGGCGTTGAACTGCTCACCGGCGATGAACGCGACCTGGCGTATTACAACTTGGCGCTGGGTTACAACCTGTTTCACGGCCAAATTTTCTTTTCCGACAAGCTGACCTTTAACAACGATTTTTATTTTTTAGCGGGCGCGGGTAATACCGATTTTGCCGCGAAAGATTATTTTACCGTGATGCTCGGCGCAGGCCTGCGCTTTTATGCCACCGACTGGGTGGCGGTAGACTTGAGTATGCGCGGCCACAGTTTTGAACATGAATTATTTGGCGAGAGCAAACAGGTGACTAATCTGGAATCGCGCCTTGGTGTTTCGTTCTTTTTCTAAAATAGATTCTGAAAAGTATTGGAGTAACTGATATGTCACTGCATAAAAAATGGCACAACAAAATATTGGTCTTAGGTCTGGCGCTGGCTGGCAGTTTATTTACGTTAAGCGCAAATGCCGATTCGGCACCGGATTTCACCTTGCCTAGCAGTGCTGGCGACAATGTGCGTTTGGCTGAATTGCGCGGGCAGGTGGTGATGTTGAATTTCTGGGCATCCTGGTGCGGCCCTTGCCGCAAAGAAATGCCGCTGCTGGATGAAATGTCCAAACGCTACAGCGCTGCCGGTTTTGTGCTCTACGGCGTGAACGTAGAAGAAGATAATACCGATGCGAAAAAACTCATCAAAGAATTGGGCGTAACCTTCCCGATTTTGTGGGATACCGAAAGCAAAGCGAGCAGTTTGTATAACGTCGATGCTATGCCCACCACTGTGATGATCGATAAAAAAGGCGAGATTCGCTACGTCAATCGCGGTTACAAAGCAGGCGATGAAAACAAATACCGCGATCAAATCCGCGAGCTGATTAAAGAATGATGCTGCGCCGTCTTTCATTGTTGGCGTTGCTATTTTGCATTGCCGCTTGCAGTCCGGTTAAGCCTTGGGTGAAACCTTACGAGCGCGCCAATATCGCCGATGAAGTCATGAGTTTTGATCGCGATCCTATCGCCAGTTCTTATTTGCATCACGTATTTGACGCGCGTGAAGCTGCGCGCGGTGGCGATGGTGCATCGGGAGGTGGCTGTGGCTGTAATTAATCGTTTGGCGATTTTGCTGCTGGCGTTCTTCGTGGGTTCAACGCAGGCCGCGGTATTGCCCGATGAACGTGTGGATATTCTTTATCACGGCTACGATGGCGGCGGTGCAGACATTAACGGCCCTTCAATTCTGGTGCGTAAAAATGTCGGCGCTTCGGTATCGGTTGCGGCGAATTACTATGTGGATATGGTGAGCAGCGCATCGATTGATGTGGTGACTCAGGGCAGTAAGTATTCGGAAAAACGCAATGAAACTGGGTTGAGTGGTCAGTACCTGATTGATCGCTCAACGATCTCGCTGGGCTACGTCAGCAGTAAAGAAAATGATTACGATGCAACAACCTACAGCTTTGGTATCGACCAAAGTTTTTTTGGCGATTTAACCACCCTCGGCTTTGGTGTCAGTTTTGGTGAAGATGTGGTTGGGCAAAATACTGACCCAACTTATAAGCGCGATTTGCAGCGCCGCAAATACAGCATTAATGCATCGCAAATTGTGACCAAAAATTTATTGGCATCGCTCAGCTACGACAGCTCCAGCGATCAGTGTTTGGATATCGCACAAGATGAAAGCTGTTTAAATAATCCTTATCGCTCGGTGCGCTTTTTAACGGGCACAGGCGGCTACTCTTATCAGGCAGAACTTTATCCGCATACTCGCAATAGCGATGCGATTGGCTTGCGTGCAATTTATTATTTGCCCTATCGTGCGTCTATTCGGTTTGATGCGCGCCAGTTTTCTGATAGCTGGGGAATCGATGCGGACAACTTTGAGTTGCGCTATTTGCACCCTTACCGCGACCAGTGGTTGTTTGAAGTGAAATACCGGATGTATAAACAAACGGGTGCCGATTTTTATGCGGATTTATTTCCCTATCGCGATGCACAAAATTATTTGGCGCGCGATAAAGAGCTGAGTCCATTTTCATCCAATGTATTGGGTTTGGGCGCGACTTATAAAATTCCCGCAGGCGTAGTGCCTTGGTTTGAGAAAAGTACGGTGAATCTTTACTGGGATATGTTTGATATCGACTACGACGACTTCCGCGATGCGAGTGTATCGCCGGAAGAGTATGCGGCTGGCACTGAACCGCTCTACAGTTTAAAAGCCGATGTGATTCGTTTTTATCTGTCGTTCTGGTTTTAACGAAAAATCAAACACAATAAAAAATGCCTGAACGTTTGCGCGTTCAGGCATTTTTTATTGTGTTTGATTTTCGGCCAAACTAAGAGTGCGAGCGCTTATCTTTTGCCGTTTAGCGCATGACCCAGTGATGTTGCCCAGCGTGAAAATGCGAGTGAAACTTCGCGCTGATTATTAGGGCGGTTGTTTTCCTGCCAGCGATTGCCTAAATCTGATTGGTCGCCCACCAAGCCAATCAGGGCATTGGTTTGAGCATCATAAATTTCCATGCGGATATTCATGGTGCCCGCGCCTTCGGTGTAAATCTTTTCCATGTTGCGGCTTTGAATATCGTCTTTTACGGCGGAGGGCGCAATCTCGAGCAGGGTCGATTTAATCAACAAGGTTTTGCCTGCACCGCCAGCGGCTTTGAAATCGCCACTGTCGATTAGCTCTTTATTAAATTGTTCAAGGTATTTTTTTTGCAGATAGGCGCGGTCTTTATCATTCAGCACCCAAGGCTCATTAAATCGGGTGTATGACTCGGGCGGTTGGCGCACTTCGATTTTGCTGACATCCAAATCCGTAAATTGCAGCTGTTGGTATTCTTTCAGGTTGATATTGGGGTTGAAATAAACTCTATCCAAAAAGCGGTTTTTGACTTGAGTAAATCCCAGCGGTTCCGCTTCTGCGGCAATGGCTTTTTCCAGTTTTTTGTCGGATGCCTGTGTGAATGCCGCCATCGACATCACCAGTAAACCCAGAGTAAGCGCGCGTTTCATATTCGTCTCCTTTATCTTTGCGGATTGATCGGGTAAAAATCAATGCAGATTAACTATCAGTGCGGATTAACTATAGCAAGCGATTGCCAAATGTGAATTACCCGCCCGATAGCGGGTTGGTGATCTTTTGCGCCTCCAACTCTATAATCCCAACCCATTTTGTGGCGCTGGCTAGCGCTTTATTTTCAACTCCTGCGAAAAAGAGAGTGTGTTGTGGCTTCTGAACCTATTTTTATTGTCGATTACGACGCTACCTGTGCCGCTGGGGCGGGCATGGGTGAAATTCGCGCTGCGCTGATGAGTCAGCGTTCCGGCCTGCGCGCCAATGATTTCCCCGGCTGCGATTTACCTACCTGGATTGGCCGGGTGCCAGCGATTGATAGCTATGTGTTTGCCCCTGACCTGGCGCACTGGCAGAGCCGCAACAACGCCTTGATTGCGCTGGGCTTGGAGCAGAGTTCGCTGCGCGCGCCTTTGCAGCAGTTGATTGAGCGTTTTGGCTCGGCGCGTATCGGCGTGGTGATGGGTTCCAGTACATCGAGTATTGATCGCTCTGAGGAGGCTTATCGCCACCTCGATGATCAAGGGCAGTTGGCACCTGAATTTGTGCAGGAGCTGGTGCTTAACCCCCATGCGCCGGGCTTGTTTGTCGCCGAGTTGCTCGGCCTCGACGGCCCTAATATGACGGTCAACACCGCCTGTTCGTCATCGGCCAAGGTCTTTGCCACAGCCAGCCGCTGGCTGCGCGCGGGTATAGTGGATGCAGTGCTGGTCGGCGGTGCCGATACTCTCTGCCAGAGCGTGCTCTACGGTTTCCACTCATTGCAGCTGGTGTCGGAAAGCCAATGCCGCCCCTTTGATGGCGCGCGCGACGGTATCAATTTGGGTGAGGCCGCCGGTTTTGCGCTGCTGGTGCGCGGCGATGCGGGCGTTGCTCACTCGGGCATTCAGGTGAGTGGCTACGGCGAAAGCTCCGATGCGCACCATATGTCTCATCCTCACCCCGAAGGTGCAGGTGCGCGCTTGGCGATTGAGCAGGCGCTCTCGCAAGCGGGCTTAACGCCTGATCAAATCGACTATATCAATCTGCACGGCACTGCCAGCCGCGCCAACGACCATATCGAAGGCAATTTGGTCGGCGCTATGTTCCCCGCATCGACCCTCGCCAGCTCCACCAAAGGTTGGACGGGGCATACGCTGGGTGCGGCTGGGATTCTTGAATCCATTTTTGCGCTGGAGGCACTGGTCACGGGTGTAGTGCCCGGCACTTTGAATTTGGCCGAGGTAGATCCGGAAATTGCTATCTCTATGAGCGCCGCCAATCAGCGCGCTAACTTAACCCATGTAATGAGCAATTCTTTCGGTTTTGGTGGCAACAACGCCTGCCTGATTTTTAGCCGCGCGGAGGTGCCAGCATGAGTTTGAATAAATCGAATTTGGCTGTGGATGTAGTAGGTCTGGGCGCTTGGGGGCCGGGCTTTAATAATTGGGCTGAGTTACAAGCACTGCTCGCTAATCCTGCAGGTGCAGAACTGGATTGGGTCGCGCAAACGCCCAAGCCGGAAATTATTCCCGCCAATGAGCGCCGCCGTGCGCCGCTACCGGTGCGTGCCGCAGTAGAAGTCAGCTGGCAGGCGCTGCAGCAATCTGGCTTGGCATCGAGCGATGTCGCTTGCGTGTTTGGCTCGGGGCTGGGCGATACCGAAATCACCGACTATATGTGCCGCGTGCTCACCACGCCCGAAAAGCAGTTGTCGCCCACCAAGTTTCACAACTCGGTGCACAATGCTGCCGCTGGCTACTGGACGATTAGCTCCGGCTGCATGAAAGCCGCCAACTCCATTGCCGCCTACCAAAACACCGCTGGCTTGGCGTTGTTGGAGGCGATGATTCAGTGCGATCAGCACCAAGAGCCAGTGTTGGTCACGCTATTTGATACCCCCGCGCACGATGCTTATCGTCAGATTTTTGCCTGCGAGCAGGGTTTTGCGGCGGCAATTCTGTTAGTGCCAGCAGGCTCAGCCGCAGCACCCTTAGCGCGTTTGACGATGGCTGAAGAGTCTGGCGCAGAGGCGACAGTGCCCGCATTTTCCCATGCGCAATTGGATCAACTCTATCGTGATAATCCCGCTGCCAAATTGCTTGGATTACTGCAGCAGTTGGCGACCCAGCAGGCAGGGCAGGCGGTATTTGCGTTGAGTCCGCGCCGTCAGCTGAATCTGAGTTTGAGTTTTTAAGCCATGAAAGGTCCGGGAGTGATGGCAGTGGCAGCAGAAACTCAGGTTGATGCAAAGCAAGTTAGCGATTGGGATGTGATTATCGCTGGTGGCGGTTTGGCGGGGTTGGGACTCGCCAAGCAGCTCAAAGAGGTCAATCCCGAGCTCGCCATAGTGGTGGTGGAAAAGCAGGGCTTTCCACGCCCGCGCGCCATCGCCAAGGTGGGCGAATCGACTGTTGAAATCGGCTCCCACTACCTCTCGCATCATTTGGGGTTGATGGAGCATCTCAAAGAAAAGCATCTGAAAAAGTTCGGCATTCGCATCTTCTTTGGCGAGCCGGCCGATGACTTTTCCCAGCAGGATGAACTGGGCGCGAGCCAGACCTTTGGTATTCCCACTTATCAAATTGATCGCGGCGATATCGAAAACCAGCTGGCGACCGAAGTGCAGGCTCTGGGTGTTCGCCTGATCGATAGCGCTGATATTTTGCGCCTGAATACCGCTGCGGCAAGCGACACAGAACGCAATAAAGAACTGAGGGTTCGCACCGAAACAGGCGAGCAAATATTGCGCGGCAGCTGGCTGGTGGATACCGCCGGGCGCGCCAGCCTACTCAAAAATCATCTTAAGTTGGCGGCAAAAAACGAACACAAAGCTAACGCAGTTTGGTTTCGTATCGACCGCAAAATTACGCTTGATGACTGGTGCGAGAGTGCCGAGTGGCAAGCGCGCTGTATGCCCGAAGGGCGCCGCTGGCTGAGCACTAATCACCTCACTGGCCCCGGCTACTGGGTGTGGATAATTCCGCTCGCCTCGGGTGTGACCAGTATTGGCATAGTGATGGACGATACCGCGTTTAGCGCAAGTGAGATTGCCGATAAAGACTCGGTGCTGGCGTGGTTGGCGCAACACCAAAGCCGTCTCGCGCGCGCCATAGGCGATGCCAATTTCCTCGACTTTGTGGTGTTGCGCGATTACTCCTACGACTGCAAACAATTGTTCAGCGACCAGCGCTGGGCAATCGCCGGTGAGGCGGGGTTATTTGCCGATCCTTTCTATTCGCCCGGCAGCGATTTTATCGCCTTCGCCAACGGCTTTATTTGCTCGCTGATTACCGCCGAGCGGCGCGGGCAGGACATTCGCGTACAAGCGCTCGTCTACGAAAAACTGCTGCGTTCCATCTACCAAAATACCCTCTCACTTTACGTAGATCAGTACGGCGGTTTTGGCGATAGGGTGATGATGGGTTTAAAACTGCTGTGGGATTACAGTTATTACTGGGGCGTGCTCTCACTACTTTATTTCCGCGATGCGCTCTGCGATTTTGAGCGGATTCGTCCACTTGCGGGCGAGCTGCAAAAAGCCCAACAGTTAAATCAATCGGTGCAGGCATTGTTCCGCGCGCGCGCCGCACAGCGCTTGCAGCTGCCCAATCGCGGCCAGTTTATGGATCAATATAAGATTCCCTGCCTGCAATTTTTCAACAAGGTATTGATGGATGAACCGCAATTGCCCTTGGCGGAAGAGCTGGCGCGCAATATGAATCTGGTTGAGCAGATAGCCGCGGCAGTTGGCGATATGTTGGGGGAAAATCCTGAGCTGGAAATCAGCCCTGCGGAGCGGGAATTGCTAGGGGATTATCGATTAAAGGTGTTGGCGCCTTAAGGTCTTGGGCGATTAAAGCTTTTGGCGTCTTAAGGTTTTAGGCGGCTTGTCTTATTTCGCGCGCAGCTGTTGGTAAAACGCCAGCAATTTTGCGCGCGGTAACTTGCCGTTATCTTCGCGCGGCAGGGCATCTACCATCAGCAGTGGGCGCGGCATAAATACCGGATCCAGGTGCGCGGCAAAACGGGCGCTGACATCTTGTTTGGTCGCCGAGGTGCTGACCACCAGCGCAGCCGGGCGAGTGATCGCCTGAGCGCCATCTTCCGGCATAAACACTACACCATCAATCACGCCCGGCGTCGCGAGCAATAACTTATTCATTTCTTGCAGTGAGCCGCGTTTGCCGGCGATTTCAATCATGTCGTCGCCACGGCCGAGCAGGCGAAATTCACGCCCGTCCTGCGTTTCAATGCGATCCTGTACCGGCTGCTCCTGCGGCAGATGATCGCCGCGAATGATTGAAAAATCCTGCGCAAATTCCAAGCCTTCAAATAAGCGCCAAGTATCGCTTTGTGCTGTGCGGCGGCGCGCCATAGAGCCGACTTCGCTGCAGCCATAAACTTCCACCAGCTCTCCGTTAAAGCAGCTTTCAGCCGATTGCGCGAGCGCATCGGATAGCGGCGCCGTGGCGCAGAGCAATTGTTTCACCGGCGGCATAGCTACGCCGCTTTGCACCAGCGCACGCAGATGAACGGGTGTGCTGATTAGCAGGCGCGGCTCCGGCAATTGTTGCAGCGCGTGCGCGACATCCTGCGGGAAGAGCGGGCGCGCATCGCTAATACATAAACGGCTAAACAGCGGCAGCAGCATGGAAGTTTCCAAGCCCCACATATGTTGCGCGGGAACTGTGGCGAGGGTATTGAGCTGCTGCTCTTGGTAGTTATCGCCCAGCATTTCCCGCGCATTCATACGGCTGCTGATTACAAAGGTGTGCCAGGGCTTGAGGTTGGCTTTGGGCACGCCGGTAGAGCCGGAGGTAAAGGCGATGGCAGAAAGCTGCTCGGCAGGAATCTGCGGAATTTCGTTGCAAGTGTCGCTACAAGCCGTGTCGCGCAAGTCGTTCAGATTCAAATTGAACTGGGGGCAGTTGTCGAGCGGCGCATCCAGACCATCGTGTAGCACATAACAATCGGGATGCTGCTCGCGCAGCAATGCTTGGGTCGCCGGAGCGCGATTTTGCGGCAGCAGATTAGTCTGGCCGCGCACCAGCGCTGCACAAAAACCAAGGGTAAACAGATAGCGGTTATCGCACAGGTTGATGGCAAAGCCAGCGGCTGGTAATTGCTCGGCCAAACGCATCACTTGGCCGATAAACTCGCTGACGCTGACTGCCCCGGTTTGCCCGCCAAGTGCGGGTAAACGGGTGCCAATATGGGCAAAGCTATCGTTTGGCTGGCGTTCCAGCAGCGGCAAAAAAGCTGGATTTGCGGCGCTATTACTGCTCATGTGCGCGGGCAGTTGTTACTTGGTTTTGTGCGTTTGGACAAAATCGGTCAAAGAGGCGAGGGTGGCGAATGCCTTGCGGGTGTTTTCATCTTCCGCTTGCATTTGCACGCCGTATTTTTGCGAAATAGCCAGTGCGATCTCCAATGCGTCGATTGAGTCCAGCCCCAATCCATCGCCAAATAAGGATTCGTCCGGCGCTATCTCATTGGCTGCGATATCTTCCAGATTTAGTGCCTCTACCAGTAATTCGGCCATTTCCAATTGGGCAGCAGTTTGCGCAGACATAGATACCTCGGTGTTATTGTCGTCATTTATCGTAAAAGGCCGCGCAGTTTAGCGGTTTTGCCCCTCAAAATCATCCGCTAACCAAGGGCTTGTCCGGTTGTTTGTGCTTTTCCTATACGCTCATCAAGAGTATTTTTGACGGGAATTTTTGGGTAAACTCGCGCCCCTTTTGCTATTAATTCCGCCACCGACAACAAGTGACAAGACGCTGTTATGCCCCTACTTCGCCAGGAATACTTATCTGCCAATGCGGTTTTGGATGTCGCCCAACTGCTTGCCCAGCCGGGTGTGTTGGCGTTGGTGAACTTTGGTGATGTCTGCTCTCCGGGATCACAGCCGGGCATTATTCCGCTGGGTATGCCATCACTGAGCGATAAGCCTTGGGAAGTGATTCGCTATGGCGATACTGTGGCCGAGCGCGGCGAAGATGAACACTGCCAGTGGAGCCAGATTGAAGATGTGCTCTGCGTAGCGACCTGGATCGCGCCGGAAGATTGCACCGATATAGAAGCAGCGACCGAAGTGGCTTATGGCCGTTTGTTCCGCGTGATTCAGGCCAAGGGCTTCCCTTATCCCTTCCGTATCTGGAACTTTATGCCGGATATCAACAGCGGCGATGGCGATCGCGAAGAGTACAAAAAATTCTGTGTCGGGCGTGAGCGCGCGTTTGATGATTACCATGTGGCGCCGCGCGAATATCCCGCTGCATCGGCTTTAGGGCATCACAGCAAAGGCGCGGTGATTTATCTGTTGGCTGGGCGTAGCTCGGGCATTCACCATGAAAACCCGCGTCAGCAACCTGCCTATCAATATCCGCGTGAATATGGCCCCAGTAGCCCGAGTTTCGCGCGTGCTACCAGCCTTGCGTTGCGCAGCAAGCCGCAGGTGTTTATCTCTGGCACCGCCAGCATCATTGGTCACAACACCCAAGCGGTGGGCGATCTGCAGCAGCAACTGGAAATTACCCTCGACAATATTCGCTATCTGCTCTCCCATGTGGAGCAGGCTGATAGCGAGCTGAGCGCGGTGCGCGTCTATCTGCGCCATCCGCAAGATCGCGCGGCAGCCGAGGCGTTTCTATCCCAGCACCTGCCTTCCCATGCGTTCAATTTTATCCATGCTGATGTTTGTCGCAGCCAGCTACTGGTAGAGATTGAGGCTTTGGCATCGCCGGCCTTGCTGGCTCCGGTTTTATGAAGCAGATCAACTGGTGTTGGCGGTTGATCGCAACCGCTTTTTCCATTGTGTTGTTTGCTCTGGGGGCCTTGTTATTAGGCGGGGTTTTGGGGCTGTTGATTCGCTTCTTCCCGTGGCCAGAGCAACGCCGCCGCCAATTTGTGCGCAAATCCATTCAGCGTTGGGTCGGGTTTTATGTCTGGGTGGTGTGCCGTTTGGGCTTGATGAGCGTGCAATTTGATGGTGTGGCAGCGCTTGATCAGCCGGGTGTATTGGTGGTCGCCAATCATCCCACCCTGTTGGATGCAGTAATGCTGATGACAGTGATGCCCAATGTGACTTTTATCGCTAAAGCCGCTATGGCGCGCAACCCATTCACCTGTTGGATAGTGACTGCAGCGGGTTATATCCCCAATGATGAAGTGGGCGTAGAGCTAGTTGATAAAGCTGCCGCCGCACTGCGCGCCGGTGAGACGTTAATGATTTTCCCCGAGGGCACACGCACGAATGGCGAGCAGTTACAACTCAAGCGCGGCGCTGCCAATATTGCGCTGGCGGCTGGTTGTCCGCTGCTGCCAGTGGTGATTGACTGTCAGCCCATGACCCTGCGTAAAGGCGAGCCCTGGTATCGGATTCCCGCGCGTGCGCCGCATTTTATCGTGAAAGTATTGCCATTAATGGATGTGGCCTCGTTGATCGACAACCAGCAGCCACCCGGATTGCAAGCGCGTGCACTGACGGCTGCGCTGCGCGATTGCCTGCAAGGTGAACTGCAGAAACTGCGCTGATACTTGTATAATCCGGCGCTGGCCGAGGTTTGGAGCCTCGGCGCTATATATCAAAGATATGACATCAAAAATGACTTCAAAACTGCTGTTTGGTTTTATCAAAAAAGATTCTCGTTATGACCCATACCCGTGAAAGCCTGCTGAGCCGTATCACCGCGATACTGGAAGAACAATTTGATATAGCTGCCGATGCAGTGACCCCCGCGGCGCGTCTGCGCGAAGATCTGGATATTGATAGCATCGATGCAGTGAATTTAATGATCGAATTAAAATCCATCACCGCCAAAAAAATTACGCTGGAAAATTTCCATCAGGTAAAAACCATCGATGATTTAATCGATGCGATTTTAGCGTTTCTGTCCCAGGAAAACGGGCAGGAACAGGCTGCTCAATAATGCCGCGCCGCCGCGAGCCAGAAGCACTGCTTAGTGTGGATACCGCCATCACTGTGCCGTTTTTTGATGTCGATTCGATGGATATAGTGTGGCACGGCCACTACTGCAAATACTTGGAAGTGGCGCGCTGCAATCTGCTCGATAAACTCGGCTACAACTACGCCGATATGAAAAAATCCGGCTTTATGTTTCCCATCGTGGATATGCAAATTCAGTATTTGCAGCCGCTGGTATTTGAGCAGCAAATTATTGTGAAAGCGAGTTTGGTGGAGTGGGAATACCGCTTGAAAATTCACTACCGCATTTGCGATGCCGCCACGGGTGCAACCCTGAGTAAGGCCTACACGGTACAAGCGGCGGTGGATGCACAGACCAAATTGCTGCGTATTGGCTCGCCCGATGCGCTGCTCGATAAAGTTAAACTGCTGCTGCCTTAAATGAGTTAAATCACCATGCCCATAAAAAAAATAATAAACATGAGTTTTGGTATTGTTCTTGGCGTATCAGCCTTGCTCGGCGTGAATGTAAACGCTGAATCTTCTGCTGAACTCTTGCAATCCTATCTTCCGGAAAACTGCTATCAAGCGGGTCTTTATCAGCAAAAAAAATCCCTCGCTGGTATTAATAAAATATTGGAAACCCAAGGCAATTTTGCATTTGCATGCGATAAGGGTTTACTTTGGCATACAGGTGCGCCGCTCAATGAAACTCTGGTGTATCAGTTGCAGGGTGGTACGCAATTGGTAACTGCCGATGGCAGCAGTAAAAAATTATCTGGTACCTTGCAGCGCCAATTGGGAAAAATGCTCAATCAACTCATTGGCGGTAATCAGCGTTATTTGGATAAAACATTTTTTATTGCGGCAACTGATACAGGCGTGCGTTTAACGCCGCGCGCCAAGCGTATGGAAAAGTTTTTACGCGCGATTGATATAAGTCGTAACGATGATTCAGTCACTATCCATATGCAGCATCAGGGAGAAGAGTTTACCGAAATACGTGTCTTTCAGTTGCAATCATTAGCGAAGCTCGATTTGGCAGAGTGCGCACAGATTGCACCGGCTGATGCTGCATCCTTTGCTGTTGCTTGCCAGCAATTATTTGACTCTCATTAATAACTAAAACCTGAAAATTTAAGCGAGCGTGTTATGACGCAGCATGTCTATCATCGCTGGTGCAGTGCCATCCTTTTATTGCTCACGCTGATCGCTTTTGGCTGTCTTTGGTCTATTCAGCGCACTGGATTGCAGATTGATACTAATCTGCGCAGCCTCTCCCCCTCTTTCTCGCTCAACCCTGAAGTTAATCAAGCGCTCAATGCCATGTCGGCTAATGCCGCGCAGCAATTCATGCTGGTGTTGGTTGATGAAGATGAAGAGCATCTGGCTGATGCCAGCGATTATTTGCGCGAATTAATTGAAACCGAAGCCAAAGGAATTCGCTATCAGGATCAAACTGGGTTGCTGGATGCCTATGCGGCACAACTTAGACAGCATTCATTTTTTATTCTGGATGAACAGACGCGTGAGTTGCTGAAGCAGAAAAATGCTAGTGCCATTTTAAAACAGGGAGAGCGCAATCTTTACGGCAGCGGCGGACTCTTGCGGTTGATTCCAGTCGCACAAGATCCGTTAGGGTTTGCCAATGGCTACGCGTTGGCGTTGTTTGATCGTTTGGGATTAAGTGCCAGCGATGATATTCAATCTGTAACGCGCGCAGGGGCAGAAACATTTATCGCAGTACACCGATTGCAATTAGCCAGCGATGCGCTGGAGATGAATCAACAGGATCTGGCGCTCGCCAGCATCAAAAAAATTAGCGCGCAATTTAGCGCTGAATTTCCAGATGCAGAAATGCTGGAGTCGGGCATTTTATTTTTTGCCGCCGATGCAGCCCAATCGGCGCGCGCGGATATACAAACCATTAGTACCGGTTCAATGATCGGCGTGCTGCTATTAATACTCTGGGTTTTTCGCGGGCCGCGTGCACTTTTATTGCCGGCATTATCCATCGCTTTGGGCTTAGGCTTTGCCTTTTGTATTTGTCATTATTGGTTTGGGTCAGTACACGTACTGACACTGGTATTTGGCTCCAGTTTGATTGGTGTGGTGGTGGATTACGCACTGCATTATTTCTATTTTCAAGCGCACCATCCGCAGAGTGAAAATCGCCTACCGCTCTATCGCGCACTCTTTTTGAGTTTGTTGACCAGCGTGATTGGATTTGGCGCTCTGGCCTGGTCGGGGTTGGCAGCGTTGCAGCAGATTGCGATTTTTGCCGCGCTGGGGCTTGTTTATGCATGGATGGTGGTTATTGCGCTGGGGCATTATTTAACCAAAGGTGTCAATGTCTACGATGGTCATCTGCAGTTTTTGGTGCGAGTGGCGTTACAAAGTTTTGCCAAACTTCAATCGCGCTGGATATTGCCCATAGCAATTCTGTTGCTGGTCGTTGGCTTTTCCGTAGTCGGATTTACATTACCTGCGAGTGATAATCCGCGCAGTTTTTTTGCCGCAAATCCAGCATTGATTGCACAGGAAAAACAAGTCAGTGAGTGGGTGGCTAGTCATGAACCCGCCAGTTTTATTCTAGTGCAAGGCGATAACCTACAGCAGGTCTACGATCGAATCGAACAGGTGCAAACACTACTGGAGTCTGGTTCGGGTGATAACTCATCAACTGCATTGCCACTATTAGGTGCGCATTTGTTTTTTCCATCGCCTGCACAGCAGCAGGAAAACTATCAGTTAAACGCTCTTCTTTATGGAAGTGAAAATCTGGCGGGTGAATTTATTGCGCAGCAAGGGTTGAATGAGATATCGGCAAGTGATTTGGCCGCGGCTTATCGTACGCAGCAGAAACAGCTAATAAATCCTGCTGATTTTTTTAATCAGCGGAATCAACTCTTGCCGCCGTTGTGGATTCAAACAGATGCACGGATTAGCGCACTCTTATTAATTCCCAAAACAATGGATGTGAATAGTATTGCTGATAAATTGAAGCCTGTGTCGGGCGCCAGTTTTTTCAGTGCAATTCAAGATGCGGAATCCGCCATGAAAGACTTGCGTCAGGCTGCGGTGCAGTTATTATTTTTGGCGTTGGGGCTAATGGCGCTATTGTTGCTGAGTCGCTATTCTTTGCAGAAAACCTTGCAGTTGATTGCTATCCCGCTGTTTGCTGTATCGGCCTGTTTGGTATTGCTGGCATTATTCAATATTCCGCTCACATTGTTTCATGTGATGGCGCTGTTTTTGGTGGTCGGATTGGGAATGGACTACGTTATTTTTATCGCTGAGATGAGTGAAAATACAGTTGAAACCTTATCAGCCGTAACGCTTTCATCCATTACCAATTTGTTATCTTTTGGTTTGTTAAGTTTGAGTATTTTGCCAGCGGTAAGTGCGTTTGGTGCTGCTTTATTTATTGGCGGCTGCTTAAATTATCTGGGTGCCATGCTCTTGGCCAGCCGACGTTTTGCTGCCAACTAATCGAATTCTTAAAATATTTTTCAGGTAAAAAATAATGACTAAACAACGAATTTTAGTAACTGGCGCCAGTCGCGGAATCGGCAAGGCTTGCGCGTTAAAGTTGGCTGCTGATGGTTTTGATATATGTGTGCATTACCGCTCCGGAAAATCCGAAGCCGAAGCTGTGGTTGCGCAAATTATTGAAAGAGGTGGCAGTGCCAGTTTGATTCAATTTGATGTGTGTGTGCGCGAAAAAGTTAGTGAAGTGTTGCTTGCGGATGTAGAGGCGAATGGCGCTTATTACGGAGTAGTTTGTAACGCCGGTATTGCCGCTGATAATGCCTTCCCTGCAATGACTGGCGAGCAGTGGGATTCGGTGGTGCACACCAATCTTGATGCGTTTTATAACGTTTTATATCCGCTGGTAATGCCAATGATTCGCCTGCGCAAAGGCGGTCGTATTGTCACGCTCTCATCGGTGTCTGGTGTCATCGGTAATCGCGGTCAAACCAATTACAGCGCAGCCAAAGCGGGAATTATTGGTGCGACAAAAGCATTGGCGATTGAGTTGGCCAAACGCAATATCACTGTTAACTGTGTGGCGCCCGGCGTTATTGAAACCGATATGATCGAAGGGATTTATCACGACGAAGCGATGAAATTAATTCCTATGCAGCGCTTTGGCAAAGTCGAGGATGTGGCGGCAACGGTGGGCTTTTTGATGTCCGATGCGGCTGGCTATATCACTCGTCAGGTAATTAGTGTGAATGGTGGGATGTGTTAATTCCCCCTAACCCCCCTTTTCAAAGGGGGGAATGTAAGGTGCCGTTGTTCAAGTTGGCACTTTTAACTCCCCCTTTGGAAAAGGGGGCTGGGGATTGAACGCATTTAAAAATCAGCAACCCGCTTAAAAATCAGCGATGTATTTACCCCACCAAAGGCGAAGTTGTTGCTCATAAAATACTGGGCTTTTAATTCGCGCACTTCATTTCTGATGTAATCCAGTTGGCCGCAATTTTCATCGACTTCATCCAGATTTAAATTGGGCGAGAACCAGTTTTCATTCATCATTTCTATGCCGAGCCAGGCTTCCAGTGAACCGCAAGCACCGAGGCTGTGGCCGATATAACTTTTTAAACTGCTAAACGGAATTGCACCGCCCATGACTTCCTGAGTCGCCATTGATTCAGCAATATCGCCATGAACTGTGGCGGTGCCGTGGCCGGAAATATACTGAATTTGTTCTGCATTTAATTGCGCGTCGCGCAAACTGTTTTGCATCACTTTTGCCATGGTGACTTGATTGGGTCTAACCAAATGGCTGCCATCGCAGTTGGTGGCAAAGCCAACCACTTCCGCCAAAATATTCGCGCCGCGCGCAACCGCGTGATCCCAATCTTCCAAAATTAACGTACAGGCGCCTTCGCCCAACACCAAACCATCGCGCTGTGTATCAAACGCGCGCGGCGATAATTCAGGTGTGGAGTTTTTTAAACTCGCTGAGTAAACCGTATCGAACACTGCTGCTTGAGTTGGGCAGAGTTCTTCGGCGCCGCCGGCGATCATAATGGTTTGCTGGCCGCTGCGAATTGCTTCATAAGCAAAGCCGATACCTTGGCTGCCCGCAGTGCAAGCGCTGCTAGTGGTGTACATGCGTCCGCAGGTACCGAAGAGCACGCTAATATTCACCGCCGCCGAGTGGCTCATCATGCGCAAATAAGTAGTGCCGTTTAATTTCGCCATGGATTTGTGTTCGAGCAAACCAAAAAATTCCATAGCGGCTTCGCTGCTGCCAGTAGCCGAACCGTATGCAACACCGGTGGCATCGCTGCTAATAACGGGATCTTTAAATAATCCCGCGTGAATCAATGCCTGTTCCGTAGCGGCTACGGCCATTTGCGCCACGCGCCCCATGCCGCGTTTTTTCTTCATGGTGTAATGGGCTGGCATTACAAAGTCGTCTACTGGTGAGGCGAGACGAGTTTGCAATTCCGGATACTGATCCCACTCGTGCATATAGCGCACGCGATTTTTCAATTGCAAAATATTGGCGCGAATGGAATTCCAGTCGTGCCCCAGTGCAGAGATGGCGCCAGCGCCGGTGATGGCTACACGTTTGCTCACGCGCTTGCTCCTGTTGAGTGATTTTCTTGTTGTGCTTGTGTGTCTAAAGGTTTGCGAAATACAGATAATTTCGCGCTCGCACAACAGCTCTGATCGCGTGTATTAATAATTTCACACTGAAAATTGGCGAGACTTTCACCTACCACAGCGACTTCCGTACAGCGCACTTGCAGTACATCGCCTGCGCGAAAAAATGGCACAAAGGCTTCGTATTTACGGGTGCCCAACAGTAATCCCAAATGTGGCGCAACTGTACCTTGCTCTAATTGATAGCCAGCAATCAGTGCGGCTGTCTGCCCCATATATTCCACACCTATCCAGCTGGGTACGCCTTTATCGGCAATAAAAAATGATGAAGCTTCGCTGATAAGAATTTCTGAGCAGGAAAAATTTTGCCCGACCTCGATCACCTTGTTAATTAATAACATAGGCTCGCGATGAGGAATAAGGTCATAGATTTTCGGATCAATCATTGCGTGTGGCCGATAATGTTTGGGCTGATTCAGCCGCCGATGCGCTGCTGCTCCAGTAGGGGTAAAAATTAAACCACTGCAAAGGTGCGCGCGCGGCTTGCTGTTCCAAGGCTTGCGCATACTGCTGTGCATAGGCTTGCAATTGTGCGCCGCCATCTTTACGCGGCAGCGTAACCTGCTCAGCAAAGGGCACTAGTTCAAAATAAATTTTCTTGGCTTTGCGATAAGAAAACATCAACTGCACTTCGCACTGCAATACCTTGGCGAGCATATAGGGGCCGATGGGTAATTGCGCCGGGCGATCTAAAAAATCTACCGTGACAGTACGCGCTTCACCGCTTAGGGGAATGCGGTCGCCTGCGATAAACAGCCATTCGCCATTTTCGATTTTGGCTTTCAGTTGCAGGATTAGGGGAATATCCAATTCATTCACTTGATAAATATGAATGCGCGATTCCGGGTTAATGCGCTGCATGGCATTTACAAAATTCGCCGAGTGCTGATCGTAAACCAACGCATTAATGGTGCGTGCTTTGTAGCGCTGTACAAAACCGCGGCAATATTCGAGATTGCCCAAGTGCGAGCCAATAATTAACTGGCCATTGGTTTTGTTCATAAATTTGGCGAGCAATGGCTCATTGGCGATTTCAAAATCTTCTTCGCGAATGGGCGTGCTCCAAGCCAGTAGTTTATCTAAAATAGTTTGGCCGAAGGCGTACATATGATTAAACACAGCGGTGTAACCGGGCGTTTTGCCATTCCAATAATCTGGATATTTTTTCGCATGAGTCTGTAAAAAATCGAGTGAGGCTGAGCGCGCGCGGCGATTAAACAGAAAATAGTAAGCCATGATCGGGTAGAGCAGTGCGTTGAAAAAACGGCGCCCGAACACCCTCTGCAGCCAGAGTAAAAACAAAATGCCGCGAATCGTTCCCGACTCTTGTAGTGTTGACCAATGAGCGGTTTTTTCTTGAGGGGACGTTGTATTGGCGTGCAGTTGTTCAGACATTATTCGCCTCGCAAGCGCTGCCATAAAATCATTGGCAAGCGCATCAACATACCGACCATGAGGCGACTATGTAATTTGATCAGCAATAAGTTGTCGCGCAGATAATTAAAGTGCGACACACTTTGCTCGGGATAAATTACTTTGGTGTTGATAAAAATTAACTCGGTGTTTAACCACACTGCTTTTACCAGCAACTCTGTATCAAAATCCATGCGGTTGCCGATAAAGTAGTGATCGAGCACATCTTCAATCGACGCAAGAGGGTAGACGCGAAATCCGCAGAGGCCATCTTTAATGCGTAGTGATAGCGTTTCAATCGCCACCCAAAAGTCTGTGACCTTGCGACCATACAAGCGTGCTTTGGGTGCGGAGCTATCAAACACCGGTTTGCCACAAATAATTGCGGCGGGATTGGCCTGTGAGCGAACGACAAATTCGGCAATATCGGCAACATTGTGTTGGCCGTCGGCATCGATTTGAATTGCGTGGGTAAAGCCTAAACTGCGTGCAAAACTAAAACCGGCTTTGCAGGCACTGCCTTTACCGCGATTGCGTTGCAGTGCAAAAAAATACACTTGCTCAAAGTTTTTTGCAGCGGCTTCAACCTGCGCGCGACTGCTTTCACTGCTGCCATCGTCGACAATAATAATCGGCAGCCCCGCGGCAACCAGCTGCGGTAAAAATGCAATAAATTGGCGCTCGTGATTGTAGTGCGGAACTAATAGGCAATAGTTCATAAATAAAAACCCATAAGCTATAACTCATAGTGATTTTCTACTGTGAGGAGACTTGGTTGCTAAAGACCAGCTTACCTTCAGAAAATAAGATCTCGTCCTTGCGATAGCAATATTTTATCGCACAGCTGCTATCAGTGATTTTTGCGTCGAGCGTTAATTGCAAGCGTTGCTCCGGCAAAATAACTTGCTGAAATTTTAAATTGTCGATGCGAATAAACTCATCGCTAAGATTAAATAGTTGCTTGGCGATTTCACCCGCCCAGTGAGTTTGCACTACCCCGGCAACCACCGGTTGCTGCGGGAAATGCCCTTGCAGCCAATGCATATCGCCGCCGATAAAAATATCCAGCGCGAAAAAATTGTCGCTGTGATTCAAATCGTCAAAACGCGGCCAGTGGGTGGAAGCAAATTGATGGCGCAGTTGCGCGAGCAGTTTTTCGTCAGGCATGGAATCGTCACATTGTTATTGATGACCGTTTCGGTCTTGTTGCAGCGAGGAATCTATCGACTGCTTGCGCGCTGGAGGTTCGGGCGTGTGATCAGGCGCCATGATACTCCAGCTGCCCACTCAACCCAATCTTTATGGTTGATCGCGGTATTTGCGGATGTAGTAGCGGCGGTAACCATATTCCAGCGCAAAAAAAATCCCGAAGACTATATAAGAGATAAGTCCGTTATAGAGCGCCCAGCTTTTAAGATCGCTCCAGAGCGCGAGATAACAGGCTATAGCCGCATTGCCAAGCAGGAGCAGAGCCCAGATGCCGGTTAAGCGACGGGTATAGGCTTTGGCGCGTGGCGTAATTGTCTCACCGGTGAGCCGCGCAATTCGCTCGATCACACTTTCGGGGGCGTTGAGACTGGAAGCAAACAGGTAGGCAATTCCAAGGCTGATAATTACAGGGTAAAACTTGAGTAGCAGCGTGTTATTGGTGATGGCGATGGTCAGGCTATAGCTCAGTATCAGGAGTAGTGGCAGCCAGCTACCCAGGCTTGACGAGGCTTGGGCTTTGCGCCCGAGAACAAACTTGCCTAGCCCCATGACCGCTAGCAGTAGCGCAAAAAAGGCAGGGCCCTGCTGCTCTACCCCCGTGTAGACCAGCAGGGGGTAGGCGATTGAGACGATAACCAGCAGTAGACTGATGAGAAACTTCATTGCTGATAAAAGCGCGATTGCAGCCGCGAACTAGCGTGTAACCGGCACATAGTCATTCATGCTGCGATGCGGCATATCTGTCCAGTTATCAGCAGGCAAGGGCGGGATGGGTGCAGGTTCTGCCAGTGTTGCGGGTTCAACTGCGAGTAGCTGGTTCAGATGAGTGAGTACCGGGTCTTCGCTGGTTTCATCAGGGCTTAAGAATATCTTGTGTGCACGTGCTCCCGCGCCCAGGTTGAGACTGCTGGAATAGCGTACCAGTATCGGTGCCAAAATCAGGCCGGTTAATACTGGTGTTAGCCACCAAAAGAAAATCGGCGCATAGATAAACGTCATCACGCCCCAGCCGATGGCGGCGGTCATCATTTTTGAGGTGCGCGCAATGCATTCGCCCCAAGGTAGCAGGCGGCCTTCACGATCTTGCGAATCCCAATTCACTTTGAAGCCGAGGAATACTGAAATCACAAAATAGGCGTGGTAGACCATCATGATGGGTGCGATCAGCACAGCGAAGAGGGTTTCGATAAAGGCGCCTTTAATAATGGCGTAAGTGCCGCCGAATTGTTTGCGGCGGTGAGTTAAGGCAACCACTACGCCCAGAAACTTTGGCCCCATTAACAAGGTAGTAGTAAGCAAAATCAACGCAATGATCAATTCAGTTTTGGCGATTGGCCAGTTGGGGTACAGCTGGTACACCTCGGTGAAATAGACATTGGAGTTGATCGCGCGCACTACGGCATCGGCAGTGCTCAGTACCAGCATTAGCAGCCAAATCAGTGAGGTCATATAGGCGATGGCGCCGAGTAAAAAGTGCATACGACTGATGGGGTGCAGGTGCTTGGTGGTAAGAATGCCCAAATGCTGGATATTGCCTTGCACCCAGCGGCGGTCGCGTGTGGCGTAGTCGATGATATTGCAGGGTACTTCTTCATAGCTGCCTTCCAGATCGGCGAGCAGGAATACATCCCAGCCGGCGCGGCGCAGCATTGCGGCTTCCACAAAGTCGTGACTGAGGATATCGCCACCAAAGGGCGCCTTGCCTGGCAGGGTGGGCAGGCCGCAGTGATCGATAAAAGCGCGCATGCGGATGATCGCGTTGTGCCCCCAGTAGTTGGCTGCATCGGTTTGCCAAAAGGCTAGGCCAGTGGCGAGCATGGGGCTGTAGAGCACGGCGGCAAACTGTACAAAGCGGCCAAAGAAAGTGGTCTGGCGTACAGGGATTGGGATGGTTTGGATCAAACCGGTGCGCGGATTGGCCTGCATTGCGCGCACCATTTTTAACAGGCAATCGCCTGCCATGATGGAGTCGGCGTCCAGCACAATCATGTTTTCATAGTTGGCGCCCCAGCGCTGGCAAAACTCGGAGAGGTTGCCCACTTTGCGCGCGGTATTTTTCTCGCGGCGGCGATAAAAAGCCTGTTTGCCCAACTCACCCAGGCGCGCTTGCAGCAACTGCCATGCGTCACGCTCAGCTTGGGCGATGGTCAGATTGGTGGTGTCGCTGAGCAGGAAGAAATCGAAGTGGGCGATTTCGCCCGTTTTCTCCAGCGAGCGCAAAGTCGCCTCAAAACCGGCGATTACGCGATGGGTATCCTCGTTGTACACCGGCATCACCACAGCGGTGCGGCAGTTGATAGGAGACTGGTCTGCTTGCAGATGCTTGAGTGATTTGAGGCTGAGCGGATCTATGCGCAGCATCTGCAAAACGAATCCGAACAAGCCGCTCCAGAAGGCGAGTGCGAGCCAGGTAAAACTGATGCCAAACAGCACCAGAATCACGGCTTCCAATGTGGTCAGATCATTAGCGCGCAGAATATCAAACATGATGTACACACCGCTGACGGCGGTGAGTACACTCAAAATGACATAAATGTAGCGACGCAGAGTCTTGCCTGGGATGCGAATCGCATCCACAGGTTGTGCGGTTAAATCAGCCGGTTCGCGAAACACATGGGTCATATCAGATTGCATCCGGGTACCACACGTAGCTCCAGACTTCACTCAAACGTTGATCGCGCAATTTGAGGTACAAACGCATATCGGCCACTGTGTCGCCCTCGGGTGCCAATTTGAATGAGGCGCGCCAGGTACGGCCATCCGGCAATTGGCGCACGGTCAGCTCGGTGATAGTACCGGCATTTTTTTGCATCTCGGCAACTAAAGGTGCATCAGCGGAAAGGTTATCCAATTCGCCCCCGCGGAAATCGATAACAAACTTGCGGTTGCTGACCGGTGGCGGATTGGCTTGCCCGGGGTTAGCTGCCCAGCCAATGCGCGTGCGGATAACTTTAGCGCTGGTGTTTTCCGGCAGGTGATCATCAAACGCGCGCAGACGATATTTGAAGGTGGCGGTGGAGCCTGCCTTCATGGATTTACTCGGCACCCAGTAGGCAACTACGTTGTCGTTGGTTTCGCTGTCGCTCGGTATTTCCACTAATTCAGCGCGGCCTTTACCCCAATCGCCTTCAGGGATAATCCACATGCTCGGGCGTTTCTCGTAGCGGGATTCCATATCCATGTAGTGATCAAAATCGCGGTCGCGTTGCAGCAAGCCAAAACCGCGTGGATTTTCATCCGACATAGACGACACGCGCAACTGGCGGTGGTTGCTGATCGGGCGCCAGATCCACTCACCGTTGGATGCAGCCATCAATAAACCATCGGAATCGTGAACTTCAGGGCGGAAGTCATCCACAAAGCGGGTATGGTTTTCGCCCCACATATACATACTGGTGAGCGGCGCTACGCCGACTTTTTGAATATCTTTGCGTGCGAACAAGCGCGCTTCCACGGCCATTTCGGTCGGTGCTCCGGGCATGATCTCAAAGCGATAGGCGCCGGTAATCGATGGGCTATCGAGCAGTGCGTACATCACCATGCGGGTATCGGTTGGGCCGGGTTTGACCAGCCAGAATTCGCGAAATACCGGAAACTCTTCGCCTTTAGGCTCGGCGGTATCGATTGCCAAACCACGCGCCGACAAACCGTAAGCCAAACCGGGGCCTACCAAGCGGAAATAGGACGCGCCCTGAAACACCAAAAACTCATCTTTATATTGATCGCTGTTGAGCGGGTAATGCACGCGGAAACCGGCGAAGCCGATGTTATTCGGGGCTACGCCTGCCAAAGGTGCAGCTGGGCCATCGTAATTAAAATATTCCTGTTTGAATTGTACGAAGGAGTCGGGGCCATCGGTCGCCATGTGCAGAGTGACGGGTTCGCGATACAAAAATCCGGGGTGAAATAGTTGTAGTTCAAACAGAGACTCGTTGTGCCAAAGCGATGATTCGGGGCGAAAGCGAATGGAGCGATATTGGTCGTAATCCATATTCGCGAGGGCATCGGGAATGTTGGTCTGAATGGGTTTGTACTCGCGGCGTGCAAGCAGTTTGGCGCGCGAGCCAATCGCATCAAATAAATCAGGTTGGGCAATGTCGGTTGCCGCAGTAGGGGCAACCGCGGTTTGTGATTGAGCATTCGCAGATCCTGCCAGTCCGGCGCCTAACACACAGCTCATCGCCAGAGCGGTTAAACCGGAACAGGTAAATAGTCGCTTACCGGCCACTTTGTTGTTAAACAACATGCTCATCCACGTTTTCTCCGTATCGGATTGTTGGAAATGGGGTGACAAAAAATTCGTTTGCGCGCGCTACCGCACCGAGTGGCTACGGTACAGGTGTGTAAATTCGGGATTGGATAGCGCGGGTGGGATTCCTGTTCCCTGTGTGCGATTAAGCGGATCAACGCACAGGAATTGAAAGCATTGTAAACCATCTGCTGTTTAAAAATAGCGTGTCTGATCCTCGCAATGCAGCATTTTTTAAGGTTTTTTTGCAGTGGCTTTGCTGTAGGGGTTCGATTACTCGGGCGTTTCAAAAGATTGGGTTATTCCCAAACAGTCTTTGCGATTCAGCCTTCATCGGCTTTACTCAAAATGTAGGACTCAAGGAGATATAGTATGAGCAATGTTGCTGCCTCGCCTCGCCACGCCGAACCTAAATTGCTGCCGGTTGTCAGGCGTGTTATCGAGCAATTGAATCTGCTTTTTATTGATCACTTCGGTGTGCTGGGTAAAGGGCTTGTTGATGATGTGTTCAAGCAGTGGCTGCTCGCCGGTAAAACTGGTCCCTCAGGGTTGCGCCGCTATGTGTCGGCGCTAGGCATGCAGTTGCAAGATGCCCGGGTGCGCGACGACTTTACCGAGCGCGCTGATCGTTTGCTGCTGCATCTGCAGTCTGGATACGTTAGCTGAGTTATCGCTCATTACGTCATTTTGTTTTCTCTGCATGCTCGCATAGGGCAAGTGTTTTTTTGCTGCTACACTCACAGGCATCTTCTTCTGCTTTAGTTGTGGTTATGAGATGCCCAACGTAAGAACCTATATGCGCGAAAACCCGATAGCTGCCAGGCTATTGGGGTTGATCATTATCAGCAGCTCGATCGTCACCTTAATCGCTGTGCTTTTGCAGTTGCACAGTAACTTTAATGACGATGTCGCCGAGTTGGAAAAACGTCTGGATCAGGTGCGTATCAGCACACTGGCAAGCATTACTAAAAGCCTATGGGGTTTTGATCAGGAGCAATTAAGCATCCAGATTAATAGTGTGTTGGCGGTTGATGATGTGGTGCAGGTGAAAGTCGATTGGCACGATTGGAATAATACCGAACAAACTTTGTCGGCTAGCGTTGCCTCTTATGATCCGCAAGATCTGGTGCAAAATAGCAGCCGCTTTCTGGTGCGCAGTTATTCTTTGGTTTATGAAGATCCAAGTACGCCTGAACAGCAGTTGGGGGTGCTTACCGTCACAGCTAGCCTGAACAGTATTTACGATAAATTATGGGAGCGCGCTTTTTTTATCGCAGCGGTACAGGGAACCAAAACCTTGATCGTTGCACTATTTATCGTGTGGCTGGTTCATACCTTGCTGACTCGCCACATGAAAACCATTGCCAATTATGCGCGCAATCTCAACCTCGATACGCTCACCAAACCGCTCAAACTCAAGCGCTATAAAACCAATCCGGCATTGGATGAATTGGATAATGTCGTTGATGCAATCAATCATATGCGTGAAACCCTGCTCGATGATATTGAGCAGCGTCATGCAATTGAAGTTGCACTGCTGACTGAAAAAGAAGAAAAACTGGAAACGCGTCGCCAAAAAAATGCAGCGGAAGATGCAAGTCGGGCAAAGAGTCAGTTTTTAGCGACCATGAGCCACGAAATTCGCACACCCATGAACGGGGTGATCGGCATGTTGGAAATGCTCCGCGATACTCCGCTTGATGACAATCAAAAACATTACATCGATGTAATTCACCGCTCAGGTGAAACCCTGCTTGCGATCATTAACGATATTCTCGATTACTCTAAAATAGAAGCGGGGAAAATGCAGCTCGAAGAGACCATCTTTGAGTTGGATGAGTTGGTCGAAAACTGCGTGCAATTATTTGGTGCTACGGCGAATAAGCGGCAGATCGAATTGTTTGGCGGAATTGATCCTGACGTACCTAAGTGGATCAAAGGTGATCCGACGCGTTTGCGACAAATTATTATGAATTTGTTGGGCAACGCCTTTAAATTTACGACACAAGGCTTTGTATCCCTGCAAGTAAAACGTGTTACTGAATTGCCTGATCACAAAGTTGAATTGCGCTTTGTTGTGCAAGACAGCGGCATAGGCATTGAAAAGAGTTCAACTGAGGATTTATTTGATTCCTTTAATCAGGCAGATGCATCGACCACACGTAAATACGGCGGCACTGGATTGGGTTTGGCGATTTGTAAAAGTCTCGCCGAATTAATGGGCGGAGAAATTGGCGTTGACAGCGTAAAAGGAAAAGGCTCCAGCTTTTGGTTTACTGTGCAGGTGAGTGGTGAGCCAGTGCGTGACTGGACGAGTCCGCAAACGGAAGCCAAGCGCCATATGCTATCGGGTAAAAAATTATTGTTGGTTGAGCCAAGTATTCATCTGAGTGCATTTATTCGTCGCCATTCCAGTGTGTGGGGAATTAATCTGGAATCGGTTACGAGTGCGCAAGCGGCGCTAGAACAATTGAAACATGCGCTTGATATAAAACAGCCATACGATTTTGTCGCCTTTGATTATCGTTTGCCTGATGCGACGGGCGTTGAGTTCGCGCAACAGCTGCGCGATCTGCCGGAATTTCGCGAGCTGCCTATCTTTATGTTCAGCGCGGGCGATATTTATCACGATCAGGAACAGTTGCGCAGTCTTTCTATTCACGCGGTGTTGCGCAAGCCTTTATCGATGCGCTTGATGCGCCAAGAATTAATCGCCTTGCTGGGGCATGAATCTGTACCGCTAATCGCCGCCGAGCGCAAAAAAAAGGATCTCGACAACTTTTCGCATTTGCGTGTGTTGGTGGTGGAGGATAACCCGGTCAATCGCATGGTGATAAAAGGCTTGCTGGGCAAGCTCGGCATAGTCCCCGCATTTGCAGAAAACGGGCTTGAAGCCTGCGCTGCGGTGCAGGGCGCGGGGGAGCGTTTTGATTTAATTTTGATGGATTGTGAAATGCCGGAAATGGACGGCTTTGAAGCAACACGCAATATTCGAGCATACGAGCAGCGCGAAGCTTTGTTGGCAACACCGATTATCGCCCTTACTGCCCATGCGCTGCAGGAGCATCGGGAGGCCGTCTTTGCCAGTGGGATGAATTACTATTTGTCCAAACCTATTACCTTTAATAGTCTTTATTCCGCCTTTGAGTCGACAGGTTTGGCTCGGTTGGAAAAACAGCAAAAATGAATCGAGCTATGAGCGCGCGCATAGAGTTGCCCTATAGCAATCATTGGTTTTTTCTCCTTGCCTGTGCATGACTCAATCCTTATGATGGCTGCAACTTATTGGGAACCTCCCACCACTAAATGACCGTCAGGTTTGGAGTTTAATATGAGTAGTGATGCGATTGTGCACGTTAGTGATGCCAGCTTTGAACAGGAAGTAATTGGCGCAGATGTACCTGTGCTGGTCGATTTTTGGGCTCCATGGTGTGGTCCATGTAAAATGATCGCTCCTATTCTGGATGATTTGGCCGAGCAATTTGAAGGCAAGGTGAAAATCGCCAAGATCAATGTAGATGATCACAAAGATACCGCTGCTAAATTCAACGTGCGCGGCATTCCAACGCTGATCCTCTTCAAAAACGGCGCAGCTCACGCGACTAAAGTTGGTGCAGTGAGCAAGCCGCAGCTGGTTGATTTCATCAACGCTGCACTCTGATTTACGTTGGGCCATCGCAAGATGGCCCAATTTGTTTTTGCACTGGGCGATTTTTGTCGTTATACTCAGCCCATCTGATGTTTGTTCCTCCTTGAATCACCTTCCCGATTCCCTTAAACCAGACGAACAAACCCTAAATTCCCTGCGATTGTTCTTGCCCCGGCCTTTAAATAATTCAGATCTGATATAACCGGATCAACCATTTAACCAGTCAATATGCACGAATAATACTAATGGGATTGAGCGCTGGCGTTGAGCCTGCAGCTTTACAAAAGCGGCTTAATAACAGCAAAAATACGCGATTCTGTTTCTTAGATTTTTTCAATGCGAGCCCTACGGCTAATCTGCAATAACTCACATCCATCCACAAAGTCTTTCCTATGAATTTAACCGACCTCAAAAAGAAACCGATTGAAGAATTAATTGATATTGCCCATGAGATGGGATTGGAAAATATCGCCCGCTCACGCAAACAGGACATTATTTTTAATATCCTCAAGCGCCACGCCAAAGGCGGAGAAGATATTTACGGCGACGGTGTACTGGAAATTTTGGTGGATGGATTCGGATTTTTACGTTCAGCCGACAGTTCTTATCTTGCAGGCCCTGACGATATTTATGTTTCACCCAGTCAGATTCGCCGCTTCAATTTGCGCACGGGCGATACCATCTCCGGTAAAATTCGTCCACCTAAAGAAGGTGAACGTTATTTTGCACTGTTAAAAGTTAATGATATTAACTTTGATAAGCCTGAAAACTCCCGCAACAAAATTCTGTTTGAAAACCTCACCCCGCTTTTTCCAAACGAACGTTTACCGCTTGAATCTGGTAATGGTTCTACCGAAGATCTCACCGGCCGTATCATTGATTTGATTGCACCTATCGGCAAAGGCCAACGCGGATTGATTGTTGCTCCACCTAAAGCCGGTAAAACCATCATGATGCAAAATATTGCGCAGGCGATTACGCGCAATAATCCTGAATGTCATTTGATTGTATTGCTGATCGACGAGCGCCCTGAAGAAGTTACCGAAATGCAGCGCTCAGTGCGCGGTGAAGTGGTTGCGTCTACCTTTGATGAGCCGCCAGCGCGTCACGTACAAGTGGCTGACATGGTGATCGAAAAAGCCAAGCGTTTGGTTGAGCACAAAAAAGATGTAGTAATTCTGCTCGACTCTATCACCCGTTTGGCGCGCGCCTACAACACCGTAATTCCTTCATCCGGTAAAGTGCTGACCGGTGGTGTGGATGCGCATGCACTTGAACGCCCTAAGCGTTTCTTCGGTGCTGCACGTAACATTGAAGAAGGCGGCAGCTTGAGTATTATCGCCACCGCACTGGTAGATACCGGCTCCAAGATGGACGAAGTTATTTACGAAGAATTTAAAGGTACTGGTAACCTTGAATTGCATTTGGATCGCAAGATTGCAGAAAAACGTATTTATCCAGCAATCAATGTGCGCCGTTCCGGCACTCGCCGCGAAGACTTGTTGATGAAAGAAGATGAGTTGCAACGCGCGTGGATTTTGCGCCGTCTGTTGAATGATATGGAAGATGTTCCTGCAACCGAATTCCTGCTCGACAAACTGAAAGATTTCAAAACTAATGATGAATTCTTCCAATCGATGAAGCGCAAGTAATTGAAAGAGTAGTTATCGCTTCACAAAAATAAAATTGCAGGGCGGAACGTGAAACGCCTTCCGCCAATTCTACTAATGGCGGAAGGCGTTTTTGTTTTTTCGCCCTGTGAGTTTTCACCGCATGAAATATAAAGACCTTCGCGATTTTATCGCTCTGCTGGAAGCACGCGGTTTATTAAAGCGCATTAAGCAAGAAATCGATCCCCATTTGGAGATGACCGAAATTTGCGACCGCACACTACGTGCCGGTGGCCCCGCACTGTTGTTTGAAAATCCCAAAGGCTATGCAATTCCGGTGTTGGGAAATTTATTTGGTACACCTGAGCGCGTTGCATTGGGAATGGGGCAAGAATCGGTTGAAGCGCTGCGTGAAGTGGGCAAATTGCTCGCGTTTTTAAAAGAGCCGGAGCCGCCCAAAGGTTTTAAAGATGCTTGGGAAAAATTGCCGATTTTCAAACAAGTATTGAACATGGCTCCCAAGGTTTTAAGTAAAGCCCCAAGTCAGGAGGTTGTACTGGAATGGGATGCGGTCGATCTTGATCAGATTCCGATTCAAACCTGCTGGCCAGGCGATGCTGCGCCTTTAGTTACCTGGCCATTAGTGGTTACGCGTGGCCCGCACAAAGAGCGACAAAATCTGGGAATTTATCGCATGCAGAAAATCGGTAAAAACCGATTGATTATGCGCTGGCTTTCCCATCGCGGCGGCGCTTTGGATTTTCGCGAATTCCAAATTCAAAATCCGGGTAAACCTTTTCCCGTTGCGGTTGCCTTGGGCGCTGATCCTGCAACTATTCTCGGCGCGGTTACGCCAGTTCCCGATACACTTTCTGAATACGCATTTGCTGGTTTGCTGCGCGGTGATAAAACCGAAGTAGTTAAATGCATCGGCAATGATTTGCAAGTACCCGCATCGGCTGAATTTATTTTGGAAGGATATATCGCGCCGAATGATATGGCGCCCGAAGGGCCTTTCGGTGACCACACTGGTTATTACAACGAAGTCGATAGCTTTCCTGTGTTTACCGTTGAGCGAATCACGCATAGGCGCGATCCGATTTATCACAGTACTTACACCGGTCGTCCGCCAGATGAGCCTGCAATTCTCGGTGTTGCGCTCAATGAAGTCTTTGTGCCGATTTTGCAAAAACAATTTCCTGAAATTGTGGATTTTTATTTGCCACCGGAAGGTTGCTCTTATCGCATGGCGGTAGTGACCATGAAGAAACAGTACCCTGGTCACGCCAAGCGGGTGATGATGGGTGTGTGGAGTTTCTTGCGGCAGTTTATGTACACCAAATTTGTCATAGTCACTGACGATGATGTAAATGCGCGCGACTGGAATGATGTGATTTGGGCGATGACCACACGCATGGATCCGGCGCGGGACACAACCATGGTTGAAAATACGCCTATCGACTATCTGGATTTTGCATCACCAGTATCTGGCTTGGGTTCTAAAATTGGCTTTGATGCCACCAATAAATGGCCGGGTGAAACCACGCGCGAATGGGGCACGCCGATTGTGATGGATCAGGCGGTAAAAAATCGCATTGACGAATTGTGGGATGAGTTGGGCATTGATTCACCGACTGCCTATTAACAACAAAAGCAACAACAGGTAACAACAACAGATAACACCAAGAGCAACAAAAGACGTAATGACAGGAGCTGATAATGAGTTTACAAGAAGAGTGTTTTCTCGATTGTCCTTATTGTGGCGAGCCGATTAGTGTGTTGGTTGACTGCTCCTGTGAGCAACAGATTTATGTAGAAGACTGTCAGGTTTGTTGTCAGCCGATGGTTGTGCATGTAACTGTGGATCAAGATGGTGTACCCGAGGTTTATGCCAAGCGTGATGATGAGTAATTCATCTTGGCGCTTGGATTATTATGTTTAATAGGCTATAAAACTTTCGTTGTATTTAATAATTTTTTAACGGATATAAAGGGGAATACTGATGAGTTTTATAAAAGATTTCCGCGAATTTGCGGTGCGTGGCAATGTGGTGGATATGGCGGTGGGTATTATTATCGGCGCCGCATTTGGGAAGATTGTTAGCTCATTGGTAAGCGATGTTGTTATGCCGCCGTTGGGTTGGCTTATCGGTGGTGTAGACTTTTCGGATCTCGCGATTGTTTTGCCGGAAATCATCGAAGGCAAAGGCACTGTGTCGATTATGTACGGAAAGTTTATTCAGACAGTTCTGGATTTCACTATTGTTGCCTTTGCGATTTTTATGATGATTAAAGTCATTAATCGTCTGAAGAAAAAAGAAGAAGCGAAGCCAGCTGAACCGACACCGCCATCAAATGAAGAAGTGTTGCTGACTGAAATTCGCGATTTGTTAAAGCAAAAACAATAAGTCGCCATATTTTCCAGCTATCCAAAACGCGGCTTACTGAGCCGCGTTTTTATTTGTGCTGGGTGTTAATTAAGGATTTCTTTTGCCGTTGAGAAGTGTCCAATTTGCAACTTCAGGGTGAAAAAAACCGCTCTCGCGATAGGCGCGCTCGATGGTGCCGGCATCGCGCAACATAGCGACTCCGCGATTTAATGCCTCGCTAAATTCTTCACCATAAGGATGCTTTTGGCTGATTGGCCAATGGCGCGAACCGGGGATCACCATTTTTATTCCCTGAATTGGCATCAGCTCTATGCCATCCACCTGAATACGCAAATCCGGCGTCATAGCAAACGGCGCCAAGGTAATATCAACGCGCCCTACATTGATCATGCGCGCCATATTGATCCAGTTGGGCGTGTACATAATTTTGTGAAAGCCCAGTTCCTGCAGGGTTTGTAAATCGGGTTTCCACTGGCGACTGGTGACGGCGCGCAACTGGGTTAATTGCGCGAGAGATTTACTGCCCAGTGCCAACTGATTATGCGGCGATGTGTAAATGCCAACTAAAAATTCGCCATCGCGCACTATGGGCGGTGAGATAAATACCCGATCTTTAACCTGATCTAAATCCTGCTGCCATATAGTCCCGCTGATGCTCAGGGTTTTTCCTTCGACCACATTGCGAATGCTGCGAAAATAATTTTCTTCGTTGATAAAACTGAGCGGGCGATTAAAACCGCCGAGCTTGAGTGCCTGCTGCAATAAAATCAGTTCAGCTACATCCCGGCGCGCATAGGGGCCGCCAAAATAGGTGATGTCTTCCGGCGCGCGATCCGCCAGAAATAATAGATAGTCGTTTTTAATATCGGGGAGCAGACCTATCACTGCGGGCGGGTTTTGATCTGCGCGCAGCAGCGCGGGGAGAGTTAGCAAAAGCCAGCAGAGAATGCGCAATGTAGGTATCGTTTTTATCAACATAATGCCGCGCTCACTAACAGGTATTACTTTTTTACTATAGATCAGCAATTCATCCCTGAGCTTGGCGTATCAAATTTCTTTTAAATGTTTATAGCACCGGATGACCGCGATACATGCGCACCGGCTTGGGCGCTGCGGGCGGTAAATCCTTGACCAGCAATTCGCTGCGCTGCGCCTCTGTAGGGCTTGGGCTGGTGTTAGGGGGGGCGCTCGGGGTATCGGTCAGAACAGTTTGACCGCGATAGACCTTGACCACCTGTTTGGGGATTTCATGATGCTCTTCGGTATTGATTGGCTCTACCAATTGATGCCATTGGGGGCCAGCCAGATGTAAGAGTTCTTTTATCAGGGTTTTGGCGATGATGTCTTTGGTGCGGAAATAAAAGTCTGCCAATTCCTGCAACATATCCGGATTTGCCATTTTGACGCTGGGTTTTAAATCAGAATCGACGCGGCGGCGTATCTCGTATACCAAGTCGATCATGGGTTTGGTGTATTGCATGGTCATGATTCCCCGAGCAAGGTTTTCTTCTTGTGGTTTTTGCGGTAGCAAATGGTATTGAGCAAAAATCAGACCAAGGGGTAATCAGGGCGATTAACGGTATTTCTGATCGAGAAGGGGGCAAATAGCGGGATTGTTTTGGTGCGGGCTGTTTATTATGGGGCGAAATGGCACATCAGTTCACAAGCTGGCGCAGTAGATCACAACTGGCGTTTGTTGCGGCTAACGCCAGTTGTTATGTTAGAGAAACGAGCGGATCAGTGTTTAGTATGGCTTTTGGAACTGACTCTTAGGTTTAGCCTAGCGAATCAAATGATCCATTTCACAAGCAGGTTGGTTGCATTGGGTTTCGCCAATAATCTGCGCCGGAACGCCCGCAACAGTCGCGCGTGCGGGTACATCTTTTAATACAACACTGCCCGCACCGACTTTGGCGCATTCGCCTACGGTGATATTGCCGAGAATCTTGGCGCCAGCGCCGATCAAAACACCTTTGCGCACCTTCGGATGACGGTCGCCCGCCTCTTTACCTGTGCCGCCCAAGGTGACGGATTGCATGATGGATACCATATCTTCCACCACTGCAGTTTCGCCAATCACAATTCCGGTGGCATGGTCGAACATAATGCCCTTGCCGATGCGTGCGGCGGGATGAATATCTACGCCAAATACTGCCGAAATACGATTTTGCAAAAATAGCGCGAGCGAGTTGCGCCCCTGCGTCCAGAGCCAGTGCGCCACACGATACGCCTGAAGTGCGTGGAAGCCTTTGAAGTAGAGCAGTGGCGTTACCAGCGAGCAACAGGCGGAATCGCGCTCGCTCACCGCCATCAAATCGGCGCGCACGGCTTCAATGATGTCCGGCGCTTTGTTCATCGCCTCCTCAATCACTTCGCGGATCAACATCGCCGGCAGCGCGGGGCTGTCGAGTTTATTGGCGAGGTGAAAGCTCAGCGCTGCTTCCAGCCGGTCGTGATTGAGGATGGTGGAGTAGAGAAAGCTGGCCAGTACCGGCTCTTTCTCCGCCTGTTTGCGGGTTTGCAGGCGGATGGACTCCCACAGGCTATCGATAAGGACGGATGCGGTGTTGTTGGCGGGGACAGTGGCATTCATGGCCAGAACCTTAGTTGTGATCAGGAAAAACATTATGCGGACAAGGCGCAATAATACCAGTTTAGGTTATGAGGAGATTAATAAATAACCAGTGGTGGCTCATTCAGTGCTGCCAGCTGTTCGCGCAATTCCAGAATATGCTCGCCCCAGTAGCGCTCGGTATTAAACCAGGGGAAGTGGCGCGGAAAGGCCGGATCAGTCCAGCGGCGCGCAAGCCAGGCGCTGTAGTGCATGATGCGCAAACTGCGCAGTGCTTCGATCAGTTGCAGCTCGGCCAAGTCAAAATCGCAAAACTCGCGGTAGCCGTCCAGAATCTCGCTCATCTGCGCCGTCTGCTGCTCGCGCTCGCCTGAGAGCAGCATCCACAAATCCTGAATCGCCGGCCCCATACGCGCATCGTCAAAATCCACAAAATGCGGAACTTCATCGCGCCACAAAATATTACCCGGATGGCAGTCGCCATGCAGGCGGATGGGGGTGTAAGTCACGTGGCTGAACAGGGTTTCGCAGCGGGCGAGTAAATCGGCGCCAAGGGTGCGATAAGACTCGCGCAGGCTGGCGGGAATAAACTCGTTATCCAGCAAAAAAGCGTAACTGGCGCGGCCAAAGGTTTGGATATCCAGCGCCGGGCGATGCGTAAACCCGCGCGCCTGCCCCAGCGCATGCATACGCCCGAGGGTGCGGCCGAGGGAGAGCAGGGCGTCAAAGTCATCGAGATTGGGCGCATGGCCGCCCTGACGCGGATAGAGCGCAAAGCGAAAGCCCTGATACTCGCGCAGGGTGTTGCCTGCGTCATCTGCGAGCGGAGGCACGACAGAAATGTCCAAATCCTTCAGCGCTTGGGTGAATTCATGCTCTTCCAGAATCTGCGCATCACTCCAGCGCTCGGGGCGATAAAACTTGGTGATCAGCGGGCTCGCCCCCTCAATTCCTACCTGATAAACGCGGTTCTCGTAGCTGTTTAACGCAAGTATGCGTGCATCGCTCAAGTAACCAGTGCTGTCGATGGCATCCAGCACCAAGTCAGGCGTCAGTAATTCGTAGGGGTGGGCTTGGTTCATAAAGATGGCTCGCTAATCCGGGCGACGATTGTACCTGCTGGCGATTGCGCTCGCTTGCTTTGCTGGCGATTGCGCTCGCTTGCTTTGCTGGCAGGTTGCGTATGAATAGGCGCTCTGGCGCGCATTTACACAGTTTAATCTGGATAAATTTTGAATGATTCGACTATAAATGCTACAAGGTAATACTCATATGTGGGCGCAACACAAGGCAGATAAGCACGGAACTCCTATGATAAAAATCGCGTTTTACAATCTGAAAGGTGGCGTGGGTAAAACCACTACGGCGGTAAACATGGCCTATATGGCTGCCGCCGCGAAGAAAAATGTGATCCTCTGGGATCTCGACCCCCAAGCCGCGGCGAGCTGGTTTTGCCAGCCGGAGCCGGAAACCACCAAAGCGATCAAGTTGTTCAGCAAGGGCAAATCCATTGGTGAGATGGAGCTATTCAGCCCCTATCCACGCTTGATGTTGATCCCCGCTGACCTCAGTCTGCGCAGCCTCGACAGCGAATTCGACGAGCTGAGCAAAGAGAAAAAATTCCTCAAGCAGCTGCTCAAACCCCTGAGCGAAAAGGCCGATATTCTGATTTTTGACTGCCCGCCCACGCTCTCGCCGAGTGTAGAGCAGCTGCTGATGGAAGTGGATATTTTGCTAATCCCGATGATTCCCAGCCCTTTGTCGATGCGTGCGATGGAGCAGGTGGTGGAATTTCTCAAGGGCAAAAAGTCAGCGCCTGAGCGCATAGTCGGCTTCTTTAATCAGGTGGATATGCGCCGCAGCCTGCACCGCGAAGCGATTGAAAACAGCAAAAAAATGCCGGTGCCCATGCTCAAAACCTACATCCCTAACGATGCTGCCGTTGAACAGATGGGGCTGCGCCGCGCGCCGCTCACCAGTTACAATCAGCGCAGCCGCGCGGCTCTGGCCTATCTCGATATGTGGAAAGAAGTCGCGCGTTTGTTAAAAGCGGCAGCGAAAGGCGATAACTAGGCCGGTCGAGGCGATAAAATTTTCTGACCCCATTTTCTGACTCTGAGTGATCCATGAATAATCAATTAACCCGCGTTTGTATTCTTGCCGGTTTGCTAACCATGGTCGGCTGTGCCACCAATACCTCAACCCAACAACCTGCACCTGTGATCGAACGACCAGCAGCGGTACCACCTCAAGATCAACCTGCCGTAGTGCAACCCCAACCGGGCGCTGTTCCCGCACCTGTACCTGCGCCAGCGGTGCTGAACCCTGCTGCACAAAGCCTCGCCCGCCAAGCGACCAGTCAATATCAACGGCAGGACTATCAAGGCGCTATCGCCACCGCCGAGCGCGGTTTGCGCATTGAGCGTCGCGCGGCAGATTTGTATCTGGTGCTCGCACAAAGCTACGTACAACTAGGCCTGCCTGATAAAGCCCAAATGTTCGTGCAGCAGGGTTTGCGTTTTGCGCCAAAAGGCTCTGAAACAGAATCAGAATTACTGCGAGTGAAAGAAATTCTGGATTATTAATTCAGCTGAGCATCAATTCGTTTTGTAATTAAAATCCCGATTCAATTTTGAATCGGGATTTTTTATTTCCGCTCGATACAAGTTTGAATGTAGGTGTGATTAGCGAAGCGTAATCGTACGAATGTTGAAAGTTTGTCGATTGATTTTTCATGCGTACGATTACGCTGCGCTAATTGTATCTACGTGCTCGCAGCTCCCGTAGGTTGGGCAGCCATGCCCAACATTTTGGTGATTGATTAGGGCAACGAGTTCAGGTTAAGAATATTGGAGAGTAACCGCACTATAAGCATCTATTATTGGCTGCACCTCAGCACCGCTCTTGAGTTGCTTTCGCTGATAATGTGCGAGCGTTTTGTTTAGGTAGCCAGAAGCAAGATTAAATTCTTCCTGAGTGTGACACTGCCAAATTGAATGACCGACGGGGCTTATAACGGGGCTTATAGTTGAAACACCATTATTTTTACGGGGGGATGCAAGGATTATTTCATAATAGCGACGATTTTCAATCATCAAGGTTTCAGCTTTCAAACCAAGATCGAGCGCAATTAATTGTTGCCTTAATGTGTATTGGTGGTGCACAGGGCACAAGAGAAAATCTATGTCGGCAGCAGCATTGTTTTGAGCAATTGCCCTAACCATCGCACTCATTAAATCACCGCCCACACCCGCAATTATGACTAAATGCTTTCCCTTAAATTCCTGCAATTGCAACTGACATAAATCCATACAGTGCACTTGCCATTGTGAATAGGAAAGAGAATAGAAGTTTAACTCTTCATCAATCGGAAAATAACGCTCCAGTTTATTTTCCAGTTGATCCATAAGCTCGGGTACAAGATCCACAAAATGCACATAAGGTGCTGCCTTTCTGGCCACCAGCTCTGCGCCCAAAAAACCATGGTCACAACAACAATCCCAAATATGATCGTACTGCGAAGTCACCATTGATTCGATTTTTTGTAGTCTTTTGCTGAGTTTCAATTAGCTGGCTCTGTTAAGCATTGTCTGGGTAAAACAGTTTGATTTATGTTTCGAGAATAGAAAGTGTTTTTCTATCGGCCAGTGGCGGGTATTTAATTTTGCTCTGACTCGTTATTGTTGGTGAGCGAAAGTTAGCGTATTAATACACCTTCACGCTCATAAATTCCAACAAGATCAGGGCCAACAAAACCTAAATCTATAATCTCTATCTCATTTATTATTTCAATATTTGTAATTTCAGCCCCAGTTATATCTCCGCTAAAGTCTCCTTCCAAATGCAAGAGAATTTCTGCCGTAAATTCCTCTTGTGAAACATATAGCTCATCGTCTAGGTGTATATTCACTCTTTCAGACTTGTCCCTAACTCTAAAGTTGAAATTTACTTCAACCTCATAATTAACGATTGCTTCAATTTTTAAAACAATTGAGTTTTCCAGAACTTTAACTATTTTCATTACCAAATTGTGATCACTATCTCTAACATATTGATGATCCAAATATTTCAATGAACAAACATCATAAATACCTCTTACTGACCCCATAGCGAAAACTTCAGGGTTAGATGCCTCAATTGATGTGATGATAGCCTCTTGAATATGACGATTAAAGTAGGTTGACTTAAGTATCAACTCTTCTTCATATATGTATTTGACTACTTCCTTTAGTTTTCCATGTGTAATGAATTTGCTCAATGCGTCATGGAGATCATTAAGACAAATTAGATTAGTTGTTTGTCTGCAATAATTTTCCCATCCAGAATCTTTGCTAACAAGTACAACTTTAGTTTTATTAACTTTAGCCCATGATTCCAATGAAAGTAATGCGATAGCATCAGGAAACTCAGACTTTTTGTCTTTGCTATTTTCAAATGGCGGAGCATATGAGAAATACATTTCAACAAGTTTGCTCATGTCCACATACTTTCTAGAATCAACTAATTGAACTCCACATGATTTATAAAAGTGCGAAACTTTGCTGTTTGCTATAGCCAACGGATCTATTGTGCTATTAAATAATAAATTTCTGGCCGACATGATATTGCTTTCGCTTACAGATAGATGTCTTCTTGCTGAGTTTAGGCTTCGTTCAATTTCTTCCACTGATAATTTAATATTTTTGGCAATATGTGCGATTGATTCCCTATGCACAATTTCTGTCTGAAGGAATTTAACGGGGCTTTTTTTAAACTGAGTTAATTGCTGGAGAATTCCACTTTCAAACTTAAAACTCGCCTGCTCGTAAACATTTGTATCTAGAGAGATCGCGCCGTATTCCATTTCAATGTTTTTACTAAAAATGGCCATTAAACTTCTCGAATTTATATAACGGTTACAATTTTAAATTTTCTTTGAAAATCAACTTCTGCTTTATACGCCTATCTGGCCTAAACATCCGTTGGGGTTCGCAAGCTCACCGCCAACCTACGCGTACTCTCGATCTGGCAACTGGTGCCCTGAGCCGGCGGGCAGAAAAACAATTAAAGACCATAGCAACATCGCATGCCAATTTAAATTACACCGTCTGACACAGCGCACAGCACTATGACTACATGAGCAAACGACAAGGCTATGAAACGCGAAGGAAGCTCCGACGGGTTGTCGTATAGGCAAGTGAATTTGCAATCCGAAAGCCGCAACTCCAAGGACGGGGATGCGGCTTTTTTTTGCTCATTGCATAGCTAATTAAAATCTATGGCTTATTATCAATAAATTTTCCATATCGCCAGTATGGTGATACTCAATTGGCCGCCTCCAACCTAAATCCTTAATCTGAGCCCCGTTGACGCAATTAACCCAACGGGCGTAGCCCTAACAGATCTAGGAGTGTGACTCATGGCAACTATCAATTCAGAAATCAAACCTTTCAGCGCCCAGGCTTACCATCAGGGCAAATTTATCCCCGTGACCGACGCAGACCTGAAAGGCAAGTGGTCAGTCGTGTTCTTCTACCCGGCGGACTTCACCTTTGTATGCCCCACCGAATTGGGTGACTTGGCGGACAACTACGCTGAATTCCAAAGCATGGGCGTAGAGATCTACTCAGTGTCTACCGACACTCACTTCACTCACAAAGCATGGCACGACAGCTCTGAGACCATTGGCAAAATCCAATACCCAATGATCGGCGACCCAACTGGCACCATCACTCGCAACTTCGGTGTGATGATTGAAGAAGCTGGTTTGGCTGATCGCGGTACTTTCGTGATCGATCCAGAAGGCAAAATCCAGATCATCGAAATCAACGCTGGTGGTATCGGCCGCGATGCATCTGAACTGCTGCGCAAAGTAAAAGCGGCGCAATACGTTGCTGCTCACCCAGGTGAAGTGTGCCCAGCTAAGTGGAAAGAAGGTGAAGCGACTTTGGCTCCATCTTTGGACTTGGTTGGCAAGATCTAATCGATTTTTAAAAAGCTCAAGCAACCGTTTAGTAATCCCTCCCAGCCTCCCTTTACCAAAGGGAGGCGTTTGGCAGCCTCTCCAACCAGAGCAGGTGTTTGGCTCCCCTCTTTGAAAAAGAGGGGTTGGGGGAGATTACAAATCTTATGGAGAACACCATGTTAGATGCCGCGATTAAAGGCCAACTCAAAGCCTATTTGGAAAAACTGCAACGCCCCATCCAACTGGTTGCAAGTCTGGATGACAGTGCAAAAAGTCAGGAGATGTATAGCCTCCTGCAAGAAATTTCTACGCTTTCCGATAAGGTGAGTGTGAGTGATCAAGGTAATTCAAGCTATCGCCCATCGTTTGCTATTGCTTCCCAGAGTGAAGCACCGCGCATTCATTTTGCCGGCATTCCTATGGGGCACGAATTTACCTCGCTGGTGTTGGCTCTTTTGCAAACCGGTGGCCATCCGCCCAAAGTGGATGCAAAAACTATTGAACAAATTAAAGCGATAGACGGCAAATTTCATTTTGAAGTGTTTGTCTCGCTCTCCTGCCACAACTGCCCGGACGTTGTGCAAGCGGTAAATTTATTGGCAGCGATTAATCCGAATTTTTCTGCCACCATGATCGATGGCGCGCTCTTTCAAAACGAAGTTGAGCAGCGCAAAGTCATGGCGGTGCCGAGTGTGTATTTGAACGGTGAGCATTTCGGCCAAGGCCGTATGACGCTGGAAGAAATTATCGCCAAAATCGATACCGGCGCTGCCGAGCGCGATGCCAAAGCGCTGAGCGAAAAAGATCCGTTTGATGTGCTCGTAATCGGCGGCGGCCCAGCCGGTGCAGCAGCGGCGATTTACTCGGCGCGCAAAGGCATTCGCACCGGTGTAGTGGCCGAGCGTTTTGGTGGCCAAGTATTGGATACAGTCGCGATTGAAAATTTTATTTCGGTAAAAGAAACCGAAGGCCCGAAACTGGCGATGGCATTAGAGCAACACGTTAAAGAATACGATGTTGATGTGATGAATCTGCAAAAAGCCAGTGAAATTGTTGCTGGTAAAAATGCCGGCGATTTGGTCGAAGTAAAACTTGCCAGCGGTGCCAGCTTAAAAAGTAAGAGCGTAATTCTTGCCACCGGCGCGCGCTGGAGAGAAATGAATGTGCCGGGTGAAAAAGAATATCGCGGTAAAGGCGTTGCCTACTGCCCACACTGCGATGGCCCTTTGTTTAAAGGCAAGCGCGTTGCCGTTATCGGTGGTGGTAACTCCGGTGTAGAAGCGGCGATTGATTTGGCCGGCATCGTTGCCCATGTAACCCTGATTGAATTCGATTCTAAATTGCGCGCTGATGCAGTTTTGCAACGCAAATTATTCAGCTTGCCGAATGTGACGGTAATTACCGAAGCTTTAACCACCGAAGTGGTTGGCAATGGCGAGAAAGTCACCGCGCTGAAATACAAAAGTCGCAGCACCGATGAAATCGCAACTGTAGAGCTGGAAGGTATTTTTGTGCAAATTGGTTTGCTGCCTAATACTGATTTCTTGAAAGGTACTGTGCAGTTAACTAATCGCGGTGAAATCGAAATTAATGCGCGCGGTGAAACCTCAGTTCCGGGGGTATTTGCAGCGGGTGATTGCACCAACGTGCCTTACAAACAAATTATTATTGCGATGGGCGCAGGCGCTACCGCATCACTCGGTGCATTTGATCACTTGATTCGCACCAGTGCGCCGGCGTGATTGCAGAGTTAAATTTACACCAATAAAAAATGCGCGGCTCGCAAGAGTCGCGCATTTTTATATGGGACTCATTTCTAGAGAGAGTTAAGCAGCTTTCAAACTAAACCAAAAAATACTACCGCCTTCGGGAGCCGGTTCATAACCTACCTCGCCGCCCAAACGCTGGGCAATGCGTTTAACAATCGATAGGCCAAAGCCGTGGCCTTCGGCTGCCTGGGTGTCAAAGCGGACAAATTTATCGAACAATTCTTGCTGCTGTTCAGCATTTAAACCTGGGCCTGAATCTTTTACCCAGCATTTCACCATTCCTTTTTCTTGTGGTTCTGCGCCCAGTTTAATGATTGGATTTTCGCCGCCGTACTTGAGCGCGTTGGAAATATAATTCGTCCAGATTTCTTCTATCCACTGCTCGTGCCCCAATACGTTCGGCCAATTTTCATCGAAAGTGATACTGGCATTCTGCTGTTCGATCAGCGGTTGTAAGCGCATACAGGCTTCGTTAATCGTGTATCGAATATTAATTGGGGTGAGTGCAATTTTTTCGCTCTTGCGAATATTGGCGAGCAGCAACAATGAGTCGATAATCGAACGCATTTTATTGGCTGAGCGCTGAATGGTATCGATCAATTGCGGTTTCCGCTCGGGTGGCAGTTGGGTGTTGTTAAATAAGGTCGACGCGGCAATTACTGTGCTGACAGGTTGTTTTAAATCGTGCGCAACTGTGTGTGCATAGGCATCCAGCTCGCGATTTTGTGCGATCAATTCAGCGGTTTTAATTTCCAGTTGCTGGCTTTTGTATTCGAGATCAATAGTGCGATCCGATACCAGTCGCTCCAAGTGATTGCGATATACGTTTAACTCCTGATAGAGATGATTGCGTTGATTCAAATCGCTACTGATACTCATGCGCATTTTATTGATCGCATTTACTACCAAGCCCAGCTCATCCGGTTGCTCAGAATTGCCGCGCGCAAGTGTGAGCGGCGTATTTAAATTATTTAAATCCAAGGTTTGTGCGTAATCAGCCATGGTATCCAAATGTCGCGTGATCCAATGACGCACTAAAAACAACACAAAGAACACAGTAGAGAACAGGGTGATGCTGGTGGTGATGGCAATACTTTTTGCAGTTTTGATTAACTGTGCATTGATGCCGTTCGGCATAAGCACCACGGTGAGTTCACCCAGATTAAATTCTTCTGCCACTTCGCGGTGAATAATTGGGAAACTGCGGCTGAATAACACAGTTTGATAATCGGGATGGCGGCGTACCCAGCGCTGATTTAATTCATCGCGCAACTCGATAAAACCGACATCCGGCAGTTGCGCAATACCATCCAGCAGCGTATCGATACGCACCTGATCAACTGACCACATGCCGGCGGCCAAGCTGGGTAAATAGCCTTTTTCGATATCGACAAATTGTTTTTGTGCATCGTCCAGTGCAGTGCGATAAGCACTGTAAATTTGCAGGCCGGAAATAAGCGCGGCGATGAAAAAAGTAAACGCAATTACGGCCGTCACCATGCGCAAGCCAAGGCGACGTGTCGGTTGTGGGAGTTGTTTATTCGGTGTGCTAGACATTTAAAAACCTTGCTCCGGTGAGAACCAAAGTTCGCTGCGCGTGAGCGGCGTTTCAGGCGTGAGTAATGAATTCTGTAAATGGAGAACGCGCCGCTGTTGCAGTTGGGCTTGCTCAATCGCGCTCGCAAAATGTTGGGTAAACAGTTTACGCATGCTGCCATCGCGAATTGCAACTTCCAGCCCTTGTTCAATCGCCGCAGCGAGTTGGACATTATCTTTGCGCACAAAAAAATACAACGGTGCAGGGTAGTGCAGCACCCAGTTGGGGGCAATCGCGAGCGGCATATTCGCGTGCATATCAAGTTCGGGTTGAATCTCGGTAAGCGAGCGCGGGAAGTAATCGATACGCCCGCGTATCAGCATATGAAACAGTCCTTCATAACTGGAGCTGGGGCTGACTTTGTAGCCGTTATTGCGCAGTATCGGAAAGTCCGGCCAATCGTGCCCTTGTCCGGCGATCAAGGCTTTGAGTTGTGCCTCTGTGTCCAGCTGTGCGAATGCTTGGGTTTTATCTTGGGTGATGAGCAGCAGGCGCCAGCCGAGCAGGCCGCGGTCGATGGGGATGCGAATGGGCAGCAGTTCTTCTTCGCGCTCGGGCGAGCTGAGCGTCCAGACAACATCTATACCCTTGTCCAATTGCAGATGCCGCAGGGTGCGCCACTGCGACAAGTTGTATTTGCTGGGGGTTGCGTAATAGTCCTGACCGGATTTGGCGAGTGCGAGTTTGAGCAGTTCGATGGGGTAGTGGCCGCGTTTGTCATCGGCCATGGATGCGGCCCAGGCGTAAATCACCGGTTCAGTGGCAAATGCAGGCGCGGCGCACAGGCTGGTCAAGATGATCCATAACGCAATGAATATCCGCTGTTGAGCGCGAAAAAATTGTCTTACCAGAGCTTGGATTGGCAGAAGTTGATTGGTCAGAAACTGAATGATCATCAGGGCTCGGCACGGATATTAAAAAACCTGCCCTGATTATAGCTGCTATGTGGATTTGATGTTGATTTAAGCGGCACGATAGAGTCGTTTTGCCGGACTGGTCCGCACATTTGCCTGACGCAAAAACTGCCGGAATAACTGAATACCCTGCGGCCAGCTTCCCAAGCGGGAGTCGTTATTGATGTGCCCTACATTATCTAAACGCAAAAAATCAGCACCCCATTGCAGCGCCCAGAAGGCGGCTTTACTGGCGCTAAGCCAAGGGTCATTACTGCTGGCGATGATTTTTGTGGGTACCTCCAGCAGCGATTGCGGCAAACGCTGAGCGATCTGGAATTTATCTGGATCGGCAGGGGCGACCAAAAACAATGCCGCAATTTTCTCTGGCGTTTCGGCCGCGATACTGGCGCTCGCGAGAGTGCCGAAGCTGTGGGCGATAATCACCACCGGCTGCTCCTGTCGCTGTAATTCAGCGCGAATGCCCGCTTTCCATTTATCCAGATCAGCGGTGTTCCAGTCATCTACTGCAATGCGTTTACTGGTTGGCAATTGCGCCTGCCATTGGCTCTGCCAGTGCTGTTCATCGCTATTGCGCAAGCCCGGTACTATCAGCACCGGCAGATGTTGCAGTGACGCAGGAAAGAGAGAGTGTTGAGCAAATGACATAACTGCCTCCAGTGGCGATGACGTTAGTGTCTCGGGTGACTGGAGTGCAGCTTAAGGTGATTTGTTTGTGATGAAAAAGAATCGTTTTTTCTTTGCTTATAGCCAAATTGTTCGGTTGCGTGAAATTCAAATGGTTGTGAAGTTTAAATTGTGGTGAAGGCTAAAGCGCCGCCCGCGAGGATCAGTGCGCCGCCTGAAATCCAATTAAACCAGCGCTGATGTGAGGGGGATGTTAACCAGCGCATAATGCCGCGCCCGCCTAGAGCGTAAATACTCATCCAGACAAAATCCATCGCTAAAAAAATCACCGTAAGCAATGCAAATTGCGGCGGCATACTGCGATTAATATCGATAAATTGCGGAAAGAGCGCGCCAAAATAAATAAGCCCTTTGGGATTGGTAACGGCAACGATAAAAGCCTTGCTAAACAAGTGGCTGCTGCGAATCTGACGCGCCTCTATATCTACACTGATCGGCGGTGCGCGCACCAGTTGCACTCCCAAATAAATCAGATAGGCCGCTCCCAGCCATTTAATCGTGTGAAAAATCCACTCTGCCTGTTCGACCAATAAACCCAATCCCAGTGCCGATAGCAGCATTAACACCAGATTGCCCACGCTGGCGCCGAGCATGGTGTAGAGGGATTTTGCAAAACCGTAGCGGCCAGCATCGATCATGCAGGCAAGCATCACAGGGCCGGGGCTGGCGGAAAGCACAAGGGTGATGGTAGTAAACAACCAGAGTTGTTCGAGCGGCATAGCGGCTCCTGAAGCCTGTTGAAAGTATCTGTTGGAAGTTCTTGATGGAAGGCGCGCGGAGTGTAGCAGAGCCGCCAGCGGCGCCGTTAATCTCTTCTATACTCAAGCTATTGGCGTGTGAACAGGCGAATGAAATAGGTGCTAAATGGCGAACAACAATATCTCTACAGCGATCAAACTCCTTGAGGATTTGCTCTCCGGTTTAAATCAGGCTTACTGGGAAGCGAGCAGTATTGATCGCAAAGATTTTTTTTACGATCTGATCAGTGCGCTGCATGCAGAGTTATTTGAGCTGGGTAAATTGAGTGTACAAGACCACGATTTGGATTATGAGCCGGTAACAGAGGAGCTGCGCACCCAGCGCGCCAAGCTGAACTGTCTCTATCAAGAGATAGATAATTATGTGTCGCGCTCTACCACCGCCGCCCGTCTGGCGCATTTAATTAATGAAGTTGCGATATTGATGGTGCGTGAATCAGCGGATTAGGTTTTTTATAGCCTTTCTTAATCAGTTATGTGGGGTTATCGCCAAATAATTTAAACGAAACTATAAAAAAACTGGCGACGGCTGAAAATTGAACAATACTCAAATTGTCGATGATAGTTTCTTCCTGTGAGTTCAATGGCGTTGGTTTGGTTGGCTTATCGAATTAGGAAGGTGGTACGGTTATCGACGGGTTTTTCTCAAAGCCCAGTTTGGAACTCCCCTTTATTTGTAATCTAGTATGGTCTTGGCCGGCATCTTGTGGTGTCGGCTTTTTTTATTTATGGTGCTTTTAAGTTGATGCGTTTAAATTTTTTGCGATGAAAACTTGTTATGAAAAAGCGTGTTATGAAAAATAGTCTTATGAAAAAGAGCGCGATGAAAAAAAGTGTTTTTATGATTGCTTGTTGCGCATCGGTATTGAGTGTTGCAGTGCAAGCAGAGAGTTGTTTGGATGGAAAAAATCTGGTCGCGCTGGATGACCAGTACGAAAAAGCCTTGCAAACTGGCGATGCGATTTTTATAGATAAATTGCTCGCGCCAGAATTTTTATGGGTGCACAACCTCGCGAGTGCAAAAGAAACCAAAGTGCAATTATTGGAGCGAGTAAAAAAACCGGAAGAGCAGGCGCATGCGCGTCGCTCGCATGATGTAAGTTTTCATCGGCTGGGTAATACGGTGGTGCTGGAGGGGTTGAGCAGCGTGGATAAATTAAATCCCGATGGTAAAACGCTGCGCACATCGCGCTATCAATTTATGCGGACTTATGTGGAGCAACAGGGTGAGTGCAAATTGCTGGCGGTGCAGACAATGAAAGTCTGGTCGAGCGAATCTAATAAATAGTAAATCTGTTTTTATGTTGATAATTTTCAATCCCTGCGCAATTTGCTTTGCAGGGATTGAAAATGGCTTGAGTGTTATTTAGGGTGCTTTTTGACCCAGTCCGCGTATTTTTTCAAAACTTTTTCCGGATCGGTAACGTACCAGGCATAGCCTGAACGGCGTTCTTCTGAAACCTTCGCCAAGTCGTAATACACAGTGTCATCGCGGTCACCGAAGACAGCTTTATTGGTGCCTATCTCATAAAAACGCGCCCAGAGTGGCTTCGCATTTTTATCGTCTTTTAATGCGCCATCGCCACGCGTCCAACTTTTTCCGACGATTTTATTTTGCTCGTACCAAGCAATGGCCGCATGTACTGATTGAACAACATCGTTACTGGGGTTCTTCAGATTCATCATGAAGTTGACCATGTAAGAACTTTCTGCAGTAGTGAGTGACGCCATTTCAAACGCACGCGCCTTGGTTGGCTGCAAGGTTTTAACATCGTGCTGCGCGCCCCAAATTGTCAGTTTGCCATTGACCACCACTTGCGACTTCAGTACACAGTCGAGCGCGCGGGCAAGGCTTGCAGTTGCTGCCGCTTGTTGTTCAGGAGTGATAAAAGAAAATTCATTTTTGGCTTGTGATGTTTTGTACAAAATAACCATCAAATCATGCATCAACTTATCGTTGTAAGTGATGTGGTCATGATAACCGCCAGTCAGCGGGAAATTTTGTGGCCAGCCGCCATTCGGATATTGCGCCGTCAGAATTAATTGCAGGCCGCGTCCAAAGGCATCGCTGTAGCGTTTGTCGCCAGTTACTTGGTGAGCTTGGGCAAGCAGCATAAGTTGGGTGCTGGTTGCGCCGTTATCAAAGGTGGGGATATAGCCTTTCTCAACACCAAAAGCCTGACCGGCTTTGCGCGGTGCTTTGGCCATGTCGGTGCGTTTTGACCAGCCGCCAGAAGGCGTTTGGAAGGAGAGGATAATATCCATCACTCGCTTGCCTTCAGCGCTGTTAAACCAATCGGCATTTACTTTTTTAACATCAAAACCAAAGTCTTTGGTGTGTTCAGGCAGCGTGGGCTTTTTCTGACCGATTTTTTTCAGCTCGGCAGCGAGAAAATCCTGATCGGCTTGGTGCACTTTTTTCGATGTGGCGTAATAGTTTTTCCACGCGGCTTCATCGCTAATACTTGTTGCTGAGGCTGATTGTTCAGTGGATTGCTGGGTAGTTTGTTGATTGGCTTGTGCTGCTAAAACAGGAGCCAGATAGCAGCTGCCTAGCAGTGCAATAGTAATAGTGGTTTTGGTAAACATGACACATGCCTTTTAATCGTAGTTGATTTGTTGTTGTGCTATTGATTATGCAAGTTGTTGTGCAATTTGCAGTGCAATGGTTTACCGAATTTTTTGCCAATTTTTTTAGTTTTGATTGCAGGGTATCCTGCCCCGCTTATGGTTTTTTTGCGCGATTTTTTACGTAATTTTTTTGCGTAAGTGTCTTACAGAAAAATATTTTCATCCCCAGGGAATACGCCTGCTTTTACGTCCGCAACATATTTTTGTACCGCGCTAGGGATGTCATTGGATTCCAACAAAAAGTTTTTGGAAAACTTTGGCGGCTGTTCGGTGAGCCCAAGAATATCGTTGATTACTAATACTTGCGCATCCACATCGCGGCCTGCACCTATGCCAATCACGGGGATGGCAATTTCGCGGGTAATCTGTGCAGCAAGTGCGGCAGGTACACATTCCAGCACCATCAAGTCTGCACCTGCTTCAGCGAGCAGTTTGGCATCGGCAAGAATTTTTTCAGCGCCGGCCTGATCGCGCCCTTGCACGCGGAATCCGCCAAATTTGTTGACGGACTGTGGCGTTAAACCCAGGTGTGCACACACAGGTACTCCGCGCTCAGAGAGCATACGAACTGTATCCGCCAGCCAAGCGCCGCCTTCGAGTTTTACCATCTGCGCACCGGCTTGCATGATGCGTGTGCAATTGCGCATAGCTTCATCGGGTGTGGCATAGGTCATAAACGGCAGGTCGCCAACAATCAGCGATTTTTTATTGCCGCGTGCAACTGCTTCAACGTGATAAATCATCTGTTCCATGGTGACGGGAATGGTGCTGTCGTAGCCCAGTACGGTCATGCCCAGTGAGTCGCCAATCAATACTACCTCTACACCGCAGCGTTGAGCCATCGCCGCCATATGGGCGTCGTACAGTGAAATAACTACAAATTTTTCACCGCTGCTTTTTAATTTTTGCAGTGTGTTGATGGTGACATTTTTAGTGAGTGCGGTAGTCGCCGTTGAGGTGCTGTTGATGTTTCCGTAGGGCATGGCAATTCTCGCTGCAAAAAATAAAAACCGTATCTACTAGAGCGCTGGTACGGGGTTGTAATAGTGACGGCCACTTTTGATGGTGAGAATGTACTCAACCAACTGCTTAAAGTGATCGCGATTTTGCGCCAGATTCAAATCCTTGGCATTTACGATGAGCAGGGGCGCGCCGTCGTAAAAGTGGAAAAATTCAGTATAGGTGTCGTTGAGCGCTTTTAAATAATCCGCGTTGATATATTGCTCGGCGCTTATGCCGCGCTGGCGGATGCGGTCGAGCAACACATCGAGCGGCGCTTGCAAATAAATCACCAGATCCGGGCGTGGTGCGTTGATGACCAGCTTGTCATAGACCTGACGATAAATATTCAGTTCATCGTCGTCGAGTGTAACCTTGGCAAACAGCTGGTCTTTCTCGATCAAAAAATCCGCCACGCGCACTGGCTCGAAAATATCGTCCTGCCGCAGACTTTGCAGCTGGTTGGCACGCTGGAATAAGAAAAACAGCTGGGTGGGCAGGGCGGTGGATTTTGGATCGCGATAAAAACGCTCCAAAAATGGATTCTCTTCCGGCTGTTCCAGCAGCATGTCGTAATTGAATAATTGCGCGATATTGCGCGCGAGCGTGGTCTTGCCGACGCCGATACAACCTTCCACCGCGATGTAGCGCGGCAGCTGCGCGTTGGTTAAGTCCAGTCCGAGTTCTTCAAATACAGGGTTCACAACAACTCCTTGATGCCTATGGTTAAGCAACCGATGGCATGCGTACCAGTCCGTCTGCGGGGCAGTGACTGAGCAAATCGGCGAGTGGGGTGCCGTCGGGTAGGTGCAAATCAGGGGTGATATCCGCAAGGGGATAAAGCACAAAACTACGCTGGGTGAGATAAGGGTGGGGTACTTTCAAACGCTCCAGATCGATGACGTCATCGCCGTAGAGCAGTAAATCCAAATCCAGCGTGCGTGGGCCCCAATGCTGAATGCGCACACGCTGATGCGCCTGTTCTATCGCCTGCAGCGCATCCAACAATGCCAAGGGCGCGAGCTGGGTATCGAGTAGAGCGACGGCGTTTATATAGTCCGGCTGTTCCGGGCCGACGGGCAGGCTTGAGTAAATAGATGAGCGCGCCAGTAACTGTGTTTCAGGAATTTCCGCAAGCTCACCAAACGCACGCATGACTTGTGCCAGCGGGTCTTCCAGATTGCTCCCCAAACCTATGTAGACCAGCGCCATGGATTACTCGTTTCCGCTGGGTGCTGTATCGGTTTTGGGTTTGCGCGGGCGACGGCGGCGCGGCTTGCTGGCCGATTTATTACTACCTTGGCGCCCAAGTGCTTTCACCATCTGCTCGCGCTCTTCGTCGTTGGCGGTCTGGTAGTTAGTCCACCATACACCCAAGCCATCAAGCGCTTCGCCCGCTGCTTCGCGCATCAACAGGAAGTCGTAAGCGGCGCGGAAGCGTGGATGATCGAGTGTGCGCAGGGCGCGCATCCCCAAACGGCTCGGCAGGCGCTGCTGCAAATCCCAAATTTCGCGCATGGGGATCAAAAAGCGCTTGGGAATAGCGGTGCGCGTCAACTGTTGGTTAACCACGTTTTGTGCCGCTTGTGCCCAGGCTTGGGCTGGCGTCATTTGTCCGCTCAGTTTTTTAAATTGCTCCTGCAAGGCAGGCCAGAGCAGAGCTGCGTAGATAAACGCAGGGGTAACGGTTTTATCACTGCGGATGCGTTTATCGGTGTTGATCATGCATTGTTCGATGAGACTTGCGCCGATTTCATCGCCAGCTTTGAGGGCTTTGTCGGTACCTGGGAAAAGCTGTGCCAGTACATCGTATTCACGCATCAAGTTAAAGGTAGCTGTAGCTGAGCCGCCCAAGAACAATTTCAGCACTTCTTCAAACAGACGGGCATCGGATACGTTGAGAAGTAATCCGCTCAGTTCACGGATAGGTTTTGCTGTGTTGGCTTCTAGCGTAAAGCCAAGTTTGGCGGCGAAACGCAGTGCGCGCAGTATGCGTACCGGGTCTTCTTTATAGCGGGTTGCCGGATCGCCAATGATGCGCAGGGTGCGGTTTTGCAGATCACTCATGCCGTTACAGTAGTCGACGACTGAGAAATCCTTGAGTGTGTAATAGAGCGCATTGACGGTGAAGTCGCGGCGCATGGCATCGGTTTCGAGTGTGCCGTAGACATTATCGCGCAGTAACATGCCGTCTTCGCTGCGACTGCTGGAGGATGATTCTTCGTGATGGCCGCGGAAGGTAGTGACCTCAATCACCTCGCGCCCCATACGCACGTGAACTATCTGGAAGCGGCGGCCGACAATGCGTGCGCCGCGGAAGATGCGTTTAACTTCTTCTGGTTTGGCGTTGGTGGCGACATCAAAATCTTTGGGGCGATTGCCGAGCAGCAAATCGCGCACACCGCCGCCGACCAAATAGGCAGAAAAGCCGGCTTCTTCCAGTTGTTTGATAATTCTGATCGCCGCGGGGCTGATATTTTTGCGGGAGATATTGTGCTGGTCGCGTGGGATCAAGGTGGCGCCATCGCTATTGCGGGTAGCAGGCGCCTTATTGGCATCCTTCGCGCCGGAAGAGAATAGGTTTAGCAAGCGTTTGAGCATGTTGTCTCGCTGGTGTTTAGGCAGTCAGTTGCACAAGAGCGGCGAGTTTAGCAGATGCTTAAGGTTTTTTACGACATTGCTGCCGTTCAGGCTGCTTTCGACCTAGGCTGGGCGTTGATGTGGCCCATCCAGCTTGGCGCATTTTTTTACTTCAAGAATGAGTAGTTTTTGTGGGAAGCCAAATATGGAGAGAGAAGAAAGCAAAACGGGAAAGCATAGCTTTCCCGTAGGAGGGTGCACCGAGGTGCTTTAATCGGCATTCAATGGGGTGCTTCCGTGCCCATATCCAATCTCGCGTGCTATCCCATCCCGTGCCTAGTCTGTCATCCGCTTTATTTTATTGTCTTATTGCTCTTGTCTTCTAGCGTGTATCTTTCTTTCTAATTTTACTTTCTATTTAAGTTATTGTTTTCGTTATTATTATTCAATTTCTGTTGTTATTATTTCTTGTTGTTATGTTTTTGTTTTTCCGTTTCTTATTGTTTCTTGTTGTTATTCATTTGTTTCATTTTCTTATTATCTATTGTTGTTATTTTTAAGTTCGTAACGCTTTTTATTATTTGTTGTTGTTATTAGATATTCACATTTAATTCATATTGTTTGTTTTTGTTATGGCCGTCTAAAAGCAGTTGTTGTGCCAGAAATGAAAAGTCCAATCAAAACAATATGTTATGGTTTTTGGTTGCGCTTTTATTACTTTTTGTTATTTCGATAGGTTACAGAATTGTCACTTGTTTGTTACGTCTGACAAATGCGGTAACAGCTTTTGTGCGGTAACACTCTCGTGGTTGGGGGTAACGCTTTGGCGCGATTATTTACATGTCTGGCGCATTTATCTAAAAAACTGTCACTGCAAACAAAAATCCCCAGTGCGGTTAGGCGACTGGGGATTGAATTTGGCGCTAAATTTGTCGGTAAGTTATTTGACGCTACTCAATGTTGATGATGATTTTGTGCGTGGTATGCCAAGGCGTTGACGGCGCTCCCACAGGCACTTGCGGCTCACACCCAGTTTCCGTGCCAGTTCAGTTTCGCTCATGCTGTCTTGATGTTCTAGCACAAAGCGCTGGAAGTAGTCTTCCAGTGACAAGTCTTCTGATGCTGCTGAGCTGCCTCCGCCTGAGCGATTTGCCAAGCGCGCTGGTTCCAGTACGGAGCTACCGGTGTTGTCATCTAAATCGTCGTGCTGGTCGGTGTCGATAGAGAGCAGGTGATCGCCAATTTCGGTGCTGTCTTCGCACAGGATGACGGCGCGCTGCATGGCGTTTTCCAGCTCGCGCACGTTGCCCGGCCAGTTGTAGCTCATGATGGCGTCCATCGCCGATGAGGACAGCTTGAGTTGGGGTTTGCCAAATTGTGAGCAATAGCGTTGTAGCAGGGACTCGGCGATATTAATGATGTCGCGCCCGCGCTCGCGCAGCGGTGGTAGTTCCAGCTGAACTACGTTGATGCGGAAGTACAAGTCTTCACGGAATTTGCCTTCTTTAGAGAGCTTGCGTAGGTCGCGGTGGGTTGCTGCAACCAAGCGTACATCAACCTTACGTGATTCAACCGAGCCCAAGGGGCGAACTTCGCCTTCTTGCAGCACACGCAACAGGCGCGCTTGGGCTTCCAATGGCAATTCGCCGATTTCATCGAGGAACAGGGTGCCGCCGTCGGCAGCTGCAACCAAGCCTTCGCGATTGGTGGCTGCGCCGGTGAAGGCACCTTTTTCGTAGCCGAAGAGTTCAGATTCGATCAGGGTGTCGGGAATCGCTGCGCAGTTCACCGAGATCATCAAATGGTTGTTGCGGTTGCTTTCTTCATGCAGTGCGCGCGCAACCAGCTCTTTACCGGTCCCGGTTTCACCGTGAACCAGAACGGTTGCATTGGTTGGGGCGACCTTGTGGATACGGTTGTACAGGTCTTGCATAACATCGCTGGCGCCAATCATGCCGGCGATTGCACTGCTGGCTGCATTTGAGTTGGTGGCAACTTTATTGGCGGCTTTGGCTTTGCCGATTACACGTTTGACCGCGTTGACCATCTCATCGTGGTCGAAGGGTTTGGCGATGTAGTCCACCGCGCCCATGCGCATGGAGTCGACCGCTGAGCGCAAGCTGGCGTAGCTGGTCATGATGAGTACTGGCGTATCACCTGCCAGTTTGATCAGATCGGTGCCGGGAGCGCCGGGCAGGCGCAGGTCACTGACGATCAGATCGAAGTCTTTCAATTGGAATTTCGACGTTGCCTCTTTTACCGACGGGGCCTCACTGACCTCGTATTGGTTGCGCTCAAGCAGCTTGCGCAGGGCATTACGGATGATGGTTTCGTCTTCAACAATCAGAATCTTACTCATAGCTATCCGGGTCTTGCGTTAAGTGTTTCGGTCAATAACTTGCAGAGTTGATTTGCAAGTCGCTGGTTTTTCTCACTTTTCTGGCTTATACATCCATGAAATCGTCGAGGTGGCGCGGCAGGGTGATAACAAAGCGCGCGCCGCGATTGAGGGCAGTGTCGGCCGGACTGATGATATCCATATGGCCGCTGTGATCTTCGATGATGCTGTACACCATCGCCAAGCCCAAACCTGTACCTTCACCGGGTTCTTTGGTGGTGAAGAAGGGTTCGAGAATCCGCTCAATCAGTTCAGGAGGGATACCATGCCCCTCATCGGTAACAGTAACTGTTACCGAATCCTCATCTTCGTTACTTTCAAGCATAACACGCCCTTGCTCAGGGCTGGCATCCCGCGCGTTAGATAAAAGATTTATAAAAACCTGAATGATGCGCTGGGCATCACCCGCAACTATTGCGGTTTTAGGGATGTCGTTGCAGAACAGAACCTGGGTTTTCTCTTTTTGCAGTGAGAGCAGATTGATTGCCTCGGTGGCGCAATCGCGAATCGATACCGCCTCAAACTCGGTTTTGCTGGCGTGACCGGCGTGGGAGAAACTCACCAGCGATTGCACGATACGGCCGACACGGTCGGTCTGGCTGAGAATCTGCTCCGCAGTTTCCAGTACCTCCTCCGGGTCATTGGAGTCGTATTTCAGGTTTTGTGCAAGGCAGGCAATGCCAGTGATCGGATTGCCAATCTCATGGGCAACACCTGCAGCGAGGCGGCCAACAGATGCCAATCGCTCGGAGTGGACTAGTTCCTGTTCGAGCAATTGGGTTTCAGTTACATCTTCCAGCAGCATTACCTGATCGTATACACCGGCAGTGATCGGCCCTTCAATGTTGGCTTTGTGCAGGCTGATCCAGTGTGGGCGATTGTTTAGCTCGATTTCACGGCGATAAAAATGCGGCTCTTTGCTTTGGCTGAAGTCGATCAACAGGCTGCACCAAGGTTCAGGGATGTCTTCCAAGTGGGAACCGGTAACATCCTCGCCCGGAGTTTGGGTCAGCTCGGACATAGCGCGGTTCCACATGAGCACTTCCATATCGCGCCCGAGCGAGCAGACCGCCATCGGCAGTTCTTCCAATGTTTTGCGATGATAGAGGCGCAGGGTGTTCAGCTCTGCCGCCATACCGGTCAGGTGATTGCGGTATTCCTCAAGGCGGTTTTCGATCAGGTTGATATCGACAGTTGATTGCGCTTCGGCGGCGGCGTGAGGGATGCATTTATCCATAATTTCGCTGGCGACGTGGATCCCCATCAGGCTTGAGAGGTTGCCTTCAATCTGGTCGCGCAAACGGCGCAGTGCGTAGGGGCGGCGTTCGTCGATACTTAAATTCAGTTCTTTCAGGGCAATATCCACCTCGCGGCTGGCGGTGACTTTGCCGAGCGGTTTGGAGAGGCGATGTTTGAATTCCGAGGCGGAGTGAACATCCAGCGCTTGGCGCACCGGGTGGCTGATTTCATCGGCCGCGCAGAGGTCGGCGCTGTATTGCTCGTCTTCGGTTTGGCGGGTGAGTATGGAGATGACGACAAAGCACACAGTGTTGAGCGTCAGTGAAATAAGTGCCACTTCACTCCAGTAATCGATACCGATAGGAATTGCCCAGTCGAGCAGTGGCACCTGAATAAAGCGCAGGTCGGTCAGGATGGGAACGAATAATCCCAGCGCCCAAACGCTGGTGCCTATGGCGAGACCGGCAATAATTCCGCGTCGATTACCTTTCGTCCAAAATACGATGGCAAAGGTGCCGGGCAGGAATTGCAGGGTTTCGATAAAGGCGATCATGGCCAAATCGGCAAGGCTAAAGCGGCTGTCCAGAATCCAGTAAAGCAGGTAGGCGCCCATGAAGATCGCGGCGATCAACACCCGGCGCAGCCACAGCAGTTGGCTATAGAGATCGGTGCGCGTGCGCAGTTTCAGGCTGGGCAGCAGCCAGTGGTTCATCACCATGGTCGATAGCGCAAGGGAGATCACTACCATCGCGCCAGTCGCTGCTGATAACCCTCCGATAAACGCCAGCAGCGTCAAACCCGGTGAGTTAAACAGGATGGGTACACCCAGCGTGTAGTACTGGGGCGGCAGAGGGACGCTGAGTTCGGTGCCTGCCCAGAGGATGGGGAAGATCGGCAGGGCGATCAGCAGCAGGAATAGTGGGAACGCCCAAGTGACTGTGTGTGAGTTGCGCATCAGCGGATTTTCTGCCAATCCCAAGTGGAATATGTGCGGCATGGTGACGGCGGTGGCCACAAAGATCAGCAGCAGCGTGTGGGCGGAATCCGAGTGGATGGGGTTGTGTAGCAGCGCGAGGTTTTCCGGGTGGTCGAGCAGCCACTGATCCAGTCCATCCAAACCATCGAACACTCCAAAAACGGCAACCAGACCGATTGCACAGAGAGCGCAGACTTTCACCAGCGATTCAAATGCCATGGCGGTGATCAGGCCGCGATGCTGTTCGCGGTTGGCGCCAAATGAAATGGTGAAAAACGCGAGAATGGCGCAGTAGCAGAGTGCCATCACATCCTTAAAGGTCAATCCGGTTCCGGCTAGTGGCAGCGAGGGATTACTGCTCACAGTAAGGATGTGCATGGTGTCGGCAATCGCCTGAATTTGCAGCGCCATTAGCGGCAAAATCCCGCACAGCATACAGAGGGTGGTAAGCGCGCCCACGCTGTGGCTGTGGTAGCGAAACACCAGCAAGTCCGCGAGTGAATGCACCTGATGGCGCCGCGCCAATTCGGCCAGTGGCGCCAGTGCGACCGGCGCAAACAGGAAGAGCGCGCCTGTGCCTAAATAATAGGCGAGTGCGCCATAACCGTATTGGAAGGCGAGGTCGACTACCCCGTAAAACGCCCAGGCACTGGCAAAAATGCCGAGCGACAAAATATAGGTGATGGGGTGTGATGTGACAGCTTCGGGAATCCAGCCGCGTTCAGTAATCCAGGCAATGCCAAATAGCAGCAGTAAATAGCTGATGCCGATGAGTGCTACCTGGCTGAGATCAAATGTCATTTTGTTTTAATTCTTTATGGGAAATCTAAAATGGAGAGCTAATCAAACTCGTGGTAATTCTTGCGGCGAATTTGCATCACAAAGGCGATCACAATCACCGCCACCCACGCAATATAGGGGCGATACCAGGCACCTTCGGGGTTGATAATCCAGTTAAACAGGCTGGGTGAGAAAATGTATGCCACTAAGAGCAGCAAAATGACCAAGCGTTGATTGTTCATAAATCGGTTCCCTTGCGCCGGAGCGACGGGTTCAGGTTTTTATTCTTCTTGGTACAGATGGCCCAAGCCTTGTACCTCGTGGCGTTGCCAATGATGCAAAGCCCAGTCCAATAATTCGGCAACTGGCGCGTCCGCCAAGACAGAGGGGGGATTTTGCCCTAAAAACCTTAGCCCATGCCACAGGTTCCTGCTGGCGCATTGATTGTCTATGGCTTTAGCGTGATTTTGTTTACTGAGTTTTTGCCCGTTGGTCTGCATCGCCAAGGGTACATGGCCAAATTGGGGCAGAGGCGCGCCGAGTAAATCGAAAAAGAATAATTGTCGGCCTGTCACATCAAGCAGATCGCTGCCGCGGATGATATGGGTAATGCCTTGGGCGATGTCATCCACCACTACCGCAAGCTGATAGGCAAACAAACCGTCGCGCCGCTTAAGAATTTGATCGCCCGCTTGGCTGCGCAGATTTTGGTGTTGCAGCCCCTGAAATATATCCTCGAATTCGATTAGCTCGGAACTGATGCGACCGGGTAAGTCATAAAGCTTTAAGCGTATGGAGGATGTTGTTTCGAGTGCGGGCTGATGAGTGCGGCAGTGACCGTTGTAGATACCACCCATTGCCGTTAGATCCTGCCGCGAACAGCCGCAGGGGTAGGCAAATTCGGCCTGAACAAGTGCGTCGAGGCAATCTTGATAGGCGTCATGACGCTGGCTTTGGTAGATAACCTCCCCATCCCAATGCAAACCGTGCTCATCAAGACATTGCAAAATACTGCTGGCTGCGCCGGGTTGTTCGCGCGGCGGGTCAAGGTCTTCCATACGTACCAGCCAGTGTCCGCGCTGGGCTTTGGCATCCAGATAACTGGCAAGCGCGCTAACCAGCGAGCCAAAGTGTAGAGGGCCTGAAGGTGAGGGCGCAAAGCGGCCGACATAGCCTGAGTTTTCAGTCTTGAATGTTTGGGGAATGCGTTTGGGGGTGAGCTGTGATGCTGGGGAGGACATGGTGATAGAGGCGAGCAATGCTCGCCCCGATCAAATCGGCATTAGCCGCCGATTTGTTTTTCTTTGATTTCTGCGAGGGTTTTGCAATCTACGCAGAGGGTAGCGGTTGGGCGCGCTTCAAGGCGACGAATACCGATTTCTACACCGCAGGCATCGCAGTAGCCGTAATCGTCATTTTCGATCAGCTCCAAGGTGCTGTCGATTTTCTTGATCAGTTTGCGCTCGCGGTCGCGGGTGCGCAGTTCAAGGCTGAATTCTTCTTCCTGACTGGCGCGGTCAGCGGGGTCGGGGAAGTTCGCCGCTTCGTCCTTCATGTGAGATACGGTGCGGTCTACTTCTTCCATTAGCTCTGAGCGCCAGTTGAGCAGCAATTGTCTAAAGTGCAGCTTCTGGTTGTCGCTCATGTACTCTTCACCTTTTTTCTCCTCATAAGGAGTAAAAGGGCGCAGTGCAAAGGTTTCAGTAGAGGGTGATTTTTTCGCCATAGTAGCGCCTCGCAAGACTTCCTGGATCGGCAATTACCCTGCCCAAATGGGCGGGCAGATTTAGAAGGGGGAGCAAGCTATCAGATAACAAATGTGAGTGCTAGCGTTTTTTCGCGCGCCGCGTGGCAGATGGGTTTATATCCTTCTTATGGCATCGCCCGCCCATTCCAAACAAAAACTATAGCCCTAAAATGGCGCGTTTGTGCTTCAATTTGCCCGCGATTTTGCTTTTATCTTGCCGTGTTGACTAACTATGCCCCAGTTTTATCCCGCTATTTTGCTTAAACGCTACAAACGTTTTTTGGCCGATATTCGCCTGCCCGACGGCACCGAGCTGACTATCCATTGCCCCAATACCGGTTCGATGCGCAATTGTCTGGTGCCCGATAGCCCCTGCTGGTATTCCGTCAGTGATAGCAAAACACGCAAATACCCGCAGACGCTGGAGCTGGTTACTACACCGGGCAATCATCTTGCCGGCATCAATACTGCGCGCGCCAATGAATTGGTTGAGCAGGCGATACGCACAGGCGTGATCGCTGAATTGCAGGGCTATCAATCGCTCAAGCGCGAGCAGGTTTACGGGCAGGAAAAATCGCGCATCGATTTTTTATTGAGCGATAACTCGAGTGATGCGCGCCTGTGTTATGTCGAAGTAAAAAACGTGACTCTATTGGAAACAGAAGGGATGGAAGCAGTAGGCGAAGGTTTTTTCCCCGATGCGGTAAGTGTGCGCGGCAGCAAACATCTGCGTGAGTTGATGGCGATGCGCGCCCAAGGGCATAGATCAGTGTTGCTATTTTGTGTGCAGCACACGGGGATAAAAACTGTGCGCGCAGCAGCCCATATCGATAAGGTTTATGCCGAAACTTTGTGTGCAGCGCAGGCCGCTGGAGTTGAACTGCTGGCCTATGCTGCGACTATCGCGCCTGAGCAAGAGCGAATTGTGCTGGATCGGTCTGTGCCTGTGTTGTTGTGATTTGGTGTAAGGCGCAGCGATTTACTGCGCGACTGATTTGGGCGGGAAAGGCGTTAAGAGTTTGGTAAAACTCTCACGCAATTTTTGCTCGGCTTTGAGTGAAAAGTTAATCAGCGGGATGCCTTCGGCGTTGCCGCGCCAGATGAGAGTGTTGTTATTGGTTTGAGTGATATCCACCACAATCACGCCCTCCTGTTTGCCGCGTCCGACGGTTTGGCCGGTGCTCATGCCGATGCCGCCGTGGCTGCCCACCGGCATACCTATGCCAATCCCGATGCTGGTATTGCCGCCGGTGCTAATGCGCGAAAAAACCTGCATGTCGACCATAAAGTCTGCATTGGCTTCGGCGGGAATAAACCCTTGAGCACGCAATTGTTCATCAGCGAGTTTTTGGATAAAACCTTTGTCGATGCCGCCAATATCGACCGTAACCGCGCGCCAGCTGTAGGTTTTCAGGCCGCTAAAATCAGTGCCGCTTTTGTAGTCGTCGGCGTATTTGGTACTGGTGCAGGCGCTTAGAAGCAACAGCAAACCTGACATGAAACTGAGCGAAACTAATGCGCGCATAGGTTGATCCTCTTGGAGAAATTAGGCCGAACAATTAGGTCGAACAAAGAGTGATGCGAGTATAGCCTAGCGGCTATTTGGCGATAGGCACAGAGTTTGCAAACACGAGTTAAGTATCGCAGACTTGCGCCCGCTGATCGCGTCTGTCACTTGTCATCAATCACTGCCATCAACTAAGGAGTTTGCGTGGATCTGCTGCTGATTTTGAAAGCCATTATTATGGGTATTGTTGAGGGATTAACGGAGCTGTTGCCAATTTCCAGTACCGGCCATTTGATCCTTGCTGGTGAGTTGATGGATTTTTGGACTAAAGACAAGCGCACAGTGTTTGAAATTTTTATCCAGATGGGCGCGATGATGGCCATCGTCTGGGAGTACCGCCAAAAAATCTTTTCCAGTTTGCTTGGCCTGGGTAAACCAGGGGTTGAACGCAACCTCTATATCAACGTTTCTATCGCATTTTTCCCGTTTATTTTGATTGGTTTTCTGTTTGCCGACTTTATTCGCGCAGTGTTGTTCAGCCCCTATGTGGTGGCAGCCGGATTTATCATCGGTGGCTTTGCGATCATGTGGGTGGAGAAGCGTGCGTACCAACCGGACGTTGATGATATGGATCAAATCACGCCCATGCGCGCTTTGAAAGTTGGCTTGTGCCAGTGTTTGGCGCTGGTGCCGGGCGTGTCGCGTTCGGGGGCGTCCATCATCGGCGGTTTGTATTTTGGTTTGTCGCGCACGGCGGCGACCGAGTTTTCGTTTTTCCTTGCGATTCCTGTTATTACTGCTGCATCGCTCTATAGCATGTGGGGCGCGCGCGATTTAATTGAGGTGCAGGATATTGAAATTTTTGCAGCGGGATTTGTAGCTTCGTTTATCAGTACATTTTTGGTGATGAAAGCGCTGTTGCGCTTTGTCAGCAATCATACCTTTATGGCGTTTGCCTGGTATCGCATTGCCTTTGGATTGTTGATTTTGTTGACGGCTTACACCGGTGCGATTAACTGGACTTCTGCATAAACAATCAGCTGATTAGTTTTAAGTAAAAAAATAGGCGCGACAGAATTGGCTGTCGCGCCTATTTTTTTGAAGCGTTTTTTAAGCTTCGCGTTACTTTTATCTTTGCATTACTTTTTTAGTTCGGCTTTGGATTTTAAAAAGCGCCGTTCTTCTTCGCGCAGTTTACGCAAGCGCTCCGCCGATACACTGGCTGCAGTCTCATCAAAGTTTTTCCATGCGTACTGCTTGCCGGTACTGCGATCCACAATAGTGCCATCGACCCAATAGGCATGGTTGTAGTAAGACGAAATCACACTCTCGCGCTGCGCCGGTAAATCGAACAGGTTTTCGCCATTGCTGTACGCCTGTGCGGGTGTGTTGCAATTGAGTGCTTCGCGCATCAGCGTTGGCACCAAATCCTGATGGGTAGATAAACGGCTTTCGCGGCGGCCGTGCAAGTGTTTGGCTGCGTGCAGTGGTACCGTGTTGGATGCCTGCAACTGGCGTGAATGGGGCGCGCGGTGCTGATAGGAATTTGGCGGGCGCACCAGCAGCGGAGTTTGTGTTTGCCAGCGGGTAAAGTTGCTGCCGTGGCCCCAGAATCCCGCCTGATTCTCATTGAATTCTTCGCCGTGGTCGCCAGTGATAATCACCCAGGTATTTTCCAGTGCGCCAGTTTTTTCGAGCTGCTGCAAAATATCGCCAAGCAAATCATCCACGTAGACCAAGCTGTTGAAGTAGTCGTTTTTGTAAGCGACATTGTCGGTGTGGTTATCAAACACAAAACCGGCTTTCACGCTGGGCAATGGCTGGAATTGCGCGAATTCGTTCGGGTATTTATAGGGCGAGTGCGATGACGTGAGAAACACCAGATCGAACTGTGGTTGCTCGCTGTGCTCGGCATGGTTGCGTAGATACTGATTCACAATGCTGCGGTCGCTGCCGCTGCTATGCAAATCCTTATCTTGCAGGTGCGGGAACAGCAACTGGCGCACTGCAAAGCGCTCCAAATTGGTATTGGTGTACACCTGCGTGTGATAACCGAGCGTATTCAGCGTCTCGGTGAATTGGCTGGGGTTGGATGCAGGTGTCGCCTTAAAGGTCGGGTAATAACTGGCGTGCAACCCGTAAAACAGGCTGAACAAGCCGGGTACCGTTGCCGAGCCGCCTGAAAGGTGTTGATCAAAGCGAATCGCCTGTTCACTAAAGCGCGACAGGTTGGGCATGATCTCGGGCTTGAGCGTCTCCGCCTGCCAGCTCTCTACCAGCAACACCAAAATCGATTCGGGTTTATCGGTCGGTGCGCATTCCAGCGGTTGCAGCGGGTACTGCACCACACTTTTTTCCTGCGCAGTTTCGCGATCCATCTTGCCGAATTCAGCCACAAAAACCTGCGGCAATAATTGGCTCAATTGCGGCGCGTGTTTATTGCTGGTGATAGGGCGATAAAGCGGCAAGTAAGGATTGATGTAGCTGATTTCCTGCCGCTGATAATGCGCCGCCCAAATATTGATAGCCGAGTTGCCCGCGAGCAAACACAGGCTCAAACCCAGTGAGATCCACAGCGGGCTGCTGAAGCGAATAATCTTTAATTGCGCCGTTTTTGCGCTCAGCCAGAGTGTACCGCCAACCACGGCAATGGCGGCCAGCGCGGCAAGGCCAAGCAGTAGCGGCGGCACGCCCATGCCGGAGAAATCCATGATGAACATTTCAATCATCAGCCAATCCACATGGAACAGGTAGAGATTAAAGGTCGCCACATCAATCAATAAATAGAGCAGCCACCCTGCGAGCAGCAGGGCGTAAATCGGGCGCGTCTGGCGCCATTGGCTGAGTGGCAGGCAGATGATGCCCACCAAACCGAGCAGCACACCGTAATAACCGAGGGTGCTGATTTGATATAGCTTGCTCATCAGCCCATCGGGTCTGGGCATGACTTGCCAGTAGCTAAACAGTGGTAATAGCGATAATAAAAACACCCCAAGGGTGAAATAACCGTGTGCGGCCAAATAGTGTTTTTTCATGTCCTTCCTCCTGCATCAATCCCGGATGCGTGTTTCTGTTTTTGATCAACAGGTTTACTAAAACGAGTTCGATTAACGGGTTGCCCGGCAGCCATTTGGCTGTTCGGTTTGGCTGCCGCAATGCAAAACGCAAAGCGCACGCAGCCCCTGGCGATAAGCCAGTAGAAAAAAGTTATTGTTATCGATTGTTTTTATTGGAGGCTGGCGCCCTGAAGTCAGTTGTGCGCCAGTGGTATTGCAGCTAACCGCGAAGAAACGCGGCGGGATGAAGGAGGAATTAACCCTGAGATGGATCCATCAGGCGCACCACACTGGTATTGGCATCGCGAGTTTTACCTGCGCTATGCAGTGCATCCAGATAGGCCTGCCATAAAGATTCTTGCTGGGTACCTAATTGATACAGGTATTCCCAAGTGTAGATCCCGGTATCGTGGCCATCATCGAACACCAGCTTGATCGCATAGTTACCTGCGCGCTCAATTTGGGTGATGGCGACTTCTCGCTTGCCATGCTGCAACACTGCCTGACCCGGGCCGTGGCCCTTTACCTCGGCGCTGGGTGAGTGCACGCGCAAAAACTCTGCAGTCAGCAACACGGTTTCATCGCCAAACTGCAGTTCCAGTTGGCGCGATTGTTTATGCAAACGAATTTTACTGGGGATCATAGGTGTCTCTCTTGCCATGCAAATTATGGCGATCTAAACCCACTCATCCGTAGATAGAATTTTCCGGATTTGTGGATAGTGCGGCAACTTACACTTGTCATTTTTTTGTAATGACTTTGTGCTAATCGCGCAAATGTTACGCGGCTATTACGCGCGCTAGCTAGCCATTATTTCTGGTTTGCTTGCAGATAAAAACGGCAGCCCAAAGACTGCCGTTTTTAGTGCGGGTTAACAGTAAATCAATTACAAAATAAAACGACTTAAATCTTCGTTTTTCGCCAATTCGCCCAAGTGAGATTCAACAAATGCGGCGTTGATTTCTACTTGCTTATGGCCATCATCACCGGCTTCAAATGAGACATCTTCCAACAGGCGTTCCAGAATCGTATGCAAACGGCGCGCGCCAATATTTTCAGTGCGCTCATTCACTTCAAACGCCGTTTCGGCGATGCGACGAATACCGTCTTTGGTAAATGTGATTTCTACACCTTCGGTTTTCAGCAGCGCTTCCTGTTGTTCAGTGAGCGATGCAGTTGGTTCGGTGAGGATACGTTCAAAATCATCCGGCGTTAGCGCTTGCAACTCAACGCGAATCGGCAAACGACCTTGCAATTCCGGAATCAAATCCGAAGGTTTGCTCAGATGGAATGCGCCCGAGGTGATAAACAAAATATGGTCAGTTTTGATCGAGCCGTGTTTGGTGGTTACGGTGCAGCCTTCGATCAATGGCAGCAGATCGCGCTGCACACCTTCGCGCGACACATCGGCGCCACTCACATTACCTTTGCGCGCCACTTTATCGATCTCGTCGATAAACACTATGCCGTTTTGCTCAGCTGCTTCAATTGCCTGCGTTTTAATATCTTCATCGTTAACTAGCTTTGCCGCTTCTTCGTCCTGCAATTGCTTGAAGGCTTTTTTCACGGTGAGTTTTGCTTTTTTGGTTTTGTCTTTGCCGAGCGATGAAAACATGTTTTGCAATTGATTGGTCATGTCTTCCATGCCCGGTGGCGCCATGATTTCTACGCCGACGTTAGCGGCCGCCACATCGATTTCAATTTCTTTATCGTCCAGTTCACCTTCGCGGAATTTTTTGCGAAAGATTTGGCGCGTGCTGGAATCGTGTTTACTTTCTTCGGGCGACAGATTTCTTGCTGGCGGTAAAAGTGCATCAAGGATGCGCTCTTCGGCTGCTTCAGCCGCGCGGTGCTGTACCGATTTGGTCGCTTGCTCGCGGCGCATTTTGATGGCGACATCAACCAAATCGCGGATGATGGATTCCACATCGCGGCCGACATAACCCACTTCGGTAAATTTAGTCGCTTCTACTTTGATGAACGGAGCGTTGGCGAGTTTGGCCAAACGGCGTGCGATTTCGGTTTTACCTACGCCGGTCGGGCCGATCATCAAAATATTTTTGGGGGTGATTTCATTGCGCATATCGGCCGGCACCTGCATGCGGCGCCAGCGGTTGCGCAGAGCGATGGCCACGGCGCGTTTGGCGCTGGCTTGGCCGACGATGTGTTTATCTAATTCGTGCACGATTTCGCGCGGAGTCATAGAAGACATAAAAAACTCTTTTGAATGTAATTCAGTGGTAGCGCTTCTGGTGGATCACCTTGTGCAGACTGTTGGAGACATGGATGTCGACAATAAGCCTACAGGGATGTATTCACGGCGGGTCTGCACAAGGTGATCCGCCAGAAGTGCGGAATAAATTTGACTAATATTCGAGCGATTCAATCGTGTGCGTTTGATTAGTAAACACGCAGATATCGCCAGCGATTTTCAGACCTTTTTCGACAATGCTGCGCGCATCCAAATCGGTGTTTTCCAGCAGTGCGCGGGCGGCGGCTTGGGCGTAATTACCACCGGAGCCAATCGCGATCAAATCATCTTCCGGCTGGATCACATCGCCATTGCCGGTGATGATCAATGAGGCATCTTTGTCTGCCACCGCGAGCAGCGCTTCGAGCCGACGCAGGCTGCGATCCGTTCGCCAGTCTTTGGCGAGTTCAACTGCAGCGCGCGTGAGTTGGCCATTGTGCGCTTCAAGCTTGGCTTCAAAGCGCTCGAACAGGGTGAAGGCGTCAGCGGTACCGCCTGCGAAACCGGCGATCACCTGATTTTTGTAGAGGTGGCGCACTTTGCGCGCATTGCCTTTCATGACGGTATTACCAAGGGAAACCTGGCCGTCGCCGCCGATTACCACTTGCCCTTCGCGGCGAACAGAGAGAATTGTAGTCACTGGACTTCCTTCTAAAGAATCAACAGGGAAGTCAGGAAAGTGGGGGCAGCAGCGCCTTTTTCAAGGCGCTTACTTGGAGTGAGGAATTAACGCTTGGTTTTGGCGCGTTTGAGTACCAGTGCGTTGTACTCGTTTTTGACCAGTTGCGAGCGCGCGTTGGTGAGCTCGTTTTGGGTATTGAACGGGCCGACAACGACTCTATGCCAAATCTCACCTTTGCGGATTTCGACTTTCTCGATACTCGCATCCAGATTGATCAGAATTAACTGGGCACGCAATTTATCGGCGTCATCCGCGCGCGGGAATGAACCCACTTGCAGGATGTATTCAGTGGTCTGCTCCTGCGCTGGTTTTTCTTCATTAATAGTTTCGCTCGCAGGAACAATGGTCTCGCTCTCTTGCAGCAACTTGTAAAAATCGAAGCGCGGCTTGGGCGTTTTGTTTTCCGTCACCTTGGGCTTGGGTTCTTCTTTGGGGGCGGGGGCAGTTACCGGGTTTTTAATAAAGTAGAAGCTGGCGGCAAAAGCGCCTACCACAAAACCCAAAACAAACCACAACCAGGGAGGTGTAGAGCTACTTTTGGATGATGATGTGCGGCGTGCCGGCGCGCGGCCTTTTTTGGCGAAATCTCTACTCATGGAATTTGTGTGTCTTAAATCGTAGCGGTTTTAAATCGAGGCGCGATTGTAAAGGGATTGCGCGGGTGAGTCACTAAGCCTGCCATTTGCAAACGTGTCTGTGGCTTGGCGCACCGATTAGCACTTTATATCTGTTAATCAGCCCATCTCTTGGGGGTCAACATCAATCGACCAACGCACACGCCTGACTTGCGGCGATGCTTCCAATTGAAGTGCGAGTTGGCTCAACAGCTGTTGCAGCGGTTTGCGCTGGGCGCTGTTGATCTGCAATTGATAGCGAAAGCGGTCGCCGCGCTTTTCCATCATCGCCGGTAGTGGGCCGAGATAATTTAGCTGCGGACTGGATGGCTGCAACTGTTCCGCCAAGCGGCGCGCGAGCTGTAAAAAATCGACCGCTGCTATTGCCTGTTTGCTCTCGGCGCGAATCAGCGCCAAGTGGCGATAGGGTGGCAGCAGGGTGATCTGGCGTTCCTGCAAAATCAGATCGGCCAACGCGTGGTAGCCCTGCTGCACCAGTGTTTGCACCAGCGGGTGATCAGTGTGGTGGCTCTGTAATATCACGCGCCCGCGCTTTTCCTCGCGTCCGGCGCGTCCTGCTACCTGCAATAACAGCTGCCCCATGCGCTCGGCGCCGCGGAAATCGGTGCTGAATAGGCCTGCATCGGCATCGATAATGACAACTAGAGTCACATCGGCAAAGTGATGGCCTTTGGCCAGCATTTGCGTGCCGATTAGAATGCAAGGCTCGCCACTGTGTACATCGACCAGCAGCTTTTGCATAGCATTTTTATTGCGCGTGGAATCGCGATCGACGCGAATCACCTTGTGCTCGGGAAATAGTTGTTGCAGCACCACTTCGCTGCGTTCGGTGCCTTGGCCGATGGGCTGAATTCGGCTGCTATTGCAGCTGGGGCAGCGCTTGGGAAGGGCGCGCTGATGGTCGCAGTGGTGGCAGTGCAGATGGCGCGGCGTTTGATGCACGGTCATGCGCGCATCGCAGTGATTGCAGTTGGCCAGCCAGCCGCAGTCGTGGCATTCCAGCGTTGGTGCATAGCCGCGACGATTGAGAAACACCAGCGCCTGATTGCCTTTGTCGAGCGTATCGCCAATCGCATCAAGGCTCGCCTGCGCAAAACCTTCATGCAGAATTTCGCCGCGGATATCGAGCAATTGGATCTCGGGCGGTTTGGCGTTGCCTGTGCGCACCTTTAATTGCAGGTGTTGATAGCGCCCCTGCAGGGCGTTGTGCAGGGTTTCCAGTGCCGGCGTGGCCGAGCCGAGAATCAGCGGAATGCCAAGTCGATGCGCGCGTACCGCGGCCAGATCGCGCGCGGAATAGCGAAAGCCATCCTGCTGCTTGAAGGAGCCATCGTGCTCTTCATCGATAATCAAAATGCCCGGCTCCTTGAGTGGGGTAAACACCGCCGAGCGGGTGCCGATAATAATGCGGGCTATGCCCTCGCGCGCTTGCAGCCAGGCATCCAGTCGCTCGCGGTCATTCAGGCCGGAGTGCAATACGGCAATGGGCAAATTAAAGCGGCGTTGAAAGCGCTGCACTGTCTGCGGCGTCAGGCCAATCTCAGGCACTAATACCAATGCCTGTTTGCCTTGCGCGAGGCACTGTTCAATCGCTTGCAGATAAATTTCGGTTTTGCCGCTGCCGGTGGCGCCATCGAGCAGGTAGGTTTTAAAGCAGGTGTAATCGATCTGTGCAAAAGCCGCCAGCTGCTCATCACTCAGGATGAGCGGCTGTTCGCGCAATAGTTGCTCAGGGAGCGGAGCTGGTTCGGGCGTTACTTCAACTATCTTGACCAAGCCCTTATCGATCAGGTTTTTGGCGATAGTGCGCGGAATATCGATTTGATCTAGGTCGGCTCGGCTGAGTTGTGAGCGGGATTGCAGTGCGGCTAAAAGTGTCGCCTGTTTGGGTGAGCGCTTGAGTGCGCCCTCGGGTAAACCCTTGCCTTCGGTGGTCAGTTGAAACACAGGTTCGCCGCGCATTTTCGCTGGTTCGCCTTGGCGCAATAACACCGGCAGGGCGGTTTGTAGCGCCTCGCCGGGCGCGCACTGGTAGTAATCTGCCGCCCAGAGGCAAAGGTCGAGCAATTCGCTATCGAGTGCAGGGCGTGGGTCGATCAACGCCAAGGCTGGGCGTAATTTTGCGACATCCTGCAAGCTTTCTTCTTTTACCCTGATAAGTACGCCAATTAATTCCTGATTGCCAAAGGGCGCGCGAATCAATACGCCAGGTCGGAGCTTGGCTGGGTCGATATCGGTCGGTAAATCGGCTGGTAATAAATAGTCAAAGCAGCGCCGCAGCGGCACGGGCAGTGCGATTTCCAGTAGCAGGGATTGGTTTGGCGAAGTTGTGGTCATGGCTCGGTTTGGCATCCAACAAGGCGGTCAGCATAACCGAATCGACTGTGAGGCGCAGGATATTGCCGTTTTGGTGATGGTTTTTTGCACAAAATGCGGTTTTTCGGTTGCGTGATCAGGGTTTTCTGGTAGTATCGCCGCTCCCAAAAACAGCCGTTTTTAAACCATGTGCGGTGCTCGGCAACGACCGGGTGGCGGCACAGCTCACACAAGGCATTCATCATGAAAGCAGACATTCATCCAAATTACGTTGAAGTAGCTGTATCTTGCAGCTGCGGCAGCACCTTCACCACTCGTTCAACTCTGGGCAAGCCTCTGCACGTTGACGTATGTGGTGCTTGTCACCCGTTCTACACTGGCAAGCAAAAAGTTGTTGATACTGGTGGCCGTATTGACCGCTTCACCAAGCGTTTCGGCAGCCGTATCGCTGGTGCCAAGAAAGACTAATTGTCTTGCTTCGCTCCCGACTAGCCGCGCTAGTAAAAACGCCGGAAATGAAAATTTCCGGCGTTTTTTTATGCGCGATATTTATGCCCTGCTGGTCGCAACTGGGATTGGCAGAGTGCGGCGCGCCTGCGAGTGAGCTGGTGCAAGTGGCGCGAGTATCCGACGGCGATACGCTAAAGCTGCAAGATGGCCGTTCAGTGCGGATCTTGGGTGTCAATGCGCCCGAGGTTGCTCATGGCAAAAAGGCGGGTCAGCCGCTTGGAAAAGAGTCCCGTGCGACGGCAAAGGCTTTTGTCGAGCGTGCTCAAGGTCGTGTGCGTTTGGGATTTGAGTCAGAAAAGCGGGATCATTACGGGCGCTTGCTGGCGCATGTGTACGACGCGCGCGGGCGCAGTTTGGCAGTAGAACAGCTGCGCGCAGGTATGGCGATGCAGGTTGGCGTGCCACCGAATATCGCTCAGGCCAAGTGTCTGGCAAAAGTTGAGCAGGCTGCGCGCAAGCAAAATCTGGGTGTCTGGCGCCATCATTATTGGCAGTCGCTAGCGGGCAGCTCCATGCGCGGCGACGAAACTGGTTTTCGCCTGATCAGTGGGCGAGTTGCCAAGGTGGATATCAATTCAGCGGTCTGGCTGGAATTGGATGGCAAGTTGGTAGTGCGTATCGCCAAAAAAGACTGGCCATTATTTGGTTATAGTCAGCGCGACTGGCAATCGCTAAAAGGGCGGCGGTTAGAGGTGCGCGGTTGGATTGGTAAGCAATCATCCAAACGGTCACAGCAGTTCAAGCCCTTGGTGATGCAGCTGCGATCACCATCCTCCCTGATGGTGATCGAGCGATAGAAAGGTTTTAGAACAGCTCTTCCGGCAGGGTTGCCTGCTCGGTGGTCTCGTGACCGGCTGCGGATGTGCGGTTGGTATCTTCCCCTAAAAACACTTCAAAGATAGCGTCCGGGTCGCCGGGCATGGCCGGTCTGCCGGTGTCTGAATTAATCCGTACCGTCACTATGCCTTCAGGCTGGCGTGGGAGTTGGTCGGGCAAGCCTTCCAGTGCGGTGCGCATAAAATCAATCCAGATGGGCAGCGCTGCCGAGCTACCGAACTCTTTGCGGCCGAGCAGGGTATTGGCATCGAAACCAACCCAAACACTGGTAACCACATTGGGATTGTAGCCCGAGAACCAGCTGTCGCGCGGGCCATTGGTGGTACCGGTTTTGCCAGCAAGATCTTTGCGGCCGAGTTGTTTGGCGAGGCGGCCGGTGCCTTTATCTACAACGTCACGCAACATGGAATCGATAAGGTAGGCGATGCGCGCATCAATAATGCGTTTCGCTTGTTGGCTGCTATCGATTTCAGGTGTGAGTGGAAACAGGCTGCCATCCTCGGCATAGCTAGGGGCAACTTCACACTCTTTACAGGCGCGTTTCGGAGTTGCTTCGTACACCAACTTGCCTTTGTCATCCTCGATGCGGGTGACCAAGTAGGGGTCAACCTTGAAGCCGCCGTTGGCAAAACTGGCGTAAGCGGTGGCCATTTGTATGGGGGTGAGGGCGTGGGTACCGAGTGCGAGAGTCAGGTCGCGCGGGAACTCTTTAGGGTTAAAGCCAAAGCGTGCAAGGCTGTCGAGTGCGGTTTGCATGCCGATACTGCGCAGCAAGCGGATCGATACCAGATTGCGCGAACGATAGAGTGCTTGGCGCATACGCATGGGGCCGGCGAATTTGCCATCGTCATTTTCCGGGCGCCATGCGATACCGGTACTGGTGTTTTCAATCACGATAGGCGCATCGTTAATAATTGATGCTGGAGTAAAGCCATTTTCCAGCGCTGCGGTGTAAATCAGCGGTTTAAAGCTGGAGCCCGGCTGGCGCGCGCCTTGAATCGCACGGTTGTAGTGGCTTTGGTTGAAATCGAGGCCTCCAACCAAAGAGCGAATCGCGCCGTCGAGCGGGTCGAGCGATACCAATGCTCCCTGAATCGCAGGTACCTGACTAAAGCGCCATTGGTCATCGTCATCTTTAGTAATGCGTACCACATCGCCGCGCTTGAGGAATTCGGTCGCTGATTTGTAAGTGGCACCGCGGCTGTCTTCAGTGAAATATGGGCGAACGCTGGATAGACCTTGCTCCCAGCTTAAATCTACATAATCGCCATTGCTCATCAATACGCGCAGAGACTTCTCTTGCACATCAACCACAGCAGCTGGTTCCTGGCCGCCAAGATTGGGAATATCTTGCAGTTGATCTTGCCAGTCGATCAAATCAGCATCTTCCGATGGTTTCAGGTGTAGCTCCGGCCCGCGATAGCCGTGGCGCTGGTCGTAATTCAATAAACCTTTCAATACTGCCGCTTGCGCAGTTGCTTGCATGGCGCTATCGACACTGGTGTAGACCTTATAACCATCGGTGTACGCTTTTTCGCCAAAGCGGTTTAATACTTCCTGACGCGCCATTTCGGAAATATAAGGCGCTTGCACATCCAAAGTGGTGCCGTGGTAGCTGGCAGTGTTGGGTTCATTAATTGCCGCTTGGTAGGTGGCTTGATCGATATGTCCCAACTCGTACATGCGCCCGATAATCCAATTGCGACGAATCATAGCGCGCTTGAGATTGGCAAGTGGATTGTAGGCAGATGGGGCTTTAAGCACGCCGACGATCATGGCGTATTGGGCGACACTCAGTTGGTCTATATCCTTGCCGTAATAAATCTGTGCAGCTGCCTGTAAGCCATATGCACGATTGCCAAAGAACATTTTGTTATTGAACAGAACCAGGATTTCTTCTTTGGTGAATTTTCGTTCAATTTCAATGGATAAGAGGATTTCGTTAAACTTACGTGAGAAGATTTGTTTGCGAGTGAGAAAGAAATCACGCGCCAACTGTTGAGTAATAGTGCTTCCGCCTGATTGAATGGCGCCAGACTTTAGAATTTGTGATGCGGCGCGCAACATGCCTTTTAGAGAAACCCCATGATGCTCAAAGAACTCTGCATCTTCGGCGGAGAGGAGTGCTTTTATATATAAAGGAGGGATCTGTTCGTAAGTGAGTGGCGTGCGACGTTGTTCACCAAATTCGCCAATGAGCTTGTTGTCGCTTGAATAAACCCGCAAAGGGGTCTGTAATCTAACTTCTCGTAATGAATCAACCGGCGGCAATTTAGGGCTTAAATAAAGATAAAGTCCGGCGAAAGTCACCAAAGAAACGCTTAAACCAGCCAGTAACAGCCAGAAAATAATGCCAAAGAAGGATTTTTTACTGATCATTTTTTCTATTTGAATTAATGAGTTAGCGCGGTATACGCAGGTGGCGGGCATTATACGGGCTTTTTGCCTGTTTACATATTCATCGGTTTGTTGCAGGCTTAAGTTAAAGTGCTATAACATAAACAACGTCTAAGTTACGGATATAGATAGAAAAATGGGCATTTTAAGTTTCCTCGATAAGAAGGCCAAGCCAGTGGTCGGGCTGGACATTAGTTCCACTTCGGTCAAATTGCTTGAACTCAGTCGCAGTGGCGATCGCTATCGCGTTGAGTCCTATACCGTAAAGGCTCTGCCGCCCAATGCGGTGGTAGAGAAAAACATAGCTGACCCCGTCGCTGTTGCCGAGGTGGTCAGGTCCATGGTTAAACAGTCCAAGACCAAGCTTAAGCATGCTGCCGTGGCAGTAGCTGGGTCGGCCGTGATCACCAAAATGATCGATATGCCGATGGATTTGAATGACGATGCCATGGAAAGCCAGATCGCGGCTGAGGCCGATCAATATATCCCCTTCCCCTTGGAGGAGGTTGCGCTGGATTTTGAGGTGCAAGGTCTTTCTCCACGCAATCCCGATCAGGTAGAAGTGTTACTTGCTGCATGTCGCCGCGAAAACGTAGAGGTTCGCCAGCAAGTCTTGGCTGATGCCGACTTGATCGCCGAAAAAGTAGATATCGAAGCCTATTGTATGGAGCGTGCCTTCGAGCTGATCGCCGAGCAACTGGAGGATCAGGAAGGGCAGGTAGTGGCGATTATCGATATCGGCGCCACCATGACGACGTTGAGTGTGCTGGTAGATGGAAAAACCGTCTATACCCGCGAACAACTGTTCGGCGGCCGTCAATTAACGGAAGAAATTCAACGCCGTTATGGTTTGTCGCGCGAAGAGGCAGGGCTTGCCAAGAAACAAGGCGGCTTGCCTGATGATTATGAAATGGAAGTACTTATTCCTTTTAAAGATGCTGTAGTTCAGCAGGTCACTCGCTCCCTTCAATTTTTCTTTTCTGCCAGCCAGTATAACGACGTGGATTACATCATCCTTGCGGGTGGTGTTGCCTCACTGGAGGGGTTGGTAGGCTTGATTGAAGAAAAATTAGGTACTCAAACTGTGGTGGCTAACCCCTTTGCGCGCATGTCAGTGTCATCGCGCGTCAATGCGGTTTCGCTTGCCAATGATGCTCCTGCATTGATGATTGTGACTGGTTTGGCGATGAGGAGTTTTGACTAATGGCCAAAATTAACTTATTGCCTTGGCGCGAAGCTTATCGCCAAGAGAAGAAACGTGAATTTTTAGGTGTTATAGCCGGTGTTGGTTTGGCTGCCGTGTTTGGCGCTTACGTATGGGTTTCAAGCGTCCAAAATGCGATCGAAAATCAAAATGCACGTAATCAATTATTGAATCAGGAAATTGCCAAGCTTGATGCACAGGTAAAAGAAATTAGCGAAATCAAGAAAGTGCGCGACGACTTACTGGCGCGTATTAAGGTTATCACCGATCTTGAAGGTACTCGTCCTGTTATTGTGCGCTATTTCGATGAGTTAGCCAGAGCTATCCCTGATGGCGTTTGGCTTTCTTCTGCTCAGCGCGTTGGCAAGATCGTCACCATCGAAGGTGTTGCCGAGTCTTATAATCGTATCGCCAGTTTCCTACGCAATCTTGAATCCTCCGATTGGTATGCGTCACATAACCTAATTTCGGTCGATGCTGCACCGGAAGAGGGTGAGGATGCCAGCAGATTCAAGATGACTGTGGAAACATCTGCCCCAGCTGAGCTAACGGCTGATCCGGCGAAACCTGTTGGAGGGGCGCAATAATGTCGTTTCAAGATACCCTTGAGCAGATGAAGGAGTTCGATGTTAATAACATCGACTTTGAAAAAATTGGTGTTTGGCCTTGGCCAGCGAAAGTGTTTGTTTGCTTGTTATTAATAGTGCTGATTTTTGCAGGAACTTATTACCTGAAAATTAGTGATTTAAATATGGAGCTTGAGTCAGTCACTGCGCAAGAGGCAACGCTTAGGTCTACATTTGAGAAGCGCAGTTTTGAAGCGGCTAACCTGGATGCTTACAAAGCGCAGATGGAGGAGATGAAGGTTACGTTTGATTCTCTGTTGTCACGCCTGCCCGCTAAAACAGAAGTTCCCGGTTTGTTGGAAGACATTGGTACTCGCGGCAGTGAGAGTGGCCTGACCAATATCAATATCAATTTCCAGCCAGATGTAGTTGCTGAGTATTACATTGAGGTCCCTATTACCATTTCTGCTGATGGCGGTTATCACGATATGGGTGGTTTTGTTAGTGGTGTTGCAGGCATGCCGCGTATTGTGACATTGCATGACTTCTCTATTACTACCTCCAAAGAAAACAAAATTTTAAGCATGAAAATTTTAGCGAAAACCTATCGCTATAAATCACCGGAGGCGGCGAAATGAAACGGTCGCTGATAGCAATAGAATTGTTGTGTGTGTTGGCGTTAGTCGGTTGTGGTCAGTCCTCACAACAGGACTTAATCAATTTTATGGAAGAGACAAAGCGCAGACCTAAGGGGCAAATTGAACCTTTGCCTACGTTTAGCCCCTATCAACCATTCACCTATAGTGCGATGACACTGCGCAGTCCATTTGAAAAGCCGATTCCTATTGATGAATCGGCCGCCAAAGGCGGGCGTGCAGTAGCGCCTGATTTGAACAGAGAAAAAGAATTTCTCGAAGGCTTCAACATTACTTCTCTGCGGATGGTGGGCACCATCAGTAAGGGGGGCAAGTTGTGGGCGCTTATCGATGATGGTGCCAATAGCGTAGTACCAGCAACTGTTGGGAATTACTTGGGAATGAACCACGGCAAAATAATATCCACTAGTTCAACACAAATTGAAGTGATGGAAATTGTGGGTGATGGTTCCAATGGTTGGGTTGAACGTCCCAGAATTATTAAATTAGAAGAGAAGGAATAAGCGGACATGTGTGCTCTATTCACTCCGGGGTTGAATATGCGTAAATTTGTTGTGGCACTTGTTGGTTTGGTGGCGTCCCCCATGCTTTGGGCAAGCACGCTCAATGAAATCAATTTTTTCCAGTTGCCTGGTGAGCGATTTGAGGTGCGTATGTCGTTTGATACGCTGCCGCCGGAACCAAAAGGTTATACCATCGAAAAGCCCGCACGTATCGTGCTCGACTTCCCTGATGTGGTGAGTGGGTTAAAAGAACGCCGCTTTCCGCTTGCAGTTGATAATGGTCAGAGTGCAATGGTACTGACTAGCGAGGGCCGCACTCGTCTTATTTTGAATCTGAATGATTTAGCTGCTTACTCAACCCGCACTGACGGTAATAGCTTCATTGTTGAGGTTGGTGCTGCTCAAGGTGGTGATAGCGGTCAAACAGCTCGCCCTGCTGTTTCAGTAGCAACAAAGTCACCCTATAAAGATGATGTGATGGGCGGGCAAACCAAAATTACTAATATCGATTTCCGTCGTGGCACTGCAGGTGAAGGGCGCGTGATTGTGACTCTCTCTAATCCAAAAGTTAGTGCGGATATGGTTGGTACTGGCGCTGGTGTTAAGTTGTCCTTTAAAAATGCTTGGCTGCCGCCAGAGTTGCGTCGTCGCTTGGATGTGGTTGATTTTGCGACCCCTGTTTCTTTGGTTAGCGCAGCGCAAGAGGGTGAAAGCTCGGTATTGAATATTAGTGCTGGCGGTGATTTTGACTACTTGGCGTATCAGACCGAAAACGAATACGTTGTCAGCATCAAGCCTCTTACAGAGCAAGAGAAGCTAGAGAAGAAGAAAGATTTTGAATACACCGGTGAAAAGCTGTCGTTGGATTTCCAGGACATTGAAGTGCGTGCGGTATTGCAGATTATCGCTGACTTTACGGATCTGAACTTGGTTGCCAGTGATACTGTACAAGGTCGCATCACCTTGCGCTTACAAAATGTGCCTTGGGATCAAGCGCTTGAAATGGTTCTGAAGAACAAAGGCTTGGATAAGCGCCAAGTAGGCAATGTGTTAATGGTTGCCCCAGCGGCCGAGATTGCTGAGCGCGAGCGTCAGGAGATCACCACCAAGAAACAGCTAGAAGAATTGGCTCCGCTAAGAACTGAATACATCCGCGTTCGTTACGCCAACGCCAAAGAAATGTTTGAGTTGTTCCGCGGTGAGAACAACGGCGGCAGTGGCGGTGGTGGGCAAGGCGGAAACCGTGCAACCGGTAGTGTATTGTCTGAACGCGGTCAAGGTGTAGTTGATGAGCGTACCAACTCGATTATCATCACTGATACTGCGGAGCGCATCGAAGCATTCAAGCGCTTGGTGGATCAAATCGATATTCCAATTCGTCAAGTGATGATTGAGGCGCGTATCGTTATTGCTAACACTGACTTTGAACGTGAGCTTGGCGTACGCTGGGGTGGTGTTGGCTACAGCGCCAATAACAACCGGATTATTGATTTTGCTGGTTCTCAAGAGGGGCTTGATGATGAAGATGGCACGAGTCCTTATCGCTGGTTCAACCAAGGCCCTGATGACAACAGGTCGCTCAATATTACTGAAAATAATGCAGTAGACTTTGCGGTCAACAATACCAATGCGGCAACGGCAGCAATCGGCGTGTTAACTGACAATAGCTATTTGGATTTGGAATTGAGTGCACTGGAAACTTCGGGTTATGCGGAAATCGTGTCTCAACCAAAAGTGATTACCAGTGACAAGCAATTGGCGGTGATCAAATCCGGTAAAGAGATTGGTTATCAGGAGAGTGCACCAAGTGGTGGTACTACCACTGGTTTCCGAGAGGCGGTATTGAAGCTGGAAGTAACGCCACAAATCACCCCTGACAACCGCATCATCATGGATCTGGTTGTGTGGAAAGACTCTATAGGCCAAGTCACTGAAACTGGTGTACCAACGGTTGATATCACCCGCTTGGAAACCAAAGTATTGGTGAACAACGGTCAAACAGTCGTACTGGGTGGTGTGTTCTCGCTTGAGGGAACCAAAGGTGAAACCAAGGTACCAGTTTTGGGGGATATTCCTTACCTTGGTCGCTTGTTTAAGAAAACAATCGACAGTCAATTCAAAACCGAGCTGTTGATATTTGTTACACCAAAATTGATGTCGGATACCCTTTCAAACTAATGCGCAAGCCCAATGTCTTTCTTGTCGGCCCCATGGGGGCCGGCAAATCTACCATCGGCCGATTGTTGGCTGCAGAATTAAATCTCAATTTTCGCGATAGCGACCGTGTGATTGAAGAGCGCACAGGCGCCGATATTCCATGGATTTTTGATATGGAAGGCGAAGAGGGGTTTCGCGATCGTGAAACTGCGGTCTTGCAAGAATTGGCCAATGAGCGCGATGCGGTTATCGCCACCGGCGGTGGAATAGTGCTGCGACCGCAAAATCGCGAAATTATGAAAGCGTCAGGTTTTGTGTGTTACCTCACTGCGTCCATTGATCAGTTGGCTGAGCGCACTGCGCGCGATAAAAAGCGCCCGCTGCTGCAAGTTGAAAATCCGCGCCAGAAAATTATTGACCTGCTCGCCATGCGCGATTCGCTCTATCAGGATGCTTCGGATTTTGTGGTTAATACTGATCGTCGCTCGCCCAAATCTGTTGCACAGGAGATTGCATCGCTTGTACAGGATGTCTAACCCTTTCTAGATTTTTCAGGTTATTCGCAAGAATCCCTATCGCTGATAACAGACCCTGCTTGTGATAAAGTGCGGCTGAATTTCTATGTCTTCGTTAAAGGCGCTTTTTATGCAGGTTTTAACCGTTAATCTGGATGATCGCAGCTATCCAATCTATATCGGCGAGCAATTGCTTTCTCAGTCTGAATTAATTAGTCAACACATTCGTGGGCGTCAGGTGTGTGTCGTTACCAACGAAACTGTCGCACCTTTGTATCTGGAAGCTTTGTCTGCAGCGCTTGCTGATTATCAAGTCGATACAGTGATTTTGCCCGATGGTGAGGCGCATAAAACCTTGGATATTTGGGGCAGTATTTTCGATAAGTTGCTCAGTGCGCGCCACAATCGCACTACAACCTTGATCGCTTTGGGCGGTGGTGTTGTGGGTGATATGACCGGCTTTGCCGCTGCCTGTTATCAGCGCGGTGTTGATTTCATTCAAATTCCAACCACCTTGTTGTCGATGGTGGATTCATCTGTCGGCGGCAAAACTGGTGTTAACCATCCGCTCGGTAAAAATATGATTGGCGCGTTTTATCAGCCGCGTTGTGTGCTTGCCGATACTTCCTTGTTGAGCACACTGCCACCGCGCGAATTGTCAGCCGGTATTGCCGAAGTGGTGAAATACGGGTTGATTTCGGATTACGAGTTTTTTGTCTGGTTGGAAGACAACATGGACAAGTTGCTCGCCGGTGATATGGCCGCACTCGCGTACGCGGTAAAACGCTCCTGCGAAAATAAGGCCGATGTAGTGGCACAAGACGAACGCGAAGGTGGTTTGCGCGCCATCTTGAATTTGGGACATACCTTTGGCCATGCGATTGAAACTGCGCAAGGGTACGGCAATTGGTTGCACGGCGAAGCTGTTGCGGCAGGTATGGTGATGGCTGCTGAATTGTCCTGGCGTCGTGGCGCGATTAGCAGTGACGAACTGGCGCGTGTAATTAACTTGCTGCAACGCGCGAACCTACCGGTTAAAGCACCGGCCGATATGACGCCCGCGCAATTTATGGAGTTAATGGGGGTCGATAAAAAAGTATTGGATGGCCGTTTGCGCTTGGTGCTGCTGGAGTCCATGGGCAAAGCCATCATCACCAGTGATATAGATGCAGGCATGTTACAAAGCACCTTTGATGCGTGCAAAGCGGATTAATACAACAGGTTACAAGAGATAGAGATCATGACGAGAGAGTCACCACTGCGTGCTCAGCCAGACAGTCGCCTGCTTGATCACGGCGATTCACAGCAAGGTTATTTGTTTGATGAGTCCCAAAACGCAGCATCTGAAGACCAATTGCTGGCGGATTATCGCCAGCGCTATGGTCTGTCGGAAGATCCTTTCTCTCATGATTATTCCTTTCCTTTGTTTACTGGTGCCGGGCGTCGGCAGCTGTTAGATCAGTTATTACACCTGTGCCAATTCAGTAACAGCCTTCTGGCAGTGATGGGTGATTATGGCGTGGGGAAAACACGCATTGCTCACGCCTTTATGGATTCATTGTCCGAGCAGGATCAAATCTGTTTTTTAAGTATTCGCCCCGGACAAAGTCTGGAGCAAACGCTGGTCGCGATTGTTCAGGCGTTTGGCATTGATGCCAATGGCGCTATCTCTGCAGAAGATTTGCTGACGCACCTTGAGGCTTTTATTGCAGAAGAAGCGGTAACTGATGAGGAAGGTTTGGCAGTTGTGGTGCTGGACAATGCCCAATTGCTGGATGATCAAACCATCTCGGTAATCACTTCATTACTGAATAATTTCCCGCAGCAAAATCGGCTTCATTTGGCACTCTTTGGCGAACCTCAGTTGATGCAGCGATTGGAGCGATTAAGTCCAGAAAAATTGCTGATCAATGATTTTCACTTGCAGCCATTTGGACTGCTGGAAACCGTCGACTATTTAAATTTCCGTATGGAGATGGCTGATTATCTTGGCCCAGAGATTTTTACTGAAGCTATGGTTGACCCTTGGTGGCGCCAGACACAAGGGCATCTCTCGGAATTGCATGAGTTAGCACAGGAGCGGTTGTTGGAGTCGGTAACGCTGGCATCACCTTCTGCCAAACGTCCTTTGCCTGTGGTGCATATAGTCGCTATCGCTATGTTGATTGCGGTGGTGGGAGTGTTGTTTTTGTACTCGGGCGATGATGAACCTCAGTCTGCGGACTCAGTTGCGATAACCCCTGCTGTGCCAGTGCCTACAGCCTCGACAGATGCAAGCAATAATGCAGCCCTGAGTTCTACCGATACTCCGGTGCAGCCTCTGATGCAATCTTTGCCTCAGGGGCAAACGCAACCTCTGCAACCAAATCAGCAGCCGATGACTCAATCTCAGGTCACTCAGCCACAGATCACACAGACACAGACGGTCCAGCAAAATACAGCATCGGCAGAGTTTGAGCAGGAAGAAGTGGTTCCTTTAGCGCAGCTACCCAGCGCGCCACCACAAGCAGCTCGGTCTGTACCTGAACCTATGCCGGTTGAGCAGGCCAAGCCAGTTGAGCGAGTTGCGCCACCAGTGACTCAACCGATTGCTCAACCAGAAGTGCGTGTTGCTGCGCCTGAGCCGGTTAAGCCAGCTGCCAAAACTGTCTCAACCGCTGCGATTGGCGCGAGTGAGCAGGAGCGCAAAATTCTGTCGTGGAAGCCGAGTGAATACACCATCCAGTTGCTTGGTGTCAGTAATGAAAAGGCCGCGCGCGAGTATGTTGCGGCGCAGGTGAATAAAAGTGAGTTGCTGGTATTCAAGAGTAAGCGTCAAGGGCGGGATTGGTTTGTGGTAATTGCTGGTCATTACGCGAGTTCAGCGCAAGCACGTCAGGCGATTGCTAATTTACCGGCAGCGCAACGCGATGCAGGCCCTTGGCCGCGCGATGTAAAAACGATCCAGAATGAGATTAAAACGGCGCGTTAGTTTGTAGCGAGTAACGATAACCGACCCAATAAAAAACGCGGCAATCGCCGCGTTTTTTATTAATGAATTATTTGCTGCTAAGCCAGCGGATTACTCATCATCTTCCAGCATTTCGCGGTATTCAGCGGCATCCAGTGCTTCGTCAAGTTCAGCCAAGTCATCGGGCTTAACGCGGAAGAACCAGCCGTCATCGTAAGGTGAGCTATTTACGGTTTCAGGTGCGTCTTGCAGCGCTTCGTTAACGGCAACAACTTCGCCGGATACCAGCGAGTAAATGTCTGAAGCTGCTTTTACTGATTCCACAACGCCAGCTTCTTCGCCAACGGCAACGCGGCTGCCAAGCTCGGGTACTTCTACATAAACAACATCGCCCAGTGCATCCTGTGCGTGGTCGGTAATGCCGATAGTAACAGTGCCGTCTTCCTCAACACGTGCCCACTCGTGGCTGCTCAAATATTTCAGTTCTTTGCGAATATCGCTCATGGTGATGTTCCTGTGATGTTTCCGTAAGAATTTTTAATGATCTGGTTCAGATAACTGCTTTGCCGTTGCGGACAAAATTGGGTGCGACTACATCTACTGTGACTTGCTTACCGCGCATTTCAACCTGGCACTGCTTGCCGATGCTGCGTGGCACACGTGCTAAAGCAATAGAATAGCCCAAGCTGGGCGAAAATGTCCCGCTGGTGATAACGCCTTTTTCGTCGCTACCATCGATGCAAACTACCTGTTCTGCACGCAGTACTCCGCGCTCGCGCAGCACAAGGCCGACCAGCTTGTGAGTAGTGCCAGCGGCTTTTTGTGCTTCGACTATGCTGCGGCCAATAAAGTTACGCTCGGCTGGTTGCCATGCAATGGTCCAGCCCATATTGGCGGCCAGCGGCGATACGCTGTCGTCCATTTCGTGGCCGTAGAGATTCATACCGGCTTCCAATCGCAAAGTGTCGCGCGCGCCCAAACCGCAAGGGGCGACACCAGCATCTGCCAGCGCTTGCCAGAAACTGGCGGCTGCTTCATTGGGCAGCATGATTTCCAAGCCGTCTTCGCCGGTGTAGCCGGTACGACCGATAAACCAATCGCCTGCGGGCAGACCTTGGAATACTTGCAGGCTGTCGATCACCGCTGCCTGCTCCTGGCTTACCAGTGAGCTGGCAATGCGAATGGCATCCGGCCCCTGCACGGCGATCATCGCCAATTCAGCGCGCTCGGTGATGGTGACGGAGAATTTTTCTGCGACTTGTGCCATCCATGCCAAGTCTTTTTCGCGGGTACCGCAGTTGACGACTACGCGATACCAATCGCCGAGGTTGTACACGATCAAGTCATCGATAACGCCGCCATCGTGGTTCAGCATACCGCTGTAGAGTGCCTTGCCGAAGGTGGAGTTGAGCTTGGCGACATCGTTAGCGAGCAGGTATTGCAGATAGGCTTTGGCGTCGGTGCCGGTGACATCGACCACAGTCATGTGGGATACGTCGAACATGCCCGCCGCTTGACGAACCTTGTGGTGTTCTTCGATTTGCGAGCCGTAATGCAGTGGCATGTCCCAGCCGCCGAAATCGACGAGTTTGCCGCCCATGGCTTGGTGAGTGGCATAGAGAGCGGTTTTGTTGCCCATTGGAATACCTGTGCAGAAAGGTGGGTTGAAATGATGGCTTGTAAAAAAGGGCGCCATTCTAGGCGCGCGGGGTGATACTGTCCAACGAATCGACGCCAGCGTAGTAAACGCTGGTGTCGGGGACTTATCAACTGCTGAAATTAACGGCTGTAATAGGCGGTAAAGCTGGTTTGGTCGATGCGATTGGCATTGATCATATAGCCGATCAGCGCGGCGGTCGCATCGGCAGGGACTTCAATTTTGTCGGTCTTGAGCGCGTGCAAGGTAAAAATATAACGGTGGGGTTTATCGCCCACTGGCGGGCATGCACCGCCAAAGCCAGGTGCGCCAAAGTCAGTGCGCCCTTGCAGGCTACCGACGGGCAGCTTTTTGCCATCGGCCGTGCCTACGCCAGCGGCTAATTTATCGGTAGTGGCGGGCAGGTTATACACCACCCAATGCCACCAGCCGGAGCCGGTTGGTGCATCCGGGTCATACACCGTCAGCGCGAAACTTTTAGTACCTTCGGGGGCATTTTTCCACACCAGTTCCGGTGAAATATTGTTGCCGGTACAGCCAAAGCCATTAAATACCTGATCGGCACCTAAGGTGGACTCGGGTTTGATGGTTGGGCTGGAGAGTTGAAACTCTGCTGCCATGCTATTTAAGGCAAAGGCACCACATAATCCCAGTGCGAGTTTGATGCTGGTTTTGTTCAACATTGTCTGCTCCTTTTGTCAGTTGTGTTTGTTAATTCTGTGTGTTGCTGGAATTGTCGTTATCCGAAGGGTCTTTTTTAACCTTATCTTTTTCGGTTTTGTTTTTCCCGCCGGTTTCTTTATCGCTTGCCTCTTTATCACCTGATTCTTTGCGATTTTCATCTACCTTGGCTTTCAGGCTGTTCATATCCGCCATAAATTCCTCCAGCGAGTGATCGCCGCTGAGGCGCAGCGCTGGTGGATAAATCAGGCTCATATACAGCTCATCCGACAAGTGATTGCTGGATTGATAGGCTTTGGTCATGGTGATGACCGAGCCTAAAATCGCCAGCGCAGCGAGGTAAATCTTCAAGCGGCCTGGGCGTTTGTTGCCTGCGGTAAGCATGTGGAAGTAGAGCACTACCGCGCAAATGATGATGATCGGGTGCACATTGAACCTGGTTAAAAACTCCCAGCTAAAGGCGTAGGCGACCAAGTTGCTGATGTGTTCCCAGAACTCCAGAAAGGCCAAACCGGCACTGACGATAAACAAGTGGCGGCCGAAGCGCGCGTGTCCGCTCAGAATTTTGCTAAACAGCGCCCAGACGCCGCTCCAGCCGAGCGCGAATCCAAAGATGCTCACCAGCTCCAGCAAGTATTTGCTCAAGGTGCCTTGATTCAAATCCGCCAGCCAAATGCTCAGCAGCCCGGTGACCAGCAGCAATACCAAACCGGTGATGGCAGGTAAAAAGCCCTCCCAGCGATGGTTGGTGGAATCGCTAATTTCCGCTGCGACCTGATAATCGGCGGTGCGGATGCGCACATGAGTGTGGCCGAGGCGATAACTTTTATCGCCATTGACCACAAAAAACTCCTCGCGGGAATTGGCGAGGGTGATGCCGTTTTGACTGCCCAAATCCGCAATGATCAGTTCATCCAACTGATTCAGCTCGATCTGCGCGTGGTGCGCCGCTGTGTGCGGGTCATCGAGAATAATGTCGTTGTCGTAAGCGCGGCCTATGCGAATCGGCAAATGCGTCAGGCGAGTGCGATGCAATACTTCGCCATCGGGTGTCAGCTGTTCAACAAAAATAATCTGGCTCATTGCACGTCCTCCTGTGAGATGGAGGAGTCTTGCTGGATGGAAGAGTCTTGTGGTGCGTCTTCAATCGTATCAATGCTGTCGTCGATGATCGGCTCGCTGTTATCTGTGCTGCTAGCGCGGTCGATTCCCTGTAGAAATTGCTCAACCAATTTCATCCCGTTTTGGTAAGACACTCCTTGAATATTGATCATGCTTTGCAGGCTTTTTTGGCTGTCGTCGGTGCTGGCGGCAATCAACGTAAAGTCGTACAGCTCTTTAAATTGATGGTAGGCCTCAGCGCAGACCATCGCGCGCAGCGAAATATTGTTGTGCTTGATAAAGTCTTCGGTGCAAGACGCGGGCGTGATGGTGTCACTCTTGGCGGTGCTGTAAACCTGACCGCTAAACATATTGGTGGCGAGCTGCGCAAATTGCATCGCATTAAGTTTTTTGTTGTGCGCGTATTTGTGATGCATGCTCAGGTGGCCGGTTTGCAATTCGCCTGACACAAAAATGGCCGACTCCATCGAGCAGTTAATACTGGCGATGGTGTAGGGCTTTTTCGCTGAACTGTCGGTATTGCCCCAGCAGCGTACCTGATCGGATTCGCGCACCGGCACGCGGTAAGGTCCGAGGCTTTTAATACTGAACGGCTTATCCAACAAGGTATCTACCATCACGGTTTGATGTTCGAGCAGTTGCTCGCCAATGATAGGTTTGAAATCGCTCGGCGCTTTCATATCGCTGGTAACGCGTGCAAGCAGCGCCTGTACGTAGCGCACCGGCACTAAAAAACTCACCAATTCACCGTCGCGTCTATGGGCGACATTCACCCCTGCAACTTGACCATCGGCTGTCACATTGGGGCCGCCGCTCATGCCCGCGTTGACCGGGCCGGTAAACATCAGTTGATCAGAAAAACCGCGTGCGCTGATTCCGTTATAAGTGCCCTCGGAAATGGTAAAACCCAAATCGAGCGGATTGCCGAGCGAATATAAATGTTGCCCTTGGTGCAGTTTCACTAGCGCCGGTTGCTCATCGCTCGCGGGCGTATGAGGGGCTTTTGTGTGCGGGATCTTGAAAAAACCGCTGCCGTTGCGCTCGATGCGCACTATCGCCAAATCGTGCAGCACATCCACTGCGAGCAATTCAATCGAGCCGCTTTTGCCGCTGGTGTCTTTGTACTCGCCGAAATACGTCTCCGGCTCCAGCGCAATTTGTGACACCACATGGAAGTTGGTCACCACCAAGTTGGAATTGCCAATCAAAAACCCCGAGCCAACCGATGACTGGCTGTTGCCGTTTTTGAGCAGCACGCGCAGTTGCAGCAAATCCTGCTGGGCGGAGGCGTAAAGCTGTTGGGCGGCGGATGAAGGTAGTGGTGGGGTGGTGTCTGCCAGCGCCGGCAGGCTAATGCTGATGGCCAATGCCAGTGCGCGAGTCAGCAGTCGATAGGGAAATCTCATGAAAATCCTTGCGGCTATTAATAGAAGTGGGCGATATCAAGTTAATGAGTAGCAAATGGATAGTAGCGGCAATCAAGCGCCGGCGGTAGAAAGATTTGTTATTACTACGCGAATGTTGCAGCGCCCCGTGTTGGTGGATCGGCTAGTGATCCGGCGTGCGCGCCAGCGCCCAAATATCCACCTGTTTGGCGCCGGCTTTGATCAATAGTTCACTCAGTGCGCGCACTGTGGCGGTGGTGGTGACTACATCATCAACCAAGGCGATATGCCTATCGACCAGCTGCGCAGATAGCACCGGATTCAGTACAAAAGATTTGCGCTGGTTTTTAAGTCGCTCACTTCGGCTTAATCCTTTTTGCGAATGATGATGATGGCTTTGCTGGCAGGCTGATAACACCGGAATACCCAGTTTTTTGCCAAGCTCGCGCGCCATAAGTTCACTCTGGTTAAAGCCGCGCTGCCAGCGCTTGCGCCAGTGCATTGGCACAGGTACCAGCAGATCCGGCCGAGGACTCTGTTCACAAGTCTCCAGCAATAAGCGCGCGAGCAGCTTGCCGCTGCTGAGTTGGTGGCGATATTTAAACTGATGAATCAGATGGTCGAGCGGATGCACATAGGCAAAGGCGATGCTCGCTTGGCTAAAGGCTGGCGGTTTGTGCAGGCACTTGCCGCACAGGGGCGCATCGCTAGTGAGTGGTAAGGCGCAGCTGCGGCACAGATAAGCTTCTTTGGACAGGCGCGGAAGGGCGGCATCGCAGTTGGGGCATAGCAGCTTGAAGTCGGAGCTGCTCTGGCCGCAGAGCAGGCAAGGGGCGGGTAAGAGTTGGTTTAACAATCTGGCTGGCGATAAGAGGGAAAGCATAACAATCCTTATTGAGAGCATCCTTGGTTGAGGCATTGTCGATAGCGCGCCTGCTCTTGTCAAAAGACGTGTTTGTCAAAATCGACTTGTAAACCTAAAAGTGGTTTTCAGGTTGACAGCTTTTTTGGCTCGGTTAAGATGCGGTCATCTACCTACAAAATCTATGGACTTTCGTTATGAATGCCAGCCTTGCCCCGAACATCCGTCATGATTGGACCCGCGCCGAAATCCTTGCCCTGTTTGCCCAGCCTTTTAGCGATTTGATGTTTCAGGCGCAAACTGTACATCGCGCCCATTTCAATCCCAACGAAGTGCAAGTCAGCACTCTCTGCTCGATCAAAACCGGTGCCTGCCCGGAAGACTGCGCCTACTGTCCGCAATCTGCCCGTTACGACACTGGCCTTGAGCGCGAAAAGCTGATGGCAGTGGAAAAGGTGATCGAAGAAGCGCGCGCAGCCAAAGCATCAGGCGCAACCCGTTTCTGCATGGGCGCTGCCTGGCGTTCGCCCAAAAACAAAGATATGCCCTATGTAACTACTATGGTGCAGGGCGTTAAGGCGCTGGGTCTGGAAACCTGCATGACCCTTGGTATGCTCGATGAAGCCCAAGCGCAAGAACTGGCCGATGCAGGTCTGGATTACTACAACCACAATCTTGATACCTCGCCTGAATACTACGGCGAAATCATCACCACTCGCACTTATCAAGATCGCTTGGAAACTCTCGCTAACGTGCGTAAAGCAGGCATGAAAGTCTGTTGCGGCGGTATTGTCGGCATGGGAGAAGAGGAAAATGATCGCGCAGGATTGTTGCAACAGTTGGCGAATATGCCTGAACATCCGGAATCTGTGCCTATTAATATGCTGGTAAAAGTCGGCGGCACGCCGCTGGAAAACGAAGCGGATCTCGATCCATTCGACTTCCTGCGCACTATCGCCGTTGCCCGTATTTTGATGCCGCAATCGCACGTGCGCCTGTCTGCCGGTCGCGAGCAGATGAATGAGCAAACCCAAGCGATGGCATTTCTCGCTGGCGCCAACTCGATTTTCTACGGCGAAAAACTGCTGACTACGCCCAACCCTGAAGCCAACAAAGATATGCAGTTGTTCAACAAGCTCGGCATCAAACCCGAAGCCTACGAAGTGCATGAAGATGAAAGCGAGCAGGAAGCGTCGATCGTGCATCAGCTGCAAGAAGCGGCAATGGATTCGATGTTTTACAACGCTGCGAAATAAGGCCGCGAAATAATTTTGCTTTTCCATACGGCGGCTTCCGCGTGAAGTCGCCTCATGTGTGTCTTCTCCATGTCATCTCATCTCGATCAAACTCTCGCTCCTGCTCTCGCTGAACGTCGCGCCGCGCATTTGTATCGCACGCGCAAATTGTTGCAGTCGCCACAAACGCCTGAAGTTGTTGTGGACGGAAAAAATTATCTCGCCTTTTGCAGTAACGATTATTTGGGTTTGGCCAATCATCCCGATGTAATTCTCGCATTGCAAAATGCGGCGCAAAAATACGGCGTGGGCAGTGGTGCTTCGCATTTGGTTGCGGGGCATTCCAGCGAGCATCACGCGCTGGAAGAAGAGTTGGCGGCATTTACCGGCCGTGAGCGCGCACTGTTATTTTCCACTGGTTATATGGCCAATATGGGCGCTATTACTGCGCTTGTTGGACAGGGCGATGCGGTATTTGAAGATCGATTAAATCACGCCAGTTTGCTCGATGCCGGTTTATTAAGCGGCGCGCGCTTTCAGCGTTTTTTGCACAATGACCTAAGCAATTTGCAAAACCGTTTGGATAAAACCGACGCAGCGCGCAAATTAATTGTGGTCGATGGTGTATTCAGTATGGATGGTGATTGCGCGCCCTTGCCTGAGCTTGCCGCACTCGCACAAAAAAACGATGCATGGTTGATGGTGGATGACGCCCACGGTTTTGGTTGCCTCGGAAAAACCGGCGCTGGCTGTGCGGAATATTTTGGTTTGTCGCAAGAGCAGTTGCCGATTCTTATGGGGACGCTTGGCAAAGCTGCTGGCAGTGCCGGTGCGTTTATCGCCGGCAGTGAAGCGCTGATCGAAACCCTGATCCAATTTGCGCGCCCTTATATCTACACCACTGCCATGCCACCCGCTGTTGCCGCTGCAACGCGCGCGAGTTTGCGTTTAATCCAAACCGAGCAGTGGCGACGCGAACATCTCGCGCAACTAATCGCACATTTTCGCGCAGGTGCGCAGGCTTTGAATTTAGAGTTGATGGATTCTTTTTCGCCCATCCAGCCGATTGTGATTGGCGATGAAGCCAAAGCCTTATTGATCTCGCAGAAGCTGGCGGAGCGCGGCATTTTAATTATTGCGATTCGTCCACCAACTGTACCGGTTGGTAGCTCGCGTTTGCGTATTACTTTTTCTGCGCAGCATTCTATTGAACAGGTTGATCAATTATTGGCTGCGCTTGCAGAGATCATGCACGAGGTTGCGCATGGTTAATCTGGTGTTGATTCACGGCTGGGGCTGCGACAGTCGCACTTGGCAGCCGCTGTTGGAAATGTTGCAAAAAATTGCTTCGGTGACCTTAATCGATCTGCCGGGTTTTGGCGCAAGCGCACCGCTATCCGAGTTTTCACTCGATGCTGTGCTTGAACAGATTGCTGCGCAGTTGCCACAAAACGCAGTGGTGATGGGCTGGTCGCTCGGCGGTATGCTTGCGGTGCAATTGGCTGCGCGTTTTCCTGAGCGTGTCGAGGCGGTTATCACGCTGGCGGCGAATCTTAAATTTGTAGCATCGCCTGATTATCCAACTGCTATGTTGCGTGCCATCAATCGCCAATTTAACCAAGGTTTTGCACAAGACCCGCAAGCAACATTAAAACTGTTTGGCGGCTTGTTAGCACAAGGCGATGCAAACGAGCGCAGTTTGTTAAAACAATTGCGCCGCAATGAAACCGGTGAAATAACCGATAACTGGTTGCAAGCGCTGCAATTATTATCGATGTTGGATAATCGTGAAGCTTTCGCCCAATTACATCAGCCGGGTTTGCATTTATTTGCCGAAAAAGATGCGCTGGTGCCGATTGCTGCGGTAAATGCACTAACAGAAATTAATCCACAACAAGAAACTCTGGTGTTGGAAAACACGGCGCACGCATTGCATTGGAGTCAACCGCAATTGGTTGTCGATGCGGTTAATCGTTTTTTGAATAGCCGAGCTTTGACAAAAATGACGGCGAGTTCGGACTTGGATAAACAAAAAGTCGCTCAATCCTTTAGTCGCGCAGCCGCTACTTACGATTCAGTCGCGCAGTTGCAGCGCGACATAGGCGCACAATTATCTGAAGGCTTGCCTACTGAATTACCAGAAAACTCGGTAGTGCTGGATTTGGGTTCAGGTACAGGTTATTTCACTCGACAATTAAGCGCTTGCTACCAAAGCTCGCAGGTTATCGGTTTGGATATTGCCGAGGGCATGTTGAATTACGCTGCGAGTCAGCAAGCGAGTGCAAGTTGGTTGTGCGCCGATGCGGAATCTTTGCCGTTAGCGGACAACAGTATCGATATTATTTTTTCCAGTTTGGCGATCCAGTGGTGCAGTAATCTTGCACAGTTAATGAAGGAATTGGCGCGCGTGTTAAAACCGGATGGAAAAATTTATATTGCCACCTTGGGGCCGAAAACACTGCATGAATTAAAAGCAGCTTGGCAGCAAGTTGATGATTATGTTCACGTCAATCAGTTTCAATCTGTGCAGCAATTGACGGATGCGCTTGATCAAGCGTCGTTTTCGCAGCGTCAAATACAGCAGGAAAACCGCACGCTCTATTACGAACAGTTGAATGAATTGACGCGCGAACTAAAATCCCTTGGCGCGCATAATGTAAATGCAGGCAAACCCGACGGGCTAACAGGGCGAGCGCGTGTACTCGCATTTAAAAATGCCTATGAATCATTCCGCGCCCTGCAAGGGTTGCCTGCGACTTACGATGTTATCTACATAACTGCACATAAAGAGGCAGCACAAAAATCTTATGGCTAAAAAAACATTTTTTATTGCAGGCACGGATACCGATGTCGGCAAAACCTTGGTTGCTGCTGGCTTGTTGGTCGCGGCAAAAAATCATGGTTTATCGACGTCGGCCTTAAAACCCATCGCAGCAGGTTGTGAAAAAACCGACGCAGGTTTGCGTAATTCTGATGCGCTTATATTGCAGTCGGTTATCACCCAGTCAATGGCGTATGAACAAATTAATCCGATTGCATTGGAAGCGGCGATTGCACCACACATTGCCGCGCAGCAGGAAAAGCGGGTGTTGTCGGCGGATCGCATCGTCGGTTTTTGTCGCGGCAGTTTGAATCAAGCCGACTTCACTTTGGTTGAAGGTGCGGGCGGTTGGCGTGTGCCGCTAAACCCGCAAGAGACAATGGCGGATGTCGCCAAGTTGTTGCGCCTGCCGGTGATTTTAGTGGTGGGTATGCGTTTGGGTTGCATCAGTCACGCATTGCTGACCGTTGAAGCAATTCGTAACGACGGCTTGCAATTGGCCGGCTGGGTGGCAAATTGTATTGATGCGGATATGCCGGTGCTGCAAGAAAATATTCAAAGTCTGGCTGCGCGTATTCCAGCGCCCTGTCTGGGGGTTGTGCCTCGCATGGAAAATGCTGCGCCTGAAGCGGTCGCGAGTGCATTGGATGCTGATGCCCTTGCGGGGTTATTTAATTAATCATGCGCTTGCTCTTGGGAATTTTTATTTTGTGCGTCTTGGCTGGTTGCAGTTCAGTACCAGCCAAACAAAAAATTCCTGTCGCGAGCGAGCACACAATTTATTTTATTTATCGTGAATGGCACACCAGCCTGTTAATCGATGCTCAAACCCTCGCTGCACATAGCCACTATTTAAAAGAAGATGCAGCTGGTCAGCGCTATGTTCGTATCGGCTGGGGTGATGGCAATTACTTCACCGGCAAAAGCAAAACTTTTGGCTCAGCGACCAAAGCGCTAATTGCATCCAGTCACTCAGCTTTGCAGGTGATCGGCTATGCGCAGCCGCCGTTTGCATCTATCCCGGTTGAAACTCGGGTTCCTATTGCTATTAGCGATAAAGGGATGCGCAAATTAATTCGCTATCTGGACAAATCCTTTGAGCTGGATGCGTCCGGGCAGGTGATTCCGCTACAGGCTTATGTGGTCGATACCGGTAATTTTTATCAGGCTAGCGGTCATTACAGCCTCTTTAGTAACTGTAATACCTGGAGTGGGCGTGCGTTGCAGGAGGCTGGCTTGCCGGTAAAGAGCAGTTTGCAGTTGACCGCGCAGAGCGTCTTTGAGCAGGCGAAATACATATCCAATTACCAGCAAGAGCTGGGTCTCTTTACCGCCGCAGATAAAAAACTTCAATAATCTTTCCTTGGCTTATCGGCGGTTATAGTAAGTCGATTTTTACATCAAACTCATCTTAAAAGCCCCTCTTTGTGCGGCAATATCGCCTGTTTTTTGGGCATCTTCCGGCGTAAACTATTACTTATTAATGGGAGAGTGTTTTTCGCTATATCTCCTTTGGTCTGAAATTTGATTGTTTATTCGAGAGGGTAAGCTGATGGACGTGGGTTCTGTTGTTACTCAAGGGTTGATTGGCATGCAAAAAAGCCAGTCATCCATGCTGCAATCGGCGCAGCAAATTGCGCAGGCGGGTACTACCCAGCGCGATAATCCGCAGGCCAATGATCTGGCTGAGCCGCTGGTTAATCTCAAGGTGCAAACCCAATTGTTCGATAGTTCCGCCAAGGTGGTGAAAGCGGCGGATGAGGCTATTGGCACTTTATTGGATGTTAAGGCCTAATTACTAATTATGGATTTGTGAGGTGATTTGAGTGATCAACAATATTCCGCCCAGCTTCGCCAATACCGTAGCGCCTTTTGCGCCTATGGGGCGTGCGCCTGTTGGTCAGGAATCTACCGATCTCAAATCCTCCAGTTTTCGACCCGCTGAGCAGTTGGCTGAATCGGGGCGAGGGCAGAATCGTCGCCTCCCTGATGAGCGCCCTAATGATGATGTCGAGCGCGATCGTTTGGATCGTGCGGCACAGTCTGGCGACGTAACTGAACAAGCGGGGGCTGCGAATCGTCGTGCAGAGCAAGAGCGTCAGCAGGCAGAGCTTGAGCAAATCGATGAGCTGGCAGCGCGTGACCGCGAAGTGCGCGCGCATGAGCAGGCACATGCCGCTGTCGCTGGTCAGTATGGTAGCAGTCCGACTTATTCCTTTGTGCGCGGTCCTGATGGAGTGAGTTACGCTGTAAGCGGTGAAGTAAAAATCGATACATCCCCCATCGCAGGTGACCCCGAGGCAACCTTGCGCAAAGCGCAGCAACTGCGTCGTGCTGCAAATGCACCAGCTGAGCCATCAGGGCAGGATGTCAATGTGGCTGCGCAGGCAGCTCAGATGGAGCAGCAGGCGCGCGCTGAGTTGCGCGAACAGCAGGCCATAGAGTCAGAAGAGGGTGCCGAGCAAGGTCGGTCTTCAGGAGTAAAGAGTGCCGAGCAAGCGAATGCTGAAAGCGAAAAGCAGCGTTTGGCCGAAGAAGAGGCACTTTTACAGGAAGATCAGGAGCGGTTTGAGGCAGAGCAGCGATTGTTGGATCAGCGTCAGGCGCGCGCCGAGTTTTTTAACGAGAATACGCGACGCAATATAGATATCAATCGTCGCCTGATTGAGATTGGTGTGGTGAGCTCGAATTCGGAAGTGGGGAGTTTTTTAAATCAAACAGTCTGATGTTCGAAGTGTTTCAATGGTAGCCATTTCATTAAACTGTCATTAGTTGTTGCTAATTTTGAGCAAATTAAAAGGTTTTGTTGGGTAATTAACCTTATTGCTCGGTTGTTGGCCTTATTCTGCTTTTCTTGTCTCTAATTCATTAATTTTTCTTGACCAAGTGGGAGTGTCTCCCTATAATTCGCGGCCTCACTTGAGCAGTTAGCAAATGTGAGTTTCAGTCGCGGGGTGGAGCAGCTTGGTAGCTCGTCGGGCTCATAACCCGAAGGTCGTAGGTTCAAATCCTGCCCCCGCAACCAAAATTTTTGCTTCTTGTTGTTGCTTTGCATAACAAGGTGCGGGTGAAGAAAAGGGAGTTCCCGGTTCTCGCCAGATATTAAGAGCTTATAAATTTGCTTGTTGTTAAAGCAAATTTGGTCGAGAAGCCCCTTTTTGGGGCTTTTTTGTATTTGTTTTTTGCGGGCTTTGCCCCCCATCGTGCAGGCCTGTGCGGTGAATGCAGTAATCGTTCGAATGGGCCTAGTGCCCATTTTTGTTTTTTGGGCTTCTGTATTTTGCAGAGCCTGTTTAAGTGCGGAATAAAGCATGGCTTCCAAGCAAGAGTTATTAGAGCAAATGGTCCTGCCTGTGGCTGCATCCTTAGGGTGTGAGCTGTGGGGCTTGGAGTATTTGACACAGGGGCGCTACACCACTGTGCGCATTTTTATCGATGGCCCTAATGGCGTATCGCTGGATGATTGCGAGCGTGTCAGTCGTCAGGTAAGTGCCGTGTTTGATGTAGAAGATCCAATCGATGGTGAATACACGCTTGAGGTGTCCTCGCCCGGTATGGATCGCCCTCTCTATAAAGAAGAGCAGTATGCGCGCTATGTTGGTGAAGTTATCAGTGTGCGTTTGCGTATCGCGCGCGATGGTCGCCGACGCTTTAAAGGTGAGATCACTAAAGTCGAAAACGGTGATGTGTTTTTGCAAGTCGATAATAAGGAAGTGCAGTTGCCAATCGATGTAATTGATAAGGCGAATGTAGAGCCGCGTTACGATGATTTGATGCGCGCGCACAACTTAACTAACGATAAAGAATAGTTAGTTTGCGCGATTAAATGAGCGGGTTTCTGCAAATTTTGCGGTAACCAGGATGGAAAATGTCAATTTCCGGTGTGCATTACACTGGCTTGAGGAGTTAACAGAGGCAAATCAATGAACAAAGAAATTTTGCTGGTCGCTGATGCGGTTTCCAACGAGAAAGGCGTCGATAAAGAATTAATTTTTCAAGCGATTGAAACTGCACTCGCTACTGCTACTAAAAAACGTTTCGACGAAGATTCATCCATCGAGGTGAATATTAATCGCACCACTGGCGATTACGAAACTTATCGCAGCTGGGAATTGGTTGCTGATGATGTAATGGCAGAGCTGGGTACTCAACTCTATTTGGATGAAGCCTGCGATAAAGACGCTTCGCTCAAAGTGGGCGATATCTACCGCGAAAAAATTGAAAATGCTGATTTCGGCCGTATCGCTGCGCAAACCGCCAAGCAAGTAATTGTGCAAAAAGTGCGTGAAGCTGAGCGCGCGCAAATGGTTGATGAATATCGCGATCGCATGGGCGATTTGATCAGCGGTACCGTGAAAAAAGTAACCCGCGATAGCATCATTGTTGACTTAGGTAATAACGCTGAAGGCGTATTGCCACGGGATCAATTAATCGGCCGTGAAATTTTCCGCATGGGCGACCGCATTCGCGCGCTGTTGTTGGAAGTGCGCACTGAGGCGCGCGGTCCGCAATTGTTGTTGAGCCGTTCAAATCCACAAATGTTGGTGGAGCTGTTCAAAATTGAAGTGCCGGAAATCGCTGAAGAAGTAATTGAGATTCGCGGCGCTGCGCGCGACCCAGGTCTGCGTGCAAAAATTGCGGTGAAAACCAATGACGGCCGTATCGATCCAGTGGGGGCTTGCGTTGGTATGCGCGGTTCGCGTGTGCAAGCGGTATCCAATGAATTGGGCGGTGAGCGTGTTGATATTGTGTTGTGGGATGATAACCCGGCGCAGTTTGTTATCAATGCAATGTCGCCTGCTGAAATTGAATCCATCGTAGTTGATGAAGATGCTGGTTCAATGGATCTCGCGGTTAATGAAGAAAATCTTGCGATGGCAATTGGTCGCGGTGGTCAGAACGTGCGTCTTGCGTGTGAATTGACTGGTTGGAACATTAACGTGATGAGCATTGCCGAGTGGCAATCAAAACAAGAAGCGGAATCTGGCAGCTACATCAATATGTTCATGAGCGCGCTGGATGTTGATGAAGACATCGCCGGTGTATTGGTTGAAGAAGGCTTCACCACACTTGAAGAAGTCGCTTACGTACCGCTCGAAGAAATGTTGGCAATCGATGGCTTCGATGAAGACGTTGCAGAAGAGTTGCGCGCACGTGCAAAAGACGCGCTCTTGACGCAAGCATTGGCAACTGAAGAGCGCATCGAAGGTGTGGCGCCAGCAGAAGATTTATTGTCGATGGAAGGTATGGATGACGCTCTGGCTGCAAATCTTGCGCGCCGTGGTATTGTCACTATGGAAGATTTGGCAGAACAATCGATTGATGAATTGTTGGAAATTGAAGGTGTTGATGCGACTCGTGCCGCCGCACTGATTATGAAAGCGCGCGAGCCCTGGTTTGCCTGAGTGTGAGCCACTCTAGTGAGCAAAACCCTGTAGGCAACGAACAATCCCTGAGGAAAAACAATGGCAGAAGTAACCGTAAATGAACTCGCCAAATCGATAGGTGCACCAGTCGAGCGTTTGCTGAAGCAAATGCAAGAAGCTGGTTTACAGCACAAGAATGCAGAGGCAAAAGTTTCTGACGATGAGAAACAGCGCCTGTTGAACTTTCTGAAAAGTAGTCATGGTGAAGCTGCGCTTGAACCGAAAAAGATTACTTTGCAGCGCAAGACCACCACGACCATTAAAACCGGTACAGGTAATGCAAAGAAAACCGTGAATGTTGAAGTACGTAAAAAGCGTACTTACATCAAACGCGAGGATGAAGTGGCTGAATCTACTGCTGTTGAGCAAGAGCCAGAAGTTGTGCAACCTGTTGAAGTGACACCTGAGCCGGTAGTCGCTGAGGTTGCGCCTGCGCCCGAACCAGTTGTAGAAGTTACACCGGAAATTGTTGAACCTGCTGCTGTTGAAGAAGTTGCGGCGGAAACACCTGCTGAAGCTCCTTCGCATCGCATCTCCTTTACCGATGGTATTGAAGAAAAACGCCGTGCCGCCATCGAGCGTCGTCAGGCAGAAGAGGCGGCGCGTCAAGCTGAATTGAAAGAGCGCGAAGAAGCCAAACGTGCGGCGGAAGAAGCCAAACGCAATGCAGCGCGCACAGAAAGACAAGGTGAAAAACCTGCAGGCCAAGCCCCCGCTGGTCAAGCTCCTGCAAAAGCAGCTCGCCCAGATGCGCGCGGCCCAGCTAAAGGCAAGCCAACAGTTGCTGCTGTTGCGCCACCAGCTGACAGAGAAGATACCAAGCACAGCCATGGCCACAAGAAGAGCCATAAGCGCGATGAAGACGATACCGAAGATATGGATCGCAACAAGCGCGGTGCAGGTAAAGCGGTTAAGAAAGGCGCTCCATCGAAAAAGAACCCCAAATTGGAGTTGATGGATTTTGTTGCTGAAGATGGCGAAGACAGCGATGTATTAGCGCGTCGCAGCCATCTGCGTGCGAGCCACAAAAAGCACAACAAACACGCGTTCAAAAAGCCAACCACTGCAATCGTGCACGAAGTTGATGTACCAGAGATGATTGCTGTCTCTGACTTGGCTCAGCGTCTTACCATCAAAGTGGGTGAGTTGATCAAACGCTTGATGAAGATGGGCGTAATGGCGTCAATGAACGAATCTATCGATCAAGACACTGCTGTGTTGATCGTGGAAGAATTGGGCCACAAAGCCAATCTGGTTAGCGAAAACGATATCGAACACGCGCTGGAAAAATCGCTGGAAACCGAAGGTGAGCACACCACTCGTGCACCTGTGGTTACCGTAATGGGTCACGTTGACCACGGTAAAACCTCGCTGCTCGACTATATCCGCGAAGCTAAAGTTGCTGCTGGCGAAGCCGGTGGTATTACCCAGCATATTGGTGCTTATCGCGTAACTACTTCGCGCGGTGAAATCACCTTCCTTGATACTCCGGGCCACGCCGCGTTTACCGCTATGCGTGCTCGCGGTGCCAAGGCGACTGACGTAGTGATTCTGGTGGTTGCGGCCGACGACGGCGTTATGCCGCAAACCGAAGAGGCGATCATGCACGCCCGTGCGGCTGAAGTGCCTATCGTGGTAGCGATTAACAAGTGTGATAAACACTCTGCTGATCCGGATCGCGTGACCAACGAATTGGTTGCCAAGGGTGTTATCCCTGAAGCTTACGGCGGCGATGTGCAGTTCATTCAAGTGTCTGCCCATACCGGCCAAGGTATCGATGAGCTGTTAGAAGCTATCTCCCTGCAAGCCGAAGTATTGGAGCTGACTGCAGTCACCAATGCGGCAGCTAAGGGTGTAGTAATTGAATCGCGTATGGATAAAGGCCGCGGTACTGTAGCGACCATGCTGATTCAGCAGGGTACTTTGAAGCAGGGCGATTTGATCCTCGCTGGCCAAAGTTATGGCCGCGTGCGTGCCATGTCTAACGAGCGCGGCGAGCAAGTGAAAGAAGCTGGTCCATCGACGCCGGTAGAAATTCTGGGCTTGGATACTCCTCCAAGCGCCGGTGATGATTTCGTGGTGCTGGACGATGAACGTAAAGCGCGTGAAGTTGCTGCTTTCCGTGCCGAGAAAGAGCGCAAAGAGAAATTGGCGCGCTTCCAGGCATCCAAGTTGGAAAACATGTTCTCCAATATGGAAGCTGGCCAGAAGAAGACTCTGACCGTGGTAGTGAAAGCCGATGTGCGTGGTTCGCTTGAAGCGATCATGGCATCTCTGGCCGATATTGGTAACGAAGAGGTTCAAGTGAACATCATCTCTTCCGGTATCGGTGGTATCACCGAGAACGATGTAAACCTTGCAGTGACCTCTGGCGCGATTATCGTTGGTTTCAACGTTCGTGCTGATGGCGCTACTCGCCGTCTGGCTGAGTCTGAAGGCGTGGATATTCGCTACTACAGCATCATTTACCAATTGTTGGATGAAGTGAAAGCGGCGTTGAGTGGGATGCTGGATCCTGAGCGCGTCGAAACCATCGTGGGTATTGCCAACGTGCGCGAAGTGTTCAACTCTCCCAAGTTTGGTCAAGTTGCTGGATGTATGGTCGTTGAGGGTACCGTGTACCGCAACAAGCCAATCCGCGTTCTGCGCGACAACGTGGTGATCTTTACTGGCGAGCTGGAATCCCTGCGTCGCTTTAAAGACGACGTTGCTGAAGTTCGCAATGGTTTCGAGTGCGGTATCGGTGTGAAGAATTACGACGTGAAAGTCGGCGATCAGATCGAAGTTTACGAAGTGAAAGAGGTAGCGCGTCAGCTCTAAGCTTGGCGCAGTACCTGCGCCCCACCCCTGCAAGGGGGTGGGGTTTTATTTTTTTTAAGAGGTTAATGGCGAATGCCAAGAGAATTTACCCGTTCAGACCGAGTATCCGATGCTATCCAGCGTTTGCTGGCGCAGGTGATTCCGGCTGAAATTCGCGATCCACGCGTAGGCTTGGTCAATATCAATGAGGTGACCGTCACCCGCGATATGGCTTTTGCCAAGGTCTATGTGACTTTTGTTGGTCGCGACGATGAAAAAGAAAGCCTTGAAGCCGCATCAGTTCTCAACAAGGCGAGTGGCTTTTTGCGCACTTTCCTCGCCAAAGAGTTGAGCATGCGCACAGTGCCCAAACTGCAATTTATCTACGATAAAACCTCGATCAAAGGTCAGGCATTGTCATCCTTGATTGATCGCGCGCTGAAAGAAGACAGCTTGCATCAACACGATGATGAATTGTTGTCAGATGATGTGAAAGGCGAGTAATCGGAATGGCGCGTAGAAAAGGCCGTCCTGTTGATGGCGTATTGTTGTTGCACAAACCTGCGGGCATGACTTCCAACCATGCTTTGCAGCGAGCCAAACGGTTGTTTTTTGTTGAGAAAGCTGGACATACCGGTGCGCTTGATCCTCTCGCTACAGGTGTTTTGCCTCTGTGTTTTGGTGAGGCAACCAAGTTTTCGCAATTCTTGCTGGATGCCGACAAAGGCTATCGCACCTGTATTCGCCTTGGTGCGACTACGGATACTTGCGATGCCGATGGCGAGATCCTTGAACAAAAATCTGCGGGCAGAATTACTCTCGCGCAAGTGGAAGCAGCACTGGAACCGTTTCGTGGCGATATATTACAGGTGCCACCTATGTATTCGGCACTTAAACTCAATGGGCAGCCGCTCTACAAAATGGCGCGCCAAGGGGTTGAGGTAGAGCGCGAGCCGCGTCCGGTGACAATCCACAGTATCGAGATACTGGCGTTTCGCGCGGGTGAAGAAGCCGAGGTGGAGCTGGATATCCGCTGCACCAAAGGCACCTATATTCGCTCAATTGCCGTAGATTTAGGTGTTGCGCTGGGGTGCGGCGGTCACGTGAAAACTCTGCATCGCTCACACGCTGGTCTATTTAATGAAGCGCAATGCGTGACTCTGGAAGAGCTGGAAGCACGTTTTGATGAGGTGCAAGCAGATGCTGGCGATGAGGCTGCATATGCTGCATTGGATAGCTACTTATTAAGTACTGATGCGCCAGTGGCCAGCTTGCCTGCGGTAGACTTGCCCGCCAACAGCGCCCATTATTTCCGACTGGGCAACCCGGTGATGGTGTCCAAGGTCTATCGATTTGGCGAGCAAGGTGCTATTGTGCGCGTCTTTTGTGCAGAAACCGAACAATCGCCCCGCGCATTTCTCGGCTTAGGCACTATTACTGACGAAGGTGGCGTAGCCCCTAAACGAATTTTGGCGAATCGCTCGGCTAACGAAAACTAGCCCGAATCGCCCCCAGAATTTATCCGCAAACTTGCTTTGTCTGGATAAAAAGCCGCGGCTGAGATCCCATAACCTTTCAGGTTCGGATAATCACCGCAACAACCCACCTGTAAATATGCACGGGCGGGCTGTAATTGAATCGCATATTAATTGAGGAAAACATCATGGCACTGAGTGCTTCTGAAAAAGCTGCAATCGTTAAAGAGTATCAACAAGCAGAAGGTGACACTGGTTCACCTGAAGTCCAAGTAGCTCTGTTGACTGTAAACATCAACAAACTGCAAGGTCACTTCGCTGACCACAAGGCAGACCACCATTCACGTCGCGGTTTGATCCGTATGGTTAACTCCCGTCGTAAATTGTTGGACTACCTGAAAGGTAAAGACGCTTCTCGTTACGTTGCTCTGATTCAAAAATTAGGTCTGCGCCGTTAAGTTTGTCCAGTGCCCGCTCTGCGGGCACTTTTATTTTGTGCTTTAGTATAATTGCAAAAAAGAAATCAGGAGTTGTGCCAATGAGAGCAAAGTTGGCGCCCTGCAGGATGCTGGTTTGTAGTGATTTTTATTGATTTTCTGTAGATCTCGTATCGATAGAAATGAACAAATTTAACGAACAAGCTTAAATAGACGCGTAACAATTAACGCAATTGATTTTTAGTGAATATAAAAGGATAAAAGAGTGAATCCGATTATTAAGAAATTCCAATACGGCAATCAAACCGTAACCCTCGAAACTGGCCGCATTGCCCGTCAGGCAACCGGTGCAGTAATGGCAACCATGGGCGAAGTCTCTGTACTTTGTACTGTTGTAGGCTCTAAAGAAGCCAAAGCCGGACAGGATTTTTTCCCGCTGTCTGTGCACTACCAAGAAAAAAGTTATGCCGCTGGCCGTATCCCTGGCGGTTATTTGAAGCGTGAAGGTCGTCCTTCTGAAAAAGAAACCCTGACTTCACGTCTGATCGATCGTCCGATCCGTCCACTGTTCCCCGAGGGTTTCCTCAACGAAGTACAAGTGGTTTGTACTGTTGTATCAACCGACAAACAATACGATCCCGATATCGTTGCTATGATCGGTACCTCAGCTGCATTGGCAATCTCTGGTATCCCGTTTAACGGCCCAGTAGGTGGCGCACGTGTTGGTTACACTCAGGAGGAAGGTTACATCCTGAACCCAAGCTACGCGCAACTCGAAACCTCTGAGTTGGACATGGTAGTTGCCGGTACTAAAGACGCAGTATTGATGGTTGAATCCGAAGCGAAAGAATTGCCGGAAGACATCATGCTCGGCGCGGTTCTTTACGCTCACCAAGAGATGCAAGCGGTTGTGCAGGCATGTGCTGAATTGGCACGCGATGCAGGTAAGCCGCGTTGGGATTGGCAGCCAGTGCCAGTGACCGCTGGTTTGACCGATGCGATCGTATCTGGTTTTGGCGATGCCATCGGCGTTGCTTACCGCATCACCGACAAGGCTGAGCGTTACAACCGTTTGGGCGAACTGCGCTCACAAGCTGTTGAAGCTCTGGCGACTGAAGCGACTGGCTTCACTGCTGATGAAATCAAAGCTGAATTCGGTATGGTTGAGTACCGCTTGGTGCGTTCACGCATCGTTGCGAACGAGCCACGTATCGACGGCCGCGACAACAAAACTGTACGTCCAATCCAAGTTGAAGTTGGCGTATTGGGCAAAGCACACGGTTCTGCGTTGTTCACTCGCGGTGAAACCCAGGCATTGGTTGTTGCCACTTTGGGTAACGCGCGCGATGCACAAATCATCGACTTCCTTGAAGGCACCAAAAAAGATGCGTTCCTGTTGCACTACAACTTCCCTCCTTACTCTGTAGGTGAGTGCGGTCGTATGGGCGCAACTGGCCGTCGCGAAATCGGCCACGGCCGTTTGGCGCGCCGTGGTGTTGCTGCAGTTCTGCCTGCAGAAGCGGATTTCCCATACACCCTACGTGTAGTGAGCGAAATTACCGAATCTAACGGTTCTAGCTCTATGGCGTCTGTATGTGGTTCTTCATTGGCATTGATGGATGCCGGTGTTCCGCTGAAAGCGCCAGTTGCTGGTATCGCTATGGGCTTAGTAAAAGAAGCTAACGGCTTTGCGGTATTGACCGACATCCTCGGCGACGAAGATCACCTCGGCGATATGGACTTTAAAGTGGCGGGTACCACCAGCGGTGTAACTGCACTGCAAATGGATATCAAGATCGAAGGTATCACCGAAGAGATTATGGAAATCGCTCTGGAGCAAGCTCTGGCTGCGCGTTTGCACATTCTCGGTGAGATGAACAAAGTGCTCGCGAAATCACGTGAAGTGGTAAGCGAAAACGCACCGCGCTTTGAAACCATCAAGATTCATCCAGACAAGATCCGCGACATCATCGGTAAAGGCGGTGCGACTATCCGTGCAATCACCGAAGAAACTGGTTCTTCTATCGATATCGACGATGATGGCACTGTTAAGATTTACGCCGACAACACCGAAGCGCTTAACGCGGCGATCTTCCGCGTACAAGGCATTGTTGCCGAAGCGGAAATCGGTGCGATCTACGAAGGTACTGTTGTACGCATCGTAGACTTCGGTGCATTCGTTAACTTCCTGCCAGGCAAAGACGGCTTGGTACACATCTCTCAAATCGCAGACGAGCGCGTAAACAGCGTAGGCGACTACTTGAAAGAAGGTCAGGTTGTTAAAGTTAAGTGCCTGGACGTAGACCAACGCGGCCGCATCAAGCTCTCTATCAAAGAAGCTATGGCGGAAGAGTCAGGTGCTGCACCAGCGCCAGCAGCGGAAACATCTGAAGAGTAATTTTCTGCTGTTGTTGTGCTAAAAACGCCCGCCCCGAAAGAGGTGGGCGTTTTTTTTAGTGGATAAAAATACCTATAAATATGCTTTCGTTAATGGAGTAAGAAATGAAACTTTGCAGCAGGTTAGTGATTGTCTTATCGATACTATTCAGTGCTTACGTGAGTGCTGAAACCAGTCTTTATGAAATCACCAAGGGTGATCAAAAAATTTATCTGGGCGGCACCATTCATGTGTTGCGCACCAGCGATTATCCCTTGCCGCCGGAGTTTGAGCATGCGTATGAGAGTGCAAAAGTATTGGTGTTGGAAACTGATTTAAATAAGGCCAATTCGCCTGAGTTTGCACAGCAGATGGCGCAGAGTTTTGCCTACAGTGGAGGCAAGCGTTTATCCCATGATTTAGATCCAAAGCTCTGGCAAGAATTAAAAAATGTTTGCGCTCAAAGCCAATTTCCTCTCGAACAAATGAGCATCTTTAAGGCGATGTTTGTAAGCCTTTCTCTATCGATAACAGAAATGCAGCGTAAAGGTTATGGTGCAGCACAGGGTGTCGATACTTTTTTCCACCAAAAAGCCATAGCGGATAAAAAAACAATTCAGGGATTGGAAACCACGGATGAGGTACTGATGCAATTAACATCCTTGGCCGATATGGATGCCAATCTGATTATCAAAACTACGCTGCGCGATATACAAAAAATGGATCAAGTGCTGGCAAGATCTGTAGGTTACTGGCGCGCGGGAGAGTTGGATAAGCTGGATACAGAAATGGCAACTGATATGCGTCGTGAAACGCCAAAGATCTATCAGCAATTGTTAGTGGCACGCAATCAGGCATGGTTGCCAAAAATTGAAGCTATGTTTTCTTCCGCCGAAACAGAGTTGGTGCTAGTGGGAAGTTTGCACCTTAGTGGTGACGACGGTTTGCTTGCACAACTGGAGCAGCGTGGTTATAAAATTACTCCCTATAAACTTAAAAAATAATTTCACGATAGCAAGATAATGAAGGAGCTGTGGATGAGCGTGTCTCTATCGGCGCATAGAATTTTTTGTTTGTTACCTATTTTTTTTCTCGGCTGTGGTAAGTCGGTAGACCCTGCTTCTCAGGCTGCTTTGCAATTGAGCTCTTGCCCCGGCTTTGTGGAAACCGGTAAGCCGCCCTTGGTGTTTGGTGCTGAGTGCGGTGAGTTGTCGGTTAAAGAAAATCCTGATGATCCTGCCAGCAATGAAATCACTTTATCAATTCTTCGCTTGCCTGCTGTTAGCCCTGCACCTGCGGCTGATCCGCTATTTCTAATTCAGGGCGGCCCCGGCGGTTCTTCCATTGATATGGCGAATCAAATTCATGGTTTTTTTGCGGATGTGCGCAAAAATCGCGATTTGATTTTTGTGGATCAGCGCGGCACCGGTAAATCCAATCCTTTGCGCTGCGATCAATTGAGCGCAGAAGATCAAAAATTGCCGGAAGTAGAGCTGAACCAAAAATATCTCGACTCGCTAAAAAAATGCGCTGAACAATATCAAGCTAATGCACAGTTCTATACCACACCCTATGCCGCGCAGGATCTGGATGCGGTTCGCACTGCATTAGGTTACGCCAAGATTAATTTGTGGGGAGGTTCCTACGGCACACGTGTAGCGCTGGAGTACGCACGCGCTTATCCACAGCACGCGCGCGCGTTAATTTTGGATGGCGTAGCGCCCGTGAGTATTGCCTTGCCGAAATATTTTGCGCGGGACTCTTTCGCTGCATTGCACGCGGTAAATAATGAATGTCTTGCTCGGCGCGAGTGCACTGCTGCGTTTGGCGATATTGTGCAAAAAGCTGAAACTGTTTTTCAGCGCTTGCAAGCACTTCAACAAAACGGAACGCCTTTATCTGTCTCATTTGAGCATCCGCGTCACCAGCAAACCGATACCTGGATTGCAACACCTCGTGCGTTTTCATCGCTAATTTTTATGTCGCTCTATTCGCGTGATTTAACGGTGCTATTGCCGCGCGCGATCAGCCGTGCAGAGCAAGAAGATTATCGCTTGCTTGCGGCGCTTTCGGCTTTGGCGGGTGAGCAAATGCAGCAGATGAATATTATGGAAGGAATGCGCTATAGCGTTATCTGCAATGAAGATTGGCCGCACGTTTCTGATGCGGATATTGCACAAAGCGAACCGTTTTTTGGAATGGATTTTGTGAAAGATATGCACGCGATTTGTGAGTTTTGGCCCAAAGCAAAATTACCGGATGATTATTGGCAGCCAATAAAAAGTGATGTACCTGCATTGCTGTTGTCTGGCCATCATGATCCGGTAACACCGGAAGTTTGGGCAAAGGCAGTTGCAGAGCATTTGCCCAATGCCAGTTTGCTGGCTGCCAGCGGGGGTAATCACTCCATTTCAACTGAAGGTTGTATGCCGCAATTAATTGCACAATTTATTGAGCGCGCATCAATGACGGGTATTAACACGGAGTGTGCAGGTTATATCAAACCTTTACCCTTGGTGTTGGGCGCTAACCAGAAAGCCTCGGCGAGTTCGTCATCGGCAGGGAGTGATAAATAATGATTCGCGTTGAACATCTCAGCAAAACCTTTGCGGCAAAAAAATCGCGTTCATTCACTTTCAAAAGTGCAAAAAAAAATGCGCAACCAGATGTAATTGCCGCATTGGATGATGTGAATTTTACGCTGCGCGATGGTGAAATTACCGGCTTGCTCGGTTTAAACGGCGCGGGCAAATCCACACTGATGCGTTTGATTTACGGTTTGTTGCAGCCAAGCTCGGGCGATGTATGGGTCGATGATTTTCAAGTGAGCAAGCAGGCAAATGCCGCGCGTGAGCGGTTGGGCGTGTTGCCGGATGATGCAGGTTTATACAAGCGTTTAACTGCACGCGAAAATATTCGCTACTTCGGTGAGTTGCAGGGAATGAGTGGGCAGCCGCTGGAATTGGCGATTGAGCAGTTAATTCAGTTGTTGGGAATGGAGTCGATTGCGGATCGTCGTGCGGAGGGGTTCTCTCTCGGTGAGCGAATGAAAACAGCGCTGGCGCGTGCGATTGTGCATCAGCCACAACATGTGTTGCTCGATGAACCTACCAATGGCCTCGATGTAATCACCACGCGCGCAGTGCGGCGCCTGTTGCACGAATTAAAGCAGCAGGGGCGCTGCGTGATTTTTTCCAGTCATTTAATGCATGAAGTTAGTGGTTTGTGCGATCGCATTATTGTGATCGCGCACGGAAAAATTATTGCCGATGGAGCTCTGCCAGAAATTTTGGAGGCAGGAAAATCTCATCAACTGGAAGAGGCATTTGTTAATTTGGTACAGCCGGAGGGGGAAATTGCCCATGCGTGATTTATGCAGAAATATCCGGACCGTATTGCGTAAAGAATGGCGCGATGCACTGCGCGATAATAAAAGTTTGCGCATGGCGTTGTTAATGCCAATTTACTTCGTCGGTGTGTTTGTCGCGTCGTCGTTATTCATTATCCATATGTCCAACCAGTCGCGCGCAACCACTAGTGAGCCGATTAAATTGTCGGTTGTGGGGTCAGAAAATTTACCGCCGTTGATCGATTGGCTGCAAGAGAGGGGCGTAAAGGTGGATGCTGTTGCTGATGATGCCTATCAGCAGGTTGAGCGCGGTGATTTAGGCTATGCGCTGATCATTCCCGATGATGCCCAGCAAAAATTTGCGACAGGTGAATCGATTGAATTGGCGCTGGTGTTCGATGCGACCAACAGTAAATTACAAGGCAGCTTGCATTTTGTGCGGCAACAAATTTGGAGTTGGAACGCGCGCATGGGCAGCTTGCGTTTGTTATCGCGCGGCATTGCGCCGGGCATTACCAATCCGGTTTATATCCGCGATTTAAATATCGCCAGCGATGAAAAAATGGGCTTTTTTGTAATGGCCAGTTTGCCGATGTTGCTGATTCTGACTGCGTTTATGGCGAGTGTTGGTTTTAGTGCGGATATGACGGCGGGTGAGCGTGAGCGCCGCTCATTAGAATCGCTGCTCATCACGCCAGCAACATCCAATGCAATTGTGTTAGGTAAATGGCTGACCAGTTTTTCGCTGACCTTAACCGTGTTGTTGATTGAGGTGTTGTTGCTGGGAATTGCACTTGTCTATGTTCCTTTTAAAGAATTGGGGTTGCGGGTTGATGTGTCGTTTGTGGATTTGATTGCTGTTTACGCTGCCTTGATGTCAGTTGCTTTATTGTCGACTGGTTTGCAATTTGTTATTTCATTATTTGCGCGCAACTTTAAGGATGCCCAAACCTATATGGGTTTGATGATTTTTTTGCCGATGATTCCGCTGTTTTACACCCTGTTTAACCCAAGCGCCTATGCCGATTGGTTCCGCTGGGTGCCGGTGCTAAGCCATCAGCTATTGATAAAAGATTTGCTCTTGGGGGGCGGTGTTTCGCTGGTGAATTTTGCTCAGGCGTGGATTGTATCTTTGGTGCTAGCCGTGATTTTTTTGCGTTTTACATCAGCGCAATTACGCAAACCAAAAATTGTGTATGGTGTTTGATTTCACTGTGACGGAAAAATAAAAAACCAGACTTGTAATTCAAAGTATAAGTCTGGTTTTTTTCGATAAAAATAATTTACTTTTTAGATACTAATTTTTTATAGACTGATTAGCTTTGCGGTGGTTGAGTTGCAGCAAAGGGTTGATAATTCAATGCACCCGCATAGAATTTTTCCAGATTGGGAAACACGGAAAAATCAACTTGATTACGGAGCTTTGCCCAGTCGATAAAACAGGCGAGTCTGAGTTGTGCATCGTTATAGGGGGCAGCTAATGGCGGGGTGAATTTATTGAGCTCTGCCAAGGTCGATTGAATGCGTGCTGCTTGACGTTGTAAGTAAGGAACGGTCGTTATATCAACATCATCGCGCTTGATAAAAAACAAATTTACCGTTGCATCCATCACCGTATTAACCAAACAAAAATCATCCAATTCTTGCGGGCTTCTGCAATAATCTTGGCCAGCTTTCTCGCGCAGGTATTTGGCAATAGAGAGCGAATCCGTTAGAAATACATTGCCATCTTCAAGAAATGGAACTCGTTGCGTGGGCGATTTTGCGCTGCTGCCTGCTTGATCGGTCTCGATAAATTCACAATCAAATCCGGTCTCAAGCAAAATAATACGAACATGACGCACAAAGGGTGATGTGTAGCTGCCGTAAAGTTTCATCGACTCTGCTCCGCTAAATTATTGCGCCTTGGGTGGATATTTAAACGCCTGACGCGCTAACAATTTCCATTCACCAGCTTGCTTTTGCCACACCAGCAAAATGCCCAAATGGATAGTGTTGGGTACGCCGCCGTCTTTAATATCGGCATTCAGGTTGTGGCGAACCAGTGCGGTATCGCCAGAGATGCTGATGGTCTGGTCAGCCAATTCCATAGTGACAAAGTCTGATTTACCACTGGCAATTTTTTCGATAAACGCCTGCTGATCTTCTATGTGGCCGCCTGAGTGGCCGTAGCTTAAGCCTGCAGATGATAGTTGCTTCAGCGCTTTTGCATCGCCATCAATCATGGCCACCCGCAATGCCTCGACTTGTTTGGCGACAGCCTCTTCTTCGTGATTGTGTGCAAATGCCCAAGGGCTGATACATAAGCTGGCGATCAAAAGGCTTTTTTTGATGATGGAATTGCGTGTAAACGTGTGGTGCATGCTGTAACCCCTGTGTTAGTGAGTGAGATGACCGAATCCATATTCTTATAGTGTGGGACGATTCTAGCGGGTGGATGTGGCTTTTGTGTATCAATTATGTAAAAGCATGCTGATGAATTGGCTGGATATTCCAACACGGTTTTTGACAGAAGTGATTATTCTCGCGACACTTAATGTGAGGTTTGTCATAAAGTGTTTGATGGCAACTACAGGGTTACATGGCTATTTAACTGGTAAAGGGAGCTACAAAATGCCGGAAACAAGAATGTCACATGCTCACTCCAAATCCTCGCTTGCCGAGCGCTTGCAACAGGCTGTTGAAAACCGGCGTGGGGTGCAAAAAGCGGTGCCTATCGATCTTGGGCGCTATCTGAATGAATCCCAATTGCTTGCACTGCGCAGTCTGGAAAATTTTGGCTGGCACCTATGGTTTGTGCGTCGCCCACTATTTATGCAGCCGATAGTGATTGTGAGCAATGCAGAGGCAACCCAACACGCGCAACTGGAAGACGATGGCTCGGTAAATTTAAAGCCCGCGTTACAGTTTCGTCATTGATTGCTGTTGAGTTATTCAGGCCGGATTCAGAGGAAAAATCCTAGCATCAACTCCGTACCCTACTGCGGAGTTGTGCTATGCAAACCAAATCCCTCGCTGCAATTTTACTGTTCATGTCTATTGGGTTGTTTGGCTGCGGCAGCGATACAGTTGCGGTCGATGATCCCTATGAAAACTTCGTCCCCGAGTTGTTGGCGTTCGATATTATCGATAGCTACGACACGGATACTGCAACGCCCAATCACCCTCCGCTGGCGCTTAGCCCTTATCTCTACGATGGCTTATATGAGATTTTTTGGGATGTAAATAGCATCGAGGATTACACGGTATCACTGCGTATTAACGACCGCGCTACGCTTGCGGGCAGCTTGGCGGTGTATTCGCAAGTGTGCGGAGCCGGCCGTTATTGCGATCAGTCGGGAGCTTGGGTATGTGAATACACCCATGATTTTTTTATGTCCTGCGAAGGCTCGGCGCATGAAACGGATATTTATCCCCTGATCAATCAAGTGCCGCAAAAAGTGTACATGTTTATCGAAATTTGCGATTCCAACTCCGGCTATTGCGAATACGATTATTATCCCGTAACCCTCGAGTAATTTTACTGAAAAAATTTATCTGGGCGCAGGGATAGCGCTGGATAAACCTGTCGTTTTTCATCATGCTGCCGATGTCTTTTGTCATCGCTCTGCAGCCGTGTTTTTATGATTAGTGATCTCTCTTTTTATCTGCTCGCCGTCCCCGTTGTAATTTTAGTTGGTATGTCCAAAGGCGGTTTTGGCGGTGGCTTTGGTGTCCTTGCTGTTCCGCTGTTATCGCTCATGATTGATCCGCGCCTCGCGGCAGCGATCTTATTGCCCATTCTGTGCAGTATGGATGCGTTTGGTTTGTGGAGTTTTCGCGGCACTTGGGACAAGTTGAATTTAAAAATTTTGTTACCCGGTGCTTTGCTGGGAACTGTTGCTGGCGCACTCACATTTGAAATAACCAACGCGGATTGGATTCGATTAATTATCGGATTGTTATCGATTTATTTTGTGTTGCACTACTTATGGGGCAAACAATTTCTTGAACAATTAAAAGAGCGTAAACCGAATAAAATTGCAGGGACTTTTTGGGGGAGTATCGCCGGTTATGTCAGCTACATTGCACATGCGGGCGGCCCACCTGTTGCAATCTATTTGTTGCCACAGCATTTATCCAAATCTGCATTGGCGGGGACAACGATTTTATTTTTCGCCATCATCAATTTTATAAAACTGATCCCCTATGCGCTGCTTGGGCAAATCGACAGCAGCTCCTTCGTCACTTCACTCATACTGCTGCCGCTAGCCCCACTCGGTGTATGGCTTGGTGTTTATTTACATCGCCGCGTATCTGACCGAATATTTTATTGGATCAGTTATGGCTTTCTATTTCTGGCGGGAATCAAACTCACCTATGAAGGCATTTTGGGATGATTGTCCAGTTAAACACTGAACAATAATCCGATTTCATTGGGTTGGAGTATCGGTGCTGGCAGTGTCCGCACTATTGGATTCACTCGCAGATGACGAGCTTGGCAGATTGCAGTGCTCATCGATCTTCTCTTCAATTTTTGCTGCGGCGCTGGATGTTTTTTGTTGCTGCTTCCAAAATTTACATTCCACACTGCGCTCTTTGATGGCTTTGAGTTTGGCAATTCGATCAGCTTCTTCTTTGTCGATAAGAAGTTGCTCGCGGCGCGCCTCGGCTGCTTCATAGAATGATTCGGTGGTGATAGCAACTGGTGCTGAATCGACAGCTGCAGAGGAGGGGGGAATCGCTTCAGAAGAGGTTTGTTCTTGCGCTATTGATGCTGAGATTTCTGCAGGTGTATCGCCGGGTGCGGGTGCTACAAGGAAATATACTGTTGCAGCTCCCAGCCCAAACAGCACTAATCCGCCCAATGCTAATTTTATCGCCTGCCCTGTTGTTATTGTCGCTCCCATAACTTGCTCCTAATGTCTTGCGTTCCCAATTTCAATCCTGTGGCTTTATTGCGGGGGCGATATTACTGACTTGCGTCACAAATTACAAAGCAGTCTGTGAATTGGGTAACTCTTCAAAGTGGAGTCATATTCGAGGCTTGTTGTCGGGCCATTTATGATAATTAACTTGCGGCAATAGGGTTCATCGGCAACAATCAATCCAGCTATGTTTCATGTTCAGCTTTAACGATGTGTTGTTTTTATCATTTTATTAAGGAGAGTTACGTTATGCGCGCGTTGAAACTTTGGCACACACTTGTTGCCGCCCTCGTGTTATCTGCTTGTACTACCACCCCTAAAGTGAACAGCGATTTTGATCGCAATGCCAACTTTAGTTCGTATCGCACCTTTGGCTTTGTTGACTCATTGGCAACCGATAAATCCGGCTATTCAACTCTCATGACTGGCTACTTCAAAAATGCCGTGCAGCGTGAAATGGTTGGATTGGGGTACACCTTCAGTGCCAATAACCCCGATTTGCTGGTGAACTTCACCACTAACGTTGAATCGCGCAGCGATGTGCGCAGCAGCGGTACGACTATGTATCCGGGTTATTACGGTTATCGTGCGGGTATGTACGGTGGTTTTGCTACTTATCCGATGGATGTGAGCACAGTTCATTACAAGGTAGGTACAGTGACTATTGATGTGATCGACGCCAAGAAAAAACAACTGGTGTGGGAAGGTACAACAGAAGGTAAGTTGACCAAAACTGCGATGGAGAATCCGGAAGCGGCAATTAATAGTGTCATCTCTACCATCTATGCTCATTACCCAACTCGCCAACCGGCACAATAAATCGATTTGTTATTAACGCTCCCCGTTACAGGGTGGATATCTCAGGAGGGCTTTGAATGAGTGTGTTGTTGCGTTCACTGTTATGGGGGGTGATCTTTGCGTTGCCTGCATCGCTAACCAGTGCGGCGAATTTACGTTTTCTGGAATCGAGCTTGTTGTCGCAATTAAGCTCAAGTGAAGTTGCTGCGTTGAAACAGGAAATTGGCGATGTGCTCAATCAGCAGCCGGACCAAGAGATCATTAATTGGCGCTCGCCCGAAAGCGCGATTCAGGTGCAGATCAAACCCAAGTTGTCCTTTAACGAGGGTACCTCTGAGTGTCGCAGAACACTATTTAAACTCAGCAAAGAAACGGTAAAACCGGAGTATTACCGTTTTGATATCTGCCGTGGTGAGGATAAAAAGTGGCGCGTAAAAGATTCGTTGATTCGCCAGATGACCGACGCTGATTGGAAAATCCTTGAGGGGACTGTGCATGAAGTGTTGGAGTCAGAGCGCAGTAATAAAGTCCCTGCATCCTGGTTTAACCCGGAGTCTAAAAATTCCGGCGTGGTAGTGCCAATTACCGCCTTCACCAAAGCGGGTGTGCCTTGCCGTGAGCTTGCCATCAGTATCATCAATGCCAATGGCGGCACTATGGATGGTCACTACAGCTTCTGTAAAAAAGGTGATAACTGGGAGCGAAATTAAGTTCGCAATCCACCTACTAATGCGGCCATGTGCCGCATTTTTTATGTCTATTATTTGGATGCTTGCTTACTAAAGCATCAATCGCGCAAGGAGCTGGATAATGACGTTAATTTTGCTCGCCATACTCAAAATAGCCGTATCCGTAGTGGTATTTGCCATAGGTTCGCGCTCAACCCTCGCTGATCTGACCTTTTTGTGGCGTCATCCAGCGTTAATGCTGCGCTCGTTTTTTGTGATGTATGTATTGGTGCCTCTGGCGGTGCTTGGGCTGATTTACGTTATGCCCGTATCGGCGATGACCAAGGCGGCGCTCTTGGTGCTCGCGGTATCGGCCGGTGCGCCACTCTTACCGCGTAAACTGGATATGGGGAGCAGTAGTTCCTATGTGTTTAGCCTGGTAGTGACTTCATCGCTTCTTGCTATTGTTCTGGTTCCTTTTGCTGTCACGCTGCTGAATCAGCAGTTCGGAACCCATGAGGATATATCCACCACAACTGTTGCTTGGGTGCTCGCCAAAGCATTTTTATTGCCACTGCTGGCGGGGATGTTGGCGCAATGGTTATTGCCTGACTTGTGTGAGCGCTACAGCGATAAGCTGATGAGTATTGCTGGTATTTTGTTGGCTGTGGCAGCGCTTATCTTATTGGCGATTCATTGGCAGGTATTTGCCCAGATTCACTGGCGGGATTTGGCAGTGTTGCTGCTGGCGATGATACTGGCTGTGGTATTAGGGCATGTATTTGGCGGCCCTAATCCGGATAATCGCACCGTGTTGGCAGTGGCTTGCGCAACACGTCATATCGGTATCGCCGTGTTAGTCGCAGGCGCATTCCCAAATACCAACACGCTCGCCGTGGTTCTTGCCTACAGTTTGGCGTCCGCTGCCGTGTCTATTCCATATCTCGTCTGGAGAGGGAAAAAGTCCCAGTCCCCCAAGTGACAGGACTGCGGCAGTGATTGAGCTGTAACTGAACTGTGACTAAGGCGTCTGCGGCGCTGGTGCTGACTGGGATGTAGCGGCAGTTTGGTTGATATCCGATAAATCCAGCAGCACGCGGCGACGGGTACACAGGTTTGGCTCGCTGCAATCCAGGCTGGAATTGATCAGCACCCGGCTGGCGTCTACATTGAGCTGCTGCACTAAAAACTGCTTGGTATTAATACTGCGCTGCGCTGCCAGCTCATTGAGTGCTTCAGGTGCGATTGGAATGGTAGCCAGCCACTGTTCGTACATTTGTGTTGGTGTGAGTTCGCCATCGGGCTTCAGATTCAGTTGGCGATATTCCGCCGCGACTGCTTTCTGCCAGCGCTCGTTTTGCGCTTTGATGTCGCTATTTTCCAAGCCCTGATTCAGCAATAGGTGTTTAACCTGCGCTGCTTGCAAGCCGCGCAAATCGGTGCGCTGGTCGTAGATGCCACGCAGCTCTATACGTAAATCCGGACGTTTCTGCATCGCTTGTTGCAACGAGTTAAGCCTGCGTGTGGCGGTAGTGAGCAGTTGGGATGAGCCAGAGTTAAAGGGTAATTCGCCCAAATCTTCTTTAGTGCCTACCAGATTGCCAAGTAACTTAAAGGGTGCGGTGACAATTTTGACGAAGGTATTGCGAATCGCCTGACGAATCACCTTGCCTATATCAAAACTCGGGTCGGCCGGATCGCCACTTACACCTATATCCAGTGTGGCCAAACCGTTTTCATCGGTGATGAGCGCCAGCGCCAGGCGCAAGGGAATATCCATCGCGCTCATGCTTTCGACCCGTTCGCCCAGCAGTAGTTGATCCATTTCGATATGGTTGTCGCCGAGGATGCGGCCATCGTTCAGGCGATAGTGCAAATTGGCGGTAAGTAGGCCACGATCAATTTTCCAGCCGGCATAGGTGCCGGAATAACTGCTAAAACCGCCAAGATCGAGATTCTCAAAATCGAGCCGTGCATCCAGTAGTGGTTGCGCAAGAAAAGGCTGGGTTTTGCCTTGCAGTTTCACCGGCGCATAACCGTCTACATCACCGTGAAAATTAAATGATGCTGGTTTGCTGGTGTCCGATGAAAGCTCGGTCATAGTGCCGCTAAAGTTTTGTACCGCTGCGGTAAATTGTGGTGTAAGCGATTCATCGTTGAAACGGAAAGATGCTTTATCCAGCACAAATTTATGCAGACTAAATTGCCAGCTCTTTTCCGCCGATTCGCTCGTCGTTGCAGCGTTATTTTCAGTAGTTGCCGGCTGTGATGCAGGTGTGTTTTTTGTTGCATCCGCTGTCGCTACTGATTCTGGAAATAGCGTTTGGAAATTGGTTTTGCCATCGGCGGTGATGATAAAACGGCTATCAAATCCGCTTAATTCGACCAGTGGCAAATCGATAATTTGCTCGGTCAGATTTATCTGTGCATCGCTCCAGCGCAAATTTTTCCATACCAGTAATTCTTGTTTGGCAGCATTAGGGATCAATTTAATATCAGCAACTTCCCCTTTGCTTTTCATCTGAATAAGTTCGGCATTGCGCACTTGCAATTCGGCGCTGGTTGTTAAGCTGCCGGAGGCAATAGTGGCGAGTAAATAAGGGGTTAGCATCGGTTGTGCTAATGCAACTGGCAGCGCATCAATGGTGGATGTGAGATTGCCGTCGAGGCTGGTTAAATTGAAATCGCCGCTCAGTGCGAATTTGGTTTGTTGATCGATGCTGGCATTAAGCTGAATATCCAGCGGCGATTTTCCACTGCTGTCGATGTTGCTCACAGTCACATTTAATTTGCGAATAGCAAATTGATGTTGCTCCAATTCCGCGACGCGCCAATCAATTGCAGCGTCATTGATTGCGACAGTTTTTATCTGCGCCAGCCAAGGCTTGCTTGTATCGTCTTCGTCGTTGGTCGTGTTATTGGTTGAGGGTGATTCGGTAGTTTTTGGAGTGAACGCGCGGGTCAAACCGTTATCACTACCTTCGCTCCAACTCGCAAGACTAAAACCATTTATTTGTACTTTGTCGATGACCGCCAGTTGTGCATCGCTTGCGACATTAATTCCGGTTACACGCAACTCACCCAAATTTATATCGGCATCACGCGCGTTACTTTTTCCGCTAGTGACTTTAGTTTCCAGCAGCGAAAGCTCAGTTTGGTTAATTGACCAATAAAGGTCTTTTTTCCAGTTAACTTGATATTGCCCCTGAATATTCAGCAGCGATTTTTGCAAAGTAAAATTCAGTTGGGATTTAAAATATTGCCACGCCGGTTGCAAATCTATATTGCGAACCGCCAGCTCGCCTTTGCTTTGGGCAGACTTGAGCGAGACATCACCGACCCAACTTAGCTCGCCTTTTTCGCCCAGGGTAGCGTTTAGGCGATAAGGCTGACCTTCTTCCAGCAAGGTAGAAAAATCTTGCAGACCAAATTCAATTTTTTGCAGATCCAGCTCAAAAGGTTCTGCTTGGCTATCATCGCTGAACTTCAGCGAATCAATTGCGATGTGAATCTGTTTGATTAGCAGCGCTGGCAATTCATCGGTAGTGGTGTCGGTTGTTTCGGGCGGTGCGGCAGCGGCAAGTGCAGCTTGGCGTTGTTGTATATCGTCAAAGGTCCAGCCGCCATCGGCCAGTTTATGTGCATGAATATTAATGCCATCAAGCTCGATATCATCAATAGCGGGGGCAAGGTTTACCAAGCTCTTAATAACCGCCACGTCGATATAAATCTGCTTGGCAGACCAGAGGTTAGTGCCATCGCTATTGTTATCACGCACATTGGGCAGGGTTAGCGAGAGAGCGAAGGGATTGAAGCGGATAAAATTGTAATGCAGTGGGCGCCCGGTTTGCTGCTGATAGACCGCATTTAGCCCCCAGTTGATCGCCGGCATCACGATGAGCACGCACAGGGTTAGATAGGCTAAATAAATAGCTGCCAACCAGCGTACAAAGCGGTTTTGATAAATTTTGCGTAAGCTTCTGCTCACTACTGACCCTGCAGGCATGGGGTGGATCTCCTTGTTCTGAACGCACATATGCTACGCACTAAAGGTAGCATATGGTGTGCATCTGAATGCTAGGCTTTTTTCACCACTGACGATTTCAACATCATTGCGCCCATACCATCAACTTTGCAGTCGAGATCATGATCGCCTTCGACGATGCGCACAATCTTCGCTTTAGTGCCGACTTTGATTACTGAAGAGCTGCCTTTGATTTTTAAATCTTTTACTACGGTAACGTTGTCGCCATCAACTAACACATTGCCATTGGCATCGCGCACGATAACAACATCTTCATCACTAGCTGCTTCGTCTGCATTTTTCGGCCACTCATGTGCACACTCGGGGCAAATCAATAGAGTGCCGTCTTCGTAGGTGTATTCAGAATTACATTTTGGGCACTGGGGTAAATCGCTCATGATTTTTCTCGCATATCTGCCCCGCGAATGCGGGGCATTATTTCATTAAAATTTACGTCAAAGACTTACTTCTTTTTCATCGCCTGTTGCAGTAAGGCTCCCATACTGCCCATCGCAGCTGGCGCCGGGTTATTGCGCTGCGCCGCACGCTGCTGATTTTGCGAAGGTGAACGCTCACCGCCTTTCTTGCCCTCTACTTTTTCACCGGGAGTATCATCCAAACGCAATGACAGGGCGATACGTTTGCGCGCAACATCCACTTCCATCACTTTGGCTTTAACGATGTCACCGGCTTTAACAGCCTCTCGCGGGTCTTTAATAAAGTTGTGTGACAGGGCAGAGATATGTACCAAACCATCCTGATGTACACCAATATCAACAAAGGCACCGAAATTGGTAACGTTGGTGACAGTGCCTTCCAAAATCATGCCAGGAACCAAGTCGGTAATTTCATCTACACCATCGGTGAATTGCGCAGTTTTAAATTCCGGGCGTGGGTCGCGGCCGGGTTTATCCAATTCTTTGATGATGTCGGTCACGGTCGGCACACCAAATTTTTCATCGGTGTAATCTGCCGCTTTTAATCCACGCAGGAAAGATGAATCACCAATCAGTCCTTTTAATTCGCGCGTATTTTTCTGCGCAATTTTTTCTACCACTGAATAGGATTCCGGGTGAACTGCAGAAGCATCAAGTGGGTTATCACCGCCTGCAACACGCAAAAATCCTGCCGCTTGTTCAAAAGTTTTTTCACCAAAGCGCGGCACTTTTTTCAGCGCGGCGCGTGAGGCAAACACACCGTTTTGGTTGCGGAACTCTACGATGTTATTTGCAAGCGTGGTATTCAAGCCCGATACGCGTGCAAGCAGTGCAGCCGAAGCTGTATTCACTTCTACGCCGACTGCGTTCACACAGTCCTCAACTACAGCGTCAAGTGAGCGCGCTAATTGCGATTGCGACACGTCGTGTTGATATTGGCCAACGCCGATGGATTTTGGATCGATTTTTACCAATTCCGCGAGCGGATCTTGCAAGCGGCGCGCAATGGAAATTGCACCACGTATAGTCACGTCGAGATCCGGAAATTCTTTTGCGGCGTATTCAGAGGCTGAGTAAACCGATGCGCCGGCTTCGCTCACAATGACGGCGCTGGCTTTAATGTCGGGGTGACGTTTGAGCACATCTTTCGCAAATTTTTCTGTCTCGCGCGATGCGGTGCCGTTACCAATTGCGATCAAACCGACATTATGTTTGTTGCACAGGTGAACCAGAATCGCTTCAGATTCCGCAATTTTATTCAGTGGTGGAGTGGGGTACATCACACAGTGATCGAGCACTTTGCCGGTTGCATCAACCACAGCGACTTTCACACCTGTGCGCATACCTGGGTCGAGGCCGATAGTGGCTTTTTGCCCTGCAGGTGCCGCGAGCAATAAATCTTTTAAGTTGGATGCGAAAACCTTGATCGCTTCTTCTTCGGCTTTTTCACGCAGCTCGCCGAGCAGATCAGTTTCCAAATGGGTGAGCAGTTTTACTCGCCAAGTCCAGCGCACAACTTCTGCGAGCCAGCCATCAGCCGCGCGGCCTTTATCTTGCACGTGCCAGTGATCGGCGATCATTGTCTCGCACGGATGACCAACACGTTGTTCTTCATCGCCCACTTTAATCGCGATAGTCAGTACGCCTTCGTTGCGGCCGCGGAACATTGCTAAAGCGCGATGGGATGGAACTGATTTGAGTTGTTCATCATGCTCAAAATAATCGCGAAATTTTTGCACTTCTTGCGATGTGTCGGTGAGCTTGTCAGCAACCGCACGTGCAGAGAGCGTAGCTTCGTTGTGCAAAAAGTGACGCAAGCGGCCGAGCAATTCAGCATCTTCACTGAATTTTTCCATAAGGATGTATTTGGCACCATCGAGCGCAGATTTCACATCATTAATGCTGTGCTCGGCATTGAAGTATTTCGCCGCTTCTACTTCGGGCGCGAGGGTTGGGTCGGCCAATAAAGCTTCTGCCAGTGGTTCCAGGCCAGCTTCTTTGGCGATTTGGCCTTTGGTACGGCGCTTGGGTTTGTAGGGCAGGTACAAGTCTTCCAGACGATTTTTGGTATCGGCGATGGAGACTTCGTGCTCCAGCTCGGGGGTCAGTTTGCCCTGTTCGCCAATGGATTTGAGAATCGCAGCGCGGCGCTCTTCCAGCTCGCGCAGGTAGCGCAGGCGCTCTTCCAGTGTACGCATTTGCGAATCGTCCAGCCCACCGGTGACTTCTTTACGGTAACGGGAGATAAACGGCACTGTCGCGCCTTCATCCAATAGCCCCACGGCGGCGCTAACTTGTTGTTCTTGAACGTTTAATTCATCGGCGATGCGTTTTGCAATACTCGGCAAACTGGTCATAAATCGGACTCGTGTTACGTAGGGATAAGGCAATAAAGAAAGGCTCCATTATCCCCAAAATCCTTGTGCCTACCAGACTTGAATTTACCCCCTGTTTATGAACGGGATTTGAGGCTGACGCAGGGCTAAAAATAATGTCGGCAGTGATGAATCCAAAACCGGGAAAACAGCATCTTAATAGTCACTTGGGGCCACTGTGTTGAGGCGCAGTGATAAAAGCAGCAATAAAAGTTAAGTGCATTTAATAGCTAATGCACTCAAAAATTGTGGGGTAAATCATGGTTTTTAAATCGCTAATTTCAGTGTTTATGTTCAGTGTTCTGGCGTCAGCTGCTTGGGCTGGCTCAATTGCCAAAACCTATCCGGTGAAAGACTTCAGCGAATTCTCAGCTGGTGGCGGCGCTAAAATTGAAATAACTCAAGATGGTAGCGAGTACTTACGAATTGAGGCCGATGCAGAAGTCATGGAGCGGGTGAAAGTCGATCAAACCGGCAAGCGCGTCAGTGTCTGGATTAAAAGCGATAACAATTTTTTTAATTGGTTTGGTCAGGGAGATGATCACGTAAAAATTGTATTGCGTGTAAAGCAACTTGAATATCTGGAGTTATCCGGCGGCGCCTACGCAAAAGTAAATGATCTAAAAAGCGAAAATTTTGCGCTCAACAATAGCGGAGCGGCAGAAGTTGACTTTGCTGATGTTGATGCAAACCAATTGCGCGTAGATTTATCCGGTGCAGCCAAAATGAGCAGTGAGCGGGTGCATAGTCAATTTCAAAAGTATGAATTGTCAGGCGCATCGGATGCAAAAGTAAAAGCGGGCAATGTGCAGTCGCTGCAGGTCAATGTGAGCGGGGCGAGTAATATGAGAGCGAAAAAGTTAACAGCCAAGAATGCAAAGCTCGATGCCAGCGGTGCATCCCAAATTGAAGTTACAGTAACTGATGAGTTGGAAGCTCAGGCGAGTGGAGCATCGAATATTAATTATTATGGCCGCCCCAAAGCTAAAACCGACGCCAGCGGCGCGAGTCAGGTTAAAGCGCGCGATGATTAATCTGGCTGATATTTTTCCTGATACATACTCTGATCTGCTTTGCGCAGTAGTTGGGTGTCACTGTCTCCGTCTTCTGGATAATGTGCAATACCAATGCTGGGCATGATGTTTATTTGAGTTCCCGCTAAATCAAATGCTCCACCGAATGCAGCTTTAATTTTCAGAATAATGTTGTGGCTCTCGTCGGCGCGATGAATATTTTCCAACAGGATTACAAATTCATCGCCGCCGAAACGCACAACCGTATCGCATTCGCGCACGCATTGCTCCAAGCGGCGCGCGACTTGTTCCAATAATAAATCGCCGGTGGTGTGCCCATATTGGTCGTTAATAGTTTTGAATTTATTTAAGTCCAGATAGAGCAATGAAAAAATACTGGAGTTTCGTTTTGCGCGAGCGATTGCAGAATGAATGCGATCATAAAACAATGTGCGATTGGGTAAACGGGTGAGTTGGTCGTAAAGCGCAAGATGTTCCAATCGCGCCATCATTTGTTTGCGCTCAACGGCGGTAGCAATTTGGGTGGATACAAATTGCAGAAGCTCAATATTTTTTTCAGTGTATTGTTGTTTGGTGGAAAAACTTTTTAGCACTAATGCGCCCAGCACCTCTGAATGGGATTTCAGTGGTACGCCCAGCCAGCTTTGTAGCGATTGATGTTCATTATTGGCATTAAATAATTGCGCCTCGCCACTACTTAATACTTGTTCAAGTAATCGATCACTGGTGTGTGCTCCATCTTGCCCAAATGACACTTCTACTTGTTCGCGTGAATAGGGAAAGGTAATGCGCTTGGAGGTTTTGTCCTGCAGGGCAACCGAAAAATTTTCCGCAGGTAATAGTTCACCAACAATGCGATGTATTTCGGTAAACAGGGTGCGTAAATCCCGTGCGTTATGTGAGGCTTCTGCAATTGCAAACACCGCCTGCTGAATGGATTCGGCTTGTTTACGGCGGGTGATGTCGCGCGCGATAGCAACCCGACACTGATCGCTTTCAGACCAGCGTGCTGACCACATGATATGTACAGTATCGCCATTTTTGCGGATATAGCGGTTTTCAAAATGGGGCTGGGGTTCACCGGCGACAATTTTATCGACTGCGCAAAGGGTGCGCTGGCGATCATCGGGATGAATCAAGTCGAGCATTTGCTTGCCCATCATCTCCGCTTGGGTGTAGCCAAAAATCTGCTCGGCGCTGGGTGAAACATAGAGGAAATGGCCATTTTTATCGACCACACAAAGGGTATCGACCAGTAAATCCAGATATTTACCCAGCGCTGGAAATGTTAGACGATTCATGGCGATGATCCAGTGGTGTGCTCTTGCAGTGCGGCATCTCAATCAACCTAGAATAGTTGTCTTAGTCTGGGCTTTCAATTTTTTAATCTTATTTTTTAGCGCTTATTAAACGGCTATTGCTATGCTGCATAAGGTTTGTAGCGATAAAGAGGTGAAAGGATTTAGCTATGTTCAGAGTCCTGTTACGAATAATAGCGCAATTGGCTGTAGCTGCTTTGTTGGCAGTGGCAGCTTTAGTGAAGGCTGATGGAGTATCCGACCTACGTCAGTCACTTGCGCAGTTACAATCAAAAGCTCCTATTGTGGTTGATGCGCAATTTACATTATTCGGCCGCAGTGGCGATCACGAACAATTAATTGATCGCGAAGGCTTAATTAACCTTCGTTTTGAAGATGATAAAAACGGGTTGCGCGTAATTCACTCGCCCGAACTGATTGAGCTACTTCACTCTGAAGAGCTGGCCAAAATTGACGATGAAGATGTAAAAAATTCTGCACTTAATGCTGTGGGGCAGTTTCAATATTGGGAGTGGCGCGAGCTGTTGTATCCTGCAGAGCAAATGGAGTTGGTCTTGGGGCGATATACATTTATCAATGAAAAAATGGATGCGCACAATAATCGTCCCGCGCGCTTGCTAACGTTTAGTATGCCCAAAGAGCGAATCGATAAGAGTTATCGCAAATACGTTAAAAAATATACCAATCGATTTTTGGTTTGGATTGATGATAAAGGTGTTCCGTTTGCGAGCCAGTTGACAGAGGTGGGATCGGGCAGAATTTTTATCGTGATTGGTTTTAAGTTTAAGAATGAAATTCATACCGAATATCAGCGCTATGGTAATCGCTTGCTGGCAATCAAACGTGAAGTAAAAGATGAAAGCTCGGGCGCAACCATGCAAAGCCAACGGCATTTTATTTCTACACTGAAATTGAATCTGCCGCCATCGGCGGAACCCAAAGGCGCTCAATAGGTCATACAACAAGCTGTGCGCAGCCACCTAAAACCTGCTAGGCTTCGTCGCGCTTATCGAAATTTCAATTCTATAAATAGCCTCGCGAAACAACCGTTACTAAAGAATATCTGTGAAAAAAGGAACTCCGCTATGTTAAAGCGCTACACGGCCTATGCATGCAGTTTATTCATGCTGGGTACGATCAGTCTGGTTGGCTGTGAATCCACTACCACTAAACCTGTTGTTCAAAACCCCGAGCAAGTCACCATTATTAAAAGCCCGAATGATGACCGCCAATATGCGGCCATGTTGTTGCCCAATGGACTGCAAGTGGTGGTGGTGTCTGATCCATCTTTGGAAAATTCTGCTGCATCACTTGCGGTAGGCGTGGGCAGCGCACATGATCCTGAAGATCAATTGGGCTTGGCGCATTATCTGGAGCATATGTTGTTTTTGGGTACAGAAAAGTATCCCGAGCCAGATGGGTTTATGAAATACACCCAAGCCAATGGCGGCATGACCAATGCGTTTACCGCTTACGATAAAACCAATTATCTGTTCCAAATTAACGCCGGAAAATTTGACGAGGCGCTAGACAGATTTAGCGATTATTTTAAAACGCCGACTTTTGATCCTCACTTCAGTGATAAAGAACGCAACGCAGTTAACAACGAGTGGTCATTGCAAAAAGCACAGGACGGTTGGAATCTGTTTGCACTGCAAGGTTTTACCGCTAATCCGGATAGCCCCAGCGCTAAATTTAATATCGGCAATCTGGATACCTTAAAAGATAAACCAGACTCCAAGTTGCAAGATGAACTAAAAGAATTTTATAACCGTTATTACTCTGCCAATATCATGAAGCTGACGTTGGTCGGCAAACAATCGCTGCCAGAATTAAAGGCGATGGCAGAAAAACATTTTGCATCTATTCCCAATAAAAATGTCGCCATGCCCCATGTGACTGAGCCGGGTTTAACTAAAGCGCAAATGGGCAAGAGTATTCACTACAAGCCTATTAAAGATATGAAGGTGCTGTACGTGGATTTTCCTGTGCAGTCCAACAAGCAGCAGTGGCGATTAAAACCCAATGAGTTTGTACGCAATTTAATTACCTCCGAGGAGCCGGGCACGCTAGGTGAGCAGCTGCGCCAAAAAGGTTTGGTAAAAATGATTACCGCCTATGTCGATGCAGAAGGTTATGGGCCGGATGGTTTCTTGCGTGTGCAAGCAGAATTAACCGATGCAGGTTTACAGCAGCAAGATGAAATCCTCGCGGCAATTTTTTCTTACATCGATCTCATTAAACGCGAAGGTCTGAATGCGAATTACTACCGCGAACTGCAAGCCATGCGCACCAAAGACTTTGCCAATGCACCTAAACCTGAGCCATTGGATCAGGCGGTTGGAATCACAATGGCACAGTTTGATTTGCCGGTAGAAAACTTGCTGAACGCCGATTATGTTTATGACCGTTACGATGCAAAAGTCATTAAGTCATTAATCGCGCAGTTAGATGAACGTAAGGCGCGCGTGTGGTACGTCAATCAAAATGAAAAAACCGACACACCTGTGCCATTCTTTGATGGCAGTTACGCAATCCGCGATATTACCTCGGAAGAGTTTGCCCGTTGGGATTCGCTTGCCAAACAGCATCAATTTAATTTGCCGCCGCTGAATGATCTGTTTACCGATAAGCCTGCGCCTATTGTTGATAATCTTTATCTCAAGCCACATCAGGTAGTGAGTCAAACGGGAGTAGAAGCCTATTTAACGCATCCTGAATTTTATCGTGAAGATAAAGGCCAGTTATCGCTGCAAATCAATGTGGATTTCGCCACTCGCACCGCCAAAAATGCGGTACTGGCTGCGTTGGTTAACGATGTTTATAACAAGCAGGTTATGACCTTATCTGATCGTGCCGCGCGTGCATCCTTGGGTGTTTCGGCGAGCCTGATGAGTACCGGCAGTCAGGGAATTTTTATCTCAGGTTACACCACCAAGCATCCGCAATTGTTGCAGCAAATGCTGAATGAATTTTCTGCCTTGGATATTAGTGATAAACATTTTGCCGAGGCCATGGATAGCCTGCAAAAAAATATCGCCAACAAGAAAAAGAATCATGTTTACCGCCAATTGGTTGGCCATGCACAACGTCTGACCAATAAAGTGCAGTGGACCGATGAAGACTTGTTAGCAGCTGCCGCCAGCATTAACAAAAATGATGTTATTGCATTTCATTCTTCGATCAAACAAAACCCATTGCTGCGTATTTATGCGGTTGGCAATTACACTGAAGCACAGGTAAAAGAGATGGCCTTGGCTGCTGCTAAAATTCTGCCGGGTACACGCAAGCCTGAGCAGCGTGCGCTCACTGCTTACGTTACTCCTGCGGCAGGAAAGACCATCCAATTTAAGGATGATGTTGAGCTTGCCGATAGCGCATTAATGCAGGGTTGGTTTGGTGCTAAAAAATCGGATGATGAACAAGCGCAATTGGCCGTATTGAATTCCTTATTTGGCAACGCCTTTTTTATGCAGCTACGCACCCATGAGCAACTGGGTTATGTGGTGACCAGTTTTGATTATGCGGTGGATGAGATTCCCGGTTTTGTAATGCTGGTGCAAAGCTCCAATACCGATCTGCCCGGAATTAAAGCGCGCATGGATAAGTTTCGTACGGATTATCTGGCTGAATTGAGAGCGACAAGTGAGGATGATGTTGAACAAGCCAAACAGGCGATGATCGCCAATTTGCTGCAAAAGCCAACCGACTTTTATGCTGAAGCCGGGCTATATTCGAGCGAATTCTGGGATGGCAAATACAAGTTTGATGCACGCGACCGCTATCTGGCTGCTTTGAAAAAAGTGACCAAACAAGATCTGATCAATATTTACCAAGGCTTGATGTTCAGCGGCAAAAGTGGTCAGGCGCTATTGCAATTACGCGGCACTAATTTCAAAGCAAAACCATTTGCCCCCTTAAATTAAAGCCTGTGCGCCCCTGTAATGTATTTGCAGGGGCGATTGGATTAACATTGGCAACTTATTTCAATTTGGTGAGTGCAACATGAGCAATAAAAGTGATGATGATCTGTTTTGGGAGCTGGTTGAAAAATACATCGACCAGGCAAATGATGATTGCGAAACAGCTGATCCGGGTATTGTGAGTGCGGCGCTGATGAATGCGGCGGCGCGCTTTAATGCCTATGTGGTGGCGCAAAGCTCGCTCGACAAAAATGAGTTTGCCGAGGATGTAGAAGGGACAACTAATTATCTGACCGGACGTTATCGCGATTTTCTTAAAGAGCACATGGATGACTATCGCGAAAACTATACAACGCTAATTGGCAATCGCGAGTTACCAGAGGAATAGTTCATATCTTCTGTTTGATCCGAATATATAACAGTTAGCTTTTAAGGCGACCTTTGTGTCGCCTTAATTTTATCTCCAGCGGTTATCCCATCCGCCAAACACCTGCTAGCATTAAATTCATAATTACACCCTAAACGGGGAGGCTGTTATGAATCAACCTTCAATTAAATTCCGATTATTAGTTGTTTGTGTACTCATATGCCTGATTGCGCCAGTCTCGGCAGAGGAGCCGCTGCTGGTTAAATATTTGGGCAATAACACTTCGCTGGTGAGTGAGGATTATTACCTCGCGCTGCTTAATGCCGCGCTCAAAACTACTGAGCCGACGCACGGTTCATATCGTTTAGCATTTACGCAGGAATCATTGAATTCCGAACGCAAGCACGAGCTATTGGTTGACGGTGAAAAAATCAATGTAGATCGGCTGGTCGGGTTTCCTAATCAGAAAGGCGCGCGCGAGGGGCTGATTCGTGTTCCTGTACCTTTGCTCAATGGCTTGATGGGGTATCGCATTCTATTGATTCGCAGCGAGGATCAGCCGCGATTTAGCAAAGTAAAAACCTTGAAACAATTGACGGACTTTTCAATGGGTTTTGGGCGCGGTTGGGAAGGGCATGTGTATCGGCACAATGGTTTTACTTTGGTCGAGCCGCCTACGATGGAGTCGCTATTAAAGATGCTTGCGGGTAAACGCTATTCTTTTGTGCCGCTGAGCGTAATTGAAATCGATGATCACTACACTATCGACGGTGCAGAGGTGGACAATCTGGTGCCAGAGCAAAGTCTGCTTATCTATATGCCTATGCCCGTGTATTTTTACGTGAGCCCTGCCTACCCGATGCTCGCAGAACGGCTCACACTGGGGCTTGAGCAGCTTGCCGCAAATGGTCAACAGCGGATTATATTTGATGCGCATTTTGGTGCGCGTTTGGATCGGCTTAACTTGTCCAAACGCAAACTGATCGAACTCACTAACCCCGATGATGACGGCAGTTTGGGAAACCCGGATCACACCCGGCTGCGCACCTACTCAAGGCATCCCTAATTACTCAAAACGTCCTTAATCTCTCATCGCTGTCATATCTATTAATTCCCGCAATCATCTTCCTGTGATCATCTACCCACAATCACCCTCCTGTTAGCTGCTTGGGAGGGCAGTCGTCTGTGCATATTGTTGATAATATTTCTCATTTGTGTATTATTGCGACCTGATTAATTTTCTCGTTGATAGTGTTTTTAGGAAACTGATATGGCATCTCTCGCACAAGTCGCGCTGGTATTTGGCACAGATACCGGTAACACCGAAGAAGTTGGTGGAAAGATCGCAACCCTGCTGCGTAACTACGGTTATTCGGTAGACATGATGAACGTTACCGATGTGACCTCGACTGTACTGTCTCAATACAAATTTTTGATCATGGGCATTCCGACCTGGGATTTCGGCGGCATTCAAGAAGACTGGGAAGATTTTGAATCCGATCTGCAACAGGCCGATCTGTCAGAAGCGGTGGTTGCGCTTTATGGCTTGGGCGATCAGCGTGGCTACGGCGATTATTTTGTCGATGCCATGGGCTGGTTGTATGAGCGTGTATTGCCGACCGGTGCTGAAGTCATTGGCAGCTGGCCTACCGACGGCTACAACGTTGCTGCATCGCTCGCATTCAATGCCGATAAAACCGAGTTTTGCGGCCTGGCGATTGATGAAGACCAGCAGTTTGAATTGACCGATGGCCGCATTGCCGCATGGGTTGGGCAAATTATCGTGGAATACGAAAACTGCGCGCTTGCTTCGTAACGGATCAAGAAAAGGAGTAACCGCCATGTACAGCGATGAAGAAGCAAAGGACCAAAATATTGATGCTGATGTGAAAACAAAACAGCAACAATTTTTACTGCAATCCATTCATCGCTGGCGATTTTTATTGGCCGAATCGCGCGCACAACTACATGCGCAACACTGGTCGGCCGCAGTGGATATGTATCAAGAGACTTATAGTCTTGCAGAGCTGTTGATTCATATTGCTGACTGTAAAAATTGTGCAATCAAAAATTACACGCGCACCTTGCTTGAATACGGCTACAGCCTGTGTAAAAACAATCAGCGCGAATTGCTCGCACACATAATCTATATCGCTCGTCAGACGCTCGCTTGTTACGTCACGCCTGCGCTTTCTCATCAATTGCTGCAACCAGTCGTAGAGATGGAAAAAGCCAATCACTACCAGCAAGATCTCTGGGTAAATCAACTTTTTGCAACCGATGCTGTGCAATATGGAATTGTTCATTAAATAATTTTTTTTATAGCGTTTTTATCTCTCGCTGACATTTTCCTGACGCCGCGCTGACAAATTCTGGTCATTAGCGGTGCTCAGGCCATCACTTTTGTTTCACGCTGTTTAGTTTTGTTAATTCTGCTGTTTTTCTCGCGCTGCGATGGGATTATCTACCGGCTCAGTAGTCCGATAATGGTAACAATACGGATACTTGCCCATGTCCAATCATTTCCATCATCTGCTCGCGCGCTGGATGCCGCTGAAAACCGAGGCCAATTGGGTTCTGGGGGCGGTCATCAATACGCGCGGTTCCGTGTATCGCAAAACCGGTGCCTTAATGCTGCTCAGCGATGCAGGGCATCAATTCGGGCTATTAAGCGGCGGCTGTATTGAGTCAGATTTATTATTACAGGCGCGCAAGGTCATCGCGCTCGGAAAATCACGCCGCATTATTTACGATGCGACTGATGACACTAATATTGCGTGGCGTTTGGGTATTGGTTGTGGCGGTGCGGCAGAAGTGCTTTTGCATCCTTGCAACGAACAGAATAATTTTCTTCAATTACCAGAAGTTTTTGCGTGTCTGCAACAGCAGCAAGCGTGCGAATTTCAATTGCAAATCGATCAAGCCGATGCGAGTTTTACTCCCTGCGTGCGTTTATTTTCACAGCGTCAACACGGCAAGCTAAGTCTCGGCGCTGTTGGTAATCCGCAACAATCTTTATCAACATTAATTAATCCGCTGCCGCATTTATTAATTCTAGGTAGCGGAGTTGATCTTATTCCCCTGTGTCAATTGGCGTTGGTGCTTGGCTGGCGAGTCACGTTAGCGGATCAGCGTTTGTCATCAGCCAAGCGCGATAGTTTTCCCGCAGGTGTAACAGCGTTAAGTGTTTCTGCAACGGAACTGGAAGCTGATTTTCTGCAACAGGTCGATGCAGTAATCGTTGCGCATCACAATCTGGGGTTGGATGCGGCGGCGATTGCTGCCCTGCAAACTCCCGCATTAATGCAGCCCTATATTGGTTTACTCGGCCCCGCCAAACGTAAAGCAGAAGTGCTTGCGCTTGCGGGTTTAACTGAGGCGCAATTACGCCATCCAATTGCCGGGCCTATGGGCTTGGCCTTGGGCGGTGATTTGCCTGAGAGTATCGCGTTATCTGTATTAGCTGAATGCCATGCGCGGATTTTTGGCAGCAGCGCACAACCCTTACATCTAATCAACCTGATGAGCGAATTAAATGCAGTTGATGAGCTCACTCCAACAATAACTAAGGCGGTGTATTCATGAAAACAGATCTGCAAATCGATTGTTTAATTCTTGCGGCTGGTAACTCCAGTCGTTTTGGTAGCTGCAAATTATTAAGTGATTGGAAAGGGCAGCCGTTGATCGCCAGTAGTATTGCTGCAGCGCGCAAATTAAATCCGGCGCGCATCTGTGTGATCGGTGGTGCATTTTATCCAGAGCTCACGCAAATATTGTCTGAATTTAATGCCAAACCAAAACGAGTGACGGATTCTAATATCGAATTGTTGGAGTACCGCGCTTGGGATTTAGGCATAGGCAACTCATTGGCCTTTGGTGTAAAGCATTTGCAGAATGCAAATCCGGTGTTAGTGATGCTCGGTGATCAACCGCTCGTAAGTGCGCAGGATTTGCAGCGGCTGTATCGCCAGTGGCGCGAGCAGCCAGAAAAAATTGCCTGCGCCAGTTTCGCTAATACCCTCGGCGTGCCGGCGATTTTTCCCGCGAATTTTAAAGCGCGTTTGTATGAGTGTCGCGGTGATCGCGGAGCAAAAAATTTACTGTTAAGTTGTCCTGATCAAATTGTTCCTGTGGTTATGCCATCCGCAGAATTTGATATTGATACACCTGTCGATTTAAAAACTTATCTTAAAAAAATTATTTAATAACACTGGAGCTTTCTTAGGGAACCTCTGAAAAGCATCTGGTGATAATCCGTGTTCGCTGATTGAATTTTTATTGCAGAGGATAGCTGTATGATTTCGCTTACGATTGATGGTAAGGCGCAAGAGCTGGATGTCACTCCTGATACTCCACTGCTGTGGGTGTTGCGCGATCACTTGCATATGACGGGCACTAAACTTGGGTGCGGAATGGCGCTGTGCGGCGCATGTACTGTGCACATGAATGGCAGCCCGGTTCGCTCATGCAGTTTGCCTGTATCTGCAGTTGCAGGTGCAAAAATAGAAACCATAGAAGGCATTGCATCGCCCGCGTTTCAAGCCGTACAACAAGCATGGCGCGAACTGGATGTGGTGCAGTGTGGTTATTGTCAATCAGGACAAATCATGTCGGCCACTGCGCTCTTGCAAACCAACAAAAATCCTAGCGATGAACAAATCGATTCAGCTATGGCAGGTAATCTATGCCGCTGTGCAACCTATCATCGTATTCGCGCCGCTATTCACCAAGCAGCCGATCAGTTGGGGGAGAGTGCCTAAATGAATTTTCTCAAACGGCAAATTACTTCGTCGGAATCTGAATCGCTGGCCTTATCGCGCCGCACTTTTTTACACGGTCTTGGTCTGGGCGGTGGGTTATTAATTGGCAGCGGATTTGTCAGCGTAAATATTGCAGCAGCTGATAAAAAAACTACTGAGACGGCCACTCCCATTTTCAATGCATTTTTAAAAATCACTCCAGACAGCAAAGTGGTAATGGTGGTTAAGCATTTGGATATGGGGCAGGGTGTGAGCACCGGCCTTACTGCGATAGTCGCGGAAGAACTGGATGCAAGTTGGGAGCAAATGGCGTGGGAGTTTGCTCCTGCCGATGCATCGCAATACAACAATTTATTTTGGGGGCCTGCGCAAGGTACCGGTGGCTCTTCATCTATAGCCAATTCATGGATGCAGTTGCGCAATGCCGGTGCTGCGGCGCGCGCAATGCTGGTGGCCGCTGCTGCAGCGCAATGGAAAGTGCCAGAGAAAGAAATTCAAGTAAGTAACGGGCTAGTCACTCATGGTGATCGCTCGGCAAGTTTTGGTGAGCTGGTGGCGAAGGCGGCAGTTTTGCCGGTGCCACAAAAACCGGAATTAAAAAATCCACAACAATTTCAGTTGATAGGAAAAACAATTCCACGCAAAGACAGTGCAGATAAAACCAACGGTACGGCAATTTACACGCAAGACATTCAATTGCCCGGCATGCTCACTGCATTAGTTGCGTATCCACCACAAATATACGGCAAGGTGAAAAAACTGGATGCCGCTAAAGCCAAAGCATCGCCCGGTGTAGTAGCGGTAATTGAAATTCCTCGCGGTGTTGCAGTGGTTGCCGATAATTTTTGGTCTGCCAATCAAGCGCGAAAATTATTATCTATAGAGTGGGATTTGTCGGCGTGTGAAATGCGCGGAAGTGATGCCTTATTTAAAGCATCTCACGAGCTTGCAGATAAAAGCGGTCACAGGGTAAAAACTAATGGCGATGCCGCCGCTGCACTTGCTAATGCTTCTAATATTATCGAAGCAAAATACGAATTACCATTTTTGACTCACGGCGCAATTGAACCGCTGAACTGTGTAGTGAAAGTGGAAAAAAATCAGTGTGAGCTATGGTATGCCTGCCAAATGCCAACGGTCGATCAGCAGGAGGTAAGTAAGCTCACGGGGCTGAAACCTGAGCAAGTTAAAATCAATACACTTTACGCGGGCGGAAGTTTTGGTCGTCGTGCTTGCGCAAGTGATTATGTGGTCGATGCCACTAATATTGCCAAGCAGCTTCCCGGTCGCGCAGTGAAAATGCTTTGGACTCGTGAAGATGAAATTCTGAATGCTCGCTATCGTCCAATGGCTGTTCATCATATTCGCGGCGCCGTTGCTGATGATGGTGAATTGATTTGGCAGCATCACGCGGTAGCGCCATCTATTTTGCGCGGTACGCCTTTTGAAGGAATGGTGCAGGGGCCAGTTGATAGTACCGTGGTAGAAGGCATTGAAGACATGCACTACGCCATTCCGCATTTGCAAGTGCAGGGCTCGGAATTTCCGGTAAAGCTGCCGATGCTTTGGTGGCGCTCGGTTGGCCACTCAGGCAATGCCTTTGTGGTGGAAACGTTTGTTGATCAACTTGCAAAAGCAGCAAAAAAAGACCCGGTTATTTTTCGCCGCGAGTTGCTCGCCAAAGAGCCGCGCGCACTGGGTGTATTAAATCTGGCTGCCGAAAAAGCGGAATGGAAAAAATCATTGCCCGCTGGCGTGTCGCGCGGAATTTCTGTGCATAAATCTTTTGGAACCTGGGTTGCGCAAGTTGCAGAAGTGCGCATCAACCCCGACAAAACATTTAAAGTTGAGCGCGTTGTCTGCGCAGTGGATTGCGGCGTTGCCGTAACACCCGATGTGATTCGCGCGCAAATGGAAGGTGGTATTGGAATGGGCTTAAGTGCTGCACTGGGCGAAGCCATTACCTTAAAAGATGGTGTGGTCGAGCAGAGTAATTTCCATAACTACACATTGATGCGCATAAACTCTATGCCCAAAATAGAAGTGCATATAGTGCCCTCCGCCGAAATACCATCGGGTGTCGGTGAGCCTGGGTTGCCGCCAATTGCAGGTGCGGTTGCCAATGCGCTTTTTGCCGCAACCGGAAAACCTGTCACTAAATTACCGCTGGGCAATAAAGTGTGATCGGATTGTTTTAGTGGTTGAAAATAAAAATGCCGCTTAATTGAGCGGCATTTTTTTATTTGGAACTTAACTTATTTATTGACTGTGCTCTATTTTTTGGTCGTATTTTTAAGCTTTTTAATATGCTCGGGGAAATCGCCAATACCTTGAGTAGTACGTTTGATCGGCTGAATAGTCCCATCATCATTGAAATATAAATATTCTGCCGTTACGTGACGCTGTTTTTTATGGCAACCGGGAGTTTCAAACCAGCGGTGATAAAACAAAATCCATTGGCCTTGGTATTCAACAATTGAATGATGGTTGTTGCCGTGTTCCTCATTCATTATTTCACCCTGATATTTCCACGGGCCTTTGGGTGATTTGGACGTGTAGTAAGTCAGCACCCGATTATTTTCCGGCATGGTGAAGTAATAGAGTCCGTTGCGTTTAAATACCCAGGGGCCTTCCATTTTCGGCTCATGGCCGCCCATATCCATTTTTTGCAGGCCGCCTTTTATACTGAGTAAATCATCAGCCATTTCTGCGACTTGATAATCAGCGCCCATGCCGTGGAAATACAAATAGGCTTTGCCGTCGTCATCGATCAATAAGCTTGGATCATTCGCATAAGGCGTAGTAAATAAAGGCTTGCCGATGGCGTCTTTGAAGGGGCCTGTAGGTGAATCGCTTACGGCTACGCCCAAGCCCATCCATTTGGTACTTTTTTCTGGATTAATTCTGTCTTTGTAGCCGGTGCCAGCAGGGAAAATTAAATAATATTTTCCATTTTTGTAGGCAGCGTCTGGCGCCCAGGCAAAATTATCTGCCCAGCTAATATCATCAACGGATAATAAAGGCCCGTGGGTTTTCCAATCGACCAGATTGGACGATGAAAACGCATACCAGTCTTTCATATGAAAGTCTTCCTGGCACTCTTCATCGTGCGATGTATAGAGATACATTTTTCCGTCATTCCACACATGGCCAGAGGGGTCGGCGGTGCGAATATTGTTGCCAAAATTTAACGGATTTTGTGCGCTGCTAGTTGCGGCCTGAAGTGAAAGTAATAGCGCCGCAGTGGTAGTAATAATAGTTTTCATGATTATTTTTTCCGGTAGTTGATGATTGCCAACCGAAAAGCCTTGCCGAATAAATGCTATTTATTGTGATAATAATTTTTTGCTTATTGTATAAACACGAATGATTACTGCGCTGACCTTTCCTGTCCAGCAACTATGCGTTTTTTTACATACGAGTAAAGCAGAAGTGTTTAATTCGTGTGTGGAAGGTTAATTAGCTTACAAAATGAGGTTCGTTGCTGCGCAGGGTTAAAACTTCATAGCCATCAGCGGTAACGGCGATAGTGTGCTCCCATTGAGCAGAGAGTTTTTTATCGCGTGTGACAACCGTCCAGCCGTCGCGTTTTACTTTTGTTTTTGCTTCGCCTTGGTTGACCATAGGTTCAATCGTAAATGTCATTCCTTCGTGCAATACCATGCCTGTATGAGGTTTTCCGTAGTGCAGAATTTGCGGCTCTTCATGCATTTCACGCCCAATACCGTGGCCACAATAATCACGCACGATTGAATAACCTTTGGTGTTGGTGTGTTGTTGTATGGCATTGCCTATATCACCCAGGGTTGCCCCCGGTTTTACTGCGCGAATGCCTTTCCACATGGCTCTGTAGGTTTCTTTAACCAGCTGCATGGCAAGGGGAGATACTTCACCAATCATGTACATTTTGCTGGAGTCGGCAATAAAACCATTTTTCTCAAGTGTGATATCAACATTAATAATATCGCCATTTTTTAGCAGTTGAGTTGCCGATGGCATTCCGTGGCAAACCACATCATTGATGGAGGTATTTAATGCAAAGGGATAATCGTATTGGCCTTTGCTGGCGGGGCGCGCCTGAAGGTTGTTAACGATGAAATTTTCCACCAGATTATTGATTTCCATGGTGGATATGCCCGGCTGCATGTGCGGATCGAGAAAGTCGAATACCGATGCGAGCAAGCGCCCGGACTCACGCATAAGCACTAATTCGCTGCTGCTTTTGATGATGGGTTCATTCATGGAGCACAGCCTCATCATTAACTAAGCGCAATTGTTCGCGCAGGATTTCTGTGTAAGTGAGGCCGGGATTAGTTTCGGCAAGCATGCCGATTTTTATCCAAAATTCTGCTTGCGAATTAATTGAGCGCACCATGGTTGAGCTGGCTTTGCGAATTTCCTCGTGCAACTCATCGCTGATTTTGACAATGCCCATAATTACCTCAATATGCGAAATGTATATGAATCGTATATTGAGGTGGCTTTTTTGGCAAGGGACGATTTTGGGGAATTACCAGACTTTGTTTGAGCTCAGGTAATCCGTCAGTATCTTGGCAAGGGTTTCATCATCTTTAGCGGATGGATGCCAATGACAGCCTTGGAAATCCAAACCGCTGAAAATAATTGAATCGATCTTTTTCATGCCTGATGCTTTTAATTGTTCCAGCACCTTACCAACTTGGTTGGCAATTTCGTTTTCGACGTTGGTTGATGCCATCAAAATAAATTGCGCTTTTGGATTTTTGCGCTGCAAAGATTTTACAAGCTCAACGTATTTGTTGATGTAATCCTGTTGCAGTTCTTCACGGGTTTTCCAGCGTTCACCGTCTTTGAGTTTGGTGGAAAAATCGTTAGTCCCCAAGCCGATCACAACTACTTGTGGCTGCCAATCGCTGTTGTAAACGTAATTGTTGCTGTAAAGCGTAAACGGGTAGAGGCCAATCAGACTTTTATCCGGTGAATGGCCATCGTAATTGCGCACTATGCCAAAACCGGAAGATGCGTTGATTTGGTAGTCCGCATTGAAATGTTTGGCGACCAGCGGTCCAAACGCAACTTGTGAATTAGTGGTTTCAAATAACTCTTCGTTAGTGCATTCACGGCTCGGCGATACATTGCCGTAACCAACAGTGTAGGAATCGCCAATAAATTCAATCTGGCGTTTGCGCTTGGGAAGTTTTGCGGGCTTGTCATCGCTATAAAAACCGAGGAAGCGGCCACTGCTGGATTGGGTTTCGCTGATTTTTTCCAGGCGCACCTGATGTTTTCCTGCGCTTAAGCCGGGGACTACATAATCTTGTTTGCCGGGTTTTTTGATCAGAATGGGTTTGTTGTTATCAACAATTAATTGAAAATTATTTTGGTCGTCATCAAACTTAACTGTAAGCGAATCGCCTTTAAATGCAGTTTCAAAATAGACTGCTGGCCATGAGTATTCATAGTGTTGCTCGCCGCTCACATTGCTGACCAATACACGCCCACCTGTATGAGTAGGTAATTGTTTGAATTCTGCAGCCTGCACAGCCATGCTGGCATTCAAAGTTATTCCGGCGACTAAAATGCCGATGCGAGTCAGGTTCATATGTTCTCCAGTGCGTTATTGTCGTTGTCTTTAGTATTGTTTACTTAAAATAAAAAACGCCGCAGTGCGGCGTTTTTTGTGCGGCGCAAATGAATTATTTTGAATCAGCAATAATTTTTTGCAAGCCTTTCAGTGATGCTTCTACGCTTTGCATAGGTGTCATACCTTCTGGATACACTTCTTGCTCAACTACGAACCAGAGTGTGCCGCCGTAGGTTTTGTTGGCTTCGATCAGCGCTTTCCAGTCGGTGGTGTCTTGGCCAAGAATTGGATTCTCTTTGTTGCCTTCGTCCGGCGCAGCGGCTTTGTAGTGAGTGGTGATGGTACGGCCAGGGTAAGCCTTAACAAAATCAACAGGGTTTTTGCCGGCAACTTCAGTCCAACCCACATCTTGTTGCATGATCACATCTTTCGATGTGTTTTTACCAATCACATCCCAAGGGGTTTTGCCCATTTCACCGAGCATTTCCGGCTTATGGTTGTGGTAGCCAGTGTGCATACCGTGCGCCGCTAATTTTTTCTGAACTGCTTCCAGATCCGCGGCAACTTCTTTTGCACCTTCAGTAGTAAATGCGCGTTGATCCATTGGGATGATCAAATAATTACAGTCGATTGCTTTGTAGAAAGCGACGGTTGCATCAAAATTTTCGGGTGATAATTTATCAAAATGTACGTGCGCGCCAGAGGCTTTTAAACCGGTTTTTTCCAAAAAGGCTTTTAAACCTTTTGGATCTTTTTCGTAAGGGCCAAAGTTGCCAGCGAATTCAATGCCTTGAAAACCCATTGCTTTGAGTTTTTTCAGTGTGCCTTCAAAGTCGGCTGCAACTGAATCTTTAATTGACCAGAGTTGCACACTTAATTGCGGCGATGTAGGTGTAGGCGCATCTGCAAATACGGCACTGCTCATGCTTGCTGCTGCAACCAGTGTTAAGGCTTTTATTGTTTTTGATAGTGTCATCTTGTGCTCCTGTGTGGAAATCGCTTTTGGGTGATTTCGTATTAATTGTTAATGTCTGTAGTGAATATTAATTATCAGCCTTGTGGTTAGTTAAATTTTTCCGAGCTTCATTTGCGCTACTGCATAATCTACCGCGCGCGCAGTAAGCGCCATATAAGTTAAGGATGGATTTTGCGAAGCGCTTGAAGCCATGCAACTTCCATCGGTAACAAATAGGTTGGGAATATCGTGCGTTTGGTTAAAACCATTAAGCACTGATGTTTTAGGATCTTTACCCATGCGCGCTGTGCCCATCTCGTGAATGGCGAGGCCGGGGTGCCAATCTTTTTTTGCATCGATTTTTTTCGTTACATCTTTTACGCCAATGCCTTCCAAAATTTCGGCAGCGGTGTCGGCGATGTTTTCAAACATCTTCCAATCGTTTTCGGTGAGTTCACATTCAATGTGCAACTGCGGCATACCCCATTTGTCTTTCAGGGTTGGATGCAGGGAAACCTGATTTTCGTAGCGCGGCAACATTTCGCCTGAACCGCCCAAGCTGAATATCCAGCCGCCAGCATTGCGAATTTGTTGTTTATAGTCCACACCAAATCCATCGCGTTGACCGAGGCTGTTCCAATCTTCACGGAAGGCTGCACCGGTTAATTGATAGCCGCGTAAAAAGTTGGAATTCATTTCACTGTAGTTAGTAAAGCGTGGCATAACCAAACCAGTGGGGCGGCGACCGGAATAGTATTCGTCGGTGAAACCTTCTACGCGGCCAGATGCGCCAGCGCCGTAGAGGTGGTCCATCAAATAATGGCCGAGTGCGCCAGACGAGTTAGCGATACCGGTTGGAAAGCTTTCGCTCACCGAGTTGAGCATAATCTGCGTGGTGCCGAGTGTAGATGCACACAGGAAAACAACCTTGGCAAAATATTCGCGCGTCTCCATAGTTTCGGCATCAATCACACGCACACCGGTGGCGCGATTGGTTTTGGGGTCGTAAATCACGCTGTGCACAATACTGTTGGTGGTAATCGACAAATTATTGGTCGCCAAGGCCGCCGGCAGTGTTGAGCTTTGCGTAGAAAAATAGGCGCCGAACGAACAGCCTTTTTGACACTCATTGCGCGCTTGGCATTGAATGCGCCCCTGCGCTGTATGGTGCGGTGCTGGCACAGATAAATGCGCGGTACGGCCCATAATTAATTTGCGCGTTTTCCATTTTTTTTCGATGCGCGCTTTCATTTCTTTCTCTACCGCGTTCATTTCAAACGGCGGTAAAAATTTACTGTCAGGCAAAATTTCCAGATTTTCTACCGAGCCGCTAATACCTGCGTGGGTTTCAACGTAGTCATACCAGCTTTCAACATCTTTGTAGCGAATCGGCCAGTCTACGCCGTGGCCATCGCGCGCGTTGGCAGTGAAATCGTGCTCTGCCCAGCGGTAGGATTGGCGATGCCAGAGCAGGGATTTTCCGCCCAGCTGATTGCCGCGAATCCAGTCGAAAGGTTTATCTTTAGGCGTGCTGTAGGGATAGTCTTTGTCGTTGCCAAAAAAATGTTTAGTTGCATCGCTAAATGCGTAACATTTTTTTTGCACGTAATGCTGTTCATCGACAATGCTGTTTTCCACTTTGCCGCGAAATGGCATCTGCCAAGGCTTAATGCCTTCGCCGACATAATCTTTGCGATGTTCAACCGGACGGCCGCGCTCGACCATCAGAGTCTTTAAACCTTTCTCGGTTAATTCTTTCGCGGCCCAGCCGCCGGTGATACCGGAACCTACCACGATTGCATCAAATACTTGGGCGCTTTTTTTAATGTAAATACTGTTACTCATGAAAATCTCACCTGACTAAATTCAAATAATATTGGCCGCAGCCAAGAGTGTCGGATTGGGTAATTAGGCGAATGCTTTATTGCGGAAGCGCCCAAGCTTTGCCGACATCTTTGAATTTGAAATTGCCTTTGTAGCCGCCGGGAATTGCGAGGTAAGCCAATTCCTGAGTGGCGCCAATTTCCGAGGTGTAATAGCCGAAGGTGACCAGCGCTTTTAATTGCTTGATAAAGTGGCGATCGTTTTGGGTAAAACCATCAGCCGCTTTTTCCATACTGGTCAGTAATTCAATTTGTTCAGTTTTGTTTGCGCTTAAAAAAGATTTTTTAACGCGAGATTGCGCAGCAGTGTCGATAGTTTTTAAACCAGCGAATAATTCTTGCTGCTCTGCAGGTGTCGCACAGTAGGCGATGAAATGATTAATAAAATCATGCACGCCTGCAGCAATGGCACCGGGAGTATCGGTAGTGGGAATAATAATTTCACCCAGTTCACGTACCAGTGCTAACTGATCTGAATTTAACAGCGTTTTTTTACTGCGCGATAAATCGGTAGGAGGCGTTACGCTAGCGGCAAGTGCAGAGAGTGAGCTGCTGGATAGAACCAAGCCACAGGCCAATGCAAGTTGTTTGATTGCCGAGCGGCGCGAGTTGTTTATCTCCTGCTCCTGGGATGTAGCTATGTCTTCCGCGACTAATGGAATAAGCAGGTTCGGTTTGTTCATTAAGAGCCTCGATCGTTATTGTTGCGCTGCTCATTGCGGTCAGGTGCACGGCAAACACGGTATGAATCCAGCCTCTTATTAGGGCAGGTTGCGATCAAGTCTAGTTGGGCGATGGGTTAAGAGGGGTTTATATTTGTAAATTTGTAATCGTTTACATCGCATTTTTACGGCGGTTTGATGCACTTTTCGCCAGCCAATTAGCAATCTGCTGCGCCGTCCAATCCGGGGCATCCATCGGCAAGTCGTGACCGGCGGATTTATGCAGCGCAATCGGCCAATTAAATTGGGTGGCGATGGCTTCGCTGGCACGTACCGACACCATACGGTCACTGGTGCTGGCCAGAATTAACCCATCGGCCTTGCAGGATGCTTGCGGGCGAAAAGCTGCCGCTGCACGCAGCATCGCAATAATCGTCGCGCGCGATACCGGGTGCTGTTGTTGGATGTGCAACCACTGCGGCAAGTAGTGCGCGCGAACCTCTGGCTTGTTGCTGACAATATTCAAAACTCCCGCTTCGCGCGTGGGCATAGAGGCAAATAGCGCGCAGATCATGCCCGCCCATGCGCTTGGGCGTAAACGCCACCAAAATGGCTGGCTACCAGTGCTGAAGTTGATAAGTACTAACCCTTCTATTTCCTGCGGGAAACGCTGCGCCCAATCCAACGCGATCATGCCGCCCATGGAAATGCCGACGAGATAAATTGCATCGCCTGATGCATTGATTTTTAAGCGCGCGAGTTCGCTGCGTGCGTGGTCTGTCATTGCAGTGATGGAGCCAAGCGCTGGCTGCGAAAAATAATGCCCACAGCCGGGAAAATCGATGCAGTGAATTTGCACTTCATCGCCAAGATATTTTTGCAATTGTTGCGGGAATTCAAACCAGTGCGCCGCCTCGCGCGCAAGGCCGCGCAATAACACTATGTGCTTCATGTAAACCATAAACTCCGTGCGGTTTGTTTTAACAATCCAGTCTGTTTTTCATCTGGCAGCCAATTGTGATTATTGAGCGTGGCGGCGAGCATAAAATCCAGCAGCACAATATGGCGGCGCAACACCCGCGTAAGGCGATGCTGCATTTGCGGATTAAATAATCCCGCAAAACTGAAGATTTGGCGCGGACTTTTTTTCACCCACATCCAGGAGCCCATCTCCAATGTAAGCGGTAAAAAATGCGTTTGCTGCTGCGCGCGCGACTGATAATAAAAATAATCCCACAAATCACCGTGGGATAAATAATGAATCGATTGCGGCTCAAAAATATAAGTGTGATTGGGGTAGCTGCGCTCCCACAGCATTTTCAGTGCGATGTATTCGGCGATATTGCCAATCGCTTTTTTGCGATACGCGTGCGGAAACCAAAGCCGATCCTGCATGCCCAAGCCCGAGTGCAAATCAATTGTCGCTGCAAAAGGGCGATTAAAAATTTGCCGCTGTAACACTTGCTCCAATGCGATATTTTCAATTTCCATCTGCCCGCGTTTGCGCCCGCGATACCAGGGCAAAAACGCCCCGAGTCTGTGACCGCCACCAAGCAGTGGCACAGCACCTTCGGCATCTATCGGCGCATTGCGATTTAAATCCACGCCATTGCCATTGGCGCGTTGATTCAAGTACATACCGACCGGATTTAAAATCGGCAGCAGCACTAACTGCATCTGCGTGAGTTGCTGTTGCAATTGCGCATCCCACTGCAATCGCTCCAACAGCGTATGCAGCCACGCAATCAATACCTGACTGCCAATGCGTTCAATGCCGTGCATGCCGCCCGTCATTAACAATGTAGGCGCTGAAGGATCTTTATTGCCGAGTGTAAGCGAGTAGAGCGGAAAGTTACCCCACTCGGATTCGAGCAGCGTTTCAGTGCGGGTGTGAAGGTGCTGCGGAAATTGTTGAATCAGCCGCTCAAGCTCCAGCAATTCAGGAATTTTTTGCTCAAAACGGCGGCGCTCAGCATCGCTGCGTAAATGACTGGCCGACGCACTGGCAACATCGGAATAAGGCTGCTGAACCGTCATAGGCGCGCTCCGCAATTGACTGTGGTATCAGCATAACGGTTTTTCACCCGCGCTTTCTTGACGCTTTTGTGACAGTATCAATACCAAATCAGTCCTTTGTACGGTTTCTCTTTTAATGAATCCAAACGGCTTTGTAAGTCGCCACAATGAATTTCCAATTTGTGTCCATCTGGATCGAGAAAATATAAAGAGTCGCCTTCACTGGTGTTCTGCTTCCATTCCTGAATTCCGGCTTCACATAGTTTTATCGCAATTGCGCGGAAATTTTCTGGCGCACAATCCAGTGCGATATGTGTGTAATCAGTTGCCGGCGCTGTTTTATCAAGCGATAAGCAAAGCCACAAATTTCCAAGTGTGAGATAGGCTCCTGCATCCCAGCGCACATGAGGTTTAAATCCCAAAAGTTGGCAATAAAAATCAAAAGAAATATCCAAATCGGAAACAGCAATGGTGATGTGATTGAGTCCGGTTAGCATGAGGTTGTACCCAGTGAATTAAGATTTAAGCCACTTCCTGAGTTTTTCTTTGACTTGCGCATGCGTGAGTACATTTCCTTTCTTTATGGCTTCTTCTCCTTTTTTAATTCCCTCTAATATCGAATTGGTTGAATTATCTTGTGACGCGTTATCGGTTCGTTTTTTCATGGCATTACTCAATAAATTTTATCGGTGTAAATGTAGGTTGGGGTGAGGAACGAACCCCAACATGACCATCTCTCCGCAACCACCAACACCAAATTCGTGTACCGTTGTTTTTCTTATTAATTAAGTTATGTGCGGTTTGCGATTACGAATGTTGGGGTTCGTTCCTCACCCCAACCTACGGGAAAACGATGACTGAACACACCAACAAAAAACCCGAACCATTTCTGATTCGGGTTTTTGTTTTTCTCACACCGCGTTTAAAAAATTAAACGTTGTAGGTGGTCGATGCGGTGTTGCCGCCGCGACCGGTCCAGTTGGTGTGGAAGAATTCGCCGCGTGGTTTGTCGAGGCGCTCGTAAGTGTGCGCACCGAAGTAGTCGCGTTGGGCTTGCAGCAGGTTTGCTGGCAAGCGTGCAGTGCGGTAGCCGTCGAAGTAGGTCAGTGCTGAAGTGATTGTTGGGGCCGGGATACCGTTAACAATCGCAGCAGCAGCAACACGACGCCAGCCAGCTTGAGCTGCATCAACAGTTTTTGCGAAGTGATCATCCAACAGCAGGTTTTTCAATTCAGGATTCTTATCGAATGCTTCTTTGATGTTGCCGAGGAATGATGAACGAATGATACAACCGCCACGCCACATCAGAGCGATGCCGCCGTAGTTCAGGTTCCAACCGTATTCTTTCGCCGCTTCACGCATCAACAAATAACCTTGAGCGTAAGAAATAATTTTTGAAGCGAATACTGCATTGCGTACGTCATTGATAAAGGCTTGTTTGTCAGCGGTGATGGTCACAGCTGGGCCTTTGATAATTTTCGCAGCTTCAACACGTTCAGCTTTTTGCGATGACAAGCAACGCGCAAATACTGCTTCAGAAATCAGAGTGAGAGGTACACCCAAATCCAGTGCGATTACACCAGTCCACTTACCGGTACCTTTTTGGCCAGCGGTGTCGAGGATTTTCTCAACCAGTGGTGAGCCATCTTCATCTTTATAGGCGAGGATGTCGCGGGTGATTTCGATCAGGTAAGAATCGAGTTCACCTTTGTTCCACTCGGCAAATACTTCGTGCATTTGATCAGCAGTCAGGCCAGCTACGTCTTTCAGCAGTTGGTAGGCTTCACAGATCAATTGCATGTCGCCGTATTCGATACCGTTGTGAACCATTTTCACAAAGTGGCCAGCGCCGTTCTCTCCAACCCAGTCACAGCAAGGTGAGCCATCGGCTACTTTGGCGGAGATGTCCTGGAAAATGTCTTTCACGTATGGCCAAGCTTCTGGTGAGCCGCCGGGCATGATGGATGGTCCAGTCAATGCGCCTTCTTCACCGCCGGATACGCCGGTACCGATGAAGCGCAGACCTTTACTCGCCAAGTAAGCGGTGCGACGGTCAGTGTCGGGGAAGTGAGTGTTGCCGCCATCGATAATGATGTCGCCTTCTTCCAGGTGTGGAATCAGTTGCTCAATAAAGTCATCTACCGCTTTACCGGCTTTTACCATCAGCATAATTTTGCGTGGTTTTGCCAAAGAGGCTACCAGCTCTTCAATGGAGCGTGCACCGCGAATGGTTTTGCCCTTGGCGCGGCCTTCGAGGAAGGCGTCTACTTTTTCAACAGAGCGGTTGTAAGCGGTAACTGTATAGCCTTTGCTCGCCATATTCAGGATGAGGTTTTCACCCATCACTGCCAAGCCAACCAAGCCTATATCGGAATGTGATTTCATAGTAGTAATAGCCTATCGTTGTGGTTGATGTCCTGGCTCGCAGGGACAGTTCAACAGGGCAGTCCTGGTCGTCATCAAAACGAACGCTGACCTGGTAAAACCCCAGGGAGCAGTGATTGACCGATTCTATCTAACGGCGCCGCTCTAACGGCAGCGCTCTTGAAGGGGTGCGTATTATTCCTGTTTGCGCGCCAAAAATACAGTCGATAGCGAAAACTTCTGGCTATTAAGGGATTGAGCGGATCAATTTGCGGGTGAATGTTACTTTGCGGGTGAATCTTGCTTGATTTTGCGTTTGCGGCGGCGCTCAGGATTGGCCTGCTGCGCCAAGGCCCAGTCGATGTGTTCTACCACCAATGGTGATGCCTGTGCCTTTTTGTCGTTCAGCGCCTGAATGATGCGCTCATCAGTCGGCGCATTGCCCAAACCCACGGCGATATTTCTCTGCCATCCCTCATAACCCACGCGGCGAATTGCCGAGCCTTCGGTGCGGGTTAAAAACTCCTCTTCCGTCCAGTTAAACAGATCGACCAGATCGCTGTCGGCCAAGCCGTGGCGCGGTAAAAAGTCGGTCTCGTTGGTGAATTGCGCGTATTTATTCCAGGGGCAGATGGCCTGACAGTCGTCGCAGCCAAAAATTCGGTTGCCGATGGGCTCGCGGAATTCTTCGGGAATGGCGCCTTTGTTTTCGATGGTGAGGTAAGAAATACAGCGGCGCGCGTCCAGTTCGTAGGGGCGCGGGAAGGCATCTGTGGGGCAGACTTTCAAGCAGGCGGTGCACTCGCCACATTGATTGGGTTGTTGTGGTTCATCAACCGGTAGTGGGACGAAAGTAAAAATCTCGCCGAGAAAAAACCAGCTGCCAGCCTTATCGTTGATGATCAGCGTGTGTTTGCCCGTCCAACCCAGTCCCGCTTTTTCCGCGAGCGGCCGCTCCATGACGGGTGCGCTATCGACAAAGGCGCGGTTTTGGCCTTTAAAGGGCCTCTTGTCTTTGAATGGATAATCCTCAGGCAGTGCATCATCAATCTTTTGCGCGAGCACACTCAAGCGTTTGCGGATCAGCTTGTGGTAGTCGCGCCCGAGCGTATAACGGGAGATATAGGCTTTGGTCGGGTCTTTAAGGATTTTGATTTGCGCGGTGTCACCGGGCAGATAATCCATGCGCACCGAAATCACCCGCACTGTGCCGGGCAGCAATTCCGCCGGGCGCGAGCGTTTATTGCCGTGCGCTGCGAGCCACTCCATGCTGCCGTGATAGCCCTTGGCCAGCCATTCGTGCAGGCGAACTTCAGCGTCGCTCAAGTCGATATCGGTAATACCGACTTGCTGGAAGCCAAGTTCGCGGCCCCAGAGTTTGATATCAGCGGCGAGTTGGTGGAGGTCGAGGTTTGGCATGGCTGCTCGTTAACAGAGGGGGTGGGTGTATTTTGCCAGAATTAATGAACGGCAGTTTGTCATGCTCTGGGGGGATAGTTGATGTGTTGTTTGATTTTAAGAATATCGTTAGTGCTTATCGTAAGAGTGGTTTGTTTTTTGCGTGCGCTAATCGTTGTTGTTGCTTGCAAAAATTCCCTATGGCTACCGAAGGAGTGATGTATATGAACGCCTATTTCCATTCCGGCAAACGTTTCCTGTCTTTCTATTTTCTAGCATCAGTAGCGTTGTTTTTTCTGATCCTGTATCTGTCGATCAGTCCGGCACGTGCAGCATTAATTGATTTTAATGATTTCGTTTACGTTCCACCCGAAGATCCTCAGTGGTATGACACGCCTATCACGGATCAGTATGTGTCGCAGGGGATATTAGTTCAGGGAGGTTATTTGGGTAAGGCATATTATTCCTCACAATATGATCTCGAATTTTCGCAGTATTTATTCGGCTCTAATTTTATGAAGATTAAATTTGTCGATGAACACTTGCCCGTATATGTGGCGATGATCGTCAGCTCGGCTTTTGATTACGCCAATACCATTAACTTTTATGGTCCAGGGGGATATCTGGGAAAAATAATTACCTCCGGTTCAATGGGTATGGAGATCAATGAGCCTTACCGCCCCCAGCAGCCGATTTCATTTGCCGCGGAGGGGGGGATTTCTGAGATTACCTTCAGCGGTTATTACAATATGCGTTGGGGCACCTTAATCGACGATTTACAATTTGAGACATCCATTCCTACGAGCGTTCCTGAATCAAGGCTATTATGGTTGTTCAGTCTTGGCATGCTGATGTTAATTTTGTGCAGATATAAGCGATCAGCATAATGCGTGGATAGATGTGAAAAATGTAAAGAAAATCGAGCAAAAGGGCAGCAAAAGGCTGCCCTTGTTTTTTGTACACTCTTTAACATGTTGTTTCGTTAAGGTTCAGTTTTGCGGGTTAGACTGAGGTTTATATTTTACCAAGGAGTTAATGATGAGATTGCAGCAGTTTGCTTTTGTCCTAATGGCGTTTTGCCCAATAGTGTTTGCCAGTCCCTTGCCCGAACAGCCCCATGTTTATGTAGAAGGCTCGGCGGAGATTGAAGTTGAACCGGACATGATGACCTTTACTTTGAGCATTCAAAAGGTTGATCTGGATTTGGCTGCAGCCAAGGCCGATGTGGATGAGCGCTCGCGGCTGCTTATCGATACGGTGAAAAAATTTGGCATCAAGGCCAATGATATAGCTACTACTGCATTAAATATCCGCCCCGAATATGAATACAAAGACGGCCAGCGTGTGTTGACTGGCAACAATGTATCGCGTCAGGTCGACATCAATTTGCGCGACATAAAAAAATATCCCGAAATGATGAAGGCGATGGTGGATGCAAAAATTTCGGAAACCATCAGCACCAATTTAACTATCGCCGACAAAAAAGCAGTGGAAGAAAAAGTGCAGGATGCCGCTATGGCTGACGCCAAAGCACGCGCCAATCGCTTGGCAAAATCCCAGGGAAAAACGGCGGGCGAGCCTTGGTCAATTTCCGAATTTAACAATCGCGGCAATGAGCGTTGGGAACTGCTGCCCAATCGTCAGTTGATGGGCAACTCAGCGGTGATGAAGGCCGATTCCGCCACCCTGCAGCGCGCTGCCAGCGAGCCGTTTGAGCCGGGCGTGATGAAAGTCAGCGCGCAGGTGTATGTGGTGTACTTACTGAAATAGTCTGCTCAATTTGTTGTTAAGCGTGGCGTGGGTTTGCTGATTTTTGCAAACTGCGCCAGCGCTGTTCCAGCACCGCAATCGAGATCACATAAATACCGACAATAATTGCTGGAATCAGCACAAAAGAGTGATCTGGGTAGAAGAACCAAGCCAGCACAATTAACAGGGTGCGCAGGATGGTATGAAAAAAACCAATCCAGTGTTGCACCATCCAGGAAAATGGCAGCCACATCAATCCGGTAAGAATCCCCACACTCATTGGTAGCGAGCGGTAATCCTGCAAGAAGAAGGGAATCGCAATGCTGTACACCAAAAAAGCCATCAGCACCGTGATCAAAAATAAGGTGTCGAATGGATTTTTCTCGCGATGAAAAAACGGCTCACCGGTTATTTTGCTCAGTAGCATTGCGAGATAAACAATGCTGCCGGTGGCGATAAACACCAGTAGCGATTTGCCCATTTCCGAGTGAATGAAATTGCTGCCAATGCCGATCAAAATCCAGCAGATGATGCCCGCCAGCGGCATATTTAAAAAGCGGCGCTGCTGAAACTGGTGGCGTGCGCGGTTGAGGTCCGGGGTGGTAGTAGTCATAGCAATCTCCTTAGCAATAGTGATGAATTCAATTTGCGGCTGATAGGACTGGCTTATTGTTATGGGGTATTGGTATTTGTGTTTGTACCGGTATAGATTTGCGCGATAAATTCTTTCCATTCGACTATGTCGGTGCCAACGGAATCAAACAGGCTGAGGCCAATGAGAAAATCGCCATCAGTATGCGGGCGGCACCACTTCACTTCAGTGACCAGCAGAAATTGGCGGTCACTGCTTTCATCGCGAATACAGCAGCGCAAAATGATGTCGCTTTCGATGGCTTGATGGCTAATGGCGCGTATGCCATTTGCAGAAATATCCAAACTTTTGCTTACGACGAGCGTGGGTTCGCCGTTGGCGGATGAGTCGAGTTCGATAATCAAGGTGAGCTGATTGTCGAGGCGGAATTCCTGACGTTGTTCATTATTATTCATGGGCGTCCTCCCCTGCGGCTCAGGTGACATCGCGGCGCAAACCGCGAATCACTTTGGCCAGTTGGTCTTCAAAGTTGTCGCCGTTGCGCAGGATTTTGATCTGCTCGCTGGCGATCTGCGCAATCAGTTGCTCGCGGGTCAGTTCGGCGAGTTTGCGCCCGACCTGATCGGCAAAAATATACTTGCCGCTGGAGCTGATAATCACCGATAGCTTGGCGCGTAATTTCTCGCCAGAGTCAGTATCCTGACTGATTTCCAGCCAGGCGCCAACCTGTAATTCATTCACGCTTTGGGTCGCCTGCTGTTGTTTAGCGAGGGCTTCGGCGGCTTGGGTGGCGGCTTGTTCGATGCGCAAACGTTCAGCTTCGGCGGCTTGCTCGGCTGCGCGGCGTTTCTTTTCGTCGGCCAGTGCGCGCGCTTCATTCATGGCTTTGCGCGCGGCGGCGCGGCGCGCTTCCAGTTGTTCCTCCATCCGCTGTTGCTCTGCAAGGCGCGCGCGTTCAGCAGCTTCGGCGGCGGCCTGTTGCTGGGCGATAAACGCGCGTACCAGCTGCTCGGCTTTGTGTTTCTGTGCCAGTAATTGCGCGTGCACACCGCGATTGGCGCGCTCGATCAGTGGCGGCAACAGATTGTTGATCACCTCGGCGGGCGATTGCATTGGCAGCGGGCGCGCAATGCCGGTCGAGAGGCAGAGCGCAAAATCCTTGGTGGTTTTGTTCATCACCTTGCGCCCGGTGTGATCGACAAACAACAGCTGATCCAACTCGGGATTTTTCAGTGCCAGCTTGCAGCGAATGTCGGTTTGATCCTCACCGGCAAACAGAATCCAATCGCCAAGCGCGATATGTTCGGTTTGCTGTAACAGGGATTTAGGGATGTGCGTGTGCAGATCGCTCTGCCCGTTGGGGGTGGCGAGTTCAGCAAAGCGCGAACACGGCTGGGGCTGTTTTTGGATGGCTGCCATCAGGCAGCGATTGAACTGTTCGACCAGCTGCCCATAGGCTTGAGCGTTGCTACTCGGGTGTTCAAGGCTGCGCTCCAATTCGGCGAGCACCAGCGGGATCTGCTCGTACAGCAGTTGCTCATCGACCTCTGTGTCATCGCAGCTGAACAACTGCCCGAGTGCGGGTAACAGCCGCTGCCAGCTTTTCCACAGCGGCAGCTGCGCCAGCTCATCGGGCGTATTGTTGAATGCCCAATATTGCAGCTCGCTTTTCAATGTGCCGCTGATGCTGTTGTGCAGTTCATCGGGCAGTGGGCGCTGCGCCAAGTGGCGGTTGATGCTATCCAACACGCGGGTTTCCGCGCTGATGAGTTTCAGGTTGGCCAGCTCGGTTTCGCACAGGCGGGACTCCAGCAGCGCAGCGCGTTTGTCTTCACTCGCGAGCCAGCTGGTGAAGCTCTCCAGGGTTTGGTTGAGGTTGGCGGCGCCGGCGATCTGCGCTTCCTCGCTTCCCGACCAGTAGAGACACGCGAAGGAGAAAAGCGCGCTCAGCTTATCGAATAGCTGCTGGTTGGGTTTTGAATCGCGTAGGCACCAATGGCTGGCGGGCAGGGCGATGGTCGCCAAAAACCGGCGCAGTGGATGGGTTTCGTTGCAGTAAAACTCATCGCTACTGGCGATATAGGCGAGCGCAATGGGTTTGAATTCGGCGAGCAACGGTTGCAGCTGGTGATCCCAGGGGTTGGCTTGGGTAAAACGATCAAACCATTCGCTGGCCAGTTGTTGGCGCAGCTGGCTGGTATTGCCGGTTTCTGCGGCGGCGATACTGGCAAAGACTTCGCCCAGTTGTAATGAGTCGCCTTCAGTGATGGCGTGCAGGGTAAATTCTGACATTCGATTCCGTGGTCGTAGAGGTTGTAGTCGCAGGTAACGAAAAATGAGACAGCAGGTGCGACAAAGCTATCCTTCAATATTGCTGCCTAATGATCCCACTATAGTCAACGCGGCTGGTTGCCGCCGTATTTTGCCCGTTATTCGGGTAACCTCGCATTGGCAACTTGCGTATAATCGCGCCCATTCATTTCTATATCCTTGTCTATATTCTTGGGCTCACAGCCTGCCTATATTGGTCGCGCTTTATGAAAATTACCGCTTCATCCTCCTTTCTTTGCACAAATGGGCTTTACACAAGTGCGCTTTACACAAGTGGCCTTTACACTGCCGAGCAGGTCTACGCACTGGATGCCGCTGCTATAGCCAGTGGTATTCCCTCAATTCAATTGATGAAACGCGCTGGGCGCGCAGCCTTTGAGTTGCTGGTGGAGCGTTTCCCTGCGGCGGAGCAAATCAGTATTTACTGCGGTGCAGGTAAAAACGGCGGCGATGGCTATGTATTGGCGGCATTGGCGGCGCAGCGGTTGTTGCCAGTGCAGATTATTCAGTTGACTGCACCTGAAAAGCTTACCGGCGAAGCGCGCCAAGCCTATGAGTTTGCCTTGCAGGAAGGCGTGCCTATGACGCCGTTTGCGCAAGCGGTTGCGCCGACAACAGGTGTGATTGTGGATGCGCTCTTGGGCATTGGCCTGCGCGGCGCGCCAAGTGACGAGTTTGCCCAAGCGATTGAACAGATCAACCACAGCCGTTTGCCAGTGCTGGCGCTGGATATTCCCTCTGGCTTGAATGCCGATACTGGCGCAGTTGCCGGTGCTGCGGTACAGGCAAGCCTCACTCTGTCATTTATCGCGCTTAAGCGCGGATTGCTGACTGGTCGCGGTGCGGCGCAATCTGGTGAGTTAGTACTTGCTAATTTGGATGTGCCTGCAGCGACTTATGATGCGGTATCGCCCTGTGCCGAGCGCTTGGCTTTAAGTGAGCTGACTGAGCTGCTCGCCCCTCGCGCGGCCGATGCTCACAAGGGCGATTTTGGCCATGTAATGGTGATTGGTGGCGATACCGGTTTTGGTGGCGCCGCACTGATGGCTGCCGAAGCTGCCGCGCGCACTGGCGCAGGCAATGTAAGTGTGGCGACACGCCCCGAGCATGTGGCTGCGATTCTGGCGCGCCGCCCAGAGATCATGGCTTGCGGTGTAGTCTCTGGTCAGGAGTTGGAACCGCTGCTGACTCGCCCGACTGTATTGGTGGTTGGCCCGGGGCTTGGGCGTTCGCCCTGGTCAGAGCAAATGTTACAGCAGGCGGTTAAATCCGGTTTGCCGCTGGTATTGGATGCTGACGCGCTCAATATTCTCGCTGAAGGTCGCGTTGTGCCTGCGGCTAAGCATCAGCAACACAGCCCTTGGTTGCTCACGCCGCACCCTGCTGAAGCTGGGCGATTATTGGACATCACCACCGCCGAAGTACAGGCGGATCGCTTTGCGGCAGTGCGTGCGCTCAGTGAGCGCTACAACGCCAGCGTGATATTAAAGGGCGCAGGCAGCTTGGTTGCGGCAGATGATGGCGTGATTGGCGTTGTCACTGACGGCAACCCCGGTATGGCCAGCGGTGGCATGGGCGATGTGCTTTCGGGCATTCTCGGCGCGCTTATGGCACAGGGCTTAACGGCGACAGATGCAGCGCGCTTGGGCGCAGTGGTTCACGCCTGCGCGGCAGATCTGGCGGCGGAAGATCAGGGGCAGCGCAGCCTGCTTGCAACTGACCTGATTCCTTACCTCGGCCAATTGCTCTAGGCGCGGGGTTGATCATGCCGACTTATCTGGCTGCAAATGAAGTTGAAATGGTTGCGCTGGGCGAGCAGCTCGGGCAGGCATTTATCCGCTATACCGGCGCGCTCAGCGTGCATCTGCTGGGCGATTTGGGCGCCGGTAAAACGACCCTGACGCGCGGCATACTGCGTGCCTTTGGTCACACAGGCGCGGTGAAAAGTCCGACTTACACACTGGTCGAGGTCTATGAATTGGCCGCACGCACGCTCTATCACTTCGATCTATACCGTCTCGGCGATCCGGAAGAGTTGGAGTACATGGGCATCCGCGATTACTTTGCCGATAACACCCTGTGTCTGCTCGAATGGCCTGCGCGCGGCACAGGTGTCTTGCCTGCGCCCGACTTGGTGATCGACATCAGCGTCGCTGGCGAAGGCCGTCACATTGATGTGCGCACTGAATCCGCTGCGCTCAGCGCATTATTGCCTCCCTCCTGAATTACCTTTCTTCTGGCCGATTGGTCCAATCCTGCACGGGCGCTTTCCATCATTATGGTGGCGCTTAAAGCTTTATATTGGTGAAACTTCAGTTCATGCCCTAGGCTTATTGGATCAATTGGCCATCGGTGTTGATGCGCCACTTATCGAGTGATCAAAGGATGCGCCAGATTCATTTCTGCTTGACCATCACTTGCCTGCGGTTAATGGCATCTGTGTTCGTATTCGGCTTGTGCTTGCCGGGTTCCCTGTTGGCCTATGAGCCGCCCGATAAAGTTTTATTCGGTGGCGATCTCACCTATCCGCCGCTGGAGTGGATGGATAAAAATCAGGTGAAAGGGTTTAACGTCGATCTGGCGCGCGAGCTTGCAAGTATTGGCGGCAGCAAGGCGGAGCATCGCCTAGCTAACTGGCCGGAGGTTATGCGCGCATTGGAAGCCGGGCGTTTGGATGTGGTGCCCATGTACTACTCGCCCGAGCGCGCGCAAAAATTCATCTTTACCCAATCTTTTATTTTCTTCTCCCATGCGATTTATGCCGCGCCCGATGCCGCGCGGGTTTCATCGGTTAATGATCTTGCTGGTAAGCGTGTAGCCGTAGAGGAGGAATCTTTTGCGCATCAACAATTGCGCCAGTCGGCGAATCCACCCGAGTTGGTGCTTACAGTAAATACGCTGGCGGCGATCAAGGCGGTGGTGGATGGTGAGGCGGACTACACGGTGCTGGGCAATCTGGCGACAGATAAATTACTGCGCGAACAGGGCTGGGAATTGGTGCGTATGGGGCCGCCGTTTTGGTCGCGCGGCTATGCGTTTGCGGTCAATAAAAACAAACCGGAATTGGCTGCATGGTTGCAGGATTCGCTACTCAAAACGATTGAAAGCGGACGCTATCAGGCGCTTTATCAAGAGTGGAAAAATGAGTTAGAACCGGCCGAGGAAGATAAGCGCTGGCTGCATTTTTTCTCGCTGGGATTTGCGCTCTTGTGCGGCTTTTTACTGTTGGGTGGCAGTTGGTATTGGAGCCTGAAACGGCAGGTGGCGCAGCGCACCCATGAACTTAGCGATGCACTAACCAAGCGCGAGGCGGCGGAACAGGAATTGCGGCGATTGCTGAATTTTGATGGCCAAACTGGCCTTGCGCGGCTGCCGTATTTTATCGACCGTTTGGATGATTATTTTCATTCGCATCAGCTGCCAGTCAAACAGGAAAAAGAAATCCTGCTGCTTAAATTGGCCGATCTGGATGTGATAGTGCGCACCTTTGGTTTTGTGCGCGCGGAGTTGCTGGTGAATACCTTTGCGCATCATTTGCTGCAATTGCCCGGGAGTTTTTCCGCCTATTTGGGGCGCGGCGTATTTGCGCTCTTTATCGATAAAACCGATGCGCACCTGCTGATGGAAAATCTGCACGGCGATATGCTCGATTCCGATCCGGGCTTAAGTTCGCAATTGATCGGTGGCTCCGCCTATTGGCCGGAGCATGGCCGCTCCGCGAGTAAATTGATGCGGCATGCCGAGACAGCGCTGGCGATGAGTGAATCGCGTCGGCGCCGCTGGTTGGCTTATGAAGCGGCGATGGAGCCGAGCCGTGTCGATCTGGACATAATGGCGATTTTCAGTGATGGCAATGTGCAGGGAATGTATCCGGTGTTTCAGCCGCAGTTGGATTTGCGCACCGGCAAAATTACCTCGGCCGAAATATTGGTGCGTTGGCAGCATCCGCGTTTGGGCATGGTGCCGCCCAATGTTTTTATTCCGCTGCTGGAAAATTCCGGCTTGATCGAGCAAGTCACTGCGCAGATGATCGACGAGGCCGTGCGTGTGGCGGTGCTATTGCGCAAGCGCGAGCTGCCCTGCTGCATCAGCGTGAATATTGCCGCGCACGATGTGATCGAAACCCATCTGCCGGACATCATCAGTCAAACTTTGATTCGTCATCAGGGGTTGCCCAGCGATATTAAATTGGAACTGACCGAAACCTCGGTGGCCTCAGATCCGCAGCGGGTAAAACAGGTGCTCACACAATTAAGTGAGTTGGGTGTCTACGCCTCGGTCGATGATTTCGGCACAGGTTATTCATCGCTCTCTTATTTAAGTATGTTCCCCATCCGCGAATTAAAAATCGACCGCAGCTTTGTGTGTGACATGCTGATTAATCCGCGCAACCACAGCATTGTGCGCTCAACCATTTTGATGGCGCGCGAGCTGGGTTTGAGTACGGTTGCAGAAGGTGTGGAGGATGATCAAACCCTGCATATTCTGAAAAAAGATGGCTGCACCATCGCGCAAGGTTATGTGATTGCGCGGCCATTGCCCGAGGTGGAATTTATCGAATTCATGCGCGCCCATGCAGCACAGGTTTTTGATATTCAATCGTTCATGAAAACTGACTAGTCTAAAACGGCAATGCAAATGAGTGCGTTAAGCTTGGTTGATTAGTAATCAATTTGGCGATTATGCTAGAGCGAAAAAGGGGTTTTGCGGTAAAGTGCGCACACTTTATTTTGATGTTGCTGAGATCGCTTATGGTTTTTTCTCGTTGGCTGAGCGCTGTTTGCTGCATGGGCATAGTATTAATTGCTCAGGTTGCCCAGTCGGCCACCGTTAATGGTATTCGCGTGTGGCGCGCGCCGGATCACACGCGCATAGTGTTGGATTTGGATGCGCCGGTAAAGCACACGCTCACGCAAATGGAAAATCCTGAGCGCATCGTTTTGGATGTCGCCAACAGTCGCCTTGTGGGCGACCTCAATAAATTGCCACTCGAAACAACGCCAGTCATGGCGATTCGCAGTTCGGTATCCAGCAAAAATGATTTGCGCTTGGTGCTGGATTTAAAAAATAAAGTCGCCCCCAACAGTTTCTCGCTCAAAGCTCACGGCGGTATGCATGACCGTCTGGTGATTGATCTCTACGATGATGTACCTGCTACAACAACTGCCGCAACCACCGCACCAGTATCTACACCGGCTGTCGCGCCTGCGCCTGCAAACCAACCAACTGTAGCCACACAAACCAAATCGGCTGTTAAAACCGCAACTCAGACCGCAGCTCTGGCCTCCCCCCCTCCAGCAACTCAAGCGCGCGCCGATTTAAGTGGCAAACGTTTTATCGTCATTGCAGTAGATGCTGGCCACGGTGGTGAAGATCCTGGTGCTATGGGGCCGAATCGCCTGCGCGAAAAAGATGTGACTCTCGCTATCGCCAAAGAATTGATTGCAGCGATTAATGCGCAACCGGGTTTTACCGGTAAGCTCACGCGCACTGGTGACTATTTTATCCCGCTCAAAAAACGTCGCGATCTGGCGCGCAACATGAAGGCGGATTTGTTTGTTTCCATCCACGCGGATGCGTTTACCAAAGCCAGTGCACGCGGCGCCTCGGTATTTGCGCTTTCGCAGAATGGTGCAACTTCTGAAACTGCGCGCTTTTTGGCGCAGCGTGAAAATGAATCGGATTTGATCGGCGGTGTGGGCGATATTAGCCTCGATGATAAAGATCAGGTGCTCGCAGGCGTGTTGGTCGATTTGTCGATGACCGCCACGCTGAATTCAAGTCTGCAGGTTGGGCATCACGTATTAAATTCGATGGGCGGCATTGCGCATCTACATAAGCGCCATGTGGAACAAGCTGGATTTATGGTATTGAAATCACCTGATGTGCCTTCAATTTTGGTCGAGACAGGATTTATCTCCAACCCGGAAGAATCGCGCAAACTGGCAACACCGGCGTATCGCAAACAGATGGCGCAGTCGGTATTTAAAGGCATCAAGCAGCATTTTTATCAGCATCCACCTGCGGGAACCTATGTGGCGGCGCAGCTTGAATCGGGTGCGTTAAAAGATATTGAGCGTTCGCACACAGTGGCCTCGGGCGATAGTTTATCGGCCATTGCCGCGCGTTACGGCGTAAGCATGCAAAGTCTTATGCAGCACAACAATATGCGCACGACTACGGTGAAATTAGGCCAAAATCTGAAAATCCCCGCTGGAGGTTCGATTGCTGCAACAAGAGCAGTGGCCGCGCCGGTTTATACTCCTCCGCCCGCTCTGCCCAAACAACATAAGGTGGTGGCGGGCGATACGCTGTCGCGCATTGCTTCGCGCTACGGCGTCAGTGTGAGTGCGATACAGCGCCACAACAACATGAAAAATGCGACGGTCAAGATTGGCCAGACTTTGCGAATTCCCGCCTCCTAATAGTTCCAACTGCGGTTTCCCCCATGCGAAAAATTAAATTACTCAGCCCGCGCCTCGCCAACCAAATTGCCGCTGGTGAGGTGGTGGAGCGTCCATCGTCGGTCATTAAAGAGCTGCTGGAAAACTCGCTCGATGCGGGCGCCACACGTTTGGAAATCGATGTGGAAGAGGGCGGTATCAAACTGATGCGCGTGCGCGACAACGGCGGCGGGATCGATAAAGACGATCTGCCGCTCGCACTCAGCCGTCACGCCACCAGCAAAATCTACGAATTAGATGATCTCGAAGCCGTTGCAACCTTGGGCTTTCGCGGCGAAGCCTTGGCGAGTATCAGTTCGGTTGCACGCTTGGCGTTAATCAGCAGCACTAATGAAGAAAGCGCGGGTTGGCAAGTGGTTGCCGAAGGCCGCGATATGGAAACCCAATTGTCGCCAGCACCACATCCGCGCGGCACCACTGTTGAGGTGCGCGATTTATTTTTCAATACGCCTGCGCGTCGAAAATTTTTGCGCACCGATAAAACTGAATACACTCATCTTGAAGATGTTGTAAAACGCTTGGCGTTATCGCGTTTTGATGTCGCCTTTAATTTACGCCACAACGGCCGTGCGATTTATTCATGGCGCGCGGGCGATTCGCAATTGGAGCAGGAGCGCCGCGTTGCGCAAGTTTGCGGCCCCGCGTTTATGGAAAACGCGGTGCATATCGATATTGAACGCGGGCCACTAAGATTGTGGGGTTGGGTAGCGCTGCCGACCTTTTCGCGCAGCCAAGCCGACTTGCAGCATTTTTATGTCAATGGCCGCGCGATTCGCGACAAACTTGTCAGCCACGCTGTGCGTCAGGCGTATCAGGATGTGCTCTATCACGGCCGTCATCCGGCGTTTGTGTTGTATTTGGAGCTAGATCCATCGACTGTTGATGTGAATGTGCATCCCACCAAACACGAAGTGCGCTTTCGCGATAATCGCAGCGTGCATGATTTTATTTATTCAAGTTTGCATCACGCGCTCGCCAAAGTCCGTCCGGAAGATACGCTCGCCAAGCGCGAGTTGGGCGAAGGCGCAGATGAGGCTCCCAGTGTAAATCCGTTTGCCTTGTCATCGGCTCGCCCCATTCAGGGAATTGCCGCTGGTGAATTTAAAGGGCAGGAGACGATGGGGTTTCGCGCTGCATCAACAAATAGCTACGCGCCGAGCTATCAGCCATCAACAATTTCACCGGATGCTGTGCGCGAACAGATGAACAGTTATGGCGAGTTGCATCGCCCCGCAACGCCTTATGCTGGCGCAGCAACCTATGTATTGCCGGAGGCGGCAGATGAAGAAATCCCCCCGCTGGGTTATGCCATCGCACAATTAAAAGGGATTTATATTCTTGCGGAAAATGCGCAGGGTTTAATTGTGGTGGATATGCATGCGGCGCACGAGCGCATCACCTATGAGCGCATGAAAGAATCTTTTGCCTGCGGCGGTATCCAAACCCAGCCGCTGTTGGTGCCCGAGAGTATTGCTGTCAGTGAAAAAGAGGCAGACTGCGCCGAAAATTTCTACGATATTTTTAAATCACTTGGCTTTGAATTGCAGCGCGCAGGACCCGAGACTTTATTGATCCGCCAACTGCCGGTGATTTTAAATCGCGCGAAGGTGGAACAGTTGGTGCGCGATGTGTTGTCAGATTTGATCGAGCACGGCAGCAGCGAACGCATTCAGCATCACATCAACGAAATTCTCGGCACTATGGCCTGTCACGGTTCGGTGCGCGCTAATCGCAAATTAACGATTCCTGAGATGAATGCGCTGCTGCGCGATATGGAAGCGACCGAGCGCAGCGGCCAATGCAATCACGGGCGTCCGACCTGGCTGCTGCAGTCGCTTGATGATCTCGACAAATTATTTATGCGCGGGCAGTAGTAACTATGAACGCATCTGCGCAAAAGCTGCCGGTCATTTTTTTAATGGGGCCAACCGCCTCGGGTAAAACCGATCTGGCCATTTCCCTCCGTCAACATTTACCTGTTGAGTTGATTAGTGTGGATTCGGCATTGGTTTATCGTGGTATGGATATTGGCTCAGCCAAACCATCCGCTGAAGAACAGGCGCAGGCGCCGCATCGACTGATTGATATTCGCGATCCGGCTGAGCCTTATTCGGTCGCGGATTTTTTAGCAGATGCCGAGCGCGAAATTGCGGATATTCATGCCCAAGGGCGTATCCCCTTATTGGTCGGTGGCACCATGCTCTATTTTCGTGCGCTGCTCGATGGCTTGGCGGAAATGCCTGCCGCCGATCCTGAAGTGCGTGCGCAAATCGAACGCGAAGCAGAAGTATTTGGCTGGCCACATATTCATGCGCAGCTGGCCGAGGTCGATCCTGAAACCGCTGCCGAGATTCATCCCAATCACTCCCAGCGGGTCAGTCGCGCGCTGGAGGTGTATCGCGTCAGCGGCAAAACCATGGCGCAATTACGCGAGCGTCAACATCACGCATCCGCGCAGCCGTCTTTTTGTGAACGATACAATGTCTGCCAGCTAGCGATAGCACCGCGTGATCGCTCCATCCTGCATAAACGAATCGCTGTGCGCTTTGAAAAGATGCTTGCCGGTGGTTTGGTTGACGAAGTGGAACAACTTTATCGCCGCGGCGATTTGCATTCTGACCTGCCTGCCATTCGTGCGGTTGGTTATCGCCAGGTGTGGGATTATCTTGATGGTCGTTTGGAATATCCCGAAATGATCGAAAGAGGGATTATTGCGACACGGCAATTAGCCAAACGTCAATTCACCTGGTTGCGCGGCTGGAACACAACCTCAAATAGTGAACTACACTGGATATACACTGAGACTGAACAGGGAAAATCACTCACGAAGGAAGAAATTGTGCGTTGCGCCTTGAATTTTATAGGTACCGCAGCCATATAATGATCACGTGAGAACCCTAGTCAGATTTTCATGCATTCTTCCACCCCCTTCTTGCTAGATGTATCAGGTATTTTGGGTGGGTAATTACTATAATTTTTCTTGTCCATAGGAGATAAACATGTCAAAAGGGCATAGCTTACAAGACCCTTACCTGAACGTTCTGCGCAAGGAACGTGTACCTGTATCCATTTACTTGGTAAATGGCATCAAGTTACAAGGCCAGGTTGAGTCATTTGATCAGTTTGTCGTGCTGTTAAAAAATACTGTAAGCCAAATGGTTTACAAGCATGCAATCTCCACCGTAGTACCGTCACGTGCAGTACGCGTTCCTCTGCTGAATGAAGCAGGCGGTATCGAAGGCGAAGAAGACGAGCAAGCCGAGTAATCTATCAAGCTATTGATATAGCCTCGAGGTCGCTAATTGTTTTTTGATCGCCCCGAATCGGGTGAACTGGCGGTGCTGGTTCACCTGAATTTATCTCACGGCCAAGAAGCCGAAGATCCCCGCGAATTTGAAGAGCTGGTATTGTCCGCAGGAGGAGATCCTGTTGCCTTTCTTACCAGTGGTTCCCGTGTTTCCCCTACTGCAAAGTTTTTAATCAGTACCGGCAAGCTGCAAGAGTTGGCGGATTTGGTTGCTGAACACAAAGCAGAATTGGTGATTTTTAATCACACTCTAACTCCCAGCCAAGAGCGCAACCTGGAGAAAGTACTTCAGTGTCGTGTGCTCGACCGCACCGGTTTGATTCTGGATATTTTTGCCCAGCGCGCCCGTACTTTTGAGGGTAAGTTGCAAGTAGAGTTGGCGCAGTTGCGCCATACAGCTACGCGATTGATTCGCGGCTGGACTCACTTGGAGCGCCAGAAAGGTGGTATCGGTTTGCGTGGCCCGGGTGAAACCCAGCTGGAAACTGACCGTCGTTTATTGCGCAATCGCATCACTATGATTGAGCAGCGCTTGGAAAAAGTGCGCTCCCAGCGCGATCAAGGGCGACGTTCACGTCAACGCGCGGCCATTCCTACTGTGTCTTTGGTTGGTTATACCAATGCAGGAAAATCTACTCTGTTTAATCGCATCACCGGTTCGGATGTGTATGCAATAGACAAGCTCTTCGCCACCCTTGACCCTACTATGCGTCGCATTGAGTTATCCGATGTGGGGGCGGTAGTGATGGCCGATACCGTAGGTTTCATCAGTCATCTTCCACATAAATTGGTTGAGGCTTTTCGAGCGACATTAGAAGAGGCCAGTAACTCAACTTTACTCTTGCATGTGATAGATTCCGCAGCGGAAGAGCGATTGCGTAATGTCGAGCAAGTGGATCTGGTGTTGGAAGAAATTGGCGCTGCTGATTTACCCCAGTTGCGCGTGTATAACAAAATCGATTTGCTCACCGATGCCGAGCCGCAAATTGATCGCGATGAACATGGCAAGCCAGTCGCGGTTTGGCTCTCAGCTCAAACTGGTGCAGGCTGCGATTTATTAGCAGAAGCAATCTCTGAGTTATTAGGTAAAGAGGTGGTGAGCGGGCGATTGGTATTGGCACCGACCTTAGGGCGTTTGCGCGCTATGCTTTACACCCAGCAAGCGGTAGTCGATGAAGCTTATCGTGAAGATGGTGCCAGTCTTTTGCAAATACGATTGCCTAAAAGTGATTTATTGCGAATTCTCAGTGCTGCGTCTGTGCACTACGAGGATTTGATGTGGGATGGTCAGGATTTATCGGCAGCCGATGAAGAGTTCGGCGCAGAGTAACGTCATGTCGCATCCTCAAAACTGTTTTACTTTCTACCTGGAGAAAAACTATGGCCTGGAATGAACCGGGAAAAGATAAAGACCCCTGGGGCGGACGCGGTGGCGGCAGGAATAATGACGGCCCACCGGATCTGGACGAGGCGTTTAAAAAGTTACAAGACAAGCTCAATGGTATGTTTGGCGGTGGATCAGGTGGTGGTAAATCATCTGGCGGCGCCAGCTTCGGCCCCTTATTTGTTATCGGATTGGTGATTGCTGCGCTCTTTTATGTCGGCGCAGGTGTTTATCAGGTGGATGCCAAAGAGCGCGCCGTTGTACTTAAATTTGGTGCATTCTCTGAAATCAAAACCGAAGGTTTGAACTGGAATGCGCCTTTGATCACTGAGGTTTACATCGTCAACGTGACCGGTGAGCGTCAGTATCCATCGCGCGGTTTGATGTTGACTGAAGATGAAAGCATCGTTGAGCTGCCAATCACTGTGCAATTTAACGTATCCGATGTGCGCGCTTACGTGCTTAACGTTAAAGACCCTGAAATCAGTTTGCGCCATGCGACTGATTCAGCGGTGCGCCATGTTATCGGCTCGACTGAGTTGAATCAGGTGTTGTCCGAAGGTCGTCAGGCAATTGCCGCTGAGGTGAAGCAGCGTTTGCAGGCTTATATGGATTCTTACGGTGCCGGTATTCAGGTAATTAACGTAAACATTCAGGATGCCCGTCCGCCTGAGGAGGTGCGCTCGGCGTTTGATGATGTGATCAGGGCGAAAGAAGATGAGGCGCGCTTGAAGAATCAGGCTCAAGCTTATGCTAACGGGATTATTCCTGAAGCGCGTGGTCGTGCGCAGCGCATGATCGAAGAAGCGGAAGCTTATAAAGCTGAAGTGGTGGCTCGCGCAGAGGGTGAATCGGATCGCTTTGAAAGTCTGCTGACTGAATACAAGCGTGCGCCGGAAGTGACGCGTGAGCGTCTCTATCTTGAAACTATGGAGAGCGTGATGACCAACTCTTCCAAAGTTATGGTGGATGTTGAGGGCGGTAACAATATGCTGTATCTGCCTTTGGATCGTATGGGCTCTCGTGCGCCAGCTACCGATTCACAGGCGCAAACTCAATCAGATACGTTTAATAGTCGGGCTGCCCAGACGCTTGAGTCACCCAAGCCCCTTGTTCGTCGGGAGATGCGCTAATGTCGACTAAAGGTTTTGCTTCGCTTATTGTTTTGATTATCGGCTTTTTAGTGGCATTCAATTCGGTGTATGTCGTAACCGAATACCAGCGTGCTATCAAACTGGAGTTTGGTCGTTTAGTGGAGTCGGATATCAAGCCAGGCCTGCATTTTAAAAAGCCCTGGGCCAAAATCGCGAAGTTTGATGGCCGTATTTTAACGGCAGATATGACCCCTGAAAGCTTCTTCACTGTAGAAAATAAGCGTCTGGTCGTGGACTCCTACATTAAGTGGCAGGTAAAAGACGTCGAAACCTACTACAAAGCCACTAGCGGTGATGAGGCAACTGCGGAAAACCGCTTGGCGCAGCGTGTATCAGATGGTCTTCGTAACCAGTTCGGTCGTCGTACATTACATGATGTGGTATCTGGCAAGCGCGACGAATTAATGCATGAAATAACGGCAAGCATCAATGAAGATGCGGTGAGACTGCTAGGTATGGAAGTTAAGGATATCCGCGTTAAGCGTATCGATTTCCCGCCGGAGGCCAGTCAGTCAGTATTTGCACGTATGGCGGCAGATCGTGAAAAAGAGGCGCGCGAATATCGTTCGCAAGGTAAAGAGCAGGCGGAGGTGATCAGTGCTGATGCTGACAAGCAGCGCGCGATTCTTGAAGCTAATGCTTATCGCGATGCTGAACGTATTCGCGGTGAAGGTGATGCTCAAGCAGCAGCGATTTTTGCTGAGGCTTATAGTAAAGACCCTGAGTTTTACAGCTTTGTGCGCAGTCTTAATGCCTATCGCCAGAGCTTTAGTGGTAAAGAAGACTTGATGGTAGTTGACCCCAAAAGTGACTTCTTCCGCTACCTGAAAGACCCGAAAGGTAAAAACTAGCTGATCAGTTTGACTCTTAAATCGCCCGCTCTGCGGGCGATTTACTTTTCAGGGTGATCTAATTGTAATTAGCCTACAAATCCCGCAGCAAACAGTGTTAAAATGCCGCAACCGAGCCAGCCGCTCGGTTTTTTTATGTGCGTTTACCGGATTCTTACCTCAAAAGCGCGCATTTAACCCTGCATTTAACCTAGAGTCGCTTATGACCTACGCTGATCGTTGGCTGCTACCGGACGGAGTGGAGGAAATTCTCCCCGCCGAGGCCAAAGCCATAGATAGTTTGCGTCGCCGCTTGCTGGATTTGTACAGCACCTGGGGCTACGACATGGTGATTCCTCCCCTGCTGGAGTACACCGATTCTCTGCTAATCGGTCTGGGGCGCGATGTTGACCTGCTCACCTTTAAAGTGACCGACCAGTTGAGCGGTCGCACACTGGGCATTCGCGCCGACATCACCCCGCAAACCGCTCGTATGGATGCCCACAGTTTTAATCACACTGGCGCCAATCGCCTGTGTTACGCCGGCCATGTAGTGCACACCAAGCCGAAAAACCCGCTTGCAACCCGTACGCCTATTCAGGCAGGGCTTGAACTTTACGGTGAAGTGGGACCCGCAGCGGATATCGAAGTGGTATCGCTGTTATTGGAGTCTTTACAGGTCGCTGGCTTGCCGCGCCTGCATATCGATTTAGGTCATGTCGGTATTTATCGTGCTATAGCTGCCGATGCCGGCCTGAACAAAGTTCAGGAAGAAACTTTTTTTGAATTACTGCAGCGCAAGGCGACCACTGAGATTCGCGCTTGGGTCGCCGCTAATATTACCGATCCGGCCAAGGCTGAATTGTTTTTGATGTTGCCACGTTTGGCGGGCAACAAGTCAGTCTTGCAAAACGCACGTGAATTGTTTGTTGGTGTTCCTGCGGCGCAAGCGGCGGTAGACCAGTTGGATGAAGTTGCGCGCGTGATTGAACAGCGCTACCCAGCGGCAGAATTGTATTTTGATCTGGGTGAACTGCGTGGCTATCACTATTTGACCGGTCTGGTCTTTGCCGCTTTTGCGCCGGGTTATGGTAATCCTATCGCCAGCGGTGGTCGTTACGATCATATCGGCGAAGTATTTGGGCGCGCGCGTCCGGCGACCGGTTTTGCGGTGGATATCACTGCTATTAGCAAGTTGGGTCTGTTGTCCAAAACCAGTGTTGCTGCCGTTGCCGTTGTTGATACCGGTGATGCTCAGCAGTGGCAGGCGATTCAAGCCCTGCGCCAACAAGGTCAACGCATTATTTCTGTTAATGGTGATGCCAATCTGACCGAGTTAGGCTGTGATCGCCAATTAGTGTTAAAAGATGGCCAGTATCAAGTCATCGCGCTTTAATCAAACCGTTTTCTTTTTTATCTAGCACAGAGAGTTAAACCAGTCATGGGCAAGAACGTCGTGGTATTGGGCACCCAATGGGGTGACGAAGGTAAAGGCAAGATCGTAGATTTGTTGACCGATCAGGTCTCCCTGGTGACGCGTTTTCAAGGCGGCCACAATGCGGGTCACACCTTGGTGATCGACGGCAAAAAAACCGTACTTCACTTGATTCCCTCCGGCATCCTGCGCGATGGCGTTACCTGCCTGATTGGTAACGGCGTGGTTTTGTCTCCTGAGGCGCTGCTGAAAGAGATCAAAGGTCTGGAAGAAACCGGCGTTGAAGTTCGCAAAAATTTGCGCCTTTCACCCGCGTGCCCACTGATTCTGCCGTACCACGTTGCGCTGGATCAGGCGCGCGAACTTGCACGTGGCGACGCCAAAATCGGCACCACCGGCCGCGGTATCGGCCCAGCCTACGAAGACAAGGTTGCACGTCGCGGTCTGCGTCTGGGTGATTTGGCTGACTTGAACCGTTTTGCGGTTAAGTTGAAAGAAATCCTGACTTATCACAACTTTGTGCTAACCAACTACTTCAAAGTTGATGCAGTTGATTTCGATAAAGTAATGGCTGACTGCAAGCTCTGGGCAGAGCAGTTACTGCCGATGATGATTGATGTAACCGAGCTGTTGCACGGTGCTCGCGAACAAGGTGAGAGCATTCTGTTTGAAGGTGCACAGGGTTCGCTGTTGGATATCGACCACGGCACCTATCCTTTTGTAACCTCATCTAACACCACCGCTGGCGGCACTGCGACCGGTTCTGGTTTCGGCCCTCTGTACCTTGATTACGTATTGGGGATCACCAAGGCGTACACTACGCGTGTAGGCTCCGGTCCGTTCCCGACAGAGCTGGAATGTGAAATTGGCGAATATCTTGGCCAAAAAGGCCATGAGTTCGGCGCCACTACTGGCCGCAAGCGCCGCTGTGGTTGGTTCGATGCTGTTGCTGTGCGCCATGCAAATCGTATCAACAGTGTGACCGGCATCTGCCTGACTAAATTGGATGTTCTGGACGGTCTTGAAACTGTAAAAATCTGTATCGGTTATCAAGATGCCAAAGGCAATCCAATCGTAGGTATGCCTTACGATGCCGATGGTTGGGCTGGTATCAAGCCAATTTATGAAGAGATGCCAGGTTGGAGTGAGTCGACCGTAGGTGCTCAAACTCTCGATGCTTTACCCGCCAATGCGCGCGCTTACATCAGCCGCTTGGAAGAGTTGATCAAGGCACCAATTGATATTATTTCAACTGGCCCGGATCGTATTGAAACCATCGTTTTGCGCCATCCTTTTTCTGCGTAAGACCTGAATTTGGACATAAAAAAGCCCGCTGAGAATGCGGGCTTTTTTATTGGTTAAAAATAATTATTGTCTATGAAATGATTGTTGTTTTTCAAATGATAGCGCTGTCATTTTTGAGTTGAGTTGTGTGAATTTTTAGTGTTTGCATGTCTTATGGTCACATTGACACATATGGTGTTTGGGTATAGTCTTCATTGGGTTGGTGACTTTGTTCACAAGTATGCAAGCGAATTGGATAAAAATAACTTTTTCTGAAGTGCGCATGCGGATGTCAGTCAGGGTCTCAGCTCTATAAAAATCACCTGATCATAATGTTAATAAAGGGTCGGCTGCTTCCTCGTAAATAAACCAAGATGACTTATTCACTTTGAATTTTTTATGGGTATTGCTTCTGTTCAGTCGGTTTTGGCTCTTCCAATCGACTCCAAAGTCGACGGATTGTTGAGCTGCGATAAGCACAGAGAGGAAGCCAGCCGGATTCAGTTAGCTTGCGCTTAGAATATTTAAATCCAAGATTAGAATAATAGAGGGTCTCAATATGTTCCAAAAAATGCTCATCGTATTCTGCACAATCTTTGTGCTTTCTGCCTGTGGTGGAGATAACAACCTAGGGCCGAAGCAGGCGCCACCGCCCGTAGATAATGGGGGAGATGGTGGGGGTGATGGAGGAGGGGGGAATCCCGATCCAGAGCCAGCCGAGCCACGTATTTTTTCTTTCAACCCTTTCAGTGAAGAGGCTGACACCTACGACTGGAGTAGCCGTTGCGTAGATGCTTGTAGCGCCACTGCTGCTCTGAGCTGGAATGCTAGTGAGCAAGTGTTGGCGGTAGAACCACAGTGGGCTAGCGATATTGATCAGTTGGATATCGTTGGTGCTGTGGGCGAAATCAGCGATATGACAGGCTCTGCGGCCAGAATCTGGGTCTATGTCACTGACGAGTACGCCAACGACGGCAAGATGAGAATGCATCTATTGTTGGGTAACGCTCAGGGGCGTAAGGGTGTAAGTATCGGCTATCGGCCAAAAGCTGGCTGGAACCGCATTGAGATGTGGGAATTGGCGGCCGGCACCGGCGAAACCGTTATGGAGGGCGATGTCGAGACCATCGATTACGGTACTTTTGGATGGCACGATGACGGCTTTGACCTACGCAACATTAACGAAATTGGTGTGCGCTTTGTGGCTAACGGCAAGGCTCTCGGGGTTGGTGGATCTTTGTGGGTAGATAACGTCACCTTGACCCCGGCTTCTGGCACTGGTCCGTTAGTCGTCGGTATGGATGATCCGGCTTGGACGGTAATGGATGCCGCACCTGCGGTCACAGTTCAGCGCGATGAAAGTGGTGTCTATTTTGAGCCTACCGCCGCTGATCAAAAATTGGTTTATCTGCTTGAAGGCCCAGTTGATTTGGTTGGTCGCAGTTTTGATATGACCTTCACTGTAGATCAGGCGTTCAAAGATTCGGGTGCTGATGTTCAGCCAATAATTCAATTGAATTTCGGTAGTTACACCGGTGAATTTAGTTGTTATGTGGGCAATGGCTCATTGACCGCGGGCGTGCCTTACGAAGTGAATTGCGCTACGGAGAACGAGGCATTTGTGGCAGAAGAGGGGCAGGCCATCCGGGTTGGGCTACAAGTTAAGAATCAGCCAGCAGGTCGCCTGACTATTAACAAGATGCAAATCAATATCGTTTCTTCCAGTGATTCTGGCCCCTTCCAAATTGTTCCCTCTCAGGCGTCGGTTGATGCTGGTACTTGGGGCAATGACAACTGGCAGGGGCTCGCTGGTGCTCCTGATTTATCGTACGACAGCGAAAGTGGTGCGCTGAGCATTGCTCCGAATTGGCAGGCAACAGACAGTAACGAGCGGACGATTATGTATCTTGCTACTGAAGGTGAGTTACCAGATTTGGAAGGCGCGACAGTTGGTGTGGAACTGTACCTTAGTGACTATTACATCACTGAAAACCCCGGCATGGCGATACAGCTCTACATTCAGCAAAACAGCGGCAGTTACGCTGGGAACTATGGCAGCAACTTAGCCCTCAGTTCCGCGGAAGATCTAGGTAACGGTTGGTTCCGGTTTGAGCGTGTTATGGAGGGGGTTCCCGCTGATCCGTCCGCTTTGCGCATGGGGATCAAGCTTCAAGGCGCGGGATTGGCTGTTCGTGAGGAATCCGCAGATCCGATTCTGCTCCGCAGGTTTACCGTCGAGTAATCCGCACGCTAGCAGCTGTAGTACGAAATACAGTACAGGGGCTTTTGCGGCCCCTGGACTAAAAAACCAAATAATGAGTGTTGAAGGGCAATGTCAGGCATTGCATATGCAGAACATCGCCAGTCGATGCTATGTCGAGAATAACAACGTCACATAATAACAATGGGGTAAAGCGCTATGGTCTATCGAGACAAAGCCAAGAAAACTATTACTTTCAAAAAGTCGATGCTTGCCATGTGTGTTATGGCAATAAGCTCTCCCTCCTTTGCGCAGAATGCGCCTGAACAAGATCAGTCGGTAGAGGAGGTCTTAGTTAGTGGCGTCCGCCAAAATCTTGAGAACGCCCAGGATATCAAGCGTAATGCGGACACCTTTGTAGATGCTATTTCGGCAGAAGACATTGGTTCGCTACCGGATCGCAGTGTATTGGAAGCTATGCAGCGGATGCCCGGTGTATCGATTGAGCGTTTTCAGGCACCTGATGATCCTGACCACTTTGGTGTGGAAGGCAGTGGTGCAGTTATCCGTGGTATGAGCGCGACCCGAAGTGAATTTAATGGCCGCGATTCCTTTACCGCCAACTCGGGTCGTGGTTTGAACTTTCAGGACGTACCACCAGAGTTGATGGGGGGAGTAGATCTGTATAAAAACCAGTCCGCCGATATGATTGAAGGTGGTATTGGTGGTACGGTCAGTCTGAAGACCCGCAAACCTTTTGATAAAGATGGTCAGATGATTGCCTTTACCGGCGATGTCTCTTACGGGGATATGGCTGAAGAAGCCTCGCCCACTATTTCAGGTCTCTACAGTAATCGGTGGATGACTGATGATCTCGGCGAATTCGGGTTCCTGATTAACGCTTCCTATTCCGAGCTGGCTGGCACCTCACATGGTATTCAGAGTGATGCTTTTGTGAAGTATCGCGCCGATACTTTGGGTGCTCCATCGAGTGTTGCGATGGATGATGGCCAAGTGTGGATGACGAACGGCTCCAACTTCTTCACCAAAGAAGATGAGCGTGTTCGCCGTGGATTTGCCGCTGCGCTGCAGTGGGCGAGTCCTGATGAAACCTTACAAACTACTGCTGAGTTCTTGCGCTCAGATGCCCGTTTGAGCTGGAAAGAAAATGCCGTCAAGTATCAGGGTGGCTACGGTGACGCAAACGACGATGGCACAGTAAGTGAAAACCGTCGCGCACGCCCTTATCCCGGTACTGAGTTTGCTTTCAGCGGCGACAGTATTTTTGAATCTGGTTATATCACCGATGGTGGTGGTTGGCGTGGCGGTGAAGGTCGTGTACCGCGCGGTTGGGATACAGACTGGGATCCTGATGGGGTATGGGGTACATCGGGTCCGGACGGCTACGTCACTACCAATGACTATTTCGGTCAGAAGTATCAGGCCGATACCCGCTACAAAGATACCCACACTATCGTTGACGACCTGAGTTTCAATGTTAAGTGGGCACCAAGTGAGGCATGGGAGTTTGAGGGTGATTTACAGTTTGTCGATGCGACCACATCGGATGACGACCTGCAGGTAGCGCTTGGTATCCACGCGTTGCAGATCCTTGATTTGCGCCGCGATACGCCTAGCCTCACAGTCATTGAACCTTGGGATGGGCGTCGCGATGCCAATCCAGAATGGTATGCGACCGATTTCCCAGGTTTCTCTAATGACCCAGCAGGTGATTCCAACTACTTCCAGGATCGTGATTCCTACTGGCTACGTTCCGCCATGGATCATTATGAGCGATCTGAAGGTGAATCCCGCGCTGGACGCTTTGATGTTACCCATCACTTCGAAGACGGTTTTGTTACCTCTGTTAAAGCCGGTGTTCGCTACGCTGAACGTAACCAGGTTGTGCGTGCCACGTCTTATAACTGGGGAAGCCTTGGTGCAGAGTGGGCGCCCGGTGGCGGCGATGGTGCCCTGTGGCTGTCCGAGCTGGATGAGAGTATTTATAACGAGTTCCAGTATGTTGATTGGAGTGACTTTCATCGCGGTGGTGTAGTTTCCATTCCGGGCGATGGCTTTATTTTCCCAACTGAAAGTCTCTTGAAAGATGTAATCGCTGGCCGTCAATTGCCTCAGAACAACCCTGATGGAGAGGGTATCTGGGAGCCCTACCAAAATCGCCCTGATGTTATTCCCGGAACCTATTTCGTTCCCGCTGAAGTCTACGATACAACGGAAACGAACCAAGCTATCTATGTTCGCTTGGATTTTGGTTCGGATGAAACTGCTGTCCGCTTCAACGGTAATGTCGGCTTGCGCTACGTTAAGCTGGATCGCGATGCGATAGGGTCGGTTCAATTCCCAGATATGATTGGTCAAGCTATTCCTGATGGGGCGCCTACTGACTTAACTGACAGTGGTGCTATCCGCAAGTGGGCTGAAGATCAAATTGGGCCTTTCGATCCGGGTCTGTTTGAATCAGAACAGGATTGGTTGGATCAAGTGACTACTCTTGCCTCTTACTCGCGCGATGCTAATAACTGGCTAAGTCCAGATGAAAAGGCGTTTGGCAATGACTACGATGAAGGTGAATTGGGGGAGAGTGCAGAGTGGGATGGTGTGTTGCCGAGCTTTAACTTGAAGGTAGAACTGACTGATGACCTTATTGGTCGCTTTGCAGTATCCAAGGCTATCGCCCTACCGGATATGTCTGAAGTTCGCAATCAGGCTGTTCTTGGTGCGCGCAGTTTGGTGACTACGCGAGTGGAACCTGATCCGGATGTTCCAGCCATGCCTGGGCCGCAAGACTCTGGTGTCGATATTGAGTCAGTTGACCCAGTGGTTTGGACCGGTAGTGGTGGTAACCCTGGGTTACAGCCCATGGAGTCCGTCCAATGGGATGCTTCTTTGGAGTGGTATTTTGCCCCTGTTGGTTCTTTGACCGCGACGATTTTCCATAAAGATCTGAAAAACTTCTTTATTGAGGGTGCGCTGCCCAGAACTTTCACCAACCCTGATACCGGCGTCACCCAAACCGTCGAATTCACCACTACGCGTAATGGCCAAGAAGGAAAGCTGCAGGGTATCGAACTGGCTTACCAGCAATTCTTCGATATGCTGCCAGCGCCTTTCGATGGTTTTGGTATTCAGGCGAACTACACCTTTGTTGATTCAGAAGGTATTCCGAACTTCTCTTCTAGCGAAACTGCCACTGAAGCGGAGCCGGATGAGGATGTAACACCGCAACCCGGTCTGGAGCCATTTGATCCTGCCGCCTTGGAAGGTCTGCCTCTGCGTGGTCAGTCGGAACACACTGCTAACCTGGTGTTCATGTACGAGAAAGATGAGTGGTCGGCGCGTTTGGCTTACAACTGGCGCTCCAAGTATCTTTTAACTACGCGTGATGTAATCAGCGGTCAGCCGATCTGGAATAGTGATTCGGGCTTCCTTGATGGTGCGATAACCTACAAGCTAACTGATGAAATTTCTATCGGCCTGCAGGGTACCAATCTGGCGAATACCCAGACGGAAACCTTGATGATGCTGGACGGAGAAGGTCGTGAAACGGGTCGTTCCTGGTTCGTCAATGACCGCCGTTTAGCACTGACGGTGAAAGCTGTGTTCTAAGAGCTTTGGGGTTCAGACTACAAAAGGCACAACCACTGGGTTGTGCCTTTTTTTTGAACGCTGTGATACTTTTAAAAAGTAAAGTGAACTATTTTTGGTTTATGCAAGTAATGAAGTTAGGTGGCTGTAATGCATGAGAATAATATAAGACGCATTGTCATTGTTGGTGGCGGAACAGCCGGTTGGATGACAGCAGCGGCTTTGGCGAAAGTGCTAAAAAATAATTATTGCCAGGTTCGATTGATTGAATCCGAAGATATAGGAACTGTTGGCGTTGGTGAGGCGACTATTCCGCAAATCCAGTTGTTTAATAAATTTTTGGATTTAGATGAAGATGAGTTTCTTCGTAAAACGCAGGGAACATTTAAACTCGGAATTCAATTTGTAAATTGGAAAAAAATTGGTCACAAATATATCCATGCCTTTGGTGAAGTGGGTAAGGATATGGAGGCCATTCAGTTTTATCACTATTGGTTGAAAATGTCGCAGTTAGGTGAAGCGGACGAATTGGGGTTGTACACCATTGGCGGTGTTGCATCTGATCGCGGCAAATTTATGCGGCCATTTGATGCGGGCAATTCTCCTTTGTCGAATATTGCCTACGCTTTCCATTTTGATGCGGGATTGTACGCGCGTTTTTTGCGTGAATATTCAGAGCAACGTGGTGTGATTCGCACTGACGGCACAGTAGTCGATACTATTCTGCGCGCCGATGATGGTTTTATTGAAGCGGTGCAGTTGGCATCAGGCGAGCGAGTTGAAGCTGATTTTTTTATTGATTGCTCTGGCTTTCGGGGATTGTTAATTGAGCAGGCATTAAAAACAGGCTACGAAGATTGGACGCATTGGCTGCCCTGTGATCGCGCCTGGGCTGTGCCTTGCGAAAGCGATGGTGATCCCATTCCTTATACGCGTTCTACTGCCCATGCAGCTGGTTGGCAATGGCGAATTCCACTGCAGCATCGCATTGGGAACGGACATGTATTTGCCAGCAAATTTATGAGCGAAGATGAAGCTCTCTCCATCTTGTTAAATAATCTCGATGGAAAACCTTTGGCTGATCCTCGGCTATTGAAATTTGTAACAGGGAAGCGCAAAAAATTCTGGAACAAAAACTGTTTGGCGGTAGGTTTGGCTAGTGGTTTTATGGAGCCATTGGAATCCACCAGTATTCATCTGGTGCAATCTACCATCGCCCGCTTGATGAGCTTTTTCCCGAATAAAAATTTTGATCAGGAAGATATTGATGAATTTAATCGGCAGGCAGATTTTGAAGTTGAAAAAATTCGCGACTTTTTAATTCTTCACTACCACGCGACTGAGCGAAACGACTCTGAGTTTTGGAATTATTGCCGCACTATGAGTATTCCCGAGGCGTTGACTCAAAAAATTGAACAGTTCAAAAAGAACGGGCGTATTTATCGCAATAGCTCTGAAATGTTTAACGATTTGAGCTGGCTTGAGGTGATGCATGGTCAAGGCATCCATCCGCGTGCCTATCATCCATTGGTTGACCGAATGACCAAAGATGAAATCGCCCAGCGCCTTGACGGTGTCAAGCGTGTGATAGAAAAGTCAGTCGATTATATGCCCACGCATGCGCAGTTTATTGCTGAGCATTGCAAGGCAAAGAAGATGGATTAATGAACCGCTGCTAGCCATTAATTTTTTGTGTGGCTTTTGAGTGCTGCTTGTGGGGCTGTCTTTACTCAGAATGAATGTGAGTGAGATTTTAATTTATGGATTCGACACTTTAACTTCCATATTTCGTCTGCCTATATGGTCAATGTCTCACAAAGCTTTCAGCCTTTTCCGACTGTTATCCATTCTCATTTTCGATAAAATGGCTAGCACAAGGACGCTAATCAGGACAGGATGTGTTGATTAAGGATTTGGTTTCAGGATGAGGCTATCGATGGAATGAAACCTGTTAGGCATGATGCCAGCCGATCATGAAGATCGGTTTCCCAAGCAGGATGCAACGGGGCTTGCTGGATGCAAAGCCCCTTTTTTCTTTTTCTAAATCCTCTTTTTTCTGTTATTTCTTCGTTGTTTTCGATTTTTTAGTTCCCGATTTAAGCATCGGTGCTAAAAATCTTCCTGTGTGTGAGTGTTCAATCTTCGCAATTTCCTCTGGTGTTCCCGTGGCGATAATTTGCCCGCCGCCGCTTCCACCCTCCGGCCCTAAATCGACAATCCAATCAGCGGTCTTAATAACGTCCAGATTGTGTTCAATCACTACAACGGTATTGCCGTGGTCGCGTAGGCGGTGCAATACATTCAGTAGCTGCTGGATGTCATAGAAGTGCAGGCCGGTTGTGGGCTCATCGAGGATATAGAGTGTTTTGCCGGTATCGCGCTTGGAGAGCTCTTTGGCAAGTTTTACCCGCTGGGCTTCGCCGCCGGACAAGGTGGTGGCTGATTGACCAAGGCAGATGTAAGACAGGCCCACGTCAATCAGGGTTTGTAGCTTGTTGGCAATCGAAGGGACTGGGTCGAAAAATGCGCGAGCATCTTCGATTGTCATTCCCAAGACTTCATTGATGTTTTTCCCTTTGTATTTCACATCCAGTGTTTCGCGGTTGTAGCGTTTGCCTTTGCACACATCGCAGGGGACGTACACATCTGGAAGGAAATGCATTTCCACCTTGGTGACACCATCACCCTGACAGGCTTCGCAGCGTCCGCCTTTAACGTTAAAGCTGAAGCGACCGGGTTGATAGCCGCGCGAGCGTGATTCCTGAGTGCCAGCAAACAACTCGCGAATCGGTGTGAATATGCCGGTGTAGGTGGCAGGGTTGGAGCGCGGGGTTCGGCCAATGGGGCTTTGGTCGATATCGACGCACTTATCGAACAACTCCATGCCTTCGATGGTGTCATAAGGTGCTGGATCAAGAGTTGTAGCGCCGTTAAGTGCTGTGGCCGCTAGCGGATGCAGGGTGGCGTTGATGAGCGTGGACTTACCCGAGCCGGATACCCCGGTCACGCAGGTCATTAGGCCGACCGGAATTTCCAGCGTTACATTTTGCAGGTTGTTGCCTTTTGCGCCGGTCAAGCGCAGTAGGTTTTTTTTGTCGAACGGATGGCGCTTCTCAGGCACCGCAATTTCACGGGTGCCACTTAAATATTGGCCAGTGATCGAGTCTTTGTTTGCCATGATGGCTTTTACATTGCCTTGGGCGATGACTTGTCCACCATGTACGCCTGCGCCGGGGCCTATGTCGATCACATGATCGGCGAGGCGAATAGCATCTTCATCATGCTCCACCACAATCACTGTATTGCCGATATCACGCAGGTGCGTCAGAGTTTTAAGTAGTCGCTCGTTATCGCGCTGATGCAGGCCGATGGACGGCTCGTCGAGGATGTACATTACACCCACCAATCCGGCGCCGATTTGGCTAGCGAGGCGGATACGTTGAGCTTCGCCGCCCGAGAGGGTTTCGGCGCTGCGGTTGAGTGTCAGGTAATTCAGGCCGACATCGACGAGGAAGCGGAAGCGATCGCGCAGTTCTTTAAGAATTTTATCAGCGATACCAGCCTTACGGCCGGTAAAGGCCAGTTTCATGTAGTAGTCGTAAGCATCGGCGACGGGCATTTCGGTGATGTTTGGTAGCGGGCGCTCATCGATAAACACATTGCGAGCTTCCAGTCGCAGGCGAGTGCCTTCACAAGCGGGGCAGGGCTGGCTCGACAGGAATTTGGTCAGGTCTTCGCGCACCGAGTTGGATTCGGTATCGCGATAGCGGCGTTCCATATTGGTCAGCACGCCTTCAAAACTGTGGCTGCGTTTGTACACATCGCCGCGATCATTGATGTAATTAAACTCAATCACTTCCTCGCCTGAGCCGTAAAGCACTGCGTCGCGCTGCTTGGCTTTTAGCTTGGTCCAAGGTGTATTCACATCAAACGCATAATGCTTGGCGAGTGAGCTGAGCATGTGGAAGTAGTAAACATTGCGCTTGTCCCAGCCGCGGATAGCGCCTTCCGATAAGCTCAAACTAGTGTCTTGAATAACTTTGTCTTCATCAAAAAACTGGTGTACGCCCAATCCGTCGCAAGTCGGGCAAGCGCCGGCGGGATTGTTGAATGAGAAGAGGCGCGGCTCGAGTTCGGTCAGGCTGTAATCGCAAATCGGGCAGGCGTGCTTGGATGAGAACAAGCGGTCGGGCGCTTCGCCATCCATGTAATTAATGCAGGCGATGCCTTCAGACAAATTCAGCGCTGTTTCAAAGGATTCGGACAGGCGCAGTTTTAAATCTTCGCGCACTTTAAAGCGGTCGACGACCACTTCAACCGTGTGCTTCTTCTTTTTATCCAGCTTGGGCGTGTCGTCCAGATCGCAGAGGATTCCGTCGATACGCACGCGGATAAAACCATCGCGCTTGAGCTGTTCAAATATATGCAGATGCTCGCCCTTGCGGTCGCGGATTACCGGCGCCAGCAGCATGAGTTTGGTGCCTTCGGGCAGGGCGAGAGTGGTGTCTACCATCTCGCTGATGGTTTGCGCGGTCAGGGGTACGCCATGCTCCGGGCAGCGTGGCTCGCCGACGCGGGCGTAGAGCAGGCGCAGATAGTCGTAGATTTCAGTGATGGTGCCCACGGTGGAGCGCGGGTTGTGGGAGGTGGATTTTTGCTCGATGGAAATCGCCGGGCTAAGTCCCTCTACGTGATCGACATCGGGTTTTTCCATCATCGACAAGAACTGGCGCGCATAAGTGGAGAGCGATTCCACGTAGCGGCGCTGGCCTTCGGCGTAGAGCGTATCGAACGCCAGCGATGACTTGCCCGAGCCGGAGGGGCCGGTGATCACGACAAGTTTGTCGCGCGGGATATCGAGGTCAACGTTTTTGAGATTGTGGGTGCGCGCACCCCTAACAATAATTTTGTCCATCTACTGCAATCCGCCGTGGCCATTCAAAACGGTCGATTATACGTGAATAGCTTGACAGTTGATGTCAGGAGTGGAGCATCTTCTGTAAAGCTTGGATAAAAATGACGCATGGAATTTGCTGCAAACTTGCGGCAGTTTTATGGGCTGATGCGGGCGTGAGTTGGTACACTGTCGCCCCTTCGATAAACGACTAGAACTCTGTTCCCATGCAAGATCCTGTTTTACCTTCCCGCGTGACCGACGCAGCTGTGCCTTTTGAGCGCAAAGTGGTGATGTCACTGGCGGCACTTTATACCTTCCGCATGCTCGGCCTGTTTATGCTGCTGCCGGTATTGGCGCTTTATGGCACCGAATATGCCCATCACAGCCCATTTTTGCTTGGTTTGGCGCTGGGCGCTTATGGCTTTAGCCAGGCGCTGTTACAGATTCCTTTTGGTGTGCTGTCCGACCGCATCGGGCGCAAACCGTTGATACTCGCGGGTTTGATCATTTTTGTTCTGGGCAGCGTTGTTGCGGCCTTGGCGGATTCAGTTTACGGCTTGATTCTCGGTCGTTTTTTGCAGGGCGGTGGGGCTATTTCGGCGGTGGTGATGGCACTGTTGACCGATCTTACCTCTGATGAAAACCGCACCAAGGCGATGGCGACGATTGGCGCGTCCATCGGTGTTTCCTTCTCCGTTGCAATGACAGTCGGCCCGCTGCTGGCGGCTTGGGGCGGTGTTGGCGCGATCTTCTGGCTGACAGCCGCGCTGGGTGTGGTGGGGATTTATATCCTGCTTAAACTGGTGCCCAATGTGGCCGAGTCCACCTCCAAGCGGGAGGCGGTTGCCGTGCCGGGCTTGCTTGCGAAGACACTCAAACACCCGCAGTTACTGCGCTTGAATGTCGGGATTTTTGTACTGCACTTTGTGTTGATGTCGAGCTTTGTGGTGCTGCCGTTGATGTTGCAAAACCAGCTTCATATCGACCGCGAATACCACGGCTTTATCTATTTCCCGCTGCTCGCCTTTGCGTTTGTGCTGATGCTGCCATTCGTGATCATCGCGGAAAAACGCCGCAAGATTAAAGGGGTGTTTCTGATTGCTGTCAGCTTACTGTTGCTATCGGAATTGGCATTTATGCTGATATCCACCCAGTTAGTATTGGCCTTATTCATCCTCTTTGTATTCTTTATCGCCTTCAATATTCTGGAGGCAACCCAGCCATCGATGGTCAGTAAAATCGCCCCCGCCGGAGCCAAGGGAACTGCAACCGGAATTTATTCCACTTGTCAGGTGCTGGGTGTGTTTGGTGGCGGCGCTTTGGGCGGATGGCTGCTCCAGCAGCAGGGCGCCAATGCAGTGTTTGCGCTCAATGCAGTATTGGTGCTGATTTGGTTGGCCGTGGCCTGGTCGATGAAACCGCCGCATTTTCTCGCCAGTGTGTTGATTCCGCTGCGCGGGCATGATCATCAAACGATTCTTGAAAAACTGCGCGCGGTGGATGGTGTGGCCGAGGCGATTATTGTGGCATCGGAAAATACTATCTACCTTAAAGTCGACCAGCGCAGGGTAGACCGCAAACACTTGGCCGCTATCGTAGACGGCGGACTCTAGTGTAAAGTAGCTCGCCCTCAACCGAGGGCAAACACCAACAATCTGAAAGCCGCCAACTACAAAAACAGAAGGCGGATACACCGTAAATCAAGAGGAATACAAAATGGCACGCGGAATAAATAAAGTAATTTTGATTGGCAATATCGGGCAAGATCCCGAAGTGAAATACATGCCCTCTGGCGGTGCCGTGACCAACGTCAGCGTAGCCACCTCGGAAACCTGGAAAGACAAAAACACTGGTCAGCCGCAAGAGCGTACCGAGTGGCACCGCGTCGTATTCTTTAATCGTCTGGGCGAGATTGCCGGCGAGTATCTGCGTAAAGGCTCAAAGGTTTACATTGAAGGCGCACTGCGCACCCGTAAATGGCAAGCGCAAGATGGTTCTGATCGCTACACCACTGAAATCGTCGCTAGCGAAATGCAAATGCTTGATGGTCGCAGCGATAACGCTGGCATGGGTGGTGGAATGGGTGGCGGCGCGATGAATGCAGCCGCAATCGCCAACAGTTTCGATCAAGCGCCCCAGTACAACAACGCGCCTGCGCAGGGTGGCTATAACCAAGGCGGACAAGGTGGCGGTTACCAGCAGCCAGCGCGCGCGCCGCAACAACCACAACAGGCTCCACAACAACCAAGCGCGCCGCATCAGCCTGCCGGGTTTGATTCATTTGATGACGATATCCCGTTCTGATCAGTAGGTTTTCGAAAAACGTTAACCAAGATTGAACAAAGCCCTGTAACTCAGGGCTTTGTTGTTTTTGCCTTCTTACAAGCGACGGACCCTTGCAAGTTAAACAGGGTTACTCATCCAGCAAATTGGCGCGAATGCTCAGAATTTTTGGCAGCGCGGCATTAAAGGCATTCACTAATTCCGGATCAAAATGTTTACCGGATTCTTGTTCGATATAAGCCGTTGCTTCTTCAATTGACCATGATTTTTTGTAAGGGCGGACGCTGGTGAGTGCGTCGAATACATCGGCGATGGCGACTATGCGGGCTTCGATGGGAATGGCATCGCCAGCAAGACTGTTGGGGTAGCCGCTGCCGTCCCATTTCTCGTGGTGGCAGAGTGCAATCGTGCGTGCGATTTTTAATAGATTGGAATTGTCCTCGCCAATAATTTCTGCGCCGACGCTGGTGTGGGTTTTCATAATTTCCCATTCTTCTGGTGTGAGCTTTCCGGGTTTTTGCAATATCACATCGGGGATGCCGATTTTGCCTATGTCGTGCATGGGCGCTGCGTTTAATAATTCTTCCGCATCGATTTCACTCATGCCCGCAGCGAGCGCAATTTCTTTGGCGTAGTGGCTCATGCGGATGACATGCAAGCCGGTTTCGTTGTCTTTGTATTCAGCTGCACGGCCGAGGCGATGAATAACTTGCAGGCGTGTCTCGCGCAGCGATTCAACGCTGACCAATGACAACTGCGCCTTTACGCGCGCAAGCACAATCGGTGGGCTTACCGGTTTGGTAATGTAATCCACACAACCCATTTTAAAGCCTTCGGTTTCATCGTTCGTATCGGCTAGTGCGGTGACAAAAATAATTGGGATATGCTGCGTTTTGGCATTTTGTTTTAAACGCTGGCAGGTTTCCAATCCGGTGATGCCGGGCATCATAATGTCTAACAAAATTAATTGTGGTTGCTCGTTTTCTGCAAGGCTCAGTGCCTTTTCGCCATCGCGCGCAAACAGCAGGCGATAGTCTTGCTGCAAAATTTGTTTTAACACTTGCAGGTTGACGGGTTCATCATCAACCAATAAAAGTTTTGGACGAGTGTCACGCGGTGCAATAGTCATTTATACCTCTTGCGCTGATGCGCTTTGGTCAATCCATGACTGAATAACGTTTGCTGCGAGATCAAAATCAAATTGATCCAGCGCTTGTTCGAGTGGGGCGATATGCTCGGACGAAATTGTTTTCGTTAGCTCGCGATAAGCTTCATCGTCAAAGGTGCCGTGTGAATAGGCAGCTAACAATTTTTCTAATAGTGCGCGATTCCATTGGTGATGAATGGCGCTGTTGGTTTTATCCGTTTCGATTGGTTTTATTTGCGCGATGATATTTTCAAACGCTGTTTTCATCTGCTCGAATAAATCTGCATTCATTGTTTCCGATTGTTCGATTTGCTGTGCAACTTGCATCAAACTGATTAAGCCCAAATTCGCCGCTGCACCTTTTATGCGGTGCGCTTCTTGTTGTGCTTCAAGGTGTTTGTGTTGATTCTCCGGCTGCATAAAAAATGCAGTTGGCTTGGTGTTGTCTGCGAAAAAACTCTGAATTGCTTTGGTGAGTGCTGTGCGATCTCCCCAGCGCTGTTCGGCTGATTGCCAGTCAATATCCTGCGTGAGTTCATTTTTATTTTGCGTAGGTGTGGCTTCGGTTTTTATCAGCCCCAGGCAGCGGGCAATTTCATTGTGCAATTCAGTGCGCACTATGGGTTTAGATGCAAAACCATTCATGCCCGCAGTGCTGGCATCTTTGCGGTCTTGCTCCAGTACGCTCGCCGTAAGCGCAATAATCGGAGTGGCTTCAACGGCTTGTTCTCGTTCCCATTGGCGAATCATGCGGCATGCTTGTAAACCATCGACTTCCGGCATTTGAATGTCCATCAATACCAAATCAAATTTGTGTTTTTTAAATTGCTCAAATGCTTCCATACCATTGCTTGCGGTGATAGTGCGATGGCCATCGCGCGTGAGCATGAGTTGTAACACTTCGATATTTTGTGGCACGTCATCGGCAATCAGAATGTGCAAAATCGGCAGCGAAATTGTGGTGGCTGCGGAGATAGGTTTTATCGCCTCTGTTGCTGGCAGCGGCAGCTCTACTTCAAAACAACTGCCTTGGTTTAATTCACTTGTGACATTAATGCTGCCGCCCATTAATTCTGTGAGTTGGCGAGCGATGGTGGTGCCCAAACCTGTGCCGCCAAAACGGCGCGCCATAGAGGCATCGGCTTGAGTGAACGGTGTAAAAATATGTTGGATACGATCAGCAGGAATTCCGATACCTGTGTCGATCACCTTAAAAATAACGCGATCATTTTTTTCAGAAATATCCAGTGTCACGCTGCCATGCTGGGTAAATTTAATCGCATTACCAATCAGGTTGAGCAAAATCTGGCGCAGCCGTAGTTCATCACCCAACACAAAATCGCGCATGCTTTTTGCAAAGTTAACACTGAGTTGCAGACCTTTTTTCTGCGCCTGATTAACTTGTTCGTTGATGATCTGCTGCACTGCTTCGTGCAGTGAAAATGCTTTTGTATCCAACTCGACGGCGCCGCGCTCCAGTTTTGCGGTATCGAGAATATCGTTGAGCAATGATAACAACGAACGCGCCGAGCGATTAACGGTTTGCAAATGGCGCAGCTGTTCCGGTTGTTGCGGCGAGTCCAATAATAATTCGGTGAAGCCGATAATCGCGTTCATGGGGGTGCGAATTTCATGGCTCATATTGGCGAGGAACATGCCCTTGGCTGTTGCAGCCTGTTCGGCGCTGTCTTTGGCGACGACTAAATCAGTTTGCATGGCTTTGGAATCGGTGATGTCGATAATCACCCCATCGATCCACTTTAATTTGCCTTTCTCGTCGTAAACGCCGCTCGCACGCTCAGTCACCCAGCGCTCGCTGTTGTCGCGGCACCGCATGCGATACTCGATCACGTAAGCAGTTTTATTGTCCAGTGCAGGAATCAGTTCCTGCGAAATGCGCTCAACATCGTCCGGGTGAACTATGTCGCCCAGATTAATTTCATGGGCGAAGAATTTTTCCGCTTCCCAGCCGCTTAATGCTTCAATCGCATCGCTGATAAAAATCACCTGCCAAGGCTCATTTGCCTGAGTGCGAAAAGTCACGCCCGGAATATTGGCGATAAGCGTGCGATATTGCTGCTCGCGCGATGACAGCTCGCGCTCGATTTTCACCATATGGCGATACAGCTGGCGATAGCGCAGGATCAGATTGCCCGCAATCACCAACAGGCTGATGGCAACGGTCATGGCGCTGATAATAAACGCGAGAAAGCTGTGGCTACTGTCAGCGGTGAAGTGCGCATCGGGTGTGCCGATAAAACGCGCCGCCGCCATGCCGGTGTAATGCATAGCAGCAATCGCGCAGCCCATGATCACACCGCTCAACAGTGTTGCGCGGGTAGTGTTGAGCTTGCCGTGGTTGTGCAGCCCAAAGCGCACCCAGAGTGCAATCATCGCCATCACCACTGCCACAATAATAGAGGCGATAAACCAGAGCGGGTCGTAGAGCAGGGTGGCGCCCATATCCATCGCCGCCATGCCGCTGTAATGCATCGCCCCTATACCCGCACCCACCAGCACTCCGCCAATTGCCAATTGCCGTTTACTGATGCTGCTGTGCGACAACATATGCAGCGCCACCCAGGAGGCGAGCACTGACGGCAGCATGGAGCCGAGGGTGATAAATGGGTGATAGTGAACATGAGTACCCAGCTCAAAGGCGAGCATGCCGATAAAGTGCATAGACCATATGCCGCCGCCTAGCGCGATGGAGCCGGAGATAAGCGCAATCTGGCGCAGCAAGCGCCCCTGCGCCACGCGCGCCATACCGGCGATTTGCAGCGCCATCATCGAGGAGATAATCGCTACCAGAATGGATACGGCGACCAAGGCCGGATTGTGATGGCCTTGGATCAGGCTGTACTGGGAGTTGTAGTCGATAAAAATATCTAGCATGGAATTTTAGTGGCGAAGAATTGAAATGAGGACGCTGAAACGAAAGGTTAATAAGATAAATATAATTTATTGCGCCATTACAGTGTGGCTGTTATTTGCAGAATCGCCATTGGCTAAACAAAACTTGTCAGACTTTTGGCTGAATTCAGACAAGTAAAGATGCATTGTCGTCTTTCTCGGGCTATCGTTGGGTGTAGTGTTTTTTGGGCTTTTTATTAGGCACTTTTATTGGGTAGTAATTTGAAAGGAGTAATTCATGCAAGCTAACGATCAACCTAAGAATCATTCGGCTAATCAATCGCGCGGCCCATTGCGCAAAACCTGGGTGGCAAGTGCAGCGCTGCTGGCGTGTATCGCACATCCCTCCATGGCGCAGGATCATGGCGCTGCCGATCTGGCGAAGCAGCTTTCCAACCCTATCTCCTCATTGATCAGTCTGCCATTCCAGCTCAATTATGATCAGGATATGGGCGCGCAGCACGATGGCCACCGCTATACGCTCAATGTACAACCGGTGATTCCTATTTCGATATCAGAAGATTGGAATCTGATTTCGCGCACCATTGTGCCGGTGATTCAGCAGGACGATGTGATTCCCGGCACTAACGGCGAGTCGGGCTTGGGCGATGTAGTGCAAAGCGTGTTTTTCTCCCCCAAAGCCCCAACGTCTAGCGGCTTGATCTGGGGTGTTGGCCCCGTGTTTTTGCTCCCTACCGCCACGGATGATTTGCTCGGCACAGAAAAATGGGGCGCAGGCCCAACTGGCGTCGTGTTGAAACAGGCCGGGCATGTGACGTTTGGGGCGCTGGCTAATCACATCTGGTCATTTGCGGGTGAAAGTGACCGCGCCGATGTAAGCGCAACCTTCTTCCAACCCTTCTTTTCCTACACCACGCCAACCGCGTGGAGCTTCACCCTGCAGGCGGAATCCACCTACGACTGGAAGTCGGAAGAGTGGAATATTCCCATTGGCATGTTTGTCTCCAAAGTAACTAAATTCGGCAGCCAGCCAGTGCAATTCCAAATTGGCCCTCGCTACTACGCCGAACATACCGAGAACGGCCCACGCGGCTGGGGCTTTCGCGCGGGCTTAGTGTTCATGTTTCCAAAATAAATTTGTGCAAGAGAATGTTGTTATTCCAAATAGCCCCGATCATCCGGGGCTTTTTTGCTCATTTTTGTCGCCTCAAATCGCTTTTTCCATTTTTGTCATAAATTTGTCTACACTCATTTTCACGTCACATAATTTTCGCAGTGTCGCGTTACTTTATGCTGATTTCCGTTTCATCCATCTATTCATAGTTAAGCCTCTACGCATTTTTCAAACACGTTTTAAACCCATCAAAAAAGGAACTACTGATATGAAAAAGCACCACATCCTCTTTGGCATACTGGGCGTTGCTGCTCTGGTCATGCAAGCGCATGCGGATATTGCACCTGGGTACAAAGTCAAAACGCCGGCCGATTTTGGCGTCCCTGACTATGTGTACAAAGTGTCGGAGAGTGATTTCAACTTTAAGCGCAGCCTTGCCAAAGCGCCGATTAACAAGTGGGCTTATCAGAGCGATTTGAGCCGCGTAAAAACCCAGCAGGTGATTCGTGAGAATCAGGATGGCATCTATGCCAGTGCGGTGGTGGATGTGAGCGAGGGCGCGACCTTTACGCTGCCGAAAGGTAATCACTATCAGATCATTCAAGTGATCGATATGCAGAACTATGTCGCCGGTGTGATCTATGCGGGTGAGTCCATCACCATCACCCCCGACGATTTGACCTACGGTACTCACGTTTACCTGAATATGCGTGTACCGATTCTGACGGACGACAAAGGCGGTATTAAAGAGACATTACGTCTGCAAAAACTGGCAACTATCGAAGCTAAATCGGCCAAGCCTTATGTGAGCCCGGACTTTGTATTGCCATTGAAAAAGACCGAAGAAATCCGCGCGGCCTTGGTGAAAGATGTTAAGAGCGGTGCGCTGACCCACACCCGCTACGTGAACGGAACGCCTTACCTTTCACGCCCACAGGATCACCTCTACGGCACTGCCTATGGTTGGGGCGGACTGGGCTTGCCAGATGCGGCTTACTGGCCATTTGTGAACAAGTCCAAAATCGTCGATGGCAAGATTCAGCCAGCGAGCGTGACCTTTACACCGCCTTCAATCCAAACGGAGCGCGGCGGCTTCTGGTCAGTCACTATTTATAACGAAGAAGGCTGGTTGGCGAAGGATATTTCTGCCATCTCCAATACCCAAGCCGAGCCTAATGCTGACGGCACTTACACCATCAATTTCAACTCACCCGGCAAGAAAAATAATCTGGAAACCTCTGTGCCTTTTGCTGCGCTATTCCGTTTTTACCTGCCGGATTCCAAAGAATCAGCCATTGAGTACATCAATAAAAATGGCCCTACTTTTGTTATCGAGTAAACAACGGATTTAAGGAGTGAGTCATGAAGATTAAGAAATTGGCGGCTGCAACGCTGACGGGAGTTATGGCGATGAGCCAAGCATCGATGATATTTGCCGACACACCAACCGTGCCCGCGGTAAATACCACACCGGCTGCGTCGATTCCCGGCACACCGGAAGGCACTACCATGCCGCTGGACTATGCGCGTTTACAAGCAGAGTTTATCTATTTGTGGGGTTGGCCTATGGCCAACACCCACAACCGAATTGTGACTATCGGCAAGGCACCAGAGCCGGGTTTGCAAGGCGGGATTCTTCCGGTGGCGCCCAATAATCACTTGTCGATGCTAACGGATTACCTTGATCCGGCGCAGCGCTTTGTCGCCGCGCCAAATCAGGATGTGGTCTACGGCATGTCCACGCTGCGGCTGGATAAGGAACCTGTTGTTGTGCAGGTGCCGGATTTTGGCAAGCGCTTCTGGGTATTCCAATTGGCAGATCAGCGCACTGATGGCTTCGGAAAATTGGGCAGTATGTATAACAGCAAGCCCGGTTTTTACCTGCTGGTAGGCCCAGACTGGAAGGGCACCGTACCCAAGGGGATTGAGGCGGTATTCCGCTCGCCGACTCAGGGTGGTTTTGTATTGCCGCGCCTGTTCGTTGACGACACGCCACAAGACAAGCAGGCAATCCAGCCGTTGATCAACGGCATTGGCGTTTATCCACTGTCGAAATTTGATGGCAAAGTGAAAATCACCGATTGGAGCAAACTGCCGAAGTTCCCCGCAGCAGCGGGCAGTTCCGGAGAAACCCAGTGGGTAGATCCGGATGGCTTCTTTGATCTATTGCCAACCCTGCTGGATGAGGTTCCTCCACTGCCGGGTGAGGAGGCGATCTACACTCAGGCGCGTAGCCTGCTTGCCGCTGCGAAACGCGATCCGGCGGTGATGGACGTGTTAAAAGAAGTTGCGCAAACAACCGAGAAGGACATGATCAAAGCGCAACTCTTTGAATGGCGCAATCAGGGGCTGCGTTTGCCAACGGGCTGGACAATGCAGGTTAACGCGGCGCAATGGGGAACGGATTACCTCACCCGTATGTCGGCGGCCAAAGCTAACATCTTCTCTAACGCGCCTAACGAGACCATGTATTACGCGCTGGACTTGGGGCCGGATGGTAAACGTTTGAACGGCAAAAATGATTACACCATCACCTTTCCCGAGGGTGGTGTGCCGGTCAAGGGTTTCTGGTCGCTCACCATGTATAACAAGGAGCACTTCTTTGAACCCAATGACATCAATCGCTATTCAGTGGGTACCAAAAACAAGGATCTGAATTTCGCTCAAGATGGGTCGCTGACCATCTATCTTTCACATAAGAAACCGAAAGATCCTGTCAAGGCCGCCAACTGGTTGCCATCGCCCAAAGGCGAATTCTCGATTTACATCCGCGCTTATTGGCCAGAGCAAGTGATTGTGAATCGTCAATGGATTCCGCCAGCAGTGGTTAAAGGGCGTTAATTTAAGGCGGATATCTGCCCGCTTTTAGCTCATAGCTCCACCCCAATGCACCAGTCGCCTAAACCGCGCTGGTGCATTTTTTATTTCTTAGCATTTGTCTCCGTTAAAGATTGTTCCCCTCGCTAACAATTATCGATATTTATCCTTTTGATTTTTATGGATAAAACCATATTGCTTACAAAAATTGACTATTTGGTCATGTAATTGGACTGCTTTTTGCTCTTTCTGGGCTGTGTGTTTTGTCACCCAAATTCACCTATTGGTTTCGTCTTGGGCGAAGCAAGTTCAGGGGCAAAAAAGAAGAATTATGGCTGTAATCAACCGTTTTTTAGCTGTGATGGGGGTGCCGCTGGTAATGCTTGGCGGGAATGCTGCCCATGCGACACCTGCAATGGCAGAGGCAGAAGCCTTTCTGGATAAACATTGCTCCCGCTGCCATAACGATGAGCGGCTGTCGGGCAATTTGTCGTTTGAGGATATCGACTTTAACGACATCGCCCAAGGAAAAGGTTTGAAGGAGTGGGAGGCGATTTTGCGTGTGACCGAGCGGCGCGAAATGCCGCCTGCATCGCGCCCGCAACCCAAGGCGGATGAGCTGGCGGGTTTTACCGGCTGGCTGCAAAGCTCGCTTGATGGCTATGCCGAGGCTCACCCCAACGCCGGCCGCGCGACTCTGCGCCGCTTGAATCGCACTGAGTACAACAACGCGGTGCGCGATCTGCTCGATTTGGATGTAAATGTGAGTGAAGCGCTGCCGACTGACGATACCGGCTACGGCTTCGACAATATCGCCGATGTGCTTTCGGTTTCGCCCACGCTTATGGATCGCTATATGGCGGTGGCGGGCAAGGTGAGCCGTCTGGCGGTAGGCGTGGGTTCGACCCAGCCATCGACCATCACTTATCAACTGCCCAAAGACGGTTCGATTCTGAACCAAGGCGTGCCCTCGGTGGATGAGCGCATGAGCACGGACTTGCCACTGGATTCGCGCGGCGGAGGTGCCTTTGAGTACTACGCGCCCTACGATGGCATCTACGAAATCAGCGCTTATTTGAACGCCAATACCAACAACGAAGTGGATCGCTTGGATGACAACCGCGTCAGCCTGCGGGTGCCACTTGCGGCTGGGCCGCACAGTATCGGCATGAGTTTCCGCAAGCAGCTGGCGCTGGATGAACAGGTGCAAATCCTGCGCAACAACACCGAAGAAGTGCCGCTGCCAACCGAAGCGCCGACCGAGCTGACGCTGGACTTTATCGTCGATGGTGCGCGTGTGGGCGATACCCAGGTGCCGTCTTATTACATGTCGCCGCGCTTTGCGCAAAAGAACTTCCCGCGCGATGTGTTGGAGATCAACGTCGCTGGCCCCTATGAGGTTGCGGGCGCAGGCGATACGCCCAGCCGCGCCAAAATCTTCAACTGTATGCCGCGCTTTTGGCCGCTTGATGAAGCCTATTGCGCGCGCAAAATCCTCGGCAGTCTCGCGCAGCAAGCCTATCGCCGCCCGGTGACGGAAGTGGACATTGACCGTTTAATGAAAGTCTACGAACAGGCCGAACAGTCGGCTGGATTTGAGCAGGGCATAGCGGCGGCAATTCAGGCGATTTTGGTATCGCCCGGCTTTTTGTTCCTGCATGAGTCTGACCCTGCCGGTAGCAAACCCGGCGATATGCATCTAATCACCGATACCGAATACGCAGCGCGCCTCGCATTGTTTTTATGGAGCAGCTTGCCGGACGAAGAACTGCTGCTGCTCGCTGAAAAAGGAAAACTGCGCGAGCCGGAAGTATTGAAACAACAAGTGACTCGCATGCTGGCCGATGACCGCGCGCTGGCGCTGGAGCAGAACTTTGCTGGCCAGTGGCTATACCTGCGCAACCTCGAATTCCAGCGCCCGGACGTGAAGGAGTTCCCCGAGTTTGATGCACCGCTGCGCGCCGCCATGAAGCGCGAGACCGAGCTGTTTTTCACCTCGATCCTGCGCGACAACGCCAGCATCCTCGACTTTATCAAGAGCGACTACACCTTCCTCAACGAGCGTTTGGCCAAGCATTACGGTATCGCCGGTGTGCAGGGGCCAGCCTTCCGCAAGGTCGCCCTAGCGCCAGATTCCATGCGCGGCGGCCTGCTCGGGCAGGGCAGTATCCTCACCGTAACCTCTTACTCCAATCACACCTCGGTAGTGCGCCGCGGCAAGTGGATTCTCGACAACCTGCTGGCTTCGCCACCGCCACCACCGCCGCCAGATATTCCGGCACTTAAAGCACAGGATAAGGGCGGCAAAGCACTCAACGCGCGCGAACAACTGGCACAACACAGTGAAGATCCGGCCTGTTCCTCTTGCCATGTGAAGATGGATCCGCTCGGTCTGGCGCTGGAGAAATACGATGCAGTCGGGCGTTTCCGTCTGCTGGATGCCGGTCGCCCGATTGATGTGCGCACCAATATGCCTGATGGCACCGAATTTGAAGGGCTATTTGGCTTGCAAGATGTGCTTATGGAGCGCAAGCACCAGTTTGCCGGTGCCTTTACCGAGCGTTTGCTGACTTACGCGCTCGGCCGCGGTGTAGAGCCGAGCGACCAGCCGCAGCTGCGCAAAATCGTGGCGCAGGCGAGTGCAGACAACTACGCCATTCACAGCATTATTTGGGGAATTCTCAACAGCCAACCTTTCAACTATCGGATGGTACCTAGCCATGAGTAAAAACTTTTCTCTTAGTCGTCGCGGTCTTCTTCGTGGTGTGGGTGCTGCGGTCACGTTGCCGCTGATGGAATCGCTAATCCCATCGGCCTTGGCGAACACGGCGATGGACAATCGCCCCAAGCGCCTGAGCGTGTTTTATTCCCCCAACGGCATGCGTATGGATCAGTTTACTCCCGCGCAAGTGGGCACTAACTATCAGCTCAGCCCTTTGCTGGAGCCGCTTGCGCGCCACAAAGACAGGTTTTCGGTGATCTCTGGCCTCGCGCATTACAACGCCAATGCACTGGGTGATGGTCCCGGCAGCCACGGCCGCAGTTGCGGCGCCTATCTGACTGGCGCGCACCCCAAACGCACCGAGGGGGCAGACATTTACTGCGGCATTTCAATGGATCAGGTGATCGCCAACCATATTGGCCATCACACCCAATTCGCCTCGCTGGAGTTGGGCATTGAGCCGCCCAGCCTGCTTGGCAGTTGCGATGTAGGCTACAGCTGCACCTACACCAATACGCTCTCCTGGCGCAGCCCGACCTCGCCTTTGCCGGTCGCGGTAAAACCGGGCGATGTGTTTGAGCGGCTGTTTGGCGATACCTCGGGCATGGACGAGCAGGCGCGCAAAGCCCAGCTCGCAACCAAGGCCAGTATTCTCGATTTTGTGATGGAAGATGCCGCGCGCTTATCGCCACGCTTGGGTGCGAATGATCGCCGTAAGTTGGAGGAGTATCTGGATTCGATCCGCACCGTAGAGCGCCGCATCCAGAAAGCCAGCCAACAGAGCCAGTCGGTGGATACCAGCAAACTGCTGCTGCCCGCCGGCATTCCTGAATCCTTTGAAGAACACGTGCGCATCATGGTGGATTTGCAAATCCTCGCGCTGCAAAGCGATATGACGCGCGTATCCACCTTTATGCTCGGGCGCGAACTGAGCAACCGCGCCTATGCCGAAATCGGCGTGCCTGACTCGCACCACAGCCTCAGTCACCACGGCGGCGACGAGGCGAAAATCGCCAAGCTGGTGAAAATCGACCGCTACCACATGGAGCAGCTGGCCTACATGCTCGACCGTATGGCCGCTACCGCCGATGGCGAGCGCAGCCTGCTCGACAACACTTTTGTGATGGCGGGAGCGAGCCTCGGTGAGCCCAATGACCACGACAATATGAACCTGCCGGCGATAGTCGCGGGTGGCGGCATTCGCGGTAATCGCCATATTGCCGAAGCCAAGCACACGCCTATGGCCAACCTGATGCTATCGCTGATGCAACAGATGGGCGTGCCTGCGGACAGCTTTGGCGACAGCACCGGCACTATTAAAACGTTGATGGTGTAAGCAAAACATTGATGGTTTAGCCGCTGGGCATCGAACTAACGAGGTAAAACGTGAATAAATTGTTAGCTCTATCAGTGAGTGGCGCAGCATTAACGCTCTCACTTTACGCTGGTGTCGTGGGCGCCAAATCGCCGAGCGACCATGAGCGTTTGATGCAGGCGCTGCATCTGGGGGATGCGGCCAAATTGCAGCAAGCGCTGGACGATGGTGCCAATCCCAATCAGGCTTTGCCTGATGGTTCGCTGCCGCTAGCTTGGGCGGCAGACAGTCAGAATCCGGAATTGGTGGTTAGCTTGTTAAAAGCAGGTGCCAAGCCGGACGCCATCACTTCCATCCCCAATTTCAGTCCGCTCGTGACTGCCTGCCAGCGCGGTGAGCCGAGCATAGTTGCGGCGCTGCTGGATGCAGGTGCCAATGTGAATCGCGCCACTGCCACCGGCGTTACGCCACTCGCACTCTGCGCGGGCAACTCCAGCCCGGAAATCGTGGCGCGCCTGCTGGAAAAGGGCGCGGTAGTAGATGCTGTCGATGAGACCGGTCAATCGCCGCTCATGTGGGCGGCAGCCAAAGGGCAGGTGGAGAACATCAAGCTGCTGGTGAAAGCCGGAGCAGATGCCAATCGCATCACCAAAAAAGGTTTTAGCCCGCTGATGTTTGCGCTTATGAGCAGCAACCCGGAAGCGCCGCTTGCATTGATCGAAGCGGGTAGCGACATCGCCTATAAAGCGCCGGACGGTACTTCAATGGTGCAGATGGCGATGTATCGCAAGCAGTATGAAATCGCGGAAGTGCTGATCAATCATGGCGTTGATTTAAATACTTACGACCGCAATGGCAATTTGCTGCTGCACGCGGCGGTACTCGCCAAGCAGCCGCAGTTGGTGTCGCTGCTGTTGGAAAAGGGTGCTAACCCCAATGCGCTGACTGGCACATCCCAAGTGGTTTGGCGCTACGAGGTGAACTTCACTGCTCGCCCTTACATTACCTATCCCAAGTCGCCGCTGTTTTTGGCGGTGGAAAAGGGAGCACCTGAGATCATGAAAATCCTTGTGGCGGCGGGGGCAGATACGAAATTTAGTATTGAGGACGGCACCAATCTGGTGATGGCGGCAGTAGTGACTGATCCGGCAACCTTAGAGCAGGCATTTCTTCTCGCGCCCAATATGAATGTCACCAACAAACAGGGGCAAACGCCGCTGCTGAGCTTGATGAATGGCGCCTCTTATTTGCCGCTGACTAATCCGCAACTGCATGAATTGTTTAAAGTTCTGTCAAAACATGGCGCGCGTATTGATATTGCCGATGCCAAGGGGCAGACTCCAAAAGACCTCGCAAAAGTCGAGGAATTTAGAGCCAAGACCGAGTTTGCCGATGTGTTTCTTTAAACACTCTTTTAAACCCTAAGGATAAAAAAGATGAATAACGTTTTTAAAACCCTGTCCCATAAATCTGTTCGTATCGCCTGTGCGGGTGTATTGGCTGCTGTGTGCGCCGCATCTGCGTTTGCGCAAAAAGAAGTGATGCATGAGCGTCACGAAGGCTTTGAAGATATGGGCGGCGCCATGAAAGCGATCAACGGCCAGCTGAAAAGCGATGCGCCGGATATCGCCAAAATCGACAAAAACGCCGACGTTATCGCTGCCTTGGCGGTAAAAGTTCCCGGCTGGTTCCCTGAAGGTAGCGGCCCGGAAGCAGGCAAAACCGATGCACTGCCTTACATCTGGAAAAATCCGGAAAAATTCAGCAAAGCGAGCGATGACTTTATCGCTGCCAGTAAAGCCTTGGCGGCTGCGACAAAAGGCACCGACATTGCTGCCATCAAAACCCAATTTATGGCGGTAAAAGACAGCTGCGGTTCTTGCCACAACAGTTTCCGCGCTGATTAATCTCCATGACTTCATCTGCCCCGCTGACGGCTGCGGCCGTCACACAACGCCTGTGGGATTGGCCAGTGCGCATTTGCCACTGGTCGATGGTGATTCTGATTGCCGCCTGCTGGTGGACTGCTGAACAGCACGACATAGTCACTCACAGCTATTGCGCCTATGCCCTCTTGGGGGTGGTGGTGTTTCGTATTTACTGGGGCTTTTTTGGCAGCAGCACCGCGCGCTTCAGTAATTTTGTACGCAAACCGAGTGCGGTTATTGCTTACCTGAAAACCCTGGGGCGACGCGATCAGCCTGCATCTTCCGGCCACAATCCGCTCGGCGGTTACAGCGTATTGGCGCTGCTATTTGTGGTGTTGCTGCAAATCGGTTTGGGCTTATTTGCTATCGATGTCGATGGCTTCGACGGTGGCCCCTTTTCTGATTACCTCAAATTCAAAACCAGCCGCATGGTCACCGAATGGCATGAAATCACTTTCAATGTACTGCTGGCGTTTATCGCGCTGCATATCATCGCCATCGTCTATTACCTCATTTGGCGCCGCCAAAACCTCACAGCGTCTATGCTTCATGGCAAAGCAATCGCGCCGATTAGTGCGCCCATGCAATCCGCCAGTCTGGTGCGTTTTGTGGTGGGGGTGGTGATAGCGGCTGCGGTGGTGGGATGGATGTTCTCGCTGGCGTCTTGAGGCGCTAAAAGTGAATCCCTCCCAGCCTCCCTTTTTCAAAGGGAGGAGCTATTGGTTCCCTCCCGCACAGAAAATGGAGTTGCAGGTTCCTATTTATTAAAGATGAGCTGGGGGTCACAGGTTCCCCTCTTTGAAAAAGAGGGGTTAGGGGAGATTACTTTTATCGGGAGCTAAATCCATGTGTGACGAGCATAACTTTCAGGAAAACGAAGACTATTTCAAAACTCACTCGCAGATAAATCGCCGCCAGTTTGTCACCGGTATGCTCGGTGTTGGTTTGATGATGTATCTGCCGATGAGCGCCAACGCCAAGGCTGTCACTCAATCCTATGTCACCATCAAAACTCCCGATGGCGAAGCCGATGCCTATTTTGTTCACCCGTCCGATGGTAAGCATCCTGCAGTATTGATCTGGCCGGATATTCTCGGCCTGCGCCCCGCGTTTGAAATGATGGGCAAGCGCCTCGCCGAAAGTGGTTACTCGGTGCTGGTGGTCAATCCTTATTACCGCACCCAAAAAGCACCGGTGGTGGGAGTAGGCGCGAGCTTTGATGATCCTGATACCCGCGCGACTGTAATGGCTCTAGCGCAAACTCTCAGCCCCGAAACCAATGTGATCGATGCCAAAGCTTTTGTGCAGTTTTTGGATCAACAAAAAGCTGTCGATACCAGCAAAAAAATCGGCACCACCGGTTACTGCATGGGTGGCCCAATTGTGATGCGCACCGCAGCAGCTATCCCCGAGCGCATAGGCGCTGCTGCGAGTTTCCACGGCGGTGGCCTCGCGACCGATGCAGAAAACAGCCCGCATTTATTAATCCCCAAAATGAAAGCCCGCTTCTTAATCGCCGTTGCCGAAAACGACGATCAGCGCGATCCAAAAGCAAAAGAAACCCTCGCCAGCAGTTTTGCGAGCGCAGGGTTAAAAGCCGAAATTGAAGTCTACAAAGGCGCGCTACACGGCTGGTGTCCGCCGGATTCACGTGTATACAACGAAGCTCAAGCCGAGCGCGCTTGGAGCCGATTGTTGGTTACTTTGGAAGAAGCGCTGGGTTAATTGCTTATCTTGTTGTTCCAGATTCTGCCCAGCCAAAGGTGGGACTGGATGTTGAAGGTAGATCGGGCGATGATCTACCTTCATCAAAAACAATAAGGCAGCACAATCATGGCAGGTCGATTTTTCTCTCTACTATTTCTCTGCACCTTGTTTGCTTCAATCGGCGCTAATGCCGAAACCGAAAAAGCCAGCGCGAATAAAGTCACATCAATCAAATTATGGAACGGCAATAAAACTGCATCGCGTCAGCAATATGAGCGCGAGGTTTTGGAGGCTGCACTTGTCGCGACTCAAGCACATTTTGGCAAATGGAATTTGCAAGAAGATAAAACTGATTACCCCGCAGCCGCCGATGAAGCCAGTGTGTTTAGCAAAAAAGGTTTTGATATTTTTGGCACAGTCGCGGGCAATACAAAATTGGCCGATGAGCCGAAAATTCTGATTCCTCAACCGCTGATGAAAGGTCTGCTCGGTTATCGCATTCTGATTATTCGCGCTGCAGATAAAGCAAAATTCGCCGCAATCAAATCCCCGCACAATTGCAGTCGCTGCGTATGGGAATTCCCGCCACTTGGGCCGATGCCGAATTGTTTCGCCAAAATGGTTACAAGGTGGAAGAGAAGGGTAGCTTTGATGATTTGTTTGTACGTTTGGAAAATAATGAATTCGATTATGTGACCTTCGGTGCAAATGAAGTGAGCGGTGTATTTGCCGAGCGCGCGGCCAAATCTGGCAAGTTGATAATCGAGTCTTCGCTATTAGTGTTTTATCCCTTCCCGCTGGTGTTTTACGTCAATCCGAATAACAAAGCGCTGGCTGAGCGAGTTGCGCAGGGCTTGCTGGCAATTCAAACGAATGGTGAATTGGACGCAATTTTTAATCGCTACTTTGCAGCAGATTTACAACAAGTCGATTTGCCCGCGAGAAGCATGATCACCCTTAAAAATCCCATCTTGCCTGCGGAAATGGCAGGCTTTAAACCTGCGCTCTAATCCTCTCTTTACTGTCGTTAAGGTGAATTGTTGCGGCGATTTTATGATCAATGTCATAGCTTTCTGATGACATTGATTGTTGTCGTCGCAGAGCTGCCGCGACTACTCTATTCCCAATAAGAACACACCACAGGTAAGGACAGTCACTGGAATACGAAAACCCCTAGGCTCGGGCGCCGTTATTGAATGATAATGCCCTGCATACCCTTTTGTTTTCCAGTCGATAACGAGCAGAGCATATTGTGACGAATAAAGACGAACTCCTTTCGCAATTACGCATTAACCGCGACCAAGTGCCTGATGACACCAACAAGGCGCGCATCTGGATTGCGATTGCCGCCGTGGCTGCTGCCATAGTGGTGGCGGTGAATATGCTGAGCGAGCCAGCGCCAGTAAAAGTACAAGTGGAAATGGCGCGTATGGCAGTGCCAGATTCATCATCAGCGCGGGTGTTGGATGCAACCGGTTATGTAGTCGCGCGCCGCACCGCAACTGTCTCCTCCAAAGTGACTGGAAAAGTGGCTGAGATTTACATCGAAGAAGGCCAACAAGTCGAGCAGGATCAAATAGTCGCGCGTTTGGATGATTCCAATACGATTAAATCCTACGAGCTAAGCAAAGCTGAATTGCACTCCGCCAAAACCCAAGTGGCAGAAACCCAGGCGCGTTTAACCGAGGCGAAATTAACGCTGGAGCGCAATACCGAATTGGCGCGCAAGCAACTAGTCAGCGCTGCAGCGTTGGATAAAGCGCGCGCGGATTTTGAATCCCTGCGTGCGCAACTGGATGCGCGCAAAGCCGATATCACCGTAAGCGAAAAACGTTTGGCGCTACAGCAACAAAATTTGGATGACCTGACTCTGCGCGCGCCATTTAAAGGTGTGGTGATCAGTAAAGATTCACAGCCGGGCGAAATGATTTCACCGATTTCTGCTGGCGGCGGCTTTACCCGCACGGGTATTTGCACCATTGTCGACATGAACTCTTTGGAAATCGAAGTGGATGTCAATGAATCCTATATCCAGCGTGTGCGTGTCGATCAATTTGTGCAAGCGACGCTGGAGGCTTATCCCGACTGGAAAATTCCTGCCAAGGTAATTGCGATTATTCCTGCTGCAGATCGCCAAAAAGCCACAGTAAAAGTGCGCATTGGTTTTCAAGTGGGCGATGCGCGCATCCTTCCTGATATGGGCGTGAAAGTGGCATTTATGAATGCCGAGCCAGTTGAAGAAGAAAAACCAAAAGAGCCGCTAGGTGTGCGTGTGCCGATTACTGCGGTACGCTCGGAAGGCGAAGAGAAATTTTTATTTGTAGTAAAAGATGGTGTGGCAGAGTTGCGCAAAGTTACGCTTAACGCCAGCTATGGCACTGACGTTTATGTCGCCACTGGTCTGCGTGCAGGTGAAGATTTTGTGGTGGTGATTCCGCCGGACTTGGAAGATGGCTCCGAGATTGAGCTGCAATAACCGCTGGGGTTGAAGTAATTTAAGTTTTAAAAGGCGCTGGCGCAGTGAGCCAGCGCAATTAAATAAAAATAAAAGTTTTCGTAAGTTTTCTACTGCTTTTCTTTTTTTGATTTTCCTTTAAATCGCTTTTCTGTTTGATTTTTTACATTTCGATTTTTCGTTGTCAGTTGTTCTATCTTTATTTTGCAAATAATTTTAATTTATCTTTTCTGTGGCACTCTTGCCTATATATGGAGGATTTATGACGTCATCGCTTGCAACTCAATCACAGGTTTCCGATGAGCTTTTGGTGCAATTAAAAGGTATTTCCAAGGCATATAAAAAAGGTAAAGAGCAGGTCAGTGTGCTTGCTGATCTCAATCTGGATATTCGTCGCGGCGATTTTCTCGCGCTTATGGGGCCATCTGGCTCTGGCAAAACCACACTGCTGAATTTGCTCGGCGGTTTGGATAAACCCACTGCCGGTGAATTAATTATTGGCGGCCAGCGGCTGGATCAAATGTCATCCTCACAGCTCACCAAATGGCGCGCGCGCCATGTTGGTTTCATCTTCCAGTTTTATAATTTGATGCCGGTATTAACCGCTGAAAAAAATGTTGAGCTGCCGTTGCTGCTGACCAATTTATCCAGCAAACAGCGGAAATTGCATGTGGCGGCGGCCTTGGAATTGGTTGGGTTATCCAATCGCGCCAAGCACTACCCGAGTGAATTGTCTGGTGGTCAGGAGCAGCGTGTTGCCATCGCCCGCGCACTGGTGAGCGACCCGGATTTATTGTTGTGCGACGAACCGACGGGTGATTTGGATCGCGCCACTGCCGATGAAATTCTCTCGCTATTACAAACACTCAATGAGCAGCAACAAAAAACCATCATTATGGTAACGCACGATCCGCGCGCCGCAGATCACGCGCGCCATACATGGCATATGGATAAGGGTTCGCTGATTACTATGGATACGAATGGCAATACAGGAGCTTATTAATCATGTATTACCTACAGTTTTTGTTAAGTAATTTAGGGCGCAAAAAAATGCGCACCACTTTGACCTTACTATCAATTGTCATAGCGTTTTTGTTATTTGGTTTGCTACGCAGTTTGGCAGCGGCCTTTGACCAAGGCGCGGAAATCGCAGGCGAAGATCGCTTGGTGAGCATCAATAAAATCAGTTTGATCCAACCTTTGCCGGAAGCCTACTTGGCAAAAGTGCAGGCGCTCGATGGAGTCGAGAAGGCGACATCCGCAAACTGGTTTGGTGGCTATTATCAGGATGCTAAAAACCAATTTCCGCAATTTCCCATCATCGCTGAAGATTATTTTGAAATATATAAAGAGATGATCTCTTTACCTGAAGAGCAAATGCAGGCATGGAAAAATAATCGCATCGGCGTCGTGATTGGTAAAGCATTAGTCGAGCGTTTCCAGTGGAAAATTGGTGATCGCATTCCTTTGATTGGCATGTTCCCGCGTGAAGATGGCAGCACCACATGGGAGTTCGTCATTGAAGGTATTTACGAAGCAAAAAGTAAAAGCGCCGATACCAGCGCCATGCTGATGCACTACGATTATTTTGATGAGGCGCGACAGTACGGTAAGGGAACCTTAGGCTGGTTGATTATTCAGGTGGAAGATCCAAAACAATCAGCGCAAGTAGCCGCAGCGGTTGATGCGCTCTTTGCCAATTCACCAGCGGAAACCAAAACTAGCAGTGAAAAAGATTTTGCCAAATCTTTTGCCAAACAATTTGGCGATATAGGGCTGATCACTACCTTAATTTTAGGTGCGGTGTTTTTCACTATGCTGTTGGTTGCGGGCAATACCATGGCGCAATCTTTTCGCGAGCGAATTCCTGAGTTGGCGATTTTAAAAACCCTGGGCTTTTCCGATGTTGCCGTTATGTTAATGGTGTTGTCGGAAGCGATTGTTATCGCATTGATCGGCGGGTTAATCGGATTGTTGCTGGCGAAATTTTTTATCAGCGGCGCTGCAACATCAATGGCAGCAACCTTGCCGGGGCTGAGTTTATCGCCGGCGATGATGTTATTGGGAGTAGGGCTGATGCTTTTATTTGGCTTGCTCACCGGCATTATTCCCGCGCTACAAGGCTTGCGCCTCAACATAGTTACTGCACTGCGGAGACGTTAATTATGTTTAATTTTATTGCACAAATAATTACGGTGACGCTGATGAATCTGCGCAATCTACCGCAGCGTATTGGCACTTCATCGGTAGCGGTTTTTGGCGTGGCCTGTGTTGTGGGTGTGTTTATTGGCGTGCTATCTATGGCCAGTGGTTTTCAGCGCACTATGGTGAGTGCCGGTGCAGATGATGTGGTCATTATGATGCGCGCTGGGGCTACATCGGAGATGAGTAGCGGCATGGGTTACGATCAAACCCAGTTGATTGCGAACCTACCTGGAATTGCAAAAGATGGCGATAAACCGATTAGTTCGCCGGAGCTATTTGTGATCGTCGATATTCCCATGCGCAACAAAGATACAACAGCCAATGCGCCGTTGCGCGGTGTTGAACCTATGGCGTTTGCGGTGCGTAATTCATTCAAGATTATCGAAGGGCGCAATTTTGAACCGGGTAAAAATGAATTGATTGTCGGGCGCGGCGCGCAATCGCAGTTCGCCAATTTGCACGTGGGATCAGTGGTGAAATTTGGTCAAACCGAATGGACGGTTGTAGGTGTATTTGAAGCTGGCGGTGGTTTGGCGGAATCTGAATTGTGGTGCGATGCCAAAATTTTGCAAAATGCTTATCGCCGCGGTAACAGCTATCAAATTGTGCGCGCAAAAGTGGCAGACAAAAATAGTTTTTCTGCCATCAAAGAAGCGATTGCGGCTGATCCCAAATTTAATATGGATGTAAAAAAAGAAACGGACTATTTAGCCGAGCAATCAGAACCGCTAAGCAAATTCATCAAAATGGTGGGCTATCCGCTTGCATTTCTAATGGCGTTGGGCGCGATTTTTGGTGCGATTAACACCATGTACACCTCAGTTGCCAATCGCACTCGCGAAATTGCAACTCTGCGTGCGATAGGTTTTGGCGCAACGCCGGTGGCGATTTCAACGCTGGTTGAATCTTTGGTGTTGGCGATTGTTGGCGGTATTATCGGCTCAATTATTGTCTATCTGATATTTAACGGTTACACAGTATCCACTCTGAATTTTGCCAGCTTTAGTCAGGTAGTATTTGATTTTGCGGTTACGCCAGATTTACTAATACAAGGTGTCATCTTCGCTACGGTAATTGGTTTTATCGGCGGGTTTTTCCCCGCTATTCGCGCGGCACGCTTGCCTGTAGCAACGGCATTGCGTGAGGTGTAGTGCCGGTAGTTTTTTGTGTCGGCCGCTGCTTGCCAGCGGCTTTTTACTTTTTGGCTTTTCATAACCAAGGAGCTGCTATATATTTTTCGGGCTAGAATGATTCGGTAAACATCATTGTTGAATCAGCATCTGCGGGAATGTTTTATCTTTAATAAGGATTTTTTTATGAAAATAATCACAAGTCTTTTAGTGGCTGCTTTGAGCCTACCTGCAACCGCAGGACTCATTCGTCACGATACGCCAGACACTTCATATACTCAATTTGCTACGAGCCCCGAATTCAGCGGTGTTGGTTTGATTTTTGGCGACACCGCTGACTCCTCTTATTCATGCAGCGGTACAGTTATTAATAAGAATTGGGTATTAACCGCTGGTCATTGCGTCAATAAAGCTAATGCCATGTCTTTTTATTTGCCAAGCGAAAGTGGATGGCGTTTTTATGAGGCTGATTCCTGGGTGGCGCATGAAAGCTATAGCGATGCCAATATTTTTGCGGGTTGGGATATAGGTCTAATGCATTTTGATACAGACTTTGATGTGGCTCCCGCGCAACTTTACAGCGGCAGTAGCGAGTGGCTACAGCTTTCTGCCAGTGCCGGTTTTGGCTATACCGGTAATGGTGAAACCGGCATAGAGTTTATCGATTATCAGCGTCGCGCTGGAACCAATATTATTGATGATCTCTGGTCAGCAGAGGGCAACGGCCAGCAAATTCTCTGGTCTGACTTCGATCACCCGACAGATGCTTCTTATAACGCGCTTGATTTTTTAGGTGTCGATTTTGATGATCTCGCAACAGTGCTGGAGCTGATGATTGCACCGGGTGATTCAGGTGGCGGTGTGTTTATTCAGGAAGATGGTCAGTTATATTTGGCGGGGGTGCATTCCTTTATCAGTGATTTCAGTGGTGATGGTGCATTCGGATATGGCGATGTATTTGGTTCAACCCGTGTAAGCAGTTTTGTCGACTGGATCGATGGAAAGGTAAATGCACAGAGTGTGCCTGAATCTGGTGGGGGCATGCTGGCCCTCATCGGCCTAATGGGGTTGGTCGCCCGGCGGACGCGCAAAGCTTGATCTACCGTTAAATAGCCAGAAACCTGAAAAGCCGCTGCTAGCCACAGCGGCTTTTCTTATGGCTGGCTATTACTTGCTGTACCAAAAATAAGGGCTGATGTAGTATCGCCCCTTATTACTACAAAAAATTACAACAATGCGTACAACATGCGAGGGTAAACAAGTTGAAAGACGACAAACCCACCTCCTTTGATATTGCCTATCGCGCCGGGGTATCCCAATCCACCGTCTCCCGCGCGCTGCGCAACAGCCCCTTGGTCAATGAAGAAACCCGCCTTAAAGTTCAGCAAATAGCGCGAGAGCTTAACTACAAGGTCGATAAAAATGCGAGCAGCCTTCGCTCCCAGCAAACCAAAACAATTGCCTTGTTGCTCTGCGAAGATCACGGTACCGGCAACTCCTTAATCAACCCGTTTTTCCTCTCCATGCTCGGCAGCATTACACGCGCAACCGCCAAACGCGGGTTTGATTTGTTAATTTCATTTCAGCAATTTAGTGAAGACTGGCATGCGGATTATGAAGATGCCAATCGCGCCGATGGCATCATCTTTTTGGGCTACGGCGACTACGAAAGCTTCGTCAAAAAACTCACCTATCTCACTGAAGTAGGCGCGCATTTTATTACCTGGGGTCCCGTGCTTGAAGGGCAGCCGGGCGTTTCAATTGGTTGCGATAATTTCAATAGCGCCTATAACGCGGCGAAACATTTACTGTCGCTGGGGCGAAAAAATATTGCCTTCCTTGGCGATGTATCCGAACACAGTCCTGAGTTTGCCGATCGCTATCACGGCTTTTGCAAAGCATTAAAAGAAGCGGGAATTGAGATTAATGCCAAGTTACAAGTAGCAGCAGAAACGTCTGAAGAAGAAGGCTACAAAGCAACGCTCAGTTTGTTACAGCGCCGCTTACCCTTTGATGCGATTTTTGGCGCTAGTGATTTAATCGCAATCGGTGCCATGAAAGCACTTGAAGAAGCAGAATTACATGTACCAAAAGATGTAGCCGTAATGGGTTTTGATGATATCCCAATGGCATCTTACACCTATCCACCGCTTTCTACCGTGCAACAAGATACGTTACTTGCAGGCGAACTTTTGGTAGAGAATCTATTGAAAATGGTAGAAGGCGAACGCCCCGAATCTATGTTGCTTCCAGCCAAATTAATCGTGCGTGGCTCTTGTGGAGAAAAGCCGATTAAAAAGTGATTATTAAGCTCTGGTGATAATAAAAATCCTGTCAGTATGGTGTTGGCAGGATTTTTGTTTTTTTAAATAAGCCATGATTTTTAATGTGAACTGAGTGAGAGTATTGCTAAGGCAGTTGGCTGTATTCTAATTCTAGATTGCAGATATAAATTTATATATTAAAGATAAAGTTTATATTTTCATTCGGATTGGCTTTTTGTGGCACAGAAAGAACGATGGAGTTTGTTTAACAAGGTTGTGACCTAAAGGAGTAATAATGAGTGTTATAAGGATTTCATATTCAGTTGGAGAAAATGGAAAAAATCATAGGCCTGATGTTTTTGCGATACAAAAGGCGTTGAATTTAGTAATAAAAGGTAACTTACTTTCCCCTCAGATCCCACTTAAAGAAGATGGTGTTGCCGGACAGAAAACCAAAGCGGCAATCCGTCTGTTTCAACAAGCTTTACTGCGCTTTTCCATTCCAGATGGTCGTATTGATCCATCGGGAAGAACACTCGAAAAATTGAATTCAACCATATTGCTGTCAAAACAAAGCCTCTCTATGCGTAATCCAGATAAAATGGAATCTAGATTAGCGCCCAGTGCATTGTTGTCAGGGGCTTTTGGCTCGCAATCTAGGATCAATAAAAACTTAAATGTTCGTCCAAATGGCGCTGTATCTGAAAATGTTGATCTGCAATCTCTTACTAAGGATGAGTTTGTTAGGCGGGTTTTTGAGGCTGCCAAGAAAGAGGAATTAAGCTCTGGTGTTCCTGCAGCGGTGACAGCTGCGCAGGCCATTCTTGAAACAGGTTTTGGTAAATCTGTGCCGACAGATATGAATACCAAAAAATATAGTTACAATTTGTTTGGCATTAAAGGGGCTGGCACCGCTGGGTCAGTAGATGTATATACCCATGAAGTAGTTGATGGGAAAAGAATAAAAATAATTGGCAGGTTTCAAGCCTACAATAGTTTCGCTGAGTCTATTTCGGGTAGAACCAATTTTCTGAAAAGAAATTTAAGATACAAATTTCTTTTTAACTCAAAAGATCCAAAAGTTTGGGCTGAGGGGCTTCAAAAGGCTGGTTATGCAACAGATCCCAATTATGCAAAAACATTAATATCAATTATGAATTCATGGAGGTTAATATGACGCTTCATTTTTTTGTTGGAATTATTCTTTCAGTATTTCTCTGTGCGTGTAATGCAGAAGTAAAGCACTTCAATATGGAGAGGGAGTTTGATGCGTCCGCACAGCTTTTTTTTGACGCTGTGCAAAATGGTGATGTGTCTAAGTTTAAGGCGGCTGCTGATCCTGCTGGTGTGCATCTTGTTAGAAAATTTACATCGGGTAACCTTGGTGGCAGAGGAGAGGAATTGAGCGCTAAGGTGTCGGCTTCTGCTATAACAGACGATATGATGTTTTTGCTGAAAACCCAAACTCCATTTAACTTAAAAATAATATTTCCAGGGCGGGCAATTAAAGACGATAAAGCATTGCCGCATTATGACATGCCGGAAAATATTTGTGGCTTGGCTTTTGATCAATGGGATGCTCCATTGAAAGAGGTGATTGAGTTGCTTCCTGAGTCTAACAGTGGAGATCCGATTGTTTTAGCAGCTGCATCGGAGTGTTGGGCTTATGCTGAGACCCAAGTGATAGACAGCATGTTGGTCGGAGGGGTTGCTGTATTTAAGAAAGGTGGGAAGGGAGTGGATTTAGTTTCGATTATTGATTTGCTGTGATACAGAAATATTAAGTTGTTGCTATTTTTGCTCAGCTTTGTCAGTTTTGGGGAGAATACAAAGCCTGCCAAATAATATTTGGCAGGCTTTTTAATTTTTTAAAAAACTAATGTCCTTGCGGTTCCAGTCCTATTTCAGTCTCTGAATCCTTCACAAAGTAAACCGAAATCGCCCCAAGAATCATACACACACCCGCCAACACCAAAATATAAATCGCTTCGTTGTGAAATACATGTTTCAGAATTTGCCCTGCGACTAAACCCGAAACAATTTGCGGGGCGGCGATGGTGAAATTGAAAATGCCCATGTAGACGCCGGTTTTATCGGCGGGCAGTGAGCCTGCCAAAATTGCGTAGGGCATGGCGAGGATTGCTGCCCAGGCGATGCCGATGCCGATCATGGGGATTAATAAATCCAGCGCGCCCTGCGGAATATCCACTTGAGTCAAAAGCAGGTTCACATGCACAACTTCCGAATTTTGAAACAGCATAAAACTCATATAACCCAAACCACCGGCAAGCAGTGACAGCGAGTAGGTGAGCTTGCGGCCAAAGCGATTGGCAATGCGTGGCAGGAATACGGAAAATACGGCGGCAAATAATGAATAGGCCGCAAACATAATTCCTACCCAGTCGCCGGCAGCGCCTTTTGCGGCGGCAATTTCAGGCGGGATCATATCGAGCGAGTGCAAATAAGTTGCATCAAACCATTTGGCTTCTATACCCCAAATATGTTGGGTAATTGCCGGTGTGGTATAGACCCACATAATAAAAAGTGAAAACCATGAGAAGAATTGCACTACTGCCAATTGGCGCATGGTTTTGGGCATATTGATAAATAATTGCCAAAAATTTCCCAATCGCTGTGCGAGTGATTTTTTTTCTGCTGGTGCAGTTGCGGTTAAACCTTTGTAACGATTGTAATCATCCGGTGCATATTCTTTGGTGCGAGTGACTGTCCATAAAACTGTTAGGAAAAGCGCACTGGCACCGATATAAAACGCCCAAGTCACTGTAGGCGCAACTTCACCTTTAGGTGCAGTATTTTCCAGCCCGATTACATTGGTGAGCACAAACGGCAATATAGAGCCGATCACCGCGCCGATATTAATCAGCAGCGCTTGAATCGAGTAACCGAGGGTGCGCTGCTCATTGGGTACCATATCTGCCACTAGCGCACGGAAGGGTTGCATGGTGACGTTAAAGGCGCCGTCCATTAATGCCAGCATCAATCCGCCAAATAACATGGGTGCGATAAACGAAACAAAGAGCGATGCATTGGGCATTAACAGCATGCCCAGCGCGGCGGCAATGGCGCCGCCAAGAATATAAGGGCGGCGACGACCTAGGCTATTCCAGGTGCGATCTGATGCGGCGCCGACAATCGGCTGTACCAGTAAGCCCATAATGGGCGCGGCGAGCCAAAAGAGTGAGAGTGAGTGTAAGTCTGCGCCCAAGTCCGACAGCACACGGCTGACGTTGGCGTTTTGCAAAGCGAATCCCAGCTGCACTCCGAGGAAACCAAAACTGACATTCCAGACTTGCCAGAAGGGGAGTGTAGGTTGTTTCATTGTTGTTATGCCTTTGTTGTTGATTTATTAATGACGATAAAAAAACAAATACGCACTCAAGTAAAAACCTGAGTGCGTGAATGCGATAAAAACTATTTTACGTAGCGTGCTTCAGTGCTCGCATTTCTGTCCCACACTTTTCCATCGCTGTAGCTGCGCAATAGTTTTACGTATTCCGCGTGAGTCCATGCCAGAGGTGTTGCTGCGTTTGTGCCTTCACCCATTGGATAATTGTAGGCGTCATTATTGCCTACGCCATCCCAGACTTGTTCGGGCAGCATCATGCCTTCGTTGGCAAACAGCTCCATTGCTTTGACGTAAGTGTTGCGCAGTTTTTCCATATCGAGACTGTTATTTGCTTTTGCCAGTTGCAACTCATAGTGACCGCGCTCACCGGTAAAAAATGGCCAGACACGACCGCGACCCTGTGATGAGTTATTAGCTTCAACATAACCAAAGCCATTGCTCAGGTCTTCGCCATAACCATCGATACCATAGCGGCGCCAGCCGGGGAATTTGCCTTCCACACCGGGGAAGGTGAATTCGTATTTGGTGCGCAGTAAATCGGGCAATTGTTGATTGTCGTATTCAGGAAGTGTTTCCAGAATATGTTTGTCGGTTGCTGCACGCACGCCGTAGCGCACCAATTCTAAAAAGCCACCATCGATTACTTGTGATTCATCATTAATTACTTGTGCATTGCTCGTGCCTAATGCTGAATGATCATTAGGATCTTCATTGGCATTGATGCGCAAATAATAATTGCCATTGCCCAGCTCGCCGGTGAGCGAACCTTTAGTGGTGTAGGTGAGTGATTCCAATGTGCTGGAATATTTATCCGCTGCTGCAAAATATTTTGCGGCGTTTTCTTTATCGCCCGCTTGAGTTGCTATATCACCTGCCGATACCAACCCGGCAATAATTGCAGCTGTGGTGGATGGTGAATAACCTTGTTGTTCTTCCCAGCGCTCTTGCTGAGTGTAGGGTGGGGTGATGGTGCGATCATTCCACATGATTTTTACCGCGCCGCCATCCACTAAAAAATCTGCTGCAGGTTTCAGCATTTTTTTATACCAGTCGCTGATTTCGGCATCGCTCAAAATGCCGTCTTTCCACAAACGCCAGCCGAGCATTAATGGCATGCCGGTTTGGTCAAGCTGCACGCCGACCCATTCTGGTTCGCCATCCACATGGGTTTTTTGCAAGAACCAACCGGGAACGCCACTGTAGCCGGCAATTTTTTCGCTCGCTTGTACCTGCTGCAAATATTCAAACGCGATGCGCGGCGATTCAGTATCGCCCAGCGCTAACATCGCCATGGCGACCTGATAAAAATCGCGCGGCCATACAGCTTTATAGCCAGTTGCGGATTGCTCAGCAGATTTGGTGTCGCCCCAAGGGTTGGAGAGGGATGCGATAAACGCACCTGCGTGAGTTTTATCTTCTTGCGCTTTTAATACCATCGCGCTGGTGTAAAGTAATTTTCCGCCGTCGGTTGCAGTTGCAGATAATTTTTCAAGCGCTGGCAACTTTTGTAAGAAATCTTGCCAGCCAATTGCATCGCCTTCACCGTTGTAGTGGGCGAGCACTTTGTCGTAACCAGAGGTGAGTGTTTTATCTGCTGCTGCGATGCTTTCGGTTTCGCTTTTGCCAAAGCCCAGTACAAAATCCCACTGTGCGGACTTGCCTTTTTTCACTGTTGGCAATTGCAAAGTAAACGCAACATTGCCTGCGGTAACGCCAGTGCTTGTATAGATATTGGTAAGGGTTCCATTCGTGGTTAAGTCTTTAAGCCCGTCAGATACACCTTCAAAACCGACAGTACTTTGTACAACTTGCGCGCTGGTTTTGAGTGACATGCTGTGATGGCCATCGCTAGCCGTCCATGCATTTTTGCTGCTGTGGGCTTTGTCATTACTACCGGTATTGGCGATAGCCGGATTAACGTAAGCGTAAGCAGTAACATCATCGGTCAGTGCACGAACAACAACACGCATCATTAAACTTTGTGAGTCGGGATCGGTAAAAATATGTTTTTCAATTTCATATTTACCGTCTTTATCTTTGTTCACAATTTTATAGGCAAGTGAAAGCGGGCGGCCTTGTGCGTCGGTTTTCAAATAGCTGGTAGTGGATGTTGTGTCTTTCTTTTCTTCATCGACTTTTTTTGCATCCTGCGAGTCGCTGGTTGTAATAAAAAATTGGAATTCTTTTAATTGTGCCTCGTGAATCAAGCCGAACATGGTTTCTGTGAGCACGCCTTGCGCGATAGAAAACCAGACCTTGGAGATAGTACCGCTGCTGCCGGAGTCGCTATAGCTGCCATTGGTATAGGTTTCATAGGAAGTACCTATGCCGGTTTTGCCGGCATAGGCCCAGACTGCAGCAGCGCCAGGGGCACCGGGCGCAATGGTATTGACCGAAATTGTATTGGTAGAGGCAGTTGAATTGCCTTCTGTTTGTGAGCCAGATGATTTTGGATCTGAACAGGCAGATAAAAGCAGGCTGCTAATCGCCAGTGCGATGAGATTTTTTTTCATGGCGGGATTCTCTTTTTACTTAGACTTATTGGCTTGGGCATTTTTATTGGTGATTTTGTCACCTTATGCGTTGGCGCGAATCAACTCAAGATTATGCATACGTATTCTATAAGGTTTTGCAGCTGAAACTAGCGTTAAGCTAAATGCATACGTATGTAGTCCCTTGGCGAAAAAATCCTGCTAGCGTATGTTGGTATTACATCTTACAAGCCCTGTTGCTTGCTGCTATGTGAATGTCTGTTTCAGCATCCGTGCAGTGGGGTTTAAGTAATAAGCAGCACCAAATCAATAACAAGAGATTTTAGTAATGACTCCAACTCCCTGGTGGCGCGGCGCAGTGATATATCAGGTATATCCACGCAGCATGATGGACGCCAACAACGACGGCATAGGTGATATCCCCGGTATTATCAGCAAGCTCGATTACATCGCGAGCCTTGGTGTGGATGCGATTTGGGTGTCGCCGTTTTTCAAATCGCCGATGAAAGATTTTGGTTACGACATCAGTGACTATCGCGATATTGATCCAATTTTTGGCAGTCTCGCCGACTTTGATGAGTTGATTGAAAAGGCTCATGCGCGCGGAATCAAAATTATTATTGATCAGGTGTTGAGCCATACTTCTGATCAGCATGCGTGGTTTTTAGAAAGCCGCGAATCGCGCACTAATGAAAAATCGGATTGGTATGTGTGGGCTGATCCTCAGCCAGATGGCACTCCACCCAACAACTGGCTGGCGATTTTTGGTGGTTCGGCTTGGGAATGGGAGCCGCGCCGCGGCCAATATTATCTGCACAATTTTTTGAAAACCCAGCCGGATTTGAATTACCACTGCGATGCGGTGCGCGCACAAATTTTGGATGAGGTTGAATTCTGGTTAAAACGCGGCGTAGATGGTTTGCGTTTGGATGCCATTATCTTTTGCTATCACGATAAATTGCTGCGCAATAATCCGGCCAAGCCGGAAGAGGAGCGTAGAGGTCGTGGCTTCCGCGAAGATAATCCCTACGCGTTTCAGCGTCATGTTTACGATTGCGATAGACCTGAAAACCTGCAGTTTTTGGAATCGCTGCGCAAACTGATGGATCGCTATCCGGGCACTGTTACTTTGGGTGAAATTGCCTCGGAAGATTCGCTCAAAACCATGTCGGAATACACCGCCAACAATACGCGCTTGCACACGGCATACAGTTTTGAATTGTTGGTTGATCAGCTCTCCGGTTCTTATATTCGTGAAACCGTTGAAACGCTGGAAAATAAATTTTCCGAAGGCTGGCCGTGTTGGTCAATTGGCAACCACGATTCAGTGCGCGTGATGTCGCGCTGGGGCGGTGCTGAACAATCGCCACAGTTAGCCAAAACATTAAATGCACTGTTGTTATCACTGCGCGGCAGTGTGTGCAGTTATCAAGGCGAAGAATTGGGCTTAACCGAGGCGGAAATTCCGCAGCACGAATTGCAAGATCCTTACGGCATTACTTTCTGGCCGCGCTTTAAAGGCCGCGATGGTTGCCGTACACCAATGCCCTGGAATCACACTGAAACCTATGCTGGTTTTTCGCAACATAAAACCTGGTTGCCGGTTGCCGCTGAACACAAAGCGCAGGCAGTCAGCTTACAAGACGATAGTCAGTCATCCGTGCTCAATGCCTATCGCACCTTTGTAAACTGGCGCAAACAACAGCCAAGTTTGCGTTTAGGTGACATTACATTTGTTGCGGATGCAGAAGATTATTTAGTATTTATTCGTTCTTATGGCGATGAAAAAATTCTGTGTGCATTTAATTTTTCAGCTAATGCACAAACCATCGAGTTGGATAAAAATTACATTTTAAGTGCAATTGATGGTCATGGTTGTGATTCGGTCAAAGATAAAACTGATGAAGTGGTTACGCAAAGTAACAGTTTGCAGGTCGCTGGTTATTCAGCAATATTTTCTCGCGTTATCTAGTTTTTGTTTGTGCTAGTTCTCTCGTTGTTCTCATAGTTGTTGTCTCATCTTTAGAGGGCTTTATGCCCTCTTTTTTTAGTTGAATTTAATCGCTCAAAACTCTGGCTGAAAGTAACTAATCAACTAATCTTTATTGGATGGCGATAAAGATTATTTTTCGCTGGATATTTTTGTTGAATAAGTCAAATGCATACGTATGCGGCCTTTTGAATACGTATGCATTCTATTGTGAGAAATGCAGTCTAAAGCCTACTATCATTTTAGCGACACTACACTCTCGATAGAGAATAGATAAGAGTCTGATGTACGCATAATGTTAAAAATAAAGGCATAGCTTCGCGGAGAGAGTCATCATGAAAAAATCCAAGTTCAACCACATGTTCGCATTGGCGACCACTATGGCGCTGGTGTCGGGTTCACAAGCGGTTTACGCACAAAACGCCGACGATCAAGTTGAAGAAGTTCTGGTCACCGGTTTTCGCGCCAGTATCCAAAACTCAATTGCAGCAAAACAAAATTCTGAATCTGTTGTAGAGGCTATCTACGCAGAAGATATTGGTAAGTTACCCGATTCCAGTATCGCTGAATCATTAGCGCGTTTGCCCGGTTTGGCCGGTGAGCGTCGCGATGGCCGTACCAGTGGTATTTCGGTGCGTGGTTTTAATGAAAACTACGTCGCTACTACCATGAATGGCCGTGAAATTTTAGGTATCGGCGACAACCGCGGTGTTGAATACGATTTGTATCCATCCGAAATTATTTCCGGTGCCGTCGTTTATAAAACGCCAGATGCCAGCCTCGTCAACCAAGGCTTGGGCGGTATTGTCGATTTGCAAACCCTGCGCCCATTAGAGCGCGACCGTATTGTTAGCATCACTGGCAGCTACGAACAAAACGAACTCAAATCCGGCAACCCGGATTTTGACGATACCGGGCATCGTTTGGCGTTCACCTATTCCGATAAATTTGCGGACGACACCCTCGGTGTTGCATTAACTGTTGCGACCATGGAATCGCCCAGTCAGGAACAACAATTCCGTGCATGGGGTTATGCAGATGCAGTTCCTGATACTGATATCGTAGGCTTGGGTGGCCACGATTCATTTGTGCGCTCTGCAATGATGGAGCGCGATACTTATTCCGCAGTAGTGCAATTTGAACCAACTGATCGCCTGAGCATGACATTGGACGCGCTCTACATCGACTTCACCGACAGCAAAGTTTTCCGCGGTGTTGAAGAAGGTACGATTTGGGGTGGTGGCGTAACCAACGTGCACACTACTGTTGATAACGGATTGGTAACTGCAGGTGAGTGGAGTGGTTTCCACAGCGTTATCCGTAATGACGGCGAAGTAAAAGAAGGCGAGCTGACAACCTTTGGTTTTAATGCGGCTTACCAACTTACTGATGATTGGACTTTAACTCTGGATGCAGCGACGGGCGAGTCATCCAAAGATTTGATCAATATGGAAAGTTATTCCGGTGTTGGTCGCGCAGGTACTGCAACTCAAGGTGACCCAGCGGCGCGCTCTTATGTGTTGACCCCAACGGGTGTGATGTACGGCCCGCATTCCACAATTGCTATGCCGGATTACACTGACCCTGCCAATATTCGTTTGGCTGGTCCGCAAGCATGGGGCGGTGCAATTGCTCCTTTAGTGGGTGGGGTAGACAACGCGCAAGATGGCTTCGTCAATAATCCTTATTTTGAAGAAGAGCTGGACACTTTGCGTTTGCAAGCTGAAGGTGAAGTAGAGTTTTCTATCGTAAACGGCGTGGAATTCGGCGTTAATTATTCTGACCGCAATAAATCCAAAGTGAATCAAGGCGCTTTCCTGATTGCTCCGGGGTTCTACGCTGAAGATGGCACCACTATTGTGGGCGGCGATATTGCTGTACCAGAAAAATATATTGTTGGTTCTGCAGATTTGAGCTTTCTCGGCCTTGGCGATGTGCTGGCCTATGACGGTATAGGTTTGTACAAAGATGGCATTTACACAGAAATCGATGCCGCCAATTATGAAACTGCGCGTTTGGGTGATACTTACGAAGTTTTTGAAAAAGTAACTACCCTCTACGGTTTGGCAAAATTTGAAACCGGAATTTTAAAAGGTAATGTCGGTTTGCAATATGTATCTACCGACCAATCGGCAACCGGTTTTGATACCTACACCGGTGAAGACGGGACTGTTGTAAGAACGCCGGTTGAAGATGGTGCTGAATATAGTCAGTTACTGCCCAGCCTGAATATGAACTTCCAATTGACCGATGAGCAGATGTTGCGTTTCTCGGCAGCAAAAACCATGTCGCGCGCGCGTATGGATTCAATGAAGCCAAACAACACTATTGGTTTTAACTTTGATCAGGCGCATCGTGAAAGTGATGACCCAGACTTCAGTGCCTGGAGTGGTTCGTCTGGTAATGCAGCGCTGCAACCAATTGAAGCAATTCAAACCGATCTGACCTATGAATATTATTTTGCAGATGACGGTATGGTGTCCTTCGGTTACTTCTACAAAGATCTGCAAAACTGGCATTTAACCACTAGCGTGTTAACGGATTTTACCAGTTACATTATTCCTGGTTATCACGATAGAAATATTCCTGCTCTGGTTTCAACCCAAGGTTATACCACTGGTATTGTTGAAGCCGGCTCAGGTTATGTAGCGGGTAATGAAGTACAAATCAGCTTTCCATTCCATATTGTTAGCGATGCACTGGATGGCCTTGGTGTAATGGCGAGCGGTACTTTTATGGATGGCGAAGTGGAATACGAAGATACCATACAGCGTATTCCTGGTTTGTCCAAAGAGTCTTATCAATTAACTGTGTACTACGAGCGCGCTGGTTTTGAATTCCGTGTAAGTGGCCGTAAACGCAGCCCATTCCTGACTGAAGAGCGCGGCACCAGCTTGTCATTGGTTCCGATTGTTGACCAAGGTTCAGAAATTTGGGATGCGCAAATTGGCTATAACTTTGCCGACAGCGGTGTGCGTGGTTTGGAAGGTTTAACCATTACCTTGCAAGCACAAAACTTCACCGACGAAGACACAGTTACTGCCGCATTGGATGACTCGCGTCAAGTCAGCAAATACCAGCACTTTGGTGCTAACTATTTGTTAGGCTTTAACTACAAGTTCTAATGTGATTTTTTCGTCTGTAACACTAAAACCCTGCTAGCAGTGCTGGCAGGGTTTTTTTTCAGGTGATGCTTTATGAATAATAAAATTAAAAAAGTGGTCATTGTCGGCGGTGGAACTGCAGGCTGGATTAGTGCTGCGCTCTTGGCAAAAACACTCGACAATGCAATTGACTTCGAATTAATAGAGTCAGAAGAAATTGGGCGCATAGGTGTAGGTGAAGCCACCATTCCGCCCATTCGCCATCTTAATGAAGCCTTGAGAATAGATGAGGCAGAATTCCTGCGCGAAACCCAAGCAACCATCAAACTCGCGATCAAATTTGAAAACTGGCACAAGCAGGGCGAGAGTTATTTTCATACTTTTGGCACGGCGGGTAGTAGTAGTGCCTTTTGCCAATTTCATCATTATTGGGTGAGAGCCAAACAGCTAGGCGACAGTTCTAGCCTATGGGATTTTGATCTCAATTATCTCTGCGCAACTGCCAATAAATTTGCGCCCATTGTTAGCCGTGAGCCTATTCTGGCGATGCTCCATGCTTATCATTTTGATGCATCACTCTATGCGGCCTATTTGCGCCGTTACAGCGAAAAACATGGTGTGAAGCGCACAGAGAGAATGATTCAGCAGGTTGAGCTCAATCCTGATTCTGGCAATGTACAGCGGCTGTATTTGCAAAATGGAAAAATAATTGAGGGCGATTTTTTTATTGATTGTTCAGGGTTGCGCGGATTGCTAATCGAACAAACGCTCAATACCGGTTATGAAGATTGGAGCCATTGGCTGCCTTGCGACAGCGCAGTGGCAGTGCCATCGGCACGTTTGGATAAAACCTTGCTCTATACCCGCGCGATTGCGCACGATATAGGTTGGCAGTGGCGAATTCCATTGCAGCACCGCAATGGAAATGGCTTGGTTTATTGCAGTCGTTATTGTTCGGATGATGAAGCGGTTGGCCGTTTATTTGCAAATCTCGATACCGAGCCATTAGCCGAACCCAACTTAATTCGATTCAAAACCGGGCGCAGAGTAAAGCCGTGGAATCGCAATGTGTTAGCGGTCGGGTTAGCGAGTGGTTTTTTAGAGCCGCTGGAGTCCACCAGTATTCATTTGATTCAGTCGGCGATTGTGCGGCTGTTAAAGTTTTTCCCGCATCAGGGAGTTAGCCCTGCCGCAGTAGATAATTACAATCACCTATCGCAACTTGAGTTTGAAGCTGTACGCGATTTTTTAATTTTTCACTATACCGCCACCGAGCGAAATGACAGCCAGTTTTGGCGCGATATGAAAAATATCCCCTTGCCAACTAGCTTGGTCAACAAAATACAAACCTTCCGTGAAACTGGAATGCTGGTGCAGAACACGCACGATTTGTTTCAGGATTCCTCCTGGTTGCAAGTGCTCTTGGGGCAGGGTGTTATGCCGCAGGATTTTCATCCTTTAGCTGCTGTTCCAACTCAAGAGCAATTGGCTGAGATGTTCGCCAATATCAAAAAGATAAAACAAAAGCCTTTATCTCAATTACCTGAGCACGATGCATTTCTTGCGCAGTATTGTCAGCGTTAATTTCCGATCACTTTTATGCAATTCAGTTTTCTATAGCGTTGGAATTGCGACACTGGATTTTTTATGAAACAAAAAATACTCATTGGCTGCTCATTAATCGCATTGTATGTGTTGAAGGCTTGTTCTTCACCGCCGAAGCAAGCAGCACCTGAAACGTTTGCGCAAGGCAAACCTGTTGTCTACCAAATTTTTACTCGTCTATATGGTAATAAAAATACCACCAACAAACCTTGGGGAACCATTGAGGAAAATGGTGTAGGGAAATTTAACGATATAGATGCAACCGCACTTAAATCGATTAAAGAACTTGGCGTTACCCATGTGTGGTACACCGGCGTTCCGCACCATGCGGTGATTCGCGATTACACGGCATTCGGTATTTCCAATGATGACCCTGACGTAGTAAAAGGCCGCGCCGGTTCGCCCTATGCGGTGAAAGATTATTACAACGTAAACCCTGACCTTGCGGTTAACCCAGTCAAACGTTTGCAAGAGTTTGAAGCACTGATTGCACGCACCCATGCGCAGGATATGAAAGTTATTATCGATATAGTACCCAACCATGTTGCGCGTACTTATCAATCACTCAGCAAGCCAGCAGGCGTAAGCGATTTTGGTGAGCAAGACAATACATCGGTCGAGTACGCCCGCGACAATAATTTTTATTATGTGGTGGGTGAAAATTTTGCAGTGCCTGAGCCGTTAAATAATTATCGCCCGCTCGGTGGCGAAGATCATGCGTTGAGTGACGGAAAGTTTGATGAAAAACCCGCGAAATGGACGGGCAATGGTTCGCGCCTCGCACAGCCGAAATTTGATGACTGGTATGAAACGGTCAAAATTAATTACGGTGTTCGCCCCGATGGCAGTAAAGATTTTCCTGAACTTCCTGCTGGTTATGCGCAGCAATCAGTGCAAGCACACTATCAATTCTGGCAAGGAAAATCGGTGCCGGATTCATGGATTAAGTTTCGCCAGATTGCCGAGTATTGGTTGGGTAAAGGTGTAGACGGTTTTCGTTTTGATATGGCGGAAATGGTGCCGGTGGAATTTTGGAGCTATTTAAACTCTGCGATCAAACATAAAAATCCGAATGCGTTTTTGTTGGCTGAAGTCTACAACCCGCAGGAGTATCGCAACTATATTCGCCTTGGGAAAATGGATTACCTCTACGACAAAGTGGAAATGTACGATAGCTTGAAAGCCATAATGCAAAATAAATCTGGCACAGATTCAATTGCAAAAGTGCAAACGGGCATGAGTGACATTGAAGAACATATGCTGCACTTTTTAGAAAATCACGATGAGCAGCGCATCGCCAGTCCTGAATTTGCGGACAGTGCAGAATTGGCAAAACCGGCTATGGTGGTGTCCGCATTAATTAGCCGCTCGCCGACGATGATTTATTTTGGGCAGGAGGTTGGTGAGGCTGGAGCATTGAACTCCGGTTTTGGCAGTGCATCGCGCACGACAATTTTTGATTATGCAGGTGTGCCTGCACATCAGCGCTTTATGAATAATGGCAAGTTCGATGGCGGGCAATTATCTCCTGCTGAACAGTCGCTACGTGAATTTTATCGCCAAGTGTTAAAACTATCTGCCGAGCAATCCGGGTTTAATGGGCAGTATCGTGAATTGCATAACGCGAATGCTCATACCTCTGGATACGATAATCGTGTGTTTGCATTTGCTCGCTGGGATGAACAACAGAAATGGTTGGTGATCAGCAATTTCAGTGCAGTGGATACACGTGAATTTGAGTTGCAGTTGCCGAAGGAATTGCTCGAGCAGTGGAACCTGAAAGATGGCGACTATGAAATGCTTTCCTGTCTTGGTGATAAATCCTCCCCCCTTGTCTTGCGGGTTAATCACCAGCAAGCCAGTGTAAAAATAAAATTAGTTCCCTTGGAGTCAAAGGTTTTATTGCTGGGTGATTCCATCCCTAATCATTAATAATAAATTGAGAGAGCTTATGCGATTATTCATTCTATTGATTGCGCTGTGCAATTCTGCTGTCGCTGCAAATTATAAAGTCGATCACTTGGAGCCTTTGCATTGGTGGGCGGGTATGGATAACCCGCAGTTACAGTTGATGATTCATGGAGAAAAGATAGCGGAGTTAACGCCGCAAATTGATTATGCCGGTGTGTCGATAACGGGCGTGGAGCGAACATCTAATCCTAATTATTTGTTTGTAAATCTGAACATTTCTACACAAGCTAAAGCCGGTAAATTTGATATTCAATTTCTGAAAAATAATAAACAGGAATTGACCTACGGTTACAAGTTGGATGCCAGACGCAAGGAGTCTAAAACGCGCCGAGGATTTTCTGCCAAGGATGCCGTTTATTTGATAACCCCTGATCGTTTTGCTAATGGCAACAGCAGTAATGATTCGCAGCCGGATATGAGCGAAAAGGCAAATCGAAATAGTCCTGTAGGGCGTCATGGTGGCGACATACAAGGAATGGCGCAGCATTTGGATTACATCGCTGCTATGGGGTTTACCATGCTGTGGCCAACACCCCTGGTGGAAAATAATCAACCGGAGTATTCCTATCATGGTTATTCGCCAACGAATTTGTATCGCATTGATCCGCGGTTTGGTAGCAATGATGAATATAAAAAACTGGTTGCGAGTGCGAATAAAAAAGGTATTGGTGTCATTCAGGATATAGTGCTGAATCACATAGGTACAGGTCACTGGTGGATGCAGGATTTGCCCGCAAGTGATTGGTTAAATCATCAAACGGGTTTTGCGCCTACCAATAATCAACACACTACTGTGTTGGATATTCATGCGGCGCCGGAGGATAAAAAACAATTCACCGATGGCTGGTTTGTGGCAAGCATGCCGGATATGAATCAGCGCAATCCATTGCTGGCCACGTACTTAATCCAAAATACAATTTGGTGGATTGAATACGCCAATTTGTCTGGCATTCGTGAAGATACTTATGCCTATTCCGATAAAACCTTTTTAGCGCGCTGGACTAAAGCGGTATTGGCTGAATATCCTGATTTGAATATTGTCGGCGAGGAGATGAACTCCAATCCGCATATTCTCGCTTACTGGCAAAAGGGCATGAAAAATCGTGATGGTTATGAATCCTATTTGCCGAGCTTGATGGATTTTCCCATTGTTTTTTTAATGCCAGAAGTCTTAAACGCAGAAGAGAGTTATTCATCTGGTTGGATAAAACTTTATGAAATGCTGGCCAATGATTTTGTCTATGCTGATCCCATGAATCTAATGGTGTTTCCCGATAATCACGACATGTCGCGCATCTATTCTCTGTTGAATGAAAATCTGGATTTATGGAAAACCTCTATGTTATTTACCGCCACCACTCGTGGTATTGCACAATTTTATTATGGCACAGAGGTGTTGATTAGCAGCCCTATTGTGCGCAATGACGGGTTGTTGCGTGCTGATTTCCCCGGCGGGTGGCAGGGCGATAAAATTAGCGGATTTAGCGGTAAGGGTTTAAGTGCGCAGCAGCAGGAGGCGCAGCGCTATTTGAAGCGTTTACTTAATTGGCGCAAAACCAGTGCCGCAATCAGCTCTGGCAAACTGATTCATTATCTGCCAGAGGCGGGGCACTATGTATATTTTCGCTTGCATGGCAATGAGCGCTTAATGGTTATCCTGAATAAAAATAAACAATCCTCGCATCTGGAACTGGCTCGGTTTAAATCCATTCTGGGTAATAGCACAGTTGGGAAAAATATTATCTCGGGTAAAGCAATTAAGCTCGATAAAACTTTGGAGCTTGCACCGCTAGAGTCCATCGCCATTACCTTGGAGTAATTACCTTGTGTGAGTATGGATTGCGTTTGTAGAGATTATTTTTAAAACACTCTGTTAAAAGTGTTACTTTTTTTCCAGTTTCGCCCCATTGCATACGTATGCAATGGGGCGTTTTTTTAAGTGCCTTTTTTGCATACGTATGTAAATTGCGGATGAAAAAATGCACTCATAGACTGGCGTGACAAGCATCACTTTTTATTTCAAAAATAATGATAGAGAGGATAAATAAAATGATCAGTTTACGCGCTAGTTCTACACAGCAGCGGCTAGGGTTTTCAACCCTGGTTTTTGGTGTGTTGCTCTTGAGTGGTTGTGGTGGCGGCAGTGGTACCGATAATAAAAAAGTCGAACTGCCGACTTGTCGCGATCCGCAAGTGGTTTTGGATAACGGCACCTGTGGCGATCCGCGCCCGCCATTTGTTCCCCCTGCTTGTCCTGAAGGGCAAATTTATAACGACTTGGGTGTATGCGTTACACCAGATTTTCCAATCCCTGAGCGCATTGCCGGCCCGAATGAAGCGGTGATTTTTGTGAACGTGGATAGCGACACAAAATTGGATGACTTCGCCAGTTACAACCTGCACTTGTGGCAAGACTGCGGCAATGGTTGGGGCAGTTCCGTTACCGATGGCAAAGGCTCAACCTTTGCAATTCCCACCACTTGGCCGAACGGCCCCGGCGTTGCCAGTAAAGATGATGGCGAACCGGGTATAAGACATGATCCCTACTACGGTGCTTATTTTGTAATTCCGGTCAGCGAAGCGGGTAGCTGCGGTAATTACATTATTAAAACCCCTGGCGGTGCAGCGCAAACTAACGATTTGCAACTCAACATCAAGCGCGATAACAGCGACTACGCGCGCATGGCGTGGGTGATTATCAATACTGAAAATATGCGCAACAGCCGTGTGAGCAGTTTGCCTATTTGTATTGGCGACAAATGTACTCTTGAGCGTCCGCTGCTGAGCATTACCGATGCGGAAGCTCACTGGATTAGCCCGCACACTATTTTGTGGAGCCGCGAAATTTCCGCGAGCAAAACCGTTGAGTTATTTCAATCAACTGCTGGTGGAATGAATGCAGCGGAAGATGGCAGTTTAGCTGGCGGAACCTTGCTTGCGACCTTGAGCGCAGCGCGCCCAATGACGGAAGAAGAAACTGCATTGGTGCCACATTTGTCGGGTTATTTTGCTTACGACCTGCCCGCAAATATTTCAACTGACACAATTAAATCTGCATTAAAAGACGAGCTATTAATTGTTGGCCGTTACGATTCTGTTGAAGAAGATGAAAGCGGTGCGTCAGTAACCGTTGAACGCGGCCGCGCAACGCGCATTCAATTGCCACATGTGTTGGATGCACTTTATACCGCGGGCGATATGGATGCCGATGAAGCAAAACTCGGTGTGAGTTATGAAAATGGTGTGGGCGTTTCTGTGTGGGCGCCAACCGCACAAAATGTTGAGCTGCGCATTTATTCTGGCGATCCATTGCGCGTGGCCGACACCAAAGCCATGCAATTTAATTCCACCAGCGGTGTGTGGACTTACACCGGCACTGCAAGTGAATTGGACCGCAAGTTTTATCGCTTCCGCGTAACCACTTACAACGCTATGGCGAAAAAAGTACAGCGTTTGGAAGTGACTGACCCTTACTCGGTTTCTCTGGCAACCAATGGCCGCTATTCACAATTCGTCAACTTGAACGATGCCGATACCAAACCCGCTGGTTGGGATGGCCACCATGTGCCGGAAGTGGTCGCACCTGAAGCTATGACGATTTATGAAGGTCATGTGCGCGATTTCAGTATCAATGATCAAAGCACTCCTGAAGCTTATCGCGGTAAGTACATGGCCTTTACCCAGTCAGGCACTGCGCCGGTTGAGCATTTGCAATCGCTGGTGGATGCAGGCTTGACCCACTTCCATGTGCTGCCGAGCAACGACAGCTCCAACATGAACGAAGACTTCAGCGCACAGGTAAATCTGGATAGCTACATTTTCCAACTGTGTCAAAAAGTGTCCGATAAAAATTCGGTAAAAGTGTGCGATGGCTCGGTGAGCAACGGCGCCACTGTGCGCAGTGTGCTCGAAGGTTTTGACCCTATGTCTGCCGATGCGCGCGAGCTGATTGCGGCTATTGCTGACCTGGATGGTTTCAACTGGGGTTACGACCCGCAGCACTTCAACGCGCCCGATGGCAACTACGCTACTGATCCGCAGGGTTTTACCCGCGTAAAAGAAATGCGCGCAATGAATATGGCGCTACACAGCATGGGTTTGCGCGTGGTGATGGATGTGGTTTATCCGCACACAGTATCTTCAGGCAGCGAAGCGGCTAACTCTGTGTTCGATAAGGTTGTGCCCGGTTATTACTATCGCACCAACCCTGCAACTGGTGAGCCGGAGACAGGCACTTTTGCTGGCCCGGATACCGCAACCGAACATCGCATGATGGGCAAGTTTGTGGCTGACTCAGTGGTGCAATGGGCGCAGGCGTATCAGGTCGATGGCTTCCGTTTTGACCAATCCGGCTACATGCCAAAAGCCGTTTTGGTTGATGCTTACAACGCGGTAAAAGCAATCGATCCAGATACTTATTTCTACGCTGAAGCCTGGACACCTGCGGGCGGCACCTCGGGCGACCGCATTGCCGAGCGCGCTGTACAAGAAGCGCTGGCCGGTACTGGCATTGGCACCTTCAACGACCGCATGCGCAATCCGCTGCAACAGTTAGCGCTGGTAAATGGCGGCAGTCTGGATGCGGTGCGCGCTGGCTTGGCAGGTAACCTGGCCGACTTCCAACTGAAAACCAAATCCGGTTCGGTGATCAAGGCATCGAGTGTGGGCGCCTACAATCTCGATCCGCAAGAAGCCATCAACTACGTCGAAAAACACGATAACGAAACCCTGTGGGATTGGATGCATCGCCCCAACGCAGTACCTGAGGATATGTCGCTCAGTGACCGTGTGCGTGTGAGCAGCCTGACCTTATCTGTGCCGGTATTGAGCCAAGGCGTGCCCTTTATCCAAATGGGTAGCGACCTGCTGCGCTCCAAATCCATGTCGCCTAACAGCTACAACGCGGGCGATTGGTTTAACGCGGTGGATTTCACCATGCAGAGCAATAACTGGGGTGTAGGTCTGCCACCAGAGCTGCGCGATGGCATCACCGACGAGTTCGTGAAGTCGCAATTCGCCAACCCCAATACCAAGCCCGCAGCGGCAGACATCATGCAATCCGGCGCGGTGTTTAACGAGTTCCTGCAAATCGCATCAAGCAGCCCGCTATTCAGCCTGCAAAGCGCTGAAGAGGTGATGGATCGCGTTGGCTTCCACGACGGCGGCAAAACCCAGGTTGCTGGTTTGATTGTGATGAGTATCGATGACGGTGCAGGCACTGTTGCCGGAACCGAAACTGCACGTGCCGATTTGGATGCAGCAGTCGATGCCGTAGTAGTTGTTATCAACAGCACCGCCACCGCGCAATCACCCAAAGTGGCAACTGCTACTGGCTTTACCTTGCATCAAATCCAGCAGAACTCGGTGGATTCGGTAGTGCGCGATGCGAGCTTTGCAGTTGATGGTGACAACGGCGTATTCACCGTACCGGCTTACACCACGGCAGTATTTGTGAAAGCGCAATCCGGCGCGCAAGGCGATGGTTTGGATGCGCGCGTAACGCTCAATCAATCCAGCGAAGCTCCACCGCCATACGCGAAGAGCGTGCATGTGCGTGGCGATCTGTACGACGGCTGGAATGCAGGCAGCGGCAATGAAATGACCTACCACGGTAAGGGCATCTATTCACTGGTGCTGGAGCTGGAAGCCAAGACTTACAACTTCAAAGTAGCTGCGGCCGATTGGAGTGAGCCTAACCTGGGTTCAAGTGGCCAAGCATTGGTTGCGGGTGGCTCAGTTGCATTGGCTGCGGGTGGCGGCGATATGAGTGTCACTATTCCTGTTGCCGGTAAGTATCGTTTTGAGTTGGATGCTTCTACCAGCACTACTGCTCCGACCTTAAAACTGTTCATTGATCCTTTCAGCGGCGCTGCTGCACACGTGCGCGGTTCGGTTGCCTCTTGGGATGCGGATATCAACAACCAACTCACCTACGAGGGCAATGGTATCTACGCGCTGGAGTTGCCGATTGCGTCTGAGGGTGACTATGAATTCAAAGTTGCCAGTTCCGACTGGTCAACGGTGAACATGGGCAACCCTCAGTCCGCGCTGGTTAATAGCGAGTTGCCGTTGATCCAAGGCTCCAATGACAACATCAAAATTCACTTTGCAGTGGCGGCAACCTATCGCTTTGAAGTGAACGTGCAAGATCCGGCGCTGCCGACGGTAAAAGTGTTTGTTCCAGAAATATTTGGCGGGACAGCAATCTTTGTTCGCGGTGGATTCAACGGCTGGGGCACAGCCAATCAGTTGGTGTATCAGGGCGATGGTACCTATGCCGCCGATATCGCCCTGACTGCACAGCTTGATAACTACGAGTTCAAGGTGGCTTCAGAAGATTGGGCCACGGTAGATCGCGGCATTGCTCCTGAGAACCCGGTTGTAGTGATTGGTACTCCTGCAACCCTGCAAGTGGGCGGCGGCGATACCGGCAGCGTTAATGCGCAAATCAATGTTGCCAGCTCGGGAACCTACAGCTTTGTGTTGAATGCAAATAACCCAACGGCACCGATTCTGACCATCGCTCCTAATTAATTGATGAGTGCGGCAGCCTGCAGTGCGCAGGCTGCCATCAGAACCGGAATAACAACGAAATAACACGCTGAGATTACGCACATGAAAACATTTACCTTAAAACCCTTGGCAGCGGTCGTATCTGCCCTGGCAATGGCCTCGCTCTCCCAATCCTTGCTGGCGCAAACCGACGCCGACGCAAGCACAGTTCCCCAGCCCGAGCTGGAAGTAGAAGAAGTTCTGGTCACTGGCTACGCCCGTTCGATCATGAATAGCCTCGATACCAAACGCAACGCCGATACTGTAGTCCAGGCGATTTCTGCTGCCGACATCGGCGGCTTGCCTGATGTGTCCATCGCCGATGCACTTGGCCGTGTACCCGGCATTACCGTCACCCGCTCCGGCGGTCAGGCGGGCACGATTCAAGTGCGCGGTATGGGCGAGGGCTTTGTGTTCTCCACCCTGAATGGCCGCGAGCAGGTATCGCCCAACGGCACCCGCGCGATGGAATTCAGCCAGTTCCCCTCGGAGCTGATCCAATCGGTTGAGGTGTATATGTCGCCCAAGGCATCGCTGATTGAAGGCGGTGTGGCGGGCACGGTAGAGCTGAAAACTGCCAACCCGCTGGCGATGAGCGAAGACCAAAAAGTCTCGATTGGTGTGCGCGGTAGCTACAACGACCAAGCCGCCGACATTTACGGCGCTGAACCCTACGGTCAGCGTTTGTCGCTGTCGTTCCAGAAGAAACTGTTCGATGACACCCTCGGTGTTGCGCTGGGTTATGCACGCTTGGTGCAGCCTCGTTCGGCCACCCGCTTTGAACAATACAACTACGAAAACGAACCCTATTCACTGATCAATGAAAAGGGCTTGGGTACCACCATTGTCGATGAAAACTTCAATGCACTGCCGACAGATAATCGCCCCACCTCGGTGTACATGGCCGAAGGTTTTGAGGTGTTCCAAACCGGCGGTGAAGAAACGCGCGATGGTTATGTTGCCGCGGTGCAGTTCGAGCCAAATGAAAACTGGTCGATCCAATCCGATTTGTTCTACTCCAAATTTGAATCCGACAGCTACTCGCGCGGTATTCGTATCCAACCGCTGAAAAACGCCGAGATTCCCAGCATGGTGCTGTGGAATAACAGCGCCGTAGTGGGCGGTGAGTTTTTGGTGGATGACGCCAACCCTAACGCGCTCAACCTGCAAGTGAACAGCAATGACGTGACTCAGACCAACGAGTTGTTGTCGGGCGGATTGAATGTGGAGTGGCGTCAGGATGCATTTAGTGTGGCGCTCGATTTGTCGCACTCTGAAGCCTCTGGTGAGCAGGCTGACGGGGTAGTGCGTGCTTATATGTACACACCCAAGGATTCAGTTGCGCCCAACACCGATCCCTACGAGCGCGATACCGACCAGTCGATGACCTATCTGCTCGATGGCATCAACGTGCCCAGCATCAACCTCAGCCGCAATTACGCCGAGTACGACGAAAACGGCGTGAGCAATTTGCGTTTGGCCAATTACGAGCGCTATCCGCGTATCAACGACGATGTGATTGATGCGGTGCGCTTGGATATGGAATACGAAGTCGAGATGCCGCTGATTCGCTCCTTTGAGGCAGGTGCACGCTATTCCGAGCGCAACCACACCGACCGTCGCCAAGTGTTTGTCTACGGTGACGGCGGCGGCAATATTCTCACTGACTGGTCATTGCCGATCACCACTGAGAATTCGGATATAGTCCATTGGAAAGGTGACTTCGCTAACTTCCCATCCTTTTTGGCGATTGATGGCGACAAGATTATCCAGCAAGCCTATGACGATGGATTAGTGCTCGGACCAGTGCCTGCGATCTCGGAAGATAATCTCAATCCAACCGCATCGCCGCGCTCCATTGAACCGGCGGCGCGTTGGGGTGAAGGGCGTGATTGGTCGATGAAACAGCGTTCGGATATCGATGAAAATATCACTGCGTTTTATCTGCAAGCCAATATCGAAACCACCCTGTTTGACCGCGACTTGGTGGGCAACATCGGCCTGCGCCATGTGCGCACCGACCAGTCGAGTGTGGCGCTGGTAAATGTGAATGGCGATGAAAGCAAAGGCGCAACCGAAATTTGCGACGAAGTTGGCGAGTGCAAATCTGACTACGCCTATCAAACCCTCGGCGCCAAATACGATTACAACCTGCCATCGCTCAACCTGAATTACACCCTGGCCGAAGACAACCAATTGCGTCTGGCGTTGGCGCGTGTGTTGTCGCGTCCGCCGATCAATCGTTTGGCTGCGCCGGATTCGGAAGGCACTGTATCGCTGGAAGGCAACATTCCTTACTTCAACTACGGCAGCAATACATCGCCGTTCCTGACGCCGTTTATTGCCGACCAAGTGGATCTGTCATTTGAACACTATATGCCGGATACCAACGGTGCCTTTGTGGTGGCGGTTTACCACCGTGAAATCAAATCCTTTATTCAGGACATCACCTATGAGAACTTTGATTTCCGCGCAGCCGGTTTTGATGTGCCCGATACCTGGGATGTCACCGTCGGCGGCGTAGTGGTTGAAGAGGAAGTGCAAAACGGCGATTACTCCACCTCGATCAACAACAGCGATGGCGGTTTTATTCGCGGCTTGGAAGTCTCCTACACCCAAACCTTTAATTTCTTGCCGGAACTATGGCAGGGCTTGGGCGTAAGCGGTTCCTATTCCTGGACGGATAGTGAAATCACCGTAGCAAATACCGTCGAAAGTGTAGAGGGCGGTTCAAGCACATTGCCGTTCCCCGGATTGGTAGAAAAATCTGCGAACTTTACGCTCTTCTACAGTTACGGCGGATTCGAAACTCGCCTGTCGACTACCTTTCAGGATTCGTTCGTAGGTGAGACGCGCAACGTCAATCTGCAACCGATTGTCTATGCACCAGAAACGCTGTTGGATTATCAAGCCTCGTACAAATTCGATAACGGCTTGGATCTGATTTTCTCCATCAGCAACCTCACCAACGAACCCAACCGCAGTTACATGTTCGACGAGCAGTTAACCCGTACCCTGCAATGGTTTGGCCGTACTTACTACGTGGGTGCGAACTACACGTTTTAATAGTTGTAATCCCTCCTAACCTCCCTTTGCTAAAGGGAGGAACTGGCTCTCCTCTCCGTTAAGGGGAGGTGCTGGTTCTTCTTGGCAAGGCGCGGAACTGGCTCCCCTCTTTGCAAAAGAGGGGCTGGGGGAGATTAAAAACCTTGAATTAGTGCTGACGCACCCCATATCCAAGGGGTTCAATTCTGCGTGCGCAACTATGAATCATCACACTCCACAATTATCGCAGTCCAGTATGCGGCTCCTTTGGGGCGGGTTGCTGGCTGCGAGTATTTTGTGGCTGCTCGCGCTTGCATCGAATAACGGCGTTTATGTGGCAGGTGATGCTGGGAGCAAAAGTGTTGCCGCTTCGCTGGAAATGCCTCTGCATGTTCCGGCAGAACATTCGCGCGCGCTGAAACGCTTTTTTAAACGCACATCCAATCCCCCATCAACTGATTTATCTCATCACCTTGCTGCTACAGAAACACCCGTCGCACTTTGGGTGTTAATCGCCAGTGAGTTTGTTGTTACTCCATCGCTAACTGCTGCGTTTTCTGTTGCGGAAAGTTCATCGCCGCGCGTCTATTTACAGCAACTGCAATCGCTCGATTCGCCGCGCGCACCGCCCTTCGTTTAATTACTCCCGTTCACAAAACACATTAAAATTTTTTTGCATTTCATTCTTTTTATTAAAAAGAAGTTTGAATGCGTGGTGGAGTATTGGCGATGAAAACACGTTTTTCGCGGGCGATAGTGTATGGCCTGATTATTTTATTTGGGCTGCTCTGCGCACTGCCCAATGTATTACCTGATTCAGTTTCAAAAAAATTACCCGATTGGTACACGCAAAACCAACTCACCTTGGGCTTGGATTTACGCGGCGGTTCCCATTTGTTGTTGGAAGTGGACACCAGCGAATTAACGGCAAATAAAAACCCTGCTCTGCACGAGCAAATAGTGCGCGATGCAGTGGATCAAAGTTTGGAAGTGGTGCGCCGCCGCTTGGATGAAACCGGCATGGTGGAGCCGATGATTACAAAGCAGGGCAGCGACAGCATTTTGGTGCAATTGCCGGGTGTGAGTGATCCGCAACATATTCGCGAATTGTTAGGCACAACTGCGCGTATGACTTTCCACTGGGCAGCGAATGAAAAATCCGCTCTGCATACAAAGATAATTTCTGTAGAAGGCGATGCTCCTGACAATGTTCGGGGCGCGCGTTATCAATTGGAGGAGCGAGTCGCGCTGGAAGGAAAACACATCAGCGATGCGCGCTTGGCATTTAACCAGCAAACCGGCGAGCCCGTTGTTACATTTAAATTAGATAACGACGGCGCGCGCCGTTTTGGCGATATGACCAAACGCAATGTTGGCCGCGTGCTCGCCATTGTGCTGGATGACAAAGTAGTAACAGCGCCGGTAATTCGCAGCGCAATTCAAGGTGGCAGCGGTGAAATTAGCGGCTCTTTTACCAGCGCCAGCGCAAATGATTTGGCATTGTTGCTGCGTGCAGGCGCATTGCCTGCACCATTAAAAGTAATTGAAGAGCGCACTGTAGGGCCAGATTTGGGTAGCGATGCTATTTCAATGGGAATCAGCACTGGCATTACTGGCGCGCTGCTGGTGCTCGCGTTTATGGTGGGCATTTATGGCCGCTGGGGTTTAATCGCCTGCGTTGGTTTAGCCATCAATATCGGCTTGAGTTTTGGTGTGTTGAGTTTGCTCGGTGCAACACTCACGCTGCCAGGCATTGCCGGATTTATTTTGAGTGTCGGCATGGCGGTGGATGCCAATATTTTAATTAATGAACGCATTCGCGAAGAAACCCGGCGCGGTGCCACGGCGATGACTGCACTGCGCGCAGGTTTTCAACGCGCTTACAGCACAATTCTGGATTCCAATATCACCTCGTTAATTGCCATTAGCTTATTGTTTTTATTTGGCAGCGGGCCTGTGCGCGGTTTTGCGGTCACTATGGCGGTTGGGTTAATCATCTCCATGTTCACCGCGATTTCGTTTACCCGTTTGGTAATGGAGTGGCGCGTTGAAAAGTTAGGCGAAAAACCTCTGGTAATTTCGGGCATCAAACTGCTGGATAAAATCAGCGAAAACACCATTCCATTTTTACGCGCGCGCTTTTTTGGTTTGACGGCATCGGCGGTGTTATCACTTGCAGCAGTCGTTTTGTTTTTTACTCCGGGGCTGAATTACGGTGTGGACTTTAGTGGCGGCACTGTGATCGAAGTAAGCGCGCCAGATACTGTTGTTGCTGATCTGCGTAAAGCCTTAGCACAAGGCAATAGCGAACAAGTGGCGATTCAGGAATTTGGCAGCGACGGCCATTTTTTAATTAGCATGCCCATGCAATCCGCGGAAGATGTTGCCAGCGGTGAAAGTGTGCAAGCGGTTAAAACCGCAGTGCAAAGTGTTTCGCCAGCGGCAGAATTTCCGCGTGTGGATATGGTCGGCCCGCGCGTAAGTGGCGATTTTGGCGATGCCACAATCCTCGCCATTATTATTGCCGGCTTGGGAATGCTCGGTTATTTATGGCTGCGTTTTGAATCGCATTTTGCACTCGCCGCCACACTCACACTCGCGCTGGATTTAACCAAAACCATCGGCTTTTTTGCACTTGCAGGCGTGGAATTTAATCTCACTGCTGTTGCTGCACTGCTCGCACTAATTGGTTATTCGGTGAATGACAAAGTGGTAGTGTTTGACCGCATCCGCGAAAACCTGCGCAACACACCGGATAAGCCTTTAGTGCAACTACTCAATGAAAGCATCACCTCAACACTAACACGCACAGTGTTTACGTCCGTCACCACCTTTCTCGCCTTATTGCCAATGGCAATCGCCGGCGGCAGCGCAGTAGCGAGTTTTTCACTGCCCATGTTATTCGGCATAGTGATCGGCACCAGCTCCTCAATTTTGATCGCCGCACCCATCGTGAAATGGTTAGGCGAAAAGCGTGTTCGCAGCGGAAAATCGCAACTGCATATCAGCGCAGAAGCAAAACAGAAAGAGATTGATTTGTTGCCGTGAGTGGGCAGGAGATTGATTTTTTATAACAATGAAAAACGCCCGCATTGCGGGCGTTTTTCGTGGTGATGCAGATGTGATTAAAACTTCACGCTCGCCGAGTCGTCGCCGAACCAGCGGGGTTTTTCGTCGTTGTAGGCGTATTCCACGGTGAAGCCGGAGTTGCCGAAGCCTTGGAAGTAGGAGATGTACACTTGGTGTTTGCCTTCGCTTAATTGAATTAAGCAGGGTTGCACTGAGTAAGGGCGATCACCCAAGTGTTCGCAAATCTTTTTGCCGTCGATGCTTAGTGAGAAGCCATCATCGCTGCCGATTAAAAAGCGGAAGTTGCCTGCTTTTTTGACATCGATGGTGTGGTTTACATCGACAAAAAAGTCATCGCTGTAGGTGGCGATGTTGCCCAGCTTCGGGTGGCTGAAACGGCTTTTATCGAGCAGGTTTAAACGGTCGATCATCACCTCACGCGTGAATTCGATATCGCGCGCCTGATAAATATTAGTGATGCTGGTGCGGTTTTTACTGATCACCACTTTTACTACTGAATCGACAGAAACCGGCGTGATGCGCACCAGAATAAGAATGGTGACCAGCGCGAGCAGGGCGGTGAAAATCGTATTTTTATTTAATAGTTTTTGAATGTTCATTATCTCACCACCTGTAATTTCCAGAAACTGAACCAGTTGCGCAATTCAAATTGATCTTCGGTCAAGCCCAAGCCATAAGTGAAGGGGGCGAAGAACGCAAAGACGGCAATGACGAGCAGTGCAAACAGGCTGGCGTTAATGATGGTGTGTTTGTTGTTGGCGATGACTTCATCGCGGTAAATGTAGGCAAATACCAGCGCGAGGTTGATGGCACCAAACAGCAGCGGCACCAAGTAGTGGTAGAGATACATCACCCGCTCGATTTGCAATATCGCAATCATGTAACTGAGATACAAACCGGTGAAGGCGCAAATCCAGTAAAACAATTTTTCATCTTTGATTGGGCTGTTGTAGACGAAGCGACCGATGATCAAACCAGATGACAAAATAATCCCCGCAACAACCGAGAACCACACAATCGGGTTGCCGATCAAGTATTTGTATTTGGTGACAGTTTTGCCATCGACCGTGTTTTTATCCCAGCGATAGCTGATGGTTTTTTTACTCAGTGGCCAGCCCATTGCGTAGCTGCCGTTTTCGTCGGGCTTGCACACATCCAAGCGCGGTACACCGTCGGCGTATTCACTCATGTATTTCCAATTGTCGCGCATGCCTAATTTAAAGGTTTTGAGTGACCAGGTATTGCCCATGCGAATTTGTTCGAGATATTCCGGCGATGCTTTGTAGGTACGGTTTTGATAAACCTCGGTGCCCATGCCGATATGCACATAAAACACGGCAAAAAATACCGCCGCAACCGGAATTACACCGGCGGGAACAGTGGTGGCCAAACGTTTTAATAATGCAGCCCAGTTCCAGCTTTTAATTGCACTCCACTGATCAACGCCAAATAACATCACAAACAACAAAAGCAATATAAATGCGTTTACTTTCACTGCTACCGACAAGCCAATTAATGCACCGAGAATGGCGTAGTGTTTGAGCAGGATTGGTTTTTGGTGATGAATAAATTGCGTTGCGGTGCGCACAAAATAATAAAGTGCCGCGAGAATAAAAAAGAGTTGAATGCCTTCCAGCATGGCCGCGCGCGAGTGAATTACCAGCGCATTATCAAAAATCACCATGCTGGTAAACGCAGCAGCGAGCCAAGCGCGCTGGGTAATGCAATTGATAATGCCGTAAAAAAACAACACCGAAAATGCCATCATCACTACCGACGGCCAGCGGAAACCTTTGTAGGTCATGGTGGGTGGTGCGTTATCGCCAGTGAGGTAGTCGGTTTCCAATAATTTGGATTTATCGACATTCCCATTGCCACCAAACAGCACTTCGCCAATCGCCATCAGCTGTTTGCCGAGCGGTGGGTGTGGCTCCATGTACATCACGCCATCGATGTGTTTTTGCGCCGAGGCAACGTGGTAGTTTTCATCCCAAAACATTGCCTGTGGCGAGCCGTAAAAGGGGAAATAAACCCCCAAAGAAATCAGCAAAATTACGGCGGGATAAATAAATCGTGCGTAGTTTTTTAAGAAGTTTTTCATAATGTCTGTTGTTATGTTTAATGATGGTCAGGAGTTATTTTTTGCGCATGCCCTTGGCGGTTGCGGCCCAGTAGATTCCACCGTAGATATGTTCAAGAAACAGTGGGTCGCTATAGGTTGCGGGTAAATGCCCGAGTGCAGTGTAAAAAGCGCGGCCGCCGTCGAAATTGTGATACCAGGCGATGGGATGAAATTTGCCCATGCCTGCGCCTATTTTCTCGCCCCACTGTACTTTGGCGTCATAGGTTTGCTCATCAACCGCGAGAATGTAATTCAAACCTTTGATGCGCTCTGCGCCGAATTCGTACCACTCATCGGTCCACAAAAAGCGGTCGGGCATACGATCCAGGCCGGGGAATTTGCGATCCAGCACTAACAGATCCGCACTTTGATTGGCGGGATGAATGTGAAAGGTGCGACCGACCATTTTGGTATACCAATCCCAGTCGTATTCGGTATCGGACGCGCTGTGAATCCCCACAAAGCCTTTGCCGGAGCGAATAAAACGCTCCATCGCCGCTTGTTGCTCGTCGTTGAGGATATCGCCTGTGGTTAACAGGAAAATGACGGCTTGGTAATTTTTGAGTTTTTCATCGCTGAAGACTTTTGCATCTTCTTGCCAATCGATAGTGAAATCATGGCGCTTGGCCAGTTCACGCATGGCGCTTACACCTTCGTTGACCGATACGTGATGGAAACCGTTCATCTTGGTAAACAGCAGCACGTTAAATTGTTGCGCCTGAGCGCTTAACGCGGTGCAGAGGGATACACAGGTAAGTGCAAGGGATAAAGCGAATCGTCTGAACATAAAAGTAGCCTCGCTGGATGGATTGTTATTCTTGTCCCTGAGTCTTTTTATCGGGTTTAAGTCCGCGCCATCATAAGCGATACAGATTTATAGGCAATAAAAAAGGGCGCCTTGGGCGCCCTTCTGGGAGTGAACTCACAACGCTGAGAACTAGACCTTACGGCGACGAGCCAGCAGTAAACCGGCAAAACCCAACAGCACCAGCATCAGTGAGCCGGATTCGGGAACTCTTACTGGTGGTGAGTCTGGTGGTAGTTCAAGTCCTACGCCTTTTACTTTGAAATAGTCGGTTTTGCTGGAGAGATTTTGGTTGAAGTTATTGAATGAGCCCAGTGCATTGTTGTAAGCACCGACGAGCCAATATTGCGAGATGATGTTGGAGTGATTGATGGTGCCAGAATTGGCACCATAGTCAACATTGTAATAATTCCCGGCAGATTGCCAGCCGTTGCCGATCAGCATCTCCCATTTCTTGCCAAGCAAGCTGTTGGAATCAAAAGCGCCGCCGCCATTAAATGCCATAAATGACATATCGCTATCGCCACTGATCCAACCCAGATCAATCGATTTAAGCGTTACCGCCTTGTCGAATGACAGCAGCAACATATCGAAATCGCCGTTCTCATTGTCAACTGCGTGATTCGGTGAGTCTACTTTCTCGACCCCCAAACCGTCCCACTTGCCAACCCAATCTTGCACAACCACCTTGTTGCTGTTGTACGACCAGCCTGTTACAGAGAGGTTTAGCCCTGATTCTTGATAGTTATATTGTTTGGCGTAAGTGCTGTTATAAATGTTGTTGCGACTGTCGGGGTCGGTAAGATCAAAGTTAATCGTGGCAGCATGAGCGGCATTGCCGAAACTCAGTGCTATCGCTAACCCTGCAAAAAGCAATTTAATTCTTAACATGGTGATTAGTCCGTTAAAGAGTGAAGGGGTACTGCTCAAGCGCCTAAGAGCATTTTTTGTACCGCAATTTGCAACTTGTTGATTTACACGGCGATTCTGTGAGGGGTTTAAGCGACGCGGGATAAAAATGTAAAAAATCCCGACTGCCTTGCATTTGCATTGCAAACGGGCACACTGGCGCAAATCTCCTCCACTTTCTGCCTCTTATGACTCTGACTGAATTGCGTTACATAGTGGTTCTTGCCGACGAGCAGCACTTTGGGCGTACCGCCGAGCGCTGCCACGTGAGCCAGCCGAGCTTGAGTGTGGCGGTGCGCAAGCTGGAAGATGAGTTGGGGGTGGCGCTATTTGAGCGTACTCAAAACGGTGTTAAGCCTACGGCGATGGGAGTGCGTGTTGCTGCTCAAGCCAGGTTGTTGCTCGCCGGCGCAGATAACATCAAAGCGCTGGCTGATGCGGGGAAAGACCAACTTGCTGGTGAGCTGGCGCTGGGCTCCATTTTTACGATGGGGCCTTATCTGCTACCGCAATTGATTCCGCATTTGCAAAAACAAGTACCCTCAATGTCGCTGCTGGTACAGGAAGATTACACCGACAATCTGCGCAAAAAGCTGCGCGACGGGGTATTGGATGTAATCCTGGTCTCCCTGCCGTTCAGTGAACCGGATGTGGTCACGCAAGAATTGTTTGATGAGCCTTTGGTGTTGGTGGTGCCAAAACACCATCCGCTTGCGCACAAAGATCTCATCGAGTTGGATGATATTCGCCAGCAGCCGTTTATTTTAATGGGCGAAGGGCATTGCTTGCGCGCACAGGTATTAGGGCTCTGTCCTGAATTGCTTGCAGTCGTTGATGACAAGGGCGAACTTCCTGATCGAAAGTCCGCGCGTATGACGGAGGCGAATAGTCTCGAAACCCTGCGTAATATGATCGCCGCCGGTTTGGGGGTGAGTATATTGCCGCGCTCGGCAGCGGAGGGCGGACTGTGCAGCTTGCATCAACTAGTAGCGCGGCCACTGGCATCACCTGATTGCCAGCGACGTTTGGCCTTGGCGTGGCGCGCGAGTTTTCCGCGGCACAAGGCTATTGATGTGCTGCGCAAGGCTATCCAAACTTGCAGTGGTGCCTACTGGAGTTTCACCACCGAGCCGGACGACAATGTGCAAACCATGCTTTCTCTGCACTGATATGAACCTGCGAGTCCAGTGTTATGACTGCCAGTATTAATCCCCTGAAAAAAATCGTCATCCTCGGTGGCGGCTCCTCCGGTTGGATTGCAGCCGCTATGCTCTCAGCGCATTTAAAGCGCGATCTGTGCACAATCGAATTGGTTGAGTCGGAAGAGATCAGTGCAATCGGTGTAGGGGAATCGACCATCCCGCCGGTGGTCAAGTTGATCACCAGTTTGGGGATCGATGAGCAGGTATTTATTCGTGAAACCCAAGCCTGTTACAAGCTCGGTATTAAATTTGTCGATTGGCGTGCAAAAAACCAATCCTATTTTCATCCTTATGGTGCCTTGGGCAAACGTATTGGCGCGCAGGATTTTTACCAGTGTTGGCTCAAGGCGACTAAAGCCGGTGACGCTTACGAGTTGCAGGATTTTTCCCCTTGTGCAGTCATGGCAGCGCAAGAAAAATTCTTTTTGCCAGCGCAAGCGATGAATACCCCCATTGGCGGTGCTGGCTACGCAGTGCATTTGGATGCCAAGTTGGTCGCCGCTTATTTGCGCCGTTACGCCGAAGCGCGTGGCGTGGTGCGCAGCGAAGGTAATTGTGTGAATGTGCTGCGCAAAGATAATGGTTTTATCGAGGCGCTGGAATTATCTGACGGGCGTCGTATCGAGGGCGATTTTTTTATCGACTGCTCTGGTTTTAAATCGCTACTGATTGGCGATGCCATGGGAGTGGAGTTTGACGACTGGTCGCATTATTTGCCTTGCGACCGCGCCTATGTTGTCAAAACCGAAAGGGCCGGTTCGCGCATGCCTTATACCACTGCAACCGCGCGTAAATCCGGTTGGGCTTGGCGCATTCCGTTGCGCAACGGCACTGGCCACGGCTATGTCTATTCCAGTCGTTTTTGCAGCGATGCCGAGGCCAAAACCACATTGCTCAAGCATCTGGATGCCCCGCGCATCAGTGACCCGCGCCTGATCAGTTTTAATACCGGGCGTCGCAAAGTATTTTGGAAGGATAATTGCCTCGCCTTGGGCTTGTCTGGCGGTTTTATCGAGCCACTGGAGTCAACGGCGATTCATTTGATCGCGCGCGGCATGGATTTCTTTTTGCGCTTCTTTCCCGATGCTGATTGCGACCCAAGCTTGCGCCGCGAATACAATCGGCGCATGGGCGCGGACTATGAAGAAGTGCGCGATTTTATTGTGCTGCACTATTGTGCAACCGAGCGCGATGACAGCGAATTTTGGCGCTGGTGCAAAACTATGGCACTACCGGAATCCTTGCAGGAGCGCATAGAGTTGTTTCGCGGACACGGAATTCTGCGCGAAGATAACGATGAATTATTTCGCGCTGCCAGCTGGCAATCGGTATTCGAGGGCATGGGTATTCGCCCGCAAAAATACAATCCACGGGTGGATAATCTCGATTATCAGCAAATCAGCGATACCTTAAAGCTCGCGCGTTCAGCCATCTTTAACATGGTGAAAAGCTTGCCCTCGCACGATGAGTATTTAGCAGAACATTATGGTCGGGCAGAGCAGTAGGGCGCAGATGCTACGGCATCAAAATCATCGGTCTGAACTCGCGCGGCGAATGCCGGTCACAAGACCTCACCCAGAAAAATAAGGCAACCCTATGAAGCACAGCGGGATTTTATGGTTGGTATCAGCGTCGTTAATGGCGATGTCGATGCTGGGCTGTAGCACCAACAATGGTCGCAGTTATGTTGATTCCGGGATGGCAGAAACACTGGAGATAGAAATTCTGCCCAATACCAGCAAAATGTTTACCTATCGCCTGCGTATACCTGAAGCCCAGGTGCCCAGTCATATCAATGTGGCGCGTGGCGATAATCGCCCCGGCAGAGAGTTTGCGCGCGGCGGTATCGATATGGGGCGCGACACCTATGATCGCCTGATTACCAATGCCGGTTATGTGGTCGAGCATTCAGGTTATTGTCGCGACGGTTTTTTTGAATTGGATCGCAAGATTTCGCGCTATGACTTATGGGTGCGCGGCGAGTGCAAAGATGGTGCAAGCGAGGCGGATCAGCAGACATTTGGCGCCAAAAAAATCCTGACTCCCGAGGACTGGCGCAATCCATCCTAGCCCCTTTCGTCTTGCTAATACCCCTTCAAGCGGGTAATATCCTGCGCCCATTTGCCTAGCCTCTGGATACCAGGGGCTTTTTTGTCTGGGAAGTGAACTGGCGCGGCTTTCGCATAACGCAATAGCCTGCCAGAACTTGCAGCACTTCCCTTGATAGTGATTTAAGTTGAGATTCAGCCTATGACCACTGGCCTCTACCAGATAGACGAGTTCAAAGATAACTGCGGCTTTGGTTTGATTGCCCATTTAAAGGGCAAAACCAGCCATCGTCTGCTTACTACGGCAATCGAAGCCCTGACCTGCATGACCCACCGCGGTGGTATTAATGCGGACGGCAAAACCGGTGACGGTTGCGGCCTTCTGATTCAAAAGCCGGACAGCTTCCTGCGTGCCGTGGCCAAAGAAGCCTGCGGCGCAGAGTTGACTCCTATCTATGGTGTAGGCTCGATCATGCTTAGCCGCGATCCAGCGGTAGCCGACAAAGCGCGCGCTATTGTGAGCGAAGAGTTGGTTGCCCAAGGTCTGATCGTTGCTGGCTGGCGCGAAGTGCCAGTTGATCCAAGCTGCCTTGGCCCAATTGCCATGCGCTCGCTGCCGACTTTTAATCACCTGTTTGTGAACAACCCTGATCTGACCATCGAACAGGTCAATTCCAAATTGTTCATGGCGCGCCGCAAAGCTGAATTGCGTCTTGCTGATGATTCTTCTTTTTACGTTGCCAGCCTGAGCACCGGTATTCTCTCCTATAAAGGATTGATGATGCCGGTTGATCTGCCGCGCTTCTTTAGCGATTTGGCTGATGAGCGTCTGGAGACGGCGATCTGTGTATTCCACCAGCGCTTCTCTACCAATACTTCTCCACGCTGGCCGCTGGCGCAACCGTTCCGCATGCTTGCGCACAACGGTGAGATCAACACTATTGTGGGCAACCGCAACTGGGCGGTGGCGCGTACCCCTAAATTTGTAACGCCATTGTTGCCCGATTTGCACAGCGTAACGCCGCTGGTAAACCGCACTGGTTCTGACTCATCCAGCTTGGATAACATGCTGGAAATCCTTACGTTGGGCGGCATGGAACTGCATCGTGCAATCCGTATGCTGGTTCCGCCGGCATGGCAGAACGTAGAAAACATGGACGCGGATCTGCGTGCCTTCTACGAATACAACTCTATGCATATCGAGCCTTGGGATGGTCCCGCAGGCTTGGTAATTACCGATGGTCGCTACGCGGTATGTACCCTCGACCGCAACGGTCTGCGTCCATCGCGCTGGGTTATCACCAAAGACGATATGATCACCGTGGCTTCGGAAGTGGGTGTATACGCCTATGATCCAGCGGACGTAGTGGCTAAAGGCCGCCTTGGCCCAGGTCAGATTATGTCGATTGATACCCTGACCGGCACCCTGCACAACACCAAGGATATCGACAATCAGTTGAAATCCACCCAGCCCTATAAAAAGTGGCTGAAAGAACGTGCGCTGCGTATCGAATCTACCTTGAACACCGACGCCAAAGAGAATGGTCTGGACGGTATTGCGCTGAAAGCCAATATGAAAATGTTCCAGGTCAGCTTTGAAGAGCGCGACCAGCTGTTGCGCCCATTGGCGGAAGGTGGTCAGGAAGCCGTTGGCTCCATGGGTGACGATACCCCAATGGCCGTGCTGTCACGTCAACAGCGTTCGCTCTACGACTACTTCCGCCAGCAGTTTGCGCAGGTAACCAACCCGCCAATCGATCCGTTGCGCGAAGCGATTGTGATGTCGCTGGAGACCTGTCTTGGGCGCGAATTGCCGGTATACGATGAATTGCCAGAGCACGCCGACCGCGTGATTCTGACCTCGCCTGTACTCTCTCCTGAGAAGTTCCGCGGCTTGATGACGTTGAATCGCCCCGGCTACGAGCAGGCGACTTTCTCGCTCTACTACAACGCTGAGCAAACCAACCTGAAAACTGCGCTGAACAAGCTCTGCGAAGACGTTGCTGCCTCAGTGAAATCGGGCAAAGTTCTGATTGTGTTGAGTGATAGCGGCTTTGAAAAAGGTCTGCTGCCAATTCCTGCGCTGCTGGCGGTGGGTGCGGTTAACCAGCATTTGACCAACGTAGGTCTGCGCTGCGATGCTAACCTGATCGTCGAAACCGGTAGCGCGCGCGATCCACATCAAATCGCTGCGTTGATCGCCTATGGTGCGACAGCGGTATATCCGTTCCTGAGCTACTACGTGCTCAACGACCTGATCGAAACCGGCGAATTGCTGAGCGATGTAGATACCGCTTACAAAAACTACCGTAAGGGTATCGACAAGGGCTTGCTGAAAATCCTGTCGAAAATGGGTATTTCCACCATCACTTCTTACCGCAGTGCCCAGCTGTTTGAAGCTATCGGCCTGTCCGAAGAAGTCGTCAATACCTGTTTTGAAAGCACACCAAGCCGTATCGGCGGAGCGCGCTTTGAAGATCTGGAAACAGATCAAAAAATCCTTGCACAAACTGCATGGATTGAGCGCAAGCCAATCGTGCAGGGCGGTCTGCTCAAGTACGTACACGGCTCTGAATATCACGCTTACAACCCGGACGTAGTGCAAAGTCTGCAGAAGGCGGTGCAAAGCGGTAATTACGCGCTGTGGCGCAACTATGCCGATGTAGTGAACAAGCGTCCGGTGGCGATGCTGCGCGACTTGTTGGCCATTCGCGAGGATGTGTGCAAGCCCATTCCTATCTCCGAAGTAGAGCCGATTGAAGCGATTATTAAACGCTTTGACTCAGCGGGCATGTCGCTCGGTGCTCTGTCGCCTGAAGCGCACGAAGCCTTGGCTGAAGCTATGAACCGCTTGGGTGGTCGCTCTAACTCAGGTGAAGGTGGTGAAGATCCGGCGCGCTATGGCACGGTGAAAACATCCAAAATCAAGCAGGTTGCTTCCGGCCGCTTTGGTGTAACTCCGGCTTATCTGGTTAATGCCGAAGTGCTTCAAATTAAGGTCGCTCAGGGTGCAAAACCCGGTGAAGGCGGCCAGTTACCCGGCGGTAAGGTGAATGCATTGATCGCGCGTCTGCGTCACTCGGTTCCCGGTGTGACACTGATTTCGCCACCGCCGCATCACGATATCTACTCGATTGAAGACTTGGCGCAGCTGATTTATGACTTGAAGCAAGTCAACCCTGCTGCACTGGTATCGGTGAAACTGGTATCGCGTCCGGGTGTAGGTACTATTGCTGCCGGTGTAGCTAAAGCCTATGCCGATTTGATCACCATCTCCGGTTACGACGGTGGTACTGCGGCAAGTCCGATGACGTCTATCAAGTACGCTGGTTCGCCGTGGGAGTTGGGCTTGTCCGAAACTCACCAAACCCTGCGCGCCAACGACCTGCGCGATAAAGTTCGCGTACAAACCGACGGCGGTTTGAAAACCGGTCTGGACGTAGTGAAAGCCGCTATGTTGGGTGCTGAAAGCTTCGGCTTTGGTACTGGCCCGATGGTGGCGCTCGGCTGTAAATACCTGCGTATTTGCCACTTGAATAACTGTGCGACCGGTGTTGCTACCCAGCAGGACAAACTGCGTCAGGATCACTACATCGGCACCGTTGAAATGGCGATGAACTACTTCAAGTTCGTGGCTGAAGAAACGCGCGAGTGGTTGGCACGCCTTGGCGTAGCTACCTTGGGTGATTTGGTTGGCCGTGTGGATTTGTTAAAAATCCTTGAAGGTGAAACCACCAAGCAACAACAGCTGGATTTGAAACCAATCATCCACACAGATGCGTTCCTTGAAACCAAGCCGCAATTGTGCGCCGTCAGCAAAAATGAGCCATTCGACAAAGGCGAAACCGCCGAAGCTATGGTTAAGGTATTGCTGCCCGCGATTGAAGCCAAAACCGGTGGTGAGTTTGAATTCCATATCACCAACTGCGACCGTTCAATCGGCGCGCGTATCAGTGGTGAAATCGCCAAACGCTACGGCAACCAAGGCATGGCCGATAAACCGCTGAAGCTGAAACTGACCGGTATTGCGGGTCAGAGCTTTGGGGTGTGGAACGCCGGTGGTTTGGATATGTATCTCGACGGCGATGCCAACGACTACGTTGGTAAAGGCATGGCGGGTGGCAAGTTGGTGATTCGTCCACCGCGCAACTCCGGCTTCCAATCGAACAAAACCAGTATTCTGGGTAACACCTGTCTATACGGTGCAACTGGCGGTAAGCTGTTTGCAGCCGGTACTGCGGGCGAGCGCTGTGGTGTACGTAACTCTGGTGCGCACGTCGTTGTTGAAGGTGCAGGCGATCACTGCTGTGAATATATGACTGGCGGTGTGGTAACTGTTCTTGGTCAAACCGGTGTGAACTTTGGCGCGGGTATGACCGGCGGTTTCGCTTACGTACTGGATGAAGCCAACGACTTTGTGGATCGCTACAACCACGAGTTGGTGGATATTCACCGCATCAATACCGAAGCACTGGAAGCGCATCGTCACCACCTGCGCACCGTGATCGAAGAATTTACGCAAGAGACTGAAAGTGCGTGGGGCCAAAACCTGCTGGACAACTTCGATGACTACATCGGCAAGTTCTGGTTGGTTAAACCCAAGGCAGCAGCCATCGGCGGCCTGTTAAACAGCTTCCGCAAGCGCGGCGAATAAGGCTGGGGATCTCTATATGACTCGTTTAAGCAATGATTTTCAATTTCTCGATGTGGGTCGCCAAGACCCCACCAAGAAAGACATAGAAACCCGCAGACGCAACTTTGTGGAAATTTACCAGCCTTTTGCCAAAGAAGAAGTGGAAGGCCAAGCACACCGTTGTCTGGAGTGCGGTAACCCCTATTGTGAGTGGAAGTGTCCGGTACACAACTTCATCCCTAACTGGCTGAAGCTGATTTCCGAAGGCAATATTTTTGAAGCGGCTGAACTCAGCCATCAAACCAACTCGCTGCCAGAAGTCTGTGGTCGCGTATGCCCGCAAGACCGTTTGTGCGAAGGTGCTTGTACCCTGAACGACGGTTTTGGCGCTGTGACTATCGGCAACGCCGAGAAGTACATCACCGACACTGCGTTTGCGATGGGTTGGAAGCCGGATATGTCCAAAGTGGTTTGGACTGACAAAAAAGTCGCCATTATCGGTGCTGGCCCTGCCGGTATCGGCTGTGCGGACGTACTGGTACGCAACGGCGTTAAGCCGGTGGTATTCGACAAGTATCCTGAAATTGGTGGCCTGCTGACTTTCGGTATCCCCGAATTCAAACTGGAAAAGTCGGTGATGTCACGTCGCCGCGAAATCTTCACCGAAATGGGTGTTGAATTCCGCTTGAATACCGAAGTAGGTAAAGACATCACCATGGAAGAATTGCTGCGCGATTACGATGCAGTATTCATGGGCATGGGCACTTACAACTACATGAAGGGCGGCTTCCCTGGTGAAGATCTGGCAGGCGTTTACGATGCACTGCCATTCCTGATCTCCAACGTAAACCGTAACCTCGGTTTTGAGAAAAACGCCGAAGATTTCATCAGCGTAAAAGGTAAAAAGGTAGTCGTTCTTGGCGGTGGTGATACCGCGATGGACTGTAACCGCACCTCGATTCGTCAGGGCGCTAGCAGTGTGACCTGTGCATACCGTCGCGATGAAGAAAACATGCCCGGCTCCAAGCGCGAAGTAGCCAACGCCAAAGAAGAAGGCGTGCAATTCCTCTACAACCGTCAGCCAGTTGAAGTGGTTGGTAACGGCAAAGTGGAAGGCGTTAAAGTGGTTACTACCAAAATGGGTGAGCCAGATGCCAAAGGTCGTCGCAGCCCTGTAGTCGTTCCAGGTTCAGAAGAGATTCTGCCGGCGGATGTAGTGCTGATCGCTTTCGGTTTCCGCCCAAGCCCGCAACCTTGGTTTGAAACCAATGGTGTAAAAACCAATGACTGGGGCGGTGTGATTGCACCTGAGCATCAACAGTTCAAGTTCCAGACTACCAACCCGAAAGTGTTTGCGGGCGGTGATATGGTGCGCGGTTCCGACTTGGTGGTAACTGCCATCTGGGAAGGTCGCGAAGCGGCTGATGGTATTCTGGACTATCTGAAAGTGTGATTGGCTGCAAATCTGATTGTCTGCAAAACAAGTTTTAAGAATCCAATCTGGCGCAATAAGTTCTGGATTGTCATTCGGTAAGATGCATTAGCCCCGCACCTGCGGGGCTAATGCTATGTAAGGTTTGAATTTGCTGGCGCATATGCAGCTGGCTGAGGATGAGAAAATGACCGAGCTCAAAAACGATCGCTTCCTGCGCGCACTTCTCAAGCAACCCGTTGACGTTACTCCTGTGTGGATGATGCGCCAAGCCGGTCGCTATCTACCTGAGTATCGCGCCAGCCGTGAACGCGCGGGCGATTTTATGGGGCTTTGCACTAATCCCGATGCTGCCTGTGAAGTGACCTTGCAGCCGCTGGATCGCTATCCCGGTCTGGATGCCGCAATCCTCTTTTCCGACATTCTCACCATTCCCGATGCTATGGGCTTGGGGTTGTACTTTGAAACTGGCGAAGGTCCTAAATTCAAGAAAGCCGTGCGCACTGAGGCTGATGTCAATGCGCTCAAGGTGATAAACCCTGAGCAGGATTTGCCCTACGTAGTGAATGCGGTAAAAACCATTCGCCGCGAACTCAATGGCCGTGTGCCGCTGATCGGTTTCTCTGGCAGCCCATGGACGCTGGCGACCTATATGATCGAAGGTGGTTCCAGCCGCGATTTCCGTCGCGCCAAAGAAATGCTCTACAACCAGCCGCAAGTGATGCATCGCTTGCTCGATGTGCTGGCCGATTCGGTAACCGTGTACCTCAATGCCCAGGTCAAAGCGGGCGCGCAGGCGGTACAGATTTTTGATACCTGGGGCGGGGCTTTATCGCACGCGGCTTATCAGGAGTTCTCGCTCAAATATATGCAGAAAATTGTGTCTGGCTTGATCCGGGAAAATGAAGGTCGCCAGATTCCAGTGATCCTGTTTACCAAGGGCGGCGGTCAATGGTTGGAAATGATGGCCGAAACTGGCGCAACTGCGCTGGGGCTAGATTGGACCACCGACATAGCCGCAGCGCGCGCGCGCGTTGGCAATAAGGTGGCGCTGCAAGGCAATATGGATCCGACGATCCTCTATGCATCCCCTGACCGAATTCGCGCTGAAGTAGGCAGTATCCTCGCTGCTTACGGCACCGGTTCAGGCCATGTGTTTAACCTCGGCCACGGCATCACTCCTGAAGTTGACCCGGCTCACGCAGGTGCATTTATCAGCGCAGTACATGAGCTGTCAGCGCAATATCATCAATAGGATTGCTAATAATCTGCACCTTGTGGGCTGGTTGGCGCGCCTTTACCTTGTCGGAACTGGCATGGCGCGTATTTCTTGATTACACTCCACGCAATATAAAGGTGGTTTTTAGGAAGATTTAGAACCTGAATCAGGTGGCGCAGCAGACTTGGATCGGCGAGCTGCTGTGCAAACCGGGTTTCCGGCACTCGATTTTAATAAGGCAGATAATTCGCACCTGTGGGTGATGTGGAGACTAGGCGTGGGAATCAAGCAGGTTAAAGTTGATGTCAATGAGTTGACCATCGGCATGTATGTATCCGGGTTGGACCGCCCTTGGTCGCAAACCCCGTTTCCCTTGCAAGGTTTTTATCTGCGCGATTTGGGTGAGGTCAATCAGCTCAAAGCACTGTGTAATTACGTTTTTATCGATGTTGAAAAAGGCCGCGGCCCGATTGCGGCCAACCTCAAAACCATAGCTCCCTCCGCCAAAAAGCAAACTACCCGTGAGCGGGTTAGCTCGTTTACCGAATCTGTCGCCCCACTCAAAATCCAACGCGGTCTGTACCGCGAAGTGGAACCTCTGCAGCGCGAGGTGAAAAAAGCGCGCCAATTACATCAAAAGGTCTACGGTGCCGTCGTTGAAGTCATGGATCAGCTGGAGAAAAACCAGTTTGATGGTGTGTCGCTCGGTGAAACCAAACGCACCGCCAGTGAAATGGTGGATAGTGTACTGCGCAATCCTGATGCCTTTACCTGGTTGTCGCGCGTACAGGAAAAAGACGAATATACTTACAGCCACGCGGTGCGTTCATCGGTGTGGGCGATTTTGTTTGGCCGCCACATTGGCCTGCCTAAACGCGATCTGGACGTGCTCGCAATGGGCGTTTTGCTTAAAGATGTGGGCAAGGTGATGCTGGATTCGGCATTGCTAGCCAAAGCCGAACGTTCACCTGAAGAAGAAAAACTCTACGAAACCTTTGTGGAGTTAGGCTGCGAAACCCTGCGCAAAACTCCAGGGGTGGAGCCGCGTGTAATTAGCGTGGTGAAAACCCACTGTGAACGCTTGAACGGCAGCGGCTTTCCGCAGGGCTTATCGGGCGACAAGATTCCATTGCTGGGCAAGATTGCCGGTATCGTGACCTATTACGATTTTGTCACCAATCCGCGCGGCTCGCGCCATCCTATCGCCCCCTCCAAAGCAGTCGCCAAGCTTTACGAGCTGCGTAATATCCAATTTCAGGAAGAGCTGGTAGTGGAGTTTATTCGCGCTATCGGCCTTTATCCCACTGGCACTTTGGTCGAATTGAGCACGGGTGAAGTCGCGGTAGTGGTTGAGCAAAACTTTGAACGCCGCCTCAAGCCGCGCGTGATTGTGGTGCTGGATGCGTTCAAACAGCCTATGCCGGAATATCTGCTGTTGGACTTGTCCGATGATGATAAGCGCAAACAGGAACTGGTAGATTCAGGTAAAAAAACTCGCTATGAAATTGAAAAGATCGAAATTGCGCGTGACCTGGAACCGGGCAGTTACGATGTGGATATCGCCGGCATTCGCGATCACTACCTGATGAAAACTGAGAAAAAAGGTCTGATGGCGCTGCTGAGTAAACTGACCAATCGCAATTAAACAATCCTGTATTGCTGACTCCTCAAAACCGCAAGCCCAGCTTGCGGTTTTTGTTTTTGGGGCGAGTGGTTTTCGTAAAAATGTTTTCATCGGGGTGATGTTTCTCCGTGTAGGGGAAAGGCTACAATCCGCCCGCTTTGCGCCATTTTAGGCAAGGTCGTAATTTCGGATAACCGTGCTGTTTTTTTTAATCGCAGCGCGGTTATGAGTTATCAATCAATGAGTACAAAAACATGTTCGAATGGTTAGCAAGTCCGGAAGCCTGGATCGCTCTGGCAACACTGACGGCCTTGGAAATTGTATTGGGGATCGACAATATTATTTTTATTTCGATTCTGGTGGGGCGCCTGCCCGAGAAGCAGCGCAAGTTTGCGCGCAATGTAGGCTTGGGGCTGGCGATGATTACGCGCTTGGCGCTGCTGTTTTCGTTGGCGTGGATTATGGGCTTGGTTGACCCGCTGTTTAGCGTACTTGGGGAGGAAATTTCCGGGCGCGACATTATTCTGATCGGCGGTGGTTTGTTCCTTATCGCCAAAGCAACCCACGAAATTCACGGCAGCCTTGAGGGTGCGGTTGAGTCTGAGCGTCAGGTGGCCGCTAATGGCTTGATGATCATCTTGTTGCAAATTGCCATACTCGATATCGTCTTTTCGCTCGATTCGGTGATCACTGCGGTTGGTCTGGTTGATCAAGTAGAAATTATGGCGGTTGCAATCATTATCGCCGTGAGTGTGATGCTGTTCGCCGCTAAATCGATTGGCGACTTTGTCGATGCTCACCCGACCATCAAAATTCTCGCCCTATCGTTCCTGGTGATCGTCGGTTTCACCCTGTTAGTGGAAGGCTTCGATGTGCATGTGCCGAAAGGTTACATCTACTTCGCGATGGTTTTCTCCTTGGGAGTTGAGATGATCAATATCAAAATGCGCAAAGTGAAGGATAAACCGGTAGAACTGCGTAAAGATTTGCCGGGTGATCCGCAGTAAGTGTCCACCCCTGTTAGCAAAAAGGCCGATCAGTGATCGGCCTTTTTTATTCTGTTTGCATTCAAGCTTGGCTAACTGAACCCATCTTCTCGCCCACTTTTGTGGGGCTGAGCGCTTTGTAGCTTTCGTCCCAGCGCATTTTGTCTTTGGCAAAGAGCACTACGGCGGTTGAGCCGAGTTTGAAGCGGCCCATTTCATCGCCTTTGTTTAGGGTGATGTTTTGGTAGGGGTAGAGCGAGGTGGCGATTTCGCGGCTGGCGAAGGGCGCGATTTGACCGTCCCACACGGTTTCTATACCTGCGACGATCATGGCTCCTACCAATACCACCGCCATTGGACCTATGTCGGTATCAAAGATAGCGACGGCGCGCTCGTTGCGGGCAAACAGACGCGGTACGTTTTCTGCGGTGACGGTATTGACCGAGAACAGCTCGCCCGGAATGCTCACCATCGAGCGCAATTTGCCGCCATAGGGCATGTGTACGCGGTGGTAATCGCGCGGCGATAGGTACACAGTCGCAAAGCTGCCGCCATCAAATTCAGCGGCGAGGGCTTCATCGCCGCCGAGCAATTCCAAGGTGGTGTAGGTTTGACCTTTGGCTTGGAAGATACGGCCATCGACTATATCGCCCAGTTGGCTGATGGCGCCGTCGGCGGGGCAGACAATGGAATCGGCAGCGCTATCGATAGGGCGTGCGCCGGGTTTTAACGCGCGGGTAAAAAAGTCGTTGAAGCAACTATACGCGAGCGGATTTTCTTCTGCGGCGAGGCTCATGTCCACGTTGTAGCGTTTGACGAACCATTTGATAAAGGTGTTTTTGATAAACGCAGTCTCGGTGCTGGCCAACCAGCCGGCAGCGCGTGACAGAGTGTGTTGTGGTGCCAGATGTTGCATCCCGATAAAGAATTTTGGGCTCATATATTTTTTATATTCCTGACTGCAGGGCTCTGCCTGAAAAAAGATGCGGCAGTGTAACAAACTCCCCAGACCAGAGGCGTAGGCTTCAACAGAGTTTTTTGCGAACCCGGCGCTGTTTGCGCTGCTCAAAATTTGGTCGAATAGCCATTCCAATAACAAATAGCGAAGGAGGATGTATGAAGCCTTGGTTAGCATCTATGGCTGTAATTCTGGGGGCGGTTTTTGGTGTGGTTGCGATCTTATCCCTGCCGGTACAAGTATCTGCCCACGAAGGGCATGAACATCAGCCGGTGAGCATGAAAAAAGCCGTCGGTATCGCTTTATCAACCGCGCATGCTGCATCGCTCAAGCCGCTGCCGGCGCTGGCTTTGCCGCAGCTGGACGCAAGCTGGCGCGAGCTGCCGGAAGCGGCGGCACAGATAGTCGAGAACGGCCGCGGCTATTATTGGGTGAAGGTGGATAATGCGGCGCAGGCAAAATCGCTCTATGTGCGCATACTGTTAGATGGTCAGGTGGATGCGGCAAATTTTTCTGGCGCCTCAGTTCCCGATTGATTTGACAGCGCTGTCGCAGGGGCGGAACATCCTCCACTCGGTTGTCCACTTGTCGCCATGCTGCCAAGTGCTGGTGACGGATTTAACAATAATAAAATGGTTGTGCTCTCTCCTATGATTTAGCTGTTCATAAGCACTCGCTGGACTTCTGATTGTGCATCGCCTTCTGGTTCGCCAGCTGGTGCGGGTCATTTCTGCTTGCGCAGCAATCGGCGTCTCGATGGTGACGGTGGTTCCCGATCGCGGGAATCGTGTCTACATTCGGTTAAGTGAGGATAAAAAATGAATAAGAACTACATCAAAACAGGTGGAATTGGCGCAGCCTTGCTCGCTTTTTCTGCATTGAGCTTCGGGCATGGATTTGTCGATAAGCCCGGTGCGCGCAACTATTTCTGTGGCAAGGTGACCAAGCCCGATGAGGTGCTTAACGGCACTGCGCAATACCCGGAATGCGGCGCTGCATTCGCCAATGATTTCAATGGCGGTTACTCCTACATGAGCGTGTTGAATCACCATCAAGGGCGCAAGGTGCTGGGGCCAGTCTCCAAAAACGTGTGCGGCTTTGACAGTGAAACCTGGCAAGGCGGAAAAACGCCTTGGGATAATGCGATCAACTGGCCGGTGAACAATATCAATTCAGGCGCTCAGGAGTTTTCCTGGGATATCAGCAACGGCCCGCACTTTGATGACACCTCTGATTTCCGTTACTGGATCACCAAGCCGGGCTTTGTCTACCAAGAAGGGCGCGAGCTGACCTGGGCAGATTTTGAAGATCAGCCTTTCTGCGATCTCCCCTATAACGATGACAACCCCGGTGCTTATCCCAATGTGCGCGCCGATAAAGGCAATGCTCACATCCACACGACTTGTACGGTTCCAGCGCGCACCGGCCGCCATGTGATCTATGCCGAATGGGGACGTGAGCCGCCGACTTATGAGCGCTTCCACGGTTGTATCGATGTGCAGATCGGTGGTGGCGGTAATAGTTCGGTTGCATCTAGTTCGACACCTGCTCCCAGTTCGTCCAGCCGCTCAAGTGTCGTTTCAAGTTCTGTTCCCAGCTCATTACCTAGTTCAGTGTCTTCAAGCAGATCTTCCTCATCCATACCGTCATCAATAGCGTCCTCAATTGCCTCTTCATCTGTTGCGCCTATATCCAGCAGTTCATCCAGCGCGGCAGGAACAGGTAGTTTGAGTTGCAGCTATGTGGTGACCAACTCTTGGGGGACTGGCTTTACTGGCGTGATTCGCGTGACCAATACCGGTACGGGAACCAAGTCTGGTTGGGCGGCAAATTGGCAGTTTGCGGGCAGTAACCGCATCTCCAATGCTTGGAATGCCAGCTTCAGCGGCAGTAACCCTTATGCAGCGACTAACTTGAGTTGGAATGGCACCTTGGGCGCAGGGCAAACCGCCGAGTTTGGCTTCCAAGGCACTACCAATGGCGGCAGCGTTGAAACGCCAGCGGTGACCTGCCAGTAAACGCAGCTTGTGAAAAACAACCGGCAGCGGCTTGAGGGTGGCTGTCGGTTTGTTGTCTGAAAGGCTGTCGCAAATGTTTGTTCTTTATAGTTGGTATTGAATAGTTGTTGAGGTGTGTTGTGCAGCGACAAGTAGCGTACAAATCCTTGCCATTCTGGTTGGTGTTATTGGCCTTGCCATTGCTGACCTTGGTAAGCTATTTGGTGTTTGATCAGCCGCGCAAGGCTGCTTCTGTAGAGCAACTTAGCGCTGATGAATCTCATTTTGATGCACCTTCATCCACTGCAGAAATACCTGCACCGGCTGTGTTTATTGCGCAAAAAGTGGAGCCGATAGTAGAAAATCCGGTGGATGAAAAAGAACCTGCCGCACTGGATGTGGAAAGCGCGCGCGCAGCGGTTCATCAGGTGGAAAACGGGGTTTATGAGCGAGCGACAGCGCTGTTCGAGCGGGAGGCTGTCGATCCAGCTTGGGCGAGTGCTTATGAGCAATCCCTGCGCGAGATGTTTTCCCATCACCAAGGTTTACAGCGGGTCAGCGTTAATAGCATTAGCTGCCACGCGACTATGTGTCGGATCGAGGTGTTTACCCCGCGCGATGCCGATGCCGACTATTTCACTGCGATGTTTTACGATGCGCTGGAGCGTTATCGCGATGGCGAGCTCAAAGGCGAAGCCGCTATCGCCCGCCGCATGGAGGTGGGCATGACCTCTGTTTATGTCGCACGCAAAGCGCATCTGCTAGGGTTTTATTGAATTTGGAATTTTGCGCCATCTGACTAGCATCTACTGTGATATGGTTGCTGCCTCGATGACTGCGAGGTGTGCCGTGCCCTTCCTGAATTTCCCTTCCTTTGTTGTTGTAAAAAGTGTTGTTGTAAAAAGTGTTGCTGCAACAAGTGCTGTTGCATCGGGCGATAACAATGGCTGAGTGGTTTGGCCTGAAAAAGTCGCCTCCGCCCGCCGCGCCGCTGGGATTTGAGTTTTCTATCGCCCGCTCAGCGCGCCGACGCAGCGTGAGTATTGAGATTCGCCAAGCGCAGGTGGTAGTGCGCGCACCTGTGGGTGTGGCGCAATCTGTGCTGCTGGATTTTTTGCAGCAAAAAGCCGCTTGGGTTAGAGCGAAAATCGCCGAGCAGCAACAAACATTGGCCAATCTGCCTGAGCCGCGCGGCTATGCGCAGGGTAGTCAGATCCCGTTTATGGATGAGCAATTAACGCTGGTGCTGGGGCGTGGTACAGTCGCTGCAATCGCCCGGCGCGATAATCAATTGCATCTGCTGCTCTCATCGCGCTCGCGCCAGAGCGATGAAACGCAAATTCGCCAACTGCTCGCACGCTGGTATCAACAGCAGGCATTGAACATCCTTACGCAAAAAACTATCGCGCTCACTCGTGCGATGGGCTTGGTGTGCTCACAGGTGACCATCAAAGCAACTCGCTCAAAATGGGGTCACTGCACCAGCAAAGGGGCGATCCAATATAACTGGCAGATACTGCTAGCCCCGGAAGCTATAGTCGATTATCTTGTCGCTCACGAAGTTAGCCACCTGCGCCATCACAACCACAGTCCTGATTTTTGGGCGCTGGTTGCCAGCGTCTGCCCGAGCTTTAAAGGTGATCGCGCCTGGCTCAAGGCAAATGGGGCGCAGCTAAATTTATAGCAATTCGATTTATAAATGGCAGAGGATTTAGTATGAGTGACATTATCGCCACCGACCCTTTAAGTGATGATCTGGCAGAAAATCTGGATCGCTTTATTGTGGAGTCTATGGAGTTAGGCTGCGTATGGGGTCTTGAAGGGCCTGATGGTTGGGCGCTGACCGGCTCTGAAGAGCACGACGATGTGGACGTAATGCCATTCTGGTCACAAGAAAGTTTTGCGCTCGCGCACTGTCAAGACGACTGGAAAGATTACAAAGTAGTAGCCGTGGATCTGATGGAGTTTTTGGAAGATTGGCTGCCGGGCATGCACGACGATGTGCTCTTGGTCGGCGTCAACTGGAATGAAAATTTGGAAGGTGAAGAAATAGAGCCGCTGGATCTGTTAGAAGAGTTTGAACAGGAAATGGGCGAGTAAATCGCCTCAATAAAAACTGCTCTGTGCAAACTGGTTGTACTCTTCATCCTCATCGCCAAACAAATGCATATGCAGAATATCCACCTCATAGTGTTTGGCGTAATCATTCAGCGTTTTTAAACATGACAGACTGGGAGTCATGCTGTACCAATAGTTGGTAGTTTCATCGTGAACTGCCAACACAAATTCCAGCGCGTTCGGCACCATTTTGCGACTGAGATGGCTAAAAGTTTTGCGCTGCAATTGCAAAACAGAAAAATTAAACCCCGAGCATAAATGCATAAGTTGCGGATACTGGGATTCACGGCGCTCTTGCAAACGAAGATCGCGACTGCCGAATAAATCATCCGGATTGATGAGTGTTTTACTGGGTGGATTTAGCATAGTTATAGTCAGTTACACTTAATAAAACCTAGAGTCTGACCGTCACTGGTCGGGTGAATCCAGCAGCTGGCTGCTTATCCCGGGATTTCATTTTACTGCGCTAGTTTTACGGATTTATTATTTTACTGCGGTGTCTGGGTTAATAATAAAGACAAATAGTCAGTAAAAAGAGGATCGATTAGACCACATTGACATTATTGCGCAAGTGCGTGCTTTCACATTTTGAGTTGTTAAAGGAGTTGGTAATGGGTTTTGCTTTCAGTTTCCATGAAAAACTGCGTGCAGCGGGTGAAATAATCCATAGAATAAATGTTAAAACTGCAGCAATCGGTTTTTTTATAACCTGTAGTTTAATGTTGTCATCCTGTTCAAGTTTGCAGCCAAAGTTGGAGCAGCCAAGTGTAAAAGTAGTCGGGCTGCAAATGTTGCCAGCGCAAGGGCTGACCCAACCGATTCAAATCAATTTATTGATTGGCAATCCTAATGATCGTGACCTCACGCTGCGCGGCATGTCGTATACCGTGGGAATTGAAAACTTTGATGTATTAAGTGGAGTGAGTGATCAATTGCCCACGCTCACCGCTTATCAGGAAACACCGGTGCAGGTTGTAGTCTCTGCAAATGTGCTGCAATTAGTGCGATTGGTTGAACACTTCAGTCGCAATGGCGTAAAAGACACTGTAAATTACAATTTTTCTGCCAAGCTGGATTTCAGTGCCTGGTTGCCCGCGCTGAGAATTAATGAACAAGGTTCGATTCCGCTGGCGGCCAAAAAGCGCTGATAACTAATCATTCAGTAAAAAATGTTCAATAAAATATCGGACGCTTTTGAGCAAAGTATAAGTAACGCGCGGTTGATTTTTATCAATAAATAAAAGCCATCTGAATTTTGTATTTTCAGGATATTCAATGAGTGACCTAATTACCCTGCCTGAGGCCGATGAGCGTATTGCGCTCAAAGATTACACCGAGAAGGCCTATCTCGATTATTCCATGTATGTGATTCTCGACCGCGCCCTGCCGCATATTGGCGACGGTCTCAAACCAGTACAGCGCCGCATCGTTTATGCGATGAGCGAACTGGGCTTAAAAGCCAGCGCCAAATACAAAAAATCCGCGCGTACCGTGGGTGATGTGATCGGTAAATTCCACCCGCACGGCGACTCTGCATCCTACGAGGCCATGGTGTTAATGGCGCAACCTTTTTCCTATCGCTACACATTAGTAGACGGGCAAGGTAACTGGGGCTCGCCGGATGATCCGAAATCTTTCGCTGCCATGCGTTACACCGAATCGCGCCTCACCAAATACAGTGAAGTGTTGCTGGAAGAATTGGGGCAGGGCACTGTTGATTGGCAGCCTAACTTCGACGGCACACTCGACGAACCCATTGTGTTACCCGCACGCGTTCCCAATGTATTGTTAAACGGAACCACTGGTATTGCGGTAGGTATGGCGACCGATATTCCGCCGCACAATTTGCGCGAAGTGGTCAATGCTTGCGTGTATTTGCTCGATAACCCGCAGGCAACTGTGAGCGAGTTGTGCGAACACATTCTCGGGCCGGATATGCCAACCGAAGCGGAAATTATTTCGCCGCGCGATGAACTGATCAAAATGTACGAAACCGGGCGCGGCAGTGTGCGCATGCGCGCGGTCTGGCAAAAAGACGAAGAGTCAGGCGATATTATTATTACCGCACTCCCGCATCAGGTGAGCGGCGCAAAAATTCTTGAGCAAATCGCCGCGCAAATGCAGGCAAAAAAATTGCCGATGGTCGCTGATCTGCGCGATGAATCCGATCACGAAAACCCAACACGGTTGGTGATTGTGCCGCGTTCCAATCGCGTGGATATAGAGCAGGTGATGCAACATTTGTTTGCTACTACCGAGCTTGAGCGCACCTACCGCGTCAATATGAATATGATCGGTATTGACGGTCGTCCAGCGGTTAAAGCGCTCAATAAAATTTTAAATGAGTGGCTGAGTTTCCGTACTGTTACTACACGCCGCCGTTTGCAGCATCGCTTGGAAAAAGTCGATGAACGTTTGCTGCGTTTAGCGGCTTTGATGATTGTGTTCCTCAATGTGGATGAAGTAATTCGCATCATCCGCGAAGAGGAAAATCCAAAACCGGTATTGATGGAGCGTTTCAATTTAGTTGAGATGCAAGCGGAATATATTCTGGAAACCAAATTGCGCCAATTAGCGCGTTTGGAAGAAATGAAAATCCGCGAAGAGCAAGAGGCGTTAATTAAAGAGCGCGATGGTTTGCAGAAGATTTTGGATTCCGCAATTAAATTAAAAAATCTGGTGCGCAAAGAATTAATGCAAGTAGCAGAGCAGTTTGGCGATGAGCGCCGCTCACCGATTGTCGCTCGTGCAGAAGCGCAAGCGCTGACTGAAACCGAATTGTTAAGCGTTGACCCTGTTACTGTTGTGATCTCCGACAAAGGCTGGATTCGCGCTGCCAAAGGTCATGAAATTGATCCGGAAGGATTGAGCTACAAAGCGGGCGACAGTTTCAAATTTGCATTGCGCGGCAAGAGCAATCAGCAAGTTATTTTGATCGACTCAACCGGACGCAGCTACTCATTACCTGTACACAATTTGCCATCTGCGCGCGGTCAGGGTGAGCCATTAAGTGGCCGCATCAGTCCGCCGAGTGGTGCCACTTTTGAAGGTGCTTTGATGGGCGCCGATCAGCAGCGCGTACTGCTGGCATCTGATGCGGGCTATGGTTTTATTGCCAAGTTGGATGATCTGGTCAGTAAAAATAAAGCAGGCAAGGCGCTGTTAACACTGCCTGAGGCTGCGCTGGTGTTGCCGCCGCAGTTAATCGATAATCCCGAGCAAGCACTGCTTGCCGCGGTGAGTAACGATGGTCGTTTATTGGTATTCCCGATTACCGAATTGCCGGAATTAGCGCGCGGTAAGGGTAATAAAATCATGAACATTCCATCGGCGCGTGCGGCAGCGCGTGAAGAGTTTATTGTATCGGTGAATGTGATTAATGCGGGGCAGTGCCTTACTCTGCATTCGGGCAAGCGTCATATCACGTTGAAGATGTCCGATCTGGAACATTACAAAGGTGAGCGCGGCCGCCGTGGTAACAAGTTGCCGCGTGGTTTCCAAAAAGTGGATAAAGCAGAAGTAACCGATAAGTAGTACTTGATAGTAGCACCCATAATAAAGGCGGTTTTCCGCCTTTATTAATTGCGCAAACGGCATATATAAGATTGCAGGTCATAACAATGAAGGAGTTTTTATGAGCTCAAAAGACCAACGTCAGCATGTGCGTACTTCCTTTTCTTGCCGGATTAAAATTTCTCACGAATCCATTGGCGAAATTTTGGTGAAAACGCGCGATATTTCCGATGGTGGCGTATTTGTAGTGTTGGAGCCTGATCAAATTCCTCCCATTGGAACCCTGCTTACAGGTCAGGTGCAAGGCTTAATGGATGATGCACCAATCCTGCAATTGGAAGTGGTGCGGGTAGAGGCGTCGGGCGTTGGCTTGCGTTTTGTACAAGAAGAATAATTTTTAATTGTTTTAATCTTTTCCTAATGTGCGTCTTGCGCACAGTTTTGTGCTAGTGCCTTTGCAACATGCCTTCATTGTTTTGGATGCTTATAGTGTCTGCTGCACCGGCAAAAAATTTTAATAAAATCGCAGCATAGCTCTGAAATGTGAAGGAGTCTGAGTGTACAAGCTTATCTACAAACATCAATTTGTCGCCGGGTTTGATGAAGATCAGATCGTGGGCAATTTGGCGCAGCTGCTGCAATTAAAGCCAAAGACCGTACGCTTGGTGTTTTTGTCGCAACGCCCCAGCGTGATAAAAATTGTAGAGGATACTGCTGAAGTTGAAGCCTGGCGCGAAGCATTTTTAGATGCCGGCGTATACCTTGACGCAATCAGTATAAAAGCACCTGATGTTGATTCTATTGCTGATCAAATCGAATTGGATTTGGAACTGCATAGTCTTGATGATTATGATGAGGACGACGAACCTCCGCGTCAATTTTTAGTTAGAAAAATTATCGCCCCTGAAGAGGCTGTTGTTGCAAGCGAAAAGGCACAGATCAATGCTCCTGCAGCACCAGCACCAGCACCAGCACCAGCACCAGCACCAGCACCAGCACCAGCACCAGCACCAGCACCAGCACCAGCACCAGCACCAGCACCAGCACCAGCACCAGCACCAGCACCAGCACCAGCACCAGCAGTTGTTGTGTCTCCACCTACATCGCCAAGCAAACCGGCCATCGCTAAACAAGTAGCAGAACTAAAACAAGAAGAAACAAAAGTCTTAAGTGGCCAGCCGGAAGTAGCCGCCAAAACAAAAGTTGCCGAGACTTTTCCAGAAACAGAAACAGAAACAGAAACAGAAACAGAAACAGAAACAGAAGCTGTTGCCGATGGAGAGGCAGCGGATGTTAACTGGCATAAATCATCATTCCTGTGGGGAATGATGGTTATTCTGTTGGCGATATTAGTCACGGCATCAACCATTCTGTGGTTGAAAAAACCGCTGTGGATGCCAGCCAACAAACCTGAATTTGCTGATCAAACAGTTAATGCACTGGCAACGGGTAATCTGTTTGCACTTGCGCATTTTAATGTGCCTCGCTTGCAACAATTGCCAGATGCGTTTCAACCGGGAACAGGTTTGAATAATTTGCCTGAACCGAAAAAAGATTTTTGGAAAAAACTGGAGTCATCCGGTTTTGCCATTACGCAACAACTTGATCAGCTGTGGATAGCGGCCTATCACGCTAATAACCAAACTCAACCCTTGTGGGTGATGACGGGTTCGTTTGATGCAGATGAATTTCGCAATTGGTTGAAGCAGCATTATGTGATTAACGAGGAGTCGCCACAGCACTTGGTATTTTCATCGCTTGATGAAAATACCTGTGAACAAACACCAGTAGTAATGGCCATCATTGAACCGAATCGGATTTTGTTGGGCGCGCCCGAGCGAGTTGCCGCATTTCATGGGCGTATGGGCGCGGCTGCTCCGGCAGAGCGGGATATGTCAGATTGGCAAACGATCAGTGAAAAACAAATGTTTGCTGCTGCGTTGTTTAATCCTGCGCAGTTTTCAGAAGCGTCCACGTCTATGGCGCTGGCAAAACTGTCGGTTGATGCCGCAATGGTAAAGGGTATTTACCTTGGTGTTGCACCGCGTATGTTACCGCCCATGCTGGAGTTTTCAGCGGTGATGACTGGCGTTAACCAGGAATTTATTACTGCATCCGAACAAAATATTACACAGCTCATCACCACAGCGAAAAATACCATCGTGCAAGATTGGCCAGAAACCCTGCCGATTTATGAGCGCATGAAGCTTACAACTGCCGATCAGCAATTGCGTGCATCAGTTCATTTTGACGAGCAATTCCATGCGCAATTACAGCTGTGGGCAAATTCGCTCTTGGCAAAAACCTTTGCAATGAACGATGGCCCTGCGCCTACTACCGAAATGCGTGTAGAGGAAAATCCGCGTGATTTTTCGTCGTTAGCTGCTCCCGATTTATTAGGCTTTGCCAGCAATAAATATTTAAATCCGATGATTGCTGCGCAAACTACAACTGGGCCTTTTGGACTTGCTATTAACAATATTGAATCAACGGCGGATGGCTTTGCTATTAATCTGGATGTGAATGCTTTTAATTTGCCCAATGTGGGTAAGGGCGGCGACGCAATTCAATTGCGCATTCTTGATATTGTTGATCATCAGGATAAGTCGTTATTAAGCGGCAGTAGTTGCGATCCTAGCGGCATTACTCATCCAACCAATATAGATGCAGTTTACGATGGCGTTCATTTTGAACAGGGAAAACCAAATTCCTATGTAGGCATTCAGGGCACCAAAAAAATAGTGCTGCCAAAAATAATTAACCTTTCTGCCATTGGTGCGATCAAAGGCGAGCTGACTTATCAGCTACCGCTTGAAATTGAACGGATAAAAATTGAAGCGCCTTTTGCCGGGAAATTAATTAACGCCCATGGCCTGAACTTACGTTTTCTATCGAGTGAATCAAACCGTTTGCATTTTCAGTCCGCGGGAAACACGGGCGCGCTTCTGCAGGTCAATGCATTAAATGCGGAAGGTAAGGTGCTTGCGACAAGCAACAAAATGCATGGCCCCAATTTTTTTGCCGCGGGTAATACCACTCGCATTGATGTGCAAGGCGATGTGAAATCTGTTGAAATTATTCTGGCTAAAAAAATGGAGCTGAAAACTTATCCTTTTAGTTTTGGCCGCATTCAACCGCTTGAGCAAGCGTTTTCGGTAATCAAACCAGCGCCGGAAATGTTAACTGCGACTGCACTTGCGGAGCTGCAAAAAGATTCTCCGCCAGCCGATGTTCAATATCCCTATCAATCACCACAGCAAACCATTGTTGCCGGGCCTGCGTTGATTGCGGTAAATCAATTGAATTTTGATGCACAGCAAATGTCGCTAGTGGCCGATATTTATCTGCGCAACCATCATCCGTTAAGCCGTCAACTCAGCGCGGTGCGTTTGTTGATTACCGAAGTGGAAGATTCGGCGGGCAATATTCATTCGGTAAATTATCAGGCGCCGATTGCGCTGGATTATCAGGGTGGCACTTGGGCTGATGGCACCTATCAACCTGATCCTGCACAGCCTTGGTTGCGCGGCCAATTGGATTTGCGCGGTCAGGATTTAGGTGTGAGCGATGTAGTGGCGTTTTGGGGAAAACTGGTGTTTTTGGCGGCGGCTGATCCAATTGCGATTCCATTGCCATTTCAATTTGGAATGCAGTGGAACGGTGCTGAATCATCCTTCACTCTTGCGCGCTGGGAAGCGGGTCGATTGCTATTTGATATTCAGGGCAGCTTTCCCGAGTTGATGGCGATTACGGCGCTGGATGACAATGGCGCTGTAGTGAGTCAAGCAGCTGAACTGCTCAACAACCTTGGAGTGACTCAGGTTGAATTGCTAATTTCCCAGCGCCCCGCAACGATTGAATTCAGTATTGCGCGCAATCAAAAAACCGCTGAATTTCCGTTTGAGTTGCGTGCGCAGCAATAATCTTTTTTGATGTGATAAAGCAGAGTATGCAAAAACTATTTTCCATCTTCGTCACAAGTTTGATGCTGAGTTTTTTTGCGGCGATAAAAGTGCAGGCCGCTGTGGTGATTTTGTATCACCACGTTAGCGATAAAACTCCCAAGTCCACCAGCATCAGCCCTGTGCAGTTTGAAGCGCAAATGGATTATCTGGCTGCTAATAATTTCAATGTCGTGCCGCTGCTAGAGTTGACTGAAAAACTGCGCAAAGGCGAACCTTTGCCAGATAAAACAGTGGCAATCAGTTTTGATGATTCCTATGCATCTGTTTATGACTCCGCTTATCCACGTTTGAAAAAACGCGGCTGGCCGTTTACTTTTTTTGTGAATACCGATGCGGTCGGTACATCAAAAACGTTTGTTAGCTGGGATCAGCTGCGCGAGATGTCAAAGCAGGGTGTGACTATTGCGAATCACACTACGCAGCACAATCACTTGCCAAGACGCGAACAAAACGAATCGCAAGATCAGTGGCGCAAACGTATCGCCGCTGAGATTTTTCGCGCGCAAGAAAAAATTGAAGCTGAAATCGGCAGCGCGCCCAAGATACTGGCTTACCCTTTTGGTGAGTATGATGTTGAAATTCAGAAAATCGCCAAGCGCTTAGGCTATATCGCGTTCGGACAGCAGTCGGGCGCACTTTATGAACATGGCGATTTACAAGCGGTGTCACGTTTTCCTTTTGGTGGCAGCTTTACCGAATTGGATGATTTCATCATGAAGGTCAATACCAAACCTATGCCAACCAAACGCGTTGAGTTTTATCGCGATAAAAATACACAGCAAAAAAATCTGACAGTGAAAGAAGGCAATAAACCCTGGTTAGTATTAACGCTGGAAGATGAAAATCTACTGAAGAAAATAAATTGTTTTGCCACCGGGCAGGGTGCAATTACTGTGGAAATTATCAGCAATCAAGTGTGGGCACAAGCCAAACAACCGCTAAAACCCGGTCGGGTTAGGTATAACTGCACGGCTTATGCGGGAGAAAAAGGTCGTTTTTATTGGTACACCCAACAGTGGTTGGTGACTGATAAAAATGGAGGTTGGGCTTACCGCGATTAATAAAAAACGCTCTTGTGAAATGTCTTTCATAAGAACATCGGCACAAGAGCGTTTTTACAATAGTGTCTAGTAACACATTGTTTCCAGGTGCTGTTACTAGACGGCTGAGTTATCAAGCTTTAATAGTGACTTTGATGGTGTCGAGCAATTCGTTGCCGTCGGAGCCGACTTCAGTTGAGTTGTTCACCTTTTTGATGCGCGCTTGAATGGTGAGAATTAAATCCTGCACCAAGCTCAAATCATCATCCACAGTAATTAAACCACTGGCGCCATCGATGGTAATTTTACTTTCATCGTAATCGGGCGAGTTGGTTTCATCGATAATCCATTCAACATCTGTGCCTTCGTAAATTTCATCGCTCACACCGCTGTCGGCAAAGCTGACTTTGATGCGTGGATCAATGCTGCCGCCAATAGAAACCGACAAACTTTCGGTTGCTGCTGTGCTATTGGGGCCAACAATCGACATGGATTTGATTTTGGGTTTGGTGATGGTTAATACCAGCGTTGCGGGCATATCATCGCAGCTGGCATTGAGATCGACTTCAGTGCCGCGAAGGGTGCCGCTGACGGCGGTAATCAGGCCGGTGCTGGCATTCACGGTCATTACACTGGTGTCGCTACTTTCCAGTGAGGCGTTGGCGGTGATGGCGGCAGTACTGTTGTTAGTGTAAGTCGCCGTTACTGTCGCGGTCGCAGTTTGGCCTTGGCTCATTGTCACATCTTTGTCGGAGGTGATCGCAAGGTTGGTCAAAGTGCTATCGATTTGAAATTGGTACGCGGGTGAGCTGACGGTCAGGTCGCTGTTGTCCTTCCCTTTAGCAACTACATTGATCACACCGCTTTTGCGGGTGCTCAAGTCGGGCTTGGTTGCATCGGCAAAGCTTGCGCGTTCTGCACTTGCGGAATCCGCAAGCTCCCAAGTGATTGGGTAGTCGTAGTACATGCCGTCGCTAAACAGTGCTTTGGCGGTGAAGCTGGTGTTTTTGCACACATCGACCGAGCCGCTGCTGTGCTCAACGGTGATGCTGGTGAGATTGGCGTCGGTCAGGGTGATGGGCTGGGTGTCGGTTAACCCGGCGTAGGATACATTCAGCGTCAGGCTGCCCAGTTTGCCAGAAGCGGTAAACAAGCCATCTTTGATGGTGCCGAGGCTGGCGTCGCTCAGTCTCCAGCTCGCCATTTTGTTGAGATTGGTAGTGTTGCCGTCTTTGTCGGTGCCGATCAAATTAAATTGCAAGCTGCCTTTGATGTGAACCGAGCCGCTGTTATCGGCCAGCGCAACACTTACCACGCCGTTTTTGCTGGCATCAACTGTTTGCTCAAGGCGTTCGCTATCACTGCTGGAACCGCCGCCACAACCGCTTAACCCCGCTACGCTCATCGCTATCAGCAAGGCGAGCGAATAAATACTGGTGTTAGAACGCATAGGTCACCCCAAAGCCAAGGCCATCAACACGCAGATTGTCGTCGCGATAGTAGCGCAAGAAATCGAGCGTCCAGTAAACCGGATGACCTTCTACAATCCGATCCTGCAAGCTAAAGCCCCAGCTGAAATCGGAAAAGCTTTCCGTGTTTTCATCATTCAGGTTAGGTGAAATGGTGGTGATATCGGTAGATGCATAACCGAGTAACACGCTGATTTTGATGTCGTCTGGTTCAGTATTGGGATTGGTGAGGGTGAGGTAGATGCCGCTCTGTTGATCAACCTCCAGAGTCATACCATTGGCGCTGTCGTCGCTGATGGGCAGGGCGATCATACCTTGCAGGCCGATGCCATCCATCAGGCCATCAGTAAACTCGATGTCCGCTTTGATCTGAAACAGCGAAGGTGAAAACGTCTCGCCTGCTGTTTTGATTTGTGTATAAACCGCTTGCCCGGATGCGTGAAACTTCAGCGTGTTTTCTGCTTGAGCGTGCAGGCTGCTGAGACCCGCGATGGCGCCCATGACTAGTGCTAATCGTTTATACATAAAAGTTCCCTGCCATTTGACGTTAGTTAATTATTCGCGATCTGAACTTGAATTATTCCAGATTATTGCTGCGGATAAGGGTGCGCAACTCATCAATATACACACTGCCGCGCCCGGAATACTTGCCCAATTCTGCCACCATCGCCTTGCCGGTAAACTGGTCGGGCGTTTCGCGCAATTGTGCGCGCAGTTGCCGCCAGGGGCGATAGGCATTGTGGGTGTTGATATTGTTGAAGTATGCCGTAAGCGATTCTTCTACATTGTTAAATTTCTTAACCTCGTGTTTGGCGCCGCTCGCGCGTCTGTTTGGCACTATGCCGCAGCCGGGTTTGTAGCACCACTGGCCAAACAAGTTGTGTGCCTCCTCAGCAAAGCGCGAAGTGCCCCAGCCGGATTCTACCGCTGCTTGCGCCAAGACCATCGCGGGGGGAATCGCATCTACGCGCAGCAATAAAATCTCGATAGCTTTGTCATCCTCGGGATAGGTTTCATAAGTGACGTGAAACTTCTCGCGCAGTTTTTCCAGATTGCGTTTGTTAACGCCGCTGACGCTTTGTTTTTCATCCCATTCGGCTTTTATTTTTAATAAGCGTTCACGGGATTTTAATAGCTTGGTATTTTTTTCGTCGATCATTGGGCGCAGCATTGATAGAAATTGCGCTTTGCGTTCAGGTGTTTGATCTATAGCGGCAAAATCGGGCAGCAAGGTTGTGCTACTGAGATCATCTGTAGCAAGTTCTGTATCCGCCGTAAAAAAACTGACAGGTAAATTAGCAAGTCCAAGCACTAACACCAAGGTTACCAAAGGAAAGGCGACCAGCAAGAAACCCAGCAGCCATTGCGAAGCATTTTTACTCATAAAACGATTTACCAGGCGATTAACAAAAAAGAGATGAACAATTAGATGTCGAGTTGTTTGCGCAGCTCTTCCATGCGTCTGGCGTTTTCTTCTTTACTCAAAGGGCGTTCGATAGTTTCAGGTAGCGCCGGCACATTAGGTGCGGGCAATTCAATTCCGTTCATCACGCGCTCGCACAATTTCAAATAATGGCGTTCAAAAATCGGGAAGGCGACTTTTTCGCTATTGCTCGACAGAAAAAACCAATCGCTCGCACAGCCAGCGTGATACACCGCCGCATGGCTCCACTGATACGCCGCTTTCGGGCTGGGCGCACGGCAGGCTTCAACATAAGCTTGATGCGCATCGACCAAACCGAATTTCTCCGGCTCACCTTGGCAAGCGCGAATCATGCGATGCAAGGTCGGCAAGTATTCCGATTCTTCAATCACTTTACGCGCACCGCGCAAAATAGTTTCCGGCGCAAATTGTGCGAGCGAATTTAGCCATAAGCGACGCGCTTGATTAAGCAGCTCGTTATCTTTAAATGCGCTGTAATACTGGTTGTGATAATTCACACGAAAGAGCGCAAATACCTGATTGATTGCATCGATATGCGCATCGCCCGGTACGGATCGCTCTTGCTGGGAGCTGCCTTGTTTGTAGCTCTGATCAGCTTGCCCAGCTGCGGTCGTTGAGCTGTTCTGCGAGGCTGCTATCTCTTGTGCGACCTGTTGGATTATTGAATTGCTGTCCTGCATGCTGGTTAACCTGCTGCGAATTGACGGTAGTTAATGCGTGTTGTTTAGCCCAGTGAAATTTTACGTGCTGCAAAAATTTGGTATTCCAGCTGGCCATTAATTGATTGCTGTCGCGCCAGTACAACACAAATTCCGCGACCTGTTGCTGCGCAAATTTCAAATCGATATTGGCGAGCTTAAGTACATCGTAAACATCTCTACTTGGCTGCCAATTGTCGGGAATGCGTTTGGGCTCGGTGTCGTGTTCCAGTGCCGAGTTGTAGCGCAGCCACTGGCGTTTTACGTGTTGGATAAATTTGCTGTTCCAGGTGCGGCCAACATCGCCGCGCTCCTGCCAATAGACCACAAACTCAGGAATTGAATCCTCCACGAACGCAAGGCTAATACCGGCATGTTTTACCAACACTTCCAGTGCATCGCGGCTCGGGCGCCAGCCGCTGTGCATCGCAGTTTCCAAATCGCGATTTAAAAACTCGGTATCGCGGTCGCGCGCTTGGCGTTCATTATCTTCACGTTGTTGGCGTGCGATTTGGGTTTCGTGGTGACGCCATTTATGGAGCAAATCTTTTAAAAACTTCGCGCCCCAAGAGTGATTGCTCTCGCCGCGCTCGCGCCAGTAGGTCACAAACTCCGGCACCTGCAAGCGCACAAAATCGGTGGGGATATTGTATTGGGCAATTTGGCGCAGCAATTCCTGATCCGGCTGCCAGTGGGGCGATATCAGGGTCGCGCCGGTATTAGCTGAATTGGTATTGATCGACGCTGCAATTGGTTCTGGTTGTAATGGGGCTTGCGCTTGCGGCACGACCTCATCAAACGCCAGCGTTAACCGTTGGCTCTCGGTATAAGGCGCGGACACCAGCAGAATAATGCCCTTATCTTTCAGGCTGCGGCTGATGCGCTGTATGTCCATATCGCCCCAAAAGGGCATAAGGCGATTCACCCAACTGGCATCTACGTCCAGCCACTGTCTGCCGTTCGCTGGCGTGAGCGGCAGGTAAGACGCCATATCCCCCAAAATCGACAACATGCACGCCTCTTCCAGCCCGATAGTGGCCGCAAGGGAAGGGGAAACCAGCAGTGGACGTTCAGGAATCAGGGATGAACTCATAGCGCTCTGGCCGCAACAGCCGAATAAAAATATGGGTGGGAATTGTAGGCTGATAGGGGATTGGATGCCAGCAGGCTTAAAGGTTGAAATAGCTTTTATGTAACCGGTATCATTCGCTCCCCTCAAGGAGAGGGCAAAAAATATCTAATTAAGAAATAAAGGATCTACAGCGTGAAGAAATTTTATAAAAATTTAGGATTTAACATTTGTGGCTCGATAGTTTTACTCTCAGTGAGCTCGTTGACAACATTAAGCGCCCGCGAAATTTGTTATGTGTCGGGTGAAATCTGCCCATTGTCGTATCACAATTCTGGTGCTTACTACTACCAGCGTGTCTGTCAGCTGATAGTAAGTTGTCGCACGATTCCTGATCCTGTCCCCTCTCCTAATATTAACTATGTCAATCAGTGCAAATAATTAAGCTGGGATAAGGAATCAATCGTGCAATTATTCAAGAGTAAATCTTTTATCTTTTTAATATTGGTTGGGTGCTGTATTGGTGTGTATTGGTTTATTGCAAAGCGTTCTGAGTTTTCTGAGCTAGCAATCAAAAAAGATAACACCCACATAAAAGAAGATGCTAAAGCATTGGTATTGGCGGAAGCTGAAGGTCCCAGGGTTTTTCCTTCGGTTGATAACAAAGAAGCTACATTGAGTGGATTTATGGGGACACCTGCTGAAACTGCCGAGGTGAAGGCATGGTTTTCTACTCATGGTGAACTATTTGGTGAGGTCGACTCTGAATATCAAAGTTACCCTGAGCAAACACTCCGGGAATTAGGGAGTGGCGGTGATATTCGAGCACTACATCAATTAGCTGAAATCAGTCTGGATAGCGACCATTTCATGCGTGAAGGTTATGGATTCAATGCGGCTGAAGGGTATCTATGGATGGCTGCTATTCAGGGGGCTTCTAAAGCCCTTGCTGATCTAGCGCTAATCCACGATGCCCGCGTGTTCGGCTCCCCAAACCTCTCCAATTCTGAAAGACGCATTGCTGCTATAGAGGTATTGGCTAGATATGATGCTGCTTCTTATCGAGGCAATAGGTATCCGAACATAAATGATGCCAGGGTGTTCAAAGAAACTTACCAAATAGAATTATCACCAGAAGAGCAATTGATGGTGAAACAGAAAGGTAAGGAAATTTACGAGAGTTTGCAGCTGAAACGAGAAGAACTGGGATTGGGGGCTTTTGATAATTCAGTGCCAGATTCTGTTAAAAAGTTTTTTGAAAGTCAGGAGGTTATTTTCGAAAAAAATGACTGAGACCTATTCGCTGGCATTAAAAAAGCCGGGCATTTGAGGCAGCGTCAAACTCCTGGGGGAAAAGGGGTTAGAAAATGCCCTCATCGTTTTGATAACACCTAGCCCAGCTTGCCGGTCGAGAGGGGCAAACTAGAGATGCTTCTGTTAGTCGATGTGACGTTGATGTCAACTAACAAAAAAGTTGTCAACAGGCTTGTGGCTCTCAAGCCTGTTGATATCTATAGGAGTAAATAATGTTTCTGGAAAAGAGACTTAAAAAGATCAAACTGGCTGTTTTTACAGTTTTTTTAATTCTGTTGGGGTTGGCTTTTTACAATGGTTTTGTGCCGATTTCATTTAGTAGTTTTAAACATGAGCCACAAAATAATTCAGTGGATAAAACAAGTGACTCAAAAGTTAATCATGAGAAATCTGTGTCAGCAGTACAGCAAAGCGCGATTTCTAATGATAAAAAAGTTGCGGCTACAGAGAGTTGGAGCCCTATGGGGGATGAGGCTAATAGAGAAAAAATAATAGGTTGGTTTGAATCTCGTGGTATTTACAGTTTTCGTGGGCCGGATGAAAAGAATGACTATCAAAATTACGATTTAGCAACCCTGCAAACGTTAAGTGCTCAAGGTGATATCCGCGCTATGCATTTACTTGCTAAAAAAGCGGACAACATCGCTGCAAGCAATGGCATTCTTTTGAATGCAGCTATTCATGGATCGACAGGTGCATTATCGGAAATCGGATTGTCTTTGGAGACTGAGTTTGATGTGCGAAATAAATCAGCAGAAGACAGAAAGCCCTATGTAATGGAATCGCTTGCTTACTACGAAGCCGCACAGTTGAGAGGTGATTGGTGGGGGAATATTTCTTATAGTGATTCACTATTGAATCGCTACCCTATGGATCTTACTGACTTTGATAAGAGTCAAATTCAAAAGCGAGCCCAAGAAATTTACGATGACTTGCAGCAGCGCCGGACTCAATTAGGATTAGGTGATTTTGACAACAGTGTACCGGATGAGGTCATCAAGTTTTACGAAGAAATGCTTCGACCTTTGTAGGTTGTGCATCAGATGGTTAATTGGCCGGACTCACCTCCGGCTTTTTTATAAGCCCCTAGACAACGTTGTCGATAAGTTTTACAGATTCAATCGCCCGGTTTTTTGTGATCTGGTTCAAGTCTTTGTTTTTGTTCGATGTTTTGATTCTGGCGTAAGAATTGCTGATTTTAGCGTCACTGTAATGGCATATGTGTATTAAAAGAAAAGCTGTTACATACAAATCTTATAAATGTGGTATTCGGTCAAAACCAACAAAAAGACGTAAGCGGTCAAATCAACCAAGGGTGTTTGTGTGATCAATCAATTATGTAAATCGGTATTACTGGCTTGTGCATTAACCTCGGGTGCGGCTATGGCGCTGCCGGTAGATTTAGACAACGCGGGCAATTACACCTTGCTGGCAACAGGGACAAACATACACCACGGTCAGCCTATGTATGGCGATTTGATCTTGGGTTCCGAGGCATACATCTACGGCGATGTAGGCGCGCGCAACTCACTGAATATGGCGCATGGCGCAGTAGTCTACGGCGATGCCGATTTTGGCTCGCTTACGCAAAACCCGGGTTCATCTATTGAAGGTGATGCGAGTGTACAGGGAGCCGCTTTTTGGGATTCGCTCTATAGCGATGTCAAATCCGCATCGCTTGCTGCCAAAGCATTGAGCGGTGTGAATGCCGGTTATATTGCCTCTACCCAGACCTTTACCAGCCAAGGTAATTTGTCGGTATTTAACATCCTCGGCTTGAATTTAAGTGCGGGCAACAGTCTGACCTTGAGTGGCGATGCTGACGATGTATTTATCATCAATGTCGATTACTACGGCTTTATGCTGGGTGGCGGCGCGTCCATTATTCTCGATGGTCTGAGTGCCGAGAACGTACTGTTTAACATGCATGGCGCTTTGACTAACGGCCATGTAAACGTAGCCGCCGGTTCAATGCAGGGCACCTACATTTCACCTGATGCCTATATGCAATTGGGTGATGGTTTGAATTTGGATGGCGTACGCTTTTTGGGGGCGGGCATCTCGGGCAATTTACAGGATGTGTACGGCTTTACTCCGCCTGTTGTCGTGGTATCCGAGCCATCCATGCTGTTATTGATTGGTTTGGGTTTGATGGGCTTGGGCGCTATTCGCCGTCGCACCAACTAATCATTTAGTCTGATATTGAAAACGCCCCGGCAGATGCGTATCTGCCGGGGCGTTTTCATTTGCAGCTTAGAGGCCGACGCGATTAGAAGCGCAGGCCGCCGCTCAGAGCAAAACCTTCAGTTTCGTTTGAGCCGGTGATGTACGCCAGATTGAGTGCGCCAACACCTACACCAAATGAATAGGTCTTATCAAAGGTATCTTTCTGGTCTTTGGCATAGCCTGCGCGCAAGCGAATCCAATCCCAAGCGCTGTACTCAACGCCGGCACGCAGCATTTGAGTGTCTTGGTTGAGGCCGATGGCTTCAATCGGGTTCAGGTCATAAGACACTTCTGCTTTGAGGTTGCCGTTCACATAACCCACAGAGGTAATAAATTGACGCTCGATTGAAATAGTTTCATCGGCATCAATGGTCTTGAAGTCTTTCTCTTGCAGGTTGTTAGCCACAAAACCGTAACGCATGTTGCCAGCGATATAGGTCAAGCCCAGGTCGTAGTTCATCATGTCTTCTTTGTGGGTGTAGTCATCCGCATCGAAGTCATCTTCATCAAAGTCTGCAACTTTTGATGTGTAGATAATGCTTTCAACTTCCAGTTTTTTCGGTTTGAAGCCCACCAACAAGTGATTGCCACCTTCCAACTTAAACGCTTTTGAGAAAGACACACCAATCTCGGTGGCTACAGCGCCTTTACCGGTGATAGTTGAGTCCAGGTCGTCTTCCAGATTGGATGGGTCTTGATTCAAATAATCATCGATCAAATCGATATCGCTTTGGGCGATATCAGGGCTCAGGAGCAGGTTGCCATGCGCGCTGGCGATAAACGCCACAGATACCAAATCGGTTGGAATAGAGAGCACCATGTTTGCGCCAAGGGTCGCCACAGTCAGGTCGCCATCAATCGCTTCCAGTCGCTCTTTCAATTCCTCTGCTTGGTCTTGGCTCAGGGTACTGGAGCTGTCGATGTCATCAAACAGGTCAACCAGCTCATCGGCTTGATCGATCAAATCGTCTTTATCGTTGTAGAGCGCGCCTGCGCCCAGCAACAGGGCAAAGTCGTCTTTTTCGGGGTTGTAAGCAGCGCCCAAACTTGGGTTGAGCAATACACCTTCGGAGTAGTTGCCGGTGGAGTAGGCTGCGCCCGACACACCTGACAAACTGCCGTGAAACTGGTCTGCCACAACTGGCAGTGATGCACTAACCAGCGCGACACTCAAGAGCGTTTTTTTCATGAGAATTTCCTTCGTTGATTCGAATTTTTCAGTCGTTGGCGACAATCTAGCCCCAAGCGCCAATTACTTATAAGTACAGCTATAACTGGTTTACGATCTGTAAATGCCAGTCTAACTGTGACATATGTCACACAGGGGGAAGGATAGCAGATGAGAGTGAGCTGGCAACTTTTAATAACGATTTAGCAATAGGTAAAACTACCTGATAGACCAATACGCAATAAAAAGCCCGCAAAAGCGGGCTTGTGGTGATGTATTTAAAGCGGTGCTTTAGCGTTCAACCAGTTAGCGTTCAACAGGAGTTTCGGGGTGATTACCCCATTCCGCCCAGGAACCGTGGTAGCCGCGCACATTCAGGCCGACCGCTTTGCCCACTAAATAGGTAAAACCGGAACGATGGTGGCTTTGGCAGTGGGTGATGATTTTTTTATCGGTGGTGAAGCCCAGCGAAGCCAAATACTCGCGCGCATCAGTGCGGATGCGCAACGCATTGTCGCGGTCCATCAGGTCGGTCCATTCACAGTGGATCGCACCGGGAATATGGCCGTTTTTCTGCGCGGTCATGCGCTCGCCAGTGTATTCGCCCGGGCTGCGTGCATCCCACACCAGAAAGTCAGCGCGATCCATCTCCCCCAGAATATCGGTCAGTTCGATCACCACACGCGGGTCGATTTTTGCGTTCACCTGCGTGGGGCTAAGCACGGGGATTTCTTTGGAGAGCGATTGGCCGGAGGCAAGCCATGCATGCAATCCGCCATTTAAATAGGAGTAGTGTTTGTGGCCTATGGCATCCAGTGTCCAGATCATCCGCCCAGCCCAGCCGCCGCCTTCATCGTCGTACACCACAACATGAGTGTCGGGGGTTAAACCCAAAAATGAAAATACACGATTCAACTGCTCGATAGGCGCGATCTTGCCCGGCACCGGCGGTTGGCCGCTGAGGATTTTATGCGGCGGCACATGAATCGCGCCGTCGATATGCCCCTGCAGATAAGTCTGCTCGGCGCACATATCAATCACCAATAATTTGCTCGTGGGTTGAGCCAAAAGCGCAGCCAGCTGCGTCGGCTCGATGACAAAAGGTAATGCCATTTTCTTATTCCTGTAGTGACCGATTAATAATCCCCCCGGCTGCGCCGACCCCCTTTTTCAAAGTGGGTGATTACTCCCTCCCTTTGAAAAAGGGAGGGCCGGGGAGGGATTCAATTTTCATTTAACGTGCGCAAAATATACCGATAAGAATCCATGCGTGTCTCACTGATATCACCATCGGCCAGCGCTTTTAAAATCGCGCAGCCCGGCTCGTGGCGATGTGAACAATCACGAAATTTACAGTAACCAATAAACGGTTTGAACTCGATAAACCCTTCCAGCACTTCATCTTCATCCATATGCCACAAACCGAATTCGCGGATGCCGGGCGAGTCGATCAAATGGCCGCCGTCGGGAAAGTGCAACAGGGTCGCGCTGGTGGTGGTGTGCGTTCCCTCCTGACGCGCAGACAAATCGCCCACACGAAGATTCGACTCTGGCAAAAGCGCATTCACCAACGATGATTTCCCCACGCCCGACTGCCCCACAAACACGCTGGTGTAATGCGTCAAATACTCTCGCAGCTCATCCAAACCTGTGTCGGTCTTGGTGGATACCATAAGCACCTTGTAGCCTAAGTTGCGATAAGTAGTCTCAAGATAGGTAATTTTGGCGCGTGTACTCACATCGATGCGGTCGATTTTGTTAATCACCAGCACCGGCTCAATATCAATCGCATTAGCTGCGACCAAATAGCGGTCGATCAAATTGGCGTGGGGTTCAGGGTAGGGCGCGACCACAATCATAATGCGGTCGATATTGGCAGCCACGGTTTTCATATCGCCGTGCGAATCGGGGCGCTGCAAGGCAGACTCACGCGGCATTACCGCCACCACCACACCCATAGGGTTGCCCGGCCGCCAAACCACTTTATCGCCCGTCACCAGCGAACCCAGATTGCTGCGGAAATGGCAGCGCTGATGTTGCCCGGCGTTTTCACCTTCAGTCGCCTCAACCACTACCTGAGTACCAAAGTGGGTAATGATCAGCCCCAATTGCTCCGCGCCCAAATCGCTCTCATTTAACTGCGCATCGGCCTGTTTATCGCGTTTGGCTGCACGCGCGGTGCGCTCTTCCTGAACCTTTTCAATACGCCACTGCTGGCGGCGGGTGAGTTTGCGTTTAGACATGCGTGGATGCTTTAACCTGCGGTGGGGGTGGTTGGACGGGTTGGTTTGGCTAGACTGGATAATTACTTTAAGCTGCGCGCAATTGTGCCTCATTTACGAAGTAAAAACCCATGTTGCCGAGGAAAAACCCATGCTAAATGAAAACAACCTGATCTGGATTGATCTGGAAATGACCGGCCTCAACCCGGATACCGACGTGATTATCGAAATCGCCACCATAGTCACCGACGCCGACCTCAACATCCTCGCCGAAGGCCCCGTATACGCCATCCATCAACCCGACAGCATCATGCTCAACATGGACGACTGGAACACCAACCAACACGGCAAATCCGGCCTCACCCAGCGCGTACGCGAAAGCCAAATCAGCATTGAACAAGCAGAAGCCGAAACCATTAAATTTTTGGAGCAATGGGTACCAAAAGGTAAGTCGCCTATCTGCGGAAATTCTATCTGCCAAGACCGCCGCTTTTTAGTGCGCGGCATGCCGAAATTGGAAGATTATTTTCACTACCGCAATTTAGATGTAAGCACCGTAAAAGAACTAGCCCGCCGCTGGCGCCCCGATGTAATCGCCGGAGTAAAAAAATCCGGCGCACATTTAGCGTTAGATGACATCAAAGATTCCATCGCAGAGTTGCAACACTACCGCGCAACATTTTTTAAAATGGATTGATTTTTTGTAAGATGAAACAACAAAGGCGCCAATTGGCGCCTTTGTTATTTTCGGTTTTCGATTTTTTATCGCTGCAAGATATTCAAGTAGGTACGATTAGCGCAGCGTAATCGTACGCATAAACGCACACGTAATCATACGCATCTATTCTCCCATCTCAATTTTAACGCCGTCATCCCCACACCAATTTTCGGGATAAATCCCTGCCTTTACATATTTGTGAAATGTTGAGTAAGGCCAGTCAACAACACGGTTGACCAATTTGTGCTTTACAGGGTTGCGATGGATGTAATCAAAATGTTGCTTAAAATCATGTTCGTCACGTATCCAATGCTCCCAGTAATGTCTCTGCCAAATGCCGCGTTCGCCATTTTTAATTCGCACGAGAGATCGATTTTCTTTTGGGGGAATGTTTTTGGAAAAATGCGACTTTATCAATCGCCAGCGAGTGGCGTAGTCAGTGTCACCCTCTGGGAGTCGCCAAAGGCAATGCATGTGATCAGGTAAAACCACCCATGCGATGATCTCAAACGGACGAGTGCGATGAACCTTTTTAATACAATCTTTTAAAAGCGGCATTTCCTCTATCAATAAATTGTTATTGTGTCGCTGTAGTAAATTGACGGTAAAAAACCAAGTGGAGCCTGGTATTTGTAAGCGGCGATAATTGGGCATTTCCTTGCCTCCTGATGATTGATTTTTCATGCGTACGATTACGCTGCGCTAATCGTACCTACGTGCTGCTCAATTAATTAGAAAGAATAATTAGGGCTCTTGGCACCAGTTCACGAAATCAGTTATGTAAACCAAATCATGGACGACATCCTCAACGCGGTCTACAGCGAGTTTTTGTTTGAATTTGAACCATTCACCTGTAGTTTTAGCTTCGAGACATAAGTGTGGCTCAATTGCTCCCGCTGACCAAATCCAAATCGACTTGGTTTTTAATTCATCGCGGATCGTGCATAGATGATTTAATGCGTCGCTCTCGCCAGCAAGTAGCTCATATATGTCTGATGCTCGATGGCTTGATGAATTTTTGGGTAGGCGTCCCTGTAATTCAAATCCGTGGGTTGGTTGCATTTTTGCAATAATATCCAAACATGCATTTATATCTTCGTTATCAACGGCAATCAAATTTTGTTTTTTTGCTGCGGTGAATGCAAAGTCAAGGTCTGCCAACGCTTTAGCGGGTATCTTCATCTCCTTTAGTATATTTAGCATGCCAGGAATATTTCCTGCTCCCGTAGCAATTACCAAAGCAAGTCTTGATTCCCCGAGGGATTTTCCACTGATTGCTTTAAACAGGGATGGTAATACGTGCTTTTCTGTATCGCCTTCTGCAATTAAAACCATATCAGAGAACAATATTTGTCCGAGATTGTATGTATCGAATAGCAATCTTGCTTGTGCGTCATGATCACCAAGTACTGTTTCTATTGCGTCAGTCAATCTTGCTTCAACTTTCGTTCCCTCGTCGTGTTTTCGCACAATATTTGTTATGGGGATATCTTCTGGTTCAATCATAAAAGGTGAGTGCGTAGAAAATATTACTTGATAGCCTTTTTTAGCAAGAATTTTTAGCGATGATCTTATTTGCTCGATAGCTTGCGGGTGAAGAAATAGCTCAGGTTCATCGATTAGCAATAGATTAGTTTTTCCTTCTTTGGTGATATCTTTGGTGATTTCTGACAAATGCCGAATCAATGTCATTTGAATCGCACGCTGTGCTCCGTGTCCCATGCTGCTAAAGTCACGTGTGTTAGAGTTTCCTCTCTCTGAAACTTTGATCGTACCTTGTTTAAAAAGATCTGAAATTTCGGGGGTGGGTATATCAACATGCAATTCAATGCCAGGAAAAAAATCACCTATTTTAGCGTTAATGGCACCATCAAAATCAGACAACTCTTGAAGGCGTTCACTACCATTTAGATTTAATTTTTTACCAACAGCAGACAATGCAGTAGAAAGCTCTTCTAGCTTTGTTTTCAAAATTTCTTTTTGTAAGTTGGATATTAATTTCCCAATAGTATTGCCTGCCTTGAATTTGGAAACATCCTCGGCTGCATCCTCCATCGAATTTATAAAAGTGGGTTCAGGGAATAGTGTAGAAATAGCCTGAGGTATGCCATTTGGGTTAACCCACTCACCATATTGATCGCTAGGAGCCCTAACTCCAAGTGTTAAAGCAGTTTTTCCTAAACCATCTTGCTTAAATTGGATGTGAATACAGTCATTTTCGATGTAGGGCTGCAAGCTCGATCTTTGAGGCGCAGACAGGTGAGACAAAACCTCATCATTGAGACCTGTTAGCTCAGCCCTTATTATCAATGGCTGTGTAATGTCATTAAAGCCATCCTCGCCGATAGCTTTCCCTTTTACTAGCGCGTCTATTGCCTTGAGAATGTTTGTCTTGCCTGCGTTGTTATATCCAACAAGAGGTGAAAATCCTTCTAATTTTATTTTTAAATTTTTACAAGACTTGAAGTTAATTATTTCCATTTCACTAATTAAATGCATAGCTTTTTTCCTTCGATATATTGGATCAGGGTAAAATTAAACGTCCGCACTAAAAATTCTCTTGTCATTATTGACGGTCACGCTTCACAAGCAGCCTTCGTATAAATACTTTCGAGTGATTTGTCTTTTTGAAATGGAAAATAAAAAACACACGGTGGCTTTTATTTTTTAGAGCGAGGAAATTAGAAAGGATTTATAAGCGGCATTGCCGTTGGCTTTATCTTCTTCCTGAGTTTCCATGATGCTCGCCATTGGTGTTTTCGGGTTCCTGTTGTGATCCAGTTGGCATTATTGGGGCAATAATAAGCATGCAGATGACTTGGGCGCCATAGGGAAATGACTAAAGGATGAAAAATGTTGAAACATGCGACATTTGCGGAGGGGGCGGTGTGGTGTTTGCAGCGTGAGGATAAGCGGTTGCTTTAACTGTGGGGGGGCATGCGTACGATTACGCTGCGCTAATCGTACCTACGTGGTGAGTATTCACAGATAAAACAAAGGCGACTCGTGGTCGCCTTTGTTGGTTATTGAGAGGGGAGTTAGTGCATTCCGCCTATGCCCATATAGATAAATAATGCAGCCTCATGGAGTGCGGGGCCTTCTATTGGAAGATATTCAAGTTGAAATTCTGCACCTTGGCTTTTTTCATTTGAATCATCATGGTTTGTAAAAAACTCTTTTTCGTAATCATATTCTTCTTCAACCAAATTTTTGTTGAACACCTCTATCGCGTCTCTCAATGTGTCGTCTTTTATAGATGCGTAGCCAAATAGCGATTTCATTTTTCTATAAACCTGATCCGGCTGTTTAAGTGACTCTTTATCTTTTGTGTAGTAAGCAATCTGAAAATTATACATTGAACAAAATTTGTGTTCGATTACAGCGGTTGAACCATCTTTGTAACTGATGTAAAGACGTTTAATGGTTTCGTAGCCGTCTTCGGCGTCTTGCCAAAAAATATTATCAACCTCTGCTGAGGTTGGGTTTGGAAAGCTAAGCTTTTTAGTGGTGTATTCGCATTTTCTTTCGGCAAAGCAGCTGCTTGCGGCTACCAACGATAAAATGAATATTAAATATTTCATGTTTAATTTCTCATATTGATATTTTGATTGGGTTGGAATTTTTTATTTGTAAAGGTTAATGTCTTTTGCGTTTGGCGAAATTTCGAGGTGCCAGCAGGAGTTTTTCTTCATGGTCTCATCAATAAATTTATTTATAAATCCTTGTTTTTCGAGTTGCTTGAAAGAGCGCGTTAATGCGTTTTTATCAAAGCTACTATTTCGAGAATGGGTTGAGTTTACAACTATATCAAAAGTATTTAGACGCTTGTAACTTTCATCACTAACACAGTGTTGGGAAACTCGTATTCCTTTCCTGTCGAAAGAATCAATTTTTTCTTTCATAAGCTTAATTACCTCGTCCCTGCTCTTGTTTTTGTTGTTTTTATAAACGTCTAACACTTTGTCACCGTTCACGCTGTACAGATCATATTGGTCTTTTAAATTGAGCTGTGCATTTTTGTACATAATCTCTGCTTGAGCCTGTGTGGTTCGAGCTGTCGATGTAATCACCGCATGGGTCATTCCGCTTTCCAGCAGAGCTAGCTTTACTACGTTGATGGCGTAAGGCGAGACAATGCGGCGGTTTTCTTTTATGTCGCTGGCGTAGGTGACGTGGACATGATTTAGCGCGGCGCTGATAGGCAAATTATTGGATGCCAGGCTTGATGTTGTAAGGGGCGATGTTATGCCTGCGGTTAGGTGGCGGAAGCTTCTGCCGTTTGGGTCTATGCGGGCATCGGGGGTGATGATGCCGACGTGATTTTTTTGAAAATTAAAAATCGCTTGAATGGTTTTGTTGCCACATAAGCCATCGACTTTAAGGGGGAAGCTGTTGTTTGCGTGTTTTTTTGCGTAGGCATTTAATGCGGATTGGATGAAAAGCACATCGCTGCGCGAGTTAATTCCGTAGCGGCCTACGGATTTTGATATTCCTGTATTCATATTGCCTCCTTGGCAATTCCTTGATTGCGATGGGTTTTAAACTGAAGTTTTTAAAGTTAATGCGTTGGTGCGCGCTGAGTATATCGCGTTGTATTTGGGGATTGGTGAGTTGTGTTGGTTTTATGAAATTTGTCACAATGCAGCCATTATTGGTGCAAGCAAAGAGTGAGTATGAAGTTGTCGCATAAGGTTGAATTGATTGCAGTTGTATTGATCGCGATTGGATTAATTGTTGGCGGTGCTGCACTGCATTTTTCAGTTGATCTTAATCATTCCTTTTTTCTTTATATCAATTCTGTTTTTCCCAATGGTTATTTGTGGCGTGCGATCACTACCCTTGGCGATGGTGCGGCGGCGGGTTGTTTGTTTTATGTGTTGTTTCGCACCCACAATGATTTTTTAGTAAAAGGTTTGGCTGGTGCAGTGGTGGGGACGATTGCATCGCAAGGGTTAAAAAAAGTATTTGAAGTGGCACGCCCGGAATACACGGCTGATTTTAAGGGCACTTTTCATTTTCTGGCGCAGACAATGGCGGAAACTAATTACTCTATGCCGTCGGGGCATACGCTTACTGCGTTTTTGATGGGCACATTTATTTTCTTGAGTGTGAAGTTGAATGTTCTTGCAAAAATAATGATTGTGATCGCTATGGTCGCTGTTGGTATTTCACGTATTGCGCTGGGCGTGCATTGGCCGGCGGATGTTTTGGCGGGAGCGGGGTTAGGAGTGTTAATCGGGCTTGGCAGTGCGGCGCTGCCGGTTTCTATCCACAACAAGCACGCAATAACCTGTGTGCATTTGTTGTATCTATCATTTGCGGTGGTGCTTGTTTATCAATACGCGCGCCTGTTGTTTTAAAGATGAATAGTTTTCATCAGCGCGTACAAACTTAATCGCTGCCGCCATCAGTGCTATCAGTAACGTCTCGGTTGCTGTGTTTGTCATTAATCAGGTAGGTGCTTCCTCTATCATCAGTACCATTGCTCGCAATGTTTTTCTGATGTGCTCGCCGAAGCAACCAAAGAATAAACGTGAGTGTTGCTGCCGCAAACAGCAGTGGAAATAATACGCCGGTTATAGCACTGGTTGATTGAATGTCGCTTAGCAAAAACGACACTAGCATGATGCTGATTATTAGAGCGGGTCTGCGCATATGGGGTCCTTGCTTCCTGCAGAGGAGGCGACAAAGGTTCGCTGGGGGAATCCTGAGGTCAGCGCGAGTATTGCTTATTTTTGCGACAAAGGAAATTACTTTGTATTACTAATTGATGCGCGAAGGCAGTATTACTGCCAAAAGCAAAACTCGTATAAATAAATCATAACTTGAGTAATTAAAACGTTCCTGTTCATCGTCATTGGTGCTGATAAGGTTTTCATTTGTCTGGTATACAAGTATATTGGTTGCTCGGATCATTCCATTTATAACCATAAAAAGTGATTGCTTATGAGAACTCTACAAAATACTTATGCTCGGCTTTTCGGTGCATCAACTTGGCTCCCCTGTTTACTGCTTGTTCTGCTCGCCTCTCCGGCATTTGCCGATGCATCCCTTCCTCGGTTGTTAAGCGATGGTGCGATTCTCCAGCGCGATAAGCCTCTGACTATTTGGGGCTGGGCCGATGAGGGGGAAAAAGTTACCGTCAGTTTTGCGGGTAAGACAAAATCGACCCAGGCAAAAGATGGCCGTTGGTCGGTGAGTTTTCCTGCATTTAAAGCGGGTGGGCCTTACGAGTTGCTGGTGAAGGGCAACAATGAAATTAAACGCAGCAATATTTTAATGGGCGACTTATGGATAGCTGCCGGTCAATCCAATATGGAGCTGCCGCTCAATCGCGTGAAGTATCAGTATCCCGGGTTAATCGAATCCACCAATCAGCCCAATATTCGCGAATTTAATGTTCCCGTCGCTTATGCCTTTAATGGCCCGTTGCAGGATTACACCCAGGGGCAGTGGAAAACCGCAACGCCGGAAAATATGGCAAGCTTTTCTGCGGTAGGGTTTTTCTTTATGCAAAAGCTTCACGCTGAAAATAATGTGCCTATCGGGTTGGTAACAATTCCTGTAGGTGGTTCGCCTGCGCAAGCTTGGGTGAGTGAGTCTGTGTTGGAAAAATATCCGCATTATCAACAGCAATTGCAGCCATTTAAAAACGCAGCGCATGTGCAAGAAACTATCGCAAAAGATAAAGCCAATAGCGATAAATGGTATGCGAATTTGGCCGCTGCTGATCTGGGCATAAAAAATAATTGGCAACAGGAAAAATTAAACACTGCAGATTGGAACAGCCTACAAGTTCCCGGCTTTTTAAAAGAGCAGGCACAAAACCAGGCAGATAAAGATTTCACTAATGGTGCTTTATGGGTGCGCAAAACTATTAACTTGACTGCTGCGCAGGCCGCAAAAAAAGCCATGCTTTGGTTGGGCTGTATTGTGGATGGCGATCAGGTGTATGTTAATGGCCAGCTGGTTGGGCAGACGGGCTATATGTATCCGCCGCGCATTTATGCAGTGCCAGAGGGCGTGTTAAAAGCGGGCGAAAATACTATCGCCATCCGTATTACCAGCTATTCAGCGAACCCCGGTTTTGTAAAAGATAAACGCTACGCGCTCTTGTTGGGTGAAACCACGGTAGCGAATCGAATGCTGGGTGATGAAAGCATCGATCTAAAAGGTGAGTGGAAATATAAAATTGCGGCGCGGGTCGATGGCATGCAACCTGGTACGACTTTGCATTATTTGCCATCGTCTTTGTTTAACGCGAAATTGGCGCCGGCGCTGCCGTTAAAAATCAAAGGTGTTATTTGGTATCAAGGTGAGTCCAATGTCGCCAAGGCTGATGAATATCAACAATTGTTTAGCGATTTAATTGTGGATTGGCGCGCGCAATTTAAGCAGGGCGACTTCCCGTTTATTTTTGCGCAGTTGGCGAATTTTTTACCGGCACAGTCGCAGCCGTCTGAAAGTGGTTGGGCGCAATTGCGCGAAGCGCAGCGCAAAACCTTGGCATTAAAAAATACTGCTATGGCGGTGGCGATTGATGTAGGCGAGTGGAACGATATTCACCCGTTAAATAAACAGGCCGTGGGTGAGCGTTTGGCGCTGGGGGCGATGAAGTTGGCTTACGGTAAAAAATCGCTGTTGGCTTCTGGGCCTAGTCTGAAAAAAGTCAGTGTTAAGGGCAATAAGCTGGTATTGAGTTTTGCGGATGTGGGCAAAGGTTTGCAGGCTGTGGGTGGCGATTTACAGCAAATCGCGCTTGCGGGTGCAGATAAGAAGTTTGTCTGGGCCAAGGCGGAAGTTAAAAAGGATAAGGTGATTGTGTGGGCAGATACTATCAGCGAGCCGAAATATGTGCGTTATGCCTGGGCGGATAACCCTGCGGGGGCAAATCTGTATAATAGCGCCGGTCTGCCTGCATCGCCGTTTGAGGCCAGTGTTAGCCCCTAGTTTCGATTCCGCCTGATGGACACCGGCGCTCTCTCTGAGACTCGCCGTAAATCCATCCATGGAGGCTCATTGCCCGCGTCCTTGCGGGCAACGGTCTCAGAGAGAGTGCCGGAATCCATCCGGCTCACAATGTGCCAATAAAAAAAATGCCGATGCAGAATTAATTTCTCATCGGCATTTTTTTGTGAACCCTATTGTGAATCAACTCGATATTTTTGATCTCCCTCCGCAAAAAACCGTAGCGATTATCGGTGGTGGCCCCGCAGGTTTAATGGCGGCGGAAGTGATTGCGTCTGCTGGCCATGCGGTATCGGTTTACGATGCTATGCCCTCTGTCGGGCGCAAATTTTTATTGGCTGGTGTGGGCGGAATGAATATCACCCATGCTGAACCCAAAGCGGATTTTCTCTCGCGCTACACCGCAAACAATCAATTCACCAATAGCTTGAATGCGTTTGATGCGGATGCGCTGCGCAATTGGGTGCATGGCTTGGGGATTGAAACTTTTGTGGGTACTTCGGGGCGGGTATTTCCCAAAGAGATGAAAGCAGCTCCACTGTTGCGCGCATGGTTGCATCGCTTGCGTGAGTTGGGGGTAAAAATTTATCCGCGTCACCACTGGCTCGGGTGGGATGAAAATAAATGTCTGCTTTTCTCTGCGCATGAATCTGCACATGAAGAAGGCGCGACCATAACCAAAGCCATCGCTGCGGATGCAGTCTTGTTGGCGTTAGGCGGTGCCAGTTGGCAGCGTTTGGGTTCCGATGGCGCTTGGGTGCCGCTGCTGCGCGAGTTGGATGTGCAGGTGAATGAGCTGGTGCCGAGTAATTGTGGGTTTGATGCGCAGTGGAGCGAGTTATTGCGCGAGCAGTTTTCCGGCGAGCCACTGCACGGTGTTGGTTTGAGTTGTGTTGATGCGCAGGGGCGCACGCGCAGTATTTTGTCCGAGGCGATTATCAGTGCTTATGGCATTGAAGGCACCGGAATTTATGCGCTCTCAAAAGAGTTGCGTGAACAAATCGAGCAGCAGGGCTCGGCGATATTGAATATCGATCTGCTGCCAGATTTATCGCTGGAAAAAATTATTCAGCGTTTGAATAAGCCGCGCGAGAAAAACTCCATGAGTAATTTTTTGCGCAAGCAATTAAATCTCTCGCCAGTAAAAGTAGCGTTGTTGCGTGAACTGACGGCCAAAAATACTTACGAAAAAACCGAACTCTTGGCGCGCGCGATTAAAAAGCTGTCGCTGACCTTAACCGCGACTCGCCCGATTGATGAAGCTATCAGCAGTGCGGGTGGTGTCATCGCCAAAGAGTTGGATAGCGTGTTTATGCTGAAAAAGTTGCCCGGCGTTTTTTGCGCGGGCGAAATGCTGGATTGGGACGCGCCAACCGGCGGCTATCTGCTTACGGGCTGTTTTGCGTCTGGCCGTACTGCGGGGCAGGGCGTAGTGAATTATCTAAAAGCTACTCCAAGCGGCCGCCAAAAGAGCAAGCGATGAAAACAGTATTAGTCATAGGTTACGTCTGGCCTGAGCCAAAATCCTCTGCGGCGGGAACACGCATGTTGGAGTTGGTGCAGCTGTTTTTGCAGATGCAATGTGATGTCACTTTTGCATCGGCAGCGGCGCTATCCGAGCATCGTTTTGATTTGCCGGCATTAGGCGTTGCAGAAAAAGCCATAGCGTTAAATTGCAGTAGCTTTGATGAATTTGTGCGCGAGCTAAAACCGGATTTGGTGTTGTTTGACCGCTTTTTTACTGAAGAACAATTTGGTTGGCGTGTTGCACAAACTTGCCCGCAAGCGTTGCGTATTCTCGACACAGAAGATTTTCACAGCCTGCGCCATGCGCGCCAGCAGTTTTTAAAAGCAGAGCAAAAACACTGCGCGTCTGAAAAGGAAAAACAATCTGTCGGTGTAGTCACTGCAGATGCAGCGACCTTGTATGAGCAGATGTGCTCGCAGGATATGGCGCTGCGTGAAGTGGCGGCGATTTTTCGTTGCGACTTGTCGCTAATGATTTCCGAGGTTGAAATCTCGCTGCTGCAAGATTATTTTTCTGTACCTGCGCAGTTATTGTTTTATTGTCCATTTTTATCGCAGCCAGAAATCGATACGACTTCTACACCGAATTTTTCGGCGCGACAAAACTTTATCGCCATCGGCAATTTCCGCCATGAACCCAATTGGGATTCAGTGCTCTGGCTTAAACATCAATTGTGGCCATTGATTCGCGCACAAATGTCTGCGGTGGGGATGTCTCAAGTCGAGCTGCATATTTATGGCGCTTATCCGCCACCAAAAGCGACGCAATTACATAATCCCAAAGAAGGTTTTCACATCAAAGGCTGGGCGGAGAATGCGCAAGCGGTGATGCAATCTGCGCGCGTTTGTCTTGCACCCTTGCGGTTTGGAGCGGGTATTAAAGGTAAGTTGATGGATGCGATGCACTGCGGTACGCCATCGATCACCACCAGTATCGGTGCTGAATCCATGTGTGGCGATTTGCCTTGGGCGGGCGCTGTTGCTGGCACTGCCGAAGAGTTTGCAGCGGCGGCGGTTACGAATTATCACAATGAACATCTGTGGCAACAAAAACAGCAACAGGGCTTTGCGATTCTACGCGATTATTTTTATCGCGAAGACTATGCCGCTAATTTGAAACAGCGCCTATTGATGCTGGAAGAAAATGTAGCTTGTGAGCGTAGCAAAAATTTTATCGGCCAAATGCTCCGCCATCACTCACTCAAAAGTACCCAGTACATGGGGCAATGGATTGAAGCGAAAAACCGGAATTAACATTTTCTTCGTTTTGGAATTACGCAATGGCAATTGAAATCGAACGCAAATTTTTAGTACAGGGCGATGCCTGGCGCGCGGCGCCGGCGGTGTTTTATTCGCAGGGTTATTTGAATCGCGATAAGGCGCGTACAGTGCGAGTGCGCATCGCGGGCGATGAGGCGTTTCTTACCATCAAAGGGCAATCGATAGGTGCGAGCCGCGTAGAGTTTGAATATGCAATTCCACTGGCAGATGCACGCGAATTATTGGCCTTGTGCGAACAGCCGCTGATTGAGAAATATCGCCGCAAAATTGCCTATGGAGGCTTCATCTGGGAGGTGGATGAGTTTTTGGGGGAGAATTTGGGATTGGTAGTCGCGGAAATTGAGATACCTGCGGAAGATACCTTGTTCACGCGTCCGGCTTGGGTAAGTGAGGAGGTGACGAGTGACGCGCGCTACTTTAACTCCAATCTCGCCAAACACCCGTTCTCTCAGTGGTAAGTGGCAGCCTCTCGTTAGTAAAAGACAGAGAATCTTTAAATAGCTATTTTCTATTAGGTTTATTCACTCAATTTTCTTTGATAATGATTATCGCTTGTCTAGTATGGGCACATGGGCTGAGCGCAAGAGCGTAGATCAGCCGCCCAAATAGGCATAAGCAAGCGAGGATTAGATCATGGCAAAGACCGCAACATTCGCAGCAGTTCACTTCAGCGTGGCTTTCTCCGTAGGCTATGCCTTGACCGGTAGCGTGGTTATCGGCGGCACTATGGCGTTGGTTGAGCCAGCAATTAATACGGTCGCTTTCTACTTTCACGAATTGGGCTGGAAGCGTTTTGAGGAAAATAAAACGGTGTTGCAGGAGGCGTTAGCCAACAGCGTTTAAGGGATCACTTGATCCCTAACAAAACGGCCTGACTTGTAATCCTTTTGGGAGTCAAATCAGGCCGTTTTTTATTGGCGCGAATTTTATCGATCGACTAGCTGTGCTGATTTTCGTCTTGTTCTGTAGTTTGATCACGTTCTTCGCTGCGCTTTTTAACCATGCGGCCAAAAAATAACCCTGCTTCAAACAGCATCCACATGGGAATGGCGAGCATAGCTTGGGAGAAAATATCTGGCGGGGTGAGCAGCATTCCAATAAAAAAGCAGCCAACCACTATGTAGCGACGCTTCTCGGCCAAGCCTTCAGGGGTGACAACACCGGCGTGGATCAGCAATACAGTTGCCACTGGAATCTCAAATGCAAATCCAAACGCGAAGAACATGTGCAGCACCAAATCCAGATACTTGGTGATGTCGGTCATGGTGCTTACGCCTTCCAGCTCAATGCCCATCGTAAAATTAAACAGCATGGGTAGAACTAAAAAGTACGCAAAGGCCATACCGGCAAAAAACAGCAGCACACTGGAAATCAGCAGTGGTATCGCCAATTGTTGCTCATGTTTATAAAGGCCGGGAGCGATAAATGCCCAAATCTGATAGAGGATAAAGGGCACCGCCAAAAACATCGCCAGATAGAACGTCAGCTTGAGCGGCGTTAAAAAAGGCGAGATGACATCGGTGGCGATCATATGGGTGCCGACCGGCAGTACCGCTTGCAAGGGCGCGGAGATGATGCCGTAAATATCGGTCGCAAATGGAAACAGGCAGACAAATACCGCCAGCAAAAAATACACAATATGCAGCAAGCGGGTGCGCAGCTCGATCAAATGCTGCACCAGCGGCTGCTCTTTATCCTGAGGTGATTGGTTCATGTGGGCTTAGTGGCCTGTACCGGATTGCGCACTGGTGTTGGCATTGGTTGTGGTGGTATTTGTGGTGCTGGTCGACGGCTGCGCCGCTTGCTCTGCTTCATGGGCGTGATTCGGCAGCTCATCCGGCGGGCCATAATCTTTGGCGCTGGGTGCTGGTGTGCTGGCTGGAGCTGCTGTAATCGCCGCCTCGGATTCACGCATGGTCTGCTCAATCCGCAAACGCGCTTCTTCAAGGTTTTGCATCACTTCTTCATTGTGCAGTTGGCGGCGAATGTCATCCGCGCCTATCTGCCGCTCAATTTCCTGGCGAGTATCGCGCAGGCTGCGTTTTAAGCGGCCAATCCACAAACCGACAGTGCGCACAGTGCCGGGCAGTTGCTCGGGGCCGATCACCACCAGCGCAACCACCATACACACCAGCAGTTCGGTAAAACCTATATCAAACACGGTTTAAACCTTGGTGTTGTTTTGATCAACTTTATCGCCCGTAGGTGTGGCGGTAGTGCTTTTCTGATCAATGATTTTTTGCGCTTCAGCTTCATCTTTCTGCGCTTCTTCATTGTTCATCGAGCTTTTGAAGCCTTTGATCATGCTGCCCAGATCGCTGCCCAAACTGCGCAGGCGCTTGGTGCCGAACAGCATTACCACGATTGCCAGAACGATAAGGAGTTGCCAAATACTGATGCCGCTGAGACCCATGATGATTTCCTCGCAAATAAAGTAGTGATTGTTATTTGGTTGTGCGTGCAGCTTTTTCGTCGTGACCCGAGACGTTAAAGCGGCGCGCTAATTCGTTTAATACTGCATCGGCATTTTCGCCGAGGTGCGACAGCATCACCAAACTATGGAACCACAAATCGGCGGTTTCATAGATAAGGTCAGAGTTGTCGCCGCTGGCTTGGGCATCCTTCGCGGCCAAAATCGTTTCGGTGCATTCCTCACCGACTTTTTCCAAAATCTTGTTCAGCCCTTTTTGATGGAGGCTGGCAACGTAGGAGGTTTCAGCGCCCGCGTTGTTTTTGCGCGCTTCGAGAATTTCCGTCAGTTGCTGGAGAATATCGTTACTCATAAATGTCGTGTTCTTGCTGATACAGAATTAGTGCTGGTGATAAATGTCGGCCGGATCTTTCAGAACCGGTTCTACAGTCTGCCATTCGCCGTCTTTTAATACGCGATAAAAGCAGGACTCCCTGCCGGTATGACAGGCTATGCCGCCGAGTTGTTCCACCATCAGGACGACTACGTCCTCGTCGCAATCGAGGCGGATTTCATACAATTTCTGAATGTGGCCGGAGCTTTCGCCCTTGTGCCATAGCTTGTTGCGCGAGCGCGACCAGTAGACTGCCTCGCCGCGCTCGGCAGAAAGTTGCAGTGACTCGCGATTCATCCAGGCCATCATCAAAATGCGGCCGGTTTTGGCATCTTGCGCAATCGCCGGAACCAAACCGTCGCTGTTCCAATTTACTGTGTCTAACCAATTGCTCATATTTTGTCCGGTAGGATTTTACGCTCTATTTTGTGCGCGCAGTGCTTTTATTAGATTGGCACGCAAATGTTGCATATTGACGGTGCCAACTACGGCACTGGTGACCCCGGTGGGCGCATAGGCAAAATTGAATGCGCGCTGGATGGGGTCTTGTTCCTGATCTTGTGACTGCTCAGAGTCGTCCGTGGCGTGAATTGCAGCCTGAGCGCGAGGCGCATCATGGCAGATATGGCCGCTTGCGAGAACCTTTTTTAGCAGCACGCCTGTGCCTTGTTGCGCAGATTTTGCGATTACCGGCGCCTCATCTGTGTAATCGGCGTGGTACATCAACATCACCGCATCGCAGACCTCGGCAGCGAGTAGCCCGCCCTCTAGGGTTTTGCTGGATATGCCCAACGCGCGAATCCAGCCTTCCTGCTTGAGTTGCTGCAAGGTTTGCAGGGCGCCGCTGTTGAGCAGTATGTCCAGATCATTGCCATCGGAGTGGATCATCACCAAATCCAGATAGTCGGTGCGCAGGCGGCGCAGCGAGCGCTCTACACTCATGCGGGTGTGTTTGGCGCTGAAATCAAAGCGGGACACGCCTTCATCTGAAAACTTGCTCGCCTCAAACTCTTCGCCGACTTTGGTGGAGATCACCCAATCTTTACGCTCCTTTCGTAGCAAATCCCCCAGTCGCTCCTCGCTGTAGCCGTAAGAAGGGGCGGTATCGAGGTAATTCACGCCCATGTCGCGTGCGCAGGCGAGTAGCTCGCGCAGCTGTTCATCGTTGGGGAGTGAAAAGGGTTGTGGATATTTCAGGCTTTGGGTGCGGCCGAATTTGACGGTGCCCAAGCCAAAAGTGCTGATCTCGACGTCCGTGTGGCCGAGGCGTTTGCGCGGCATCATTCTTGGTTGTCCTCATCGGGTTCGCGAAAGCGCAGTGCTAGTGCCTCTTCCGCATTCATCGCCGGTGGAAATGCCAGTTCCCAAGGTGTTTTGGCTAGTTCGGCGTAGGCGAGATAATCGTGTAAATGAAAATTTTGTGTGTTGGATGACGGCTGAATGCCCGCAGCTTGCAGCATGTCCAGTGCCTGGTTGGCGAGATTGGGTGCCAGCGTCAGTTTGGTCGGCCAGCCGACCAGTAGGTTATTAACCCCTTGAGCGGGGGCGATAAAGGCGTTGTCCGGGCGTGCAAAATTGGGTTGCAGCGGCTCGGCGCGATCCACCGGCAAGGTTGCCCATTCAGCGCCTTCAAGGTTAATCCAGGGGATAAGTTCGCTCAGCTCCAGCTTGGCCTGTTCGATCAGGTCTTCCGCTGTCATGCGCGCGCCTTTTTCCGCAAGGCTGCCACCCAGATACCACACATGCGCGCCATCAGGCAGGCGGTGGCTGGAGATGGTCAGGCGCGGTGTTGTCTCGCGTCCGAGGCAGTGGCCGTAAAAATCGAACGGGTGCTGATGCTTCACCATCACCTGTTGCAATGGGCGCAGCTGCATGGCCGGGCTTGTCAGTTCCAGTTGTTGTAGAAGTTCAGCGTTGCCTTTTCCGGCAGTAAAGACAAAGCGTTGGGCGTGGATGATAAGCGGCTGCTCTGGCGTATCAATTGATAAGCTCACAGTGCCGTCATCGCCTTTGAGCAGTTGCGCCTGCGACCAATCGATCTGAAAGCAATTGCCTTCGATGTTGTGGGCGAGGTTGGTGACCAGACTGGGCGCGTCTATGACTATGTCTTCCAGCCGATACAGACTGCCGCTGAAATCCTTGTTGCGCAGCAGCGGCGGGCGGCGGTCATCGGGTACAGATTCAACCCGGCCACGCGTGATTTTGCTGGCGAAGAAGCTGGTGAGTTTGCTGCCCAAGTCATCGCCCGACCACATAAAAAAGTGATCGCTGAGAATGCGGGTGTGGCGCAAGTTGACATCGCCTTCGCCGCACAGACAGGCGCGCCAGTGTTTGGGCATGTCGGCGATGGCTTCGGAGGCGCCGGTAAGAGCGCCAGCAAGGGTGTATTTCATGCCGCCGTGGATCATGCCTTGAGATGCCAGCGTTTGGTCGCTGCCGAGCGCTTTGCTTTCAAATAATGCGAATTTATAGCCAGCATTTTTGATGCGATTGGCCAACCACAGCCCAGCAATGCCGCCGCCAATAATGGCTAGATCGAGATAAATATTCAGCGGGGGTTGGCGCATAGGGAGGTTGATTCCTTCCAATTGGGTGGTTGCGGATTTAAGCGGCGCGCAGTATACGGTTTTCCGCCTCGATTTGCCCTTGCAGTGGCAGCGGGTTCTACTGCTAATATGCAGGAAAATTTTACGGGTATGCAGAGCACAATGTCATTCAAGTTATTGTTAACCGATGTAATTTCTCCTTTAGGCAAGGCGCTGGAGCACGAGTTGGAGCGCGAGCCATTCAAGTTGCTGGCGCCTTCGGCTGCTGATCTGGATTGGTCGGATGAACAGAGTCTGCGCGCCTATTTCACCAAGCATCAGCCGGATTTGATTATCAACTGTCGCGGTTGGGAGGAGGCCTTCCAAGCCGGTGGGCAGTCAACTTTGGTGGAAACAGTGCGCCAGCTTGCGCAAGTCTGTACCGACACATCGATTACAGAGAAGGCGATTCCAGTTATTCACTTGTCGAGTTACAGCGTATTTGGCGGTGATAGCCGGGGAACGCACAGCGAGAAAGACCATGTCGCGCCGATCAATGACACCGGGCGCGCGTTTGTGGAATCGGAGCGATTGATTGCAGAAGCTTGCCCCAAGCACATCATTCTGCGCTTGAGTTGGGTGATAGGTGCTTATGGTGACAATCTGCTGACTCGCTTGCTCGGCTCCTTTTTGGCAGGTGCCTCAGTGAGTGTGAATCGCCATTTACGTGGTGCACCTACCTCACTGTCCGATGCGGCGCGGGTGGCAGTTGCCATGGCCAAGCAAATCAACTGTGGCGCCGATAATTGGGGTGTGATGCACTATTGCAGCAGCGATGCTTGCACCGAGGACGAGTTTGCCGAACATTTATTGCAATTACTAATCCAGCAGCAACTCCTCACCGCCGAACCCAGTCTTACCCTTGAAGATAGCGAACCCTTTGACGAACCCCTCAGTGCCATTCTCGGCTGCCGCCGCGCGCGCGACTACTTCGGCATACAGGCGCGCTCTTGGCGCCCGAGCTTATTGCCCTTGGTGAAACAGTGGCTGCATCAGCGGCAACAGGTTCAGGCGTCAGAGGTCTAATGTGAATAGCTAAGTGTTCATTCGAAAATAAAAAACCGCGAGGCGCTGGTGCGGCTCGCGGTTTTTTTATGGCTATTTCAACGATGCTTAGATGCGTTGGAACACCAGTGTAGCGTTGGTGCCGCCAAAGCCGAAGCTGTTAGACATAACGCGGTTTAATTTCACGTCGTCCTGGCGCTTGAGCACAATTGGCATGCCTTCGGCTTCTGGATCGAGAGTCTCGATGTTGGCTGATGCGCAGATAAAATCGTTTTCCATCATCAGCAGGCTGTAAATCGCCTCTTGTACGCCGGTAGCGCCAAGGCTGTGGCCGGTGAGGGATTTGGTAGAGCTGATGGCGGGGATGTTGCTGCCAAAGGTTTCTTTAATCGCGCGCAACTCAGCCAAGTCACCGACAGGAGTCGAGGTGCCGTGGGAGTTGATGTAGTCGATGTCGCCTTCAACAGTAGACAGTGCCTGCTTCATGCAGCGCACCGCGCCTTCACCTGACGGAGCAACCATGTCGTAGCCATCGGAAGTGGCGCCGTAACCAACGATCTCAGCGTAAATTTTCGCGCCGCGCGCTTTGGCGTGTTCGTACTCTTCAATCACCAAGCAGCCGCCACCGCCTGCGATTACAAAACCATCGCGGTTGGCATCGTAAGCGCGTGAAGCCTGGTCAGGGGTTTCGTTGTATTTGGTAGAGAGTGCACCCATCGCATCAAACAATGCGGTCAGGGTCCAATGCTCTTCTTCACCGCCGCCGGCAAATACGATGTCTTGTTTGCCGAGCTGGATTTGCTCAAGAGCTACACCAACGCAGTGGGCGCTGGTCGCACAGGCAGAGGAAATTGAGTAGTTAACGCCTTTGATTTTGAACGGAGTCGCCAAACATGCAGAGGTGGTAGAGCCCATGGTTTGGGTTACACGATAAGGGCCAACACGCTTCAGACCTTTCTCGCGCAGAATATCGGCAGCCTCAACCAGATTCATGGAAGATGCACCGCCGGAACCCATGATGATACCGGTGCGCTCGTTGGAGACTTGCTCTTCGCTCAAGCCTGCATCGGCAATCGCCTGTTGCATGGAGAGGTAAGCGTAAGCGGCGGCATCGCCCATAAAACGAAGAATCTTGCGGTCGATCAGCTCAGACAAATTGATGTCAACGGAACCTGCAACATGGCTGCGAAAGCCTTTCTCTTTATAGGCTTCCTGGAATTTGATACCGGAGCGGCCGGTGCGCAATGCATCCAACACGGCATCTTTATCATTGCCCAGACAGGACACTATGCCCATTCCAGTAACAACAACACGTTTCATAGGTTACCTCATTTGTCTTTAGCTACAGCGCGGGGATCGCGGTTAAGGGCGATCAGACGCAGTTAAAAGGGTGAACATTATGCCACAGGCAGTCAGGTGCTCACCCGCTATCGTTATTTTGGACAGTCGTTTTTTGGATAGTTAGAAACTGTCGGTGTTCTGGAACAGACCTACACGCAGATCGTGAGCGAAGTAAATGTCTTTGCCATCGCAGGATACACGGCCATCGGCGATACCCATAATCAGTTTGCGCTCAATTACACGCTTCAAATTGATGTGGTAGGTGATCTTTTTTGCGGTTGGCAGGATTTGGCCAGTGAACTTGAGTTCGCCACAGCCCAGTGCGCGGCCACGGCCGGGGTTGCCTTTCCAGCCGAGGAAGAAGCCAACCAATTGCCACATGGCATCCAGACCCAAGCAGCCGGGCATTACCGGATCGCCGGGAAAGTGACAGTCGAAGAACCAGAGGTCAGGGCTGATGTCCAGCTCTGCCACTATCTCACCTTTGCCGAATTCGCCGCCGGTGTGGCTGATATGCACAATGCGGTCGAGCATCAACATGTTAGGTTTTGGCAGTTGCGCATTGCCTGGGCCGAACAATTTGCCATCGCCACAGAGAAGCAATTCTTCGCGGCTGTAGGAGCTTTTAGGTTCAAAGGGAGTCATGGAATTTACTCTGCTAGTGATCATTGCGCGCAGGCTGAGCCCGCGCAAAAGTGCGCCATTCTAACCGCTGTGGCTGGCTTGTCCAGTTTAGGGCTAGATGGCTAGTGGTCTGGATGGCGCCGGAAACATCTCGAAGCTTCTGGAAGCGACTAAAACGAAACTAGAAAGTCCGCGCCAGCGAGAACTCGGCCAGCTGTCTCATCGCTTGGGTGTAATGGTTGTCTGGCAATAGTTGCAATTGTTCGAGTGCCAGTTGCACCTGCTGTTTGGCGGAATCCAAAGTGTAGGTCATGCCGCCGGTGGCTTGCACGATTTCCAAAATTGCCGGTAACTGACTGGCATCGCCGTTGCGGATGGCAGTGGCAATCAGCTCTGCCTGGGCCGGAGTTCCGGTGCGCATGGCGTAAATCAGAGGCAGAGTGGGTTTGCCTTCGGCGAGGTCATCGCCCACATTTTTGCCAAGGGTTGCTGCGTCGCCTGTGTAATCCAGTGCATCATCAACCAACTGAAAGGCGATGCCGACATGGCGGCCATAGGCGCGCAGGGCTTCGCGCTGTGCAGCTGTGGTGCCGCATTGTACGGCGGCAACTTCACAGGCGGCGGCAAATAAAATGGCGGTTTTTTTGTCGATCACACGGAAGTAGTTTTCTTCATCGACATTCGGATCTTTGGCATTTACCAGCTGCTGGACTTCACCTTCGGCGATCACATTGGTGGTGTCGCTCAGAATCGCCATCACATCCATATTGCCGATGGCCACCATCATTTGAAATGCACGGGAATAGAGGAAGTCGCCCACCAATACGCTCGGCGCATTGCCCCATTGGGCGTTGGCGGTGGGGCGGCCGCGGCGTAGGTTAGACATATCCACCACGTCGTCATGCAGCAGGGTGGCGGTGTGGATAAATTCGATAATCGCCGCGAGTGATAAATGATCCTTGCCTTTGTAGCCCAATGCATTGGCGGTGAGCAGTACCAGCAGCGGGCGCAGGCGCTTGCCGCCCGCTTCCACCAAATAATGGCCAATGTTTTCAACCAAGCCGACATCGGAATGGAGTTTGTCGATGATAAGTTGGTTGACGGCGCTGAAGTCGTCTTTGACAGCCTGATGGAATGGCAACATGGCGATTCTTTCTTATTCAGTAGTAATGGATAGGGTTCAAGGCAGGAATTTGCAGGCCGCCATGCTAACAGTGACGACGGGCGAGTCAAGAAAAAGCTGGCGTGGCCAAGGCATCAAACCAGCGTACTGCCAACCTGTGTGGTGCGGTATAGGCCAACGCACAGTAGTTGTGCGCACTGTTCTCGTCAGCCGTTAATGTCCACTGGTGAAATTGCCAGTCTGCCTTATCAGTAGCCAGTTCTGCGTCGATCTCAGCCTGAATTTCATCGTTATCGAGCGAGAAATGGATCTTGTCCAAACCAGCAGAAATCCCTGTGCCTGTGGCTTTAAAAAAGGCTTCTTTGAGAGTCCAGAGGCGATAGAAATAGTCGGTTTGCTGATTGCCCGCTAGCGCCTGTAATTGGGCAAATTCTTGCGGGTGATAGTAGCTTTCGGCGATGCCCGCCAAATCACGCTTTCTTTCGGCTGCTTCTATATCGATACCCATTGCGCCGCTTGTCGAAACCGCGAGCACCGCCCAACGACCGCTATGGCTCAAGCTAAAGTGGATATTGCTGTGCGCGAGATAGGGCTTGCCTTTATCGGTGCGCAGTATCTCAACGTCCCGCGCATGTTGGCTCGTGTAGCGCGACAGTACCTTGCGCAGCAACCAGCGGCTGGCGATGTAAGTTTCTTTGCCGCGTACCATTTTTTGCGCGCGCTCCTGCTCATGGCTGCTCATGATCTGCGCCGCCTCGGCAAAATGGGCGGCGGTGAACTGGTTGGTGTCCAGCAGCCACAGGTGCGCCTCAGTACCTGTAGCCATTTCTTTCTGTGCGGATTCGATAGCGACAGAAAAAATCGGTGTTGGCAGAGGGGGGAGAGATATCGACATAAAATGAGATCGGTCGGCAGATGAATTTGCGCATCATACGCTGTTGAGTTTTTGTTTTGCGCCCCTGTGACAAATCAGCGACAATTCGCGCCCTCGAAAAAACCATTTTTAGTAAAACAATCGTCTATTTTGGAGTTGTTATGCAAATCGCTGCCGACAAAGTTGTCAGTTTTCATTACCGTTTAAGCGAAACCGGCGGCGAGCTGCTGGAATCATCCTACGAAACCGATCCAACCCTTTACTTGCACGGCCACAATGGTTTGTTGGCGGCGCTAGAGGCTGCGCTGGAAGGCAAGCAAGCGGGTGACAAAGTCAGCGTCAGCATCACCCCCGAGCAAGGCTACGGCCAGCGTCAGGAAGGTGCGGTGCAGCGTATTCCAATCAAGCACCTGCACGGTCATGAAAAACTGAAAGGCAAAATCAAGCCGGGCATGAAAGTCGCGGTGAATACCCAGCACGGCCCTTGGGATGCCATCGTATTGAAAGTGGGTAAATTCAATGTCGATATCGACAGCAACCATCCATTGGCTGGCAAGAACCTCGACTTCGAATTGGAAGTAGTAGATGTGCGCGATGCGACTGATGAAGAAATCGCTCACGGCCACGCCCACGGCGTTGGTGGTCATCACCACGATTAATATCGAACCGGTTCTGCCCTTAAAAAGCCCGCACTTAGTTGCGGGCTTTTTATTGGGCGCGTGTCAGGCGCGAGCTGTGTAGGGAATTGTAAATCGGAAGGCAACGTTGTCAGATTTGAATTGCGGCTTAAGGCGTCACTCGGTTATCGTGGAATTTCGGTGCTCAAATTAAAACAACATATCCAACAGGCATACACGATGAACAATCCTGCACTTGGCGCTAACCGCGTTTTATCTATCGATGTCTTTCGCGGCATCATTATTTTTACCATGGTGTTTGTGAACGAATTGGCGGGTGTTGCCAATATCCCTCAATGGATGAAACATCTTCCAGCCGATGTTGATGGCATGACCTTTGTCGATCTGGTTTTCCCTGCATTTTTATTTATCGTTGGCATGTCTATTCCCTTTGCTGTTCAAGCGCGCGCAAATAAAGGTGATTCCGCGTTGGCGATTTTTAAACACATCGCCCTGCGCAGTTTTGGCTTGATGGTGATCGGCGTATTTATGGTGAATACCGAATACGGTTTTGACGCGGCGGCGATGAGTATCTCCATGCCCTTGTGGACATTGCTGATGTTTATTTCGGTGCTGTTGATCTGGTCGAATTACCCGCGCACTATTTCCCCGAACATTGCATTGGGGGCGAAGCTGATAGGTGTCGCTGGCTTGGTTGCGCTCTGGTGGTTGTACAAAGGCCCGAACGATACGGGCATGACCACTCAGTGGTGGGGCATCCTCGGGCTGATCGGTTGGGCGTATTTAATTGCGGGCACTTTGTTTTTGATCACGCGCCAATGTGTATCGCCTGTGACGCAATTTTTTACCTTGGCGATTTCGGCGTTGGCATTAATAGCAATTTTTTTTGCGATGGATGCGATAAAGGGCAACTTCTCAGCGGGTCTGTTTATGACCAAAGTCTTTGAGTTGAATTGCAACTACACCCATGCGGCGATAGTGTTGGCGGGCGTGATTCTCTCGCAATTGTTTTACCAGCCGAATTTTGCTGCGAGTAAATTCAAAAACTATCTTATCTTCACTGGAATTGTTGGTGTCTTGGCATTTGCCAGTTGGCAGATATCACCCATATCCAAGATTTGGGCGACACCGAGTTGGGCACTATTCAGCGTGTTCTTTTGTTGTCTGATTTTTGGTTTGGTGTATTGGTTGGTGGATGTAAAACAACAGCGCGCCTGGACCAAATTTTTTGAGCCTTCAGCGACTAACCCGCTGCTGGTTTATATCCTGCCCTACATAATTTTGGCGCTGTGCGGAATTTTCGGTTTCTCACTGCGCCCGGAAATGTTTAATGTGGGGGTGTTGGGGATTCTGTGGAGTTTATTTTTCGCCTGCGTGATTATGGGAATTGGTGCTTTGCTTACGCGTATAGGGTTGCGAGTTAAGTTGTAATTTTTTTGCACGCTACGAAGTTCATCTTGCTGCGTAGCGCGCCTTCCATTAATGCATTTATTTCGAAACCACATAAACCCATCCATGGGGTTCGCATTCGCCATCCATGGCTCAAGCGTTTCGAAACAAATGCATTAATGGAAAGCTTACATAGTGCGCGCTGCGAGAATTTTTAGTCCCACTCAGGCGCAAAGCCCGGGTTTGCAATTCTCTCTCCGTTGTCTAATCCTGCAATCGCGTGCATTTCTTCATCGCTTAATTTGATGTTTGCTGCAAATAAATTGCTCTGTAAATTTTCGCGTTTGGTTGATGACGGAATTACCGCAAACCCTTGTTGTAATGACCAAGCCAAGGCGATTTGCGCGGCAGTGGCATTGTGGGTTTCAGCGATTTTTTGAATCACCGGTTCCTGCATGACCTTGCCATAGGCAAGCGGCATATAGGCGGTGATGTGAATATTTTGCCGTTGTAAAAATTCAACCAATTTGCGGTTTTGCAAAAACGGATGGATTTCAATTTGGTTGGTGGAGATATGTTCAGCACCAATCGCTGCTATCGCTTCTTGCGTATGTTTGATGGTGAAGTTGGATATTCCAATCAACTCGGTTAATCCCTGTTTTTTCGCTTCCAGCAACTGCTCCATATAAACCGCAACTGGAATGTCGTCGTTGGGCGATGGCCAGTGAATCAGTGTCAGATTTACTTTTTCCAGCTGTAGTTTGTGCAGGCTTTCTTTCAGGCTGGCAATGAGTTTTCCTGCGGCTAAATGTTCAGTCCAAATTTTGGTGGTGGCAAATAATTCGCTAGCCGAGACTTTGCTTGCAGCAATTGCACGACCTACATCGGCTTCGTTGTCATAGATTTGTGCGGTATCAATATGGCGATAGCCAAGTTCAATTCCGTTGAAAACTGCATCGAATGCTTGCTGTTCTTTCAGGCGAAAAGTTCCCAAACCAAGCGCAGGAATTTTTGATGTTGAGTTGTTCATAAGTATCTCCAGTAAAAAAGTGGATTGATGTTAATGCGTGCTGATAATCGCGTCGTTTGGCAGCGTGGTGGAAATAGGATTGGTGCGATCAAGTTTGCCGCTCCAGCGTGTCAGTAATATCGCAATCACAACAATAAGTGCACCTACCCAGGGTGTATGTTGCAAGCCCCAGTTATCGACAATTAAACCGCCACCCCATGCACCTAAAGCAATCCCCAGATTAAACGCGGCTATGTTTAAGCCAGATGCAACATCAATGGCGCGTGGTGCGTGATGCCCCGCTTGTTGCACAACATACACCTGCAAGCCGGGCACATTGCCAAACGCAAATGCGCCCCAAATCAACACTGTTGCAATCGCAAGCCAAGGCGTTGATGAAGTAAACGTAAATATCAGTAGCACTAATGCAAGACCCGCAAAAATAATTTGTAGCGCTGCAATCGGGCCTTTTTTATCAGCCAGTTTTCCACCCCAAATATTGCCAGCAACTACTGAGACGCCGTACACCAAAAGTACAAGAGCAATGCTGCCGGAATTCAAACCGGTAATCTGTTCCAAAATCGGCGCGAGAAAAGTAAATGCGATAAAACTGCCGCCATAACCTACGGCAGTCATCGCATATACCAACAGCAAACGCGGTTGTTTTAATACCTGCAGTTGTTGCAAGACCGATGCAGGTTGCGAGTGCTGCAAATTGCGCGGAATAAAAAGCAAGCTGGCAAAAAAAGCGATTACTCCAAGTGCCGCGACCGCTAAAAATGTTGCGCGCCAGCCAAAGTGTTGGCCGATAAAAGTGCCCAGCGGAACGCCAGTCACCAAGGCGACAGTCAAACCGGAAAACATAATCGCAATGGCGCTTGCGGCTTTATCTTTTGCGACCAAATTAGTCGCAATGGTTGCGCCAATCGAAAAGAAAACGCCGTGAGCAAGCCCCGTTAAAATCCGCGCAAGCACTAGCGATTCATAACCCGGCGCCTGCCATGCGACAAGGTTACCCAGCGTGAATAACAGCATCAGGCCAAGTAGCAATAATTTGCGCAGCAATTTGCCGGTAAGTGCAGTCAGTAGCGGCGCGCCTACAGCGACACCGAGTGCGTAGAGGCTGACGAGCAAACCGGCAGAAGGCAGGCTCACGTTCAAATCACTGGCGATAGTTGGTATCAGGCCGACAATGACAAACTCAGTAGTGCCTATGGCAAAGGCGCTAACGGTTAGCGCCAGTAAGGCTATGGGGATACGCATAAATAAGTCCTCAGTAGATGATGGCGCTATTGTCCCCAAGTGACCTTTGCAGAAAAACAGGTGTATCTGCATAAGATTTTTGAATAAAATTCAATAATGAAAACAACTCTCGATGAAATGCAGGTATTTGTGGCTGTGGTGGATAGCGGTTCCATCACCGCCGCAGCCGATAGCCTTGGGCAAACCGTCTCGGCGATTAGCCGTGCGCTTGGGCGCTTGGAAGAAAAGTTAGAGGTGACGCTATTGCGCCGCACGACCCGACGCTTGGAGTTGACCGAAGAAGGGCAGGTGTTTCTTGCGCAGGCATGCAAGATCATTAATGCGGTTGAAGATGCGGAAGAGCAAATGCAAATTCGCCGCAATCAGCCATCGGGATTGTTGCGTGTGAATGCGGCATCGCCGTTTATGTTGCATGTATTGGTGCCACTGGTGCGTGGCTTTCGCGAGCGCTATCCCGATATCGAATTGGAATTAAATACTAACGATCAGATTATTGATCTGTTGGAGCATCGCACCGACATCGCGATTCGCCACGGCGCCTTGAATGATTCGAGTCTGCATGCGCGCCCATTAATGACGAATCGTTTGCGTGTGCTTGCAAGTCCCGCTTATTTACGCGAGTACGGCGAGCCGCAATCGGTGGAGGAATTATCCCGGCATCGCCTACTGGGTTTTACGCGCCCGGAATCGCTCAATGCATGGCCATTGCGCAACGTACAGGGCGATAGATTTGTAATTGCGCCGAGTGTGTGGGCGTCAAGCGGAGAAACGCTGCGGCAATTGGCGTTGATTGGCGAGGGAATTGTTTGTCTGTCCGATTTTATGACGCGAATTGATCGACAAACTGGAAATTTGGTGCAGGTTTTAGTGGCAGATACGGTGGAAGTCTTGCAGCCGGTCAATGCGGTTTACTACCGAAATACTGCGCTTTCATCGCGTATTTCGTGTTTTTTGGATTATGTGAGTGAGCACATCGGCGATTGAAAAATCAATTGCTCGTTTTAATCGCCGCTAAAAATTATAAAAAAAATAATAGCAATTTAATTTTCTGCAGTGCACGGCCATGTAGGTTTTGCACTAAACCAAAATTCCGGTTTTAAACCGAGAATACGATAAATCCCCTCTGGCAAATCGCGTTTAATGTTGCTGATATTGCGTGTGACGCGTGCGTGCATAATTGCCCCTTGCACATATTGCTGCATAAGGCGCGCGAGCTGTTCCGGGTCTTTGGCTTCTTGTAAATAATTGTTGCTCAGCAAGCTGCGCACCAGTGCCAAATTGTATTTGGCGCTGCGCTCAGTCATAAGTTGTAGGGTGCTGCTAATGCGATTTTCGCCACAGCCAGCCTGCATTCCAGCGGTAAAAAACGCGCAGCCGGGTACGTTGTCTTTGTCTTCGCCAATCTTGTTAATAAAAATAAATTGCAGCCAGTTTTCCAGTTGCTCAAGTGGGCTGTTAATGGGCGAAAAAATGCAATCCAGATCCTGCCGAATTTCTTCCCAGTAATGATTAGTCGCTTCGCAAAACAGTTCTGCCTTGGACTCAAAGTGATGATAAAAGCTGCCCTTGGTGACGCCTGCTTCTTTGCAGATTTCATTTACGCCGACTGAGTCGTAATTGCTTTTCCAGATCAGCCCTAAGGCGGTTTCCAGTAACAGTGTGCGGGTGTCGGGGGTGCTCATAAGCGGGTTTCTCTATCATGCGTTATGGTTATTATGATACCGGGCGGTATGTTTTTCAATCACGTATAGCCCCATCAAACCCCGGTATGATCGATATTTGCTGTGATGCAAAAAGGGACTGCAGCTCTAAAGTCACTGATTTTATTGGTTTTTCCGTATTTGCTCGCACAGCCGAACGGACTGCTCAATCTTCCTGTGTAAAATTTTGTTGACCTACATACCGACCGGTATGTATAGTTTGCCGAAATATCTGGTAAAGCCTCTCTGTTTTTCCCTTTAAGGGAGTGTTACACGTCATTGATTTGCTAAAGAGCAACAGGAGACCATCATGAGTCACAAAATTCATCCGCACAAATTACTTTCTCGCAAACTAATCACTCTTAGTGTTTTAACCATACTGACAGGTATTGTCGGGTTCCATCATCTTACTACTGTAACAGCAGCTACCCCATCGGCCATACCACCTGCGCCAGCGGTGGATGTGGTTATTTTGCAGCCGCAGGCCATTCGCGCTTGGGCCAGTTTTTCCGGCCGACTTGCTCCAGTTGAAAGCGCTGCCATCAAACCTCTGGTCAGCGGCACCATTCAGCAAGTGCTGTTCACTGAGGGGCAGCAGGTGAAAAAAGGTCAGCCATTGTTTGTGATAGATCCGCGCCCGCATCAGGCATCGGTTCAGCGTGCGCAGGCACAGCTGGCGACGGCGCAATCCCGCGCAAAACTAGCAAAGGATGAATTGAATCGCGCCCAACAATTGATCGCAGCCAAGTTGGTGTCGCAAAGTGTCTACGACTCTGCCTTGAGTGCGCATCAGGTCGCGCAGGCGGATGTAAAACAAGCTGAAGCGGCGCTGAGTCAATCCAAACTGGATCTGGAATATGCTCACATCAGTGCGCCTATTTCCGGCCGTGTCGGTCGCGCTGAATTAACTGCAGGAAACGTCGTGGAAGCAGGAGCTAATGCGCCGCTGCTCACGCAGATTGTTGCTAACGACAAGCTCTATGCAGAGTTCAATGTGGATGAAGCGACTTACATTCAGTTTGTGCGCAATACGCAAAATACGCAGCAGATGCCGGTGGAATTAACACTCGCGAGCGATGCGAGTGTTACTTATAAAGGCCATATTTCTGCGTTTGATAATCGCTTGGATACCGCCAGCGGCACCATTCGCGCCCGCGCTATTTTTGACAATAGCGACGGTGCACTAACCGCCGGTATGTTTGCCAATGTGCGTTTGGGCTCGGCTGAGGAAATGCAGGCGCTGTTAATTCCGGAGCGTGCAATCGGCACCAACCAAAGTAAAAAATATGTATTGGTGGTGGATGAAAACAACACTGCCAACTATCACGAAATCACTTTGGGTGATCACTATCAAGGTCAGCGAGTAGTGGTCGCGGGTGTTAATGCGGGCGATAAAATTATCGTCAATGGTTTATCCCATGTGCGACCTAGCACTGTGGTGAATCCGAATGTAACGCAAGAGGGTTCGACAGCGGCAGTTGCATCCACCCACTAGCTAATCATCGTTTCAATTTCTTTTTAGTTTTCTCTTTTTAGTTTTCTCGTTTTTTCTGAGTTATTGATTAAGGAGTCCTGTTGGTGCAACGCACCAACAGTCTCCAAACTCATCTCCACATTTTGATATTTATTTTATTTTTTATTGCAGCCAAGCAGGCAGGTTCAGTATGAACATATCCAAATTTTTTGTGGATCGCCCCATTTTTGCCGGAGTGATTTCACTGCTGATTTTTATCGCGGGCGCCATCGCCATGTTTCAGTTGCCGATTTCGGAATACCCGGAAGTATCTCCACCATCGGTGGTGGTAAATGCGTCTTACCCAGGTGCAAACCCGAAGGTGATTGCAGAAACGGTTGCGACTCCATTGGAGGAGCAGTTGGCGGGTACGGAAAATATGTTGTACATGTTTTCGCAAGCGACTACCGATGGCCGCTTAACACTCACCGTCACTTTTAAAATTGGTACCGATGCTGACCTTGCGCAGCAAATGGTGCAAAACCGTATCTCACAAGCGCTGCCGCGGTTGCCGGAAGTTACCCGTCAGCAAGGTGTGACAGTAGTAAAAAGCTCGCCGGATTTAACCATGGTGGTGCATTTGATTTCGCCGGACAAAAGTTACGACGAGCTCTATCTGCGCAACTATGCATTGATGAATGTTAAAGATGAGTTGGCCAAGGTTCCCGGTGTGGGCATGGTGCGCTTGTTTGGCTCGGGCGATTACGCCATGCGCATCTGGTTGAACCCGGAAAAAATTGCAGAGCGAAATCTCACCGCTAATGATGTGGTAAGTGCAGTGCGCGAACAAAATGTGCAGGTCGCAGCCGGTATTATCGGCGGTGCGCCAGTAACTGATTTGGTGGATGTGCAATTGCCCGTGAATGCCAAAGGCCGTTTGGATAATCCGGAAGAGTTCGGTGAAATTATTATTCGCGCCGGCAGCAATGGTGAGATCACTCGCTTGAAAGATGTCGCTCGCGTGGAGATGGGTGCATCGGAATTTGCATTGAACTCCATGCTTGATAGCCAACCCGCAGTTGCTATTCCAATCTTTCAAGCGCCCGGCGCTAACGCCATTCAAATTTCTGACAATGTGCGTGCCACTATGGCGCAGCTGAAAGAGCGTTTTCCTGTTGGTGTTGATTATCAAGTTGTTTACGACCCAACGGTGTTTGTAAAAAGCTCTATTAAAGCGGTGATTAAAACCTTGCTGGAAGCATTGGCATTAGTTGTAGTGGTTGTGATTCTGTTTTTGCAAACCTGGCGCGCGTCAATTATTCCGCTACTTGCCGTTCCCGTTTCAATTGTGGGTACATTTGCGTTGATGTGGGCGTTTGGTTTTTCAATTAATACTCTCTCGCTTTTTGGTTTGGTATTGGCTATCGGTATCGTGGTGGATGATGCCATCGTAGTGGTAGAAAACGTTGAGCGAAATATCGAAGAAGGTTTAACGCCGATTGCTGCAACCTATAAAGCCATGCAGGAGGTGAGTGGGCCGATTATCGCTATCTCGCTAACATTGATTGCGGTGTTTGTGCCTATCGCATTTGTGAGTGGTTTGACCGGACAATTTTATAAGCAGTTTGCGCTGACGATTGCTATTTCTACCGTTATCTCCGCTATCAACTCTTTAACTTTAAGCCCTGCGTTAGCCGCACTCTTATTGAAAGGGCACCATGAACCAAAAGACGTTTTAACACGCGGAATGGATAAAGCATTTGGAGGATTTTTTGCGTGGTTTAATCGCAGTTTTACGCGCGCTTCAGGTAATTATTCGACCCGCGTCGGAAAAATTCTCGGGCGCAAAATGGCAGCGGTGGGTGTTTATGCGATTTTATTGGGAATCGCTGCGGTGGGTTTCAATATTATCCCCAAAGGCTTTGTGCCCGCGCAGGATAAACAGTATCTCATCGCCTTTGCACAATTGCCCGACGGTGCAACCTTGAAGCGTACCGAGCAGGTTATTCGCGAAATGGGTGAGATAGGTTTGGCGGAAGCTGGTGTGGAAAATGCGGTGCAATTTCCCGGTTTGAGCATCAATGGTTTTACCAATAGCTCCAGCGCGGGGATTGTGTTCTTCCCGTTAAAAGATTTTAACGAGCGCACCAGTGATGAGTTATCGGCAGGTGCTATCGCACACAAATTGCAAATGAAATTTGCCGGAATCGAAGAAGCTTTTATTGCGATTTTCCCGCCGCCACCAGTGCGCGGCTTGGGAACAACGGGCGGATTTAAATTGCAAATTGAAGATCGCGCTGGTTTGGGTTACGAGAAGCTGGCGGAAGTTGTGGCGCAAGTGCAGCAAAAAGCCATGCAGCGCCCTGAGCTTGCAAGTGTGTTTTCCAATTACAAAATTAATGTGCCGCAATTGTATGCCGATGTGGATCGCACTAAAGCCAAACAGCTTGGCCTGAATGTCAAAGAAATTTTCGACACTATGCAGGTGTATTTGGGCTCGCTCTACATCAATGATTTCAATCAATTTGGTCGCACCTATCAAGTAATTGCACAGGCAGATGCTGAATATCGCAACACACCAGACGATGCGCTGCAATTAAAAGTGCGCAACGCGCAGGGCGATATGGTGCCGCTCGGCGCTGTGCTCAGCATGCAAGAAAGTTACGGCCCAGAGAGCGCGGCGCATTACAACGGCTACTTGGCTGCTGATATTAATGGCAACGCGGCACCGGGTTATTCCAGTGGGCAAGCGCAGGATGCGATTGCGGAAATTCTGGATGAGGTTTTGCCCAGCGGCATTGTGTATGAGTGGACCGACTTGACCTATCAGGAAGTGCTTGCGGGCAATACGGCAATTTATATTTTGCCGCTGTGTTTGTTGCTGGTGTTTTTGGTGTTGGCGGCGCAGTACGAAAGTTTGGCCTTGCCATTGGTGGTGGTGACGATTGTTCCGCTGTCGATTTTGTCTGCACTTTTTGGTGTGTGGATCAGCAACGGCGACAACAACATTTTTACTCAGATCAGCTTGTTTGTACTCGCGGGGTTGGCAAGTAAAAACGCAATTTTGATTGTGGAATTTGCGCGTGAATTGGAAATGCGCGGTATGGAAACCTATCAAGCGGCGATCACCGCAAGCCGTATGCGTTTGCGCCCGATTTTGATGACCTCTTTCGCATTCATCATGGGGGTATTGCCGATGGTGTTCTCTACCGGTGCCGGTGCCGAAATGCGCAGCGTGATGGGTATCGCCGTGTTCTCGGGCATGTTGGGTGTGACCTTCTTCGGTTTGTTTTTCACGCCTATGTTCTATGTGTTGCTGCGCAAACTTGAAGGCTCGCGCAGCTATAAAGTTGAAGATAATTCTGTCCCTGTACTGGAAGATAAAAGTGCAGAGCATAAAGAGGTGCAAGTATGAAACAAGCACAATTAATGAAACTGTTTGCGCTGGCATTGTTGCCGCTGGCGATCAGTGCCTGTAGTGGATTTAAATCCGTTGAGCGTGCCAGTGAATTGGCAAATGTATCGGAAGCTCCCGCTGCATTTGCTTTGCAGCAGGGAATGACCCAAGAGCAGCCAGTGGCTGCCTGGTGGTCACAATTAAATGATGAGCAGTTGAATCAATTAATTGCCGACGCATTGCAGCAAAACCACTCGATTCGCATAGCGCAAGCGTCACTGACGGAGTCACGCGCATTGTTGCGCGATAGTAAATTGGATCGCTATCCAACAGTTGAAGCTAGCGCAACAGGTGTTCGTCAAAAGCAAAGTGCAGATGTTGTTGGCGCTACAGGTTCGCGCATTAGCGAAACTTATGCGGCGGATTTTGATGCAAGTTGGGAGCTGGATATTTTTGGTCGAGTGCGCAACGGTGTGAAGTTATCGCAAGCACAATTGGCTGCGCGCGAAGCAGATTTGCAAGCGGCGCATGTAACTATTGCTGCCGAAGTGGCCAGCGCTTATATCAGCTTGCGCGGCAATCAATATCTGCTCGATGTAGCGTTGCGCAATGTACTCAATCAGCAAGAAACCTTGCAGCTCACGCAGCGTTTTGAAGAGGTAGGGCGGGGTGATCAATTGGATGTTGCACGTGCTGAATCGCAATTGGAATTAACTCGCTCAACTATTCCAGCATTAAGTGCACGAGTTAATGTAGCGTTGAATCGTATAGGAGTGCTGACCGGAAAACCAACTGATGCGCTAAAGCAGGAATTGGCGCAGGTGAAATCGCTACCTGAAATTCCCGCATCATTTGCAGTTGGAAATCCTGCGGATTTATTAAAGCGCAGGCCTGACATTCGCCGTGCAGAGCAGGCGCTGGCCGGTGCGGTCGCCGAATACAATATTCGCGTAGCTGATATTTATCCGAGCGTAACCTTTACTGGTGGCTTGGGCTACTTATCAACGGATTGGACGCGTTTGGGAAATAGTGAAACCGATACCTTTTCATTTTCGCCACGGATTCAATGGGCAGCATTTAATCTTGGCCGTGTTAATGCGCAAATCGATGCTGCCGATGCGCGCACTCAAATACGCATTGCTGAGTTTGAACAACAGGTTTTAGTTGCGCTGGAAGAAACCGATAACGCCCTGCAAAATTTTTCGCGTGAAGAAGAGCGTCGCACAGGATTGCAGCGGGCGCTGAGTGCGAGCAATCAGGCAGCTGAAATTGCCAGCAAAAAGTATGAAGTAGGTAGCGGTGATTTTCTGGCAGTATTGGATGCGCAGCGTTCACAGTTGGTTGTCAGTGCAGAATTAGCGCAGAGCGATATGCAAGTGTTGATGAACTTGATTGCTGTTTATAAATCGCTAGGTGGAGGCTGGGAATTGGCTGCTCCTTCTGTAGTAGCTAAACAGTAAGTAGCTAAACAGTAAGTAGCCAAACAGTAGCCAGGCGATAGCACCCTATCATTGACCTGAGGTTGATTTGTTTTTGCCTGCCATTGTCCCCTTTACAATGGTGGGCTTTTTTGTATTTGATGTATCGATATAGCTAAGGTCGGACCATTTCGATCCAAGTGGTTGAAATCCAGGCGCTTGGAATCTCACAATAGATTCAAACGTTACATATTTATTGAATATCTGGAGTTGTTATGAGTGCAGTGCAAATTAATTGCCCGAGTTGTTTTGCCACTAACCGCCTGCCTGCTGAGCGGTTAACCGATAAACCGAGTTGCGGTAAATGCAAACGCACTTTATTTATCGGAAAGCCCTTGGAATTAAATCCGGGCAATGTCGCGAGTACCATCGAAAAAAATGATATTCCAGTGTTGGTAGATTGCTGGGCGCCCTGGTGTGGCCCCTGCCAGAGTTTTGCGCCTGTATTTGAACAATTGGCGGCAGAGTCAGAACCTTATATGCGCTGCGCTAAACTCAATACCGAAGCTGTGCCATCAATTGCCCAACGCTGGGGAATTCGCAGTATCCCTACGCTGATTTTATTCAAGGGCGGTAAAGAAGTTGATCGGGTTTCAGGTGCTATGCCGTTACAGCAATTAAAAGCGTGGTTGGTGAAGGCGGGAGCGTTTAATTAAATAAAAACGCCCAGCACAGAGCGTCTGTGTGGGCGTTTTTTTCTGCCATTGATTGATCAATATTTCAGGTTTGCTTTACATGTGAGCTTAAGCAAACCGGGCTTTATTGTATTAGGGTGGGGGCAATAAGCCTCCATCGGTAATAATCCAGCCAAAGTTATTGACCAAGGTATCGCGCGCGGCTTGTGCATCTGAGGAGAATCTTGTTGTACCAACATTGAGATCCACCGCATTTTTAAGACTGGGTAGTTGGCTCCAACCCTGTAACATTTCATCGTAATTTTCCCGGGAAAGTGCACCAGCTACAAACAGATCGCTCATGTTTGTAACATTGGAAACATTCCAGGAACCGAGATTTTGATCAAAGGCTATTGCACCTCTGAACATACGTGACATGTTGGTGAGGTTGGCAACATCCCAATTACTGATGTCCGCATTAAAAACATTGGCCGCAAAAAACATATCGCTCATATTGGTTACATTGGCGACGTTCCAATTGCCAATATCTTGATTAAATGCCAGAGCCTCTCTGAACATTTGATTCATGGCAGTGACATTGGCGACATCCCAATTACCAATAGGTTGATTGAAGGCTTTGGCTTCTCTGAACATATTGCCCATATCGGTAACCTTGGACGTGTTCCACTGGCTAATGTCCTGATTAAATGGGGTGCGGAAAAACATCTCGCGCATACTCCTGACATTGGCGACATTCCAATTGCCAATAGGCTGATTAAACGCGCCGGTCTCTCTGAACATGTTGCCCATATCGGTGACGTTGGAAACATCCCAATTGCTAATGTCAGCGTTGAACACATTGGTTCCAAAAAACATATCGACCATATTCCTGACATTGGCGACATTCCAATTTCCTATAGGTTGATCAAACACATCGGCCTCTCTGAACATGGCGTTCATATTCGTGACATTGCCGACGTTCCAGTTGCCAATGGGTTGGTTAAACTCTCTAGCCTCCCTGAACATGCTCGACATATTGTTGACATTGGAAACATCCCAATTGCCAATAGCGTGATTGAATTTTGTGGCCCTGAACATGCTGGTCATATTGGTTACATTGGCGACATTCCAGCTGCTGATGTCCAGATTAAAATTGTCTGCACCATTAAATATGTTTTGCATAAAAATGACATTAGAGACATCCCAGTTACTGATATTGCCGCTTAGATTGTCAGCATTAGCGAACATGTTCGCCATGCTAAGCACTTGTGATAAATCAGGTGCATTGATGTCATTAATTGTTAGATCGCGACAATTAAAAAATGCCTGACTCATTGAAAGCCAGGTTCTGTTGCCCCACTGCTCGACCGCTATTAATTTTTGCGAATCGGTTTGTGTTGAGTCGCTTGTTGATTTGAAAAACGGTTGAGGGAAGGTACCGGTAATCGAGACATTGTATTCACCAGATGATGCATAGGTGTGGGTAATATCACCAGTCACATTTTCATTCACTGAACCATCGCCCCACTCAATTCGAAAGTTATAAGCAAAGTTGGGTGAAGTGAGGATAGTGATTTGATTGTCATCACTCATGCCAGGATTATCGGTTTTCCAGCGCGTAATAAACGGGGTTTGTTCTATGACACTTAGCTCAATAAGCGCAGAGCTGTTGCCCACTGCATTGGTTGCGGTGATGGTGAATGATGTTGTTTGTGCGGTAGCGATTGTGCCAATAATTTCGCAGGTGCTGCCCGCTACTTGAAGGCTAAGCCCTTCCGGTAATGTATCCGCTGTACAGCTATCGGGTGAGCCACCATTGTTTTTAATGCTGATAAGAACTTGGTCATTGGTTTGCGCATTGATGGACTGATCTTGTAGATCCGGAAGCGCTAACAGGCCACCATCAGATATTTCCCAATCAAAGGTATCGGTCAAAATAAAACGGGCGGCTTCTGCGGCTGAACTGTAGGGAGTGGGGTAAACACTGAAAGACAACCCTTCTTGCAAGGGTAACAGCGACCAGCCGATCAACAAGGCATCATAATTCTGTATCGTTAACCCCGATTCTTCCGCGAAGTCCCTCATGCTTGTCGCGTTCGAGACATTCCAGCTGCCAAGGTTTTGATTAAACGATTCTGCACTTTCAAACATGGCTTCAAAATCAGTGACATTGGCGACGTTCCAGTTGCTGATGTCCTGATTGAATGTAGTTGCGTTTGAGAACATATCTGACATGTCCGTCACATTGGAAACATTCCACTGACTAATGTCCTGATTAAATGCTGTTGCATTTGAGAACATGCTTGCCATGTTCGTTACGCTAGAAACGTCCCATTGAGTGATATCGCTGTTAAACGCAGTTGCTTCATTGAACATAAATTCCATACTGGTTACATTGGATACGTCCCAGCTGCTCAAATCACCGTTGAAATTTTCTACAGAAAAAAACAATCCGGTCATGTCCGTTACATTTGAAACATCCCAGTGACTGACATCGCCAGTAAAATTAGCAGCGCTGGCGAAGGTGCCGAGCATACTGGTAACGCGGGATAAATTCGGTGCTTGGTTGTCGTTAATTACCAGATTCGCTGCGCCTGCAAAGGCAAATTCCATCGACAGCCAAATCCGATTGCCCCAAGCATCTACCGATAAGAGTTTATTGGCATCATTGTCGCTTTCACTAAAAAAGTCGAAAAAGGTTTGAGGGAAACGGCCAGTTATTGAAATTTGATATTCGCCGGGCGTGGCGTAGGTGTGGGTGATATCACCGGTAATATTTTCATCGATGCTGCCATCGCCCCAATCGATGTTGTAGTTGTATTCAAAATTCGGCGAGGTGGCAATGGTGATTTGGTTGTCGTCACTTAAGCCTTCGTTATCGGTTTTCCACGTGGTTACAAAAGGGGTTGCAGCCTGAATTTGAAACGAGACTTGTGCGCTGTCACTGCCATCAATGTTAACTGCCGTCACGGTGAATTGGGTGAGGCCGATCAGCTCGCTTGCATCGCCGCTGATTTCACAGGTGGTTGCATCAGCTGATACTGCAACAGTGAAACTGTCCGGCAAATCGGACGAACACTCGGTAAGGTCTTCGCCGCCGATGTTATCCAATCTTATGTTGATGAGTTGATCTTGAATTAAGTTCAGGGTAGTTACGTCCACCAAATCCGGTGCAGTAAATATCGGTTGGCTTGAACTGCTGCTTGAACTACTGCTGATTGCGGAACTGCTTGCCTCTGAACTACTCGCAACCGAACTTGTTGGTGCAGAACTTATGCTGCTAGAAGAAATTGGATTGCTGGATACAGAGGAGCTGCTCTGATTAATTACCGAGCTTGCACTGCTGCTGGAAACTGGAGGGATACCGCCGCCAGTCGTCACATCAAATACTGCAGTAACATCACCCGCAAGTAGAGTTGCGCGAGTCATCGTTAAAGGTAAGGCCGATGCTAACACCCGAATGCGGATCTGCTGACCAGCTTCCACACTGCCTGCGGCACTGGTGAAATCACCATCATCAATCGAGTACTCACCGCCGGTGATGGAGATAGCAGCTGGTGCATCTATCCCGCTCAGGGTAATTGCCTCGGATACCACTGGCACGCCCAGTGCCACATTGAACTGTGCGGTGAAAGTAAATGCATCCGGTGTGGTATCTACAATTGGCGCACTGCTTGAGCTACTGCTGATTGCAGAGCTGCTCGCAACCGAACTGCTGCTGATTACTGAACTGCTTGCTTCACTGCTGCTCGCTACAGAACTGCTCACGGATGAACTGGAAGAACTGCTAACAATCGAGCTAACTGAACTGCTGCTCACCGCAGAGCTGCTTAGAGCTGAACTCGCGCTGCTTGCGACTGAGCTACTTACTACCGAGCTACTCGCAACCGAACTTGCTGGTGCTGAACTTGTGCTGCTAGAAGAATTTGGGCTGCTGGATACTGAAGAGCTGCTTGCGACAGAGTTGGCAACACTGGAGCTACTCACGCTCGCCAAACTACTGGTTACTCCGCCACCGATCACTGAGCTTTGTACGCTGCTTGCGGTGCTATTAACGGAGCTACTGGCGCTACTGATTTGATCGACGCTACTCGCCTCACTGCTAGTGCCATCGCTACTTACGGATATAGCACTGCTGGCGATGTCGGAACTGCTGGCACTACTGATGGGCGTTTCACTGCTGGTAATGGAGCTACTGGATGAAATCGTAGTGGTGCTGCTTGGTGTGGTGCCGCCGCCACCACCTCCGCCGCCACCTCCGCCACAAGCGACCAGCAATCCTACTGATGCGATTAGCCACCATAATCGAAGTGTTTTGTAACTAAGGGCGCAAATAATGCGCGCGAGAGGGTATAGAAATGCCATATCAAATGTGTCCTATTAGAGAATTTTGGCGCGAGTATGCGCAAGCAAACATGAGAGGGTGCCGCTCAAATGGGCACAAAAAACTGACCAACAATACAATTTTTGTGTTGGCCCGCGTACCCGACAAATGTCGGGTTAAGTGAGGAAAAGGAAATAAGGCATGATTGACACAGCTATCATCGGAAGGCATGTTGCCCCACCCCCCTATATTCTGCTCGGGCATTTAATGGATACAAAACCCCTGTTTGCACACGGATCTAGCGTCCGCCTTTGGTCTTGCCTTGGGGTCGGAATCCTCGTGTTGGTGAGCATTCTGGCGCTGCTGTTTGATAGCACCTTAAGGTCAGCGCCAATTGCAGCGATGACAACTCTCACACCCACTTCGCTGGTGCGCACTGACACCCGCTATGCACTGGCATCCATTGATCACTCATCAGGATTTGTACCTGCACCTGAAGGAATGGCGCTGGTCGATGCTGCAGATTTTCTCGCATCCAATACCGGCGACCTGAGCCCAAACTTTCGCAAACACAGCCGCTATTGGCTGTTCACTCAAGTGGATAACAAAACCAATACCAGCGACTGGATGCTGCACATTAGCAACTTTGGTTATCGCCAACCGGCGGTGCTGATTAAGGGAGTAACAGGCCAGAAAATTATCCATTTTCACAATGATGGCTCACCCGACGATGCCGACATCAACACCATTGGTAGGGCCATCAGACTGCAGTTGCACGCGGGGGAGTCCTATTGGCTGATCGTGGAGTTAAAGGCCGATCATGCGACCTGGCACCCCTACATAGGTTTAATGAGCAGCACTGAGTACATGCAATGGAAAACGGCAATGGACCTTATCTACAAGATGGCCATTGGCATGATTCTGGGGATGGCTCTGCTCGGAGTAGCCTGCTGGCTTATTATTCGTGAGCCCACTTTTTTCTGGGCGGCAGGGGCGGCGGTTGTGATGCTGCTGTTCTATCTGGAGCACAGCAGTTTGCCCGCGCTTTTTTGGTTGTGGGATTATGAAAAAGGCGCACTTTTTTGGATGCTTTCAGCGGGAACCGTTTTTTTTCAACTCGCGTTTGCCGCCAGTTTTCTTAGTATCAATCGCCATTCCGGTTTTTGGTTTTATGCGTTCGCCGGTGTAGTCGCAATGACGCTGTTGTTGGGAGCGCTTAGCCCAATACTGCCGTTTCGGATAAACATGATGTTGTTTGCCATCAATTATCTACTGGCTACAGCCATCATTCTCTGCTCGGGTATCGCCAAAGTGCGCAGCGAAGGCAGCTACTACATTATTTATATTTTGGGCTGGTTGCCTGTAGCTCTGTCGGTTATCGAGGTGGTGATAGTCACTCAGGGTGTGTATCAGTCAGACCATGTAGTCGATGAGTCTTACAAAATGATTTGGGCCTTGTATATCCAGATTAACCATATGCTGCTGCATGCAATGGCGATGATCCTGCGGGTTCGCGCCTTGCGCGAGCAAAAACTGCGCGCGGAATTTATGAGTGAATCCAAATCCCGTTTCATCGCCCAAAGCAGTCATGACCTGAGCCAACCGCTTAATTCCATGAAGCTATTTCTGGAACATTTGCAGCCCTATATTCAGGAACCTGCGGGCGATAAAATTTTCCGCCGCTTGAAGCAAACCCATCGCCAGATGCATGAATCTTTTCACGCCATGATGGATTTAAGCCAGCTGGAAGCAGGGCGCATCCAACCGGAAATCAAACCTATCATTCTCAGTGAGCTGTTTATACGCCTGCAGCCGGAGTACCGTATGCTGGCCAATGACAAAGGCATAGGTTTGGCATTTCACCCCGGCTCATTGCAAGTAATGAGTGACCCTATGCTACTGGAGCGTATGCTGCGCAATCTGCTCTCCAACGCGATCAAATACACCGATGAAGGACGCGTACTGGTGGTGTGCCGGCGCCGCAAACATCAGGTCGCCATAGAGGTGTTTGATACCGGATGCGGTATTGAAGAAGATGCCCGCCAGCATATCTTTGATATCTACCAGCGCTCGACCGAACAATCGGAACAAAAAGACGGTGCGGGGATTGGTTTGTCGATTGTTAAACACATCGCAGACTTGCTACAGATTCCCATCAGACTGGATTCCACCCCCGGCAAAGGCAGCCGCTTTAGCCTGCTACTGCCGCGTGTGTGCGATGACACTACCCGTGTGGCGACACTGAATAAATCCGAACCCCAAGTGCTGTTGGTATTAAGCGATAAGCAACTTGAGCAAGAGATGATTGAGCGCTTAACCAACTGGAAATGCCTAGTGCACTGCGCCGCAGCACTGCCCTACATACAACAGGGCGAGCTAAAACCGGCGCTGCTGATCTGCGACCATCAAGCACTTATCGCCAGTGATCGCTCACCAGAAAGCCTGAACTATCCCGCCCGCGGCATAATCACCGCCTGCATTTGTAAACCGGCAACGCCGCTGCCCGAACACTGGTCAGCGCTGTCGATTCACGCCTTGCCATCGCAAACTCGTGCGTTATTAAATGCCGCCGCGCGCCGCAAGCAAATGGCGCATCATGCCAGCGACGGCGCCAATAACCGGAGTGGGCTATGACGCTTAAAGTACTGGTGATCGAGGATCACGAACTCTATCGCGAGGGGTTGGAACTCCTGCTGAAAGAGGTCATTCCCGGCGTACAACTGGTCACCGCTGCTGACTTCCCCAGCGCGCGTATTGCACTGGCAAGTCACGCCGATATCGCCCTGATTCTGCTCGACATTCAAATACCCGGCACCACTGGCCTTGAGGGGTTGGAGGCGATCAAAAACGCCTATCCCGCGCTGCCGCTGGTGGTGGTCTCATCGGTGAATCACTACGCCAGCATCCAGCAAATGTTGAATCTGGGCGCCGATGGGTTTATCGCCAAAAGCTGCTCCAAAGCCACCATGCTGAAAGCACTGCAGGATGTGTTAAACGGTGAAAAAGTCATTGTGGGCGAACAGGCAGCGACCGATGTGCTCTCGCTCTCGCCACGGCAGGTGACGATTCTGGAGCTGATGGCGCTCGGGTTATCCAATAAAGAAATTGCTGCGCAATTGCATATTTCGCCCGCCACTGTGCGCGAATATGTCTCTGACCTTCTCTTGATATTCTCCTGCGAGAACCGCACTCAAACCGTGTTAAAAGCGCGCAGCCTCGGGTTTATTCTTGGTTTCTAATTGCGATAAATACATCTGAATCTCTGGTGATATTTGCCGCGCCCTCTCTATTTACCGCGCCCCCTCCATTTGTCGGGTACTACCGTTTGATAATCGTTCGTAATATGCCCCCCTTTAGCTTGGGGGTTCTATACTGACATCCCCAATTTTTCATCCATTAAAAATTGGGTTCAGTACATGAAATACGGAAGGCTCTCGGCTCATTTATATGTTTTATCTCTCGCAGCTGTGCTGTCGGCTTGTGGTGGCGGAGGAGGTGGTGGAGGCGGAACTACACCAAGCAGCACCACTACGACTTCATCCAGTAGTTCCATTGCCAGCAGTGAAACGCCCATCAGTAGTGCCAGCAGTTCCGACATCGCCAGCAGTGCTATATCCGTAAGTAGCGATGGCACTAGCAGCAGCGAGGCAAGTAGCGTCGATCAAATCAGTAGCACCAGTAGCTCCGTTAATAGCACCGCAAGCAGCGTACAAAGCTCAGTGATCGGTGGCGGAGTAGCCAGCAGTTTGGCGAGCGTGAGCAGCTCCAGTGTTGCCAACTCTGTCGCAAGCAGCTCTTCAGTATCCAGCAGCCCAAATTCTTCTAGCAGCACAAGTTCAGCACCAGCAAGTTCGGTTGCGAGTAGCTCGGTAGTAAGTAGCTCAGTCGCAAGCAGCGCGAGTTCAGCTCTAAGCAGCTCTGCGGTGAGTAGCAGCTCAGTTAGCTCGATTGTTAGCAGTTCTTCCAGTTCATCCGTGAGCAGTTCTGTAGCGAGCAGCAGTGAAGCAAGCAGCTCAGTAATCAGCAGCAGTTCGGTTGCGAGCAGCTCTGCGATCAGCAGCAGCTCAAGCAGTGCGCCAATTGTAGATACCACACCGGACGCATTTACTTTCACCGCACAGTTCAATGTGGCACTGGGCGTGCCAGTGGTATCCGAGGCAATTACCCTGAGCGGGATAGATGCACCAACTGCCATCTCTATCACCGGCGGTGAGTACTCGATTGATGATGGTGATTTCACCAGTGCCGCAGGCAGTGTGGAAGCTGGCCAGCAGATCCGCATTCGGGTGTTAGCATCGGCCTTACCATTAACGATGACTCGCGCAACTCTACTTGCGGGTGATGTTACTGCAGTATTTGATGTGACGACTGGCGGCGGTATTCCTCCAGTTTCCAGCAGTAGTGCAAGCTCGGTAATTAGTCAGAGCAGCTCCTCTGTGTCCAGCAATCCAATTTCTTCTAGCAGCATAAGTTCTGCACCAGCAAGCTCAGCTGCAAGCAGCTCGCTTATCAGTAGCAGTGAAGCAAGCAGTTCAGTAGTAAGTAGTGCGAGTTCAGCTATTAGCAGTTCTCAAGTTAGCAGCAGTGAAGCAAGTAGCGCTGAAACCAGCAGTTCGGTTGCGAATAGCTCAGAGACAAGTAGTTCAGAGGCAAGTAGCTCAGAGACAAGCAGTTCTCTCTCTAGTAGCAGCGAAGCGAGTAGTTCTGAAGTTAGTAGCTCAGTTGCAAGTAGTTCTGAAGCAAGCAGCTCTGCAATCAGTAGCAGTTCAAGCAGTGCGCCTGCAGACACATCGCCCAATCTATTCAGTTTTGTGACTCAACATGATGTAGCGCCGGGCGCTTTTATCACCTCGGAAGTCATCTCTATCAGCGGAATAAATACACTTGCTCCTGTCTCGATAGTTGGTGGTGAGTATTCAATTGATGATGCTGTATTCACCGATGCTGCGGGCAATATCACTGATGGACAAAGCGTGCGCGTACGTGTTTTGGCCGCAAGTGCAGGCTTAACCACAACTCGCGCGACTTTAACTATCGGCGATATCAGCAGTGATTTTGTCGTGACCACTCACGCCGACATCACGCCCGATGAGTTTGCATTTGATGCACAAACCGATGTGGCTTTTGCGACGCTTATAGAATCAAACAGCGTAACCATTAGCGGCATAGATGAGCCTGTGGCCATCAGTATCACCGGCGGTGAATACAGTATTGGTGGTGCAGGTTTTACGCCGGAAGAAGGCGTGATAGAAGCCGGCGAAAGTGTTCGCGTGCGAGCGACATCGGCTAGCACTTTCGGTACGACTACCACAGCGACTTTGATAGTTGGCGATGCCAGTGCGGACTTTAAAGTCACCACGATTAAAGACACTCAGGCTCCACGCGCACTCGTACGTTTTCCATTTCCTGTGAGCATGACCTCAAGCAATACACTTTTGGTCCGTGGCGAAGCGCAGGACGATGAAAATACGCCAATTACTTCAGTCACTATCGAGGGTGTTGCCGCTACCAGTAACGATGGTTTTGCAACTTGGCAGGCGCAGGTTCCGCTGTCGTTGGGCAAAACAATTCTGAAGGTCAGCACTCAAGATGCGGATGGAAATATTGATGCTAACGCGGCCAGTTTTGCAGTGACCACGGGCGTGGTGATGGAAGATTTCCAACAGGCGCGCGGCATTGAATTTGATGCAGAAAATAATCGCGCACTGGTGGTCGATCAAACAGCGAAAGTATTGGTGTCGGTAGACCTTGAAACGCGCGGCAGAATTATTTTATCTGGCGATACAACCGGAACTGGCCCCGCATTCAGCTCGCCTACATCCGTTGCGCTTGATCGCACAAACAATCGCGCACTGGTAACGGACATCGGCCGCAAAGAAATTATCGCCGTTGATTTGGCAACAGGAAACAGAAGTACATTTTCTGCAAGCCCAAGCTGTTCGCTGGGTGGAATCAAAGACAAAGTCCCGCTGGCGGTTGCTATAGACGAGGCCAACAATCGCGCGCTGGCGATTGATTGTTTTGGTTCTCAAGCAGCGGTTGCCGCTATTGATCTAACTACCGGTGAGCGCAGCCGTTTGGACACCGGCGGCAAGCGAATCGATAACCTGACATCCATTGTCGTGGATAGCCAAAATAATCGCGCGCTACTGGCTGACTTTGGCCAGATTGTTATCGTCGGCGGTGTGGAGCAGAACTCTCCGCGAATTGTTGCGGTTGATTTTGCTACCGGTCAGATAACGGTTCTCTCTGGTAAGGATGGCACCAGAACTATAGGTGCAGGTCAAAATGTGTTTTCCAATCCCGTGTCGCTCAGCATGGATGCCGCCAACAATCGCGTTATCGTATTGGATGAAAATATTGACGATAAAGGCGCGGTGTTTGGTGTTGATCTGACAACCGGTTTCCGCAGTGTGCTGTCTGGCCCTCGCACCGGTGGCGGTTCTACAGGAAGCACCGCGTCGTTAGCGGATGCTATTGCTGTGTCGCTCAACAGTATCGATGGCAGAGCCTTGGTGCTTAAGACAACGAGCGATGTGATTATCAACGTTAGTTTGACTAACGGAAATCGCACCAACATTAGCAACCAAACCAATAGCACGAAGTTTGAATCGCCGAGAGGTTTGGCGCTCGATGGTCAACGTGTCTTGACCGTGGATGATATACGTGGCGCGATGTATAGCGTGAACAGTTCAGCACAAACGAGTTTTGTATCGTCCAACGCATTTACGTCCGGCATTGTCGATTTCGGCATACCCTTTGATCTTGCCCTGGACCAAAACAATAACCGCGTGCTGGTGGCTGATGGATCAAAAGGCGTGTTATCCGTTGATCTGTCTGTAATCGACATCACCAGGAATCGCACCCTGTTGTCGGGCGCGGGGGCAGGCACTGGTCCAACATTAACGGCAGCCACTTCCATTGCAATCGATAGCGAAGAAAATCTTGCCTATGTTGGCACCACGCAAACCAATGCCAAGTTGTTTGCGGTGGATATGACAACAGGTAACCGCACTCTGTTATCTGACAGTACAAAAGGTACCGGCCCCACACTCAGAACTGTCAGAGCCATAGTGGTGGATAAAGATAACAACCGCTTATTGGCCGCTAACGATGAATTTGGTGGTGATTTCATTTTCTCTGTGGATTTTGCAACAGGAAACAGAACCATTTTTTCTGGCGCAGGTGTAGGAAGTGGAATTGATTTTTCAGTGCCATCATCCATGGTGTTGGATATTGCTAACAATCGCCTGCTGGTTGCTGATCAATTAGCTCACGCCATTATCGCCGTCGATTTAACAACAGGCGATAGAACGGAATTTTCAGGCGCGAATACTGGCAGCGGCCCCGCAATTGATCAACCAACGGGCATAGTCTTGGTACCCAATGATATTGCTCTGATTATGGATGCGGGCGTCGATCAATTATTTGCACTGGATATGCTGACGGGAGAGCGTGTGTTAATTGCGCGCTAACCTTCAATCTAAATGATTTATCAAAACGCCCGATGTTCTTCATCGGGCGTTTTGTTTTGTTGGTTTACCCACAATCAGTGCCGCATTCACGCCGCCAAATCCAAAACCATTGCAAAGTGCATAATGTGTTTTCTGCTGGCGCGCGATGTTCGGAATAAAATCCAAATCCTGCATATTTTCATCGGCACTCTGGAAGTTCAGCGTAGGTGGCAGCAAATCTTCGATCACGGCCATCGCACTGAAAATAGTTTCGACTCCACCGGCCGCACCTAACAAATGTCCAATCGCTGATTTGGTGGATGACACGGGAATATTTGTCAGCTGTTCGCCAAATACTTTGCGTAGGGATGCAGCCTCGGCGCTGTCACCGACAGGCGTGGATGTTGCGTGCGCATTTACGTAATCAATATCGTCTGGTTGGAGTCCTGCCATGCGCAGTGCCGTCGTAATTGCCGCCGCTGCACCCGCACCGTCTTTGGGGCCAGAGGTAAGGTGATACGCATCGGCGCTGGTGCCATAACCACATAACACGGCGAGCGGTGTAGCGCCGCGCGCTTGGGCGTGTTCCAGTGTTTCAATCACCAATAATCCTGCGCCTTCACCCATGACAAAGCCTGAGCGGGCTGCGTCGAAAGGGCGGGATGCGCTGGATGGATTGGTTGCTTCGGTTGAAAGTGCTTTAAGCGCATTAAAACCCGCGAGCGACAGCGGATCGACACAGGCTTCGGCGCCGCCGACCAACGCGACCTTTGCCTCGCCACTGCGGATCATGCGCATGCCGTCCCCAATAGCCTGAATTCCTGCCGCACAGGCAGTTACCGGGCAACCTAAGGGGCCTTTGAAACCGTATTTAATGGAGACGTTTCCAGCCGCCAAGTTGGCCAAAAAGGCCGGCACGGTAAATGGCGAAATACGCTTGTAGCCTTGATCATCCAGTTTTTTTTGCGCTTCGGTGATAGTGGTAAAACCGCCAATACCGGTGGCAATAATCGTTGCTGTGCCTTGTTGATCTTCTTCTGTTTGCGGAAACCATTGCGCCTGGGTTAAGGCTTCCTGTGCGGCAGCGAGTGCATAAATGGTAAATAAATCGAGTTTTTTGCGCTCTTTGGGCTCGACCAATTGGTCTATATCAAATCCTGCGTCTGGATCTTTTTCGATGTCTGGTACCAAACCTGCAATCTTAATTGGCATATCATCGGTATCGAAACGGTCAATAAAGCCGATACCTGATTGGCCTGCGGTAAGCCGCTTCCACACTGGTTTGACGCCGCAACCTAAAGGGCTGATGATGCCCATTCCAGTGATGACGATGGGTGAATTCATGATTTCTCCAAAAGCTGACTTGAGGCGAAAAATCCTAGCACCCAGCTATTTATGATCAAGACAATATTCTGCCTGCCGGAAAGAACCATATGCCTTACCCAAAACATCATAAGCTGCAATCCAAAGATCGCATTCTGAAATCAGCTGCCGACTTATTTGCCCGCTACGGATTTGAAAAAGTGTCCATCGGGCAGATTATGAAATTGGCCCAGCTCACCCACGGCGCGTTTTATGCGCACTTTGAGTCGAAAGAGGCTTTATTTAAAGCCTCGTTTATTGACACGCTAAAAAATAGTCGTGCTGCGCGTCTGGTCAAAAAGCCGTTTGCTATCGGCCATTTAACCGCGCTAGTTACCGACTATTTAAGCCTGCGCGAGTTGAAACAAGATCCAATCTCCGTGCCGGAAGCTGTTTTATTTAACGAAATCGGTACCGACAATGTTGAAGTGAAAAAATTGCTTGAGGCGTCCTATATCCAACTGAAAAAAATGTTGGAAAGACGTATTGCCGCGCTGCGACGACTGGACAAACTTCCTTTCGATAAAGATCAAATCGCTGACAGTGCGCGCACAATTATTGCGTCGCTGGTAGGTGCAGTAACGCTGGCTAAAAGTATTTCGCAAGAAGAAGAGCAGCAAAAAATTCTACACGCTGCGCAAAAACAAATATTAATTATGCTGGGGGTAAATGAAGCTCAAGTTGGGCACTTATTGAAAGACGGATGCCGAACTTAAAAGCGAGTCTGTCGTTTTTGAGTCGCACCCTGTTTGTCGGCAGAGTGTTTATAAAGTGCCAACACCGGTACCAGCCCAGATATCAACACAGATACCAACAAATAATTTCGATAGGGGGATTTGGCAGGATGCTAGCCGGACAATCTCGGACGCTAAAAACGCAAAAACCCGCTGTTTTAGCGGGTTTTTGGTTCGATTCAATTTTTTATGAATCTTATGTTTGGTGCCCAGAAGAGGACTTGAACCTCCACGACTTGCGTCACCAACACCTGAAGCTGGCGTGTCTACCAATTTCACCATCTGGGCATACTCAGCTAGCTGAGGCCGCGCACTATAATTATCCGACTTCAGGTTGTCAACGCTGGTTTCAATTTTATTTGTAGGTTTGTCATCTTTGCTGACCTATAATCCAATTCATAGCGCCAGGAACGTTTAAAAACCGCCAATATTGCCTATAGGATGTCCAATTGACTAAACGTAAAGCCCCGCCCCGCGATGCTTTCGCCGCGCGCGAAGCCGAAAAGTACGAAAACCCTATCCCCAGCCGCGAGTATATTCTCGACCTTCTCGACAGCGCTGATCAGCCTGTGACCCATGAACAAATGTGCGTGATGCTGAAACTGACCGATGACGATCAGATTGAAGCTTTGCGCCGCCGCTTGATTGCCATGGCGCGCGATGGTCAGTTGATCAGTAATCGCCGCGATGCCTATGTGCGCATCGACAAGATCGATGTGGTGCGTGGCCGTGTGCAGGGGCATCGCGATGGATACGGGTTTGTGATTCGCGCCGATGGCGGCGAGGACATCTATCTCCACAATCGCCAGATGCGCAAGGTGTTCGATGGCGATGAGGTGCTGGTGCGGCTGTCGGGCGAGCAGTATCGCGGGAAAGAGGAGGGTGCGATTGTTGATGTGCTCATCCGCAATACCACGCAATTGGCGGGGCGTTTCTTTAATGAAGAAGGTGTACAGTTTGTGCGCCCGGAAAACCCGCGCATCACTCACGACATCATGATCCCCTTTGGTGCCTATGGCGGCGCTAAACACGGGCAGATCGTGGTAGCTGAAATCACCATGCAGCCGGACAAAAATCGCCTGCCAACCGGCCGCGTGATTCAGGTGCTGGGCGACCATATGGCGCCGGGCATGGAAATCGAACTGGCGATTCAGGCGCACGGTATCCCCAATGTGTGGCCGAGTGCGGCACTGGCCGAGGCGGCGGCTTTATCCCATGAAGTGGAAGAGAAGGATAAGCTGCATCGCGTTGATGTGCGCCATTTGCCGTTTGTCACCATCGATGGTGAAGACGCGCGCGATTTTGACGATGCGGTTTTATGCGAGCGTCGCCGTGGTGGCTGGCGTTTGTATGTGGCGATTGCTGATGTATCCCACTATGTTCCGGTGGATAGCGCCTTGGATGTGGAAGCGCGCGCGCGTGGCAACTCGGTGTATTTCCCCGATTATGTTGTGCCTATGCTGCCCGAGGCAATTTCCAACGGTCTGTGCTCGCTGAATCCGCATGTAGATCGTTTGTGCATGATCTGTGAAATGACGATCAGCACAGCGGGGCGCATTACCGGTTATGAATTTTATGAAGGCGTGATGCATTCGCATGCGCGCCTCACCTACACCAAAGTAGGTGAAATTCTGGAAGGCGATGGCGAGCTGAGTAAATCCCTGCGCGACGAGTACAAAGCGGTAGTGCCGCATTTGGAATTGCTGCACAAACTTTATCAATGTTTGCGCGCGGCGCGCGATGAACGCGGTGCAATTGATTTTGAAACAGTAGAGACGCGTATTCAATTTAATGAAGAGCGTAAAATCGAACGCATTGTTCCCATCAAGCGCAATGATGCGCACAAATTAATTGAAGAGTGCATGCTCTGCGCCAACGTCTGCGCAGCGACGTTTATCGAGAAACATAATCTGCTCGGTTTGTTTCGTGTGCACGAAGGCCCGACCGAAGCTAAGCTCACCAATCTGCGCGCGTATTTATCGGAATTGGGATTAGGACTTGCTGGTGGTGACAAGCCATCGCCCGGTGACTACCAACAATTGTTGCAAATGATTCAGGGGCGCAGCGATGCGAATTTGATTCAGACCGTCATGCTGCGCAGTTTGCGTCAGGCGATGTATCAGGTGGAAAATCACGGCCATTTTGGTTTGGGTTATGAAGCCTATACCCACTTTACCTCGCCGATTCGTCGCTATCCGGATTTGCTTGTGCATCGTGCAATTCGTTCGGTTATTCGCAGCACAGAACCTACAACCCATGTGCGCCGCATTGAAACTGCTAAAGCCATCCCCAAAAAATTTATCTATCCCTACAGCGCAAGCGACATGCTGGTTTTTGGTGAGCAATGTTCGCGTACTGAACGCCGTGCCGATGAAGCCACGCGCGATGTGGTGAGTTGGTTGAAGTGTGAATATCTGCGCGATCAGGTGGGTGCCGTTTACGGCGGCCATGTGAGTGCAGTGACGAGCTTCGGTTTATTTGTTGAATTAAATGATTTATATATCGAAGGTTTGATTCACATCACTTCACTGCCGCACGATTATTATCGCTTTGAGCCAGCGCAACACCGTTTGGTAGGTGAGCGCTCGCGCAAAGTGTTTGGCTTGGGCGATGAGTTGGTAGTGCGTGTAGTGCGCGTCGATTTGGATAATCGCAAAATCGATTTTGAGCTGGAATCAGATAACGCTGTGCGTCGCCCTAAATCAGCGATTAAACCCAAAGTAGAAAAACGCAAAGCGAGCAAATCCAAAGGAACCGCATCAAAAACCAAAGCAGCTGAAAAACCTGCGAAAAAAACGACAACTGCCAAGAAAAAAACCACAGCTACAAAAACTGCAACTGTAAAAACAACATCTGCTAAAAAAGCAGTGACTAAAAAATCTGCTAGCGCCAAACCAAAAACCGCGAAAGCGGCACCGGCAAAAAAAGTAGTAGTGAAAAAAACAGCTGCGAGTAAACCGGCAAGTGTGAAATCCAAAGATGAGGTAGAAAATGGCCGTAAAACTGCGAAAGCTGCAAGCAAGGCATCACCAGCAGCAGTTCAATCGCCAGCGCCAAAGGCAACAAAGAGCAAGGCTGTCGCTGGGGCAAAGAAGGCAACTGCTAAAAAGCCGGTGGCTAAGGCTAAGACAAAGACTTGATCGCTGGTTGCGTAGCGATAATTTTGTGAGCGATGAGCGTGAAAATCGCGAACTCTTTGTAGTGAAAGACCGGCTGTTGCGCGAACGTGAAACGCGCATCTCCGAGCGTTAATGACTAATCAGGTAAGTGTGTGAAACGAGAAATTATTTATGGCCTGCACGCGGTGCAGGCACTGCTGAAAAGTGCGCCCCAACGCGTAATTGAAATCTATTTGCTGCAAGGGCGCAGCGATCAGCGTTTGCAAAAAATTGTGAATGCAGCTGAGATCAATGGCATTCACTGCCAGCAAGTAGGGCGTAACAAGCTTGATGATTTGGTGAGCGATGAAAATCATCAAGGTGTTGTCGCAATCTGTACGCCCGGTGAAACTTACGATGAAACCTGGCTCTTTAATTTTCTGGAAAATCTGCGCGAGCCGGCGTTTTTGTTAATCCTCGATGGCGTTACCGATCCGCATAATCTAGGTGCCTGTATGCGTTCAGCGGAAGCGGCGGGTGTGCATGCGGTAATTGCGCCTAAAGATAAATCCACCGGTTTAACCCCTGTCGCGCGCAAGGTAGCTTGTGGCGCAGCGGAGGTCCTGCCATTTGTGCCGGTCACCAACCTCGCGCGCACGCTTAAAAAATTACAAGAACAGGGAATTTGGTTGTTTGGCGCAGCGGGTGAGGCCACTCAATCTGTTTACCAATCCAACCTTACCGGCCCGATTGGTATTCTAATGGGCGCTGAAGGTGATGGTTTGCGCCGCTTAACGCAAGATACTTGCGACCATCTAATGAATATTCCTATGGCGGGCACAGTGAGTAGTTTGAATGTGTCTGTTGCAACAGGTGTGTGTTTGTTTGAGGCGGTGCGTCAGCGACAAGCAAAGTAATAACAGTTTGATTTATTAGTAAAAAGCGGAGCTGCAAAATTTGCAGCTCCGCTTTTTTTATTTTTTTACTGCGCGAGTTGAATTTGAATTTTACGTGGTTCGTTTAATAAGAGTTTGGCGATGGGTAAATATCCGATTTCATATGCGCTTTATTTTTGTAGCAATAAACTAACCGACTCACTAATCCGAACAAAATGCCCAGTGGGGCTACAATGTAGGCAAATATAAAAAAGCCAAATTTGATAGCGGCGAAACTTGAGTAAATATAGGCGAGACCACCTGCAAAGCTCTGCGGGTTGGCGAGCATAATATAAGACACCAGATTTTCAAGTTGATCGCTAATCGGCGCTATAGCAGAGGCGAGGGCACAGAAAACTATAAACTTTCTTGCTTTGCTATCAACTAAAAATAAACGCGATATCAATACCAATACCAGCGGATGTAACAGCAGCACCGATAATATAAATAATGAATCCAGATGCTGCGTTTGCAGGTACACATCAAAGGTTCCTGAATCCATCAGGGCGCTGTACCAAGCCTTTAATTTTTCGGCACTGAATGACAGTTGCGCTACATAGTAGGGTACTGGGAATTTAGATGCAGCATAGCTGGCGGTCAGCGCTGATGACGCCCAATAATTAAATGCATAAAGCAGTGGCATTAATAGACTCAGTGTTAGTGTGCTGGGTGAGTGCAATAAATAGCTGTAGAGTTTGCTCATGGCTCGAGTCCTTGTTGAGTAATCATTGAGTTGTTTGCGATGCATCGGGTGAGAGGATTTTCTGCGACGCAGAGACTCGCCACAATATCGATATATGTATAGGCGTTATTCAAAATTGAATAGCAAGGCTGGGATGACAAAAGGAGGAAGGCAAAATTGGATAATGCGAATCGGTTGAATTTTGATTGGAGTTTGATTCAGGCATTTTTAGCGGTGGTGGATCATGGTGCTGTGGCGCGCGCAGCAGAAGCCATAGGCACGACCCAGCCAACGCTGAGCCGACAGATAGCCGCTTTGGAGACAGAAATAGGGGCTGCATTATTTACCCGCGGTGCGCGCGGTAGTGTGCTTACGGTTGCGGGAGCTGCTTTGGTTGAACCCGCGCGACAAATGCAAAATGCTGCCCACGCGCTGCAATTGGCAGCATCGGGGCAAAGTCAGTCATTGCGCGGCACAGTTCGTATCACTGCCAGCGAGTTAACCAGCGTATTTTTGTTGCCGCCAATATTGGCCAGTCTGCGCTGGAAATATCCTGACATCCAATTGGAAATTGTTGCCAGTAATGCGGTGGATAACTTGTTGGAGCGCGAAGCCGATATCGCGATTCGCATGCGCAAGCCTGAGCAGGATTCTTTAGTCGCTCGCCATTTGGGTGCGTTAAAAGTGGGTGGCTTCGCGAGCAAAGCTTATCTTGAGCAAAAAAATCTTCCATTCTCCCCTGTCACTATGGGCGAATTTGACTGGATTGGTTACGACAAAAATCCCGCGATTTTAAATAGCTGTCGTGCATTGGGAATTGAGCTGACGCGTGAATCTTTTGCGGTGCGCAGCGATGACCAAATGGTGTGCTGGCAAGCCATGCTCAGCGGCATGGGAATTGGTTTTGGGTTTGTTGTTTTAGCCAAACAATATCCCCAGCTGGTGCGGGTGTTGCCGGAAGACTGGATTAAGGATTCCGATATCTGGCTGACCGCTCCTTTGGAGTTGCGCACTAATCCCCGGATTCGGGCGGTTTATGATCATTTAGCCGATCACTTAATAAAACTAGTTGCTAGTCAATAATGGCTCATCGGGGTTTAACAATACTTGCAGTATTGTGTAGCGCATAAATTGCCTTTATTTCCCAATCATCTATCACCCAAGTCTTTTTTGCCAAATCCCAACTTTTTTATTCTAATAAAGTAAAAAATTTGGGAGCTTTTTATTTTTTTGTCATATCGGTGATTGTCAGCTCCTAAAACCAGTGATATATATGGCAACGTTGTCATTTGTTATTAAAGCAACTTAACAACCCGTAGTGCTCGGACTAGCGCTATGTCAGTACCCAGAAGGAACTCGCAATGAGTGACCGGGACTGGTGTGTTTCCCAAAGTACGGCGTGTTATTTGAATCGCTCACTTACCTGAGCGGACGATAAAAAAATAGCCATGTACTGATCCACGGGGCGCCCAACAACTATCTCCATTATCGAAAGTTCGCGTCGAAAGAAATTACCTGATTTCTTTACGGCACCCTTTTGTCCAAAAATTACAAAGAGAGTGACGGGTCTATGAAAAATTCAATGATTGCACTTGCCGCCTTGTGTCTAAGCGGCGTATCAACCAGTGCGTTTGCCGTAAATTGTTCAGGGGTTCAAGTGTGGAACAGCAGTTCTGCCTATCCTGGTGGTTCGCAGGTTCAGGAGGCTGGTAAGGCGTATAAAGCGAATTGGTGGTCTGATGCGGGTCACAGCCCGGCCAATTATTCCGGCCAGTGGCAGGAGTGGTCGCTGTTGGGGGCTTGTGATGGTGTTACTGCCTCTTCATCGGTCAGCTCAGTGGCATCGTCGGTGCCGAGCAGTGTTGCATCCAGCTCGGTTGTTTCATCTGTTGTTGCATCCAGCTCGTCGGTAGCGACAGGTGGCAGCTGTACATCACCACAATATGTTGCGGGCACGGCCTATAGCGCAGGGCAGTTGGTGCAAAATGCGGGCAGTGAATATCGCTGCACAATTGCGGGCTGGTGTGGTTCAACCGCGGCATGGGCTTATGCGCCCGGCACTGGCGCGCATTGGCAGCAAGCTTGGACGTTGGCAGGTGCCTGTGGCGCAGTGGCCAGTTCTGTTAGCAGCTCCAGTGTGGCTTCAAGTTCTTCTGTTGTTTCTTCCAGCGCTTCTTCTGTTGCATCCTCTGTGGTCTCATCGGTTTCTTCATCTTCTGTGGTCAGCAGCCTTTCATCGTCCAGCAAATCATCATCTAGCAGTTCTGCGCCGGGTAATGAGCGTGTGGCGGGTGATGCGGCACCTCTGCCAAAACATGCATTGGTAGGTTACTGGCACAACTTTGATAACGGCAGCGGCCTGATTCGCTTGGCGGATGTTGATCCGGCGTGGGATGTGATTGTTATCGCCTTCGTAGATGATGCGGGTAATGGCAGTGTGGAATTCCGTTTGGATCCTGCTTTGGATAAAGCGCAATTTATTGCCGATGTCGCCGCCAAGCGCGCGCAGGGCAAAAACATAGTGCTGTCTTACGGCGGTGAAAAAGGCACTGTGACGCTGAATAACTCCACCAATCTGGCCAACTTCGTCACCAGCACGGCGGCGATTGTGAATGAGTACGGGTTTGATGGTGTGGATATTGATCTGGAATCTGGCGCGGGTGTAATGCACGGCGCACCGGTGATCACCAATATGGTGTCTGCGATCAAACAACTGCACTCAATGTTCCCGGATTTGTACGTCTCTATGGCGCCTGAGCATCCCTATGTGCAGGGTGGTTTTGTGGCCTACACCGGTATTTGGGGCGCTTATTTGCCGATGATCGATCAATTGCGCAATGAGTTGGATTTGCTCCACGTGCAGTTGTACAACAACGGCGCGCTGGCGACACCTTATGCGGCTCAGCCGTATCAAGCCGGTACTGTGGACATGATGGTAGCTTCAGCGCGTATGTTGATCGAAGGCTTCCCATTGGCGGGTGGCACTGCGGGTAACTTTGCCGGTTTGCGCCCGGATCAAGTGGCGCTTGGTTTGCCTTCTGGCCCACGCGCAGCAAGTTCTGGTCAGGCAACTACCGCGAATATCAACAATGCGGTGGATTGTTTGGTGAAGCGCACTAACTGCGGCAGCAGCGTACCGCTCACCGCCTATGCGGATTTCCGCGGGGTGATGACCTGGTCAATCAACTGGGATGTGAAAGATGGCCGCATCTTCTCGGTTCCGGTTGGCAACCATCTGGACAGTTTGCCTTAATGGATGGTCTGCCTTAATGAACAGTCTGCCCTAATCGATAAGGTGTGCATTGCTTAACGAAGCGCCCGTGCTAATCACACGGGCGTTTTTTATTGATGGAATGCTCTGTTATCCTTGCGCCTTGATAAAACCAATAACGCGAGCCCTGTATGTCTTCATCTTTAAAGATACTCAAACTCATCTCCAGTCTTGTTTTGCTCTCTCTTGTCGTAGTTGGCCTGGCCGCTTGTGCACCCGAAGTCGGCAGCCCCGACTGGTGCAAAAAGATTGAATCCAAGCCAACCGGCGATCTCACCATGAACGAGGCTAAGGATTACGCCAAGCACTGTGTATTTAAGTAATCCTGATGAAAACCAATTTTCTCAATATTCACGATCTGGTCTTGGTGCTGACTGCAGTTGAATGCTGTGTGCTGGCGGTGTTGTTAAATTTATTGCCCGCTAAGCAAGTGCAGCCGCGCCGTATTTTATCTGGCTTCTTTTTACTGATCGCGCTGGTGCTAACCACTACCCTGATTGTGTGGAATGGCGATTTAAAAACCGCCGCGATCAATCAATCGCCATTTGTAATTACACTGCTCTCGGCCTGTTTATTGTTGCAGGGGCCGGTGCTGTATTTTTATATGCGCTCGCTTTCCGAGCGCGTTGAGTTGCTGCGTTGGCGCAACGGAATTCATTTATTGCCCGCGTTGATTGCAGTGGTGTTATTGATTGCATTTGATATTGATAGTCTTGAGTGGCAGCCGGTAACGGAATTGGCGGGTGCAGAAAATGCAGCGGTTGGATTTGTGTGGGCGCTGGTAAAACTATCACCGCTGGGTTACATCATCGCCTGTGTGATTGCCGAATATAGATTGCGCGAACAGTTACAGCATTTGTATGCAGATATTTCCACATCAGAATTGAAGCTAGCGGATGTAGTGCTCGCCGGTTTTTGTTTGCATTGGCTCTGGTCGCTGCTGGCGTATTTGCTGGAAGGAATGGTGAGTGCTTCTGTGAGCGATACCCTGGGCATTATCGATAACTATCTGACAGTGATCTTGGTGAACGGTCTATTTGTATTTGGTTTGATTAATACTCGCCAGCTGCTGAATGCACATGTGGTTCCGGCAGCAAAACCTGTGCAGCCCACCAAGATGGATCACAAGGTGGAGATCATCGAAAAGGCGATACATGAAGATAAATTGTTTTTGGAAAGTAATATCAATCTGGAGCGTTTTGCGGAGCAAATCGGATTAAAACCGCGCGATATTTCGGCGATTTTAAAAATGCATTATCAATCGAATTTTTTTGAGTTTATCAACCGTTATCGTGTAGAAGAGGCCAAGCGTTTATTGCTATCGCCTGAGTTCAAAGATGAAACTATTTTGGAAATTATCTATAAGTCCGGTTTTAATAGCCCTTCAGCCTTTCACCGGTTTTTTAAGCGCATGGTGGATATGACGCCCACCGAGTTTCGCCAACAAGGTGCAGCGCGTGATAAGTAGTGAGCCGATAACGAAAAGCCCTTGTCAGCTAGCTGGCAAGGGCTTTTTTGTGCGTGCTACTGTGCGTATTTACCGAGTAGCATGGCTTGCAGCATCCAGTTGTTTCGCTCGTTTTGGCTCGCGTCGCCAACTGGCCCCCACAGGGAGTATTTGGCTTTTTTAATTCCGTGCTGGCGCAGCTTGGCGAGCGCCAGTTGCTTAAACGCCGGAGCGCCCTGCACGAACTTGTAATGCCAGGGCGGTGCATCCATTGCCATGATGATGCGCGCCGTTTTGTGCCTAAGATGTCTTACCCGTATGTTTTGACTGTCGTGACAGGTGAGTGCGCCATTGTCGGCCACAGCATGGCCAATCATTTGCCGGAACTTGGCCGGTAGCGCCCCCCACCAGGCAGGGGTTGTTATTAGTATGTGTTCCGCCCAGTGCAGCGACTGTTGTAGCTCTCTGATGGCTGGGTTGATGGTGCGTTCTCTCGTGTAGTGGTGGTCATGCAGTGTGGGGGTGAAATCCAATTGCGATATTTTTATCTGGCGAACACTAAAGTTGGCTTGTGCAGCCATGCTATAGGTGTCTGCCAGCTCCTCTGAAAAGCTTCCTGCTGTGGGGCTGCCGCTCAAAACTAACACTCTCTTGCTCATTCCAAATCCTCTTTGTGATGAATGAGGTGCCATTATGGCGTCTCCCCTTAAGGGGAGAGTCAAGCGTTATGAAAACATTTCTTTACATTTCGACAAGACGTGGTATGGGAGTGGTAGTGCTGGGGGATAGCTGTGAATAGCACTCATCCAGTCGCGCGACTTTACTCTGCAGGTCGGTGATCTGTTCAACCAGTTTGTGGCGGATATCGAGCATCACATCAACCACATGTTGCCAATCCAATTCGCCATCGTGAAAGCGCGCAGCCGAGCGCAGCTGAGTGAGCGTCATGCCCAGTGCTTTGGCTTCTTTAATCAGAATGAGGATGTTGATGTGACTGTCGCGATAGACCCTGTAGCGGCCTGCGCGCAGGGGAGAAGGGAGCAATCCTTTTTCTTCGTAAAAGCGAATTGCTTTAATGGATAGCCCGGTCAGTTTGGAGACTTCGCCAATATACATAGTTGCAGCTTCCCGAAAAGATAAAGTCTGATGCCCGTTAGTTGTTGTAATTCGGGCATCGTTCGTTTCTGGAGCTGCGTGTGGTCTTGCTATTTTTAATAGGCAGATCTGTGCCTGCCTTAGGGTAATTTTTGCAGTGATTATTGGAGTGCAACTGCAACAAAACCGGCGATAGCCGCACCGCTCTCATCGAGAAGTTCCAATTTATCCCCCTGGATCTGATAGCTCTTAACCGAACTCAATGCCATCGTAAATGCATGGGCTTGTTCGCCGCCTTCAATGCAGGCTCTTTGCGTGCTAATCATTTGTCCAAGGTTGATTTGGCTACCATTCACAGTGTAGCTGCCGCCCAAACTATTGCAACCATCAGAGCCACTGACGCGCATATCGCTAGCGAAAACCAAGTGCGGCTCGCGCTGGTTTTGACTAACGGTCACCTCCTGTCCTTTAAGGCTGACGAGCTTCCAATAGGTGTTGGCAAATTCACTGGTAGCTGTTGTTGAGTCGGTTGCAGGAGCTTGTTCTGTAGATGAAGCATGGCGCGCAACACGGCGCATCAGCAGCTTGGTTTGATTTTCCTGCCCATTCACAAATACCGGATAGGATTGATCGGTAGTAAACATTAACTCGCCGTTCACTGTGAGGCGTGCGCGCAGATTGTAACGATGGTTGGCGACCAGTTTGCTGGGAAGATATTCGATGGAAAATGTATAAGGCGGCTGCCCGGCATTGGGGGTGGTCTGGCTGCCGATAATTTCAGCGGGCGCATCGGCGCGGCTCACGTCCTCCAATAAAATTTCAACCTGTGCGGTTGGTGGTACTGCAATGCGCTCGCGATAAGACACTTCGCCTGTCAGTTTCATCGGTGTCTCCGCTGGAGTGCTGGTGTTCGATGCTGTTGTCTCTGCTTCTTTGGGTGAGCAGCCTGCAAGGGTGAATAAAAAGATGGACATACATGTAAGCAGTTTGCCGTTCATTAATTACCTCTCAGTAGCGTGTGTTGTTGCAAAATAAATTACCAGTAGCGCGGCAATTGTTTTTTGATTTCAATATAGCCTGCGTTTTGCTCGATATATTCGCCAATTAATAGCTGTTTCATAATGCGGCTCACCATTTCGCGCGATGAGCCCACCATATTGGCGATATCCTGATGGGTCACTTTAGGGTTATGGATGCGTTTATCGCCATCAGCCAATTTCTCCAGTGCATTACTTACACGGCCGTACACATCCAGCAGCGCCATGTCTTTTACACTATCCGTCAATTCGCGCACTCGGCGCGTGAGCTCAGTGATTAGCACCATCGCAAATTCTGGGTGTTGATGGAGTAGTTCCAACACGCCCGCGCGCGGAACCAAAATAATTTCACATTCGGTGATAGTGATGACTGACGCTGAACGTGGATTGCCATCCAGCAGCGACAACTCGCCAAAATATTCACCCTCTTGCATGTAATTCAAATTGACCTGACGGCCATCTTCATTGGTAAGAAATGCGCTCACAGTGCCGCGGCGAATAATATACAGGTGCGACGATTCATCGCCCTCTGTAACCAGTACGGTATTTTTTGGAAAGCGGCGCGGAATGCTGAGTTTTTCCAATTGCGCAAGAAATTCTGCGGGCACATCAGTGAATAAACGAACGTTCTCTAACATAGCGTTGGCTTCTTGATGTAGGTGATTGACGTAATACACATCATAACGTGTGATCCGCGACAGGGCGAACTTGGCGTCAAAATCTTCAAAAGGGTGAGAAGAAATTTGTATCCATAAGAAGAAGCCAACTTGCTTGGTTGTTATTGGTGTGAAAACACACAATAATTCCCTGCTAGTTCTGCCTGATGTGTGTGGCAAGGATATTCGGTTGTTAATCCCCAACTATCGCTAACGCACGGAGTGCAAACTGCAAAATGGTCGTCGAACATCACTCACATTGTGAACAGACACTTATGTTCACCGATATCGTTGGCTATTCGCGCCTTATGGGGCGAAATGAATCGCTGGCGATAGAAATGTTGGGCGACTATCGCAAAATTCTGCTTGCGCATATTGAATCTCAAGACGGATTGGTCGTTGAGTTTATCGGCGATGCAGTCTTCGCGCGTTTCTCCAGTGCCAATGCCGCCATCGCAGCGGCCATAGCCATCCAACAACATTTACTCGCCTTTAATGAAGTGCGCGATAAAAAATTACCGCGCCTGCAAACACGTATTGGCTTGCATAAAGGTGAAGTTACCCTGCGCGATAACGCAGTGTTTGGCGACAGCGTTAATATCGCCGCGCGCCTGGAGCCTCTCGCTGTCGCCGATGGTATCTGTATTTCGCAAGCAGTTTACGATGAAGTTCGCCTTACATTGTCGTCGCCAGCAAAACGCTTGGGTGTGCAGGCATTAAAAAATATCCAACAAAAAATCCGCGTCTATTTAATTAAACCTGCCGGTATCGGCTGGCGCGATCACCTGCATTATTTCCTGCGCGGACTCAATAAAAATATTATCGCTTATCGCTATCCATTAACAGTGTGCTTGTTTGCGCTAATCGCCGCTGGTTTTTATTTTATCCCTCGCTGGTTAGTGCCGGGTTATGCGGCTAACTATGTAGAAATCGCCGACTTTAAAAATTTAATGGATAGCAAAGGCGAGAGCGATTATTTTTCTGCAGGGATTACCGCCGCTGTTCGCTCGCAATTAGCGGATATGCGTGATGTGTATATCGTCGATGCTAAAGAAGGTGTTAATGCTCCTGTCCGTCTTGAAGGTAGTGTGCAGCATCTCGGCGAAAAAATTCGCATTTCCTATCGCTTATTTCGCCGCAAAGATGATGTACAAATTGCGGGAGGAAAGTTGGATGGTACAGAGCAGGATATTTTTATTCTGCAGGATCGCTTGGTGGGGGAGATTGCCCAGTATTTATCTGAAGAGTTTGAATTACAAAATTTTCGCCCTGCGCCTTTGCGCCTAACTCATAATGTCGCGGCATACGATTACTATCTGCAAGGGTTGTCTTTTTTAAGTAAACCCTCATCGCAAGAAAATTTTGATGCTGCGATTCAGCAGTTTTCTCAGGCCTTGATTCACGATGGGGCTTTTGTACAAGCAAGCTCCGGAATGTGTGAGGCATACCGTCTTAAATATGAATGGACTCTGCTGACTGATTGGATTGTGCAAGCAGAAAAATACTGCCTTCAAGCGTTGCAATTAGATGGCGACTCCCCGAAGGCGAATGCTGCCGTGGGAGCATTTTATCGCGATGTTGGACGTTATGCTGATGCTATGAATTATTTGCAAATTGCAGTCAAAAAAGATCCTGAAAGTGTATCTGCACATATCGCTTTGGCGCGAACCTATGATTTATTACAGGAAAAAGATAAGGCAGAGCATATTTATCTTGATCTAATAAAAAAAGCGCCCAAAAACTGGGAAGTACATCAAGGGTACGGGTACTTTTTAGTGAGTTATGGTCGGCATAAGGAGGCCATTAATCATTTTTTTAGAGTACTAGAGCTGACACCGGATAATATTGTTGCCATTAATAATGTCGGGGCGTCACATCTTTTTCTGGGCGAATTTAAACAAGCAATCACCTATTTTAAGAGCGCGTTGAATTTATCTCCTAGTAGTGCGGCTTTTTCTAATTTGGGTACGGCCTATTATTATTTGGGGATATTTGATAAGGCTGCTTTTTATTACAGAAAAGCGATTGATTTGTCGCCGCTTGAAATGACAAACCTAAACAACATTGCTGATGCCTATCATTTTATTGATCAAAAAGAAGATGTTGCTAATGACTTCCGGCGGCGAGTGAAATCCTATGCAGAAAAAGAGATTGCAGATAATCCATTAAATGTATTGGGGTACCTTCATTTTGCTATGGCTAGCACTCATTTTGGGCAGCTTGCTGAAGCCAAGGCGTCCTTATTTAAGGCAAATGAAATAGATCCTAATCATTACTTTTCTAGCTATGTTGGGCTAAGAATTGCAGTGGCAGAAATGGATTATGATCAAATTATAAGTGAGGTTAAAAAATTAAAATCGAGCGGTTATTCAGACCGATTAATTTTATCGGATCCTTATTTTAAAGTTTTAGTCAGTGATGACTATTTGTACGGCGTGTTAAAAACTGAAGTTAATCTTAATAAATAGGAGTTTGCTATGTTTTCTTCATCGTTTGTTTCTAAGTGCGGGTTTCTGGGGGCTGCTGTATTTTCACTGGTAGGTTGCGCAAATGTGGAATGTGAAAAAAGTAAAGTAGCAACAGTCTTGCCTGGTACACCCAATGCAATGGTTGGATTTTATCTCGATAAAAAAGGCTTTCCCCAGCCGACAGCGGAAAAGGTTGTGGTTGCTCCGGGGCAAAATATTGTGTTTGTTGGTCCCGAGGAATTTACGATTTTTCTTAAAGATGGGCGGTCGCCACTGCCTAAAAATGAATCATCGATTTCGACTACAACTGGCAGTTTGACGTTACATATTCCGAAGGATGTTTTTGCTCAGGAAGATCGGGATGATCCATCTAACAAAGATAAAGATGAAATTGTCTATCAATATGGAATTCGTGCTAACGGAAAAGAGACTGACCCTCAAATCATAATCCGCCCGCGTTAAGTATGTGAATAAGTCACAAATATCGCGCCAACTAACACACTGATCTGGGGTGGCTGGCGCGTTAAGGTGACAGGGTATCGAGTTGATGAGGTGATTGGCGTCCTTCACTGCACAGATACAAGGATAGAGACCCTGAGTTTATGTCATCTGAAAAAGGAGTTGCGCGAATGTTTAACCACTTACTCATTGCCATCGCGCTAATGGCTTTTTCAATTGTTTCATCGGTAGCTGCAGCGCCCACGGATGTGCATCCGGCGCCGATGGAGACTGCGGTCTTGCACAAGGATGTTGTTGTCCATCAGGGAGGAAATGACGACAGGGATGTCGCTGATTCCACTGCTTTGGCTGCTGTGATGGTAATACCTAATAGCAATGCCCACATGCCAGTGGTTAATGATTGGCTCGCAGCGCGTAGCGATTCGAGTTGGTGGCAGCCGGTTGTTGTACTGTTTTCAATTATTGGGTTGATTATGTTTTTTGTTGCGCGCAAATCTGATTCTGCCAAATAGTGTTTTCTTGAGTGAGCGTTTTACTTCGCGAGCTTCACGTGTTAATTCCAAATACTCCTGTCGCCTGAAACTTCTTTCCTCATCTTTTCATCTCTATTGAATCCAACATCTGTCAAAAGCCTATGCTACTTTTGAAGTTCACATCATTTAATGTTGGAGGTTGCTATGAGTTTCTTTTCATCGATTCTGTCCAAATTGGGGCTCGGTTCTGCCGAGGCTGCAGCTGACGTTAGTTCTACACCCGCTGCGGCACCAGCGGCTTCTCACGCCAGTTCATCTACATCGGCAATGGGCGCTGCGTTTGATCGCCCAGCGGCGGCCACGGTGCCTGATGCTGCACCCGTAGAGGAGGTGGATATTGAGGCGCATTTAACGGCGCTGGCAGAAAAAAATCCTGAGAAGTTGAATTGGAAAATCTCGATTGTGGATTTACTTAAACTGCTCGGTTTGGATAGCAGCCTTGCCGCGCGCAAATCACTCGCTGAAGAGTTAGGCTGCCCCGCTGAAAAGATGAGCGACTCAGCGCAAATGAATATGTGGTTGCACAAAACCGTGCTGAACAAAATTGCGGAAAATGGCGGTAAGGTTCCGGCCGATTTGTTGGATTAACAATGACTTAGTCACCGTTAAGCTCAAAAGCTCGCAATTTTCGATTGCGGGCTCTTTTTGTTTGGCGTCTGTTTCTCGCCAGTGTGGCCGATCAATGCTATACATAGTTTTTAGTCTGGAGACGGAGGTTCAGTGTGCGCAAGAACTATGTTTTTATCGACTACGAAAATGTACAACCCGAATCCATCGCCGGTTTGGAGAAGGGAAACTTTTATATCCTCGTCTTCCTCGGCGCCCAACAATCCAAGCTCAATACCAATTTAGTGCGCTGCTTGCAGCCGCTGGGAGCCAGGGTGGAATATGTGGTTATTTCGGGTTCTGGCAAAAATGCGCTGGATTTTCATATCGCCTGCTACTTGGGTGAGCGCGCAGCGATTGAGCCGGATGCCTACTTCCATATCATCTCCAAAGATGCTGGCTTTGATCCGCTAATTGCACATCTCAACGAGCGCAATATTCTCGCCTCCCGCTCTGGTTGCATCACAGAAATCGCGCTGCTACAAAAATCCAGCTTAACCACCTTGCCTGAACGAACCGGCGCAGTAAAGGCGCGTTTGGCGCAGATGGAAGGTAAACCAGCGACGGTTAAAACCCTATCCAGCACCATTAATGCACTCTTTCAAAAAACACTCACCGAAGATGAGGTGGACATGGTGGTGAAGGATTTGTGTGGCAAAGGTGTGATCGCCATCATCAACAAAACCCGTGTGGCTTATCTGCAGAAGTAAATTTGAAGCGGCATATCCTGTTATATGTGGCGAGGATTTGATTTTGTTGGTGTTTAATGCGATAGAAAATAAAAAAGCCAGCGAGGTTTTAACCAAGCTGGCTTTATCAAATATGGTAGCTAGAGGCGGACTTGAACCGCCGACCCCAGCATTATGAGTGCTGTGCTCTAACCAGCTGAGCTATCTAGCCATAATTGAGAGGCGCGCATTTTGGCGATAGCTGGGCGAGCTGTCAACCCCAAAATCACGTTTCTCTATTCTTTCAGTACGGCTTTAGGGGTGCGGGTGTTGGCTGATGCGGGTATGATGCGCACTTTCTTTTGCGGCGCATATTTCTTCAATTTTGCGGACTGCACCTTTCTGTACAACCTTTATTCAATACTTGTTCAATAAATAGGTTCACGATGGAATTTCTCGATCTCGCCCCCGTTACCCGTGCTCAGGGCACAGTGCAATTGCCTGGTTCCAAAAGTATCTCCAACCGCACCTTGTTATTGGCTGCCTTGGCGCAGGGCGAGACGCAGATCCGCGATCTGCTGAAATCCGACGACACTGACCGCATGCTGGAAGCGCTGGCTTCGCTGGGCGTAAGTGTCACCAAAACTGGCGAGAACGATTACCGCGTGGTCGGCACTGGCGGCAGCTTCCCGAATAAAGAGGCGGATTTATTCCTCGGCAACGCTGGTACTGCGTTTCGCCCGCTGACCGCAGCCTTGGCGCTGAGCGGCGGTACTTACAAGTTGCACGGCGTAGCGCGTATGCACGAGCGCCCGATTGGCGATTTGGTGGATGCGCTGCGTCAGATAGGCGCAGATATTACCTATCTCGGGCAAGAAGGCTTCCCTCCGCTGCTGATCAAGCCTGCCAAGATCGCTGCTAACGGCAGCATCAAAATTCGCGGCGATGTTTCCAGCCAGTTCCTTACTGCTTTGCTGATGGCTCTGCCAATGACCGGCAAAGAGACGCAAATCGAGCTGGTGAGCGAGCTTATCTCCAAGCCTTACATTGAAATCACCCTGAAGTTGATGGCGCAATTTGGCGTTAACGTAGCGCGCGATGGCTGGGAGCGTTTTACCGTTCCTGCTGCAACTGGCTATACCAGCCCGGCAACTGTGTTTGTGGAAGGCGATGCGTCTTCTGCGTCTTACTTCCTTGCGGCTGGTGCTTTGGGCGCTGGCCCGCTGCGTGTGCAGGGCGTAGGTGCAAACAGCATTCAGGGCGATGTAGCCTTTGCTGATGCGCTGGCAGAAATTGGTGTGACTATCACCAAGGGCGAGAACTGGATTGAAGCTTCGGCGCCATCGCTGCCGCTCAAAGCCTTTGATCGCGACTTTAACCACATCCCCGATGCAGCCATGACGCTTGCGGTAGTTGCGCTCTTTTGCGATGGTCCATCGCGTTTGACCAATATCGCCAGCTGGCGCGTGAAAGAAACCGACCGTATCTCCGCAATGGCAACTGAATTGCGCAAACTGGGCGCGATTGTGGAAGAGGGCGAAGACTGGCTGCGTATTACGCCGGTGGAGAATTTAATACCGAACGCAGCGATTGATACTTATGACGATCACCGCATGGCGATGTGCTTCTCGCTCGCGACTTTCGGCGGTGTGCCTGTGCGTATTAATGATCCGAAATGCACGGCAAAAACTTTCCCAACTTACTTTGATGTGTTTGCATCGGTAGTAAAGTAATTAGCGAAATAAGGTAGAGAAAATGGATAAGGACGTATTTACGCTCGATTTTAAAGTGCGCGACTATGAGTGCGATATGCAGGGCATAGTCAACAACAGTGTCTATCAAAATTATTTGGAGCACGCGCGCCACGAGTATTTGCTCGCCAAAGGCGTTGATTTTGCTGAGCTGGCGCGCCAGAAAATTAATCTGGTGGTGTTGCGCGCAGAGCTGGATTACAAATTGCCGTTGGTGAGTGGCGATCTGTTTTATGTCACCGTTGACGTGGAGCAATCATCGCGCGTGCGTTTTGATTTTGTGCAGCACATTTATCGCAAAAACGATAACAAATTGATGCTCGCTGCCAAAATTACCGGTACTTCGCTTAACGAGCGCGGTCGTCCATTTGTGCCTGACGTTATCGAACAGTTATTTGCGATTAATACGATTGATGCGGAGAATGGCGTTATTTAGGCAGTGCCCATATTGCAATTCTAAAACCGCACAGCTGCGTATTGTTAATTGCGCGACTGTGCGGTTTTTTTATTTCTGCCAAGTGTTTATAAATTTTCTTGCGAGGAGCCTCTATGTCTTACCAACAGTTGCACCAGCATTTTTTAAAAATTTCTCACTTTAGTCATCTCGATGCTATTTGCTCATGGGATCAGGCGGCGGTAATGCCTGATGGTGGCAATGACGCGCGCGGCGCTGCTATGGCGGAATTGTCGGTGTTAATTCATCAGCTCACCACAGCCCCGCAATTAGGTGACTGGATTGCCGCAGCAGAGACAGAAAATCTTGCAGCGCAAGAGCGTGCAAGTCTCGCGGCAATCAAGCGCCGCTGGCAGCAAGCGAATCAATTGCCGGAAGACTTGGTGATGGCGCAATCGCTCGCCAATTCTACTTGCGAACACGCATGGCGCGAGCAGCGCAAAAATAACGACTGGCAGGGTTTTAAAACCAATCTCGCCAAAGTAGTTGAGCTTGCGCGTGAAGAGGCGAGCATTCGCGCGGCGAGTAATAATCTTAGCCGTTACGATGCAATGCTCGATCTGTATGAGCCGGGTATGAATAGCGCGAAATTGGATGTGCTATTTGGCGAAGTCAAAACCTGGTTGCCTGAATTTATTCAGCGCGCTGCGGATATTCAAGCGAGCCAAACTCTGCTTACTCCACAGGGCCCTTTTGCGATTGCACAGCAAAAAGAATTGGGTCTGGCCGCTATGCAATTACTTGGCTTTGATTTTAATCACGGGCGCTTGGATGTAAGTGCGCATCCATTTTGTGGCGGCGTGCCGAGCGATGTGCGCATCACCACGCGCTACGATGAAAACGATTTTATGAAGGCGCTATTTGGTGTGATCCACGAAACGGGCCATGCGCGCTATGAACAAAATCTTCCGGTGCAATGGGCCGGTTTACCAGTAGGCGAAGCGCGCTCAATGGGTGTGCATGAATCGCAAAGTTTATTTTTTGAAATGCAGTTGGCGCGCTCGCCGGAGTTCACCAAGCTGCTTGCGCCTATGGCCGCAAAACTGCTCGGGCGTGAACAGGATGCCGCCTTTAGTGAAGCTAATCTCTATGCGGTGAATACGCGTATGAAGCGCGACTTTATTCGTGTGGATGCGGACGAAATGACCTATCCCGCGCATGTGATTTTGCGCTACGAAATCGAACGCGTGCTGATTGAAGGTGATATCGAGGTGGATGATATTCCATCGCTCTGGAATGAAAAGATGCAGGCCTATTTGGGGTTGTCCACTGATGGCAATTATCGCAATGGCTGTATGCAGGATATTCACTGGGCTGGCGGTTCTTTTGGCTATTTCCCGTCTTACACTCTGGGGGCTATGTACGCTGCGCAGGAATTTGCTGCAGCTGAGCGGGCGATTACACAGCTGCGCGACAAGATTGCCGCTGGCAATTTGAATGAATTATTTCAGTGGCTAAAAAACAATATCTGGTCGCAGGCGAGTTTGTTATCAACCGATGATTTGATGATTGCCGCCACCGGCGAGCCGCTGAATGCGCGTTATTTTAAAGCTCACCTTGAGCGCCGCTATTTGGTAAATGTGTAATTTTTAAATGATGTTGGATTGTTTGTATGCATGTGGGTTTTGATTACGGTACCTCTAATTGCGCTATGTCCTGGGTTGACCAAGGGTGTGCGCAATTAATTCCGCTCTATGGCAATGATGCGTTTGTTCCTTCTACCTTGTATGCGCTTGAGCGTGCGTTTATCGCTGAATTGGTTGCGCAGCAATTGCCGGAAGGTGATAGCAAAAAAGAGTTTGCACACAGCCGTTCGGCGCTACTGGGTTTGGCGCGTGCAGGTAAAATTGAGCACGACATTGATCATGTGCGCGAAGGGATCTTCTTTGGCAGTGAAGCGATTGCGCATTACATCAGCGACCCAAGTGAAGGCTATTTTATTAAATCGCCCAAGTCGTTTTTAGGGGCAAGCGGTTTGCGTCAGCAATCAATCGACTTTTTTGAAGATGTTGTTGCGGCCATGATGCTCAATGTAAAGCAGCGCGCGCAGCAGCATCTGCAAAAAGATATCACGCAAGTGGTAATTGGTCGCCCGGTGAATTTTCAGGGAATCAATGCGCAAGAGAGTAACCAACAAGCGCAAGCGATTTTGGCTGCGGCAGGTAAGCGTATTGGTTTTACCGACATTGAATTTTTGTATGAGCCGCTCGCCGCCGGTTTCGATTTTGAAACGCGGCTGACTGAAAACAAAACCGTATTAGTCGTGGATGTGGGTGGTGGTACGACTGACTGCTCAATGGTGTTGATGGGGCCGCAGCATATTCAGCAACTTGATCGTGCGCAGGATTTCCTTGGGCACACCGGTGAGCGCGTCGGCGGAAATGATTTTGATATCCAGCTCGCGCAAAAAATTCTGATGCCGCACTTCGGTATGTTATCGCCGCTCAAAACTGGTTTGCCTATGCCGCTGATGCCATTTGTGAATGCGATGGCGATTAACGATATAGGTGCGCAAACGGAATTTTACGATGCTAAAACCGGTTTTCTGCTGGAGCGCTTAACACGCGAAACACTTGAGCCAGTATTGCTTGAGCGCTTTATTGGTATGCGTGAACACAAACATAACTTTGCGGTTGTGCGTGAAGCAGAGTTGGGGAAAATCGCGCTCTCTGCGCAAGATCAGCATCAATTCCAACTCGATTTTATCGAGCGCGATTTATCGCCGAAATGCAGCGCGCAAGATTACGCTCAAGTCGCCGAGCAATTGCTGCAAAAAATCGCCGCGCTTATTAGCGAAGCAACGCAACAGGCGGAAGCACAACCGGATGTGGTTTACATCACCGGTGGCAGCGCTAAATCGCCATTAATTCGCAAGGTGATACGCACTTTATTTGGCGATGAAATTGCGATAGTTGATGGCGATCACTTCGGCAGCGTTGCGGCAGGTTTGGGGGTGTGGGCGGAGCGGGTGTTTCGCTGAGGTAAATCCCAAGCGCAGCGAACTGCGCTTGGGTTCTGTTATATAAATTAGCTGAGCAGTGCTTTGTATAAATTGAACAAGGAGATTCCACTGATCAGCAATCCAACCAAAATTAACAAGGTTCTGGTTGAAAACTTTTTGCACGCATAGGCGGCAAAAGGCGCGGCAAATAAACCGCCGATAATCAAACCTGCAACTACATGCCAGATGGTTTCATCGACCAAAATAAACAGCGATGCAGCGCTGGTCAGTGTTAGAAAAAACTCTGCAAAGTTTACCGAACCGATTGTCGTGCGCGGGTCGTGACCTGTACCAACTAACGTTGTGGTCACTACCGGTCCCCATCCTCCACCGCCGGATGTATCTACAAAGCCACCCAGCAGCGCTAATTTTGCCACGTGTTTTGGTTCGCCTTTACGTGTGGCTATGTGTTTGCGAAACGCTTTACTCAATACATAAACACCCATCAACAATAAATACACGGTGATGAACGGCTTCAAGGTTTTGCCATCAATTTGAGTGACCAGCAGGGCACCAAGCAGGCCGCCAATAATGCCGGGCACTAATAAGCGCAAAAATAATTTTTTATCCACATTGCCAAATTTTGCGTGGCTAATACCCGATACGCCGGTAGTAAATACTTCCGCCATATGTACCGATGCTGTTGCTAACGCTGGCGATGCGCCAGTCGCTAACAAAAAGCTGGTGGAAGTGAGGCCGTAAGCCATGCCCAATGCCCCGTCGATTATCTGCGCCAGCAGACCGACCAGCAGCGCATTCCAGAACATAGAATCGTGGAGCGTGAGTTTGATGGTGTCGACTCCTTCGCCCCAGCTGCTACCAAACAGTTGCGCAGCGCCCAGAACTACCAAGCCGACAAGTGTGAATATCGCAAACCAGACTGCGCTGCGAATGACCGGATGCAGCGGGATTTGCTCAACAGGAGGGATACCAAAAGCCGCATGTTCCTTGTTGATTGGGGTATCGTTTAAATCGAGATCGCGAATTTTCATTTAACGCTATATCCGTTCCAGTGTAGGGTGAGCGCATCCTATTGAAATCCCGTAGCCTTGAGAAATACCGACTTGTCATCAGCTTATAACCGATTAAAAAATCACTGCAGCCGTAAACATCACGGCTGCAAAAAGATTTTGGAGTGGATGGGTTTTGCATAAATAGTTGCTCCTACACTCAGGTTCAAACTGCGTTCCTGCGCGCGTGGCAGCTCTACGTGTAACGGGTCGTGATTCAACTGATGCAAAAGCTCAATGCGCAGCACCGAGCCCGCAGTGCTTACGTGAGCAACGCGCGCTGCGATTGCACCATCAGTATTATGCTCGCTCAATTCAATGTCGTGCGGGCGAACATAGGCGATAGCCGCTTGATCTTTCACCGCTTCATGTTCAGGTGCGGGAATTTTGTAATCGCCAATATGCGCCCAGCCATCATCAACGCGGCTGTGAAATAAATTCACTTGGCCAATAAAGTCGTACACAAACGGGCTTGCAGGCGTGTTGTAAATATCATCCGGCGAACCGATTTGTTCGATATTGCCTTTATTGAGCACTACGATTTTATCGGCGACTTCCATTGCCTCTTCCTGATCGTGAGTTACAAAAATCGAGGTGATATGTAACTCGTCGTGCAAGCGGCGCAACCAGCGGCGCAAGTCTTTACGCACTTTTGCATCGAGAGCGCCAAAAGGTTCATCGAGCAATAATACTTTGGGTTCAACTGCCAGTGCGCGCGCAAGGGCGATACGCTGACGCTGCCCGCCGGATAATTGATGCGGATAGCGATCCGCCAGCCAATCCAATTGCACCAGCTCCAATAATTCATGCACGCGCTTTTTTATTTGCTCGCTGCTTGGGCGCGTCTCTTTAGGGCGCACCGTTAAACCAAAGGCGACGTTATCGAATACGGTCATGTGGCGGAAGAGCGCGTAGTGTTGAAATACAAAACCGACATTGCGCTCGCGCACATGCACATTGGTTGCGTCTTCACCATCGAAGTGAACGCTGCCGGCATCGGGTGTTTCCAAACCGGCGATGATGCGCAACAAGGTTGTTTTTCCGCAGCCAGAAGGGCCAAGTAATGCGACCAGTTCGCCGGACGGAAAATCCAGCGATACGTTATTTAATGCAGTAAAACTGCCAAAGGTTTTGTGTAGGTTTCGAACTTGAATGCTCATTTTTTTCTCCGTTACAGGTTTTGGGAGATTAATCATTTCTATTGTGAATTGGCCGCACGTGCAGCTAATTCGTGCTCACGCGCGGTTTTCCACTCCAGCAAACTTTTTAATACCAGAGTCACCAGTGCGAGCAGCGCCAGTAGCGATGCAACAGCAAAGGCGGCGGCGAATTGATATTCGTTGTACAGAATTTCAATGTGCAGCGGCAGGGTATTGGTCTGCTCGCGAATTTTTCCGGACACTACACTCACCGCGCCGAACTCGCCCATCGCACGTGCATTACATAAAATCATGCCGTACAGTAGCGCCCATTTAACTGAGGGCAGAGTCACTCGCCAGAACATTTTCCAACCGCTGGCACCAAGGGTAATTGCTGCTTCTTCTTGCTCTTTACCTTGCTCTTGCATGAGTGGGATTAATTCGCGCGCAACAAACGGAAACGTAATAAACACAGTGGCCAATACTATTCCCGGAACTGCAAACATAATTTGCACATCGTGATCATTTAACCAGGGGCCAAAAAATCCCTGCCTGCCAAATAGCAACATGTAAATCAATCCGGCGATAACAGGTGAAACGGCAAAAGGTAAATCGATCAAGGTAATAACAAGCTGCTTGCCGCGAAAATCAAATTTGGCGATTGCCCAAGCGGCAGCCAAACCAAAAACGACATTACAAGGCACTGCAATGGCGGCGGCGATTAAGGTCAGTTTTATCGCGTGAGCCGCAGCAGGTTCTGTTATGGATGCAAAATAAACCTGAGCGCCTTTGGCAAAGGCTTCAGCAAAAACAATCACCAGCGGTAAAAACAAAACCAGCGATAAAAATGTTAATGCAATGCTAATCAGAACCACGCGTACCCAAGGGGCTTCACTGGTCGCTGCATGGGCTGTACCCGTTTTATGTGAATGCAAGGATGAAACTGTACCGGCCATGATTAACCTCCCGTCCGCTTGTGGCTCCAATGCTGGAGCAGATTAATAAGTAGTAATAAAACAAATGAAAACACCAGCATGACTGTGCCCAGTGCTGCTGCACCCGCGTAATCAAATTGTTCGAGCTTGGTCATAATCAACAACGGCGTGATTTCGGTTTTGTAAGGCATGTTGCCGCTAATAAATACCACCGAACCGTACTCGCCAATCGCCCGCGCAAACGCCAAAGCAAATCCGGTGAGCAGAGAAGGGATAAGTGCAGGCAATAAAATGCGGCGAAACGTTTGCAAGCGCGATGCACCTAAACTTGCTGCGGCCTCTTCAACTTCTGCTTCCAAATCGGCTAGTACGGGCTGCACAGTGCGCACGACAAACGGTAAACCAATAAAGGTGAGTGCAAGTGTTACGCCGAGCCAGGTGTAAGCGATTTTAATATCTGCCAACCAAAACCATTGCCCGACCCAACCTTTGGTGGTGTAGAGCGCGGTGAGTGCAATACCGGCGACAGCGGTGGGAAGTGCGAAGGGTAAATCGACCAGCGCATCAATCACGCGTTTGCCAAAAAAATCGTAGCGCACCAATACCCAAGCGACGATTAAACCGAAAAATAAATTGATGCTGGCTGCCGCAAATGATGCGGTGAATGTGAGCCGGTAACTGGCCAATGCGCGTGGATTGCTAACCACTTGCCACAACTCAGTCCAACTAAGCTCCAGCGCTTTTAATACCAAGCCTGCAAGTGGAATAAACACAATCAAACTGGCATAAAGTGCAGCGAGCCCGAGTGATAAACCAAAACCCGGTAGTACCGATTTCTTTTTCCAAAAATATTTTTTGTTGCTTGGCCTAGCGGTTGTGGTTGCTAGCGCGACGGACGTTATCTCACTCATCTACAACTCTCTTGGCGTACCTGTCATCAGGAAACTGTTTAATTTCTTAGCTAAAGAAATCCCCTCCCAGCCTCCCCTTTTTCAAAGGGGAGGAGCGATTGGCTCATGCCATTTGCGAAGGGGAGTAAAACTCCCTCCCTTTGTAAAAGGGAGGGCTGGGGAGGGATTAATTATTGATAAATCTGATCGAAGATGCCGCCATCGCCAAAGTGGAAAGGTTGTGCTTTTTCCCAGCCACCAAAATCATCGATGGTCACTAATTCCAGCTTAGGAAATGTTTTGGCAAAGGCTTCAGCAACTTGTGGGTCGCGTGGGCGGTAGTAATGTTTGGCTGCAATGTTTTGGCCTTCTTTGGTGTAAAGGTATTCAAGGTAAGCTTTAGCGACCTCCTGATTGCCTTTTGCTTTTGCATTTTCATCAACCACAGCAACAGAAGGTTCGGCCAAAATAGACAGGCTTGGCACTACGATTTCTACCGCGTCTTCACCCAGTTCATTCACTGCCAAAAAGGCTTCGTTTTCCCAGGTGATTAACACATCGCCAATACCGCGTTGCACAAAAGTGGTGGTTGAACCGCGTGCGCCCGTATCCAGAACCGGAACGTTTTTAAATAATTCGCGCACAAATTCTTTTGCACCCGCATCATCTTTACCGAGCTTTTTGGCGTAGGCCCAAGCGGCTAGATAATTCCAGCGTGCACCGCCAGAGGTTTTAGGGTTAGGCGTAATAACTTCTACGCCTTTTTTAACCAGATCATCCCAATCCTTAATATTTTTCGGATTGCCTTTGCGCACTAAAAATACAATGGTGGATGTATAAGGCGCGCTGTTTTGCGGCAGTGCTTTTACCCAATCCTGCGGTAATAATTTTCCAATTTTTGCGATAGGGTCAATATCGCCCGCGAGTGCGAGTGTCACTACGTCTGCTTTTAATCCGTCGATAACTGCGCGCGATTGTGCGCCCGAACCGCCGTGGGATTGATCGATAGTGACGGTATCGCCCGTTTTTTCTTTCCAGTGTTTGGCAAAGGCGGCGTTGTATTCGCGATAGAGTTCGCGGGTTGGATCATAGGAAACGTTTAACAGCTTTACGTCTTTAGCGAGTACGCTGCCAGCGAGGAAGCTGGCAGCTATTATGGCGACAGATTTTGCAATTAATTTCATGGTATATAACTCCTAAAATTTTGGATTAGTGCGCCCTATCATTTATGCGATAGGGCGAGCGTGTATGCGATTAAACGCGTAAATTAAAAACGGAAATCAAAACCGAGGGCGGCGGTTTTATCGATTGGTGATTGAGTGCCGATTTGCTCGTCACCCGTTGTTTCTACGCTGGCGAAATAGCCAAATACACGCGTACTGGAATTGATGTTGTAATCCAAACCTGCGGCGATTCCTTCCAGTTCAACATCGTCATAGCTTGTATTGAGTGGAGTGGTGGTTGAGCTTGCATATTGAATTTTTGCAGTCCAGGGGCCGGCAATTTTCCACTGCGCGTTGAGCACATAACCCTCTTGCTCAGTGAACCAGTTGCCTGCCAAACCATCCCATTCCGATACCGGATTTAAACCATGTTGTGCACCTAGGGTGACGGTGTTGGCACCAACAAAAGTTGAGAACCCACCCAGTACATCAACATCGCTATGGCGCTCGGCAGTCTGTGCAATTGCCCCCAGTTTTACCGAGCCAAGTGTTACTTCACCTACTGCGCGCAACGCATCGGTTGTGGCAACGTTTTCGTCATACGCAAGGCCAACAAACCATTTTGCTTTTCCATAGGTAACGGAGATGGATTTGCCTGATGCAAAATCATTGTCATCCTGTTTAATATTTTCGGTGATGGGTACGCCAGTTTCTTCTGCTTGAATCGCAGCGATATTGATTTCCAATCCGCCGAATAAAATGGGCGATGTATATTGGATAACATTGTCAGGGCGGTTTTCGCCGACTAAAAATGTTCCTATGTCGGCAAGTGGTGCATCGTTAAAACGATCTACATCCGAACGCAGTACTGTGTTGGTTTGTAGTGTTTTAAAGGGCGTATCGTTTTTGCCCGCGAGAATAGAACCCCAATCGCCGCGCAGCCCACCAAAAATATTGCGCTGATTTAATTCGCGGCCATTGCTGTTGAGGCCGTTGTCCACATCAACACCGTATTCAATGCGGTAGAAAACAGTAATGCTTTCTGATGCATCAAAATCGCCCTGAATTCCCAAGCGTGAACCTGTGCTTTCCAGTGCAAATGTATCCAGCTCGGTTTCGACATCTGTTGCACCATCATGGCGAAAGACGGCGCCACCTTGGGTTACAGGTAAAAACGCGAGTTTTTCCAAATCATATTGGTTAGCGCTGAGGTGAATTTTTCCGTAAAGCGTTGGAAAGCCTGCAAATGCATTGGCTGAAAGTGCAATGCCAACGGCAGTGGCTAATGCATTGCGATGAAACTCTTTTCTGGAAATAAAATGGTTTGTACGAACAAACGATCGGGCAACCGACCAGGTTTTTTGAAATGACATGCTAAGCTCCAAAGGTCACATATCACTTCCGGTGGTCCGGTCAGTGGATTTTTTTGTGGTGTGTTTACTGCTTGTTGTTAAAAATGTTGAGGTTGAATTGTTGGTTGTTGATTTTTGTTGAGTTACAGATAACCGGCTACTTGGTGTTAACACCTTTTTCCCAGCGTTTTTTTTCGCGGCGTTCTATTTGCACTACCTGCCCATTGTGAATTTGTATTTCCAACGAACCGTATTGAATAAACGCCAGCTGATGTTTTATTTCTTCCAGTACATCCTCTGGAATTGTCGCGTTTCGGGTGCGATGCGTATCCATAATTAATCTCGCTTCTTAATCTGATTCAGGGCAATTCCTGTGGTGTGGCGCCATCATATTCAGACGCATTTAAAACTAAAAATACTGATTTTTTATTAGCTTATAACAAGATAAGTTTTGATGACCTTGGGTGATAGTGGGAGGAGATGGCGAGGGTATTGGCGAGGGTGTTGTCGAGGAGAGCTGGCTAATGTGATGGAACGCATTGGTCATTTTTCGTTTAAGAAAAGTTAAATCAGATACAGATGAGAAGCTTTGGATTTATCTTAAGCGTTTATGAAAATAGGCATCTGTAAGGAAGGAAAGAGCTTTTGATCAAATCAATAACAACCAAAGCGCAATTCGCGAGCCTCATTTTGTTGATGCTGTTATCGGCACTGATGTCGCCTGTGTATGCGCAAACCGACCGCGCGGCAACACCGCAGGTCGCGGCCAGCCTTATCGCTTCAGTTGCGCAGGTTCAGCCGGGCGTGGCGTTTTATGTCGGCGTTCATCAAAAAATTATTCCGCACTGGCATACCTACTGGGTGAATCCCGGCGACTCGGGCAACGCCACCAGCATCGTTTGGACCTTGCCCGATGGCGCTCACGCAGGCGAGATTATCTGGCCATCGCCCAGCCGTTTTTCGATGGGACCAATCACCAATTACGCCTATGAAAATGAAGTCACACTGGTGACGCAAATTACGCCGCCTGCCAATTTACACTCTGGCGATAGCTTTAAAGTTCATGCGTTGGTGGATTGGTTGGTGTGCCAAGAAGAATGTATTCCGCAGCAGGTTGAGTTGGTGTTGGAGTTGCCAATTGCCGCGGGCGATGCGCCTGTGAATATTAATAGCAGTGGTGATGCTCAGATCACACAAGCTTTGGCTCAGGTTCCGATTGCAAGCCCTTGGGCAATTCAGGCGAGCCAAACATCAATTAACCCGGATACAGCGCAAGGCGAATTGAGTTTAGAGATCGCCTTATCTGCGGAGCAACGCGAGCGTGTAAGCGACATTTGGTTTTACCCTTATGACTGGGGGCGAATTCAACAGAGCGCACAGCAACAGCGATTAAACACCGATGACGGTATTCGTTTACGTATTCCAACCGGAGAGGCGCCGCTCAATATTGGTGAGCTGCTTACCGGTGTGCTGGTGATTCGCGAACGCGCGAGTGATGACAATAATTCATCGATTAATCGCGGATTTGAAGTGATGATTCCTCTCCAGTCAGCTGCGGTGACAAGTGAATCATCAATTGGATTTTGGGCGGCAATATTGTTGGCTTTAGTGGGCGGTGTGATTTTGAATTTGATGCCCTGCGTGTTTCCGGTGTTGTCGATTAAAGCCTTGTCGCTAGTGAGCCACGCCAATCAAAGTGCAGCACAAATTCGCGCGCATGGTGTGATGTATACGTTCGGCGTTTTGGTGAGTTTTGCATTGCTTGCTGTGTTATTGATTTTGCTAAAGGCGGGCGGGGCGCAGATAGGTTGGGGCTTTCAATTTCAATCGCCGCTGTTTGTGTTGCTAGTCGCCTACCTGATGTTTGCCGTGGGGTTAAGTTTGTCCGGCGTATTTTTTATTGGCGGTTCGGTGGCGGGTGTTGGCTCATCGCTTACTGAAAAGCCGGGTTACGGCGGCAGCTTTTTTACCGGCGTTTTGGCAACCATAGTCGCTACGCCATGCACCGCGCCTTTTATGGCGGCGGCATTGGGCTATGCCTTGGCGCAACCCGCAGTGAAATTACTCGCGATATTTTTAAGCCTCGGTTTGGGTTTGGCGTTGCCCTATTTATTGCTTACCTGCTGGCCGCGTTTGCAGCGCTGGCTGCCCAAACCCGGTGCCTGGATGGAGCTTGCCAAACAAGTGTTGGCTTTTCCGATGTATGCAGCCGCGATTTGGTTGGTTTGGGTGTTAGTGCAACAGGCGGGCGTAAATGCGGTAGTGATCGCATTGGGCGGCATGTTGTTAATCGCAATTGCCGCCTGGCTCTATAGCGCTACTGCAATGGCGAATGGGCGCGCGCGTTTAGTCGGCAATGGTGTTGCGTTGATATTAATTTTGGCTGCGCTCTACATGGGTTATGCGGGCGTTAATCAACCTGCGAGTGGACAGCTTAAAAAAGCAGAAAATATCGCCGACAAAAATTGGGAAGCCTTTAGCGATGAACGACTCGCGCAATTATTAGCAGAAGGCAAACCCGTGTTTTTAAATTTTACCGCCTCATGGTGCATTAGCTGTTTGGTCAACGAGCGAGTGGCACTAAGTGATGAGTCGGTAAAGGACGCGTTTAAAAAAGAAGGTATCGTGTATTTAAAAGGTGATTGGACCAATCGCGATCAAACCATCACCCAGTTTTTGCAAAAATTTAATCGCAGCGGTGTTCCCTTATATGTCTTTTATCCCGCTGGAAAGCCTGAGCAACCGGTGGAGCTGTCGCAAATTCTGACACCAAACATGGTGATCTCTGCGGTAACCCAAGCACAGTAATTTTTAGATTAACGAAAGGAGCGCCTATGATAAAAACCTTAATTTTTTGCGGTAATTTTTTGTCGTTTGATTATTAACTTATAGATAGGAGTCTGAATTATGTCATTGTTAAAAATAGCAGCAGCAACCATTGTCTTGGCAATTGCCTCATCACCGGTTATTGCCGATCCGATTATCGACAAACCTGCGCCGGTTTTTGTCGGTAAAACCGCCGATGGTTCACTTATCAATCTTGAAGATTTGAAAGGGAAAACAGTTGTGTTGGAATGGACTAACCACGAGTGTCCCTATGTAGTAAAACACTACGATAAAAGCAGCAATATTCCCAGCTTACAAAAAGCGGCTACGGCGGATGATGTGGTTTGGCTGCAAGTGATTTCATCTGCACCCGGCAAGCAGGGCAATGTGGATGGTGCAACTGCGATTAGTTTGAATGAAAAACGCGGCGCTGCTCCGAGCAATACTATTCTCGATGCCGATGGAGTAATCGGAAAAATGTATAACGCTAAAACCACGCCGCATATGTTTGTGATTAACTCGGAAGGCACCTTGGTTTACAAAGGCGGTATAGATAGCATTAAAACCACCAATGAAGCCGATATCCCCAAGGCGACGCCCTATGTAAAAGAAGCGCTGGAGGCTATGGCTGAGGGTAAAAAAATCCCCAACCAAAGCACCGCTCCTTACGGTTGCTCAATTAAATACGCGAGCTAACCTTGTTCGCATCTCACTGTTGTGTTTCCTGAATTACGCAGCAGTGAGATGGTCTTTTGGCGCAGTCGATAATATCCGCAGACATTGCGCCAGTTGCCCAGCTGATGGATGTAGTTTTAATCGCTCACTAATATCCGGGTTGTCGATAAAAAGCGCATCGGGAATGAGTTTTAAATCAAGCAACAGCGCAATATCCACATCCGTTTTTAAATGAAGGCCAATCTTATAGCCGCGCAAACGATAGCTGCTTAACGCCTGATAAAAGTGTGCAAGACTTGCTTGGTCAAGCAGGCGTGTATGAAGCAACACTCTCGCCGGTCCCAATCCACAATCGCTCAATATCTTCTCAAACGTTTTGCCGTGGTCGCTGGTCACACTGGTGATGTGCCTTGGCTGCACTGGCAATAAAAGCAAATCCTTTCGCTCATCGTGCTGCTGCAAGTAATTGAGTGAATGCAGTGTCCGCATCAAACGATCCAAATGGATAATCTGATCTGTGCTATCCAGTGAATTAAAAATATCGTCAATGTTGAGTGAATTACCGGTAGATGATCTAACCAATAGTTCACTGTCATAACCCAGCAGTTGACCGTCAGGGTGGCTTGCTACAGGGTGAAATTGGCTGCCCAGAATCAGGTTGCCAAAACGCCCCCAGTAAGTTTTGTCTGCTTTAAAGAATCCGGTTTTGGGGAGCGACAAAGTGCGCGCCTGCGTTTGCAGCTGGTCATTAAAATAATTCATTAACTCGGTAAGAGGCATTGCGCAACCTTGCTCAAGGTGAATAACTAGGGTGAATGCGCGCATCTTAGTTAGAAGACATTTTTTTAGAAAAGAATTAATTCTTCTCAGCTTATAACGGCGGGAATAAAAAAATCGAGCGAGCCATTTTCACAGCTCGCTCGATTTTTTGGGGTCAGTAAAGCCTAAGCGTTACTTGTTAGCGTGTGCACCTTGCTCAATTAACGCCGCAACATCACTAACAGTGAATGAGCCGGGTTTTTGGCGAGGTGGGAATTCCTCGAATGATTTCAGCATATTGCCTACGTAGCCTTGTGCTCCACCTAACAGGAAGATGCGATCATAGAACCACGGCAGGTAGCCCATACCGGTATCACCACGCTCCAGCGGATCAATTTCCAGATCAAATAGCAATGGAGTGCGCAATTTGACGAATGGATATTGCCAAACTTTCATTCCGTTATTCTCTTGAATAACAAAGTGTGCTTTCCAGCGGTCATAACGCATTGCTAACAAATCGCCGTCATCACTCCAGTAGAAGAACTCTTTGCGTTTGCTTTCGCTTTTGCCAGTCAGGTAATCAAGTTGGTTGTAACCGTCCAGATGTACTTTGAAAGTGCGTTTGCTGGTTTTGTAGCCTTTCAGCAAATCCTCTTTGATATTGGTATCACCTGCAGCAGCAACCAGTGTTGGGAACCAGTCATTACTGCCGAAAATGTCAGTAAGAATTGTGCCCGGTTTGATTTTGCCCGGCCAGCGAACCATTGCGGGTACACGGAAACCGCCTTCCCAGCCGGTGTTTTTCTCGCCGCGGAACGGAGTCATACCTGAGTCTGGCCAAGTGGCGATCATTGGGCCGTTATCGGTGGTGTAAACAACAATGGTGTTGTCTTCAATACCCAAGTCTTTGATCTTCTTCAGTACATCACCGACGATGGCATCGTGCTCAACCATACCATCTGCATAGAAACCCAAACCGGTTTTACCGACGCTGGCATCTTTCAGGTGAGTTTTGTTGTGCATGCGGGTGGTGTTATACCAAGCAAAGAAAGGTTTTTTTGCTTTTACCTGGCGCTCCATAAAGTCATTAGTGGCGGCCAAGGTTTCTTCATCCACAGTGCCCATACGTTTTATGGTTAATGGACCAGTGTCTTCAATCTTGCCATCAGCAGTGCTTTTAATGACGCCGCGTGGGCCATATTTCTTTTTGAATGCAGGATCTTTCGGGTAGTCAGGGTTTTCCGGCTCTTCTTCGGCGTTCAGGTGGTAAAGGTTACCCATGAACTCATCGAAACCGTGCGCAGTTGGCAGGAATTCATCGCGGTCACCGAGGTGATTTTTACCAAACTGACCGGTTGCATAACCCATGTTTTTGAGGATCTCCGCAATAGTTGCATCCTCTTTTTGAAGACCTTGCGGCGCACCTGGCATACCTACTTTACTCATACCGGTACGGAATGGCATTTGCCCGGTGATGAATGAAGAGCGGCCAGCGGTACAGCTTTGCTCGGCGTAATACGAAGTGAATTTGGCACCGGCATTGGCAATGCTGTCAATGTTGGGAGTTTTATATCCCATCATGCCTTGGTTGTAGGTACTTAGGTTCCAGTAACCAACATCGTCACCAAAAATCACGACTATGTTGGGCTTGTCTTGTGCGTTTACAGATACGGCGCCAAAGGTCAGCGTAAGTACACTGGCCATTATTGCCTTTTTGAAAAAAGAACATTTCAACATGGTAAAGACTCCATCCATTTTTAATAGGCCGTTTCAGTATAGAAAGGATTTGTGAATACCAAGTTTTTATAGCGAAAAAAATTTAAAAAAAATGGAACTGATTTTTTTGTGACGCTTAAATTACTTATTTGGCGCATTTATCATTTTTTTGTGGTGTGAACGTTTATATGAAGGTTGATCACAGTCGTTTCTGCCAATATCCAATATCAATCCAGCGATTAAACTTAAAACCCACTTCGGGAAAATGTGCCGCTTTGTTAAATCCGAATCGCTCATGGATTTTTTCGCTCCCGGCATTGGGAGTGGCGATGCAAGCTAAGAGTATGTGCATACCCCGCTGCTTTAACTGTGCAATTAACTCCGTATAGAGCGCGCTACCAATTCCGCCTTTTGTTTTCTCGTGATGAAGATACACAGTCACTTCGGCAGTATGTTTGTAAGCACTGCGATCCTTCCATTTGCTCGCGTAGGCGTAACCCACAATCTCACCTTCAACCTCACAAACCAGCCAAGGGTAGGTTTGCATGATGGTCTCAATCCGCTCCTGCATCTGCGCAACCGTCACCGGATTTTCCTCAAAGGTGATGACGGTATGCTCAATGTAGTAGTTATAAATAGCGCAAATGGCGGGGATATCTTGTGGGGTGCAGCTGCGGATGATCATGTTGGATATTGCCTGTTATGGGGGAGATACGGGTTGTTGTATTTTACTGTGGTGGTAGAGCTGACCCCAGAAATTTAAGCTTAAACAGAGCCAGGAAAGATTGCTTGTGTATATCGGAATGGTAGAATTCGGCGCCGCAAAAATATAGCGGATTTAGCATTATGGGTTATTGGATATTTAATTAAAAAATAGGAAGCCTTTATGAAGAGGTTGGTATCGCTTGGGGTTGTTGGGGCGTTGATGTCGTGTGCTGTAGCTGCACAAGAGCAGGCAACGGGTTTTTATGTTGGTGCTGGTTACGGCGTTGTTTCCGTTCCCAAGGTTGATGGAATTAAATTTTCAGACCCTAACAATGGGTTTATTCAACTCGGGTATCAGTTCACTAAAAACTTTTCTATCGAGGGGCAGTATTCAAAATCTACCAAGGATGCGTCCGCTCGCTATACAGAAGAAGGAGTAGATTTTTCTGAGGCGTGGTGGCAATCCATTGTGGAAATGAATCCAGGGGCAACCATAAGTGACGCTCAATCATGGTTTCCTTTTGCTGTTGCTGATATGACAATGAAGTTTGATGTAAACGTTGAAACTACTGCGATATACGGCGTTTATCGTTCAGGCGGTGATTTGTATGTTAAGGCGAAAGCGGGATACCTGTCTGAAAAGTCGACTCTTACTGCAGTTGCTGAATCAATCGATATGTATATAGCCGTTGCTAATGGCGACCCGATAGAGTTCAGTGCAAATAGTAGTGATGAAGAATTTGATGATCTTGCTGCTGAAACCAAGCAAAAAGCTTCAGAGACGAGTTCTGATTTTTCTGCCGGTTTAGGTGTGGGCTACAAGTTCACTTCACATGTGTTTTCCGAGTTGGAATATACAATGCTGAATGATGATCTGGATTTCTACTCGCTTAGTATTAACTGGGCATTCTAATTATTCGCCTGCAATCCAATTCAGAAAAGTTGGGTTGCAGGCGAAAACTGATAGGGATTCAAAACTGTTGAATCCAAACTTCACGTTTTCAGTGTCTAACCCCAATAACAGTTACGCGTGAGGGTGAGAGCATGTTGACTTTTCTTTTGTGGTTGTTGCTTTGGGTTATCTGCTGGCCACTGGCATTGCTTGCACTGGTGTTGTGGCCAATTGTGTGGCTAATCTCTCTACCTTTCCGTTTGATCGGAATCACCTTTGAAGCGATCTTCGCGTTTTTAAAAGCGGTGTTATTTTTGCCTTCGCGGATTTTTGGTTACAAACCCTAAACTTTCCTTGCAGTGGGTTTGTCATGCTGGGCATCGCTGCGCTCAGCACCAACCTTCTAGCTTTTGTGTGGGGCGATCTGTACGTCCAGTTTCAATGGGAATTCCCTTGGTCGATCATTTTTATTTCTGCTGAATTTTTTGCACAACTGATTTGAAATCGCTGCGGTATTGGCAGCCGTAGGGTTCTGGGTATTTTTGAGTTGGGGTAATTGTTTTTTCAGCCTCTGATATGCGGTAAACATAACTGTTGAGCCATTTGCGCAATATCAGTTCCTTGCCATTGGTCTTCCAGTTTAATTCGGAAAGTTCTACACCGTCATTCAATCCGCTTATGTAGGTTTTTCTATTCTCTGCAAACTCCAAAATGTAAGATTTTTTGCAGTCGGTAGATGCCAACTCCCAATCTGTAACGCTGCTCTCTTGCAGTAGCGTGTTTAAATTATTAGTTTCTTGTGTTTGGTTTGTAATTATATAAAGGCCAATATTCCCCTTGGTGTAACTGTGCGCGCTGATTCCTTCTCCCAAGCTGAATAACCGTTGCTCTGGTAGCGGTAAGTTTAGCGAGCTTAATGCGTCTTCAATTTTTTGAACGCGTTGATTTGATTGTGAATCAGGCGTGTAAACAAGATAGCTTCCTTGTTTTAGTTGAGGAAGCTCGTAGTTGTGTAACTCCACGTTGAAACCTTCTTGCATGAGAGATTCGCGCAGTTCTTGTTGTTTGTGTTGATCAACACCGGCGGTATGAACATGAATGCGGGTCGTGCTGCAAGCCGCAATGCTAATAAAGAGAATGGTGATGAGCGGAATCCGCATAAATAAACGTCCCTAGTTTGGTGTTAGTGGTGGCATTTTAAGCCCAAAAACAAAAACGCCGCTACCAATTGCTTGGTGGCGGCAAAGCGGGTCGCTATGGAGGAAAAAGATCAGGCTTTTTGTGTTTTTCGGCTGAGCAAAAGTCCGGTCATGCCGAGTAAGAGTAGGGCGAGTGATGATGATTCGGGGACGCTGGTTTCGTTGTAGGTGAAATTATCGAGTACAAAAAAATCATTGCCGGATGGACTGCCCCATGCGCGCAGGCTGAGTGAGTTGATGCCGAGGAAATTAAAATCGAACCACTGTGCTTGTTGGGTGTTGACTGTAATAGTTTGGGTAAAGAGAACTAAGCTATTTAACAAACCGGTAACTTCGATATTTAAACCATCGTACAAACCGGCGGTTAAATAGGCACCGTTAAAATCAAACTGCTCGCCGTCGCTGGTGTTGATCATGCTGGTGGTGGAAAAAATATTAAAAGCAGCGTAATCACCAGACACTACACCGTTGGCATAGCCGCTATCGGGAATTGTGTTTTTGTTGATGTAAGAAACATTGGTGAAAAACGAATCGCCCCAGATAAAACCGTTGTAGTTTTCAGGGATTGCATCTACATCAGTTGCAGGTAGGTCATCAAAAGTAATTACCGCAGCTTGAGTGTTGGCGGCGGTAATTAATCCGAGTGATAAGAATAATGACAGTAAAAGTGAGTGAGCTTTTTTCATTGTCGTGTCCATTAGTTGATTTTGATAAAGCCGTTTTATTTTAAAAACTGCCCGCAAACCTGCGGGCAGTTTTGTATTGATTTTGCTAAATACTGAAGGCGCGATAATTAACTCAATAACCGAGCACGCGCAATTCCCAGAGTGAATAACCCCACTGGTTTCCGGCACTGCGCGCAGTGGCATAGATGCGCACATAGCGATAGCTGCCGCTCACTGCGTGAGTGTCGGTACGCTCGCCAAAGGTGCCGCCGGTGACGGTTTTTAAGGTTGTCCAGCTGGCGCCGTTGGTGCTGCCTTGAATTAAGTAATCCGCTGGATTTGCTGCTTCCCAATCGATAGCGACTTGAGTGAGATTTTTGCTGGAACCCAAATCCACCAGTATCCAACTCGGGCTTACACCATGAGTGGATTCCCAGCGCGTGCCGCCATTGCCATCCACTGCGTTAGCGGCGGGTTGGAAATTGCTGCTGGCAGCGACGGGGCGACCTTGGGATAACAACACCGGCGCTGGCGCACTTGAACTCGACGCGCTTGATGAAGATGGCGTGCTTGATGCTGTGTTTGAGCTGGATGACGACTGCTGCCCACCGGAACCAGTGAAGGACACGGCAAGCGTGTGGCTCGCTGAAATCGCATTAAAGGTGTAGCTGTTTAATGCACCCAGTGAAACGCCATCCACAATTACATTCGCCACTTGCTGACCTGCGGGCGGAGTAAATGTGTAGGTTGCCGACTCGTTATTGTTTTTGCTGTAGCGAACTGTATTGGCGGGGGTGATGCTGCCTACGCCATCCAAATTGATGGGATAAATACGATGCGGTTTTAAATCCACGGCCATCAATTGCACATCGGCGACTTCAACCACTTCGCCCGCTGGCGGGCGGAACCAGAAACGGAAGTTGCGCTCGTTCGCTGGTGGATAAGCGCTGAAACTGTTGAAGGTTTCGTAAGTGCCATCGGTATTGCTGTTGGTCCAGTTGATCATGGTGGTGTTGGCGGTGCCGTACTCAGCTTTGAATTGCGCAAGGCTGCGCGGTGATGATTTATCGCCTGCGACCAGAATTTCTTTTACTTCAAAATCCGGGTCGATATTCACGCTCACCCACAGGTCTTGGTTATCGGCCACACCGGGTTTACCGCTGGCTTTGTTGCCGGTTGAGCCATCCACAGCGCGCTGCGCCACGCCCCACCATTCGCTTTCCCAGCCAGAGCTTGCACCGGTGAAGTTGGTAGCGCTGATCGCAGGAACCAGCGGATCGCCAGAGCCAATGTAGGCAACTTCGCGAATCACTACGTCATCTATATAAGTCGTCGCGTTGCCCATAGCGCCAAACAGGAACGCGAGGCGACCGGCGTTATCGCCAGCGGTGAAGTCGATGTTGAAACTGTAGTTCGCCATGCTGGTGCCCAAGGCGATGGTTTGCAGCAAATAGGTACCGCCCGCCGATGGGTTCAGTTGGTTTTCCGACAAGCGCAGCTGGATATTGCGTGGCGATTCTGCGCGTGCGCGGAAGCTTACTTGATAGCGATAGTTGCGCTTCAAGCCAAAGCCTTCGGTGTGTAATTGATAGGAGCCTGATCCCGTACCTTGCGCCGCCGCAGTCACACGCGCTTCACCATTTACCACTGAATAAGCCGCACCCGAGCCGTCGTAGTTTTCGCCCGTCCAGCCGCTCAAACCACTGGCGAAGTTACCGTTGTTCAGTACGTTAACGCTGCGATCCAATTGCGCAGTGCCTGCCGGTTTTGGATAGACGTTGGCGACATCTTCAAAGGCTTTGAATTCCAGCAGCCAGATGGGCTCGGCTTTATCGATACGGCCTTTGGTGACGAGTTTGATGTAGCGATAAGTCTTGTTTACATCAAAGGTATGCGTCGCCCAACCCACAGCATCCTGATTGGAGGTCAGCACATATTCCCAGTTGCCGGATGCGGTTTTGCCGTAAATCTCGTAAGACTTGGGCAGATTCCACGCCCATTCAATCCAGAAGTATTTGATCGGCTTGTCCACACCGTAATCGATAGTGACCGAGTGCATGTTGTCGTCGCGCGGGGTGGCCCACTTGGAACCGACGTAGCCATCGGCTGCGTTTTTGGCGCTGTTGTCGCGGTAGGCGTTATCACCTTCTTGCAAGTAAGCGTCTGCCGTTACCGATACCGGTGCCATCCAACCTTTGAGTGAATAAAAACCTTTGGTGTTGTTGGTCGGGCGGAAGAAGCTGTATTTGCTCTCGTCGATGTACTTGTGCCAGCTGTCGGTCGCTGGCAGCGGCCAGTGAGCGACGTAGTCCACGAGGAAATCAGTACCGGCGCGGCCGATATTGGTGTTCATAGCGGCGGTATCTATGTACTCGTATTCAGTCACGCCATTGGTAGTGCGGGTGTAGCCGGTTTTGTTGGCGACGTTCGCATTGGTGCTGAACTGGTTGTAGTTACCTACGTCCGGCCACTCCACGTGGGTGATGGCGTGGTTGAGGATCATGCGCATCGGCGATACGTACGGCCAAGGTTGATCGCCGCGCTCGGCTTTAGTCCAAGTGTAGGTTTTTACGCCGTTGACGTAGTACTCAACGTATTCAGGCGTTTTGATCACACCGTAGGTGATGTACTGATCGCTCGGGTTAATGCCCAGTTGCGCGTAAGTAGTACCAAACGGATTGCCGCCATAAGCCGCATAGGGTGCTGACCAGTGAGTCTGCGGTGCTTTACTCGCGTTGGCGCCAGTGAACTCGATAATGTCCAGCTCTTGGCAGGCGGTCCAACCCACATCCGGGAAGTTACCCAGCAGCCACCATGCGGGGAACTCACCATTGCGCGCCGGTGGCATTTTGATGCGTGCTTCGAACTTGCCGTACACAAAAGTAGAGTCATCGGCGATTTGTGATTCGATCCGCCCCGCGCGAATAAACAGCGGCTTGCCCTGATTGGCGACACCGCCGTAGTAGTCTTGAATCTGGCCATCCATATAGCGCGCTTTCAGGTTCAGCACCTTGCCATCGCTTGCGCCCGCATCCGGTTGGCCTACGCGGAAAGTCCAATCCGCGGCGGGATATTCAACGTCTTGATAGTCGATATCTTCGCCGTTCACAAAGATGTTTTTTTCCACCAACCACTTATTGCGGTCGATGCTTACGCCATCGAACTGATCGACAAAGCTGGTGTTGGCGTTGGGGCTTGCCCACCAGGGATCGTTGTAGGCGGTTTGGGCTTGAGCCGCGCCGGCACAAAGGCCAAGCAGTGTTGCGGCTAATGGTTTTCTTTTCAAAAAAGAGAGATGTAGTAAGGACATAGTTCCTCCAAGGGAATTATTTTTTATTCGGTGGAGTTGATTACCCGGTTAAAAAACCCGGCATGGCATTGCTGCAATGCCGGGTGACAAGTTCCGCGCTCATCGGGTCTGGGAGCGCGGTTGAGGGAGCTTTTTGCCCTCCTCCCTCTGGGAGGAGGTTGGGTGGAGGGTATGAATCACCAGCCCAGCACGCGCGCTTCCCAGATCGAATAACCCCACTGGTTTGTGGCACTGCGGGCGGTGGCGTAGATACGCACATAGCGGTAGTTGCCCGCGATGTTGAGCGTATCGGTGCGTTCGCCAAAGGTGCCGCCGGAGCGGGTCGCGAGGGTGGTCCAGCTGTTGTTGTCGGCGAAGTTGGTTGAGTTGGAACCCTGCACCGCATAGGTCGCTGCGTTAGCTGCTTCCCAATCGATGGCGATGCTGCTCAGGGTTTTGCTGCTGCCTAAGTCCAGAACTATCCAGCTTGGGTCAAGCGCGTGCGCCGATTCCCAACGAGTGCCGCTGTTGTTATCAATCGCATTGGCGGCTGGGGTTAAGGCGGTGCTGGCGGTAGCGGCAACTATGTTCAGCGGTGCAGCAGGTGCAACACTGGACGATGAGCTGCTAGCGACTGAACTGCTAGCAGCCGTGCCTTGGGCGTAGACTTTCAGTTCCCAGATCGAATAGCCCCACTGGTTGCCAGTGCTGCGCGCGGTGGCGTAAATGCGCACATAGCGATAGTTGCCACTTACCGCGTTGGTGTCAGTGCGGGTGCCAAAGGTGCCACCGGTGATGGTTTTTAATGTCGTCCAGCTTGCGCCGTTAGTAGAACCCTGGATTTGATAGTCGGCAGCGTTAGCGGCTTCCCAATCAATCACGACTTGGCTCAGGGATTTAAGGCTGCCCAAGTCCACCATGATCCAGCTGGGGTCTATGGCGTGGTTGGACTCCCAGCGAGTGCCGCCATCGCCATCAACTGCATTGGTTGCAGGTGTTAATGCAGTGCTGGCCATAACCGGACGCCCCTGGGAAACCAATACCGGCGGACAGTTGCTGCACGCGGCGGTGCTTGAGCTGCTACTTGAAACCGCTGAGCTTGAGCTGCTTGAGGCGACCGAGCTGGATGGCACACTGCTGCTGGAGCTACTGGACGGTGCTATCACGCTGCTGGATGAACTGCTCGACGAGTTGCCCGAACCTGCCGGTGCATCCTTGTTGTACTCCATCACGCGGAAGTTATCGAAGTAGAAAGTGCCAGTGCTCGCAACGCCGGGGGTGATAAGGAAGATAAGCTGATCGATACCGGTAAAGGGTGCCGATGCCTTGTTGTTCGCCCAATCGCCCAGTGCCGCGCGGAAGTTAAAGTTGAATTCCAGTGTCTCCCATTGGCCGGTTTTGGTGGTCTCGGTTTGGTAGAAACTGTGGCGACCGACTTGCCAATCCGCAGGTGTCACCGCTGCAACTTGCAGCTCGTTTTCCAGATTCAGGGAGATTATGGTGCCCACTGGCGCGGTGGTGTACACATCCACTGCCACGCGCACCATGCCGTGCTGGGCATCCATCGCATCGGGAATGCCGGTAATGCCATTGAATGCGAGGGTGTCATAAGTCGCGCCAGCATCACGCACATAACGCAGCACGTTGGCGGAGTTATTGACGGCGTTAGGCGCAGGGTTGGCGACAGTCGCGCGTACCCCGCTGGTGTAAGGCGCGGCTTTGATTGCACCGTTACTTACGCCATCAAAGTTGGCGATGGTTTGCTTGACGCTGTAACCATTGTCCGGCCAGACAATACGGATATTGTCGATATAGAAATCTGCAGCGCGATAGTGGCCTGCTTCAACCATCAACACGAGGTTGTCTGCTTGGCTGGCAGCGATATTGGAATCCGGTGTGCCGGTATAACCCAGCTCAACGGTATGCCATTCACCGGCTTTACCGATGGTGCCGTTAAAGCGCGCCAAGCGACCGGTATTGCCATCCCAACTGGGGGTGACGCTGACCACGGCGTTGTTTTCCAAGCCGCCGCCGATCTCTTTACCGAGCAGATTGGTGGCTGATGCTGGGTAGTAAACATCGGCAAAAATCTTGGCGCGACCGGAGCGCAGTTCGCCCGCGTTCAGCTTGCCAAAGCCGCTGAGTTTGAGGTTATCCCACTGTTGGCTGGCATCGCGCACATAGTGCAGCACCTTGCTTGAAGTGTTGACCGCGCCGGGGGCTGGGTTATTAACAATCGCACCCGCACCCATAGCTACGCCATTTTGCAAGTGAGTAAGTCCTAACCCGCTTTCATAACTTGCCAGCGTTTGCGTGCGACCTTGTTCGATAGTGACGGGCTTGCTCACGGTTTTGAGGCTGCAACCGCTGTTGAAGGTCACGTTGAAGTTGCCAGAGCGGGCAGAGTTGCCAATGGAAGCGACTATCTCACGGGTGCCTTGGCCAGAAACGATGGTGACGCCAGCGGGAACTGACCAGTTGTAGCTGGCAGATGCTGGACCATCGACACGGTATTTTTTGTAGGCATCGCCACGGTAGATGTAGGTATCGCCTTCAATCGACCAGCTGGCATCGTTCTTATATACAGCTACATAGTCCACCTGCATCAACTGCTCAGCGGCTTCGGTGCCGTTGGGGTTTCCGGCCAGTGAACCGCCCATCGCCAAGTTCAAAATCACATGGAAGGGACGGTTGTAGAAGGAATTCCAGTTGGAGCGGACGGGGTTTACACCGTCGAGTTTGCTGCGCGAGCTGGTGATTTTGGGTACGCCGTCAATCGACCAGACCATATTGTCTTCGTACCATTCCACCGCGTAGGTGTGGAAATCGGTCTTGGTGCGACCGGCTTCGGGGGCGATCAGGTTGTCCGGGTTCGGCCAGCCGGTATTGCCGTTGTAGGGCCAGTAGGCGCCGTAGTGCAGGGTGCCGAGAATATCTTCGCTGGTATTTACGGTTTCAAGGATGTCGATCTCACCGCCCTGCGGCCAGCCGTGTGAATCGCGCTGTTGCTCGCTGGTGAGCATCCAGAATGCAGGCCAGGTGCCTGAGTCGCTCGGCGCTTTAATGCGCGCTTCGATCTTGCCGTAAGTCCAATCCTGTGCGTTTTTGGTACGCAGGCGGGCGGATGTCCAGCTTTTGCCTTCGTAGTTCTCGCGAATCGCCTTGATGTTCAGCAAGCCGCCGCTGACCCACATATTTTGCGGGCGATCCGTGTAGTACTGGAGTTCGCCATTGCCGCCGCCGTCGCCGTTCACTTCTTGCGACCAGTTGTTGCGATCAAGGGTGGTGCCGTTGAAATCGTCTCTCCAGACCTGATTCCAACCGCAGGTTTGCCCGTAGGCCGCTTGTCCGATAAGCAAGAGTGATAAGGGAAGTGCTGCGATGGAGCACTGCTTGGTTGAAAGCAGTTCTCTCGCCTTGGCGAGCTTTTTCATGATTGCCTCTTGTGTCTTTATTGTTAGCGTTTGTCGTTTTTATCTTGTGGTGCTGGTCATGCAGTCTCTCGGCTGCATGGGCGGCACTATTTCATTCGAACAGAGGCGGGTTCATCCTGATTTTTGCGATTTGTAGAAAACTGAGAAGCCCCACTTAGTGAAATCGCAAAGTGGGAAGCGATAAAAAGCCCGTGCTGATGATCAGGGCGGGCTTTGGCGACAGATGAATCTGCGGTTTGAAACAGGTATTAATAAATAGAAGGCACAAACATCGCTTCGGGAATGGGGGCGCGGTAGTAATCCGGGTTGTACACCCGCGCTGGCAGCTCCACTTTCGGGTGTTCCACTTCGCCGTAGGGCACCTGCGATAACAAGTGGTTGATGCAATTCAAGCGTGCGCGTTTTTTATCGTCCGCGCCTACTACCCACCAAGGCGCTTCAGGGATGTGGGTGCGTTCCAGCATCACTTCTTTGGCCTTGGTGTACTGCTCCCAGCGGCGACGGGATTCCATATCCATGGGCGATAACTTCCACTGTTTCAGCGGGTCATGCACGCGCGCTAAAAAGCGTTTGTGCTGCTCGCTGTCGGTGATCGAAAACCAGTATTTGATAAGGATGATGCCGGAGCGTATCAGCATGCGTTCAAATTCAGGTACGGTGCGGAAGAATTCGTCGTACTCATCGTTGTTGCAAAAGCCCATCACCTTTTCCACGCCAGCACGGTTGTACCAGCTGCGGTCAAACAGCACGATTTCCCCGCCCGCAGGCAGATGGGAAATGTAGCGTTGGAAATACCACTGGGTGCGCTCGCGGTCACTTGGCGCGGGCAGGGCGGCTACGCGGCAGACGCGCGGATTCAATCGTTGCGTTACACGCTTGATCACGCCGCCTTTGCCGGCGGCATCGCGGCCTTCAAACAGCACCACGACTTTGAGTTTTTTATCCACCACCCAGTCCTGCAACTTCACCAGCTCCGATTGCAAACGCAGCAGCTCGCGGAAGTACAAACGGCGGTCAAGCTCCTTGCCTGGTTCTGCCTTAGCGGTTTCAAGCAAGTCATCCAAGCGCTCGTCGTCCAGCTCCATTTCCATTTCTTCGTCGAGGTTGTCCATCATCTCCTCGTACATAAACCGCTCGTAATCAAAGGCGGGCAATTTCACATCATCATTCATGGCGGGCTCCCGTTAGAAAATGTTGCGCAAAATCAGGAAGGCGATGGCGCTCAAAATCGCCGCCGCTGGCAGGGTGATCACCCATGCAAGTGCGATAGGTTTCATCAAACCCCAGTTGGTTTGGTTGTTAACTAAACCTATGCCCAATACTGCGCCGATCAAAATGTGCGTACTGGAAACCGGCAAACCCATAATCGATGCCAGCATTACTACTGCCGCGGCTGAAAGCTCAGCGGAGAAGCCAGACGCCGGGTGCATTTGGGTGAGGTTGTGGCCGACGGTGGCGATTACTTCTTTGCCGATAAACCAGAGGCCGGCGATAAGTGCGATACCAAAGGTGATCATGGCCGCGGTGGGAATGCCGGCTTCCGAGCCGATCTGGTTGGTGCGCAATACTTCAAGAATTGCAGCAAATGGGCCAATCGCATTGGCGATGTCGTTGGCGCCGTGGCTGAAGGCAAAACCGGCGGCGGTGAATACTTGCATCCAACTGAACATCAAAAAGGTCGATTTGCTCAGGGTTTCGCGTTTGAGAGTTTTGGCGAAGATGAAAGTAGCCATCCACACGCTGGCGGCGATCATGCCCAGAATCAGGTAGTTGTGCAGGGTGGTTAACCCCAAGTCCAGATTCTTCAATCCCTTAAACAGCAGCATGGAACCAATCACCATGGCGCCTACGGCGGCGATCATCGGCACCCAGTTTTCCAATGCGCGATGGCTATCTACTTCATTGCGCTGGGCGTCTATACGCAGGACTTCCTTGTAGTAGTCGGATTCCAGCTCATGGGGGTGAAAATCGCGATCATTCATCACGTGCATGTCGCGCGTCATCGCATGGGTGTAGGCGATTTGTTGCACTTCCGACAAGCGCTCAAATGCCTCTTTGTGTTTTTGCAGATGGTCGCGTTTGTTTTGGCGAATATGCTCAAGGCGCGCATCAGCATCATCGTTGTAGCGCAGGATGTGTTTTTTGATCTGGAAAAACACCGCGTAAGACACCAATCCACCCAGCACTGGCGAGAGCACCCAGGACACGGCGATCTGCCCGATTTTGTCCCACTGCACCAGCGCCAAGGCCGAGCCGGTGCCGCTCATCAAAATGCCCAAGGTAATCGAGCTGCCCACAATGGCGCCGATAATCGAGTGAGTAGTTGAAACCGGGTAGCCCTTTTTTGTCGCAAACAGCAACCAGACAGCTGAGGCGATCAGGGCGGACATCATGATGTAGACAAAATCCATAGGTGCGACGGCCATCGCCCCTAAATCCACAATGCCGCCGCGGATGGTTTTGGTTACCTCGCCGCCCGCGATTACCGCGCCGCTCACCTCAAATACTGCCGCAATCAACAGCGCCTGCTTTACCGTGAGAGTGCCAGCGCCCACGCTGGTGCCGAAGGAGTTGGCAACATCGTTACCGCCAATGGTGAAGGCCATAAACACGCCGAAGGCGGTGGCTAATACAAATACCAAACTGTGATTGTGCTCGGTATAGCCCAAGCCCCAAAACAAAAAGTAACTGGTAGCGGCGATTAACAGAGCGCCAAAAAAAATGCTGTAGGGCGAGATACCGCCATTGCCACCGGACACCGGCAGTGTCGATGTTGACGCTGTGTGGTTCATAAAAACTCCTGTAGATCGAATTGAGTTGGCTGAGCGGCCTTGGAGGTGGTCTTGCGGTTGTTAGGTTTCCTTGGGTCAAACTAGGCGGGGCAGGTGACAAAATGATGACGGGGGGTGGCGTTTAGGTGCTGATTTTGAAGGTGAGAGGCTATTTTTGTCGGGCGCGATAAGTTGGGCAGGTAAAACCAAGCTACAGCGGGCTTTGTCCTTGCATCTCCTGTATCAAATCCGTACAATTCCGCACCCCAAACCGGCCGGGGGCATGAGATGTGCAAGCATCCAAAAACCGGCTACTCCTTGTTTCACCTCACTTGAGGGAAACTTTAACCCGTAAGGAGCTAACATGCGTCATTACGAAATCGTGTTCCTGGTTCACCCGGACCAAAGCGAACAAGTACCTGCAATGGTAGAGCGTTACACCTCTGCTATCAAAGCTGACGGTGGTTCTGTTCACCGTTTCGAAGACTGGGGCCGTCGTCAATTGGCCTACTCAATCAACAAAGTACACAAGGCTCACTACATTCTGTTGAACGTAGAGTGCTCTGACGCTGTGTTGGAAGAGTTGACTACCAACTTCCGTTACAACGATGCCATCCTGCGTAGCATGGTTCTGCGTGAAGATGCTGCTATCACTGAAGAATCATTCATCATGAAGGCCGAGAAAGAAGGCCGTGAGCGTAAAGCACGTCCAGCACGCGCTGAACGTCGTGATGATGCTGAAGACCTGTCTGACGAAGACAGCGCTGAAGCTGATGATTTCGAAGAAGAGCAGGAGGTATAACCCATGGCACGTTTTTTCCGTCGTCGTAAATTCTGCCGTTTTACCGCTGAAGGCACCAAGCGCATCGACTATAAAGATGTTGAAACGCTGAAAGCTTACATCACCGAAACTGGCAAAATCGTTCCAAGCCGTATCACTGGCACCAAAGCTAAATACCAACGTCAGTTGGCTACTGCTATCAAGCGTGCTCGTTACCTGGCTTTGATTCCATACACTGACAGCCACGAGTAAGGGGTAATAGAGATGGAAGTTATTCTGCTCGATAAAGTAGGTAAATTAGGCGCTATCGGTGACAAAGTAAGCGTTAAGTCTGGCTACGGCCGTAACTACCTGTTGCCACAAGGCAAAGCGGTTGCTGCTACTGCTAAAAACATCGCTGACTTCGAAGTTCGTCGCGCTGAATTGGAAGCTGCTGCAGCTGCCAAAATCGCTGAAGCTACTGCTCGCGCTGAGAAGCTGGCCGCACTGGAAGTGACCATCGCTGCCAAATCTGGCGACGAAGGCCGTCTGTTCGGTTCTATCGGTACTCGCGACATCGCTGAAGCAATCTCTGCTGCTGGCGTTGAAGTTGCTAAGTCAGAAGTTCGCTTGCCACAAGGTGTAATTCGCGAAGTTGGTCAATACGACATCGACGTTCAGTTGCACTCTGAAGTGATCCAAGCTGTTAAATTGGCGGTTGTTGCTGAGTAATCCCTCAGCGATAAACGCTTTGCGCGTCAGCTTAGGCTGACAAGCAAGCCGAAATCGGGCACTATCGACACCCCTTCCGGGGTTTAGATGTGCCCGATTTTTTTTGCGCAACATTTGCTCAATAATCATTCCAATAGAACAACGCCAGCAGTGTTTTGACGACCTATGCCTGAATCCAGTTTCGACTCCGCCAGTTTTGAGGATCGCCTCGCCAACGAGTTATCCGGCCACAACGCCTTGCCCCACTCGGTAGAAGCCGAGCAATCGGTACTGGGTGGATTGATGCTCGACAACAACCGTCTGGATGCGGTGCTGGAAGTTGTTACCGAAGCCGACTTTTTCCGCGAAGATCACAAGCTGATCTTCCGCATGATGCTTGAGCTGCAAGAGGCTGGTCAGCCGCTCGATGTCATCACCCTGTCTGAAGAGTTGCACAAGCACGATGAGCTGGAGCGCGTCGGCGGTTTGGGCTATTTGGTTGAGATGGCCAACAACACCCCAAGTGCCGCCAACATCGCCGCCTATGCCAAGATCGTGCGCGAGCGCTCAACCCTGCGCCAGCTGATTGCCGCTGCGCAGGACATCAGCAAATCGAGTATGAATCCGGCCGGTCTGGATTCCGACGATCTGCTGCAACTGGCTGAAAAACGCGTCGCCGAAATCGCCGAAGATCGCCCGAAAGAGGGTGGTTTGGTCGGTGTAAATGACCTGCTCAAACAAACCGTACAACGTATCGATGAACTCTTCCGCTCCGGCAGCGATATCACCGGTGTGCCCTCGGGTATTACGGATTTGGATCAGCGCACCTCTGGTTGGCAGCCGGGCGAGCTGATTGTTCTTGCTGCGCGTCCATCTATGGGTAAAACCGCACTGGCGCTCAACTTTGTAGAAGGCGCCTTGTTTAATCAGCCACGCCCGGTGGTGGTGTTCAGTATGGAGATGCCATCAACCTCGCTGGTGCAGCGGATGATGTCGTCCATTGGACGAATCGATCAGGGCAAAATGCGTAACGGTAAGCTCACCGAAGAAGACTGGCCAAAGCTTTCATCTGCGGTCGCCAAACTCAAAGACAAGCTGCTGTTTATCGATGACACCGGCGGTTTGAATCCGCAGGAAATGCGCGCCCGTATTCGCCGCATCGCCCGCGAACACGGCAACCCCGGCATGATCATGGTCGACTACCTGCAGTTGATGACAGTCGCAGGCAGCGGCGAAGGCCGTACGCAAGAAATCTCGGAAATTTCGCGCTCCCTCAAAGGCATGGCGAAAGAGTTTGAATGCCCGATGATCGCCCTCTCGCAGCTCAACCGCGGCGTGGAGCAGCGCCCCAACAAGCGCCCCATGAACTCCGACTTGCGTGAATCCGGCGCCATCGAGCAGGACGCCGACGTGATCCTGTTCATCTACCGCGACGAATACTACAACGAAGACAGCCCCGACAAAGGCATGGCCGAACTCATCATCGGCAAGCAGCGTAACGGCGAAATCGGCACCTGCCGCGCTGCCTTCGTCGGCAAATACACCCGCTTCGACAACCTCGCGCCTGAGTATTTGCAGCAGGGTGGGTATGACTAACGAAGGATTTCTTCAATGAACACCCAAGCCCGTCTGCTCGATAAACTCTGCGCCGATATAACTCCCGGAAAACTGGAGTGGATTGGTTTGCGCAGCGAGCGGCGCGGCGAAGTCTTGGTGGTTGATGAGGCTGAAGCGGTTGTCGGTCAGGGTCTGGTGGGTGACCACCGGATGAAAAAGTCACCCGGTTCGGCACGCCAAGTCACCATTATTAGCAGCGAATATATCCAGCAGATTTGCCAGCATACTGGTCATAAATCTATCGACCCGTGTCTGTTGCGGCGCAATCTGGTCATCTCCGGCATGAACATGAATTTGCTGCGCTACCAGCGGTTGCAGATTGGTGAGGTGATTATCGAAACCAATGCGCTTTGCCATCCATGTTCGCGTATGGATGAAAATCTCGGCAAAGGCGGTACGGCGGCTATGTTTGGTTACGGTGGTTTGTGCGCCAAAATCATTCAGGGTGGACGACTCGCCGTGGGCGATGCGGTTATCCGGCTGCCGCTGGTTGAATCAGTTTGAGTCAGGCTCCTCTGTCGCCAATATCCTTCTCTTGAGTGAACTTTTTGGTTGTTTTTTGATCGATAAATGTACTTATCAATCCTGACCATGTATTATCGCGCGCCCGAGTTGCCGACGGCTTTATCGGGCGTTTTTAGTGTGGTTTGAGGATTAGCAATGCAGGTTTTCCATCACATCAGTTCCCTGCGTGAAGCCTTGGCGGCTGAGCGTCGTGCCGGTAAGCGTATCGGTTTTGTGCCGACTATGGGCAACTTGCACAATGCGCATTTGGAACTGGTAAAAATCGCGCAGAAAAGCTGCGATCTTGTGGTCACCAGTATTTTCGTCAATCCGCTCCAATTTGGCTTGAACGAAGATTGGGACAAATATCCGCGCACCTTGGCGGCAGATTCTGCCAAGTTGGAATCGGTGGGTTGCAATTACCTGTTTTGTCCCGATGAAAAAGAAATCTACCCCAATGGCATGGCCGAGCAGACGCGTGTGATCGTGCCGACCATGACTGATGTGCTCTGTGGCGCCAGTCGCCCTGGTCACTTTGAGGGTGTGACAACCGTTGTTACCAAGCTATTTAATATCGTCCAGCCAGATGAGGCGGTATTTGGAACCAAGGATTTCCAGCAGCTGGCAGTGATCCGCCGGATGGTGGAAGACCTGTGTATTCCGGTTAAAATTACCGCCGGTGAAATCTTCCGCGAGGCGGACGGTTTGGCGATGAGCTCGCGCAATGGGTTTATCACCACCGATGAGCGCCCCAAAGTGGCTGTGCTCAACCGCAGTTTGAATGCGATCAAACAGGCGATTGCCGATGGTCGCCGCGATTTTTTAGTGCTGGAGGACGAAGCGCGAGCGCAGATTGAAGCGGCCGGGTTTCGGGTGGATTACTTCAGTATTTGCAATAGCCGCACGCTGGAAATGGCGGCACACGATGATCGGGAGATCACTATACTCGGCGCCATGTATACGCAAGGCGCGCGGTTAATTGACAACGTTTCTGTGGTGTTGGCGTAGTTTTTCTAGCGCACCGCACAAGTGATTCCCCGGAGGATCCCATGCTTTCACATATGCTTAAAGCCAAGCTGCACATGGCTAAAGTTACCCAGGCTGAGCTGTGGTACGACGGTTCCTGTGCAATCGATGCCGATTTGGTTGCGCTGGCGGGAATGCGCGAGTTTGAGCAAATCGATATTTACAACGTAAACAACGGCGAGCGTTTTCACACCTACATCATTCTGGCTGAGCCGGGTTCTGGCACCTTTTCTATGAATGGTGCAGCGGCGCGTAAAGTTGCTGTGGGCGACCGCGTAATTATTGCGACCTACGGTCACTTCACCGAAGCTGAGCTGTTGAATCACAAGCCAAAGTTGGTGTATTTGAACGAAGATAACACCGTCAATCGCACCACCAACACCATTCCTATGCAGGTCGCCTGATCAATTGATTGAACTTAATTGATTGGTTGAACTTAGTAGGACAAAAAAGGGTCGCACTCAGGCGGCCCTTTTTTATTGGGGCAAATTTATTAAAAGGAGGGATTTTCTATGGCTCATAGACCTTATGACGGCGAAAAAGTACTGAAGCGGTTCGAGGATTTGCAACATCAGGATGACGAACCCAAAGAGCATACGCTGCAGGAAAATGCGAAAGAACGTGCCAAGCATCCGGAGCATTTAAATGCGGGTACTCCCTACGATTGGGAGGATGTAGACCGCTATCGTGAAGAACTCGAGCGTCTGGACAAAGAGGCGCAAAAAGGCGGATAGCTAATTTGCTCGCATCAGAGTGTTTTTCTGTGCGATCTTCTGGTGCAGTAAGTGAATATTGATGTTTTTATTGCATCAAATGGACAACGTTGTCATTGAGCTTTGCGAGTTTTTCCTGCTAAGCTTCAGCTCACGTAAATCGGCTGGCTGAGCGGTATTTCATCCAGCTTTCGTTTTTATTTATCCCTTCTTCTCGATCAATAACAAGATAACGGCAGTGAGATAACACCATGTCAGAAGTCCATTTGTACCCTGTTCCTGAAAGCTTCAAATCCAAAGCGGCGATTAACTTGGCGCGTTATAAGGAGATGTACGATCAATCAATCAATGCGCCAGATACCTTCTGGGCAGAGCAGGCCAAAGCCTTTTTGACGTGGCAGCAGCCGTGGACGCAAGTCACCAAAAGCGATCTGAAAAAAGGTGAGGTGGCATGGTTTGTCGATGGCAAATTGAATGTCAGCGTGAACTGTATCGACCGCCATTTGCCTGCGCGCGCCAATCAAACTGCGATTATCTGGGAGGGCGATGATCCCGCTGATGATCAATCCATCACCTATCAGGAATTGCATGATCAAGTCTGTCGCTTGGCCAATGCTCTGCGTGAGCGCGGCGTTAAGAAGGGTGACCGCGTGTGCATCTACATGCCGATGATCCCTGAAGCAGCTTACGCCATGCTCGCCTGTACCCGTATCGGTGCGATTCACTCCATCGTATTTGGCGGTTTTTCGCCAGAGGCATTAAAAGACCGTATTCAGGATGCTGACTGCCAAGTGGTTATCACCTCTGATGAGGGGCTGCGTGGCGGCAAACGTGTTCCACTGAAAAAGAATGCGGATATAGCGCTGGCGCATTGCCCAAATGTGCACACCTGTATCGTGGTGAAGCGCACCGGTGGCGATATCGCATGGGATGAAAAACGCGATTTCTGGTACGAAGATCTGGTTGAGCGCCAAGCTAATGAAGCCGAGCCAGAAGTGATGGATTCGGAAGATCCGCTCTTTATTCTTTATACCTCTGGTTCTACCGGTAAGCCCAAGGGCGTATTGCACACTACTGGTGGCTATTTGCTGCAAGCGGCGATGACTCACAAATACGTGTTTGATTATCAAGAAGGCGATGTTTACTGGTGTACCGCCGATGTGGGTTGGGTTACTGGCCACAGCTACATCGTGTACGGCCCGCTGACCAATGGCGCCACATCGCTAATGTTTGAAGGTGTGCCGACTTATCCAGACGCTTCGCGCTGCTGGCAGGTGATCGACAAGCACGGCGTAAATAGCTTCTATACCGCACCTACTGCAATCCGTGCGCTTATGGGCGCTGGCGATAATTTTGTCACCAAGACCTCGCGCGCCAGCTTGAAGATTCTCGGCAGTGTGGGTGAGCCAATTAATCCGGAAGCATGGGAATGGTACTACCGCGTAGTGGGCGACAGCCGCTGCCCGATTATGGATACCTGGTGGCAAACCGAAACCGGCGCGCATATGTTGACGCCTCTGCCGGGCGCGATTGATCTTAAGCCCGGCTCAGCCACTGTGCCTTTCTTTGGTGTGCAGCCAGTGTTGCTTGACCCGGAAGGTAAAGAAATCACTGGCGCGGGTGAGGGCAATCTCTGCATTAAAGCCGCTTGGCCAAGCCAGATTCGCACTGTATATGGCGATCATCAGCGCTGCATCGATACCTACTACAGTACCTATCCCGGCTACTACTTCACCGGTGACGGTGCGCGTCGCGATGCCGACGGCTACTACTGGATTACCGGCCGCGTAGACGATGTATTGAACGTATCCGGCCACCGCATGGGGACTGCCGAAGTAGAAAGCGCTTTGGTATTGCACGATAAGGTGGCTGAGGCCGCAGTGGTCGGCTATCCGCACGACATCAAAGGCCAAGGTATCTACGCCTATGTGACCTTAATGAGCGGTGAGCAACCAAGCGATGAATTGAAAAAAGAATTGCTGGCATTAGTCGTAAAAGAAATCGGTGCAATCGCACGCCCAGATGTAATTCAGTGGGCGCCCGGCCTGCCAAAAACCCGCTCCGGTAAAATCATGCGCCGCATCCTGCGCAAAATCGCCGCCAACGAATTGGATACCTTGGGTGATACCTCAACCCTCGCTGATCCAGCTGTAGTGAACGAGTTGATTGCCAACCGAGCAGGTAAATAATAGTGCGCGAATAAATAATTTTTCGCTTGCTGCAAAACCAAAAGGCCGCCTCATAAGGGTGGCCTTTTCGCTTTCTGCAATTATGTTATTTCTTTTCTCCAGGTTGAATCGGTAATTTTTTGGCAGAAATGCTTCTGTTTGAACAATCAACTTTAGTTGGTGTGTTGTCTTCGAGTGTTTTAATCATCGCTTTCAGGCGAACAATATTACTGAAAAAGTCTGAGATGATTAGTGTGTTTGCGCTTTCCATTGCGGTTAAATGACCGTATTTAGGCACTAATGGTCTTAACGAGGCGAGTACGCTTCCTGCACAAGCTTTTTCCAGCTTGATTGAGTCAGTAACATATTCATCGTCAAAATAGGTTTTACCTTTTTCTACAGTCGGAATTGCCAACCAGCGAGCGTCACTAGCAGGAATAATTTGAATATAACCGCTGGTTTTGTAGGCTGTAAATTCATTGATTTTTAGCTGGCTTAACAACATCCCATAATCAAGTGATTTAGTGGAAAGATTGACGGGAATTGAAAAATTGGCGTATTGCTGACCAATCAGAATTTGAGTTTTCAAATCTTTTTCTGCGTGCTGTGCAAATTCTGCCAGGGTCATAAAGTTGCCGGCTGTTTTATCTGTGTTGCCCAGCTGTGTATTTGGGTTTGTCTTGGGTTGAGCTAATGCGACAAGCGTAAAAGTGCTCATTACTAAACCAAAAACAAGTGATTTCTTCAGATTCATAGTGGTGTATTCCTTAATCATTATTAGTCGATTTTTAAGTTCGCGGTGATTTTCCAAAATTCCCAAACTATTTGAGAAAGCTTGAGGTCTTGAAACAAATTGACTGACTTTAATTAGCGTCATGCCGTATTCATGCCTGTCAGTTGCAGAGAGTTGAGCGAGTAGTTCTTCATCACAGGCCATTTCCATATCGGCTCTTATACGTTTGTTGGCAATCCAAATCAGTGGGTTAAACCAATGCAATAGAGTGATGCAGTGTGCAATCCAATTCCACAGGATGTCTTTGCGTTGGATGTGTGTAAGTTCGTGCAGGAATACGAGCTTTAATTCTTCGGAGGAAAGTTGTCGCTCTATATCCATTGGCAACACAATTGTTGATTTGATCAGTCCTAGTGTTAGAGGGCAGGTTATTTGATCTGAATAAACCAGGGCAATTTTTTGGTTTACTTTCAGTGTTTTTTTATAGCTTTCCAGTTGCGCGTGTTGTTGTGGAGAGGCTTGTGTTGCTTTTCGTAAAATCAAATTAAAATGCCGCACTTGCCATGCAGTGACTAAAATAAAAAAACAAAGCCCTGAAAGCCAAACAAAACTGAATATGCTGTGATGATGTATAGTCGTTTCGATAGATTCATTTGTTGGCTGAAATTCAATCGTGGTCGAAGCATCTGGTTGTGTCGTTGTATTGTTTTCTATTGAGGTGATTTGGTTAGAGAGTTGTTCTGTCTCGGTACTTTTCTCTACTGGTGTGTTCGTTGGAAAAGTGAAGTGTTGTTGATCAAACGATAGATTCCAACCGACAGGAATGCATAAGCAAATTAATAAACTCAGCCAAATGCTATGGCGCGCTTTGGCCGATAAGTATTTTTTCAGTCGATACTGAATCAGCAATATCAATGCTATCAGAAATACAGATTTAACTGAGGTCAATAATAACCATGCTGTAAACGCATTTAATCCTTCCATTAATGCGTCCATTATTGTTCTCCCTGATTTTTATTGGTTTGCTCGCTGTTGTCTTGCAATAGTGCGATGAGTGCTTTCTTTTCTTCATCCGTTAATTTTTGTTGGCGGGTGAAGTGAGCAATCATCGGCGTTAAAGCTCCGTCGAACACCCGTTGCATAAATGATTGGGTTGCGCTGGATTCACAATAATCGCGCTCATAAACAGGCTGAAAATGTTGGATGCCATCAACCAACTCATGGGTAATTGCGCCTTTCTTTTGCAGGCGGATTAACATGGTGCGTACGGTTTTCAGGTGCCATTGAGGGGTGAGCTCTGCAATTTGATTGGCGCTGGCTGGTGCTTTATCCCACAGGATTTTCATCAACGCCCACTCGCTGTCTGAAAGCTGTAGTTCATTTGTATCCATAAACAACTCCATTGTATTGTGTGATTACAGATGTAATCACTATTTTTAGATTACATCTGTAATCCTGTGTGGGCAAGCTTTTTGTGATGACTGCGAGGTTTGATTTACAATTTGCCTTGGTTTTAAGTTATCGATTCACTGTAAGGCGCTGCTGTTATGTCCAAAGATTCCGATTCCGACTTCTTCCTCTCCCAAATGCAGGGGGTAAAACCCATCAAAGTCGAAGAAAAGGTCGATCTTGCATCGCCTCATCACGACAAAACCAGCTTGGAAAAGCGGCGCAAAGCGGCAACGGCGGAGTTAGAGAAAGATAAAAACTTTCTGTCGGGCGAATACATCGAGCCGCTTGACCCGCTGGCGGTGATCGAGTTCAAACGCGATGGGGTGCAAAATGGTGTATACCGCAGCTTGCGTATGGGTAAGTACCAGATAGATGCGCGCCTGGATTTGCACAATATGACTGTCGATCAGGCGCGCAATGCGGTGTTCCAGTTTGTAAATGATTGTATGGCGAACGATATTCGCTGCGCGCTTATCACCCACGGCAAGGGGGAAGGGCGCGAACAGCCGGCGCAGCTAAAAAGCTGTGTTGCCCACTGGTTGCCGCAGTTAAATGAGGTGATGGCGTTCCACTCTGCGCAAAAGCGGCATGGTTGGGTCGGGGCGACTTATATTTTGTTGCGAAAAAGCGAGAAGAAAAAACAGGAAACCTGGGAGATGTATAGCCACACTTGATGATTGGAGTTGCTTGGTTAGAATTTTTCCTGATTGATCAAATATTAAAACCCCGTCTTTTGGTTATCAAAAAACGGGGTTTTTCTTTTTTCTGCTTTTAAGTCGCTGTTTTTCCTCATCTTTCTTCTTCTGATCAAATTAAGTTTTTATTACATGTAATATTTGAATTATTACATGTGATGAATTAGTGTTCGTTCATGCAGAAAAAATCATCAGCACATTATCAGCGCGAATACCGTAACCGGCTCAGGGAACAGGGGTTCGTGAAAAAAGAAGTGTGGATTCTCCCGGAGAATGCGCGCCGTCTTACGCTTTATGAGGCCGAGTTGCGGGTTTCTGCTAAACAGCTTGTGTCCCGTGGGTTTATGCCAGTGAAAGGAGATAGTCGAATGACCGATGTTGTTAACCGTTGGACCACCACCAGCCTTTATGACGCGCTCATCAAAGCGGAATTGTTTTCCAGCAAGCGTGCGGATGTTGAGCTAATCGAAGGTGTGGCGCCCGCTCTGCATCTCACCATGTATGAATACGGCGATCTGCCACTGTTTGTCACTGTGTCGGGTGAGCAGGTTGTTGTGGAGGCAACACTTTGGTCGCTGTCAGAAGTGACTGACCCTGCGCTGTTTAATGAAACCGTGTTACGCACGCATAAATATTTTCCGTTATCGACCATTAGTCTGGACAAGATTGATGGCGAAGATCGCTACCACATGTTTGGTGCACTCAGCTCAGCGTCGAGCTTGCAGGATGTGTTATTTGAAATCGAAATTCTGGCTTCCAATGTCATTCAGGCAACCGAAGCTTATGCGGATTTTTTAAGTTAACTATTTTTTAAATTGCGGTTATAGACGAGGTAAAACCCTATGAATATCTGGTCGAAAATGATTACCGCCCTGCGCGGTGGTGTGAATGAAGCGGGCGAGTCAATTGTCGATAGCCAGGCGCTGCGTATTCTGGATCAAGAAGTGCGCGATGCGGGCGAAGAGTTGAAGCGTTCCAAAGACAGCCTTGCGGAAATTATGGCACGCCAAAAGCTTGCTGAAGAAAAATGTAAGCAACTGCAAAAAAATATCGAAGAGCATGAAGGCTACGCCGCAAAAGCGCTTGAGAAGGGCGATGAAAAACTCGCACTGGAAGTGGCGGGTCGTATTGCGGAGTTTGAAAATAGTCTGACATCTGAAAAAGAAGCATCTGATGGTTTTGCGCAGAGTGTTGCTAAATTGCGCGCAGCGATTGATCAGGCCGAAAAAAATATCAAACGTTTGAAGCAGCAAGTAGATACGGTAAAAGCCACTGAAAATGTACAGCGCGCACAGGCAGCGGTTGCTGAGCGTCATAGCGGTTCAGATTCGAAAATGCGCACTGCTATGGAATCACTGGAGCGCATTAAAGAGCGTCAGGCATTAAAAGATGCACAAATCAAAGCCGCTGATGAAATGGCAAAAACTGGCAGTGATGACTCGCTTAAAGCCAAGCTGGAGGCTGCAGGAATAACGACTGATGGTGCATCAGCGGAAGATATTCTTGCGCGCATTAAAAATAAAAAAGCCACTGACTAATAAGTGGCTAAAGACAGCGGCTATTTGAGTTCTTCATATTTTTTTGCTCAGCAGCTGTATCTAATCTGCAGGTGTTTTTGAAAGGAGCTTGCAAACACAATGAACGAATTTTTACTGACCATTGTGAGCTTTCCCACGGTTTTTTTTACTTTCTGGCTGGGGCTGGCTCTTCTATATTGGCTATTTGCCAGTTTTGGATTGGTTGATATCGAGTTGTTGGATGTAGATGGTCCAGATTTGGATGGGCAGTTGCATTCGCATGCGGAACATACTTTTGCAGAAACTTTCTCAGGTATTCTTTTGCGACTGGGTCTCAATGGTGTTCCTGTCACTATCGTTATTACGCTGATTGCTCTTGTCGGTTGGTTTACTTGTTATTATTTGAGTTATTTTGAAAGTTTTTTATTGGGTTATAACTGGCTCAGATACCTTGCAGGTATTCCTATTCTGATTTTCTCGTTTTATGTTGGGGTGTTGATGACTGCGCAAATTATCAAACCTTTGCGTAAGCTGTTTACCAAAGCTGACCAGCATATTGAGAAAAAAATTCTTGGGCAGGTTGCGGTAGTGAGGTCATCGCGAGTCGATGCGCAATTTGGTGAAGTAAATTTTGATGATGGCGGCGCAGGCTTGATTCTCTTCGCTCGCTCCTTTGGCGATAAGGTGTTTGTGCGCGGTGATAGAGTTATATTGTTGGAGTATGTTCCCGAGCAGCATCATTATCGGGTGATATCGGAAGCAGAGTTTTTAGGCAAGTCTAACGAATAATTGTTAACTATTAATGGGTAGAAGGAGTAAGACAATGTTTGAAACAGCATTTGAAGCAGCTATGGCCACACCAGTGCTAACAGTGATTGGAGTTTTATTTTTGGCGCTATTAGGTTTGGCGGGATTGTTTAATGCGTTTTATAACAAGGTTGCGCAGGGTACAGCGTTAATTGTTAACGATATGAGTTCAACTCCTAAGGTGCATTTTACCGGTGCTTTGGTGTGGCCCATCATCCATAAAAAAGAATTAATGAACATTTCATTAATTACCCTCGATGTTGACCGTCGCGGACGCGATGGTTTGATCTGCAAAGACAACATGCGCGCGGATATCACCGTTGCCTTCTATTTGCGTGTAAACGAGACGCCGCAAGATGTACTGCGTGTAGCTAAAGCGATTGGCGCTGAGCGTGCATCAGATAAAGATGCAGTTGATCTTTTGTTTGCCGCAAAATTCTCCGAAGCCTTAAAAACAGTAGGCAAGCAAATTGACTTTATTCAGTTGTTTGAAAACCGTTTGGAATTCCGCGAAAAAATCATCGAGGTAATTGGTAATGATCTCAATGGGTATGTACTGGAAGATGTGGCGATTGACTATATCGAACAAACACCAAAATCATCACTTGATCCAAGCAATATCTTGGATGCTGAAGGTATTCGCAAAATTACCGAGTTGACCGCTGCGCAAAACGTACGCACCAATATGCTGGAGCGCGACGAAGAGTTGGCGATCAAGAAAAAGAACGTAGAAACCACCGAGGCGATGTTGGCGCTGGAGCGCCAACAAGCGGATGCCGAAGCGCGTCAAAAGCGTGAGATAGCCTCTATTCAAGCGCGTGAAGAAGCTGAAACCAAAAAAGTGCAGGAAGAAGAGCGCCGCAAATACGAACAGACAGCGATTCAAGTTGCGCAGGATTTATCGGTGCAAACTGAAAATCAGAAACGCGAAATTGAAGTGGCCGAGCAAAATCGTTTGCGTGCAGTAGCAATCGAGCAAGAAAAAGTTACCCGTGCGCGCGATCTGGAAGTGGTTGCACGCAAGCGCGAAGTGGAATTGCAAACCATCGAGGCAGAAAAAGCGATTGAATTGCAGAAGAAAGAAATTGCCAATGTGATTCGCGAGCGTGTGGTGGTAGATAAAACCGTTGCGATTGAAGAGGAGCGTATTAAAGAAGTGCGCGAAGTTTCCGATGCAGATCGTAAGAAACAAGTACAAGTATTGGCAGCAGAAGCCGCTGCTGAAGAAGAAAAAGTGAAGCAAGTTAAAGCAGCAGAAGCAGAAGAGCTTTCGGCCAAACACAAAGCCAGCGAAATCATGACTATCGCGCAAGCCAAATTGGAAGCTTCAGCCAAAGAAGCGGAAGCCATGAAAAAAATGGCCGAAGGTATTCAAGCCGAGCGTGCAGCGCCTGGTCTTGCAGATGCAAAAGTACAAGAAGCCAAAGCAACTGCGCTGGAAAAAGAAGGTGTTGCTGAAGCAAGTGTGATTCGCGCGAAAGGCACTGCTAATGCTGAAGCTGGTAAAGCGGAAGCGGAAGTGATTACCGCGAAAGGTCATGCTGAAGCCGATGTAATTGCAACCAAAGGAACCTCAGAAGCGACAGCGAAGAAAGAAGTAGGTTTGGCTGGTGCTGATGTTACCCGCGAACAATTTAAAGCTGAGGCGGACGGTTTAACCGAGAAGTTTGAAGCTATGAATGCGATGAGCGAAAGCGCGCGTTCACATGAAGAGTTCCGTATGGGCTTGGAAACTTCGTTGAAAGAAACGCTCGCAAGTATTGCGGCAGGTAAAGAAATCGCCAAAGAAAATGCGGAGATTTTGGCCATTGCCTTGCAGAAAGCGCATATCGATATCGTTGGTGGCGAAGCGCAATTCTTCGATAACTTCGCCAAGTCATTATCGATTGGGAAAGCTATCGACGGCCTTGCAGGTAAGAGTGGCGTGATTCAGGCAGTGTTGGATCGCTTTGTTACTAAGCCAGCAGCTAGCGCACCTGTTGCCAGCACATCAGTGAAAGAAAAAGCGGAAGACGTTGAAGTTATTGGTTAATTCCATCGTGTGATCTCTCCTTATTTATAGGGGAGATCACGAGAAGGTTTTGGTTGAAGGTGAAAAGGAAAAAACCATGTCGCAAAATACCGACACCGCTGCAGAAAATATTGTCGATAAAGCCGTCGCTGAGGGCGGCGCTTATGAAATTATTCGCAAGCGTTTGCTCGACCAAGGGCAGTTGCTCAATCAAAAAGTCCGTGAGCTGAATGATGCGCGCCTTGCTGAGTTTGGCAGTTCAGCTATGGTGGCAACTGCGCGCGTGCGTGTGCGCACGGAAAATAATTGTATCCCCCGCGATATAGTACAGGTGGGTGAATACCTGTTGTTCGGCTACAACGTCTTTCTTGGTTTGAAAAAAGAAACCAAAGTGGAAGATGTATTTTCACTGTTCATTAAAAAAGATACGGAAGCAGGTGCAGAGCTGGAGTCGGTTGCCTTTGCTGGAACTTTTTTGGCTGAACAAAGCTTTGTTAATGATTTTGACGAGCTTTATCGCTATTACAAAGACACGCGCATTGTTGAGCTAACGATCAATAATGGAAAATTATTAGCTGGCTTCCAGATTGGTGAGCGGTTGGATGATATTCGCGTGTTTCGCTGGTCATTGTCGCCCGATGGGAAAACTGTAAAGTACATAGATAACCGCGGCGAGCGTGACATTCAGTTGCCGCCTGCCTTTGATTTTGAATGGGTTTCCGCTACCCGCGAAAACGCTGTTCATGGTCGTCATCCGCATTTGAATATTCTCGATAAAGTATTTGTGGAGACGGTCGGTGGCGATCTCACCATAAAAATCGAAAATAATACCGAAGATGGTTTGGGAATTTATCGCGAAGAAGTAGAGGATAAAACCCAGTCGCTTGACGATGCCAGCGTTTTTTACGCCGACGTTGGCAATCTGGTATTGCTTAAAATTCGCCCCTATCGCGAAGAAGAGTTTCGTTATTTGATTTACAACACGCTTACACAAAGTGTGTTGCGTATTGATCAAATCGGCCAAAGCTGTGTGCAGTTGCCTGAGAGTCACGGCATTATTTTCCCGGGTGGTTATTACCTTAACACGGGCGAATATAAAACCTTTGACGGCGACAATAGTGCATTCCGTTTCAAGCGCATGATTCGTTCTCCCAATGGTGAGGATGTACTTTATGTGTTTTATGAGCCAGCGCTTGGCATTGTTTCTTTGCTTGCCTATAACATCATCGAAAAGAAATTACAGAATCCTATTTTTGGAAGTGGTTACGCGCTTGCTGATAATGGCGAAATTGTTATTTTTTCTGCAGAGGCTGAGCCGACCCGCGTGCACCCCATGCAAATTTGGGAAACACCTTATGTGAGTGCCGAGTTCGCCAGCAAAGCTCCTGCGCGCCAGAATTTTTATGGCCGCATTGGTAACAATGAATTGGTGCGCGGCATTTCTGATTTTTACAGTATTGGGCGCATTATCAATAATCAGGCGGTATCGGTACGGCTCTATGAAGAGTTGAGTCTGGCTGCGCGTAAAGTATTCGATACCTTTTATTGGCTGAGTGAAACTGATGTTCAACCAATTGCTGCGGTGCTGAAAGATATTTCCGCTACGGCGGAATTGGTGATTGATGAATTTGAAAAAGTAGAATCTATTCGTCAGCAATCAGCCAAAGCGATGCAGGAAGCGGAACAGGCTCAATCCGATATTCTGAGCTCATTGCAGCCAGATAATTGGAATTCAGCAGAAGAGTATGTGGATGCCTTAAGCCGCTTGCGCAAACAGCGCGGTCAGCTCGCCACTATTAAAGAGTATCGTTATATCGATCAGGCACGTATTGAGCAACTTGATACACAGTTGTTGGAATCCAACACTAGCTTGAGTGAACAAACGGTAACTTTTCTGGCTGATGAAAAATCGCTTACACCTTATCTCACCAAGTTGGATGAATTAAATTCGCAAATTGAAAAAGTAGAAACCACAGCGGCTATTGCGCCAGTGATTGAAACGATTGAGAAAACCGCCGCGGGTCTGGATTTGTTATCGGAATTAATGGCCACGCTAAAAGTGGACGATGCCACTCTGCGCACCCGCATTGTTGATTCCATTTCCGAAGTCTACGCCAAACTCAATCAAAGCCGCGCTAACGCTAAACACAAACAAAAGAATTTCGGCTCCGCCGAGGCGGTTGCACAATTTGGCGCGCAGTTTAAATTGTTCTCGCAAAGCATTGCCCATGCTTTGGGTTTATCAACTACGCCAGAAAAATGCGATGAACAATTGTCCAAGTCTCTGGTGCGACTGGAAGAGCTGGAAGGCCAGTTTAGCGAATACGATCAATTCCTTGCGGACATTATGGCCAAACGCGAGGAACTGTATGAAAGTTTCCAGGAGCACAAGCAGCGGTTGCTGGATGAGCGCCAGAAAAAAGCTCAAAGCATTACCGATGCAGCGGCGCGTATTCTCGCCAGTATTGAAAAACGCTCGCTCTCCATAAGTGCACTAGATGAACTCAATACCTATTTTGCATCCGATGCCTTGGTGCTGAAAGTTGCAGATTTAGTTGCGCAATTAAAAGCTCTTGATAACGCGGTTAAAGCGGATGATTTGGATGCGCGCTTTAAGGCCATTAAAGGTCAAGCGCTGCGTGCATTGCGCGATAAGAGCGATATTTTTGAAGAGGGCGGCAATGTTATCAAACTGGGTAAACACAAATTCAGTGTAAATACCCAAGAGCTGGATTTAACGATTATTCCGCGCGAAGGCGCGCTCAGTTTCCATTTGTCGGGTACTGATTACTACGCACCGGTTACCCAAACTGAATTGCTGGAATTAAAAGATTACTGGTCAGTCAGTTTGGAGTCGGAAACGCCGCAGGTGTATCGTGCGGAATATTTAGCTGCGTTGATTATTGATGCAGCCGAACAACAAACCGATGGTTTAACTCATGATCTTTTGCATGAAGCCTTACTAAGTGATGAAAAGCTCGCAAAAATAGTGCGCGATTTCAGTTCTGCTCGCTATAAAGAGGGTTATCAAAAAGGGATTCATGATCAGGACGCTGTACTTATTTTAAAAGCCTTGGTTCCGGCATTGGATTCAGTAGATTTACTTAAGTTTGATCCATTAGCCCGTGCCTTGGCGCAAGTTTTTTGGGCGAACATCAATGAATTTTCACTCAAGTCAAAAAACCAGAAAGGTAACCTTTCTTTTGAAACATGGACTGATCGCGCTATAACTGCCAAAAAAATGCAGCAACTGTTTGGCAGTCTGGATGCAATCAATTTGTTGGTTGTAGAGATCACCGAAACGCTGAGCGAATTTATTGAGTCGCACCCCTTGGTTGTAACTGCATTGGATATTCGTCGCGCAGTAGAATATTTGGTGGAAGAGCTTGCGCGTGAGCGCACCGAATTTATTACCAGCAAATACGCTGTGGCGTTAGTCGATGCGTTTAAGCAATCATTGGATGATAAAAGCTGGCGCCACTATCAAGACGTATTGGCCAAAATGCAAGGTTGGCCGGCGGAGCGTTGGAATTTAACTGCTGCCTGGTTGCAAGCGCTGATTAAAGATCAGCAGCTGGATCATTTGCAACATTATATTCCTGAAGCTGTAGCGGTTTTAAAAACTGATCAACGTTTGGATCGCCGCTATACCGAAGTTGAATTGGAGCTAACAATATCCGGATTGCTCGGCGAGCACCCGCGCATTCAGAATCGTTCTCTGGCCTTTGCGGTGGACGAGTTTGTGCAGCGGCTCGCGCATCATCGCTATGAAGTTGTGCCGCAATATCAGCGCTACTTGCAGGTACGCCAGCAAATTATTGAGCAGGAGCGAAGTAGCCTGCGCTTGAATGAATTCAAGGCAAAACCACTCAGCTCATTTGTGCGCAACCGTTTAATTAATGAATCCTACTTGCCAATTATTGGCGATAACCTCGCCAAACAAATGGGCGCACTGGGCGCAAATAAACGTACCGATTTAATGGGTATGTTGATGATGATCTCGCCACCCGGTTACGGCAAAACCACATTAATGGAATATGTGGCGAATCGATTGGGTTTGATTTTTATGAAAATCAATTGCCCATCACTCGGTCACGATGTGTTATCGCTTGACCCGGCGCAAGCACCCAATGCCACCGCGCGGCAGGAGTTGATCAAACTTAATCTGGCGTTGGAGATGGGCAACAATGTGATGCTCTATCTCGATGATATTCAGCACACCAATGCGGAATTTTTGCAAAAATTTATCTCGCTTTGCGATGGTACTCGTCGCATTGAAGGTGTGTGGCAAGGAAAAACCAAAACCTATGATATGCGCGGAAAAAAATTCTGCGTGTGTATGGCGGGTAACCCTTACACCGAATCTGGCGAAGCATTCAAAGTGCCGGATATGCTTGCCAACCGTGCGGATATTTATAACCTCGGTGATATCCTTGGCGGCATGGAAGAACAGTTTGCGTTGAGTTATATCGAAAACTCGCTGACATCCAATGCTGTACTTGCTCCTCTGGCGCTGCGCGATATGCAGGATGTGTATAAATTTATCGCCATGAGCAAAGGTGAGCAGGTTGCCACCACTGATTTAAGTCACACTTACTCGGGCGCAGAAGTAAATGAAATTGTTGGCGTGTTAAAAAAATTATTTGAAATCCAGAAAGTGATTTTGAAAATTAACCAGCAATACATAGCCTCAGCCGCGCAAGACGATAAATTCCGCTTGGAGCCATCCTTCAAATTGCAGGGTAGTTATCGCAATATGAATAAGATGACTGAAAAAGTCTCAGCGGTAATGAATGATGCTGAACTCATGCAAATGATTGCCGATCACTATTTAGGTGAAGCACAAATGCTTACCACCGGTGCGGAGAGCAACTTGCTTAAGCTGGCCGAATTGCGTGGCAATATGACCACTGAGCAAACAACGCGCTGGGAACAAATCAAAAAAGATTTCTTGCGCAATAAAGCTATGGGCGGTGATTCAGCAGATACCGGTCAAAAACTGGTAGTGCAGTTGGCGGATGTTGCGGAAGGTGTGCAAAAAATTGCCAGCGCTGCCAGTAAAAAACCGGAAGCAGATAATTCGGTTACAAACCAAAACTCTGCACTTGTTCATTTGGTAAATGAATCGCTACAGCGTTTGGAAAAACTGGTTCCGCCAGCTGCACCCAACGTAGAAGTGGTTAATCAACCATTACCGGATTTGGATAAGGTGCTTGGCGTGTTAGCAAAAACCCTGGAGGGTGCCATTTTGCCGCTGGTGCGCAATATGGATAAAAAACTGGATATTGATTTGCGCAATCACGAAAAAATTGAAGAGGTATCTTTGCAAATTAAAACCCTGCAACAAGAGCTGGCAGTTACTAGAAAGCCCAAAGCGCCTCCACCTGCAACTGATTCACCCTGATGCGGCGTTTATCTTCTAAACTTCGTTGGTTGTTTTTGTTTGCAGGGCTGATGATTGCGGCTCAGGTATTTAACTGGGTTTTTCATGGCTGGCTGTATCAATTTGGTCTTGTTCCAAGGCAGTTAGACTCGCTGCCTTGGATTTACACTGCCCCCTTTTTGCATGGCAGTGTGTTTCATCTGCTCAGCAATCTATTTGGTTTTTTTATTTTCAGCGGTCTGTTATTTTTTCATTCATTGCGACGTTATTTGTGGAGCAGCTTTTTCATAATCACATTAACCGGATTGTTGGTGTGGTGTTTTGGGCGTAGCGCTTTGCATATTGGTGCCAGTGGCTGGATTTTTGGATTGTGGAGCCTGACGATTGCAACTGCTTGGTTTGATCGCCGCTTTATTAATATTGTGATCGCGCTGGTTGTTATATTCTTTTATGGCGGAATGCTTTGGGGAGTCTTGCCGGCTGATCCGCGAATTTCGTTTGAATCACATTTGTTTGGTGCAATTTCCGGTGTGGCTTGCGCATTTGTACAGCACCGGCTATTTAAAAATAAAAGGTAAGGATTTTTATGCGGCAGCAAGAATTAGAGCAATGGTTGATCGCGAGTTTGGACGACTTTAAATTAAGCCAATCAGAGGTGCTTGAGCTGCGTGAAATTTTGCCTTGTTTGGTTAATGATGATATTGCTTTTGCGCGCAACAAAGCTTTTCAACTGGCACGCGAACCCATTCAAAGCGGTGGTGAAAACGCTATAGCGACTTTGCTCTGGTTGGAAAAGCTAAGCAAGACAATCGATAATTTTCGTCAGGCCGAGAACTCTTCTATTGCCGAGGCACATTTCAGCCCGGGCGAAAATTGCCGCAGAAAATTATTGGATTTGTTAGTTGGTGTGCGTGAATCGCTGGATGTTAGCGTATTCACTATTTCCGATGATCGCCTGGCCGAAGCTATTATCGAAGTTTATAACCGCGGCATAAGTGTCCGCATCATTACCGATGATGACAAGGCGTTGGATCAGGGAAGTGATATTCATCGTTTGATCGATGCTGGGGTGCCGGTACGCATGGATGCCAGTGAAAATCATATGCACCACAAATTTGCGATTATCGACAAACGTATACTTGTAAACGGCAGTTTTAATTGGACTCGCTCAGCTACTGAATATAATCAGGAAAATATTTTGGTGACCGATGAACCCAAACTCGTCACCGCTTATTTGGCTGAATTCGAGCGTTTGTGGCAAGATTTTAAATAGCTCTATCCCTTTCGTTTTAATCAGGTTTATTAGGAGTTTGAATGTACTGCAGCAATTGTAAAAATGTTCAGCTGGAACCACAGGAATTAGAGCCGGGATTAATTGTTGCTGGTTGCCCTGTGTGTCAGGGGACTTTGGTTTCGTTAATCAATTATCGTTTTTGGCATGATCGCTATGCTGATAAGGCAGTAGCGAATGAAGTCGAAGATGCAATGGAAGTGAAGGAATCGGAATCTGTACATTCTTGCCCTAAGTGCAGTCGGTTGATGCTCAAATACCAGATAGGCCCCGAGTCAAACCACAAATTGGATTTGTGCCCATCCTGCGATGAAGCCTGGTTGGATCAAGGCGAATGGCAGCTGTTAAAGCGACTGGATTTACACGGTAAATTGCCAAAAATTTTTACCGATGCATGGCAGCGAAACATTCGTAAGCAGCGGCAGGAAAACTCGATCAATGATCGTTATGAAAAATTATTGGGAGAGGATGTGTTTGATAGGGCGCGTGATTTTAAAGAGTGGCTCTATAAGCAGCCACAAGTGGATGACATTAAACAGTATTTAATTACACATAATGATTAATAGAGCATAAACCTCTAAATACTAACAATTTAGCGATATAAGTCGCGTCAGACTTTTTTACATGGATGTATGTCGTGCTTTTATGCCAGTTAATTGAGCGTTTGATTTTTAAGACGAATTTATAATTGGTATATGATTTGCTTTTTGGTTGTCTGTTACTCATCTCATTGAAGGATGTAGGGAGAGTGTCATGCGGCAACTTATCAAAACCAGTGTGTTTATTGCGACTTTAGGTTTCACGGCATCGGCTAATGCATTAACAATTGATCTCACCGGAATCTTGCGTGATATCAGTCAACTCCATGCCGATTTTCAAAACTGGTGCTGCGGCACAGTGACCGGTTTGGTGGAGCCAACCCTCGGCCCGGATGGTACGCCGGTATATGACGGCGGCACCTCCTTATCAAACGCCGAGAATTTTGCAGATTGGTATGCAGATGGTACCGATCATTTTGGGGAAATCCCTTACACCATTACGCTGGATAATTCCGCATCTTCTGATCCGCATGTTTATACTTTCTCCAGCAACAGTTTTTTTCCGCTTGATGGCCTGTTAGGTGGAAACGAAGGCTACGCACACAATTATCATTTTACTTTCAGACTCAACTCAGCATTTACCTATCGTGGCGGTGAAACCTTTACCTTTACCGGTGATGATGATTTGTGGGTATTTATTGATGATCAATTGGTTATAGATATAGGCGGTGTGCACAGCGCCGAAACTAGATCTATCAATCTTGACAGCTTAGGGTTGATTGTCGGAGAGGACTATTCATTTGATTTGTTTTTTGCCGAGCGGCATACAACAGAATCTAATTTCAGAATTGATACATCGATTCAATTGACTGATAGGACGCTTGTGCCTGAGCCATCGACGTTATTATTGTTGGGCTTGGGTCTGTTTGGATTAGGCGCTGCGCGCCGAAGGGTGAAATGTTAAATTATTTAATGAGCATTGATAATTTATTCTAGCGAAACAAAGCCCCGAATTGCTCTCGGGGCTTTGTTTTTTTAGCGATCTTCAATCTCATCAACATCCACTTGCCCACTCATGCGACGGGTAAGGTGCGACCAACTCATACCCACTGCAAGTAATGCCGCCAACAGAATTTCAATCACCCATACCATCGCCGAAACATTGGACACACTTAAAAATCCCCAATAAATAAACAGCCACACAATACAGGCAAATAAAGCGGAAAACGCGATAACCCCAATCATTCCCAACGAGTTTATTGTGGCATTTACATAAACCCCCCAGCCAATTAACAACAAAATTCCGGCTATCACCACATAAGGGGTGATGTTATCCAAACTGTTATAAGCCCAATGAAAAAAAGAGTAACCGCTGGGGTTGTAGCTAAGCAGTACGAGCAGCAACGCGAAAATAAAACGTACTGCGACACCGGAGGTGGTTAGGTTCATAATTATTCCTTACTGATAAAAAATATTAAGAAAAATGGCGGCGATATTTAATAAAACCCACTTTAGCGTCCGAGCTGTAGCCCAAGGCGCTATAAAAATCTCTTGCTCCGTGGTTTTTGTTATTGGTTTGTAACATGATTTTACTGCAATTTTTTTCCAAACAGAGGCTTTCAATATACTCCATCAACTGCTTCCCGATTCCTTTTCGCAAATAATCCCCACTCACAACAACATTTTCAACTACTGCAAATGGCTGGTCACCATACATAACATCCTGACATAGACATACAAGTGCGGTAGCTATTACATTGGTATCACTTTCACAAACCAGTAAGTAGGTGTGGTCGGTAGTTGAAACAAAATCTATGCGCTTAGCCAATACAACAGGAGGAGATAGCGCCGTTAATTGGCTATAAAGCTTATTTATGGCGTCTGCATCGCTGGCAATAGCGCGGCGAATTGTGGGCATGAGTATGTACCTTTATTGAGTTAAACCAAAGTATTGTTTGGCTTGTGTGAGTGCCCATTGCTGTAGCGCTTTATCATCACTCATGTCGCCCTCGTAAGTTACATCAGGAGTATAGGGCTGATTATCTTTGCGCATACGTTTGTTCCATTTCTTCACCGGAACCAGAAAATTAAATTTTTCTCTGGCGTACTCACTTTGCATGAAGGCGATTTCGGTATAAGCCGTATCTGCTTCCGTGGGCTCACCAAGATGCAGGGTGTTAGGCAAAAGTTTAATGAGATCGACAAAGTCGAGGCAGGCGCTAACACAAGTTTTATCGGTAATTAATAGCAGTTTTTTCGTTGATTTCCATTCATCAGTTGGTGCATCGCCACTGTTATATTCAATTGGTGTTTCGTTTTGGGGAAGGCTTTGCTCTCCTGCATCGAGGGCTTTTTTTAAGCGAACCAAAAACTTTTCCATGTATTGTGCGTACTCTGACTCTTTGCCGTGATTGGCAATGATTTTTTTATAGCTATAGTCATAAGACCAGTAAAGCTGCCAGCTTGCTCGATAAATAGGCTGTGCTCCCTGCAGCCTATAATTGTACTCATTGAAGACATATTCTTTTGCTTTTTCATCGTAATTGAATATGGCGCTTATGATATCGGTCCCATTTATTGAATTGCCTCCACTATTACCTCGGACATCTACGATGATTAGTGAGTTCTCTTTTGAAGCAGCTGAAATATCATGAAGCAATTGTTGTTGGCTTTTCACTGCCTCTTGTGTGTATAGACCAAAATCACGCGCGCGGATCCAAACTGTATCGGGTGCAGGTTGAAATAGTGAAGGAAGATGATATGGATACTGGTAGTGTGAGCTAATGGTAGAAGCATCATCTTCACTGATTGCCAGCCAAGTGATGGGGTAGGTTTTGACAGCGCCATTGATTTCAAACGTACATTGCTTTAGTGCTGGTCGATTTAATACTCCTATAGTTGCTCTATCTTGCGTTAATGCTTTTGCCGCAGAGTCTCGCGTTTTTAAAATGTGCCAGCGATTATCGATATAGGGTGCATAATGTTCATGTAAGAGCACATCAATTTCAGTGTTATCACAACTAATAAGATGAGATTTTTCTGGCGGGTAAGCTTCTCCGTTTTTGCTATAAGTAACGAAATATCCCTTATTGGTTGCTTTCAATAACCAGCCGGTCCAAATGTCTTTTCTTAGATCAAGTGATTGATAGGGTATGTGATCTAAGTGACCGCTTAAGTGCGCGTCTTGATAGCCCGCCAAGTAAAAATTAATCAGCGCTATTTCATCTGCTTGTGAGTTTACCTGTGCTAATAACCCTTTTGCTTTTTGAAATCCATCTTTGTGCCAAGAATGGAATGCTGTTGCGTTTGGTTCGAGCATGGCTGGATGCATCTCGCTAATTGATGTGTGAATGTATTCCAGGTGAGCGGCAGCTCGCTTCTGTGGCGTTAAATAAGCAGCATAAACAATGGCTGCCGTTATCAGTAATAAAACTATGGCAACAAAAAACGCAGTGAAAATATTTTTTATCATTATAGTGGCTCGTTCCCTGATCTTTTTTTGATTAATTTTTAGCTTGCACTAACACCCAAGGCTTTATCACTACTGCCCACACCAATGCATCCTGTTCGTACCATTGTTGAGCTTGAGTGTCTTTTACCGCATCGACTAAACCTGCTTCCATCCAGTCTTTAATTTGCGCGGCGTTATCAGCAACGATTTGTGCGGCTACATGGGTTAAATCCAGACTTGCGTCTACTGCTATGGCGTTGCCGCTGGCGAAGAAGCGTTGTAGTTCATGCCAGCGGATCTGTGCGGTTTGCAAATTTATTTGTTGTTCGATTTCGTTGTTCATATGACCTCTTTTTTAATTCCTCCCCAGCCCTCCCTTTTTCAAAGAGAGGGAGTAAGCCTCCTCTCTTTGAAAAAAGTGCGTAACAATTCCCCCTTTGAAAAAGGGGGCTAGGGGGATTTATGTGCCCATCGCTTTAGCGACTTTTGAATTGGTTGGTTTTCCTAATACATTGCTGATGGTATTGCCTGCGGCGATTAATTTTTCCAAATCTACACCGTGCTCAATACCAAGGCCATTTAATAAATAGACGAGATCTTCGGTGGCGATATTCCCCGTTGCGCCTGCGGCATAAGGGCAGCCGCCTAAGCCAGCTACGGATGAGTCTATAACGCTTATACCCATTTCAAGCGCAGCGTAGATATTGGCAAGCGCTTGTCCGTAAGTGTCATGCATATGCGCAGCAATTTTTCCGATGGGAATATCGCGCGCTACAGCTTCAATTAATTTTTTAGTGTGGCCTGCTGTGCCTACACCGATGGTATCGCCCAAAGAAATTTCGTAGCAGCCCATCGCAAATAATTCATTGGCGATGTTGGCAACAGTCGTTGTATCAATCGCACCTGAGTAAGGGCAGCCGAGTACGCAGGAAATGTAACCTCGCACTGGAATGTTCTGTTGTTTTGCCGATTCAATAAGTGCTTCAAAACGTTTGATGCTTTCGCTGATCGAGCAATTAATATTTTTCTGGCTAAAGGCTTCAGATGCAGCGGCAAAAATAGCGACTTCATTTGCACCTACTGCGAGAGCGCGTTCATAGCCCTGCAAGTTGGGTGTAAGCGCGGCGTAAGTAACACCGGGCTTGCGGGTGATACCGGAAAATACTTCGTTGCTATCGGCCATTTGCGGAACCCATTTCGGGTTTACAAAGCTGCCAGCTTCAATGTAATTCAGTCCAGCATCAACAAGGTTTTCAATTAATTGAATTTTTGCTGTTGTTGGGATGGATTGTTTTTCATTTTGTAAGCCATCGCGTGGGCCGACCTCAACGATGCGGACTTTTTTGGGTAAAGTGCTCATGATATTTAATTTATTTTCCCGCTATTAATCTTCGCCCCAACGCGGCATTAAAGTTTGTGGCACACCAAGCTGATCAAGAATACGCGCCACAATAAAATCGATAAGCTCTTCTACTGATTGAGGTTGCATATAAAAGCCTGGGCTTGCGGGTAAAACTATCACGCCCATTTGAGTGAGCTTTAGCATGTTTTCCAAATGGATTTCGGAGTAGGGGGTTTCGCGCGGCACCACAATTAATTTGCGGCGTTCTTTTAATGCAACATCTGCAGCGCGCTCAATTAAATTATTACTGGCACCATGTGCGATGGCGGAAAGGGTGCCGCCACTTGCGGGGCAAATTACCATCGAACTTGGTGAGCTGGAACCGGATGCGACTGCGGCAAACCAATCGTCTTTGGCGAGTAGTTGCAGTTGTTCTTCATTAGCATCGTAGAGGTCGCACAACAGTGCTTGTTGTTCATCTATATCGCGTGGTAAGTCCAAGTCAGTTTCAGTGCGAATAACAACTTCTGCTGCGCTGGAGATCATCAAAAACACTTTGCAATCGGCAGCGAGCAAACACTGCAACAACCGTAAACCATACTGCGCACCGGAAGCTCCGGTAATAGCGAGAGTAACTGTGCGTTGTTTTAGTTGAGTCATTTGCTGCGCCCTCAGATGCTATTTGATTTTGAATCCCTCTAGCCCCTCTTTTTCAAAGGGGGGAATTACTGTTTCTCTTTATATTAGAGAAAGGTTACTCCCTCCCTTTGAAAAAGGGAGGGCGGGGAGGGATTTATTTTCCCAATACTTCACTTACAAATGCACGAATTTCATCTACTTGGCAGTGCTCAAAGAAGCAGGCTTGGAAGCGCTCGCCAGTTACTGCAGTCTTTACGATTTCCGGATCAATCGCGCGCAAGCCATCCAGATAATTTTTTGCAGTTGCCAGTTTCACATTGGTAAGAATACCCGCGTTGCGCACTTGCGATTCTTTGCGCTCAGCTGGATAACCTTGGCCGCGTACGCCAGTAAAAGCTTTCTCAAAAATAGTGCGAATATTTAATTCGGCGCCCCAACCAAAACCTTTGGCAAATGGCAGTGCCAGCGCGTTGCCGTTGTTCACTTGTGCAAACAGGTACGCATCGGTTGGTTCAATGCAGTAGCCGCAGAATACGCCCGGGTGCGCGTTGAGTGACATCATCGCGCCTTGGCCGGTACCACAGCCACTCACAACAAAATCTACCGCTTTTGAGTTCAACAGTAAGCTGGCGATAACGCCCAAGTGGATGTAAGTCAGATAGTGGTCATTGTCATCGCTCATGCCTACGTTAAATACGCTGTGATTTTGTACGGCGGCGACATCATTAAGCTGTTGCAACACAATCGCGTTTTTGGATGCTTGGCTGAATTCGTTCATTAATGCAATTTTCATGGCAAAAGCTCTCTTGAAAAGTGGAATACAGAGGTAAAGACAGGCTCTTTGGCGCTGTTTGACGGTAATGACCGAGATTTCGCAGAAGTGTTAATGATATAGGGGGATGGAGGGTAATTGAAGGGAATGGGTGTATTTTGGACGATGCTTGGGCTGTTTTCACTCTCAAGAGTAGATTTCAACTAATCAATAGGCGCTTTATGGCGGCGCCAATACTCACGCCAAGTAAAGCCCTTGTAGGTCAATTCGAAGCAAAGCTGATTGTTCTTTGTTATTAAGGGCACCTCTTCGATGATGTTTTGGGCTGGGTATTCCGTTGCGATTGTATATTTTCCGTTGATAGTAATGAGGCGATAATTTGCTGACTCTCTGCTTATTCTTGCTCCGTCTTTATCATAGAGATTCGTAAAGACTTCACTATCTGTGTATTCCAAAATGGTACGCAAGCAACTTCCTGTTTCTTCGCAGCGGATAGCCTCAATAACAAGCTGATACTCTTTGAGATGCTTGCTTTTTGATTGTGAAAGTTCATAGGCTGTTTTTTCTGTGTCGCGTTCCCAAATCCCAATCAATGGATTTGTATTCGGCGTCGAATTGCAGCCTAGAATAAAAGCGAAAAATAATAAAAATGAAATCCGAAGTAGAGCCATTTTTTATATCACAGCGCATGCTTAGTCAGCTGATCCACCAACTTCTGATGTACTCCACCAAACCCGCCATTACTCATAATCACAATATGTGTATTAGGTTCGCTGATGGAAATAGCAGTGTGAATTAATTCGTCCAGGTCGCGCAGCAGTTTTGCGGGAACGGGGCTTTTGTTGACGACTTCGTCCATTGCCCAATCGACATTGGCTGGTTGATACCAAAGAACATCGTCGGCGTCGGTGATGCTTTTGTTGAGCGCGTTTTTGTGTACGCCCATGCGCATGGTGTTGGAGCGGGGTTCGATAATGGCGATGATTTTTTCGTCGCCCACTTTTGCGCGCAAACCGGCGAGGGTGGTTTTGATCGCGGTAGGGTGATGTGCAAAGTCGTCGTAGACTCTAATGCTGTGTACATCGGCGAGCAATTCCATGCGGCGTTTTACACCGGCGAATTGCTCCAATGCTTTTGCTGAGTGTTCAGGTGTTACGCCGACATGACGTGCGGCGATCATTGCGGCCAAACCGTTGTTGACGCTGTGAATGCCGGTTTGTGCCCAATTAATTTGTGCAACTTCTTCGCCATTATGCAGCACTGCAAATGCAGAGCCGTCTGGATTAATTAACCGCGCTTGCCACTCGGCTTTATTTTCTTCTGCTGATTTTTCACTATCGATTACGGAAAATTGTTGTTGCGGTGTCCAGCAGCCTTGTTGGATAACGTCGGCGAGTGCTTTGTCATTCGTCGGCGAAATTAATAAGCCGTTGTTGGGAACCGTGCGCACTAAATGATGGAATTGTTTTTGGATGGCAGCGAGGTCGGGGAAAATATCGGCGTGGTCATATTCCAGATTATTTAAAATCACCGTGCGTGCATTGTAGTGAACAAATTTGGAGCGCTTATCAAAAAAGGCGCTGTCATATTCATCGGCCTCTACCACAAAAAATGGTGTGCCACCCAAGCGTGCAGAGGTGGGGAAATTTTTGGTAACGCCGCCAATTAAATAACCTGGCTCCATACCTGCGTATTGCAGAATCCATGCAAGCATGGATGAGGTTGTAGTTTTCCCGTGAGTACCCGCAACGGCCAAAACCCATTTGCCTTGCAGTACATGATCGCGCAGCCATTGCGGGCCAGAGGTGTAGGCCATACCGCTATCCAGCACATATTCCACACTGGGGTTGCCGCGGCTCATGGCATTGCCGATGATCACCAAATCCGGCGGCGTCGGCATATGTGGTGGCTGCAAATAGGCAGGATCAAAACCTTGAATTAACTCAATGCCCGCTTGCTCAAGTTGTGTACTCATGGGCGGGTAGACATTGGCATCGCTGCCAGTGACGCGGTGGCCGAGTTCTTTAGCGAGTTGGGCGAGGCTGCCCATAAAAGTGCCGCAGATGCCGAGAATATGAATATGCATAGTGCTCACTACCAGTTCGATGAAATGGTAGTGAGCTTAGCATGATGCAGTCAGTGGTTACAGGCGCAGGCTCTGTGTTTGATAAGGCTTACACAGCCACTGCGATTTCTGCATCGGTCTTTTTAGTTGTTGGCACATCGGGCAAATAGCGCGCGCGTTTTGCAGCCTTCATACAGCTCAAATCGCCCATAAAGAGTCCATCAACGCAGTTGCCGAATTCAGAATCTACGCTGAAGGCGAGCAAGTTGTAGCCGCCTTCTTCGTAAAGCCCTGCGTATTGTTTGAACAACACCGGAATTTTGCAGTCGTGATTTTTAAATTCGTCTTGCAACAAATTGAAACCTTGTTCGCTATCCAATTTTGCAAAGCGATGTTGTAAATCGATCAGTACATCCTCTTCGATTTCATGCAAATGTTTGCCTTCGGCGAGGCTTTCATCGTTGGCATTTTTGATGGAATAATAACGGTCGTAATAAAACACCAATAAATCGCGCAACGCTTTTGGATAATGTGCGCTCATGCTCACCGGGCCAAATACATAGCGCACTTGCGGATGGTGCGATAAATACGCGCCCAAGCCTTGCCACAAATAATCCAAACTGGCTTTGCCCCAGTAATCCGGGTGTACAAAGCTGCGGCCTAATTCCAAGCCCTGTTCCAAATAAGGTGTGAGCGATGAATTAAAATCAAACAGTTCAGCGGTGTAGAGCGATTTTGCGCCGCGCTTTTTCATCAATTTGTGTGATTCACCCAAACGATACGCCCCTGCAATACACAGCTTTTCTTCATCCCACAACACCAAGTGGCGATAGTAGTGATCGTACTTATCCAGATCGCGGCGGCTGCCAGTGCCTTCGCCTACCAAGCGGAAAGTCTGTTCACGCAAGCGGCCAATTTCACGCAGCACTACGGGGTGTTGATCGTAATCGCACAAATAAATAACGTGATTGTCGCGGGTATTGCCAATCACCTGTGCCGTTTTTAATTCTTTCTTTAATGCCGCGCGGTCTTCCGGGTGGGCGATGGTTTTTTCGGTCACAAAAACCGGCGTGCGATTTTTTTTGGATGCGATTCCCTTGCCGATTTTATACACGTGTTTTTTCAAACGTTTAATCAGTGCTTTGTCGGCAAGCTGATCGGATTCCAGCGCGTGATGTGGAATCAATTCGCCCACGCGGAATTTAATCTCGGCCGAGTGTTTGTTAAACATTTCGTGTGCGAGCAAAGCAGTTGCGAGCGGTTTGAAAATCATCGAGGCGCTGTAAAACAGCATGGAATTTTTAGCGGATACAAATATCGGCAGCAGCGGCGCTTTGGTTTTACGCGCGAAGTGTAAAAAACCTGCCTGCCATTTGCCGTCTTTAATGCCAGTTGGGCTAGCGCGTGATACTTCGCCCGCCGGGAAAATAATAATCGCCTCTTCGTTATTCAACGCTTGCACAATATTTTTGTAGCTTTGTTTGTAAGCGGCGCGCGTCATATTGTCGAGCGGCAGTAACAAATCGTGCAGTGGCTCAAACGCCATCAGCATATCGTTAGCGATAATTTTTACGTCTTTGCGTACTTCACTAACCAAGCGCACCAAGGCTAAACCATCGAGTGATCCAATAGGATGATTGGCGATAATAATGACGCGCCCTTGTGATGGAATGTTGTTGCGCTCGCGCTGGGAAATGCTGTAACTGAAATTAAAATATTCAAAAATCCGGTCAATAAAATCGATGCCGCGATTGCCTTCGTGCTCGCGCAAAAATGCATTGATTTCTTTTTCGTGTGTCAGCTTGCGCAAAATGCTGAGCGTGGAGTTGCGCACTATGGGCGACTGCTGGGTAAAACCGGGGAATTTGTTACTGAGCGATTGTTCAATATTGAGCATGGTAATCACAACCTTGCGATGGGCGATGCTGCAAGGTTATGACTGATGCGTGACGGTTATGTGATGGAATGATTGCAGAAGTGTGACAGAAAAGTGGGGCGATGTTTCTTTGGTGAGAGATGTATGGACTCCGGTATTACTAGCGAGACGCGCCGTGAATACATCCATGTAGGCTCGACTGCTGCATCCATGCAGCAGACGGTCTCGCCAGCAACACCGGAATCCATACTGAGAGAATGTGCTAAGCCGTAGTGGCACCTACAAGTTGCTCTTCCTGCTTCGCAAGCAGCGCTGCATAAGGCGCTTTTAGGCCGATTAATTTGCCGCTGTCGCTGACGATATCCAAGTGTTCTTGCAGGTCGTGGTCGATCAAGCGTTGGCTAATTAAGATTTCGCCTTTATCGGGTTTTAAATAGTTGTTGTGTTGCACCACAAAATCTTTCAGCAGCGATTTGTTGGAGCTGACGGGCGCCGATAATTCATGTACTGCCGCCGCTAAATGTAAACGCGGGCTGGGGCTTTGGGATGTGAGGCTATTGAGCAATTGCGCGGCGCAGGCGGCGCGGAAGCTGCACTCGTAAAAGGCTTCGCCAGTGAAGTCGATAATCAAGGTTTCGCCCGATAACATTTGGCGCTCGCCGCTGTATAAATTCAGTACGCCCTGCAATTGTTTTTCAAAACGGCGCAGTACTATCGCAAAACTTTCGCTGTTTAATTGTTGGTACAGCTTGCCCATGTTGAGAATGTTCAAACTCAAACGCACTGATACTTGTTTGGGTAATTCCGGCTCGGGTTCTGGTACGTCTTCAATGGTGGGCATTTTCTCGACCACGGCGGTGACTATCTCGCTCGCGGTGGGCAACTTATCTTTGAGCTGCGACCACCACTGGCGTTGGATCGACCACCAGATCACTAGCAGCGAGAAGAAAATCGCCGCCATCCACAGCATAAAAAAGCGATAGTCGCGCTCGCTGTAGCGCGGCACATCGAGCGTCACTTCCAAATAACCGGCGACATTATTGTGCAGTGCAATAGGCGCTGAAAAACTGTAGCGGCGGCCGGTAATTTCCTGATTGGGTTTAAAGCCGTTTTGCACCAGCAATTTGTTTTCCACGTTGTGGATGGTCACGCCGATTACGTTGGGATATTGGCCAACTTCTAACAATATCGCCTGCAAACTAACCAAGTCTTGTTGCAAGGTCGCGTTGACCGCCTGACGGGCGGCGCTGGTGGCGAGTACTTGACCGTAGCGGCCAATCTGCTCGCGCTGATTTTGTTCGCTGTTATGAATGTATGCCCAGGCGCCAAATACGCCGAGTGCGAGCAGCAACAGGCTGCAGAGGCTGAGTTGTGGGTAACTGCGATAGGTTTTGATCAATGCCATTTTGTTGTTAAGTCCGTGCTCTATTGGTTGCGTTCATCTTGCTTGGGAAAACCCCGGTTCCTGTCGGGATTTGAGATGCGGCACACGCGCATACTGTTACGACTGTCGCGTGAAATCGCATTCTAGCCTAAGTCAGTCATATGCGTTAAGACGCGGCTGGCGCTATGGCCGTTGAATCCCGCTTGGATAAGCTGCTGTGAGGCGCTTTGAATTCCGCTAGAATGCGCGTCTTTACGCAAGCGCCCCCAGCTTACACCATCACGGCGACCGAAAGGTGAGGCGGGTTTGGCTCCTTTATATAGCAAGCTCTGTGATGAGAGAGGCTTTGTGAACGAAATTCTACTGATTAACGCATCGGGCCACGACCAACCCGGCGTCACCCGCGCAATTTCCCATGTATTAGCGCGTGCTGGTGCCCGCGTATTGGATATTGGCCAAGCGGTCATCCATGACACCCTCGCGCTGGGCATTCTGATCGAGTTGCCGGTGGTTGGCGATGCGCGCACGCAGCTGCTGGAGCAGATTCAGCAAGCCACCCAGCCCTTGGGAATTCAGGTGCGCTTTCAAACCATTGCTGCCGACAGTTACGAGCAATGGGCTGAACAGCAGGGCAAAACCCGCCACATAGTCACTTTGCTCGCGCGTCAGATTGATGCGGTGATGATCGCTGAGCTGACCGAAATTACCTCGCGTCACGGCTTGAATATCGACAGCATCAGCCGCTTGTCAGGCCGTGTATCCCTTGCGGATTTGGATGCAGGTGATGCTCATGCGGGCAGTGCCTGCGTGGAGTTTTCAGTACGCGGAATGCCTGCCGATTTGGTTGCGCTGCGTAGCGACTTTATGGATTTATCCGCGCGTTTGAATATCGATGTCGCCTTCCAGCGCGATACCGTCTACCGCCGCAACCGCCGTTTGGTGTGTTTTGACATGGACTCAACGCTGATCGAAGCGGAAGTGATCGATGAGCTGGCAAAGGCCGCTGGCGTGGGTGAGCAGGTATCGGAAATTACCGAGTTGGCGATGCGCGGCGAGTTGGATTTCAAACAGAGCTTTGCGCGCCGTATGGCCTTGCTCAAAGGTTTGGATGAATCAGTGCTCGCGGGCATTGCGAAAGAGTTGCGCATCACCGAAGGCGCGGAGAAATTAATATCCTCGCTCAAAAAACTCGGTTATAAAACCGCGATTCTGTCGGGTGGATTTAATTATTTTGGTCAGTATTTGCAAACGAAACTTGGCATAGATTACGTCTACGCCAACGAGCTGGATATTGTCGATGGCAAAGTCACCGGCGAAGTCAAAGGTATAGTGGTCGATGGCCAACGCAAAGCGGAACTGCTCGCAATGTTGGCCAAGCAGGAAGGTATCGCGCTCGAACAAGTTATCGCCGTGGGTGATGGTGCCAACGATTTGCCGATGCTCAGCGTCGCCGGTCTCGGTGTCGCCTTCCGCGCAAAACCGCTGGTAAAAGCCTCTGCCGAACACGCGATTTCCAATTTAGGATTGGATGCAATTTTGTATCTGCTGGGCTTTAGAGAAAGAGATAAATTGCTGTAATTTCTCGCTCGGTTTGATGAGCAAGTTAATGATGTATGAGAGGGGCGCACTGCGCTCCTTTTTCGTTTTTGCAGGCACAAAAAAAGCGAATCCCGCCAGGTATTCGCTTAAAGGTTTTGTTGCAGTTCGGCCTGTATCCCTGCCGATTAGTTAATGATTATTCGGTCAGCAGCGGCAGTTCATCGCGGCGCATGGAACGCAGGGTTTCGCCGGCGACAATAATTGCGCAGATGATCAGGCCGCCGTAAATAGTCATCACATAGCTGTATTCGACGGTGTAATTCCAGGGGCGCGCTATGCCGAGGTAGCAGGCGAATAGCCATGACACTGTGGAGATGGCGCCGGTGAAAACTACCAATAATTGTTCAACTCCCGATACCGATAAAAAGCCGCGCGCGCAGGTGACGCGGGGGAAGCTGAAATAGTGCAGGGCGATGCCGTTCAGGGTCAGAATCGACACCACGGTAAATTTGGCCCAGAGCTTTTCGTTCATTAAATACTGCGCCGGGTTTTCGATATACCCGAGCAGCACCAGCGCCAAACCACTAATCCACAATGCAATCAGCGCCATAAACATAATGTCGGCCGATTTGGTCAGATCCTTGATCGCTGTTGTCGATAGTGCTTTGCCGCGCGTTTTGGCCAGCGCCAAATCCTGCATCAACAAAATTCCGACAGCCACACAGGCGGCAAGTAAGTGAGCGTAGACGATTAGTGTTTTCATAATGAATGCCATTTTTTGAAGACGAATTTTTAGTATGGGGTGCTACTTTTTTAGTGCGAACAAAACCCGATTTGCATCGGGTTTTGCCACGTTTTTTATTACACGGTTGTTCTCACCCGGATTAGAACAAGCCGGCAATGGTTGATGATCCCCAGTTTCTAAAGGCCGCTCCATTTGGCCCTTGGTTGGCGCGCAAATGCAGGCCAACGGTTTGGAACAGGGCGGTTTGCGACAAGCCGCCCACATCCAGCACGCCGCCGCGCACACCACCACCCGCTACGAGGAATGGTGTGTTCTGGCCGCTGTGCGCATCCACGTTACCCATGTCCGACACCTGAGCCACTACGGTCGAGCTGAGCAGACCGTTGCTTTCCAGCTTGTCGAGCAGTTGTTTGGTGAGTGACATGTAGTAGGCAACATCTTCGTCGTAGAAACCGGCGTAGTTGGGATTGCCCTGGTTGTGGTGCGAGTCATGTGACGCGCGTGGTTTGGCGACCTTATCGAGAAAGTGCAAGTGCTCGTCGGTACCAAAAGCGAGCGATACAGATGCTGACAGGTTGCAGTGCAATGCCAGCACGGCGATATCGGTCATCATTTTCGACATGGCATCAAAGCCAACTGCGTTGGTATTTGACAGTGGTGCACAGGTGCCGCCGCCATTGCCGGGGTTGGTGGTGGCGATAGAGTCTTCCAGTTCGCGGATCGCGGTGAAGTGGCTGTCGAGCTTGGCCAGTTCGTGCTGTCCCAATTTGGTTTTTAACTCGTTCACCGCCGCGTAATGCACATCTACTAACGACTTGCGCGGTGCCACGCTGCCGCCGCCATTGCCTCCACCGCCAGAGAAGAGAATATCCAGCGCCGCCTGCGGGCTGGTGATCGCTGGAATCTGTGCATTGCCTTCGCGCGATAGCTCAGTCACAGGTGTAGTCCCGAGGTTCAAGCACTTCACCGGAAAGTTGGCGCCTATGGTTTTGCCGAGGTTCACATCGAAACTTTGTTTACCCCAAGGATTAGGATCGTTAAAGCGGGTGAACATCACCCCGTGGCCGCCTTGCATCATGGTGGCGTTTTTGAGCAGCGCGATACGGCCTGCGCTGTAGTGGGATTGCAGCGCTTGGGTCTGGATTGGCAGGGTGCTACCGGTTGGGAAGAACTTGGCGGGCGTACAACCGCCGGGCATAAATACCGATACACACTTGGTCGGTGTGGTTTGCGCTTCTGCGACGCGCGCCATCATTACACCGCCGATCATCGCCGAGGCTTGCAGCGCACCGGCAGAAATACCGGCGCGTTTGACGATGCGCAGAAAGTCTCTGCGCTCTTTATCGAAGCAATCTTTATAGTTCATTGTGTGACTCCAATTCATTAACAGGGCGAGGGAAGCGGGGGCGCATTAGCGCGCCCACTCCTGCCGGTAGATCACGGAATTCAACGCTGGTAGTTCTTCCAACATTGCACGTGGACCACGAGTGCTGAGCACATTGGTCAGGTTGTTAATTTCACAGCGATAACCGGTCTTCTCTGCCGCAGGAATCTCGACGCTGCCTACCAAGCGCGCCGGATCCTTATCGATCAGGAACAAGGAGTTGATACCGCTGCTGTAGCTCACAAACTGGGTCGCCAGACAGGTTTGCGCCTGCTGGGATACCAGCGGATGCTCAACCATAGTGCGCGCGAGATCCTTGGCACCGCTGAAGGTGATAGCGGGCGAGTGGATAACGCGATCCGGGTCGTTGAGGAATTGCAGATGCTGGTAGGGCGAGAAGAAGGTCGCCGTAGTCACGACTGCGTTGCCCTTCAGATCGGTGCTGCGCACACGGCCAGCGGCGTCGAAGTTTTCCATGCCACCACCGAGCGGGTTGATGATTTCCGCATGGCAATTGGAGCAGGTAGTGCCCACAGTGATGCGGTCGGCAATCATGCGCTGGGTGGTTTTAGGATCGTTGAAGAAAGTTGCATCGCGTTTGGCCAAAGCTTCACGGTCAAGTGATACACCCGCTGGTGGCTCGGGAATGTCCTGACACATCAACTTGCGGCGCACTGCCACCGCACGGGTGATGAGGTTGGAATCCGCTGGCGTTGCATAGCGCGACATAAACGCACCCGAGGTCAGAATCCCGCCGCGGTCGCTGGTATTCACGCGCACAAAGCCGTCGGCATCCTGAGTACCGCTAAATGGCAGGCCGTAGTGAGTCGCCAAACGCTGGTTCACCATGGTGTAGGTCGGGTTGTAGATGCTGGCAAAAGTCGCGCTGCTATCGAGCATGGCGCTGGCGAAGTTTTTGCCCAGCTCCAACTGCATGTCATGCGCGAGCGTAGTGAAGTTGGCGATGCCATCTTTGGATTGGGTAGTGAGCGATTCGGTCGCCAACCAGCGGTTTACAAAGTCGTTCAGCAACAACTTGGTATTGGCTGCATTGAGCAGAATCGCCGCCTGCTGGCGAATACCCGCTTCGGTGTTGAGCGTGCCGTTGGCCGCTGCCGCTAACAGGGTAGCGTTAGGCGTACTACCCGTCAGGGTGTAGCTCAGGTAAGTCGCCATCTCATAGCCGTCGAGTTTGTAGACATTGCCACTGGTGGCGGTGCCCACTTCCGAGCGATACAGGAATTGCGGAGATGACAGCATCGCCGCCAGCGCCAATTGCATACCTTCTGCTTGGGTGCGTGAGCCGGTAGTGCCGCGCGCCAAGCCTTGGTAAGCGGTAACTTCGGTGCTGGTCAGCGGGCGACGGAAAACTTTCGGCGCCAGATCGCTCACCAGTTTGTCGGCACAGGTGTTGTTGGTAGTACTTGGTGTACACGCCAGCAACCCATTCCAGCGGGTGGCCACATCGGCGGCGATACGCTCGGCGTTAGACACATAGCTGGTGTAGCGGCTCTTATCGATCTGCACTGTGTTGTTGTTTACAAACGCACCCGAGATAAAGTCATCCGGCAGGCTCGCCAGCAGATCCGCTTGGTAGTTCACCAAGTCGCGAATCGAGCGTTGGTATTCCGCCTTGGTCAGCAAACGCAGGGTGCGCTGGCCATAACTTGGGCCGCTCGATGGGCAGCTAAACGCGGTGGCAGGTTTATCGGGAATGCCATCGCTTGGGCGACGCCAGGTGAACAGATAAGCTTCAAGGTCAGCCGCACATTGGCCGGTACAAGAACCTTCGTTGCCTTGTGGCATCCACAGGGCGATAAAGTCGCGCAGCGCGCGGTCCTGGGTGTCATGTGAGTGGCGGTACACCGAGCGGTTCGGGTTGAGCGGCGCCAATACTACTGAGCCATCGGCATTCTTCTCGCCGTCTACACCGTGGCAACCAACACAGCCGCGTTGCGTCCAGAGAGCCGCGCCGTTAGTGGCGTTGCCCACGATTGCACCGGCACTGCTGGAGCTGCCTATGCTGCTTGAAACCACACTGCTGGAGGAGTTGGTGATATCAGAAGAGGTGCTGGAGGCACTGCTTGCTGAAGAACTAGTTCCTTCATATGTCAGGGTGATAGGGCTGGTTGCCGCCGCAGGAATGCTATCGGTATAGCTGATGACCTTGTAGTCATAGCTGCCGCTGGTAGTCAGGTTATCGGTGTAGCTAACACTGTTTGCGCCAGTATTGGTGGCGGTTGCCCAGCGGCCATCAGCTGCTCTGCGGCGCACCAAAAAGCCGGTTTCGCCGCTGCTGACATCGGCCCAGTTGAGGCTTGCCGCACCTGTGGCGTTGCTCACACTGCCGCTTAAGCCGGTTGCTGCGTTAGGCGCAGATGCCAGCACAATCGCCGGTAGATTGCCGGGATTGTCGCGGTTCAGGTACATCTTGAAGTACACAGGTACCTTCTCGCCCACGGTCGATAAGCTGGCAATCGCGCGCAGAGCTTCCACACCGGCATTCAAATCGAAATCGGTTGAGTTGATCACGATAGGCTTGCGCGGTGAAAAGCTGACACGGTTATTAGCGTGTTTCACTATCAATGCATCAAAAGTTACTGGCTTGATGATGCCGTGCAGCACCAGGTTACCGGTCAGGCTTTGGGTGCGGGTGGAACCGGCGCTCATAGCGTCAATCGCGGTTAAATCCAGATTGGTGGTGAAGTGCAGGCTCGGCAAAAAGCCGGACTCAAACAGCAGGCTTTGCATACGCGTATTGCGGATATCCACACCGGAACTGATGCTCGCCAGTGGAATCGTCAGTGTCGCTTGGCCGCTAGTAGAAACAGTGCCCTGCAGTTGGCTGAAGGTCATGTTTTCTGGCGTTTCCGCGCCTGCGGTACTCTTTTTCACTGTAGTGAAGTGAAGGGTGGATGCGCTGGTATCCAGCAACCAGCGGGCGGCGATAGCCGGAGCGCTGCTGGAGCTGGAGGAGATAACACTGCTACTGCTCGGCAGGCTGCTTGATGCAACACTGCTGGAACTGCTAGCTGTGCCGCCACAGTCGGCACCGTTAAGGGTAAATGCCGTTGGCGCGGCGCCCGGATTGGTGGCGATCAAACCAAAGCTGATGCTGCCGTTGGCCGCCAAGTTGCCGTTGTAGCCGACATTTTTCACGCAGACATTGGCGCCAGTTTGGGTATAGGAGCCTTCCCACAATTGGGAAATTTTGTCGCTGCCGGCGTAAGTCCAGCACAGCTCCCAGCTGGTTTTGGCCGCGCCGGTATTGGTCAGAGTGACCTTGTACTGCGCGCCTGCGCCCCAGTTATTCTCACTTTGGAAATTCACGCTACAGGCGCCTTGCGCCAGTGCTGCGCCTGAGCCAGCCAGCCCGAGGGCGATCCCGCTGGACAGCAGCGATAGTTGCAATAATTTTTTCATAGTCGATTCTCTCTATGCTTCTGCCAATTAACGGGCGTCAAAGACGAGCGCAAAGTCCATCGGAACGGCGACACTGATCGAGGCAATTCCCACTGCCGCGCGAAGGGCTTCAACACCATTGGTGAGCGAGTAGTCGCCAGCTTTGATCAGCACTGGCGCAATGCTTTGCACGAGAATTCGGGAGTCGGTCAGTTTCTGTACCGCCACCTTGGTGGTGATAGTGCCGGTCACGCCGTGCAGATCGAGGCTGGCGGTGATATCAGTCGCAGCACTTTGGCCAAGCGCAAGGCCGCTGATCAGAGTTACTGGCACTGCAACTGTCACAGTCGCGGTCGGATAAGTGCCAGTTTCAAACAGCAGGTCGCGCATCCGTTGATCGCGCAGGGCAACACCGGTATTGACCGTATTTAGGTCGATACTCAAGGTCGCGGTACCTGCACTATTAATGTCGCCACTGATGCTGGTGAAGTTATGCACCTCCAGATTGTGGGTATTTTTGGTGGTAGCAAAGTTCAGGTAAGACTCGCTGGTGTTCAGCGCCCAAGGGCTAACCGTTGCCGCACTCGACGAAGAACTGGGTACAGAGCTGCTGGTTGCGACTGAGCTTGAGCTAGGTGCTATAGAGCTGGAGCTAGACACAATCGAGCTGGAGCTAGAGCTGGATGAAGCGGTAGTCGTGCCACAAAGCGTACCGGTTAATACCGGAATCTCAGCGGCGGCTGCGCCTTTTGTCCCTTGAAAACCAAAGGTCAGACTTTGGCCGGGTTGGATGCTGCCATTCCAACTGGCGTTTTTGGCGGTGTAAGGGTTGGTGCCACTAAAGGTGGCGTCGTAACCGCCAGTCACGCGGTTGTCGCCTACGTACTGCCAGCTGAGGTTCCAGCCATTAGTGGCGCTAGTGCCTTCGTTGGTTATTTTTATCGACGCCGTAAACCCCGTGCTCCATTGGCCGGTTACCTGATATTGGCACGCGGCCTGGGCGCTGGTCGCCACAGCAGATAGCGCGAGTGAGAACCCCAAAGCACAGAGGGTGCGACTGAGCACACCTGCTGGGCGAGATTCCTTCGCTATTAATGTCAAACAACTCATAGCTCTTCCTCGAAGATGAGTACCGACTGGGTCGGCTGTGCAGCAAAACCATCAAAGGCACCGGAAATACCTATCCCGCATCACACCCGTAGGTGATTGTTGTCGTTGGGTCTGAGGTTCTGAACGGTTTTACTGCGCGTGTTAGTGGGGATGATCCTGAACGCATAGGGCAATAGCAGGCGCTATCGAAGTAGGCGGGCTATCGACTTAAAAGGATCGGATTTTGGCGAGTGCTCGAAATAGATCTAACAGCCATCTCGGTGTGGCCTTTATCGTTTGTTCTGGTTATTTGTCAGATAAATCTATTTCAGTAGAAGCTAACGTGGTTTTTAACATCTTGTTATAAGAATGATGTTTGCGCGGAGGTTAACGGGTCTTAAAAAGAAAAGTAATTGTGCAAAGACTGTGAAAAATGGGTTTTGTGAACTGTGCACGCATTCGTCATAAAGTCGAACCGGCAGCCGTTGATGGTGAAAAACCCCGTACCAGGTAAGGGGTTTTTCGTACCTGTGGAATCAGTCTGAAATCAGCTTTCCATATTAAAGTCGTACGTCATACCTTGGCTTGGCTCCTGCAAATAATGCCCCTGAATGTAGTGGGCACCAGCTTGCCAGAGGGTTGAAAGCACACTCGCATTTTCCACAAACGGCACCAGCGTGATCTTGCTTTCGCCGTTAAGCTTTTCGATCAGCTGGATCAGCGTCTCGGGGCTTTCGTTGTTGTTTTGAATGTCAGTGGTAAAGGAGCCGTCCACCTTGATCATAGTGACTGGTACATGGGACAGGGTATTAAACGGGTTGAGCGAGCAGCCGAAGTTGCTGATGGCAAAACTGGTTTTAAGTTTTTCCAGGCCTTCCGAGAAGTGCTTGGCTGCATTCAAATGGGTAGTGACATCAATTTCCTGCGCTTGAAAGACGATGGCATCGGGGCTGAGCTTGGCTGCTTTGAAAGCAACGCCCAACCACGGCAGCAGGGTTTCATCGCACAGGGATTGGCGGCCAATATTCACAATCAACTTGGTTTTGTTGCCCTTGGCGCGATGCTGCGACAGCATTTTGATCGATTCCAGAATCACCCAGCGGTCGATCTTGGTTGCGGCGCTCATACTGGCAGCGGCTTCAAGGAAGTGGTTGGGTGATATTTCAGCGCCAGTGCTATCAATCAGGCGCAGGTAGACTTCGTAATACTCTTCATCGGAACCGCGCAGGCTGATAATTGGCTGGAATAGCAGGCGGAAACGGTCGTTATCCAATGCTTGCTGAATGGCAGCATTGATATCGATTTTGATGTCGATCTTGGGCGCATCCGGTTCAAACAGCAGTGCAGAGTTGCCATCTTTGGCGTGGACTTTTTCCATCGCCTTGCGTGCCTGCTCGATCACGGTATTGGTGCTGGTCGAGGTCTCGTTAATCAGTGAAATACCAATGCTGCAGGTGATTTGCAGAGTTTTTTGGTCGATCTCGACAATGTGCGCTTCCAGATCCTTACACAGTTGCGTCGCGCGGTTAACGGCGGCATCGGCTTTTACATTGGGCGAGATAATCGCAAAAGTGGTGTCGCCGAGGCGGGCGATAATATCGCTGGTATTGGCTTTGGCGCGCAGCAGGGTGGCGATATCGATCAGCGCCAAATCGCTACCGGCAACACCAAAAGTGTCTTTTACTTTTTCGCCAAATTGATCCAGCTCTATATAGAAGAGGCAGTAGTAACGCTGCTCGTCCACGGTGTCGATAATGTGGTCTATCTGGCTGATCAGGTATTGGCGGTTGTATACGCCAGTGACCAGATCCTGCCATTTGATTTGCTTGAGTTGCGCTTCCAGTTCCTCATTGTTCGCCGCCGCGATCACATTGTTGAGCGATGCGCGGGCGAGGAATTGAATGCAGGGTTCTTCGTCGTAAGTGACCAGCGAGACTTCCAGATCGATAGTGGTTTCTTCGTCGTTGTGGGTGATGCCGGTAAAACTCAGCGAGCTGGATTCCGCTTCGTCGCCTTTGAAAGTGAAATCCTTGAGGAAGTTTTTCAGACGCGCCTGATCTTTGTCGGCCACCATGTCCATGATTGGCATGGCTTCTATGTCGTCTTTATTCGGATAGCTAAACAGCTCGGCAAAAGAGTCGTTGGCGTAGAGATAAAGACCATCCTGAATAAAGGCGATGGCATCGCGCGAGCTGTCGAGCAGTTGTTGGCTGCGGCGCTCGGCTTCGCGGAAGCGGCGGTCGGTATTGCGGCGCGCCTGACGCTGTTCGCGGTTGGCCAGTTCGCGGTCAATTACCAGCAGCAAATGCTGGTCGTCATCCATATTCACCACATCGCTCGCGCCCATACGCAAGCCTTCTACCACGGCAAAGGGGCTGTCGTCTTCATCGAGTTCATATTGAAGAATGACCGGAACGTCTTTATTCAGGCGGCGGATTTGTTTGATCGCGGTTTGCGGGCTTGGGCTGGTAGTGCTGTTGTTACCAATCAGTAGATCCCAGCTCTGTTCCTGCAAGAGTTTCACCAAAGCCTCTTCGCTTTCGACGTGCTGCGCGCGGCAAGGATGGCCGGAGGCATGCAGCATACTTATCAAACGCTCGGCTTCGGCGCGTTGGTTGTTCAGAATAAGGAGGCGGATGGTATCGGAAGTCGTCATAAGTCTTCTTTTGTCAGGCGATAGTCAGGGCGACGCGCAATTTGACTATAGCGCGTTTTTTTGGCGTTTGAGTTTGTTTGGCTACAGGTTCTCAAGATCATTGGGCGTTTAGGGCCGCTTTTTATATTACGGATTACCGGTAAGTCCGAAAACGCTACCTTGCGTCGCCAATTACTTGCCTTGGTGCGGGGGGATGTCCATGCGGTTGATCTAGGTATATTACTAAATTCGAGGGAACGCTCAACTTGTCATGCCATTTATGCGATTTGATCGCGGCTTTTGTGGATTGGTTCGCAAGTGAGTCTCCCGCAGCGGGTGATTTATTCCCAGACTGCATCAAAATCATCTTTGCGCGGCTCGGGTTTTGCCGTCGCCAATTCACGAAAACCAAACTGGCTAAAAGCACCAGTCGCAAATATCCGCTGGGTAAGCTGGATGGATTTGTCGCCTTCGTGCGGAGTTTCAGTGTGGGCTTGTGGCTGGGTGTAGAGCCGCGCCTTACTGTGTTCGTGAAAAGTGATGGCATTGGTGATCATGCTGGCGGGTTGGTTCACCGCGCGCAGCTCGGGAATTTGCAGTGCGCGCAGGTATTCGGCAAAACCGCCCGTCTTTTGAATCGCCGCCAGACCTACTGGCACCGCATGGGGGGCGATAATCTGAATCCCCAATTGGGTTGCGCCCTTGATCTGATGTGCCCAGCGCACTACGCCAATCGACCATTTATTGCGCCCGTATTCGCGCAACCCGAGCAATTCGCCAGCGCGAACTTGTACGGGGATTTCATTGCGCCACTCCAACCCGTAGCCGCCGAGGCTGCGGTCGATCAGCGGCACTGTGTAAACCGGATGCTGCCCTTGATAGTTTTCCAGCTCCTGGGATTGAATCTTCTTTTCGATATTCAGTGTGGGCAGGGCGCGGCCATCAAAGGGGGTGCCGACAATCTCAAACGCATCGCCCCAAGGGTCACTGGTTTTCTTGGTCTCTTCTACTTTCAGCTGTACACCGCGTTTTTGAAAGATGGCGCCTTTGGTTGGGGCACCAGCTACGGCGCTGCCTTGATTCAAAAACAGGTTAAAGGGCTGCTGATCGGCGAGGTGAAAGTGGATATTGGTCAGGCCGACGGTAACTTCGATCTCAGCATTTACCTCCTGTCGTTCAAAACTGCGCAGCGCCAAATGGCTCCAGGCCTGAAGCAAATGTTTGGTCAGCGCTGCCGACAGGTTCAGTTGGTTGCGTTGGCTGACGCTGGCGTCGACGCCTTCATTACCAATGCTTTGCAATTCTTTTAGCTTGCTCACCAGCGGGCTGGTGCGAATCTCCAGTGGCGGCTCTACGCCCGGATTGCTGGCGGGGCGCCAGTGGGATTTGTAAAACGGAGGGCGATTGCTATCGGTCAGAACCACAAACAGATTTTCTTTCCCGCCCGGTTGGTAAGGGTGCAGCTCCGCGCCCGGCGCTAACAATTCCAGCACGTTATAGGTGCTTTCGATTTCATCCTGACGTAATTGGTTGGGGCGTGCACTGGCGAGCAACAGTATGCGTAAGTACACATTGTGAATGGTTTTTAGGTCCTGTTGATGGGGAAGTTTGTCCTCCACCGGCAGCTGTTCCAGTTCCAGAGCGCAGGCCAACTGGTAGAGGGCATGTATTTCTGTCCACACCTGACCAGGTACGGGTAAGTACAACTGATAAGAGCGCAGTAGCAGCAGGCTTAGGGCGGTCAGCGAGCGGTGGATCACCAGCGCCTGTTGCTCGGGCGGCACCTTGGTGGCATGCGGGGTGCAAATCTCTTTCACTACCGCGAGGTAACTATTGAGAAAGTGTTTTTGAATCGCCTGGGCTACGGTTGCCGTTTTAAGTGCCGCTTCCGGCAGAATTAAGGGCTGATTTAAGTATTTGAGCGCAAGGCCGCTAAGGGTTTGATGAATCGGTGTGCGCAGCAGTTCAAGGATCGCCAGGCGATTCTCACTGCTGGTACGCAAGCGGCTGAGTTCGTGCACAGCCATATAGAGTTGGGCGCTGACTTGCTGTGTTTGAGTCAGTGGCAGGCTTTGCAGCCACGCCTTGACCTGCGCTTCTTTATTACCCCCGCAAAAGCTCAGCTGCGCCAGCCCTTCGGTAGGCACATTCAGCTTTTTGAGGAGTTGTCTAATCTGCGGATCTGGGGTCATGCGCGCGCCGTTTGCTCGTTGCCGGTTATAACTATGTTCTTGAATATAGACGATTTTAGATCTTTTGGTCGGTTTTGCTGGTGCATCTAAATACACATATTACAATTAGTCGCGATAACTATATGGTCGGCGGTTAATGCTTGATCAAAACAATAAAAAGCTCGGAGAACTCGATGAAGTCTGTCTCAATGAAATTCAAACTCATTTTGCTGGGGCTAGTGCCCGGTGTCGCCATTTTAATCCTTTTGCTGTTGCTAGTGAGTTCACGTATGCAATCGGTAGTGGATAAAGACATGGAAATCCTGCGCGATACCCTGCTTGAAGCGCATAAATCCGAATTAAGTCATTCGCTGGATATTGCCCGCTCGCTCGTTCAGCCTCTGTACGACGCCGCACCCGCCGGTGAATCAACACAAAAAACCGAAGCGCTAAATCTGCTCAAGCAACTCAAGTACGGTAAAGATGGCTACTACTTTGGCTATGATGGCAACTCAATCCGCGTATTTTCTGGCAGCGATAGCGCCAAGATTGGCGACAGCTTTCGCGATTACAAAGATGTTAACGGCGTATTCCTGATCAACGAACTGGTAAAGCAAGGGCAAGCTGGCGGCGGATTTGTCACCTATCACTTCCCGCGCCAAGGGCAAGATCAAACCGCTTATCCCAAGCTGAGCTATGCGATATGGCTGCCCAAGTGGGATCTGATGATCGGCACCGGTTTCTACATCGACAATATCGATAAAGTAGTTGGCGAGGCGCAAACACTGGCCGATGAGCATATTCACGAGACGCTGATGTGGATTTCCGGCATCGCTGTTTTGGTGTTGGGTGTGATAGCGCTGGTTGCTATTTATATCGCCAATAAAACCCTGGAGCCGCTCAATGGCTTGGTGCGCAGCCTTGAAGAGATCGCGCGCGGCGGTGGCGACCTCACTCGTCGCCTGACCCGTACCAGTAACGATGAAATCGGTGCGGTGATCAGTGCCTTTAATATGTTTGTCGATTCCATTCAGGGCATGGTGCAGCGCATTCAGCAGCTTACCCGCCAGTTGGCCGAAATCGCCCAGCATGTCTCGCGCGATACTCAAGCGACTCACCAAACCCTCGACCAACAACGCGAGCAAACCCTGCAAGTTGCGAGCGCGATTAATGAGATGGCCGCTTCCGCCGTTGAAGTCGCGCAAAGCACGCAGGATGCCGCGAGCGCTGCCGATACTGCCGAAGCCAGTACCAAAAACGCCCAGCTTACCGCCAGCAAATCCATCGATAACATTCAGGCGTTATCGTCGGAAGTGCGGCTGAATACTGATGAGTTGCAGCGCTTGCAGGAGGATGTGAATGGCATTGGCGCCGTTTCGGATGTGATTCGCGGCATCGCCGAGCAGACCAATTTGCTCGCACTCAATGCCTCAATCGAAGCAGCGCGCGCCGGTGAGCAGGGGCGCGGTTTTGCGGTGGTGGCGGATGAAGTCCGCGCCTTGGCTGCGCGTACCCAATCCTCTACGCAAGAGATTCAAAGCATGATCCAGCGTTTGCAATCCAGTACCTCGGCTGCGAGCGAATCCATCAAACGCAGTCTGGTGAAGGGCGATGTGTCGGTGCAGATGGTGACGGAAACCTCGGCGGCGCTTACCTTGATCGATCATCAGGTCAGCACCATCAACCAGCGCGGCTTGCAGATCGCCACCGCGGCGGAGGAGCAGACGCAGGTAATCGAATCGATCAACCAAAGTATGCATGCCATCGCCGATGCCACTGAATCCGCCAGCCAATACGCGGCGCGTTCCCGCCAATCAGGCGAGGAATTGGCGACTCTTGGCGGCGAGTTGCAACAACTGGTTGGGCAATTTAGAACCTGATTTTTTGTGTCTTGTGTGTTTTATTTTGGTGCAAATTTGGATTTGGTGTGATGGCTAAAAATTAATCACAGTAAATTTAATGCACCAATGAAAAACAAAGTGGTGCCCGATGATTGGTTTTTTGCTTTTCTTGGGTGCAGTTTGCTTTTGTTGTCTTGCGAGCTGAAAATCCTTTCGGCTCTTACTTGTCTTGTTTTTATTTAGTTAATATCTAATTAAATCAAATAGTTATTGTTAAATTGGCTGCCCGCTCTGCGTTATATGGCAGGGCGGGGCGCCATCACTTGCCACTGGCATAGCGCTTGCTAAACCCCTCGTAATGAGGAGTTGCAGCCCTATGTCCGAATCTGTTGTTAATAACGAGAAAAAAACCGTGCGTTCCGTGTGCCCCTACTGTGGAGTGGGCTGCGGAATGGTGCTGGAGACCGACGGCCACAAGGTCATCAAAGTCAGTGGCGATAAAAATCATCCTTCCAACTTTGGTCGTTTGTGCACCAAAGGCCAGACCAGCGCTCAGGCGCTTACCAATTCCGGCCGCATGGAATCCGCTTTTGTGCGCAGCGAGCGCACGCACGATCCAGTCAAAACCCCAATGGCGCAGGCGATCAGTCACACCGCCAAACGCTTGCGTGAAATTCTCGACCAATATGGGCCGGATGCACTGAGTTTTTATGTCTCGGGGCAGATGTCCATTGAATCCCAATATTTGGTGAACAAACTCTGCAAAGGTTTTGTGCGCACCAACAATATCGAATCCAACTCGCGCCTGTGTATGGCGAGTGCGGGTATGGGTTACAAGCTGTCGCTCGGTTCCGATGCGCCGCCCGGTTCCTATCAGGATTTTGATCACACGGATTTATTCTTTGTGATCGGCGCCAACATGGCTGACTGCCATCCGATTTTGTATCTGCGCATGATGGATCGCGTTAAAGCCGGAGCGAAACTTATCGTCGCCGATCCGCGCCGCACCACAACGGCCGACAAAGCCGATTTATTTTTGCCAATCAAACCCGGTACCGATCTCGCGCTCTTAAACGGCTTGTTATTTTTACTGCACAAAAATGGCAAAACCGATTCAACGTTTATCGAAAACTACACCCAGGGTTGGGAAAACTTTCCCGAATTTTTGGCGGATTACACGCCCGAAAAAGTGAGCGAAATTACCGGGCTTTCGGTTGAATCGATTATCAAAGCCGCCGATATGATCGGCGCCGCGCCCGAGTTTATGACTTGCTGGACCATGGGCTTAAACCAAAGCACCCACGGCACCTGGAATACCAATGCGATTTGTAATTTGCATTTAGCAACGGGGAAAATTTGCCGTTTGGGTAGTGGCCCGTTTTCGCTCACTGGTCAACCCAATGCCATGGGTGGCCGCGAGATGGGCTATATGGGGCCGGGCTTGCCGGGGCAGCGCGCTCTGGTGGTGGAAAAAGACCGCGAATTTATTGAAGACCTCTGGGGTATTCCGCAGGGTTCCATCAGTACCAAGTTGGGCAAGGGTACGGTGGATATGTTTGAGCGCATGGCCGCCGGTGAAATTAAAGCTTGCTGGATTATTTGCACCAATCCCGTTGCCTCTGTGCCTAATCGCAAAATTGTGATTGAAGGTTTGCAAAAGGCCGAGCTGGTAATCGCGCAGGATGCTTTCCTCGATACCGAAACCAATCGCTACGCCGATGTGCTTTTACCCGGCGCTTTGTGGGCAGAAGCCGAAGGCGTAATGATCAACTCCGAGCGCAATATCACGCTTATGCAAGAAGCCGTAAGCCCGCCGGGCGAGGCGATGGCAGATTGGGAAATTGTTGCGCGTGTTGCACGCGAAATGGGTTTTAGCGAAGGCTTTAATTTTACTTCTGCATCAGAAGTATTTGATGAAATTCGTCAGAGTTACAACCCTAAAACCGGATACGATCTGCGCGGCGTAAGTTACAAGCGTTTGCGAGTCGATCCTTTACAGTGGCCGTGTGCCGATGAAAATTCCAATCGCAATCCGATTCGCTATTTAAATACCGGTGTTAACCAAACACTGAAAACCAATGCCGATGGTTCAGTGCCGACTTTCCAATTTGCGACTGAATCCGGCAAAGCGATTTTCCATGCGCGCCCCCATGTCAATCCAGCCGAAATGCCCGATGCTGAATTCCCTATGGTGCTCAACACCGGCCGTGTGCAACACCAATGGCACACACTGACCAAAACCGGAAAAATTGCCACGCTCAATAAATTAAACCCCGGCACCTTTGTAGAAATTAATCCGCAGGATGCCGTGGAATTGGGTATTAACAATAAAGACAAAGTTGAAATTCGCTCGCGCCGTGGCTATGCGATTTTGCCTGCACTGGTGACTGATCGTGTTCTTCCCGGTTGCTGCTTTGCGCCCATTCACTGGAATGATGTCTACGGCGATAACCTCTGCATCAACGCCGTCACCAGCGACAAAATTGATGCGATATCGCAACAGCCAGAATTAAAAGTCGCTGCTGTTGCACTTAAGCGCGTAGAAGTTTTTGTAGAAGATAGTACTGCTGATTCTGCTGAAAACTCTGATTCCCACAATTACGATTATGAATTACCTGCTGCCTTGGCCTTTGCGCCCGTTGCAGAGGAAACTGCTATGACTTTGATTGCCACCTTCGCTGAAAAAATCGGCGTAGTAGAAACGGTTGCACCGCAATTTTCCGCGGGCGAAAAAAATTATCTCGCAGGTTTCATTGGCGGTTTACAAACCAGCGCCAAGCTTATTCAGGCGGTGCCAGCCTTGCCGAGCGATGCGCCCATCCGCCCTGAATATCGCGATTGGGTAAATGGTTTGCTTGCGGGCATGTTCTCGCGTGTGTTGCCTTTGGGGGTGAGTGCAGTGCCTGCTGCAAATAAACCATCGCTCACGCTGTTATGGGCATCGCAAACCGGCAATGCGGAAACCCTCGCGCAAAAATTTGCACAGGAATTATCGGCGCAGGGTTGGATGGTGAATTTCCAATCCATGAATGATTATTCGGTGGAAAAACTCGCTGCCGATAAATTTGTGGTGTTTGTTACCAGCACCTTTGGCGATGGCGATGCGCCCGATAATGGTGGCGATTTCTGGAGTCAGTTGACGGATGACGCCATGCAATCGCTCAGTGAATTGCAGTTCGGTTTATTAGCGCTGGGTGATTCCAATTACGACCAATTCTGCGGTCACGGCAAAAAATTATTTGCGCGCTTGCAAACACTGGGGGCTAAAGCGCTGGTTGAGCGTGTGGATTGCGATACCGATTTTGAAGCCCCAGCGGGCGAATGGTTTGCTAAGCTCAAAGAACAATTGGCTCCGCATGTTGTCGCAACAGGAGCTGTTAACAGTTCTACAGGCAATTCAGCGAGCGCATCTTCATCTATGTCTACTGTTGCATCATCAGGCTTTACAAAAGCCAATCCCTACGCATCGCGCTTGACGGTGAATAATCGTTTGAGTGCAGAAGGTTCAGGTAAAGATGTTCGCCAATTTGGTTTTGACTTGGGCGAGTCCGGCATCACCTACGAAGCGGGCGATGCGCTCGGCATCTGGCCAAAAAATTGCCCCGATTATGTATTTGAACTTGAGCAAGCGCTTAATTTAAATGCCGAAGCACCGGTGGTAGTGGATACGCGCGAAAAATCCCTGCACAGCGCCTTAATTGAAAATTACGAAGTCTGCCGCCCGAGTTTGGAAGCGCTGCAATTTATTGCCGAGCGCTCCAAAAGCGCAGAGTTGAAAAAATTATTGGAAGCAGATCAAAAAGAGCAATTACAGCAGTGGCTCTACGGCCGCCAGTTGGCGGACATTCTGCAAGAGTTCCCTGTTCGTGCAAATGTGGAAGAATTTATCGCGGTACTAAAACGCCTTCAACCGCGTTTGTACTCCATCGCCTCCAGTAGCAAAGCGCAACCGAATCGTATTGATTTAACCGTATCGGCAGTGCGCTACACTCGCTTCCGCGACAGCAAAAAAATCCGCAAAGGTGTTGCCTCTACTTTCCTTGCTGATCGTGCAAGTGGTGTGGATGTGCCCATCTTTGTGCAGCCAAGCAAGCATTTCCATGTTCCAGAAAAAGGCGATACCCCATTAATTATGGTTGGCCCTGGCACTGGTGTTGCGCCATTCCGCGGCTTCCTGCAAGAGCGCCAAGCGCGCGGCGATGCGGGTAAAAACTGGCTGTTCTTCGGCGAACAACACGCCGCGACGGATTTTTATTATCAGGATGAAATACAGCAATTCCAAAAAGACGGTCTGCTCAATGAATTGAGTTTGGCTTTCTCGCGCGATCAATCGCAAAAAATCTACGTGCAAGATCGTATGCGTGAACGCGGCGAAGAATTGTGGAATTGGCTGGAAGAGGGTGCCTACTTCTGCGTCTGCGGCGACGCCAGCCGCATGGCCAAAGACGTAGACCAAGCCCTGCGCGACATTATCCAGCAATACGGAAAATTCGACGAAGCCGAAACCGTTAACTACATCCGCAAATTAAATATGGATAAACGCTATTTGCGGGATGTGTATTAACTCCGCGATGTAACTCCAAACGCCCCGCGCATCTTTAAAGTCCCCCGTTAATTTGAAATTAGCGGGGGATTTTTTTTAACTCGTAGGTTGGGCAGCCATGCCCAACTAATCTATCCAATTGCGAAAATGTTGGGCATTGCTGCCCAACCTACAAAAACAATCTAATCCTCTCGCATTACGCCAAATCCCCATTCAGCGTCTCAGATCACAAACTGATTTATGCTGGTCGTTCTATAATCAGCGCCGTTTGATATTCACGCTTTTCCAACCATAACTATTCAGGAGCAAGAAAGATGAAACGCAAAACTTTTTCCGCCGCTGTTATCGCTTTGTTTACTTTGCTGGCTGTTGCAATGCCGTCGTTTGCGGAGTCCAGCGCGGTTTCCACTATGGCGCGCATCCTTACCGAGCTGAACCATTATCCATCTGTTGAGCAGAAAGCTACGCTGGAAGCGATCAGTAAGGACGAAGCTAACAGTGAAGCCACTCGCGCTATTGCTCAGGCAATTCATAACGTTGAGCATGCGCCCAAAGCCGATGATGTAGCTAAGTTGAAAACCCTTGCTGCAGCGGAATCTGCAACGGCAGAAGAAAAACAACTGGCAGAAATTGTGATTGGTTTGAATCACAGTGTTAGCCCTGATGCCAAAAAAGCGCTGGAAGCATTGGCGAAGTAAAAATCGTGGCTTAGACGAATCAACGTCAAAGCTTTGCATTTCCCAAGTCCCCCGTCAGGTTATTCTGCGGGGGATTTTTTTTGGAAGGATAATTCAAGCGAATCCCTGGTCTGATGATTTAACCGAAGGCCTAGTCACTTATTTGATGTTAAAGTCAGTATGCCGAAAAACCTGTATTTCTATATATAAAGGCGGCTTGAACCGAATTCGCCTGATCAGAATAGGAGAGCGCTATGAGCACAACAAATTCCTACACTCCACCCAAAGTCTGGACGTGGGAGCAAAATAAGGGCGGTGCTTTTGCGAGTACAAATCGGCCTATAGCCGGTGCCACACATGAGAAGGCGCTTAATATAGGGAAGCATCCCTTACAACTTTATTCGCTCGCTACGCCAAATGGAGTAAAAGTTACGATTCTGTTAGAGGAACTTTTGGCATTAGGAAAAGAGAATGCTGAATACGATGCATGGTTAATTGATATAGGTAAGGGCGATCAATTTGGCAGTGGTTTTGTGGAGGTTAATCCTAATTCCAAAATTCCTGCTTTGTTGGATACGTCTACCAATCCGCCTACACGCGTATTTGAATCGGGCGCGATTTTGTTGTATCTCGCCGAAAAATTTTCAGCGTTTCTTCCTCGCGATCCTGCTGCCAAAGCGGAATGCCTTTGCTGGTTGTTTTGGCAGATTGGCAGCGCACCATTTTTAGGTGGTGGCTTCGGCCATTTTTATGCTTACGCACCTGAAAAATTGGAGTATCCGATTAATCGTTATGCGATGGAGGTAAAGCGGCAACTAGATGTGTTGGATCGCCATTTGGCGGAACGGCGCTATCTATGTGGTGACGAATACACCATCGCTGATATGGCAAATTATTCATGGTACGGTGCCTTGGTGCAGGGCAAACTGTATGAAGCAGCCGAATTTTTGGATGTTAAATCCTATCGTCATGTATTGCGCTGGAGTAAAGAAATTAGCGAACGGCCAGCGGTGCAGCGCGGAGAGCGGGTTAATCGCACTTGGGGCGAGGAGGCATTGCAAGTGCCTGAGCGTCATCAAGCAAGCGATTTGGACTAATGATTTTTTTTGAAAAAATTAAGTGAGTAAAAATGGAAAACGAGATCAAACAAAAAGCCGAAGCGTTGTTAGATGAAGGTGAAGTTGAGGCGCTCTATGAATTGCTCACGCCTTATCTTGAACAAAACGATGCCTATGCGCAGTTTTTGTATTCCAGTTTTAGTTTGGAATCTACCGGCGAGACAGAAGAAGAATTTGAAGTGCGCAGCATGAAGTTGCTGGAGCAGGCATCTGAAGGTGGTGTTGCCGAGGCATCCTACCGTTTGGGTGTGATTGGTTTGTATGGCGATTTTGCCGCTGCCAATGCCAAAAGCTCCAGCGAGTATTTTGAGCGCGCCATCGCCCAAGGTCATGCGCATTCAAAATTTACTTACGGTTTTAATCTGTACTACGGCGTGAGTGATCTTAAGCAGGATAAAGCCAGAGGCTTAAAACTGATGGAAGACGCAGCGCAGGAAGGTGTTGAGCTTGCGCGCGAAGAGTTGAAGATAATTCAGTCGCGTTAATTAATACCCATCTGCTTTTTGCATCGCCCATAAATGGGCTGCGACCAAGGCTCGCCAGGGTGAAAATCCGGCGAGCCAGAGTTCGGTTTCTGCTGCGGATATTTTCTCCGCCCCTGAATATTTTTTCTGCGCCGTTAATAAGTTCTGCAAGTTGCGACGCACGGCGACATCGCCATGCAGTGAACCGTCCATCCAGCCAAATCCTCGCAGTAAGGCATAGTGAATCGTCCAAGGGCCTATGCCGCGTATAGCAATTAGCTGTGCGTAAATTGTTTCTGCATCAAGCGTGTTTCCATTCCAAAAATCATCCAGCCAGACTTGCAGTGGCAACTCACCTTTTTGAGCTACATTGGCAAGCGCGAGCAGAGTTTTCGCTTTGGTTGCGGAAAAACTGCACGCGCGCAGGTCATCTTCCGTGAGTACGAGAATTTGCTCGGGTTGGGGATAGCAGTAAATGCCAGATGAATGCTGAATACCTGCGCGCTGGATAAGTTTGCGACGCAATGAAGTGGCGGCGCCCAAGCTGATTTGCTGCCCGATAATTGCCCAGCTTATGGCTTCAAAAGGCGATGCCGCTTGCGGTACGCGCAGGCCGGATTGTTTGGCGATTAACTTTTTAATGTCTTTGTGTTTGGCTGCAAAGGCTTCAAATTCGGTAGTGGGTTGATTTAACCCCAGCATGTGAGCCGCAAGTTTTTGTAGCTGTTGTTGAGTTTGTTCGGTGTTGATTTTTTTGCGGCCAGAGTCAATTTCCAAAACAATTTCTACTTGGTTTTGAACTGAAAAGTTGAACGCTAAACGGGATGGCATCGAGTTCCAAATAATGCCTTTATCAAAGCATTGTGTTGAGTCGTCGGTAGTGTCCCAGCGCTCAGCCAACATTTGGTTGTCGCGCTGGTGAAAGGCGAGAAAATCGACGCGACGGAAATCTTCCGGCAGTGTTATCGAGAGCGAAATTTGCATTTAGCTTTGATCTTGTTCATAGGTCGGATCTTGTTCGCGGTGCAGCAATATTTTTTTTCGCTCTAATCCCCAGCGATATCCCGCCAGATTGCCATCGCTGCGCACGACTCTGTGGCAGGGAATCACAATCGCCAAGGCATTGGCAGCGCAGGCACTGGCGACAGCGCGTACCGATTTTGGCGCGCCGAGCAGTTGTGCAATTTCGGTATAGCTGCGCGTTTCACCTGCCGGAATTTTTTGTAGCAAATTCCACACGCGCTGCTGAAACAATGTGCCGCGAATATCCAGCGGCAGGTTTAGCGACTGTGCGGGCGATTCGATGGCTTGCATAAGTTGTTGCAGTGAATCGGATAGGGTTTGATCAGCTGATTGCAAATCAGCGTGTGGAAAGCGACTTTTTAATTCAGCAATTAATGCAGCGTCTTCATCGCCTAATAAAATTGCGCAAATGCCTTTTTCGCTTTGTGCGATTAAACATTTTCCGAGCGATGATGCATTCAATGAGTAGCAAATAGTTTCAGGTTTTTTGGATGGTTTTGGCATGGCTGACTCTAAAGATTGGCGATGCGCCTTGGCGTAGGCTTTGGGGCTAATACCGGTGACGGCTTTAAATTGCCGCTGTAAATGGTAGCTGCTAATGCCCGCGTATTCCGCAAGTGCGCTGAGTGATAGTTCATCGGCGGTGGATTCAATTAATCGACACAAGCGTTGGATACGCTCAGTGATTTGGCTATCAGCCGCAGCCGTTTGTGGATGGCAACGTTTGCAGGCGCGAAAGCCGGCGCGTTCAGCATCGGCCGCAGTATTAAAAAATCGCACATTGTCGCGCTTGGGTTTGCGCGACGGGCAGCCGAGGCGACAGTAAATTCCCGTTGTAATCACCGCATAAAAGAAGGGTTCAGACGGTGTTGTGCTGCCGAGCATTTGCCAGCGCCGATGATCGATAGCACTGTCATTTTCAGTTGTCTTGCTTGCCATAGTTTTCACTCGGTGCCTGCGTCTTATCCTGTTGGTGGCACTTTACCGGTTAGATCGCCCAGTGACAGCCTAAATCTTGCGGTCGCATTCGAACTATTAGACGTTCATTTTTTAGGTTATCTTTCTGGCCTACTCTTATACCTGCCCCAGTGCTTTACCACTTGTTTGCCCCGACCATGCTGTAAGGAGAATGGATAAATGGGAATTGCCCGCTTGATACCTTTGCCCTCACGGGCTGTTTTGCTGTCGCTCCTGTTTATCGCTTTGGTTATCGCCCTAAGTAGTTCATTGGTGCAGGCGCAAAGTGCCGCCGACGAGGCTGATGCTGCAGCGCGTGTGGAGCCTATTCCTGTTTCCGAGATCATTGATCGCGCTAATGAGGATCAACGCATGTTGGCGCGGGTGGCCCGCAAGTTAAAAGAGAAGTCGCCCGAGACGCTGTTGGCGGCGCCCTTAAGTGAAATTTCCCGCTCCATTGATGAGAAAAAAACCACCTTTGATCGCGATGAGTTGCCCGATTTACCGGTAGCGCGGCTGGAGAGTCTTGATCGTTACTGGCAATTGGATGCGCGGCGGTTTACGCGTTGGCAGGAGGACATGCGCGATGTGTCAGCGCCTTACAACAAGCTCGCCGATGAGTTGTCGCAACGCTATGCCGCATGGTCTGCGACCAAAGCCGCATCGGCCGAATCCAGTTTGCCTGAAGCATTAAGCATCCAAATCGATACCATCCTGAGTGATATCCGCAAGGCTGAGAAAGGTTTATCGACACCTTTGGCGCAGTTGGGGAGCCTGACGCGTCGTGCCAGTCTGGTGGAAGCCAACATCCAATCCGGCCGCAACGATGTGGCGACGGCGATAGAAACTATTGATCGCGGCCTGCTTATGAATGACGTGGAACCTCTGTGGCGAGCTGAGTTCTGGCGCAATACCGATCAGAACTCGTTGGAGTCCATTCAGCATGGTTTTGAAGTCGAGACGCGGTTTGCGCAGGATTATGCTGCCGGTAATGCCGAAAGTATCCGCGGCGTACGGGTACTTCAAATCGCCGTGTTGTTGCTATTGCTGTGGTTAATGCGGATTTACTCTCGTACCCCTTCTCTGGCGGAAGATACGGCTACCGCTCGTGTGTTGAAGCGCCCGATTTCATCCTGGTTGCTGTTGGCCAGTTTGCTGGCGATGGCATTTGAAACAAACGCCCCGCAAATTTTGATGGAAGTGGCGCTGCTGGTGGCATTCATTCCGCTGCTGCGATTACTGCCGCAGCAAAGCGTGCGTCTGCTGGATTTCTGGCCCTATGCGGCGGTCGGGCTTTATGTGCTGGATCGGTTTGGTTTCCTGCTGATGGGCAGTAATTTCCTATATCGCCTATTCATTCTCGGGCTGGCGGTGATCGCGCTGGTGGTGATCCTCTGGTTGCAATGGCGCTGGAGCCAACATGAGCGTGCCAATTCCCCACTGCGCGTGCGCGTACGCTTTATCGGCTGGTGGGCGGTCAGCTTGTTGAGCCTGTCCATTCTGGTCAACTTTATAGGCAATCTGTCACTGGCCGATATGCTGGTCGGCGGCCTGATCGATAGCGGCTATATGGGATTGTTGCTCTACACCGGTGTGAGTGTGTGCGCGGCGCTGCTGAAAGTGGTGATTGCCCAGCCAGCCATCGCATCGATGATGGTGATGCGCATGCAAGCCGCAGCGATTCAGCAGAAATTGCTGCAGGGATTAATGCTTGCAGCGCTTATTGCTTGGGCGATTTACACCATGGATCGCTTTCGCATCCTGCGCCCTGTCTATGCTTGGTTTCGCGACTTTTTGGCATTCACGGTGGAGATGGGGGCGATCTCCATCAGCGTCGGCAATGTGTTGGCATTTGTCATTGCAGTGTTGATTGCGTTTTGGTCGGCTGCGTTGGTGCGGTTTTTATTGCGCGATCAACTTCTCTCTCGCTTTTCATTGCCGCGCGGCGTGGGCAATAGTATTGCGTCACTCTCCTATTATGCAGTGCTCATCCTAGGCTTTTTAATTGCGCTCTCGGCAGCGGGTTTTAAAGTCGGCCAGCTCGCGTTGATGTTTGGTGCCTTGGGTGTTGGTATTGGCTTGGGCTTGCAAAATATCGTCAGCAATTTTGTGTCGGGTTTGGTGCTGATGTTTGAGCGCCCGATTCAACCAGGCGACATTATCGATTTGCCCGGTGTGTCTGGCCGTGTACGTCAAATTGGTTTGCGCGCAACTATTATCAGCACCTTTGATGGCGCCGATGTAGTAGTGCCCAACGGCACCTTGGTATCGAATAATTTAACTAACTGGACCTTAATGGATAGCCGTCGCCGTATCGATTTAATTATCGGTGTGGCCTACGGCACGGATGTGCAGAAACTCTTGCCGATTTTGGTGGAGACTACGCGCGCTATGCCGGGCATTTCTACCGAGCCTGCGCCTGTAGCTTTGATGACGGGTTATGGTGCGAGTTCATTGGATTTTGTGGTGCGCGCCTGGACTTACGACATAGATAACTGGACGCAAATTCGCAGTAATTTGTTTGCTAGTATCCTGACTGCACTTAATGAAGCAGAAATCGAAATTCCTTTTCCCCAGCAGGATTTACATGTACGCAGTGTGTCGCCGGAAGCAGAGGCAATTTTTCGTCAGGTTAATTTAACCAATCCGCCATCAGTATGCTGAATGCTGATGGCAAATAAATAATTAGCCTTGCAAATAATTTTCCAAATCCTGCAAGCGCGTGGGGGTTCCAACATCGCTCCAGTGGCCGTTGTGAACCTCGCCGCTCAGTTGTTGCAAACCAATTGCGCGGCGTAGTACTTCTACCAAGGGAAACTTTTGGCGTTTATCGGGATAATTGTTGATTAACTCTGGTTTTAGCAGACTAATTCCACCAAAAGTAAATCGTTGTGGATGTGTTTTTTCCAAGTCATCAAGCAGCAAACCATTATCGGCAAGTGCAAAATCACCGAGTGGATGAAAATCGGGATTGGGCACTAATAACAAATGGCCTTGTTGATTTTCAGTGAGCGGGTGCTGAACCAGATGTGCAAATTCCAGATCGCACCAGACATCGCCATTAATCAATAAAAACGGCTCATCGCCCAGTAAATCCAGTGCATGCAAAATCGCCCCGCCGGTTTCAAGCGGTTCGGGTTCGGTGGAGTAGTGAATCTGCAATCCGAACTGTTGGCCGTCTCCTAGATGTGCGCGAATTTTTTCGCCGAGATAGGCGAGGTTGATAATCACCTCACGAATGCCAGCGCGCTGCAAATTTTCCAAGTGATATTCAATCAGCGGTTTACCGCCTGCGCAAAGCAGCGGCTTGGGGGTGTGGTCGGTGAGTGGACGCATGCGGTTGCCGAGCCCGGCGGCGAGAATCATCGCTTTCATTTATTACCTACTTCTTGGGCGCCTGCTGTGTCTTTATTGAGGGCTTGTTCGCCTGCTGTTTGATAATCCTGATACCAGCTCTGCTGTTGTACCAGCGGTAGGAGTGTCTGCGTAAACCAGTCGGCAAAAGGGCGCAGCTCGGCGTAGTCGTCTGCCACTTCCAAGGTGTAGCGAATCACCAAGGGCAAGTCGTTGAGGTAGCCGCTTTTGCCATCGCGTAAATTCAAACGTGCAAATATGCCCAGCACTTTGATATGGCGCTGCAAACCGAGCCAATCAAACCAGCGCAAAAATTCCGCTTCGCTTACTTCGGGAATAGTGCCGCTGCTAATAGCTTGCTGGCGATATTCCAGCGCCCAGCGTTTAACCTGTTCCGCAGGCCAGCGCAGATAGCAATCGCGCAGTAGCGATACCAAGTCATAGGTTATGCCGCCCCAAAGTGCACCCTGAAAATCGATCACGCCGAGCGAACCGTCATCGACCAACAGGAGATTGCGCGAGTGATAGTCGCGGTGCACGAAGCTTTGCGGCTGGTTGATCGAGTTGTCTTCAAACTGGGTAAACAGCTGATCCAACTGCTCTTGTTCCTCGGTGTTAAGCGAGTAGCCGAGCAACTGTCCGACAAACCACTCACTGAATATCTCCAGTTCGCGGCGCAACAGGGCGCGGTCGTAGCGCGGAATGATTGGATCATCATTACAACGCTGAATCTGCAACAGGGTGGTAATCGCCTGTGAGTAGAGTTGATCGGCGTTGTCGCTATTTACTGCGCGGAAGAACAAGCGGTCGCCCATATCTTCAACCAACAGGAAACCTTGCTCGGCATCGGCTGCGGCTATGCGCGGGCTGCGCACCCCCCGTTGCTCCAGAAGGCGGGCGATAGCGAGAAATTGGACGGTATCTTCAGTGGCAGGTGGCGCATCAACGGCCAGCCATTGCGATGGCGATTGATAGCGAAAATAGCGGCGAAAACCGGCATCGCTTCCCAAGCTTTGTAATTGGATGGGGTGTTGGTCGGGCGATGTTTGCTGTGTTACCCAGTTAGCGAGTGCTAACTTTCGGGTGTCACCAGGAGCATGGGGTTGGGTTGTGGTCATGCAGATTCCGAATTCGGGTTTGAAGGTTTATTCGCGATTTTGTAGCGGTATTCATTGGCCGGATTCTACCCCAGTCAGGTGATTTCCCCCAATTCATTCCCAGTGCAGGTTGTTTACAGTAGAATCGCATCAATTTTTTCGGCGGCATATGTATGGCGCGCCTATTTGAGACCGCGGTTAATGGCTTCAAACCAGAAACATTCCCAGCAAAATCTACGCAATAAATTCCTTCGCTCCCGTCTTGCTCTGTGTGTTGCAGCACAGTGTGCAGGCGTGTTGTTATTGGCTGCCCCCCTGAGTTGGGCCGATGACGCATCAACCAAGGTAAAAGACCCCAATGAACAATTGCGTGAATTGGATTGGATTCCTTTGGAGGAACTGACTCCCGAGCAGCGTGCATTGGTGCCTGCCGCCTGCTGCGGCGCTTATATTGCGCCACCGCGTAACGATGCGGAGTCCGAACTCGACCCGGAAAGTGCCAATATCTTTGGCACGGCGGATTACTCGGAGTCCGAGCGGCAGACCAAATTCATCATGCGCGATGATGTCTACCTGACTCAAGGGCGCCGTTCCTTTCGCGCCGATGAGTTCAGTTTCGATAATGTTTCGCGCAAGGCCGAATTAAACGGCAATATTCAAGTGCGGGAACCGGGCATGTTATTGCGCGCCGATAGCGCCAAAATCGATACCAATACCGGCAATGCCAGCTTGGACAGTGCTCGTTTTGTGCTCTACGAAACTCGTGTACGCGGCCGCGCTGAAAACCTGAATAAAATTGGCGATGAAATTATCAGTCTTGATCAAGGCACCTTTACCAGCTGTGAGCCGGGCGATAACACTTGGCTGATCAAAGGCTCCAATATCACGCTCTATAACGAGAAACACTACGGCACCGCTAAACATATGCGCTTGCATGTGAAAGACATACCGGTCGCCTATGCACCTTATTTTCGTTTTCCTATCGGCCCTGATCGTCTGACTGGCTTTCTGTTTCCCTCAGTGGGGATCGGGAGTGATGGCATAGATGAATTCGAAGTGCCTTTTTACTGGAATATCGCACCCAATTACGACGCAACTATCAATCCTCGCTATCTGGAGGATCACGGTTATATGCTGGAGTCCGAGTTCCGTCATATGTCCAGTTCGTTTGATACAGTGTTGACTGGCAGCTTTCTCGGCGATGATCGTGATCGAGGCCGAGATGATGATCAGGATGATGAAAGTTACTTGGGCAAAGATCGCTGGCAGTACAATCTTTTTCAAACGGGTGGCAGCAAACAGCGCTGGTCAACCTTGATCGACTTTACCGATGTCAGCGACACCGACTATATCCATGACATCGATAGAAGCGCCGTTGATGATAACCGTCAAGCTTACATTCGCCAGTTAGTATCGGCCGGCTATAAAAGTCCAAACTGGAATTTTGGTGCCAAGGCAGAAGAGTTTCGTCTGCTCACCAGCTCGCAATTACCCTATCGTGAATTACCGCGCCTGCATGCTGATGGCCGCTATAGAGTGAATGATTGGTTGATCGAATTGGATAACGAATACACCAATTTCGATATGAATCAGTATTTTGAAATAGATCCGAGTCGTGCGCAGTCCAAGGCGGATTTGATTGTAGGTGAGCGTGTGCGCACCAACTATAAACTGACGTGGGATAAAGAGTTCACCGCTGGTTACATCAAGCCAGGTGTCGGGGTGAAAACCCTGAGCTACGAGCTGGATGCAATCAATATGAATGCGGATGCAGATACCAGTCAGCAATTTGCTACACCACAAGGCTCGCTCGATATGGGCTTGTACTTTGAGCGCGATAAAAACTGGTTTGGCGACGACTATGTGCAAACACTGGAGCCGCGCGCGTTTTATTTGTACCGCGACTATGAAAATCAGGATTCGCTCTATGGCCTTACTTCCGATAGCAGCTACGTCAACTTTGATACATCGGATTTGATCTTCACCTACAACCAATTATTCCGCGACTCACGCTTTTCCGGCGGCGACCGCCTTGATGATGCCAATCATCTCGCTTTGGGGGTGACCAGCCGTTTCGTAGAAGATCGCACTGGCATTGAGCGCTTGCGCTTGAGCATCGGTCAGATCAACTACTTTGAAGACCGGGAAATCAGCATCCTCAATGACGATGACGACTATGCCAATACCCGTACCAGCTCGGCGCTGGCAGGGCAGGCGAGCGGCCAGATTGGCGACCATCTGCGTTTTAGTGGGGATGTGCTCTATGATCACCAATTGGATGAAGTGAAAACCATTAGTACTAGCGTGAACTACATGGATGAGCAGTATCGTATTTTCAACTTGGGTTATCGCTACAGTCGCGACCCTATTACGCTTAGCCCTTTGGAAACATCGCCAAGTATTGGTGAAACCCTTAACCAAATCGACATTACTACCCTCTGGCCGGTATCTAATCAATGGGCACTAATTGCCCGCGCTAACTACGATTTTACCTATGATGCGGAACTCGACACCTTTGCCGGGCTCGAATACACCGACTGCTGCTATCGTGTACGTGTATTAGCGCGCCAATGGTTGGATTTTGATTACAGCGCCAGCTTTATGGAAAATCTCACCCATGACGACTATGACCGCGGCATTTTTATCGAAGTGCAATTACGCGGTTTCGGTAGTATTAGTCGACGAATTAGCAACCTGCTCGACAAGGCCATGATTGGCTACGGCGAGCGTGAAGTATCTCTACAATAAAGCAGCGATTGAATTATGAGTAAGAACCAAAACAAGCCACATGTATTGCGTATGGGCTGGACTATATTGCTCGGCGGCTTGCTGGCCGCCAGTCAGCCTGGCTTTGCGCAAAGCAATGCTGTGTCTCTGGATCGTGTGGTAGCGATTGTTGATCAGGACGTAGTGCTGGAAAGTGAATTGAATGATCGCAAAGCATCAATTCTGGAGCGCCTGCAAGGCCAATATCAGCAATTGCCACCGGAAGATGTGCTCAATAAACAAATTCTGGAGCAGTTGATTCTTGAGCGTATTGAGCTGGCGATGGCCGAGCGCTATGACATCAATGTGGATGAGGCGGAAATCGATCAAGCCATTGGTCGCGTTTTGCAAAAAAACCAAATCACTATGGCGCAACTTGAAGCAGATTTGGCTCGTCAGGGTCTAACAATCGATGGTTTGCGCAAGCAAATGCGCAATGAGTTGACCATTAGTCACTTGCAACAGGGTGTTGTTAATAGTCGTATTAAAGTCACGGATCAGGATATTAATAACTTCCTTGCATCGAGCGATGGCAAGTTTGCCACCTCACCGGACTTTCATATTGGCCATATTTTGATTGCGGTATCCAGTAGTGCCGATGCTGACACCATCGCTGCCGCCGAAGCAAAAGCCAATGATGTTTACCAAAAGCTGCAATCCGGCAGTGATTTTTCGCAAATGGCGATCAGCTACTCCAATGACCAAGCGGCTCTGCAAGGTGGTGATATTGGCTGGCGCAAACTGGCGCAGTTGCCAGAGTTGTTCGGCAATAAAATGATTGATCTCGCTGTTGGTCAGGTATCCAAACCTTTCCGCAGTGGTGCAGGTTTCCATATCCTTAAAAATATTGAGCAGCGTGGTGGTGGCGAACAATTGGTTGAGCAGACCCACGCCCGCCATATTCTGATAAAAACATCAGAAATTATGGATGACGCCCAAGCGCGCCAAAAATTGTTGGATTTAAAAGCGCGTATTGAAAAGGGCGAAGACTTTGGCAAATTGGCCCGTGAAAATTCAGAAGATACTGGCTCCATGTTGAGCGGCGGCGATTTGGGTTGGGCCACTCCGGGAATGTTTGTGCCCGAGTTTGAAGAGGCGATGGGCAACACCCCTATCAATGGGATTACTCGTCCGTTTAAGAGCCAATTCGGCTGGCACATTTTGCAAGTGTTAGAGCGTCGCAAAGAAGATATGAGCGATAGAATGAAGCGCAACCAAGCCGCCAACGTATTGCGTTCGCGTCGTTTTGAAGAAGAGTTCCAACTCTGGCTTACGCAAATTCGCGAAGAGGCTTACGTCGAAGTTAAACTCTAGTATCAGGCTTTGCTGGTACCAGCGGCTAAAAATAGATTGCGCAACACGAGTGAGTTAACGCAATTCTGTTTTTAGCCGTTGTGCTTTTTGAAATCTGCTTTTTGTCTGCTGGTTCAAGCTTTTGTCAGGTCAAACAATGAAGAATCCCTGTTATCGAATTGCACTTACACCCGGTGAGCCGGCAGGTATAGGCCCCGATCTGGTGGTGACACTTGCGCAGCAAGCGCAGCAGCATGAAATTGTTGCGATTGCCGACCCACAGCTGTTGCAAGCGCGCGCTCAGCAGTTGGGATTAAAGCTGCAGTTACGTGAAATTAATTTACAGGAAGCCCCGCGCCCAAGCGTTGCAGGCGAGTTGGCAGTATTACCCATCGTACTTGCACAAACCGCTGAACCGGGCAAGTTGAATGTACAAAATGCGTTTTACATTTTGCGCACACTGGATACTGCGATTGAGGGTTGTGTTGCCGGGCATTTTGCTGCGCTGGTTACTGGCCCAGTGCAAAAAAGTATTATCAACGATGCAGGAATCGCGTTTAGTGGTCACACTGAGTATCTCGCAGAAAAAACGAATACTGAAAAAGTGGTGATGATGCTTGCCACTGAAGGCTTGCGCGTAGCGCTTGCAACAACACATTTGCCGCTAAAGGATGTTGCTGCCGCGATTACCAAAGATGAACTCACGCAAGTCACTGAAATTTTACAGCGCGATATGCAGGTGCAATTTGGTATAGCCCAGCCGCGTATTCTGGTGTGTGGTTTAAACCCTCACGCGGGAGAAGGCGGCCATCTCGGGCGCGAAGAAATTGAGGTGATCGAACCTGTTCTTGCACAGTTACGCTCGCGCGGGATGAACTTGGTCGGCCCTCTACCTGCCGATACTTTATTCACGCCTAAATATTTGGATAACGCCGATGCGGTGTTGGCGATGTATCACGACCAAGGCTTGCCTGTTTTGAAATACAAAGGTTTTGGTCAAGCAGTCAATATAACCTTGGGCTTGCCGATTATTCGCACGTCTGTTGATCATGGAACTGCATTGGATTTGGCGGGTACAGGAAAAGCGGATTTGGGCAGTTTACGCACTGCATTACATTACGCATTGGCGATGGTTGAAGCAAAACACGCTGCGCTGAATTAATTTTTTGATAGAACGATAAACCATGAGTAAATTACTGAATCACGAATCGCAACACAAAGCACGTAAACGCTTTGGCCAAAACTTCTTAATCGATCACGGAATTATCCGCGACATAGTGCGCTCGGTGCATCCGCAAAAAGAGGACTTGATTGTCGAGATCGGGCCGGGTAAGGGCGCGATTACGCAATTGCTAGCCGACAGTTGCGATAACCTAAGCGTGATCGAATTAGATCGCGATTTGGTGCCCTGGTTAAAAGTAAAGTTTGAAAAGCATCCAAATTTTCAACTGTTTCAGGCCGATGCCTTGCAGTTTGATTTTGCACAAATTATTAAAAATAATCGCCCGCTACGTATCGTCGGCAACTTGCCGTACAACATATCAACTCCATTAATTTTTCATCTGCTCACCTATTCAAATAAAGTGCAAGACATGCACTTTATGTTGCAGAAGGAAGTGGTTAAGCGTATGGCAGCGCAACCGGGTGAGAGCGCATACGGGCGCTTGGGGATTATGGTGCAATATTACTGTGCGGTTGAAGATTTGTTTGATGTTCCACCGACATCCTTCGATCCTGCACCTAAGGTAGATTCAGCAATTGTGCGCCTAACGCCCTACGCCAACTTGCCTTATGTGGCCAACAATATTAAAACTTTGGAAACACTGGTGAATGTTGCGTTTCAGCAGCGCCGAAAAACACTGCGCAACTCGCTCAAACAATTGTTGAGCGCGGAGCAGATGGAATCCTTACCGGTGAATTTGCAGTTGCGCCCTGAAGAAATCAGTTTGCCTGAATATGTGGCCATGAGTAATTTGCTGGGTGAATTGTCTTTAAATGGTCAGTCAATAAAAGAGGCTGATTAATATGTCGGACATTCAGATTCAAGTGCGCACCAATTATATGGAGGCGCAATCTACGCCCCATGAGCGTCGCTACGTTTATACCTACACCATTACAATAGCGAACAAGAGCGATACTCCTGCGCAATTAATCAGCCGTCACTGGCGTATTACCGATGCCAATGAAAAATTACAAGAAGTGCAGGGCATAGGTGTAGTGGGTGAGCAGCCACATTTAAAACCCGGTGAAAGTTACACCTATACAAGTGGTGTAATTTTGGAAACCGAAACCGGTATTATGGAAGGCACTTATCATATGCGCGCTGATGACGGTGCAATGTTTGATGCTCCTATTCCGACTTTTGCGTTGGTTCCTCCAAGCGCATTGCACTAATCCATCTCATAAAGTTTTAAAAAATTAACAGGTATTGAAATGGCGACTTATGCAATCGGTGATGTACAAGGCTGTCTTGAGCCGCTGCAATGTCTGTTAAAAAAAATCGAATTTAATCCCCTCAATGACAAACTCTGGTTCGCTGGTGATTTGATTAACCGCGGGCCAGATACTCTCGCCACCTTGCGTTTTTTATATCAACTGCGTGACTCCATTACTGTCGTTTTAGGCAATCACGATTTACATTTTCTTGCGGTTTATTACGGACTGCGCAAACGTAACAAAAACGATACGCTCGATGAATTATTAAATGCACCGGATTGTGCAGATTTAGTCTATTGGCTACGCCAACAAAAACTGGTTCATCATGATGAAGTATCAGGTTTTACTATGGTGCATGCAGGTATCCCGCCGCAATGGGATTTGGCCGATGCTTTGACCTACTCATGCGAAGTTGAAAATGTACTTCAGTCCGACAAAGTAGAAGAGTTTCTGGCAAGTATGTACGGCAATTATCCCTGTAATTGGGATGATAATTTGTCTGGCATTGATCGCCTGCGTTTGATTACTAATTACTTTACCCGCATGCGTTTTTGTAATGCCGATGGCGAATTGGAACTGCAAACTAAAGAGAGTGCTGAGGCAGCGCCTGTCGGGTTTGCGCCTTGGTTTTCTTTTTTGCGCCGCAAAACGCGCAACCAAAAAATTCTATTTGGCCACTGGGCCGCACTTGAAGGCCGCTCGGGCGTTAGTCATGTCTATGCGTTGGATACCGGCTGTGTATGGGGTGGCTCATTAACGGCGCTGCGTCTGGAAGATGAGCAGCGCTTTTCATGTGACTGTCCTGCATAACTGTCTCTTTAATTGTCTCGCTTAATAAAATCTTTTCTTCTATAAAGATTGTGTTTTAGGTCAGAAATTTTGTTTTACTGCAGTAGCTTGCGTTTTGAACCGATGGGATTATAGTTAATCCGTCGAGTAGCTTTTTGTTCTCAATTCTTTTTATTCTGAGTTTCCTGAGAATAGCTGAGCGCTAATAATGTTGCTCGACTGTATTGTTCGATGATGTACGTAGATGTTGTTGGGATTTAGGTGTCCGATTTTCCGATGTTTATTCGGGTTATGGTACGTCCTGTGTTCTGGCTGAATGTCTTTGAATCTCAAAGACTTGGGTTTTGAAAAGCGACTGTGAGTCCGCTTTTCGCAAGTTGTCCCCCGCCTATAGCCGGTTGGCTATTCTGTGTCAGGTCGCGCCTTATTGGGCTTGTTGAATAAAGGGTTAACTGCAAGGCTGATCGAGTGGTTAGTTAAAAAGTTGACTGAAGTGTTCACCTGATTCCTGTTGCTGGATCAAATCCAGCTCGCAAAATTTGTATTAATAAAGCGGTTAAAAAATCCTGCGTCCTCGCGGGGTGGCTTTGCTCATCTGTTTTTTACACGTTTCCAATATCAAAAGGCCATAGTCATAAAAAGCCACAAGAAGGAGTCGTGCAGTGAAACGCTATTTGTCAGGATTAACAAATGTAATGAATTATTTTCTGCTGATATCGGTTTTTTTTATCAGTAATTCGTTACAGGCTGAAACTGAAAGATACAACATGACCCGCGGTGCAACCGATATTAGCCATCAGGTTTATAACCTGCATATGGCGATTTTCTATATTTGTTGTGCGATAGGTGCGATTGTATTTGCGCTTATGTTTTGGTCGATTCTGCATCATCGGAAATCCAAAGGTGCCAGGGCAGCGCAATTTCACGGCAGCTTAAAAATTGAATTGTTGTGGACTGCAATTCCAGTCGTGATTTTAGTGGTAATGGCGATTCCTGCCAGTAAAACACTGATTGCGATGGAGGATACATCCAAAGCGGATCTCACGATATTAATCACCGGTTCGCAATGGAAATGGCATTACAAATACATGGATTATCCAATTGAGTTTTACTCCATGTTAGCTACCCCGCGTGATCAAATCGAAAATAATGCTGAAAAAACTGAGTTGTATTTGCGTGAAGTTGATAAGCCTCTGGTTATCCCTACCGATAAAAAAATTCGTTTTCTGGTTACCTCCGATGATGTGATTCATTCATGGTGGGTGCCAGCGTTTGCTATAAAAAAAGATGCCAATCCCGGATTTATTAATGAGACTTGGACCAAAGTTGATAAGCCCGGAACTTATCGTGGGCAATGTGCTGAGCTGTGCGGTAAAGATCATGGTTTTATGCCGGTGGTTGTCGATGTAAAAACACCGGAAGAGTTTGATGCTTGGGCGCAAGAGCAGGTTGCATTGCAGGCACAAGCAAAAGCTGAGGCAGAAAAAGCAGCGCAGCAAACGCAAAGCATGGATGAGTTAATGGCTCAGGGGAAAAAAGTTTACGAAAGCCATTGCGCAGTGTGCCATCAGGTTTCTGGTGACGGGCTACCAGGTGCCATCCCCGCATTAAAAGGCAGTCCTATCGCAACGACTGATATTTCCGCACATATTCACATTGTTGTCTTCGGAAAACCCGCAACTGCTATGCAGGCGTTCGCTAAACAATTAACCACCAGCGAGCTGGCTGCGGTGATTACTTACGAGCGTAATGCCTGGGGCAACAATACCGGTGACACGGTGCAAGTGGCAGATGTAGCTGCCGCAATTGGCGCAGGAGAATAATAATGAGCACAGAAAATTCAAATATTCTGGATGTGAGTGATGTGCATCAAGATGATCACCATGACCACAAACCCAAAGGGCTCAGTCGCTGGTTGCTTACCACCAATCACAAAGATATTGGCTCACTCTATTTATTATTTGCTTTGCTGATGCTGTTTATTGGCGGTAGTTTGGCGATGGTCATTCGCGCGGAATTATTTCAGCCTGGATTGCAATTTATCGATCCGCATTTTTTTAATCAGATGACAACCGTGCATGGATTGGTGATGGTGTTCGGCGCGATTATGCCTGCCTTTGTAGGGCTGGCTAACTGGATGATCCCGTTAATGATCGGTGCTCCAGATATGGCACTGCCGCGCATGAATAACTGGAGTTTTTGGCTGCTGCCTGTGGCCTTTATTATTTTGTTATCCACCTTATTTATGGAAGGTGGCGGCCCCGCTGCGGGTTGGACGTTCTATGCGCCCCTGTCAACAACCTACTCCAATGACAGCACCGCATTTTTTGTTTTTGCCGTACACATTATGGGTATTTCATCGATCATGGGCGCGATGAATGTAATCGTCACTATTTTTAATTTGCGTGCGCCGGGTATGACTTGGATGAAAATGCCATTGTTTGTATGGACTTGGTTGATTACGGCATTTCTATTAATTGCTGTTATGCCGGTGCTCGCTGGTGTGGTGACTATGGTGTTAACGGATAAATATTTTGGCACCAGTTTTTTTGATGCGGCAGGTGGTGGTGACCCGGTAATGTTCCAGCATATTTTTTGGTTCTTTGGGCACCCCGAAGTGTACATCATGATTTTGCCAGCATTCGGCATTATCTCCAGCATTATTCCCACTTTTGCACGCAAGCCACTGTTTGGTTATGAATCGATGGTGGTTGCCACTGCAAGCATTGCTTTCCTTTCTTTTATTGTGTGGGCGCACCATATGTTTACCACGGGGATGCCTGTCGCCGCTGAATTATTTTTTATGTACACCACCATGCTGATTGCAGTTCCTACAGGTGTAAAAGTTTTTAACTGGGTTGCCACTATGTGGCGCGGCTCTATGACGTTTGAAGTTCCGATGATGTTTGCAGTTGCATTTATTGTGCTGTTCACTATTGGCGGATTGTCAGGATTAATGCTCGCAATTATTCCTGCCGATTTTCAGTATCAGGATACTTATTTTGTTGTTGCACATTTTCATTATGTGTTGGTAACTGGTGCGCTCTTTGGAATTATTTCTGGAGTGTATTTCTGGATTCCAAAATGGACCGGCGTGATGTATAGCGAGCGCTTGGGGCAATGCCATTTTTGGTGTTCTCTAATATCAGTCAATATGTTGTTTTTCCCCATGCATTTTGTCGGGCTTGCCGGCATGCCGCGGCGCATACCGGATTACGCTTTACAGTTTGCCGATATGAACGCCTTTATTAGCATAGGTGGCGCCTTGTTTGGTTTGTCACAACTGTTATTTGTGTGGGGTGTAGTGCGTTGCATCCGTGGAAAAGGCGTTAAAGCAACCAGTGAAGTATGGGAGGGAGCAAAAGGTTTGGAATGGGAAATTCCATCCCCTGCGCCTTACCACACATTTCAAGAGCCGCCTAAAGTGAACTAAGTTGAATTAATTTTATTAATAAGTGTGACGGGGTAACGAATGGGCTCGCACAAATTATTAATTCGAAAATTAGTACTGATCTGCATTGGCATGTTTGCGTTCGGTTTTGCGTTAGTGCCTTTGTATGATGTGTTTTGCCGCTATACAGGTATTAATGGAAAAACAGAAAACAAGGCTGCGCCAGCGGCGCGCCGAATCGATGCTAGCCGTAATATTTCTGTGGAGTTTTTAGCAAACCGTGATCCGGCTATTCCTTGGAATTTTGCGCCAGAAATTGCCAGTGTCAATGTTCATCCCGGGCAGGTAATGGTGGTGAATTTTTTGGTAGAAAATTTGGCCGGTGAGGCGATGATTGGCAGGGCTGTGCCATCGGTGTCGCCCGGCGAAGCAGCGCGCTATTTTAAAAAAATTGAATGCTTTTGTTTTGTAGAGCAGCCACTGGATGCGCATCAGCACAAAGCAATGCCGGTTCAGTTTTATATAGACCCTGATTTGCCAGAGCAGTTTTCAACTATCACCTTGTCCTACCGGTTATACAGAAGCGTACTGCAAACAGCGGGTCGATAGCAGTTTCAGTCGAGTTTAATCAGTGTTAATGGAGGAAATACCATGGGCGCGGTTAATCAAAAATACTATGTGCCAGCGCAAAGTAGTTGGCCAATTGTCGGTGCGATAGCATTGTTTTTGTTGGGTTATGGTGCCGCGCTCTGGGTCAATGCACTTGCGAAAGATCAACACGGCATGGGTGTTTTTTTACTGATTGCTGGATTTGCGTTGCTGATTTATATGCTGTTCGGTTGGTTTGGCAATGTGATCGATGAATCTATGGGTGGCCTTTATAGCCAGCAAATGGATAGATCGTTTCGGCAGGGAATGAGTTGGTTTATTTTTTCTGAAATTATGTTTTTTATGGCATTTTTTGGAGCGCTGTTTTATGCGCGAATGATTTCCGTTCCTTGGCTGGATGGCGCCAGTAATAATGTGATGACGGGGGAAATACTCTGGCCCAATTTTGAAGCCATCTGGCCATTAACAACAACTCCCGGTGGAACAGCGACTCAGGCGATGCCTTGGGAGGGAATTCCGTTATACAACACAATCATCTTATTGGTGTCATCCGTCACCCTTCAGTTTGCACACATCGGAATTGAGCAGCGTAAATATACCCAGCTGGGATTTTTCCTGTTGCTGACAATTATTCTCGGTATCTGCTTTTTATTTTTACAAGGCTATGAATATGCGCACTCTTACCACGAGCTAGGTTTGCGTTTGGATTCAGGCGTCTACGGCAATACTTTCTTTTTATTGACTGGCTTTCATGGTCTTCATGTCACGCTAGGTGCAATTTTTCTTGGCGTTATTTTCCTGCGTATTCTGATCAAAGGCCACTTTACCCCTGAGCGTCATTTCGGGTTTCAGGCTGCGGCTTGGTATTGGCATTTTGTTGATGTTGTCTGGCTTAACTTATTTGTTTTTGTCTATGTGCTCTAAGTGTGCATGCGGTAAATCGACGATATTTTTTAAAATTAATATGGGCGTTGATGAGGTGTGATTACACCGGTAAGTAAAAGAATGATGAGCAGTGCAATTACTGTCACTGAAAAGATTAGTCGTCTGCCCAAGTATTTTGACATTTTAGGACTGGATTCGTCATTTTTCATCATGACAAATAGGGCTTGGAATAAACTGAAAACAACGATTGCCAGTAACAATACCAAAATAATTTTGACCAACATGACAGCACCTTTTTAGGAGTGAGTGTATGACCATTATAGCGTTCAATCGCTATTGGGTAATTCGTTGGCCATGGTTATTGGTGAATTTGTTTGCATTGATGTTGTTATTAGGTTTGTCCTATTGGCAGTGGCAACGCGCAGAAGAAAAAACCAAAACACTCAATCGTATTGCGGAATCACAGCAACAAGTGGTGACAAACATAGCAGGCTTATTGTCGAAGCAGCCTGTTGAGCGCGATGGATTAAAAATGGATTTTAATACGCGCTGGATCTCCCCAATAGTATGGCTTATCGATAACCGTGTAGTGAGTGGCCGTATTGGTTACGACGTAGTAATTGCGGTAACTGATGTTGAATCAGCGAATAACTCCACTCCGTTACTTGTTAATTTGGGGTGGGTTGCGGCGCCTAATGACAGAAGCTCATTGCCGCTAATAACTATTCCTGAGCTGCTACGGATACAGGGAATTTTTCGCACCCAAACTAAAGGAGTTTTGTTGGGAGATAATATCGAAAATAAAGGTGCATGGCCGATGCGAATCCAGCAGGTAGATACGGCACAGTTGGAAGAGTTTTTAACACAGTCTCCCGTTGAAGGTGTTTTGTATCAGGAAGCCGACTCTCCATTTCAGATTCATTATCGCCCTGTAGTTCTGCCTCCAGAGCGACACAAGGCATACGCCGTACAATGGTTTTTATTGGCAATTGCTTTGGTTGTGGTTGGAGTAATTGCAAGCTCGCATAAATATTCAGAAGGAATGAAACAATGACTGCGCGTAAGTTTTTTATTCTTTTTATTGCTTGTGCCGCAGTTCCTTTAGTTGCAGCTCAGTTATGTTTATCAATGGGATGGTTTTCCCAAGGCAGCACCAATAAAGGCGAGTGGATGCAGCACGATATTCAGTTATTGCCCACTGCCAGTTCCGAATCTGAAAATTTATTGAATGAGCAGGTGCATTGGCATTTGGTTTATGTGCAGCCTGATGATTGTAAACAAGAATGCGAACAAGCGCTGTTTACCCTGCAGCAACTTTATGCGGGTATGGGGCGAAAACAATTAAAAATAAAACCGTCAATTATGGCGCAACAAAAGCCTATTCAGTTAAATCAATTCCCTGCGGTTGAATGGATTCCAGAGCCTTCGGTAGCAGCGGAATTAAAAAATCAAATAGTGATTGTTAATCAGCGCGGTTTGGTGTTGTTGCGTTATCCGGTCGCAACGGATGCTGAACATATGAATGCTCTGGCCAAAGATATTCGTACAGACTTATTGCGCCTAATTAATTACGACAGGAGTGGAGCATGAATCGTTTTACTGCACTGGTCAATTTCACTCTGGTGTTAACACTCATGGTCATTGCCCTTGGAGCCTATACGCGGCTCACCGATGCTGGACTGGGGTGTCCTGACTGGCCGGGTTGTTATGGAAAAATTCACGCCCCATTTCATGAAAACCATATCGAAGCCGCGCAAGAAAGATATCCTGGTGCAAATATAGAACCTCATAAGGCCCATAACGAAATGCTGCATCGCTATATTGCCGGACTGTTGGGGGTCTGTGTATTGGCAATTGCAATAATGAGCAGGTGGATTAAACAGTATCGGTTGCTTAGCGTGAGTATTTTGCTGCTTGTTATTTTTCAGGCAGCCTTAGGGATGTGGACGGTTACGTTGAATTTATTGCCTCTGATTGTGTTGGGGCATTTATTAGGTGGGTTTTTTCTATTTACGCTGCTTGCTTTGTTGCGTGCAGAAATTTATTGGAAAGCAAAAAAAATAAATATGGATGAAAGTTCAAAAGTTGCCAATGCCTATTCTGAGCCTGCGCTTCGTGCACTTTTACCTATGGGGTATTTGGCTGCATTAATCTTGGTAATACAAATTTCTTTGGGAGGATGGACTTCCAGTAACTATGCAGCAGCAGTTTGTACTGAGTTGCCGATTTGCGAGGAAGGTTGGGAGGGTAAGTTCTCTTTATCATCGGCATTTTATCTCCCTCTCGGAGAAGATACTTATGAATATGGCGTTCTGCCCTATGAGGCGCGAATGAGTATTCACGTGTTACATCGCATCGGCGCACTGGTTACATTCCTTATTCTCGGTAGCTTCGCATTTTTGTGTTGGCGCCGGGCAAAAACCAAAACCATGCGTAAGATGGCAATGGTTATTGGCTGCATACTCTTGCTACAAATATTGTTGGGGTTGATCAACGTTGTTGCGCAACTTCCTCTTTTGAATGCCGTGGCGCACAATTTGGTGGCTGCAAACTTGTTGATGTTGTCTATCGTTTTTTTACGACAAATACTTTTTCGACAATTATCTGTTGCGTCGATTAATTCAGGTCATGCTTTTGAAAAAATAGTTTCATCGCGGAAGATTACTGATAAATACGGAATTTAATTTTTAATAAGTGTGGAGATAGATTTCTATGGCCATAGTAAAGAGTTTCCTGTCACCTGTGTTCGCGCATACCGATGTTGTCGCTTATTGCCGTGCTTATTATCAATTAACAAAGCCTAAAGTAGTTGCGCTCTTGGTGCTTACTGCTTGGGTGGGAATGATGCTGGCCACTCCGTCGCCGCCAGATTTATTACTAATGCTATCGGCAAGCTTAGGTATAGGACTGGTTTCATCTGCTGCCGCCGCGTTTAATCATGTACTTGATCAAAAAATTGATGCACAAATGGCGCGAACTTATATGCGCCCTTTACCAAAAGGAAAGCTAACAACACTAGAGGCAGTAGTCTTTGCATGTTTATTGGCTGTTAGCGGTTTTATACTTTTATTAGTAGCGGTTAATGAGTTAACTGCGCTCTTAACCTTATTTGGTTTGTTTGGTTATGCAGTGGTTTATACCTTGTTGTTAAAGCGCGCGACGCCGCAGAATATTGTGATAGGCGGGGTGGCGGGAGCCTTGCCTCCGGTATTAGGTTGGACTGCAATAACGGGTCATTTAAGTGGCGAAGCGCTATTGTTGATGATGATTATTTTTACCTGGACGCCTCCGCATTTTTGGGCATTGGCTATTCATCGTTGTAAAGATTATGCCAAAGCCAATATTCCCATGTTGCCAGTTACTCATGGAATTGAATTTACTAAAACAACTATATTGTTCTACACCTGCTTATTGTTTGTAGTTTGCCTGTTGCCTTATCTGATAGGCATGACAGGCGTTATTTACTTGTTCGCCAGTATTTATTTGAATGAAAAATTTATCGTCTGTGCATGGAAATTAAAATTCAAGCCAGAGCCGGATTCGGCGATGGAAACCTTTCGTTTTTCCATAGTGCACTTAATGGTTTTATTTTTAGTGTTATTGGTAGATCACTATGCGCACTGGACACTTAGTGAATTACTTTTCTAAATCCCTGCCAATTACACTCGCAGCGCTGATTGCCCAGGCATCCTTTGCGCAACTGCAAATAGAGAACTCTTGGATTGCACTCGCGCCACCTGCCGCGACGGCTAATGCCGCGTATATGGAAATTTATAATCCGCTCGTGCAAGCCCAAAATATTGTTGATGTAAGCGCTGATTGTTGCGCGCTGGTGATGTTGCATCAAATGCGTAAGGAGGGCGATAAAATGATGATGGAACATCTTGATGAATTACTGATCCCGGCAAAGTCCAAGGTGATGTTAAAACCGGGTGGTTTACATTTGATGTTAATTAAATCCATTCAGGAGCTGCAGCTTGATAGTCAAGTGAAAATTACCTTTACCTTGGGCTCTGGAAAAAAGCAGGATGTTTTAATTGGTGTTAAAAAATATGAGCCTGAATAATACCCATAAAGTTTTATTTGCTCTTGCCATTATCGCCAGTATGGGATTAGGCATAGTGTTTGGTGCGCAGCAGTTTTCTAGCCCTCCTTCGGTCAGTGTTGCGCAACTATTGCCATCAACCAAAATGATGCCGAAATTTTCTTTTGAAAAGCATGATGGCGAAAAAGTATCTGAAACGATTTTTCATGGGCAGTGGAATTTGGTTTTTTTTGGTTTTACCTCTTGTCCGGACTATTGTCCGATGGAGTTACAGAAACTCGGCAAGTTATTAAGTTTGATGGGCGCGGGAGATGATTTGCAGGTTGTATTTGTGAGTGTTGATCCTGAACGGGACAATCAGGAAAAATTGGCAAATTATGTAAGCTTTTTCCATCCCCAAATTATTGGGCTGCGCGCTACCAATGTTGAGTTGGCCAGCTTCGCACAATTTTTTGGTGCGGCTTATGATCGATCAGTCATTGTGGATGGAAAACTTTTAAGTATTCCGGCGGGTGTCGATATGCCAACTACTGCTGGGGATCATTATCAAGTAAACCATTCCACACGTGTTTTTATTGTAAATCCGAGTGGTGAATATATTGGCAGCTTTTCATCGCCCTACAATCTTGATGATATTTTGTTTGATATGAAGGCATTGATGGATTGGTGATTCTCTGATTTTCATTGTGTGTTCCAATAGATTCTGCAGTTATTGGCGTTATTTTTTTGGAGTCAATTTAGTCTAATCACCTTCAAGAAGAGCCCTAGTATGAGTTATATACTCAGTACACAGGGTATTTATGTTGTTTCCCCAGTATTTAGTTGTTCTGTCGGTTAATGGCCATATCGAATAACCTAATAATAGTGTTGGAGAAAAACCATGATTTCTCATGTTGCCGGTCTATTTACTCATCCTCATAAAGAGTGGGAAGAAATTCGCGATACACAGGAAAGCGTCTCCCATTTGTATTTTGCGCATGTTTTATTGCTCGCCTTAATTCCACCTGTATCAATGTATATCGGCACTACCCGAGTGGGGTGGGTGATTGGTAAGGGTTCACCTGTGATGCTCACCGAGTCGAGTGCGCTGGTGATGAGTGTGCTTATGTATCTGGCAATGCTTGCTGGTGTGGCGGTGATCGGCATGTTTATTAATTGGATGGCACGAACCTATGATTCAACGCCCGGGCTTGCACGTTGTATCGTTTTTGCGGCTTATACCGCGACGCCGTTATTTGTGGCGGGTTTGTGCGCGCTTTATCCCAACGTTATTTTGACAATGCTGGTTGGTATAGCGGCAATTTTTTACACCGTGTATTTGCTTTATATGGGCATTCCGATTTTTATGAAAATCCCTGAGGATGAAGGCTTTATCTATTCCAGTTCAATTCTCACAATTGGTCTGGTGATGTTTGTATCGATTATGGCGATTACGGTGCTCATTTGGAGTTTTGGATATGGGCCAGCTTATACGGGTTAGATGTTTATGATTTGACATTAAAAAGCCGGAGCTGCTCATCGCCGCTCCGGCTTTTTAATGTATTCATGTTTTGTCACGTACTGAGTCTTGTTACAAACTTGCAAATACTTCCGCAGCGATCTTGAGCGTGGTGTTGATATCGTCTTCTGTGTGTGCGCCCGACATAAAACCAGCTTCGTAAGATGCGGGCGCTAAATAAACACCGCGCTCCAACATGCCGTGGAAAAATTTATTGAAACGGGGAATATCACAGGCCATAACTTGTTTGAAGTTGGTGACTTTTTTCTCGCTAGTAAAAAAGAAACCAAACATGCTGCCGGCGTGGTTGGTGGTAAACGGGATGCCCGCTTCGTCTGCTAATTTCTGCAAACCTTCTACCAATTGTGTAGTGCGCGCGCAGAGATTGTCGTAAAAGCCGTCTTGCTCCAACAACTCCAAGGTTTTTAATCCTGCCGCCATAGCCACTGGATTCCCTGACAGTGTGCCTGCTTGGTAAACCGGGCCAGATGGAGCGATCATTTGCATGATGTCACGACGGCCGCCGAACGCACCGACTGGCATACCTCCACCGATAACTTTTCCGAGGGTGATGATATCAGCGTTCACACCATAGTGACCTTGCGCACCTTTGTGGCCAACGCGAAAGCCGGTCATAACTTCATCAAAAATTAATACGCTGCCGTATTGATCGCACACTTCGCGCAAACACTCTAAAAATCCTGCTACTGGCGGTACACAATTCATATTGCCTACCACTGGCTCAACAATGATGCAGGCGATTTGGTCGCCAAGTTTTGCAAAACATTCACGCACTTGTTCGGCGTTGTTGTAATCCAGTGTGATGGTGTGATCAGCCAGTACTGCGGGTACACCCGGTGAGCTGGGTACACCGAGGGTGAGTGCGCCTGAGCCAGCTTTAATTAGCAATGAATCCGAGTGGCCGTGATAACAGCCTTCGAATTTAATAATTTTGTCGCGCTTGGTAAATGCGCGCGCAAGGCGAATTGCGCTCATTGTGGCTTCGGTGCCAGAGCTGACAAAACGCACCATATCCATGTTGGGAATTAATGCGCAGAGTTTTTCTGCGAGTGTAGTTTCGCGCTCCGTCGGCGCGCCAAAACTCAAACCAAATTTTGCCGTTTCAATAACGCTGTTGATAACGTCTGGATGTGCGTGACCAAGCACCATCGGCCCCCAGCTTTGTACGTAATCGATGTACTGTTTGCCGTCGGCATCCCATACATAAGCGCCTAATGCTTTTTCAAAAAACACTGGTGTACCGCCTACGGCTTTAAATGCGCGAACGGGGGAGTTAACTCCGCCGGGAATGCTTTTTTGGGCTTGCAAAAATAATTCTTCAGAGCGGCTCATGATTAATCCTGATAAATAAAATGTAATTTTTCCGTAGGTTGGTGGTGAGGAACGAACCCCAACATTCGATGCCCGATAGCTATGTTGGGGTTCGCAAGCTCACCACCAACCTACAATTCAATAAATTTTTTAGCTTGTGCAGTGATATCTTCTGCTGAAAATAAACTGTGACAAACCGCGAGTAGGTCGGCACCGGCATCGAGTAGCTGTTTACCGTTTTCCAACGTAATACCACCAATCACCGTGATAGGTATTTGACCAAAACGCGCGCGAGCTTCGCTGATAAGTGAAATGGGTGCGGGGCGTGCATCGGGCTTGGTATTGGAGGGAAAAAAGCGACCAAAGGCGATGTAATTAGCGCTGTCTTTAATAGCTTGTTGCGCGAGCTCAAGTGAGTCGTGACAGGTAACGCCGATGATTGCGCTGCTGCCGAGAATCAAACGTGCGGCAACAGGACTGGTGTCGCCTTGCCCGAGATGCACACCGTGCGCACTCACTTCTTGCGCCAGCTCGACATCATCGTTAATTAATAATTGCCCTTGATGTTGATTGCATAAATTGAGCAAGCTTTTGGCTTCAAATACACGGCGCGCGTGATCGCTGGATTTATCGCGATACTGCACCAGCTTGCAGCCACCTTTTAACGCATCGGCAACGGCGTAAAAAAGTTTGTCACCGGGCAATAATTGCGAGTCGGTAATGGCGTAGAGATTTGATTTCATATTAAAAAGGTTTTACCACAACCAGAATGACGATACCGATTAATAAAAATACCGGCAACTCATTAAATACACGGAAAAATTTATGGCTCTTGGTGCAGCGATCATCGCGCAGTTGTTTCCAGTAGGCGATGCATGCGTGGTGGTAGCCAGTGAGCAATATCACTAATGTGATTTTGCACCAAAACCAGATTTGTGTTGAGTAATAATCCCACCCGAGCCAGACCATCCAGATTCCAAAAACAAATGTGGCCATCATTGCTGGGTTGGCGATGCCGCGCAGTAATTTTCGCTCCATGATTTTAAACCGCTCGCGGCTGATCTCATCTTCACTCATGCTGTGATAAACAAACAGGCGCGGCAAATAAAACAGTGCGGCCATCCAGCTGACAACAGAAATAATGTGAAATGCTTTGATCCAGAGCATGATGCAGCCTTAATTTGGTGATTTAGTATCTTTATCCAATTTTTTATCAGATAAAGTATGGGCTTGTGGTGTGGCGGTTGAGTTGGCTTCGGCAATAGTCATGACGCCACTGTAGGGCATTGGCTGCGTCTCTGCTTCAGCTTCTGCTTTCTTCGCCTTGTTTTCTTTGCCATAGCGCAAGTTGCCAAAGGTCAGCAGCAGGGCAGACATCAGCACCAGCAGCATAACCGCGCCGTTGGGGAAGTTTGCGATGATTTCAGTATCAGGAATGCTAAACAGCAACAGAATTGTAATTAGCCCTTTAGGTGCAAACCAGAGCAGAGGCTCAATACGTTTATCGATAGAGAAAAAGAGCAGCAGGCCAATGCGTGGAATAACATAACAAGCCACTACCGCGCTGGCGATAAACCAGACATGCGCACTCATTAAATCGGAAATCAGCGTGGAGTAACCGAGTAGAACAAAAAAGAAAGTACGAATTACAAATGTCGCTTCGGCGACGAGATGCTTAAAGGTGTCCAGCTCCTCGCCAAAGTTATAGCTGCGAATACGTCTGATCAGTGGCAGAGGTTTAACCAACACAAAATTATTCAGAATTAAACCTACCACCATCACAATCACCAATGGCGCCAAGTGTAAAAGTTTTGCTCCGGCATATAAAAGCGCGATGCCCGCGATCATAGGAACAAAACGCACATGCGCTTCAATGCGGCTAATAAGCCAATACAAAACAATCGCCGAGATAAATCCAACGGCCAAACTCATGCCTACATCGCCTACAGAGGTGAGTGCGCGCAAACCAAAATTTCCTTGGCCTTCTAACAGCGCGTAAAACAATAAAACGCCGGCGATATCGGAGATTGAACTTTCATAAATGACAAATTCGCGCAGTTTGGGCGAGAGTGACGCTGCGGCTGGAATCGCAACGGCGCTGGAGATAACGGCCATAGGAACCGCGTAGAGCCAGGAGAGATGCCAGCTGGCGTCAAACCAGTAATGCAGCAGACTGGCGATTAAGCCACCGGTGATGAGCAAGCCGAGCAGCGAACAAATAGTTGCGCGTGCGATAAGCCCCATATTGTCGCGCGAGATTTTTAAATCCAGCGCACCTTCGAGCACAATTAAAATCAAACCCAGAGTGCCGACAATCGGCAGGAGTACATCGAGTAATGGAATGCTGAAACCAAAATAATCGAGCAAAATGCGCGACAAAATCCCGCTCACAATCAACAGCACTACTGAAGGGATGCGCGAGTGATGCGCAAACGCATCGAACAGATAACTCAAAATAATAATGCCGCTGAGTGCAAGCAAAATCCAATTCAGCATATTCACAAATAAATCCTCAACAATATAAATCTGGTGCCATTCAAATCGGTTGTGTAGATGTTATTTAAACCGCGTTATTTCAGCCGATAGTAGTTATTAATTTTTTCGCGCGTGATAATCCCAGCTACTTGCGCTTGCGAAGTCGAAATAAATCCAGCTTCTACCTGCGCGGCATCCAGAGATTGCAGCGCTTCAAAAAGCGTAGAGTCGTCGGCGAGCGGGATTATATCCAGTCGCCGCGCGGGTATTTCCATGAGATTAATTAACTCGGGCTTTTTGCCATCACCCTGCTGGGCTAAAAACGCTGCCAGATCCTGTCCGGGAAGAATGTATTTATTTCCTTCTAATACTAGCCAATGTGGATGATGAGCAAGCAGGGCGCTGGCGTCGGCAAACGAAACCTGAGCTGGGCAGGCTTTGATTCTGCGATCCAGTAATTGTCGGGTGCCGGTTTTGCTCAGTAGCTGTTCGGCGATTTCCGGCGTGCGGAATTTGCCCTGAATTTTCAGCAGGGTTTCAAACAGGCCATCGCAGCGGAACGCCCAGCGTGTAGTTAGGCAGGCGATGACAACCACAATCATGCTCGGAAAGATAATGCCCGGATTGTAGGTGAGTTCGATGATGGCAATCATGGATGCCAAGGGGGCATTGAGCGTAGCGCCCATCATTGCGCCCATGCCCAGCACTACGTAAAAACCTATGGGGCTGGCAGCGGCGGGCATTAATGTGTGTGCAAGTGCGCCGATTGCTCCACCAGCGCAGGCACCAAGAAATAGGAGTGGGCCGATAACACCGCCCGGCATTCCCACACCCAACACGGCGCTGGTCACTATCAATTTGGCCGCGACTATACCTAACAGCAGCCAGAACCCCTGTTCGCCGCTCAGAGTGCGTTCGATAGTGTCGTACCCTATGCCGAGAATATCGGGGAAGTAGAAGGCGGCGCAGCCAGTAATCAATCCAGCAAAAGCAAAGCGTAGTGCAACAGGGCGGTTGAGCGATAATCGGCACCAAAAAGCTTGCAAGCGGATATAAATAGCGGCAAGCAGGGCGATAAAAAATCCTGCCAGCACAATCAGCGGGAATTCGAGAAAACCATTTATTTCGCTGGTGATGGGGGCAAAGTTAATCACATTGCCAAATACCATGTGCGACAGCGTAGTACCTGCAACTGCAGCGAGTATTACCGGAATAAAGCCGGCAATGCTGTACTCCATCACCACCACTTCCATCGCAAAAATCACCCCTGCCATTGGGGTGTTAAAGCAGGCGGCGATAGCGGCGGCGACACCACAGCCTGCCAGCGGACGCAGGCTATTGGCCGGCAGTCGCATCCATTGCCCCAAAAGGCTGCCGGCGCCGGCGCCCATATGAACGGCAGGGCCTTCCCGGCCGACCGATTGTCCAGTCAGCAAGCTGGCCGCACCGCCAAAAAACTGAACTGTGAAGTTGCCTAGCGGCATCTTGCCCTGATGATTTTGCAATCGATCAATCACATGGCCAACGCCCGTGGCATAGTGGCGCTTATCGATAAACTGCAGCACCAGGCCAATCGCACAGGCGCCCAAAAATGGCAAATAGAAATGCGTGCTTGGATCGAGTGCCTCGAAGTTTTCAAAGTTCTCTGGCAACCACAACCCGAGCGGTACTTCGATCAACAGGCGAAACGCAATAATAACGAGTCCAGCCAAAATGCCGGTGAGTAGGCCAAGCACAGTGAGCTGGGGAAGAGAGTCGACGTGAGCGAGACGATCGCGAAAAGTTTCGCGCCAACGCGCCAGACGCTCGCCGAGTGGTTGCTTGCTCGGTGCGATGCTCTTGGCAGTGTCGATCAGCGGGATGGATGGGATGGGATTGTCGGGTGTATCGGCCACTGGCACTACCTGCTGGCTGCTCCTGCAAAATGGGCAGCTTTTACTTTCGATTTATGGATAAGGCTCTTATGATAGCCGTCTTTTTCATTTTCCAGATTGGATGCAGTGGGCAGGATAACAGACTCGCCCCTGTTCAATCTAAGTCTAATGGCATGAACTCAAGCGAGTGGAGGTTGAGGTGATTAAAGCAGCTATCGTTGGCGGAACCGGTTATACAGGCGTTGAGTTGCTCCGCCTGCTGGCTAAACATCCACAAGTAGAAGTAACCGTGATTACCTCGCGCGCTGAAGCGGGCACCAAGGTCGCAGATATGTACCCAAGTCTGCGTGGCCATATCGATCTGGCGTTTACCGAGCCGGATGTGGCGGTATTGGGCGAGTGCGATGTGATTTTCTTCGCGACGCCGCACGGTGTTGCGCAAAACATGATGGGCGCGCTGATGAATACCAAGGCGCGCATCATCGACCTCTCAGCTGACTTCCGTATCCGCGATGTTCCCCTGTGGGAAAAGTGGTACAACCAAACCCACGGCGCGCCTGATTTGGTCGCACAAGCGGTCTATGGTTTGCCGGAAGTGAATCGCGACAAAATCCGCACCGCCAAGCTGGTTGCCTGCCCGGGTTGTTATCCAACGGCGACTCAATTGGGCTATCTGCCATTGATTGAAAACAATCTGGTCGATCCAACCCGTCTTATCGCCAATGCCGCCAGTGGTGCCAGCGGTGCCGGACGTCAGGCCAAAATCGACAACTTGTTGATGGAGATTAGCGACAGCTTCAAAGCCTATGGTGTGGCCGGTCATCGTCACTTGCCTGAAATCGAACAGGGGCTGCGTGACGTACAACCTGCTGGCGTAGCGCCTGCGGCTTTGACCTTTGTTCCGCATTTATTGCCAATCATTCGAGGTATTCACGCGACGCTTTATGCGACACTACTGGACGCGAACAAAGTGCCAGATTTGCAGTCTCTCTATGAGCAGCGCTATGCCAACGAACCGTTTGTGGACGTTTTGCCTGCGGGTGATTTGCCGCAGACCAGAAGTGTTAAAGGCTCAAATGTCTGCCGCATTTCGATTGTGCGTCCACAGCAGCGCGATACAGTGGTGGTCTTGTCGGTGATCGATAACCTCACCAAAGGTGCCTCAGGTCAGGCAATCCAGAACATGAACATCATGTTTGGCTTTGAGGAGACGGCGGGTCTGGATGTTGTGGCGTTAATGCCTTAATTCTCTTTAAACAAGATCCTTTCAAACAACAAGGGAAGGCGTGATGCCTCCCTTGAATAATAAAAATGGTAGCTATGAACCCAGCGAAGACCAAAGTTAAAGGCACCCCCGTTTATCGTATGAAGGTGGTTCCCCATCGCCCCCTGAAAAATGCTCTGCTCTCTTTATTAGGGCTTATCCTTGTTGGCGCGCTTATCGCAGCAACCTACTTTTATGCCCAGCATCAGGCCAGCAGTGAGCGTTTGTCGCCACAAGACGCGCAAGAGTTACGTGCGCAGCTGGAAAGGTTGAATCAAGAGACCGGTACTCTAAAACGCGAGCTGGCCAAGTATCAGATGAGCGCACAGGTCGATCACCAAGCGGGCGAAGACTTGCGCAAGCGAGTGCTGGAGTTGCGCGATGAAAAAGCCGCTCTGCAGCGCGATGTAGAGGTTTATCGAATTCTGAGTTCCAACAAAAGCGCCAACCCAATGGGGATCAGCTTCGGTGTTTTCTCGGTAACGCCTTTGGCTGAAAAAAAACAACAATTCCGCTTGGTTGTGCAAAAACTGGCTGAAGGTGGCGATGATTTCTCGGGGCAATTACAGATATTGGTTGTCGGCCAAAAAGATGGCACCGAAACCAAAATATCTCTGCGTGAGCTGGTGGTGACGCCGGCAGCAGCCGAACCTATGCCCGAAAATATCCCGCTTAACTTCAAGTTCTTTCAAAATATCGATGCAGAAATTGTGCTGCCAGAGGGTTTTACGCCTGAGCGAGTGGAGTTGGCAGCTAAGTCCAATGCAAAGCGTAACCCTGTGACCGTCAAAGCAGAGCTTGAGTGGCCCGACATTAAATAAATAGCAATTGTTAAGGAATCCCCTGATGCCGTTTTCCAATAACCATACCCTTATCTCACGCGCGACCAAGGTGGTCGGCGACCTTTACTTTACTGGTGAATTGCAATTGGAAGGCAAGGTGACAGGCAATATCATTGCTGAGGATGAAAAGGATGCCAAAGTGGTTGTTGCTGATACAGGTGTCGTAGAGGGGGAAATTCGCGCGCCAATTGTTATCGTGAATGGCAAGGTGCAGGGGAATATCCATTCAAGTAAGCATCTGGAGCTGGCGGCCAAGGGCAACGTCACCGGCACCCTGCATTATCATTCTATCGAGATGGTCAAAGGTGCTCAGGTCAGTGGCAGTATGATCAATAGCCAGCAAGAGTCGGCCAATGTGCTGGACATTGCTGTCGCCAAGGCTTAATAGTTGACTGTTTTACTAGGGTAAAGGGATAATATTTGCCGCCCGCTCGGGCCTTTTGTTATCCGGAGTCCGTATGTCCACCGCTGAAATTTTTATTCCCCAAGTAGTCACCGTCACTGATAGCGCTGTAGCCAAGGTGCGGAGCCTGATTGAGGAAGAGGATAATCCTGATCTTAAACTGCGCGTTTATGTGACGGGCGGCGGTTGTTCCGGTTTTCAGTATGGGTTTACTTTCGATGAAGCAGTTGCCGAGGATGACTCGGTTGTTGAGCGCGAGGGTGTGAAAGTCGTGGTTGACGCGATGAGCTACCCCTATCTGGTCGGGGCTATCGTCAATTATGAAGAAGGTTTGCAGGGCTCAAAATTTGTAATCCAAAACCCAAATGCTTCCAGCACCTGCGGCTGTGGTTCTTCCTTTAGTATTTAATTCCTTTCTTGTGTTTTGCTGCGGTATTTATCATGCGTGGTAAATGCCGCCTAAAATCGCTTCCCGCTTGGCGCCCGTCACCTCACGTAGGTTCCCCGGCTTATGGTTAATGGTCTGCTGTGCCAGCCAAGCAAAAGCCATCGCCTCTACCCATTGTGGGTCCACTCCCAGTGCTGATGTGCTGGCAAGCTTATCTTGCGGCAAAAGCGCTTTTAGTCGCTCCATAAGTGCGCTGTTATAAGCCCCTCCGCCGCAGATAAATATCTCTTTAGGCTTTTGGCTCAGGCTGTTAATGCTCTCGGCGATAGTTGCTGCCGTAAGTTCCAGCAGGGTTGCTTGGGTATCATTTGGCGCGATATTGGGCGATACAGCACCTAGCTTCTCATCCAACCATGCGCGATTAAAGCTTTCCCTCCCTGTGCTTTTAGGAGCGGGCAGGCTGAAGTAGGGGGTTGCCAAAAAAGCATCCAGGAGTAAGGGGTTTACAGTGCCACTGGCAGCCCAAGCACCATCCTGATCATAGGATTTGCCTAGATGTTCAGCTATCCATATATCCATCAATACATTGCCTGGGCCGGTATCAAAGCCCAGCACATTGCCTTGCGCTGGTAACCAAGTGATATTGGCCATGCCGCCAATATTTACGATGGCGCGATCTGCGTGTGAGCTGTGAAAAATGGCGCGGTGAAATGCTGGAACCAAGGGGGCGCCTTGGCCGCCAGCTGCCATATCGCGGCGGCGAAAGTCAGCAACTGTGGTGATGCCTGTTAGCTCGGCGATTAGATTGGGATCGCCAATTTGTAGCGTGAATGTGCCCTCGGCTGAACCGGGCGGGCGATGGCGAATCGTTTGCCCGTGGCTGCCAATTGCCACTATTTGATCAGCACCCAGACCACTTTTGGCAAGTAATACCGAGCTGGCTTGAGCAAACAGGGTGCCTAGCTCAATATCCAGTGATCCCATGCGATCAATTTCATTATCGCCGGGCAGGGAGATGCCATGAATTTTGTGTCGTATATCGGTAGATAATTGCAGTGTGTGCTGAGCAATTAACTGCGGAGTGCCTTGCAGATCAACAAGTGCAGCATCTATAGCATCAGCGCTGGTGCCCGACATCAACCCTATGTAGAGCTGTCGCTGAGGCATAAGACAAACTAGTTGCTGTTGCTGCCGTTTTTGGCGACTGCCAAGCGGCTTGAAGACTTGTATTGATCCAATTTGGCGATAAGTGGACGAGTGGTTTCATTAAAGCGTGCCAGCTCGGTCTTTTCTATACCAATGGATTTTGGGAGCGGAACGGTTACAGGGTTGCGTACCTGGCCGTTTAAGTGGAATTCATAATGCAAATGCGGGCCAGAAGCCAAACCGGTCGAACCTACATAACCAATTACATCGCCTTGGCTGACACGGGATCCGGTTTTCATGCCTTTGGCAAAAGCATTCATGTGGCCATAAAGAGTTTCAATGCCCTGACCGTGTTGAATCACGATGCAATTGCCGTAACCACCTTTACGTCCTGCGAAAGCAATTTTACCGTTACCGGTAGCGCGGATAGGTGTGCCGCGTGCTGCTGCGTAATCTGTGCCTTTATGGGCGCGAATAATGTGAAGAACGGGATGCTTGCGTGCCAAATTAAAATGAGAGCTGATGCGTGCAAATTCAATTGGTGTACGCAAAAATGCTTTGTGCATTCCTCGTCCATCGGGCGTGTAGTAGTTGCTAGAGCCATCTTTTGATGTATAGCGAACCGCTTTAAACGTTTTCCCGCCATTTGTGAATTCGGCCGCTACAATCTTGCCTGTGCCAATTCGTTTGCCTTCAAGGAATTGCTCTTCGTACATGACCTTGAAGCTATCGCCTTTTTTGATATCGAGGGCAAAGTCGATATCCCAGCCAAAAATATTCGCCAGCTCCATAGTGAGGTTGCTCGGCATGCCTGCGCGCTTGCCAGCCATATAAAGGGAGCTATCAATAGATGCTTGGCGGAATGCGTGCTTAATATCCGGCTTTAATACAATTTCTTTACCGCTAAAGCCTTTTGCTCCGCGAGTAAATGTTAGGCTACTGAGTTTGTCGATGGTATAGGTAAGGCCTTGAAGTTGGCCGTTTTCTACCAAGAATGCCATTTTTTGGCCTGCGCGAATGTTGCGCAAATCTTTAGCGTCTTTGGCATCGCTAAACAATTCATAAATGTTGCGATCATTTAATCCCGCGCGCTTAAACAGAATCGAAAGGTTGTCACCGTTTTGAACAGTGAATTCTTTCCATTGTGGTGCCGCTGGTTCAGGCTCTTTAATGGAGGCGGGCTCAGGAATGGCAGCAACTGTGTGGATAATTGTTTCAACTGCGGGTACTGCGATTGGAGTGGCTTGGGTTTCTATGCCTATTATTTCCAATCCGGGGATGTTTTGGCTGGGGGCACTTACGTTTGCGGAATCTTCAGAGGGGGGGCTGCCTAACATGACTACCAAACCTGCAGATAGCACTGCCGCGACTGCTAGGTGTCCGCGTGGTACGTACTGAAACAGGTTCGATCGGATGATCGTGTAGTAAGTCTTTATTGGAGGCATTGATAATTAAAGTCGCAATTCTTTATAGATAAGTGAACCAAGAAGAGGCATTTATAGCAGAAAAATACGCCATTAACACCCCAAAATTTCATCTTGCTGCAACAAGCTTCTGGTTTTGTCTTGTAATTGGAGCAAGATGAGGTATCTTTGCCGCCTTTTTGTTCCTAATCGAAACACTTTTTTTAGCTTGGTTGGTGCGTATGACAGCTATTGACACTAATTTCCTGCAAGAGTTGCAGGAGCGCGGGCTTATCGCCCAAATGACCGGCGGAGACGCCCTCGCAGAGCACCTCAATTCTGGTAGTCGCACCCTTTATTGTGGTTTTGATCCAACAGCCGACAGCTTACATATCGGTAGCCTTGTCCCTCTTTTAATGTTGAAGCGCTTTCAATTGGCGGGCCACAAGCCTATTGCGCTGGTTGGCGGTGCTACTGGCTTGATTGGAGATCCAAGTTTCAAGGCGCAAGAGCGCAAGCTCAATACGGCTGATGTGGTTGCCAATTGGGTGAATAAATTAAAGAAGCAAGTGAGTCAATTTATTGATTTCGATTGCGGCGCCCAGTCTGCCGAGGTGGTTAATAATCTGGATTGGGTTGGCAAAATTGATGTGCTCAGTTTTTTGCGTGATGTTGGTAAGCACTTCTCAGTCAACAATATGATCAATAAGGAGTCGGTAAAGCAGCGTATTGAGCGTGAGGGAGAGGGTATCTCTTTTACTGAGTTCACTTATATGCTGCTGCAATCCTATGATTTTTCTGAGCTTTATGGGCGTAATGCGTGCACCTTGCAAATCGGTGGTAGCGATCAGTGGGGGAATATCACTGGTGGTATTGATCTGGCCCGCCGCATGCATGGTGCGCATGTCTACGGTCTGACAATGCCGTTGGTTACTAAATCAGACGGCACTAAGTTTGGTAAAACTGAAACTGGCACTGTCTGGTTGGATGCGACTAAGACGTCGCCTTATGCTTTTTATCAGTTTTGGCTGAATACTGCCGATGCGGATGTGTATAAATTCTTGCGTTACTTCACTTTTTTATCTGTTGTGCAAATTGCTGAAGTTGAAGCAGGAGATGCTGTGCGCCAGGGCAAGCCTGAGGCTCAACGCATTCTTGCAGAAGAGGTTACTAGGTTGGTTCATGGTGATGCAGGCTTGCTGGCAGCGCAGAGGATCACTCAGGCGTTGTTCAGTGATGAATTGTCTGGCTTGAGTGAATCAGATTTCATGCAGTTGCAGCAGGATGGTTTGCCTTCATCAAAATTGGTTCGTGCTGAGCTGGATGGTCTCCCTTTGACTCAGTTGCTTGCGGATGCGGGGTTGGCGGCATCCGGTAAGCAAATTAAAGATGCTCTGGCTAAAAGTGCTGTGCTGGTAAATGGCATGGCTAAGTCGATGGATGACAATATGCGAACGGGTGATTGTTTTGCTGGTGTCAATGCATTTTTTGATCGCTTTTACTTGGTAAGGGTTGGCAAAAAGAAATATCACTTGTTTGATGTTGCGTAAATCTTGATGTGTTTGGGTGTTGCTTGAGCGATGTGACATTGAAATGAATGAAATGTAAAAATAAAGCTTGCGCGGCGAGGGTTGGGTTCATATAGTGCGCGCCCTCGCCGGGCATGGTCGGCTGCGAAAGTGGCTTGATGTAAGTGTTCGGCAGTTTGTAAAAAATTAATGAAAATTAAGGGTTTACAAACAAAAAAAATAGCGTAATATGCGCGCCTCGCTTAACGGCGAGCGGTGAAAAGGGCGAAGGCAAATAGCTTTGTGTGAAATCACCGGCAGGCGAAATCTGAAAAAGAAACGCTTGCGAAAATGAAGATGGTGCGTATAATGCGCGTCCCACGGTTGAGCCGAAGCGCTAACCGGTTTTTTAACAAGACAGATCAAGCAATGCGTGTGGGCACTTGCGGATGGTGATTGGCGACAAGCAAATTATCAGAAGAAGTGAA